>CP154437.1:0-1200000 GCA_039516895.1 Campylobacter coli | reverse complement strand
CACAGAGCAAACGACTACAAATTATACCCATTTTAGCATAGGTACTTCTTTGCAAAATACAAAAACTACTCCAATGCTTAGTGATTTTGCACTTTGCAAAGAGTGTAAAAAAGAATTTTTTGATGAAAAAAATCCGCGTTTTTTATATCCTTTTATCACTTGTACGCATTGTGGGCCAAGATTTAGTATTATTAAAAATCTCCCTTATGATAGGTGTAATACCACAATGGAAACATTGAAAATGTGTGAGTTTTGCAAAAGTGAATATGAAGATCCTAAAAATAGGCGTTTTCATGCCCAGCCTATAAGTTGCCCTCAGTGTAAAATCGATGTTTTTTTAAAAAATAAAAAGGGTGAAATTCTAGCCCAAGATAATGAAGCTTTTAAGACCTGTGCTAAGCTTTTAAAGCAAGGAAAAATTTTAGCTATCAAAGGCATGGGGGGATTTCATTTGATGTGTGATGCCTTTAATCTTGAAGCCATAAAAGAATTAAGACTTAGAAAAAACCGCCCCAAAAAACCCTTTGCTTTAATGTGTAGAGATATAAGCGATGCTAAAGAGCTTTGTTTTGTGGATAAAGAGGAAGAAAAACTGCTTGGTTCTATTTTAGCTCCTATCGTGATTTTAAAAGCTAAAAAAGCCTTTTCTTTAATCGCCCCTGATGTAGATAAACTCGGCATTATGTTAGCTTACACTCCACTGCATCTTTTACTTTTTAGATATTTTGATGGGGTTTTGATAGCAACAAGTGCAAATTTAAGTGGTGAAAGCATTATCAAAGATGAGGATAATTTGCTTAAAAAGCTTGGCAATGTTTTTGATTTTTATCTAGACTATACAAGAGAAATTCACAATCCAAGCGATGATAGCATTGCTCAAGTTGTAAATGGAAAAACTATGTTTTTACGCACTTCAAGAGGTTTAAATCCGACTTATTTGGAAATTAAAAGCGATAAAAAAGGAGTTTTTTTAGCTTTGGGCTCCGAATTAAAAAATGAATTTGTGATTTTTTATGAAAATAAACTTTTGATTTCTCCTTATATAGGGGATTTAAAAAGTGTTGATGTACACGAGAGATTTTTTTCTTTGCTTGATTTTTTTAAACAAAGTTATGATTTAAGTTTTGATCAAATACTTTGCGATAAACATCCTAATTTTAGCTATACAAAAGAATTTTACAATACTTATAAAATTCAGCACCATTACGCACATTTTTGCGCACTTTATTTTGAATACGAAAAAGAATTTAAAAAAGATGAAAAAGCTTTGGGTTTTATCTTTGATGGCACGGGTTATGGCGATGATGGAAAAATTTGGGGTGGAGAGATTTTTATAGGGAATTTAAAACAATACGAAAGAATCGCGCATTTTGAGAATTTCACCCTTATCAATAGCGATATAAAAAATATACAAAATTTAGCTTTGAGCTTGATTTGGCATTATGATTTAGAAGATGAGGCTAAGACATTTTTATCTAAAATTCCAAAAATAAAACTTGAAAATCTTAAAAAAATTCACACCCACTCTACACTTCAAACAAGTTCTTTAGGACGCATTATCGATGCTTTTGGGAGTATAGTTTTTGATATAGAAAAAATTTCTTACGAAGCACAAATTGGGCTGATGTGCGAAGCATTTTATGATGAAAATTTAGACTTTTCTTACGAGCTTTTTTTCAAGGATGGAGAAATCAACTTTAAAGAACTCATTGAGGGTGCTTTAAAGGATGAAAAAAGCAAGGCTATTACGGGTATGTTTAATGCTTTGGCAAATTTGATTATAACTTTTAGCAAAACTTATGATTTAAAAGTGCTTTTAGGGGGTGGAGTTTTTCAAAATAAAACCTTACTTCAAATTTTAAAAGCTAAAAATTTTGACTTTTTTACATCTTTAAAATACCCTTGCAACGATAGCTCCATAGCCCTAGGACAAATGGTGCATTTTTTAAAAAAAGACTGATAATATCTTTAAAACTCATTAAAATTTAATACTTTTAAAGATAAAATCAAAGAAAAACTTTCAAAAGGAACATAATATGTGTAAGGATTGTGGCTGTTCAGTAAATTCGGCTCATACCCATGAGCATTCTCATCATCATGATCATCATCATGAAAATCCAAGCCTAAAAGAAAGCAAAACCATAGAAGTAATTTCTAAAATCTTAAGTAAAAATGATGAAGAAGCCAAGCACAATAGGGCGCATTTTAATGAAGCAAATACACTTTGTATCAATCTCATGAGCTCTCCAGGAAGCGGAAAAACTACGCTTTTAGAAAGCACGATCAAGGCTTTGAAAAACGAACTTAAAATCGCAGTGATTGAAGGGGATTTAGAAACCAATAACGACGCTTTAAGAGTAAAAAATGCTGGGGCTTTAGCGTATCAAATCACCACAGGACAAAGCTGTCATTTAGATGCTTTTATGGTGCATGAGGCTTTGCATCATTTAGATATTAAAGGAGTGGATTTACTTTTTATAGAAAATGTAGGGAATTTAGTTTGTCCTGCGAGCTATGATTTGGGTGAGCATTTAAATGTAGTCTTGCTTTCTGTGACTGAAGGCAGTGATAAGCCACAAAAATATCCTGTAATGTTTAAAAAAGCAGATATTGTTTTGATTACCAAGGCGGATTTGGCTCATCATTTTGATTTTGATATCAAAGAAGCTACAAAACTCATAAAAGAACTCAGTCCAAGAGCTGATATCATCACTCTTGATGCTAAAAATGGAACCAATATGGAGCTTTGGTATAAACTACTTAAACTCAAAAAGGAGCTTTTTTAATGTGTTTATCTATACCTTCTGAAATTTTAGAAATCGATGAGCTTAATAATGCCTTGGTGCAAACTCTAGGTGTTAAAAGAAAAGTGAATTTGGATTTGATCGATGAGCCTTTACAAAAGGGTGATTATGTTTTAATCCATGTAGGTGTTGCCATGGAAAAAATCGACAAAGAAGCCGCTTTAGAAAGTATAAAAACCTATCAAGAAATAGTAGAAAAGATGAACAGTGGCGAGATCAAAAGCGATGAAGGGGATATGGGTTTAAATGAATTTCATCGATGAATTTAGAGATAAAGACAATATTTTAGCCTTAAAAAAGCTTATAGAACAAGAAATTAAAACACCGATTAATATCATGGAAATTTGTGGTGGGCATACGCATAGTATTATGAAATACGCCTTGCCTTCTATTTTGCCTAAAGAGATCAATTTTATCCATGGGCCAGGCTGTCCTGTTTGTGTGATGCCAAGAGTTCGCATTGATACTGCGATCAAACTTGCTTCTATGAAAGATACGATTTTTTGCACCTTAGGAGATCTTTTAAGGGTTCCAGGAAGTGAAATTTCTTTGCTTGATTTAAGAGCAAGGGGAGCGGATGTAAGAGCGCTTTATTCTCCGCTTGAAGTTTTGGATATTGCTAAGCAAAATTTAAACAAAACCATCATCTTTTTTGCCATAGGTTTTGAAACTACTACGCCTATGAGTGCTTTACTTCTTGAAAAAGTGATAGAACAAAATTTAAAAAATGTCTTTTTTCATATTAACCATATCACAGTTCCAGCACCTGTAGAAGCGATTATGAATGATGAAAATGTAAAAATCAATGCCTTTTTAGGACCTTCTCATGTGAGTGTGATCACAGGTTATGGGATTTATAAACCTTTAGCGGCTAAGTTTAAAACCCCTATAGCAGTGAGTGGTTTTGAGCCTGTGGATATCATGGAAAGCGTTTTAAATATAGTAAGACAAATCAATAAAGGCAGTTTCGAAGTCTTTAATCAATACAAAAGAGCAGTGAGTGAAAAAGGCAATGAAAAAGCACAAAATTTGGTTAAAAAATACTTTCAAGTTTGTGATTTTGAATTCCGTGGTTTAGGGCTTATAAAAGAGGGTGGTTTGGAGTTAAAAGAAGAATTTAGCGCTTATGATGCGAGCAAGCAATTTGACTGCGCAGTGCAAAGTAAAAGTGAAAGTAAGGCTTGTATTTGCGGACAAATTTTAAGAGGTTTGGCAAAGCCTTATGATTGTAAGGTTTTTGGTAAAGCCTGTACTCCAAAAAGCCCTATAGGAAGCTGTATGGTTTCAGGCGAGGGAGCTTGTGCGGCGTATTATAAATACTCAAAGGTGAATGCATGAAAAATATTTCTTTGGCTCATGGGGGTGGCGGAGAAGAGATGAACGAGCTTTTAACTAAGCTTTTTAAGATCTTTGATAATAAAATTTTAAATGAAAACAATGATGCTGCGATTTTGGGAAATTTGGCTTTAAGCACGGATTCTTTTGTCTTAAGTCCTATCTTTTTAGATGATGAGGTAAATATAGGTAAGCTTTGCGTTTGCGGTTCTGTTAATGATGTTTTAATGGTAGGGGCAAAACCAAAATACCTTAGCTTAGGACTTATTTTAGAAGAGGGCTTTGAGCTAGAAAAACTTGAACGCATTTTAAAAAGCATTAAAGAAGAGTGTGAAAAATGCGGGGTTGAGTTGGTTTGTGGCGATACCAAAGTGGTACCAAAAGGCAAGGGAGATGAAATTTATATCAACACCACTGCTTTAGGTGAAATCATCGCTAAAAAAGAGAGTAAAAATATCAAAGCAGGACTTAGCATACTTGTTTCAGGTGATGTGGGCAGGCACGGGGCTAGTGTTTTGATCAAAAGAAATGAACTAGAAGCAGATATAAAAAGCGACTGCAAGGCTTTAGATAAGGAAGTTTTGGAACTTTTGGAAAAAGATATAAAAGTCGTAGCTATGCGTGATGCAACGCGCGGGGGACTTAGTGCAGTTTTAAACGAATGGGCAAAGCAAAGCGGGAATGATCTTTTGATTTTTGAAGAAAAGATAAAAATACAAGATGAGGTTTTAGGACTTTGTGAGCTTTTTGGCTATGAGGCTTTTGAACTCGCAAATGAAGGCACTTTTATACTTTGCGTTGAAAAAGAGGATGAACTAAAGGCTTTGGAAATTTTAAAAAAATACAATGCAAATGCTAGTATTATAGGAGAAGTTTTAGAAGAGAAAAAAGCTCGTGTGATTTTAGAAAATGCTTATGGAGCTAAACGATTTTTAGAAGCTCCTAAGGGCGAACTTTTACCGAGAATTTGCTAATGCACGAGCTTAGTATAGTAGAGTCTTTAATCGAACTTTGTGAAGAAAATGCTTTTGCTCATAAAGCTAAAAGTGTGCAAGAGATTTATGTAAAAATAGGTCGTTTAAGTGGTATAGAAGTAGAGCTTTTTAGGCGTTGTTTTGAAACTTTTAGGGAAAATTCAGAGCTTTGCAAAAATGCAAAGCTTTTTATAGAGCTTGCACCGCTTGAAATTTTGTGTTTAAAATGCGATCAAACAAGTATTTTAGAAGAAAATGTTTTTAAGTGTCCTAAATGCGAAAGTATAGAGTATAAAATCTCACAAGGTGAGGATTTGCACCTCATGCGACTTGTGATGGAGTGAAATCGTAGGAATGATTTATTCAAGAACGAGATTTATTAATATTTTTAAATATTTGGAGTTTGGAAATGAATGTATATGCGGAATATTTTAAAGATAGAGAGCATTATTTTAGAATAAATACTTTATTGTGTTTTGGTCAAAGTACTAAGCTTTTAGGAAGTGTTGTTATGTTAAACCCTGGTTCTGCGGAACCCAAAGAATCTCTTACATCTGATGAATTAAATAAAATACGAGAATTTTATAAGGATAAAAAAGATGTAGAAGATTTTGATTCTTGGAAAAAATTTTCTCCTGATAGCACAATGAGAGAAATCGAAAGAATTTTTAATGGACAACATATAAACAAAAAAATAGAATTGAACGGAATTATTCAAATTTTTAATTTATTTAATTTAAAAAATTCTAAATCCGATAATGCAATTAAAGAAATGTGTAAAATTAAAAGTCGGTATTTATTTAGTGATGATATACATCTTAGATTTTATAACAAAATTGTTTATTTTGGTTTTGGTAAAAAAATATTTAAATGTGATATTTTAAGAAATAGGGCATGTGACATTTTTAAAAATACTCCTATTGTATGCAAAGAAAACTATGAAGTATCGTTTGAAAAAAATAATTTTTATCATCCAATGTATATTCTTAGAACTTCAAGCAAGCATAAAGATTTTTTAGAGAAATTTTACAATAAATTTAAAGAGCAAAAATAAGAAATGAGATTGTCAATAATCTAACTTTTTATAATCCTTGCAAGCTTTAGCAAAGTGGCGATTAGAAATTCTTTTTTAGCGAGTTTGGAATTAGTTTTAAGCTCATATTCACTTTTAAGTAAAAGGTTGAAAATTTCTTTATAGTGTTTGATTTTTAGACTGAAAGCTTGCTCGTTTAAATTTTGTGCTACTTGAGGCGGGGGAGTATAGCCTAAGAGTTCTTTAAAATCCACCTTCCCATAAATTTTAGCATAAAGAGCGATCTTAAAAAGGCGGTAAAAGGCAGAATTTAAAGAGTTGATCAGTGTGATTTCGTTAAAATTGTCTAAAATCTTCTCAAGCTCATTTTTAAAATCAGCTCTTTTTAAAATTTTTTCAAAGAAGCTTTCAAAACTTCCTATGTTTAGGCTATAACAATACTGCTCTATGATTTTTTCATCTACTCTTAAGCCGCTGAATTTATTAAGCTCACTAGCAGCAAGATACAAATTCTCATCAAAGCTTGTAAAAAGGGTAAATAAAGCATTTTGAGTGATTTCTATATGGAGTTGTTTTGCTTTTATGCTTAAAAGTTCTATCCCTTCTCTTGCGTTATTGGCCTTGAAAAAACGCACAAAATTAGGAGAAAAGATTTTTTCTATATCGTTTTGTTTAGAGCTTTCATCGTAAAGTTCTAAAAGTAGGAAATTGTCTTTATTATTTTTGCAAAGCTCAACTAAAACTTTAAGTTCTTTTGTGGGAATTTTTTTAGAGGTTTTGATTTCTAAAAGTTTTTTTTCGCTAAAAAGCGAACCTCCGCTTAGAAAATCACTTGCACGAGTAAAGCTGTATTCTTCAAAAAATAATTTTAAAATTTCATCCGCTTGGTATTTTTCCTTGATAAAATCAGCATAAAGCTCACTTTGAAAATTATCAGCTCCATAAAGAAAGAAAAAATTATCAATTTGATTTTTGGAAAGTAAATTTTGAAGTTCTTTTCTATACATTACTTTCCTTTCTAAGTCTTTGGGTGATTTTTGCATAAATTTTTGCCATGATGATGTCAGCTTCTAAAATTTGCACTTCTACGCTTTCTAGTAAATTTACCCGCGTATCATAAAGGATGATGTCAGCTCCTTTGATCTCATCATCAAGTTTTGCTATACAAATTCCATCATTTTGCACTACTAGGGCTTTAAATTTTTTGCCTATATTTTTAGCTGCCCATCTTGCAAATTTTCTATCCATAAAATCATAAGCGACTTTATCAGCTTCTCTTTCAAGCACACTAAGGTTTTCGCAAGTGCTTTGTATATTTAAAAGTAGGTAATTAAAAAGTTTTTCATCTTTTTTTTGTTTGGCTTTTAAAAGTCTATGCAAGATAAGATCAGAATATCTGCGTATAGGGCTTGTAAAATGTGAGTATTTGTCAAAACCCAAGCCAAAATGCCCCCCGTTTTCGCTAGAATACTCCGCCTTTTTTTGAGCTTTAATGATGAGTTTATCCACTTCTGCCCTTAAGCCAAGCTCATCGGCTAAAGCTTGTATATCGCGTATAAGCTCAGGCAGGTTAGGTTTTAATTTCACATCGATTCCAAGCTCTAAAAGCTCATTTAAAAGTCTATCTATCTTTTTCATGTCCGCACTGGAGTGATTTCTAAAAACACCTACATCGATGAGTTTTGCGGCGGCTTTGTTGGCTAAAAGCATACAATCTTCGATTAAATTATGTGAAGGTGTGTCTTTTTCAAAAATCGTGCTTTGAAGACTTAAATTTTCATCCAAATTCATCCTTAGTTCTTCAGTGCGGAATTCAAAGGCGTTTTTAAGGCGATTTTTGCGTAAAGTTTTTGTGACTTCAAAAAGCTTATAAAGCCAAGAAAGTTCTTTTAAGTCTGGCTTTTGAATCAAAATTTCATCCACTTCATCATAATTAAAACGGCGTTTTGAGTTGATGATGGTTTCAAAAAGTTCTTCTTTTACGACTTTGCAGTCTAAATCAAGCGTGATTTTAAAACAATACGCCAAGCGATCTAAATGAGGCTTTAAAGAACAGATGTTTTCACTCAAAGGGCGAGGCAACATAGGTATGGCAATATGTGGAAAATATATAGAAAATCCACGATTTCTAGCTTCTTTATCAATAGCGCTATAAGCATAAACATATTCGCTTACATCGGCGATTGCGACATAGAGTTCGCGTTTTTCTGTATCAAAATAAATTGCATCATCAAAATCTTTTGCATGCACAGGATCTATAGTGCAAAAAGGTAAAGCTCTTAGATCTAAGCGATTTTCATACATGCTTGCATCAACGCTATCTCCATTGGCTAAAGCTTCTTTGATACAAGCATCGCTAAATTCACTGTTTTTGTTAAAAAGTGCAAGAGAAATTTTTTCATCTATGCTTTCATCATCGATATGTCCTAAAACTTCTATGATGTTGTTATCTTGATTTTCTATTTTTAAAATCGTCCCCAAAGGTAGTGCTTTTAGGGATTTTTGCGAGGCTTTTAAGGCGGTGCTTAATCCTGTTTTAATATTCATCCCAAGAACTGCTTCGCCGTATCTTTTGGTGATGACAAGTGAGGTTTCGTTGGCTCTTTTTAAAACCAAAACTACTTTAGCACTAGGGCGTTTTTTCTTTAAGGGAAGTAATTTAGCAGCAACGATATCTTTGTAATTTGCTCCTTTTAAATTTTTATTTTCTATAAGCAAATCTTTTTTAAAACTCTCATCAAAACATTGTAAAAATCCTGTGCCTTTACTTGAAATATCAAGAGTTCCAAAAACATAGCCGTTATTAAGATAATATCTATTTTTGTGTTCTTTGATGATGTTATTAGCTAGAAGCTCTCTTAGAATTTGTTTAAATTCATTGCTAACTTCATGAGCACTTATGCCATAATTAAGATTGTTTAAAAATTCTTTCACTGCTTTACTTTATGTAAATTTTCTTGAGAATTCTTGCATAAAGTTTATAAAAAAAATATGAAATTTAAAACTTTATTGTTATAATAAGCTCTTTAATTTTGAATTTATTAAGGAGTAAAATAATGGCTGTTACAGTTTATTATGACAAAGACTGTGATTTAAGTTTGATTAAATCAAAAAAAGTGGCAATTATAGGCTTTGGATCTCAAGGACATGCTCATGCTATGAATTTAAGGGACAATGGAGTTAATGTTGTCATCGGGCTTCGTGAGGATGGATCAAGTTTTTCTAAAGCAAAAAGTGCAGGTTTTGAGGTGATGAGCGTGAGCGAAGCTTCAAAAGTAGCAGATGTGATTATGATTTTAGCTCCGGATGAAATTCAAGCTGATATTTTTAATGCGGAAATAAAGCCAAATTTAAGCGAAGGTAAGGCTATAGCTTTTGCACATGGTTTTAATATCCATTATGGTCAAATCGTAGCTCCTAAGGGCATAGATGTAATCATGATAGCTCCAAAAGCACCTGGTCATACAGTAAGAAATGAATTTGCTATAGGTGGAGGAACTCCTTGTTTGATAGCGATTCATCAAGATGAGAGCAAAAATGCTAAAAATTTAGCTTTAAGCTATGCAAGTGCTATTGGTGGAGGTCGTACAGGTATCATAGAAACGACTTTTAAAGCTGAAACAGAAACAGATCTTTTTGGTGAGCAAGCTGTACTTTGTGGTGGGCTTAGTGCTTTGATTCAAGCAGGATTTGAAACTTTGGTTGAAGCAGGATATGAGCCTGAAATGGCTTATTTTGAGTGTTTGCATGAGATAAAACTTATCGTAGATTTGATCTATCAAGGTGGAATTGCAGATATGCGTTATTCTATTTCAAACACTGCAGAATACGGTGATTATATTACAGGGCCAAAAATTATCACTGAAGAAACTAAAAAAGCCATGAAAGGTGTTTTAAAAGATATACAAGATGGAAACTTTGCTAAAGATTTCATTTTAGAACGCCGTGCAGGCTTTGCAAGAATGCATGCAGAACGCAAAAATATGAATAATTCTTTAATCGAGCAAACAGGCCGTAATTTACGCGCAATGATGCCTTGGATCAGTGCTAAAAAATTAATTGATAAAGATAAGAACTAAAATTGTCAAAAAAACTGATTCAAATCAAGCGTTACTTAATCATCGCTATACTTTTTTTAATATGCGTGATTTTATTTTTGGGAATTTTGATTCAATATCAAGATTCTCAAAATGCATTAAAATTTGCTCAAAACTCTAGTAAAAATACAACAATAGAACCTAAGCAAGAAAATATATCTAATGAAAATCATTCGGGTATTTTTAAAGAAATTCCTTACAAAGATGAAAATGATAATTTCCAAGAAAATAATCAAAGTATCTTAGAACAACAAAACAAAGATTTAAATTTAAGCAGTGTTATAGAACAAAATTTAAGCAAAATAGATGAAAATTTAAGCCTTGTGCCAGATCAAAATCTAAGCAAGGAAGAAAATCTTATAAAAGATACAAATTCAAGCAAAATTAAACAAGCTCGTCTTGCTATTATTATAGATGATATGGCAAATATAAGTCAAGTTAAGGCTTTACAGGCTTTAAAACTCAAGCTTATCCCTTCATTTTTTCCGCCTGATAAAAATCATATCGATACTCCAAAGCTTGCTTTAAAATTTGATTTTTATATGGTGCACTTGCCTTTAGCGGCGATGAATTATACTAAGCCTGAGCTTGATACCTTAAATCCAAGCGATAGTGAAAAGCGTATTTTTAAAAAAATAAAACAAATAAAAAAAGATTTTAAAGATTTAAAATTTATCAATAATCACACAGGAAGCTTATTTACAAGTGATGAAAAAGCAATGAAAAAACTCTATAAGGCTTTTGAAAAAGAAGAATTGATCTTTGTAGATTCTAAAACCATAGCAAGTTCTAAAGCACCTAAAGTAGCTAAAGCCTTAGGTCAAATTTATATACAAAGAGATGTATTTTTAGACAATCAAGACGATGTTGCTTATATTAAAAAACAACTCATGGAGGCGGTAAATCTTGCTAAGAAAAAAGGCTTTGCGATAGCTATAGGACACCCTAGAAAAAATACCTTTAAAGCCTTAGAGCAAAGTAAAGATTTACTTGAAAGTGTTGAGTTGGTGTATTTAAGTGAAATTTATGCAAAATGAACTTCCAAGCAATTATCTAGAACTTTTTAAAGAGTTGAAAAATCCTCCTAAAAAACTTTATTATAAAGGAAATTTAAAACTCTTAGAACAAAGAAAGATAGCCATTATAGGCTCTAGGCGTATGAGTACTTACACTAAAAATTGTGTTTTTGAACTTTCAAGCTTGCTTAAGAATTCAAAAATAAGTGTTGTAAGCGGAGGTGCTTTAGGTGTTGATATAAGTGCAAGTATGGCGGCTATGCCAAGCACCATAGGGGTTTTTGCTAACGGTCTTGATGAAATTTATCCTAGAAGTAACGAAAAAATTATAAAACAAATTTATGAAAATGCTTTGGCTTTAAGTGAAAATGAATCCCATTATAAGCCTAAACCTTATGATTTTTTACTTAGAAATAGACTGATTATCGCTTTGAGTGAAGCTGTTGTTGTTGCGCAAGCAGATTTACAAAGTGGTTCTATGCAAAGTGCAAGGCTTGCTTTGGAGCTTAATAAACCTTTATATGTTTTACCCCAACGCAAAAATGAAAGCGATGGGACAAATTTACTTTTACAAGAAAGAAATGCAAATTTACTTTTAGATTTTAAAGAATTTGTAAGTTGTTTTGGTATTATAGAAGAAGAAAAGGATGAATTTTTAGACTTTTGTAGACAGGGCGTAAGCGTGGATGAGGCAACTCAAATTTATGGAGAAAAAGTCTATGAGTACGAGCTTGAAGGAAAAATTTCCATAGAAGGTCTTTTTATAAGGGTTTTGGTATGAGAGCTTTGGCTTTAGATGTGGGTTTAAAGCGTATAGGCGTGGCGCTTTGTATAGATAAAATCACCATTCCTTTAGAAGGTATAATCAGAAAAAACCGCAACCAAGCTGCAAATGAAGTTAAAAATTTAATCCAAATTCATAATATTTCTTTGTTAATCGTAGGTATTCCCAAAGGAGGTTCAAGCGAAGAAGAAATGACAAGACGCATTAAGCATTTTGTATCTTTACTTGAATTTGATAAAGAAATCCGCTTTGTAGATGAAAGTGGAACAAGCAAAGAAGCTTTAGGGTATGGCGTAGCTAATACACGCAAAAAAGATGCTAAATTAGACTCTTTAGCAGCTTTAATCATGATAAAGGATTATTTTGGAATATAATCTAGCCAGTATTTATAATAATAAAGAGCTTGAAAATCTTAAAAATTCTTTTAAATTGCCTAAAAAAATATGCTGTTTTATAAATCGCTTAAAATGTGATAATTTAACACTTGAAAGAGAATTTCAAGATTTGAAATTAGAGTATGAAAAGCTTAATGAGTACTGCTATCTTTTTAAGGCTTGTAATAAAAGTGTTTTAAGTTCTATGCAAGCTTTTAATGAATTTAAATTTTATATACAAAATTATGCATCTTATTTGTGTACTTTAAATTTAGATGTAAAAGCAGGGCAAAGCGTTTTAGATATGTGTGCAGCACCTGGTGGAAAAAGTATAAATCTTGCTAATTTTATGCAAAATGAAGGCTATCTAGCTTGCAATGAGGCAAGTAAGGACAGGTTTTTTACTTTGCAAAAGAATTTGAAAAATTATGGAGTAAAAGCTCGAGTTTTTATGAAAGATGGTAAAAATATAGGAAATTTATGTCCCTTAAAATTTGATAAAATTTTACTTGATGCACCTTGTTCTACTTTAGCAAAAATGGGTTTAGAATTAGAAAAAAGTTCTAAAGAGATTAAAAACATAGCCAAACTTCAAAAAAAACTTTTACATTCTGCACTCAAGGCTTTGAAAGTAGGTGGAGAGCTTGTTTATAGCACTTGTACTTTTACCAAAGAGGAAAATGAAGAAGTGATAGAAAATGCTTTAAGAAGTGATTTTGATATAGAACTTTTGGATATAAATTTAGAAAATGCTTTGGCTAAAAATGGGCAAAGTAGAGAATTTGAGGAGATTTCTAAATGCAAACGCATTTTGCCCTGTGAGGAATATGACGGGTTTTTCATCGCTAAATTAAGGAAAAATTGATTTTCAATTCTTTAAGATTAAGTTCGTATAGAAGCTAAAATTTTATTATATATTAAAATTATTCACATCTTCAAATAAATTCACAAAAAAACTTAAAAAACAATAAATGTTTTTTCGGAAAATTTAAACCTTAAAGTCCTATTTTTAGGTACTTTGAAAAGAAAATCACATCGTGAAAAGCCTGTGAATAAAAAGTAAAATTTTCAAAACTTAAAAAGATAATTTCACTCGTAATTTTTGATTTTTTCTAGCTTAGGCGCTATAACAAAACGACAATAGCTTTGGTTGGGATTGTGTATAAAATAATGTTGATGATAATCTTCTGCTTTGTAGTATCTTTGAAGTTTGTAAATTTGTGTGACAATTGGAAGTGGGAAATTGACTTGTTCTTTTTTTATAAAATCTTCTATAGTATTTTTATCGCTTTGGCTTTCATAAAAAATCGCCGAACGATATTGAATTCCTATATCAGCTCCTTGCTTGTTAAAGCTAGTTGGATCATGAATTTTAAAAAATAAGCTTAAGATTTGTTCTAAGGAAATTTTGGCTTCATTGTAAATGATTTTAACTACTTCTATATTACCATCGCCATTGCAAACGCTTTCATAGCTAGGGTTATCGTTTCCACCTGTGTAGCCCACTTCAGTATGCACAATGCCTTTGCAATTTTCAAAAGCAGCTTCTACGCACCAAAAACATCCACCACCTAAAATGATATTTTTCATAGGGAATTTCCTTAAAGATTTAGCCTATAAAAGGCTAAATAAAGAATTTATTTGTAGTTTTTAATCGCTTTTTCTAAAATTTCAATAGCAGCTTTTTCATCTTTGAAATCTTGCACTTTTACCCATTTGTTAGGTTCTAAGATTTTATAAGTTTCAAAGAAATTTTTGATTTTATTTAGAGTTGCTTGTGGTAAATCAGTATAGGTTTTGATATTGTCATATCTTGCA
Source organism: Campylobacter coli (assembly GCA_039516895.1). NCBI lineage: Bacteria > Pseudomonadati > Campylobacterota > Epsilonproteobacteria > Campylobacterales > Campylobacteraceae > Campylobacter > Campylobacter coli. The sequence continues at coordinate 1,185,765 of CP154437.1, read as the reverse complement.
TCGATTTTAGAATTAGGCACAGCAAGAAGTTTTTCATCCATTCCACTTTCATCTTCCATGATTAAAACACCGATTAAACGACATGGAATAACTGCGCCTGCTTGGATAGGGTATTCATTTAAGACTAAGATATCCACAGGATCGCCATCATCAGCTAAGGTATTTGCGATAAAACCATAATTTGCTGGATAAAACATCGCGCTAGCCATAACGCGATCCACCATGATCGCACCGCTATCTTTATCGATTTCGTATTTAATGCTTGAGCCGTATGGAATTTCAATTACAGCATTGATTTTGTTTGGAATATCTCCGATTTTGATTTTGCTTAAGTCCATTTTTTATCCTTATATACTTTGAATTTTTTTAATCAGTTCTTTCATATCAGCAACGATAGGTTCGATAGTGCGTTCTCCATCGATGATGAAATGAAGTTTTTTCTTTTGATAAAAAGAAATGATTTCTTCTAGCGGCTCAGTATATACTTTCATTCTATTGTAAAATACTTCTTCGTTATCATCTGCACCACGACTTCTTCCTAAAACGCGATCTTTAGCTACTTGCTCGCTAACTCTTACTTCGATTACACCCTTAAGACAAATTTCATTTTGCTCGCTTAAAACCTTATCAAATTCTACCATTTGTTCTACACTTCTTGGATAACCATCGATAATAACTGTTTTTGTAGGAGCAGTTTTTAGTGCTGAAACTATGGTATTTACCACTACATCTAGCGGAACTAAATTTCCTTTAGAGATAAAACCATCTATGGTTTTACCAAGCTCGCTACCACTTGCTACTTCCGCTCTTAAAAGATCCCCTGTAGAATAATGAGTAACATCCGCATCAGCTTGTGCAATCAAACTAGCATCTGTAGTTTTTCCACTTCCTGGCGCACCTATAATTAAAAATAATTCTTTCATTTTACATTCTCCCTTAATTTGATTCCTAATTCTCTCATGGCTTCATTGCTAGCAACTGAAGGCGCATCTGTCATCAAGCATTGCGCTCTTTGAGTTTTTGGAAATGCTATAACTTCTCTTATACTATTTGCTCCCGTTACTAGCATGATAAGTCTGTCAAGTCCTATGGCGATACCTCCGTGTGGTGGAGCACCAAAACTTAGTGCATCAAGTAAAAATCCAAATTTTTCTTTTTGTTGTTCTTCATCGATGTTAAGCAATTTAAAGACTTTTTGTTGGATATCGTTTTTATGAATTCTTATACTACCGCCACCTAGTTCAACGCCGTTGAGTACAACATCATAAGCGATAGATGAGATTTCTTCTAAGTCAGTCTCATCGATATTTTTTGGCATAGTGAAAGGATGATGCATTGCAGAATAGCTTCCATCATCATTTTGTTCAAACATAGGAAAATCAACTACCCATAAGAATTCTAAAGCATCAGGGTTGATTAAATTAAGTTCTCCAGCTAGGAAAATTCTAAATCTTCCCATATAATCAAGCACAGTTTTCTTAACTCCTGCGCCAAAAAACACTACATCGCCTACTTCAAGTTCGCAACGCTTGGTAAGCTCGTTTAAATCCTCTTCATTAAAAAATTTGCAAAGAGGACCTTTAAGTCCATCTTCTTTAACTTGTATAAAGGCTAAGCCTTGAGCCCCAAATTTGCGCACAAATTCTTCAAATCTTTGCATTTGTCTTTTTGAAAAGATAGTATCACCCTTTGGAACGCGTAAAGCTTTAACACGATTTTTCTTACTGTCTTTGGCAATATTTGCAAAAATTTCATTATTTGACTTTGCAAAGATATCTATAACATCGATCAGTTTCAAATCAAAACGCAAATCAGGCTTATCGCTTCCATAGTTTTCCATAGCTTCTTTATAAGGCATTTGTCTAAAAGGAATTTGGATTTCTTTACCGCAAGCTTTGAAAATATCTTTTAAAAAGGTTTCAGCTGTGGCAATCACATCTTTTTGCTCGCAAAAACTCATTTCAACATCAATTTGTGTAAATTCAGGCTGACGATCTGCTCTTAAATCTTCATCTCTAAAACATTTAGCAATTTGAAAATAACGATCAAAGCCGCTACACATTAAAAGTTGCTTGAAAAGTTGTGGGCTTTGAGGAAGGGCATAAAATTCTCCTTGATGCACGCGTGATGGCACAAGATAATCCCTTGCTCCTTCTGGAGTGGCTTTAGTTAGGATAGGAGTTTCAACTTCTAAAAATCCCATATTTGCCAAAGAATTTCTAGCGGCTATACAAGCTTTAGAGCGTAGTGCAAAATTTTCATAAAGCTTAGGATTTCTTAAATCTAAAAAGCGATATTTAAGACGCAATTCTTCATTTACACTTTCATCGCCTATGCCAAAAGGAGGGACAGTGCTTTCATTTTCGATAATGAGCTTGCTTACTACCACTTCAATTTCACCGGTTTTTAATTTAGGATTTGTAAGTCCTTCTCCTCGGGGTCGAATTTTTCCTTCGGCTATTAAAACAAATTCATTTCTTGTGCGAGAGGCTATTTCGTGAGCTTCTTTGCTATCATTTGGATCGCATACAAGTTGAATAATACCGCTACGATCTCTTAAATCAATAAAAATTACGCCGCCATGATCTCGGTAGCTATTGACCCAACCGCAAAGTTTAACTACTTCGCCTATGTGGGCAGAATTTAAGTCTGTGTTGTAATGACTTCGCAAAATTTTTCCTTGAAAATTAATTTTTTTAACATATAAGTTAAAATTATAATATTTTTATTCTTTTGCTTAGCTAAGATTTGTTATAATTTTTTATGCAAAATAAAATAGATTATAAAAACATTAAAAAAATAGGGCTTGCGGCGCGTCCAAATTCAAATTTAGACAAGGAAATTTTAACTCTAAAAGAAATTTTAGAAAAAAAGGGTGTAGAACTTTTGCTTTATAAGGAAAGTTCTGAAAATATAAAATTGCCAAAATACGACCTTGATACTTTGTTTGAGCTTTCGGATTTTGTAATTTCCTTAGGGGGTGATGGAACTTTGATTTCTTTATGCCGAAAAGCTTGTGAGCACAATAAAGCGGTTTTAGGAATTCATGCAGGTCATTTAGGATTTTTAACGGATTTTAAGGTGGATGAAGCTGAAGTTTTTTTTGAAGCTTTTTTCAGGGGAGAATTTAGGGTAGAAAATCCTTTTTTATTGAGTATTATTTTAGAAGCTAATGATGGTCAAATCACGCAAAAATTTGCTTTTAATGATGTAGTAATCAGTAAGGATAGAAAAGCTTCTATGGCACATATAGAGGTATTTCGCAAAGCTAAAAAATTTAATGAATATTTTGGAGATGGTCTTATAGTAGCTACTCCAGCAGGCTCTACAGCATACAATTTAAGTGCAAATGGACCTATAGTTTATACTTTAGCACAAGCTTTTATACTCACACCTGTTTGTTCGCATTCTTTAACCCAACGTCCTATAGTATTGCCTAAGGGTTTTGATCTTGAAATAGGCGCGAAAGATTGTATTTTTAGTATAGATGGACAAGAAAATTACAAAATGAATGATTTTAAAAGTGTTAAGGTGGGGCTTAGCGATAGAAGTGTGGCACTTATACATCCTAAAAATCGAGATTATTTTCAGATATTAAGAGAAAAATTGAATTGGGGACATTGATGATAAATAGAGTTTTAATGAAAGAAAATCTTGGCTTTAAAGAAGTTGAGCTTGAAATTTCTCAAGGACTTACAGTCTTTACGGGTTTAAGCGGAGCAGGAAAGTCTGTACTTTTTAAGGGTATATTGTCTGCTTTTGCATTAAGCGATAGTGAGGCAAAGCTTGTTGAGATTGCACTTGATGATAAGATAGATTTAGAAGAATACGGCATAGAAAGTGAAGATGAAAATGTTTTTAAACTTTTAAAGGATAAGAATGCGAAATATTTTATCAATAATCAAAGCATTTCTAAAAAAAGTTTGATTCATCTAAGTAAAAAATTTATTAAATACCTAAGCGCCAAAGAAATCAATGAATTTAGTAATGAGAAATTTTTAAATCTCTTAGATGCTTTAGAATGTGCGAAAAATCCTGAATTTGAAGATTTTTTATCTCATTTTAAAGACGATTATAAACAATGGCTTCAAATTTCAGAAGAATTGACTACAATTTTAGAAGAGGAAAAAAGGATTGAAGAGCTTAAAGAATTAGCAAGCACACAGATTGAAAGAATTTCTAAAATCAATCCTAAAATCGGAGAATACGAAGAGCTTTTAAATCTTAAAAAGAAATTATCAAAAAAAGACAAAATAGAAGCAGCTTGGGAAAAGGCAAGTGCTATTTTTGAATTAGAAAAAGTAGTCATTGATGCTTTAAATCTCAGTGAAAAAGATACAAGTTTTTTTAGCGAATGTTTAAATGAACTTCGTATCATAGCCGAAAATGAAAAAATCGAAGATTTGGATTTTGATATAGAAGAAGTACTCAATAGAATCGAGGATTTATCCTCTTTGATCAAGCGTTATGAGAGTATAGAAAATGCTTTAGAAGTGCTAGAAAATAAAAAAAATGAACTCGCTCATTATGATAATTTAAGCTTTGAAAAAAAAGAACTTGAAAAAAAACTAGAAAAAATAGAAAAGAAAATAAATCAAAATACCCAGTTATTAACTCAAGCTCGCATGCAAAATTTAAAAACTTTAGAGGATTATTTAAATGATTATTTAAAAAATCTTTATATGAAAAATGTGAGTTTAGAATTAGTAAATACTTCAAAAATCACCTCTTTGGGAAAAGATGAGATCAAGTTAAGTATCAATACTGCAAATTTAAAAAATTTAAGCTCAGGTGAACTTAATCGCTTAAGACTTGCTTTTATTGCTACTGAGTGTAAAATTTTAAATTCAGGCACAGGGATAATATTTTTAGATGAGATTGATGCTAATTTAAGCGGTAAGGAAGCGATGAGTATAGCCAATGTTTTAAATGAGCTTGCTGCTTTTTATCAAATTTTTGCTATATCTCACTTGCCACAGCTTTCTTCAAAAGCTCATAATCATTTTTTGGTTGAAAAAAATGCTTCTTATAGCACAGTTAAAAAACTTAAGAATGAAGAGAGAATTAAAGAATTAGCAAGAATGATAAGTGGCGAGACTATTACAGATGAAGCTTTGGAATTTGCTAAAACTTTGTTTAAAGCTTAAGCGGAATTTTTATTTGTTTGTGTTAGAATTGGGATTTTTTTAATTTTATTATAAAGATTTAGTTTTAAAAAAAGGTATTTTTATAGATTATGAATAAAAAAATTTTACTTATTGATGATAATAAAATGCTTGGAAAGCTTTTAGCTAAAAAGATACAAACTACTTTAAATCGTGAAGTTGATATTGTTTTTAGCCTTGCTGAAGTTAAAGCATTGCCCGATGATGAATATTTTTTAACTTTTGCAGATTTATGCTTGCCTGATGCACCTAATGGAGAAGTGGTGGATTATCTCTTGGCGAAAAATTGGCCTGTTATTGTATTGACTGCAAGTAATGATAAAGCTACAAGAGATAAATTTATGGATAAAGATATTTTAGATTATATCTTTAAAGAAAGCGATACCTGTATAGATCAGATCATAGATTCTATTGTTAAGCTTGAACACTATGCTAAAACCAAGGTTATCTTAGCCCTAAGTAAACTTTCTGAGCGTAATGAAATAAAAAAACTTCTCACACAAAGAAAATTTAGTGTTTTGGCTGCTGCTCATGGCGAGGAAGCAATGAGCTATTTAAATGATAATAATGATATAAAGCTTATTATTGCTGATGCAAATATGCCTGTTATCAGTGGAAGCGAGCTTTTAAGTGAGGTAAGAACTCGTTTTAGCGATAGCGAATTGGGTGTAATTATTTTAGGCGACAAAGATGATGCTTTAGAGGCTAGTTTGCTTGTAAGTGGGGCTAATGAGTATTTGGTAAAACCTTTAAGCAAAGAAAGTTTAAATTGTCGCTTAGATAAATGTCTTCATTATATGGCCAATATGCAGTTTTTAAGTATTTATAACAATCTTGATCCTATTTCCGGGATAAAAAATTCCAATGCTTTGTTGAATTGTGTTGAGGATTATTTAAATGAAATTGCATGCAAAGAAGAAGAATTTGCTTTTGCGTTCTTGGATATAGACAATTTAAGAAATTTAAATGAAGAATATGGCTATGAAGTAGGGGATAAAATCGTCAAAATTTGTGCTGATGAGATTATTAACGAAACCAAAGGACGTGATATAGTTGGTAGATATAGTGCTGAAAAAATTTGCATAGTATTAAAGAATATTTCACAAGAAAGGGCGATTAAAATTCTTTCTCGCATTCGAGTCAATATAAAAAAAGCTGGAATTTTAGTCAATTTGGATGAAGTCTTTTTTACCGCTTCCATAGGAGTGGTTTTTGCTAAGAGTGGAGATAAATTTGAAACCTTAGTTGATAAAGCTTCAAAAGCACTTTCGCAAGCTAAGGCCAATGGTAAAGATAGAGTAGAAGTATGTTCTTAAATCTTGAATTTAAAGATGGTTTAAAGATCGTCGATACTCATTGTCATTTAGATAGTGAAGTGTTTAAAGAGGATTTAAACGAGCTTTTAAAACATTCGTTTGATAATGGCATAGAAAAAATCATCATACCAGGCGCAGATATTAAAGATTTGCCTTATGCGGCAGATCTTGCTAGTAAATATAAAAATGTATTTTTTGCCGCAGGCGTACATCCTTATGAGCTAGAAGGTTTTGATGAGAAAATTCTAAGAGCGTATTTAAAAGATGAAAAATGCGTGGCTGTAGGTGAATGCGGGCTTGATTATTTTCGTTTTAAAAGTGAAGATTTTAAAGAAAGAGAAAAAGAAAAAGAAGAGCAAAAAAGACTTTTTGTAGCCCAACTTGAACTAGCTAAAGAATTCAAAAAGCCTGTTATCATCCACTCTCGCGAAGCAAATAACGATACTTATGAAATTTTACATGAACATTCTAAAGATCTTGTTGGAGGGGTTTTGCATTGTTTTAATGCAAGCGAACATTTATTGCGCCTTAGCAATGATGGATTTTATTTTGGAATCGGTGGTGTTTTGACATTTAAAAATGCTAAAAATTTAGTAAACATTTTACCACAAATTCCAAAAGATAGATTGTTGCTAGAAACAGATGCGCCCTATCTTACTCCAGAGCCTTATCGCGGTAAAAGGAATGAGCCTTTATTGACTCAATTAGTGGCCAATAAAATGAGTGAAATTCTTGATTTACCAAGACAAGAGCTTTTAGGGATTTGTTTGGAAAATTCTTATAGATTATTTTTTAAAGGTTAAATATGAAAAAAATTATATTATGTTTTATTTTATTTTACAACTTTCTTTTTGCGCAAACTACTACTCCTGAATTTTATGAAAGACAAATGAGTGTTTTAAGAAATTTAGATATTGATCCAAGTTTTATAAGTGATTTGGCTTTTGTGCAAAGTCAACAGGATTTAAGATCGAAGCATGCACCGACTTTGATTGATGGTATACAAAATTTCTCAAAAGTTACTCCTATGATAAGAAAAATTCTAGCGCAGCAAGAAGTTCCAGAAGAAATATTATATCTAGCAATGGTAGAATCGGGATTAAAAGCACATAGTGTTTCTAATGCTAAGGCTGTAGGCGTGTGGCAATTTATGCAACCAACAGCAAGAAATTTAGGACTTAGAATTGATGCTTATGTTGATGAAAGACGCGATCCTGTGAAGTCTACATATGCTGCGGTTCATTATTTAAAAAGTTTAAAAGAAGAGTTTGGCAAATGGTATTTAGCACTTTTAGCTTATAATTGTGGAAATGGAAAATTGCGTCAAGCAATAAAGCAAGCAGGAAGTGATGATTTAAGAATTTTGCTTGATTCTGATAAAAAATATCTTTCTTTGGAAACTAGAAATTTTATACGTAAAATTTTAACTCTAGCTTTCTTGGCTAACGACAGAGATTTTTTACTTGATAAAGATGGCTCTTTGGTTAATTACGCTTTAAATAATGATTTTGCAAAAGTTGATGCTCCTTCTTCAGTTGCATTAAAAGATTTAGCTAAAAATTTAAATATGGACTTAGCAACTTTTAAAAAATATAATCCACAATTTAAACATGGTTTCACTCCTCCAGGTAAGGGATATTATATGTATATTCCTTTAAATAAAGTAGCTTTTTTTGATAAAAATTTTAAAGTTGAAAAGCTTGCAAAAGTGGATACAACTATACCTATGACTAAAGTTTATGTTGTAAAATCAGGTGATTCTTTATATAAAATCGCTAAAACTTACAATACTAGCGTAGAGCAAATTCGAGAATTGAATAAAATCGCTAAAAATCACTTAAGCATTAATCAAAAATTAATCATACCTATTAAGGAGAATAAAAATGCAAACTATAAAACAAAAGCTAAAGAAAACTTTACCAAAGTTGTTAGCCGCTAGTTTAGTTGCAACTTTTTCTAGCGGATGCTTTGGAGGTCTTTTTTCTAGCGTAGGTTCAGCACAAATATATTATCCAAGCAACGATTTTCATAGTAGTCCCTCAGGTTCTGGAAGTAAGGGGACTATGAAACCTTATACCATAAATGGCAAGACTTATTATCCAACTGTTGTATCAGTAGGTGAAACAGCAGATGGTATAGCAAGTTGGTATGGGCCAGGCTTTCATGGTAAAAAAACTTCTAATGGAGAAACTTATAATCAAAATGGTTTAACCGCAGCTCATAAAACTTTGCCTATGAATACCATTTTAAAGGTAACCAACTTAAATAATAACCGCCAAGTTACCGTGCGTGTTAACGATAGAGGTCCTTTTGTAAATAATAGAATTATAGATCTTTCCAAGGGCGCTGCAAATCAAATCGATATGATTGCTGCAGGAACAGCACCTGTAAGACTTGAGGTTATAGGTTTTGGTTCGGCTAATTCAGGTAATAATGTCGTTCATTCAAATATAAATTATGGAACTAGCGGTGGAATTGCCAATAACGGTCAAATCTATGAGGGTGGAAATTTTATGGTGCAAATTGGAGCGTTTAAAAACCCATCAGGAGCTCAAACTATAGCATCTAGATATAAAACTTATAGAACGTATTCTTCAACTATACGCAAAAGTTCAGTTGATGGTTTGAGTCGTGTTTTCTTGACAGGATTTAGAAGTGAAGAGGAAGCAAGAGATTTTGCGGCAAGTGGTGCATTTGCTGGTGCTTTTGTTGTGCGTGAGTAAAAATGATAGAATTGATATTTTTAGATGTAGATGGTTGTCTTACAGATGGTAAAATCATCTACACTTCTAATGGAAGTGTGATTAAAGAATTTGATGTCAAAGATGGTGCGGCTATCGAAGCTTGGATTAAATTGGGTAAAAAAATTGCTATTATTACTGGAAGAAACTGTCCTTGTGTGAGTGCTCGTGCTAAGGATTTGAAGATAGAAATTGTGCATCAAGGTGTTAAAGATAAATTAACTTGTGCTAAAAAAATTTTAGAAGAGCTGAATTTGGATTTTTCTCAATGTGCGGCTATAGGGGATTATTTTAATGATAAAAATTTACTTGAAAATGTAGGTCTTAGTTTTAAACCTAAGGATGCACATAAAGATTTAAAAGTCGATATCACACTTGATAAAAAAGGTGGTAAAGCAGCTGTGGCTCAAATGATAGAATATATTATAAAGAAAAATAATATGCAAGAGGAATGGGATAAGCTTTGGCTATAAGAATATTTGGAATTTTGATTGCGCTTTTTACTATTACTTTTACAATTTTAAGTTTGCAAGATCCTTATTCTTTAAATATTAAATCCTATGCTTTAAATTTTAAAAATATCGAAGCTTTCAATTTAAATGCTTATGAGCTTAATGCAAGTAATGTAAAATCATATTACAAAGCACAAACTTGGACGCGTTATGTAGATAAAGATGAGTTTGATAATTTTGTTAATTTCAATTTGGATTTTAATTTAAGTGCAAATAAACTAGAACTTAAAGGCAAGGAAATGGATAAGGTTTTGTTTGAGGGAAATGTAACTTATATAGGCTCTAATAATACTAAAATACTTGCTGATAAAGTTGAATATGAGCCTAAGAATAAAATTTTAAGCACGGATACAGGATTTAAAGCTTTGATAAATGGAAGTATTATTAACGGAAATACTCTAAACTACGATGTGGAAAAGAAAATTTTACAAGTTCAAGGAGTGAATGCGTGGTTAGAAAGATAATTTTATTTTTGATGAGTATAAGCATATCTTTAGCTAGCCAGATAGAGGTTAAGGCCTTAAATTTTTATTCAGATGAAAACAAGGGCGAAAGCATACTCAGTGGTAATGTTGAAATCATAAGGGGCGATGATGTTTTAACTGCTGAAAAAGTGATTATATATACAGATAAAAATCGCAAACCTATTCGTTATGAAGCTGTGCAAAATGCTAATTTTAAAATCGTTTTAAAGGGAAAAACCTATAAGGGAAGTGGGGATAAATTTATTTATAATGTAGCTAAAGATATTTATGAAATTGACGGAAATGCCTATATCAACGAGCTTGAAAGCAATCAAAAACTTTATGGAGATAGGATAGTAGTAGATAAACGAAATAATGTTTATCGTGTTGAAAGCAAGGATAAAAAGCCTGCTCGATTTATATTTGATTTAGAACAAAATGATAATAAGCGCTAAATTTATCAGCTCTTTGGATAAATTCGATAAAAATTTTGCATCTCATTTTAGCGAAGTGGCATTTTTAGGAAGATCAAATGTGGGAAAAAGTTCTTTGATTAATTCCTTATGTAAACAAAAAAAACTCGCCAAGAGTTCTGCTACTCCTGGAAAAACGCAATTGATTAATTTTTTTGAAGTTTTATGTAAAAAAAATGAGGATAAATTCAGTATTCATTTTATTGACTTGCCTGGCTTTGGTTATGCGAAGGTTTCAAAAAATCTAAAAGAAATATGGAATAAAAATTTGGATGAGTTTTTAAAATTGAGAAGTTCGATTAAACTTTTTGTGCATTTGATTGATTCAAGACATACGAATTTAGATATTGATTTAAATTTAGATGAGTATTTAAAAAGTTTTTTAAAGCCTGATCAGAGAATATTAAAGGTTTTTACAAAATGTGATAAGCTTAATCAAAGCGAAAAAGCTAAACTTAAAAATAATTTTAAAGATGCTATTTTGATATCTAATTTAAATAAAATGGGACTTGATGATTTAGAACATGAAATTATTAAGCAAACTTTAGGTTTATAAAATGAGAAAAAGTATCAGCACATATAAAGTAAAACTGAATGGAAGTTATATTTTTTTAGGCTTTTTGTGTATTTTATATCAAATTTTAGGTTCTATTTTTTTTTATATGCCTTTGCTTTATGGTGTATTTTTTTGCTATATGTATTTTCTTTTAGAAGAAAGACAAAAAACATTTAATAAGCTTGATTTTAGATGGTATTTTTCTTTGTTTTTTTTGTTTTTTACAGATATAACTTACGATTTTTTTCTATTTTCTTCTTGGTTTGCTTTTGCTATTTTTTATTATACTTGCGCGGATTGGATTAAAACAAATTTTAAAATAGGAAAAATTATCCCCGTTATACTCGTTCTTTGTGTTTATGCTTTTATTTTTGTTTTGGATGCTATTTTTTCTTATGTGGGAGATCAAGAGTTTAAAATGCCAAGTTTTGGCTATATGATATCGATTATGTTTGAGTGTTTGTTTGCTTATATGCTATTTAGGAGTAAGTTTTAATGAGAATGCGTTTGGTTGTTGGCTTTATACTGCTGTTTTTTATATTTTTGTTAAGCCGTGTATATTATCTAAGTATAAAATCAAATGTGTATTATGAAGAACTCGCCAAGCAAAACGCTGTAAAAACCGAATTTATAGCTCCTACTCGTGGTCAAATTTCAGATCGTAATGGTACTCCTTTGGCGATTAATGATTTGGGTTTTAGTATTTCTATTAAGCCTTATTTAACTTTAAAAAGAGCAAATAGAGGTGTATTGGAAAAAGAATTAAATCAACTCCAAGAATTTTTTCCTGATTTAAATGTTACCAAGCTTGCTGAACTTTATAAGAAAAATGACTCTTATTATAATCAAGATTTTATTAAAATTATAGATTTTATACCTTCACAAGAAATGATGAAGCATTATTCAGAACTCAATTTAAATGAAAATATACGCATAGATCCTGCAGGGCAAAGAAAATATCCTTTTGGAAAATTAGCTTCTCATATTATAGGCTATGTAGGTAAGGCAGACTTACAAGATATTAAAGAAAATGAAATTGCAAAGCTGACTAATTTTACAGGAAAGAGCGGAATAGAGCGTTATTATAATGATGTTTTGCAGGGAGAAAAAGGAACTAAAGTTTATAAGGTTAATGCTTTAAATCAAGAAGTGGAGCAGCTTTCCTATACTTCGGCACTTTCTAATGATATAGAACTTACCATAGATATAGAACTTCAAAGCTTTTTAACACAACTTTTTGAAGGTAATGCGGGTGCTGCTATCATTATGGATATTAGTGATGGTTCTATTTTGGCAGCAGGAAGTTTTCCTGAGTATGATTTAAATCCTTTTGTAACTGGAATTTCTTATAAAGAATGGGACGAGCTTTCTAATAATCTTGATCATCCTTTTACAAATAAGCTTATTAACGGATATTATCCCCCAGGTTCTGTTGTGAAGATGGGCGTTGGTTTGTCTTTTTTAAATTCAAAAAGTATTAATCCCTCAACCCAATTTTTTTGTAATGGTAGCATAGAGCTTGGTGGGAGATTTTTTCGTTGTTGGAATAGAGCAGGGCATGGGGCTGTAGATTTAAAACATGCGATAAAAGCAAGCTGTGATGTTTATTTTTATGATGGAAGTTTACAAGTGGGTATAGATCAAATAAGTCGTACTTTATCGCGCATAGGTTTTGGTGCTAAAACTGGTGTGGATTTACCTAATGAATTTGTGGGGATCTTGCCAAGCAGGGAATGGAAAATGCAAAGATATAAGCAAGCTTGGTTTCAAGGCGATACCTTAAATACTTCCATAGGGCAAGGAAATTTCTTGGCTACACCTATGCAGATTGCTAGATATACAGCTCAAATTGCAAAAGGCGGTGAAGTTATTCCCCATTTTCTAAAAAGTGTAGAAAATAATAATAGCATCACAGAAGATAAAACACAAGATAGTAATGAAATTTTCACTCTTTTTGAAAAAAGCCAACTTCCCTATATAAGAGATGCGATGTATGCAGTTGCTAATGAGCAAGGTGGTACTTCTTATCATTATTTGCGTAATTTAGAAGTAAAAGTTGCTGCTAAAACAGGAACTGCACAAGTGGTAGGTTTTTCTCAAGCTGATAAAAATAGAGTTGATGAAAAGCAACTTAAGTATTATACAAGATCGCATGCTTGGGTAACTTCTTATGCGCCTTATTCTAAACCGCGTTATGTGGTTACTGTTTTGGTAGAACACAGCGGAAGAACTATAAGCTCAGGTGTTGCTACGGCAAAGATTTATCAAAAAATGATAGATCTTGGATATTTTAAGTCAGAAAGCAAAGTTAATAACTCGAAAAAGAACTAGAAAAATTAATTTTATACAATATTAATTTTTCTAAGATTTTAATTTTTAGTTAAATCGCCTCAGTTCTTTCTTTTAGCCATTTTAAAGCCTTTGGATTGTCATGAAGCTTAGGGGAGAGTTTTTCGTAAACTTCCTTATGATAAGCATTAATCCACGCTTTTTCTTTGGTACTCAATAAGGTTTTGTCAATACAACTTATTTCAAAAGGACAAAGTGTTAAGGGTTTAAAATATAAAAATTCACCAAAATCTTTGTTTTTGGGATTTTTTATTTTTGTATTAACAACTAAATTTTCAAGCCTAATGCCCCATTTTCCCGTCCTATAAATTCCAGGTTCTATAGAAGTTAGCATACCTTCTTTAGCCTTTGTTTTTTCAAGCACAGGGCTAAAATAAGAAAGAGTTTGCGGACCTTCATGGACATTTAAAAAATAACCCACTCCATGACCGGTGCCGTGTGCATAATCAAGTTGTTCTTGCCATAAAGGAGCCCTTGTGATAGCATCAAGTAAAGGCATGGCAATATCTTTTGGAAAGACAGTGCTTGATATGGCTATGTGTGCTTTTAAAACTAGGGTATAATCATGAATTTGTTCTTTGTTTAATTCACCTATAGCTACAACTCTAGTAATATCCGTGGTGCCATTTTTGTATTGCCCACCCGAATCTATAAGCAATAATCCATTTTTTTGAATATAAGAAAAGCTTTCTTTTTCAGCTTTATAATGCGGCAAAGCTGCATTAGCGTTAAATCCTGCTATAGTGGCAAAACTATTGCTAATATAATAAGGACTTTGAGATCTAAATTCGGTGATTTTAGTATCGATGTCAAGTTCGCTGATTTGTGTATTATTTTCGATATTTTCTTCAAGCCAAGCAAAGAATTTACATAAAGCCACCCCATCTTCTATCATGGCATTTTGTATGTGAGCGATTTCTTTATCTGTTTTGATGGCTTTTAAATGGGTGCTAGGGTTGATTTCTTCTAAAATTTCAACGCTTTTATCTAAAATTTCAATGAGTAAAGCAGTTGTTTTTGAAGGCTCAATGAGTAAATTTGTATTTTGGAGTTTTTTAAGTTCATTTTGAATTTCATTATAGTCTTTAAGCCAAATTCCATCGAGATTTAATTTTTTTTCAAGCTCAAAATCAATTTTTTCCCTATCTATAAAAAGCAAAGCCTTTTCTTCCAAGATTAGCAAATGACTTAAAAATACAGGATTGTAGTTTACATCGCTTCCTCTTAAATTAGTAATCCAAGCTATGTCATCAAGACTGGAAATAAGATGGTTTTGTGCTTGTAGTTTAGCCATTTTTTCACGCACTAATGTTAGTTTTTCTTTTCTAGAATAGGAGCAATATTTTAATTCGTGTTCATAAACTTTATTTTTGGGTAGTGCAGGACGATTTTCCCAAATAGGGCTAATTAAATCGATATTTTTTAGTTCGGCTTTGCAGTTTTTTTGTATTTCTTTTTGCAAAGCTAAGGATAAAACTGAAAAATCTATACCTAAATTTTGTTCCTTGTTTAAATTTTCTTTTAGCCATTTTAAAAAGGTATTATTTGCATCTTGTTTTTGTAAAAGTATGTCACTACCTTCTAATTCCTTTTTTGCCTGAATCCAGTATCTTCCATCTGTCCACAAAAAAGCATCTTGAAGAGTGATGATCAAGCTTCCAGCAGAGCCTTTAAAACCGCTCACAAATGCTCTACTTTGATAAAAACTAGGCAAATACTCATTTAAATGTGGATCGGCACTTAGTATCAAATAAGCGTCAAGTTTTTCTTTTATCATAAATTGTCTGATTTTTTCAACTCTTGTTTTGTAAATATTCATTTTTTTCCTTTTAAATTTGCGTTATTTTATAAATTTTTCTATCAAAATAAAATTATAGCTTTTATAGATAAAAAGCTATAGTATTTGTTTTAGTTTTTATTTTTTACTAGGGCAATAAAAGAAAGCGTTAGTTTTAAATGGAGGTTTAAATTTGATGTATTGTCAATTTCAAATTTTTGAATTTCATAGTGTAAATTTGAATTTTCAACATCTTGTATAAAAGAAAGTATAGGATTAAAATCACCCAAAATATCGACTGAAATTCTATGATAAGAATTTTCTTCTTGTAATCTTGATATATTAGAGATCCAAAGATTGTTTTTAAGGGCTAGATTTTGTAAATTTTTAATATATGTTTCGTAGTCTTTATTGAAAGTGCTAAGATGATTTTCATAGCTTTTTATTTTATCTTGGATAGAATTAAGTTTTTCTTCAAGCTGTTTTATTTGTTGGTTTAAATCTTGATTTGTTATGATTATTTTATTTACTTCATCGCTTTGGATAAAAAATTCATGATTAAATAAACTTTTTAAGTAAGAATGGTAAAAATGAAAGGATAACAATACTGCTAGAAGTATGGTTGTAAGATATATTAAAATTTTTTCTCTAGGACTTAGATTTTCTAAAAATTGTTCAATTTGATTCATTGTAATGCTCTTAAGGTGATTTCATATAAGAATTTATCCTGCGAGATGAGGTTAAATTGAGGACTTGTAAATTGAAGAGCTTTATTAAAATTCTCTTCGTTGCTAAATTTTATGGTGATAAGGGTTTTATCTATCATGAGATTAGCAATTTTTAAAGAATGATCATTTAACCATGTAATAATCTTTGTTAAAATCAAAATTGTATCTTTATCAGCTTTAAAATTTTGCGTAATTTTAGACAATTGTTCAGAGTATTTTTCTAGTAAAAGATCTTGAGTTTGAATTTCTAATTGAAGTTTTTCTATATCGGCCTTAAGTTTTTGATTTTGATTTTCTTGAATTTCATAGATTTTATTTTGTGAAATTTCATTTTGTATATGTGTTTTTTTAGCACTTTGGTATTGTGTAAAATCAATCAATGATAAAATTCCAATGCTGATTATAAAACTTAGAACAAATAAAAAAATAAATTTGAAATACCAAGTAAGATGTTTTTGATAATACTTGATGAAATTGGCATTTTTATCAAGATGATGAATACTGTGATTTGAAAGTGTGATTTTATCTTCTTGAATTATTTTCAAAGGAAGTTTTGCCTTTGTGCTTATAAGATCGATAATTTCATGAGCTTTTCCGCTTAGCAGTATTTTGCTTTCATAATGTTGTAAAAGCTCTAAAATACGGCTTTTATTTATAAATTCTTCTACATTGTCACAAAAATTGAGTGTTTTAAAGGTTTTAAATTTACCTTGCTCATAAAAACACAAAAATACCTTTTTTGAGCTTATTTCTAAGATGCAAAAATTCTCTTCTTTGATTTTATTTTCTAAAAATAAGCTTTGAAAGATGAGAGGTTCGGGGAAGCAAAATTTGGTTTTGGGTAGTTTTGTAGCCCAAGTTAAAAAGCAATGATAGATTTGATCTTGCTTTAAAAAAGCCAATTGATATTCAAAAGGATTTTGAAGATCACATTCTTTTGTTAGCTCTTTAAAAAGGCTATCTTCTTCGAAATTACCATTTTTTTGTTTATAGATAAGATTTTCAAAACCTATAAAATGAGCTTTATTCTTCATAATTTAGAATTTTTTTAAGAAAAACTTCATCTTTTTGCCAATTTTTCTTTACAACGACAAAAAGCTTTAAAAGCACTTTATTTTGAATGAGTTTTGAGATTTTAAATCTCGCATCTTTGCCTATTCTTTTAAGTGTTGCTCCATCTTTTCCTATAAGCATAGCTTTATGGGAATTTGTATCGGTGATGATTCGTGCATCGATGATAAAAAGATTGGGTGTTTCTTTGGTATTTTTTATCATAATTTCACAAGAATAAGGTAATTCTTCGCTTAAATTTTCATAAATACTTTCAAGTATAAATTCTCTAAAAATATCCTTTTGAGAACTAGGAGTTAAAAATTCACTATCATAAAAATGTTCATGTTCAGGTAAGAGCTTACATAGCTCATTTAGCAATGGTTTTTGATAACTCTTTTTCTTGCAAGAATAAGGCAAAATAGCCTTAAAATGCTCACTGAATTTTGCATATTCGTTGAGTTTTTTTAAAAGTGCGCCATTATCAGCTAGATCCACTTTGTTAAGAACGATGATATGAGGAACTTTGGGGTTTAAGCTTAGGAAATTTTCATAATCTTTTACACTGTCAAAAATACTAGCAACAAACAAGATAACATCGCAATCACCCATAGATTTTATAGCGCTTTGGATAAGAAATTGATTAAGTGTTGCTTTGCTTTCATGAAGACCAGGTGTATCTATAAAGATGATCTGATCTTCACCGTTCATGACTATAGCTTTGATTTTACGCCTTGTGGCGTTTTGTTTGTGCGAAACTAGGGCGATTTTTTCTTCTAGCAAGGAATTAATAAGAGTACTTTTCCCCGCGTTGGTACGCCCTATGATGCTAACAAAGCCGCTTTTCACAAAATATACCTTGCAAGATCTTTATTTTCTATAATATCTCCGAGTTTTTCTTCTACCATTTTTTTATCAACTACGAATTTTTTACCCGCATATTCATCTGCTTCAAAACTTAGATCTTCGAGCAATTTTTCTATAACCGTATGCAAGCGTCTAGCGCCTATATCTTGCATTTCTTCATTAGCCTTAGAAGCAATTTTTGCAATCTCTTTGATCGCTTCATCATCAAATTCAAGTTCTAAATTTTCAGTTTTTAAAAGTTGTTCGTATTGTTTTAAAAGTGAATTTTTAGGGCGTGTTAAAATTTCATAAAGTGCTTTATCATCAAGACTATCTAGCTCCACCCTTAAAGGGAAGCGACCTTGAAGTTCAGGGATTAAATCGCTTGGTTTGCTAAGATGGAAAGCTCCTGCTGCTATAAAAAGGATATGATCAGTTTTTAAAGTGCCGATTTTTGTTTGCACACTTGAGCCTTCAACTATAGGAAGTAAATCTCTTTGCACACCCTCTTTGCTTGGATCTTGACGATTTGAATTTCCGCTTGAAACTGCAATTTTATCAATCTCATCTATAAAAATAATTCCTTCATTTTCTGCTCTTTTTAAAGCTTCACTTTTGATACTTTCTTGATCTAAAATTTTCTCTCCAGCTTCATTTTTAAGAGCATTTTTGGCATCTTTAATTTTCATTTCTTTTTTGACTTTTTTACTGCCAACGCCTATAACTTTAACTATATCTTGCATTGCTCCCATTTCAGGTGGTAAATTAGGATTTGTATCAAACATGCTTTGTGAAATTTCTATCTCTATCACACTTTCATCTAAATCCCCATTTCTAAGTTTTGTTCTCATTTTTTCAAGGCTATTTTTATACTCTTCTTGTTTTTCATCACTGATACCTTTAGGCAAAGGGGGAAGAAGTTTTTCTAAAATTTTATTTTCTATAAATTCATCGATTTTATCTTTATTTTTTTCTCTTTGTTCATTTTTTACCAAATTTAAAGCTGCATTTGCAAGATCTCTTACCATACTTTCTACATCGCGACCTACAAAGCCTACTTCTGTGTATTTACTTGCTTCGATTTTGATAAAAGGAAAGCCCATCATCTTAGCCAAACGCCTTGCAATTTCAGTTTTGCCCACACCTGTTGATCCTATCATAAGGATATTTTTTGGCACTATATCATCTTGGAGTTCAGGGCTGAGTTGCATTCTACGATAGCGGTTTCTTAGAGCTATTGCTATAATTTTTTTAGCTTTTTTTTGTCCTATGACATAATCATCTAAAAATTTAACGATTTCTTTAGGAGTTAAATTCATTTTTCATCCTCAATTACATAAGTTTTTATATTGGTATTGGTATAAATGCAAATTTCACCTGCGATTTGAAGGCTTGATTTAACCAGTTCTTCTTCATCTAAATTTGCATGTTTTGCTAAAGCTCTAGCTGCTGAAAGCGCGTAATTTCCACCGCTTCCTATGGCAGCGATTTGTCCATCTTCAGGCTCGACTACATCGCCTGTGCCCGAAAGTAAGAAAATATGATTTCTATCAAGTACTAGCATCATAGCTTCGAGTTTTCTTAGATATTTATCCTTTCGCCATTCTTTAGAAAAATCAATCGCTGCTTTTAAAAGATCACCCTTAGAACTTTGAAGTAGATTTTCAAACATATCAAAAAGATTAAAAGCATCGGCTGTTGATCCTGCAAAACCTGCTAAAACTTTGCCATTATTGAGTTTTCTTATTTTTACTGCATTACCTTTTAAAACAGTATTACCAAAGCTTACTTGACCATCTCCGCCGATTACGGATTTGTTTTTGCCTTTGTAAGCTAAAATAGTTGTTGCATGAAACATTATTCAGCCTTTATGTTTATATTAAATTTTGCATGGATAGCATGACCTAATTTAACGCTGACTTCATGAGTGCCAAGGCTTTTTAGGGTATCGCACTCCAAGCTTTTTTTATCGATTTCTATATGGGTTTGCTCTTTTAAAGCATGGGCAATTTCATCTTTAGTTACCCCACCAAATAAACTTCCATTAGCTCCTACAGGCTTTGAAATTTCAAGCGTAACTTTACTAAGCTCTTCTTTTAGTTTTTCTAAGTTTGCAAGCTCAAAGCGTAAATTCTCCGCTTCTTTTTTCTTGTCGCTTTCGTATTTTCTTAAAACCTCATTTGTTGCTGCCTTAGCAAAGCCTTTAGCAATGAGAAAATTTTGACCATAACCATCTTTTACTTCTTTGATTTCACCTGCTTTTCCAAGAGCTTTAACATCTTTGATTAATAATACTTTCATTTTTTAATCCTTGTTTAAAATTTTCTTCCGTTTTTTCCCGCGATAATAAAACGTAAAGCATTCAGTTTGATAAAACCTGCTGCGTCTTTTTGATTGTATACTTCATCTTCTTCAAAGGTGCAATAAGCTGCATTAAATAAGCTATCATTAGCACTTTCTCGGCCTATAACCATTACATTGCCTTTATAAAGTTCAAGTTTTACTCTACCATTGGCATGTTTTTGAGATTCATCGATTAGGGCTTGAAGCATCATTCTTTCAGGTGAGAACCAATAGCCATTATAAATCAAACTTGCATATTTTGGCATAAGCTCATCTTTTAAATGCGCAGCTTCTCTATCTAGTGTAATACTTTCAATAGCACGGTGTGCTTTTAAGAGTATAGTTCCTCCTGGTGTTTCATAGCAGCCACGACTTTTCATTCCCACATAGCGATTTTCTACTATATCAAGGCGTCCTATGCCATGTTTTGCACCAAGCTCGTTAAGTTTGCTTAAAAGCCCAGCAGGACTTAAATGCTCTCCATTGATCGCAACTAAATCTCCCTTTTGAAAATCAAGTTCTATAATTTCACTTTCATTTGGCGCTTCTTTTGGGCTTTTGCTCCATCTCCACATATCCTCTTCAGGCGCGTGCGCAGGATCTTCTAAAACAAGTCCCTCGTAAGAAATATGAAGTAAATTTGCATCCATAGAATAAGGGGATTTTCCTTTTTTCTTAGAAATATCAATGCCATGTTTTTGTGCATAAGCTAAGAGTTTTTCACGGCTGTTTAAATCCCATTCGCGCCAAGGAGCGATGATTTTTAAATCAGGATTAAAAGCTAGATAGCCTAATTCAAAACGCACTTGATCATTTCCTTTACCTGTAGCTCCATGACTTACCGCATCAGCACCTGTTTGTAGAGCAATTTGCGCTTGAGTTTTTGCAATCAAAGGTCTTGCTATGCTAGTTCCAAGTAAGTATTCACCTTCATAAATGGTATTGGCTCTAAACATAGGAAATACATAATCTTTAACAAATTCTTCTCTTAAATCTTTAATGAAAACATTTTCTTCTTTAATCCCCAATGAAAGAGCTTTTTTTCTAGCAGGTTCAAGCTCTTCACCTTGTCCAATATCTGCTGTAAAAGTTACTACTTCGCATTTGTATTCATCTTGAAGCCATTTTAAAATAATACTTGTATCAAGTCCGCCAGAATATGCCAAAACGACTTTTTTTACTTCATTTTTCATAGAGTATCCTTTGTTAATATTGATTTAATTGTTAAATTGTATCCAAAATTCATTAAAGAAAAGTTTTTAAATTGATGAAGAAAGGCTAGTTTGGATAAAATGGGTTTTAAAAATTTAATTTTTTTGGTAAAATTCTGTACTATGAGAGTAGATAAATTTTTAAATGCGGTTAATATTACTAAAAGAAGAGCTATTTCTGAGGATATGTGTAGAAGTGGTGTAGTGGGGATTAATGGAGTGATAGTGAAAGCGAGCAAAGAGGTTAAAGTAGGAGATATTATCACTTTGCATTTTACTGATTATACGCAAGAATATAAGGTTTTGGCTTTACCTACTACTAAAAATATTCCAAAAAATGCACAAAGCGAGTATGTGGTGAAATTATGAAAGAATTTGTTTTAGCCAAAGATGAATTAAAAACAATGCTCCAAACTTTACCAAAGCAAGGTGTTGTTTTATTGCAAGGAGAATTAGCCAGTGGTAAAACAAGCCTAGTGCAAGCTTGGGTGAGCTTTTTAAATTTAGATGAGAAAGTAGATTCTCCCACCTTTTCTATCATGCAAAAATATGAAAATCAAGATATATGTGTTTATCATTATGATATATATCAAGAGGGTTTGGAAGGACTTTTAAAAAATGGTTTGTTTGAGAATTTTTTTGAAGAGGGCTTGCATTTGGTTGAATGGGGGGATGAGAATTTAAAAAAAGCTTTGCTAAAACTTGGAATTCCTACCTTGGAAATAAAAATCAGTGTAGAAGATAATAAAAGAAAGTATGTAATTCATGAGTAAATTAGAAATTGTAAATTTAGAAAAAATTATTAAAAAAACAAAGATTATCCAAGGTATATCCTTAGAACTAAATAGTGGTGAAGTTGTTGGACTTTTAGGACCTAATGGAGCGGGAAAAACAACTACATTTTATATGATATGTGGACTTATAGCTCCAAGTAGCGGAAAAGTGCTTTTAGATGGTTTGGATATTACTAAAGAGCCTTTAAATAAACGAGCAAGGCTGGGCATAGGTTACTTACCTCAAGAAAGCAGCATTTTTAAGGATTTAAGCGTTGAAGATAATTTGCTTTTAGCTGCTCAAATTTTTTACAAAGATAAGAAAATTTTACATGAAAAAGTGGAGCAAATGCTCGAACTTTTAAGTATAGAACCTATTCGTTTAAGAAAAGGTTTGAGCTTAAGTGGCGGGGAAAGAAGGCGGTGTGAAATCGCAAGATCTTTGATGTGTGAGCCTAAATTTTTGCTTCTTGATGAGCCTTTTGCTGGAGTGGATCCTATCGCGGTAGCTGAAATTCAAAGTCTTATCAATGAGCTTAAAAAGCTTGATATTGGAATTTTAATTACCGATCATAATGTTCGTGAAACTTTGGCAATTTGTGATAGAGCTTATGTGATAAGATCAGGCTCTTTGCTCGCAAGCGGAAATGCTGAAGAAATAGCAAATAATAAAGATGTTAAAAAATACTATTTAGGAGCGGAGTTTAAACTCCTTGATTGATGTTAAGGCAAAAGATTACCCAAGCTCCTAAAACCAAGATTTCTCAAACTCTGCGTTCATGGTTGCCTATATTACAAGCAAATATAGAAGATTTAAAAGAAAATTTAGATAAATTTGCCGAGGAAAATCCTTTTTTAAGTGTTCAAGAACCCATTCAAACCCACGAGCATAATAAGAATTATTTTGATTCTTTTTATAAACGCAATGTAAATTCAGCATTTGTGGACAATAAAGGTTTTGCCACAAAAAGTGTATATGAACTTTTAAGCGAACAGATTATACCTCCTCTTTTTCCTACAAATAAATCCCAAGAACTTGCAGGTAAAATCATAGAATGCTTAAATCATGAGGGATATTTTGAATACGATGAAGAAATTTTAAAAGATTATGATATAAATGAAATAGAGCGCATAAGAGCAAGATTTAAATTTCTTGATCCTGTGGGAGTGGGGGCAAAAGATTATAAAGAAGCGTTTTTATTTGCATTAGAAAATATAGAACTTGATGCAGAGCTTTATGATTTTTGTAAAATGCTTATTCAAGATTTTGAAAATATACAAAATTATACTAAAGAGTCCTTGTATAAAGAGGCATTAGCGATTTTTAAGCGTTTTAGTATACCGCCTTTTTTGGAGTATTTTGAAGATTCTCGCGTTATTATACCTGATATCTTTGTTTATAGGGAAAATAATGAAATCAAGGTAAAAATTAATGATGATTATTATCCTGAAATTTCTATTGAAACTGATGGTTTAAATCATGAATATTTAAATCACTACATAAAAGAAGCAAAAAATTTAGTCGATGCTTTAACGATGAGAAAAGCAACGCTTTATAAAATAGGACTTATGATAGTAGAATATCAATATGATTTTTTCATGGGTAAAGATATTAAACCTATGACTTTTAAAGATCTAGCTCTTGATTTAGAGCGTAATGCTTCAACCATTTCAAGGGCAGTGGCAAATAAATATCTAAGTTGCGATAGGGGACTTATCCCTTTGCGTGATTTTTTTGCTTTTGCGCTTGATGAAGAGGGCGAGACTTCAAATGTCGGTGTTAAGGACTTTGTCGCAAATTTAGTTAAAAATGAAAATCGTTTAAAGCCTTTAAGCGATAGTAAAATTCTAGAATTGATCAAAAAAGAATTTAAAGTCGATATAGGACGACGCACTATTACTAAATATCGTAAACACTTAAATATACCAAGTTCAACAGATAGAAAAAAATTATACGAACTTGAAGGATAATACTCAATTTATCACTTTTTTAATCTTGAAATCAAAAATATAAAAATACACTGAATTTGTATTAATGATATTTTAATGTATATTTTAATATTCATTAGTATATTATTTTAATTATATGTTTTTTTATTTAAAATTGTGTTATAATCACAACAATTTTTAAATTTATTCCATAAAAGGAGTTAAAATGGACTTTTTAACCAGTCTAGATGAGAGTATTCAGTTTTTAATACAAATCATCATTGTTTTAATTTGTCTTTTTTACGGTGCGAAAAAAGGTGGTATAGCCCTTGGCTTACTTGGAGGTATAGGTATTTTAATGCTTGTTTTTGCTTTTCATATAAAGCCTGGAAAGCCTGCTATAGATGTAATGCTTACTATCTTAGCTGTGGTCGTTGCAAGTGCGACTTTACAAGCAAGCGGTGGTCTTGATGTGATGCTTCAAATAGCTGAAAGAATTTTAAGACGCAATCCTAAATTCTTAACCATTTTAGCTCCTTTTGTAACTTGCTTTTTAACCATACTTTGTGGGACAGGACATGTGGTTTATACTATCATGCCTATTATTTATGACATAGCGATTAAAAATGGAATTCGTCCAGAACGCCCTATGGCAGCAGCTTCTATATCTTCGCAAATGGGTATTATTGCAAGTCCTGTTTCTGTTGCAGTTGTGAGTTTAACAGCTTTGCTTTTAAATGCAGAGCATAAATTAGCAGGTTTTGATGGCTACATCAATCTTCTTCAAATTACTATACCTAGTACGCTTTTTGGTGTTTTATGTGTGGGAATTTTTTCTTGGTTTAGGGGAAAGGATTTGGATAAAGATGAAGTTTTTCAAGAAAAACTTAAAGATCCTGAATTTAAAAAATATGTTTATGGCGATTCTAAAACACTTTTAGGTGTTCAGCTTCCAAAAAGCAATTGGATTGCAATGTGGATTTTCTTAGGAGCTATTGCATTGGTGGCTTTATTGGGTATATTTGATTCTTTACGCCCAAATTGGGGACAAGTTGTAAAAAATGGTATCCCTCAAGTAGATGCTTTAGGCAATCCTAAAATGGATGTTTTATCTATGGTCTCAGTGATTCAAATGTTCATGCTTTTAGCGGGCTCTTTGATTATTATCTTTACTAAAACAGATGCGAAAAAAATCGGTTCAAATGAGATTTTTAAATCCGGTATGATAGCTCTTGTTGCAGTTTTTGGAATTTCTTGGATGGCTGATACTATGTTTGCTGTTCATACTCCTATGATGAAAAAAGCTCTTGGAGATGTGGTTGTAGATTATCCTTGGACTTATGCAATCATGCTTTTACTTATTTCAAAATTTGTAAACTCTCAAGCAGCAGCTATTGCGGCTTTTGTTCCTTTAGCTTTAGGAATAGGTGTTGAGCCAGGTGTTATCGTGGCTTTTGCAGCAGCTTGCTATGGGTATTATATTTTACCAACTTATCCAAGCGACTTAGCTACTATACAATTTGATAGATCAGGTACAACTCATATAGGCAAATTTGTTATCAATCATAGTTTTATTTTACCAGGTCTTATAGGTGTGATTAGTTCTTGTGTTGCGGGATATTTCTTAGCTTTAATAGCGGGATATCTTTAATATTTTGCAGGATTTTTCCTGCAAAATAAAAATATCATAAATCTTTTAATTTA
Source organism: Campylobacter coli (assembly GCA_039516895.1). Classification (NCBI taxonomy): domain Bacteria; kingdom Pseudomonadati; phylum Campylobacterota; class Epsilonproteobacteria; order Campylobacterales; family Campylobacteraceae; genus Campylobacter; species Campylobacter coli. The sequence goes on along the minus strand of CP154437.1, from coordinate 1,159,828 downwards.
TTGATCTCATCTCTTAAAGCCGCTGCTTTTTCAAATTCGAGCGCTTTAGCAGCTTCAAGCATTTGTTTGCGAAGTTCTTTTATGATTTTAGCTCTTTCATTAGCAGGCATTTTTTCAAATTTTTTACCTTTGCGATAAATTTCTCCCAAATTCTCTTCATTTTTTAAACTTTCTTCAATATGTCGTTTGACTGAAGTTGGAGTAATATTATGTTTTTGATTATAAGCTTCTTGAAGTTTGCGACGCTCATTTGTGGTATCCATAGCTTCTTGCATGGATTTTGTAATCTTTTTACAAAAGAGTAAAACCTTACCATTGACATTTCTAGCGGCTCTTCCCATGGTTTGAATTAAACTTGTAGTGCTTCTTAAAAAACCTTCCTTATCCGCATCCATAATGGCAATAAGCGAAACCTCAGGTAAATCAAGTCCTTCTCTAAGCAAATTTATGCCTATTAACATATCAAAAGCACCACTTCTTAAGCCTCTTATGATTTCATTGCGCTCTATTGCATCAATATCTGAATGCATGTATTTTACTTTAATGCCAAGTTCTAAATAATATCTTGTAAGTTCTTCAGCTAGTTTTTTAGTCAGCACAGTAACCAAAACGCGTTCATTTCTTTGTATAACTTTTTTGGCTTCATCAAATAAAATTTCAACTTGATTATCGCTATCTTTAAGTTCTATCAAAGGATCAAGCAATCCTGTTGGACGCATGATTTGATGAAAGATATTTTCTTTACTAAGTTCAAGCTCAAGTGGGGCAGGGGTAGCTGAAACAAAAAGAAACTGACAATCTTTATGGATAAATTCATCAAACATTAAAGGGCGATTATCAAGAGCTGATGGAAGACGAAAACCATAATCTACTAAAGTTTGTTTCCTGCTTCTATCTCCTGCAAACATACCGCGAAATTGTGGCAAAGAAACATGACTTTCATCCACAATAACAAGAAATTTTCTATTTTTTATAGCAAAATAATCAAAAAGTGTATAAGGTGTATCTCCTTCTTTTAATCCTGTTAAATGTCTAGCATAGTTTTCAACCCCTTTGCACATTCCTGTACTTGTAAGCATTTCAAGATCAAATTCAACGCGTTGTTTAAGGCGTTGGTATTCTACAAGCTTGTTTTCATGTTCAAATTGCGCCAAACGCTCATTAAGTTCTATCTTTATATCTTTAATAGCTTGCTTTAGTCTAGTTTCTCCTACGCTAAATTGGCTTGTAGGATAAAGTATAAAGCGTTTTAAATCTTTACCTTTTTTGTTTTCTAAAACATTATAATGATACATTGCATCTAGCTCATCACCGAAAAATTCAAGCCTTACTACTTCATCTTCATAATAAGCAGGATAAATATCTATAATATCACCTTGTACGCGAAAATCTGCACGATCAAAGAAATTATCATTTCTTTTATAGCCCATATCTACAAGTTTTTTCAAAAGTTCTTTTTGTGAAATTTGCATGCCCAGTTCAAAAATCAATACCATTCCAATATATTCATTTGGATTTCCCAACCCATAATTAGCTGAAACACTAGCGATGCAAACCACATCTTCGTAACTTAAAAGCGAAGCGGTTGCACTAAGTCTTAAGCGCTCTAGATCTTCATTTGTAGAGCTGTCTTTTTCTATAAAAACATCGGTACGTGGTATATAAGCTTCAGGCTGATAATAATCATAATAAGAAATAAAATATTCTACATGATTGTTAGAAAAAAATCCTTTAAATTCGCTGTAAAGTTGTGCACAAAGGCTTTTATTGTGGCTCATGATAAGAGTTGGCATATTGAGTTCTTTTATGACATTTGCCATAGTAAAAGTTTTTCCGCTTCCTGTTACGCCAAGCAGGGTTTGATATTTATTACCTTTTTTTATGCTTTTGACAATACCTTGTATTGCTTGTTTTTGATCAGGACTTGGTTTAAAATCACTTGTAAGTTCTAACATTTTCCTACTTTTTGAAAGTTTTTTAGAAAAATTTTAAAAGAAAATGCTTTAATTAAAAATTAATTGACTATAAAAAACCTAAATTTAAATTTTTTTCTGCTACAATTACAAAAAAATATTTTTATTTTAAATTTCTATAACAGAAGGCAAACCTATGTTCGATGAAAAAATTATTAACACAATGTCAGATAAAGTCAATGAGTTGATTGAAAAATACAATGAAGTGTGCGAAGCAAATGAAAATTTAAGAAACGAACTTGTAAGCGTAAAAGCGCAAAATGAAGCAAAGAGCAATCAAATCATGCGTTTAGAAGAAGAGCTTAAGTCTCGCAATATAGAAAGTGAAGATATTTTCAAAAAAATAGAGGCTGTACTTGGCAAGTGATAATTTAAAACAAGTTATTATCAATGTTTCTGCAAAGGATTTCATTGTTAAATGCAGTGGAGAATTTGCGAATTTTTTGGAAGATGATATCGCTCTTATTTCTGGTGGCACTAAAAAAATAGAATTAAAGCGTTTCGTCGATGCTTTTGTAAAAAAAAGCTATGAGAATTACATCTTAGAAAGAGAACTTAAAAAACTTATAAAAGCGATCAATGAAGAACTCCCTGTAAAATGAAAAAGGCTTTTACTCTTTTAGAGCTTATTTTTGTGATATTGATTTTAGGGATATTGGCAAGTTTAAGCTTCTCTTTTGCCAATCAAAATAAAAATAATGCGAAATTATTAAAATTGAAAATAGACTATGAAATGCTAAATTCAGCTTTAGCTCTTATGCGTACTCAAGTTGAACTCAAACAAATCAGTGCTTTTTCTCCTAATCTTGATGAAGCAAAAATCAATACTCAAAAAGAAAAGTTATTTTATTGTCAAGCTAGTCAAAATTGCACTTATTCTTTACTCCATGCACCTATTTACTCTAATTTAAATGCTTGGATGAAAACAGCACCTAATCGATATAGATTTTTTTTAAATGCAAAAGAATGGGTTGATTTTTTTTATAATGCTGATTTTGCTATTTTAGAATGTCTTAGTGAAAAATATTGTAAAGAATTATTATGAGATATTATGAATTAGCAGTTTTTGGACTTTATTTGCAAAATTTAATCTTTCATAGCGAGGAAGAAATTCCGGCTTTAAGGGAGGTTATTATTGATTTAAAAAATAAAAAAAATCTTAGAGCTTTAGTATTAAAAGAATGCCAAAAGCCTGAATTTCAAACAAAAGAGATTAAAGAAATTACACCTTTTTCGTTAAGCTGTGTGCAATTTGAATTGGCGAAATTTATTTCGTATTATTATACTTCGAAACTAGGCTTTGTATTAGGACTTTTTTCTACTCATCAAACCTATACTTGTGATCCGGTTAAAATAGAAAATGAACCCAAATTAAGCCAAAAGCAAAAAGAAGCTTTAGAATTTGTAAAAACTAATCCCACTTCTTTGCTTTTTGCAGATACAGGTAGTGGGAAAACTGAAATTTATATTTGTTTAATAAAGCAATATTTAGAACAAGGAAAACAAGTTTTGCTTTTAATGCCAGAAATTTCTCTTACTCCACAGATGCAAAAGCGTTTAGAGGTATATTTTAAAGATAAATTTTTTCTATGGCATTCTAAAATTTCAAAGAAAAAAAAGCAAGAAAATTTAGAGCGTTTTTGCAAGGGTGAAACACTTTTGGTCGCAGGAGCAAGATCGGCTTTATTTTTACCTTTTGTAAATTTAGGACTTGTCATAGTGGATGAAGAACATGATAATTCTTACAAAGCGTCTAATCAACCCTATATTAATGCTAGGGATTTAGCGCTTTTTTTGAGTTCAAAATTTGATATCAAAGTGCTTTTAGGCTCTGCTACCCCTTCTTTAACGAGTTTTTACAAGCAAAAGAGTTTCAGGCTTAAGGGTACTTTTTTTGAAAGTAAGAAACATTTTTTATACGACGAAAGCGAACTGGGTATAACCCCTATGCTTTTAGGTGAGTTGAAAAAAAGTTTGGAAAATCAAAAGCAAGCTATCATTTTTTTACCCACAAAGGCTAATTTTAGGCAAATTGTTTGCAAAGATTGTGGGCAAACCATAAAATGTCCTTTTTGTTCTATTGCTATGAGTTTACATAAAAAAAGAAATGTTTTAAAGTGTCATTATTGTAATTATACTTCTTTGATAGAGCAAAATTGTCCTAGTTGTCAAGGTGCAATGCTAGAGGCTAGGAAGATGGGTACAGCAGAATTACAAGAACTTTTGCAAGAAGCTTTACCTTTGGCAAGGATAGCTAAATTTGACAGCGATGAGATTACAAGCATTCGAAAACTTAATGCCATTTTGAAAGATTTTAACGAAAATAATATTGATATACTTATAGGAACTTCTATGCTTGCTAAAGGACATGATTATCATAGTGTAGATTTAAGCGTTATTTTAGGACTTGATGAGTATTTGTTTCGCCCTAATTTTAAAGCAAGTGAAGAAACTTTAGCTTTGGCTATGCAAGTAGCAGGAAGAGCAGGGCGCAAAGGCGAAGGAAGGGTGCTTTTACAAACAAAAAATAGGAATTTTTTTGAACGATATATAGAGGATTATGATAGCTTTTTGCAAGATGAATTAGAAAACAGAAAAGATCTTTATCCTCCTTTTAAGCGTCTTTTGAGAATTGTGATCGAAGATAAAGAGCAAAAGCAGGCTCAAAATTTGTGTAAAAAATTAGTTGATCAAATCAGTCACATTTTAAAAGTTGAAATTATAGGATATGGAGCTTGTAGTATAGAAATGTTAAAAGGGCAATATCGTTTTTATATATTACTTCGTAGCGATTTTTATAAAGCTTTAATTAAAATACAAGAATATGCTTTAAATTTTAAAAATGTTAGCGTAGATATAGATCCTATTGATTTTTTATGAGGAATTAAAGCAAAAAATAGCTAAAATTTTAAAAATTATTTACAAAAAGAAGCTGAAAATGGAATATAAAAGATTTAAGACAAGACAAATTAAAGTGGGTGATGTTTTAATAGGTGGAGATGCGCCTATTTCGGTGCAATCTATGCTCTTTACTAAAACAAGAGATATTGAAGGTTCTTTAGAGCAACTTAATCGGCTTTATTTTGCAGGAGCTAATATCGTGCGTTTGGCATGTTTGGATATGGCGGATGCAAGAGCTTTAAAAGAGATTAAGGCAAAAAGTCCTTTGCCTTTGATTGTAGATATACATTTTAATCACAATTTAGCTGTATTTTGTGCTGAATTTATTGATGGAGTTCGTATAAATCCAGGCAATATAGGCTCAAAAGAAAATATTAAAGAAGTAGTAAAAGCTTGCAAGGAGCGAGGTATTCCTATACGTATAGGCGTCAATCATGGCTCCATAGAAAAAGAATTCAGCGATAAATATGGATATGGCGTAGACGCAATGCTAGAAAGTGCATTGTATAATATCAAGCTTTTAGAGGATTTGGATTTTTTTGATATAAAAATTTCGATGAAAACCTCTGATACTCAAAAGACCATAGAAGCCTATGAAAGATTAAGACCGCTTTGTGATTATCCTTTTCATTTAGGAGTAACAGAAGCAGGGACTAAATTTCACAGCACGATAAAAAGTTCTATTGCTTTGGGCAATTTGCTTCTTAAAGGTATAGGTGATACTATGAGAGTTTCAATGACCGGTGAGCTCGAAGAAGAAATCAAAGTCGCAAGAGCAATTTTGCAAGATAGCGGAGTGCAAAAAAGTGGAGTAAATATCATCTCATGTCCAACTTGTGGAAGAATTCAAAGTGATTTAATTAGCGCTATTAAAATCGTAGAAGAAAAAACTAAACATATCAAAGAGCCTCTAAATATCAGTGTTATGGGCTGTGTTGTCAATGCTTTAGGCGAGGCTAAGGGTGCTGATGTAGCTATAGCTTTTGGAAAAAATCAAGGACTTGTTATAAGACATGGAGAAGTTGTAGCAAAACTCAAAGAAAATGAACTTGTGGATAGATTTTTAGCTGAAGTAGAAGATGAGGTTAAGAGTAGAGAGATAAAAGAATAGATTTTATTTTAAGTATGGATGTTTAAAATAAAATCGCAATAAAATTTAAGTCCTAATTTTAAGGACTTAAATTTTAAGTTTATTTAAAAAGGCCATATAGCTTCTATGACTTTGCTTCCCCAAGGTTTTCTAGTACTTCTATCCACTTCACCTTCGGTTTTGTAAAGAATTTTTGCATCTGCTATATATCTACTATCTATAGTATTATCTTGACCGATATCATAAGGACGAATCACACCGCTAAGTTGTATGATTTGTTTTTCTCCATTAATCAAAAGCTCTCTTGAACCTTCGATAAAATAATTGCCATTAGATAAAATTTTAATCACGCGTGTTGAAATTGTAGTATTAAAACTTTCATTACGACTTTGAGCACCTGTTCCTTGGTAGTTGTTAGTACTATTGGTTTGAAAGCCTATATTAGAATAAGCATTTACTTTATCAATTGCAGTTCCAAGCAAGCCACTTCCACCTGTTAAAGCTCCCCCTCCTAAATTGGAAGTATTGGTTCTACTTGTGGCCTTATTGGCTTGAGTGCTTTGAGTGGTACTTTCTTGGATAACCACAGTAACTAAATCATTTACATTCATCGCCTTTTTATCAGAGAATAAAGGATTATCTCCTTTTCCAAAAAGTGATCCGGGTGCAGTTTCTACATTGTTGCTTTGTTTGGGTGCAAGCTCTTCTACATAAGCAGGCGGCTTCATAGAAATTTGTGGATCTACTGTTGCAGAACATCCAAAAAATGCAAAAGGTAACACATAGAATAAAACTTTTTTCATTTTCGTCCTTTAAATGATGAAATTTCATTTTTATTTGTTAAAATAGTTTTTCAAGTAAGTATAAAGCAAAGAGTGTTCCACTTTTTAAAACCAAGGAGAAAATAATGGCAAATCTTTATTTGATGAGATCTAGGAGTGATGAGTTAAATACATTAATCACCACGAAATTATTGAAAAACTATAGCAAGATATATAAAAATATAGCTATTTATTGTCCTGTGATTTATGTACATCGTATTCCTGTTTTGCAAGGATGGCTTGAGGAATTTGATATCAAGCAAACATTAAAAAATGCTTATAGTTTTACTTTTAGAGAAGCTATGGAAGAATTTAGCAAAGATCCGCATAGTTTTTTCAATACCATCTTAGAAGAATATGAAGAATTAAATCGTAAATATGATTTTGTTCTTGTTAATAGTTTTTGTGAATTTGGAATACTTGATGGTTTTGATCTAAGTATAAAATTGGCGAAAAATCTTAACACTCCTATAGCGGCTATTATCAATGATGAAGATAAGTTAATAGCTCAAAAGTATTTTGATGAAGCTTTAGATGGCAAAGATTACGCCTTGATTAATGAAAATTTTAATTTTGAAGAAGTGCATAAGTTGCAAGCTTATGATTTTATGACTCCACATCGTTTTAAATATGAACTCATTAAAAAAAGTGTTAAAAATAAAAAAACTGTTGTTTTGCCAGAAAGTAATGATGAAAGAATTTTAAAAGCAGTTGAAATTTTGTTAAAAAGCAGTGTGGTTGATCTTATTTTGTTGGGTGATGAGCAAGATATCAAACAAAAAGCTGATGAATTAGGGCTTGATTTAACCGCAGTAAAAATACTCAATCCGCTTAATTCAGAATACAATGAAGAATTTGCTACTTTGTTATATGAAGCAAGAAAATCTAAGGGAATGAGCCTTGAAGAGGCTAAAGAATTAGTTAAAGATAGGACTTATTTTGGAACCTTGTTAATACATAGTGGAAAAGCTGATGCTATGGTAAGTGGAGCATCTACAACTACAGCTGAAACTATTCGTCCTGCACTTCAGATTATTAAAACTCAAGAGGGTGTTGATTCTGTTTCGGGAATTTTCTTTATGGGGCTTGATGATAAAGTCTTAGCTTTTGCAGACTGCGCTGTAAATCCAAATCCAAATGCTGAACAACTTGCAACCAGTGCTTATGTGAGTGCCATGACTGCGAAGTCTTTTGGTATTGAGCCAAGGATAGCTTTACTTTCTTATTCTAGCGGAGACAGCGGCAAAGGCGAGAGCGTAGATCTTGTTAAAGAAGCTTTGAAAATTGCCAAGGAAAAATATCCAGAATTAAATATCGATGGTCCTATGCAATTTGATTGTGCTTATGACCCTAAAACCGCTGCTAAAAAAATGCCAAATTCTAAGATAGCGGGCAATGTAAATGTATATGTTTTTCCTGATCTTGATGCCGCAAACATTTGCTATAAGGCTGTACAAAGAACAGCAAATGCTTTAGCAATCGGTCCTATTTTGCAAGGACTTAAAAAACCTGTAAATGATTTAAGTCGCGGATGCTTGGTTGATGATATAGTGGATACAGTTATTTTAAGTGCCATACAAGCACAGTAAGAAAGGAAAATAAATGAAGATTTTAGTTTTAAATTCAGGCTCCTCGTCTATTAAATTTAAATTTTTTGATGATAAGGTGGTTAAAGCTAGTGGTTTGGTGGAAAAAATTGGAGAAGAAAAATCAAAAGTTATACTAAAAAATGCTTTAAATGATGAAAAATTTGAAAGAGAACTTCCTATAAAAAATCACGAACATGGTTTACAAATTGTCAATGAGCTTTTTAAAGAATCTGGAATTTTAGAAGATTTAAATGCGCTAGATGGCTGTGGTCATCGTATAGTGCATGGGGGAAGAAATTTAAGCGAGCATTGTTTGGTTGATGATTATGTATTAAAAGAAATTGATAGAGTTAGTATTTTTGCGCCTTTGCATAATCCTGCGCATTTAGCGGGCATTAAAACGATGATGAAGGCTGCGCCTAATGTTAAAAATACAGTGATTTTTGATACAGCATTTCATCGTACTATGCCTGATTTTGCTTATATGTATGCTTTACCTTATGATTTTTATGATAAGCACAATATAAGAAGATATGGTTTTCATGGTACTTCTCATGCTTTTGTAAGTGCTAGAGCTGCTAAATTGCTTGGAAAAGACAAAGAAGATTTAAATGCAATTTCAGCACATCTTGGAAATGGTGCAAGTGTTTGTGCTATTGAAGGAGGTAAAAGTATAGATACTTCTATGGGTTTTACTCCTCTTGAAGGTCTTGTTATGGGAACTCGCTGTGGTGATTTAGATCCAGCAATTTTACCATTTATCAGTAATCTTAAGGGCTTAACAATAGAGGAAATCGACACTTTGCTTAATAAAAAAAGCGGACTTTATGGAATTTGCGGTTCTAATGATTTTAGAGATATAGGAGCGAAAATAGAGCAAGGCGATGATAGAGCGCGTTTGGCTTTTGATATGTTTTGTTACCGCCTTTTAAAATATATAGGGGCTTATTTTACGGTTTTACCTAGAACGGATGCTATTATATTTACAGGTGGTATAGGTGAAAATGCCGCTTCGGTTCGCCAAAAAGTTTGCGAAAGATTATCTCATCTTGGTGTCGAACTTGATATAGGATTAAATAATGAAAAATCAAGCTGTGAAAGAATGATTAGCACCGCTAATTCTAAAGTAAAGATTTTTATCATTCCTACAGATGAAGAGCTTGAGATTGCTAGAATTACAGAAGAGTTGATAAACAAAAGCTAAAAGCTTTTGTTTTAACCCAAATTTAATTTTCTTTAGATAGTATTTTAAACTAAAAATTTAAAAGTGTAAAAAATATGAAAAAATTTAAAGATTTTAGTTGTAATTTTCTTTTTAAGATATCCGATCAGCCTGTTCTCTTGCGCGATTTACTTGAAGCTAATGCTTTATTTAATGATGGAATGCTTGTGGATCCTTCCAAACTTAATTTTAATTTTAAAATTTTAAATTCTTATATATATTTTGGAATTTTCTGCGCTTTGATTTTATTACCATTATTACTCATTACGCATTATCTTTTTACTCGTCTTGATTTTCATATCAGTATAATCAGTGCCGTAGCTGTTACCGCATGTGTTTTTATTTCTTACGATATTTTTAAGGTTTATGCTCGCAAAATGATTTCAAAAAAATTAATACAAAAAGCGTGGGCTTTGCATTTTCCTTATTTTGCGTATGAAAAATATTCTATTATGGCCGGCAATTTTTATAAAGAAGCCTTAAAGGAAGAAATTCCAAAAGCAAATTTAGAACAATATGTTTTAGAAAAAATCATTCATTCTAAATAATCTAAAATTTGATTTTGAAAGCGCATGATTTCCAAGCGTCTTTTTAAATCTTTATTTTCTTCATCAAGTACACTTTCTTCTACTCTTAAAGTAGCAATTTCTCGACTAAGATAGTAAATTTGATTTCTTATATAAATTTGTGGTGCAAATAAAACAAGAGTAAAACTGACAAATAATACAGCAAAAAGCAAATGATTAAAATTGAGATTTTTATCTTCTTTAGTAGCATTGCTAAATCCTTCTAGTAATACATTTTTAACTTTTTGCGCATCTTCATCGTATTCTGTTTTAATGGGCTGAATTTCGGGTTTTTCAATCTCTGCTTTTATTTCTTGTGTTTGTATTTTTTTTTGTAAATTTTCTAGGCTTTGTCTTATATCAGGTTTTAAGTCAGTTTGTGCGGGTTGGATCTTATCATTTTGTAATTTTTTAATTTCTGTTTGCTTGTCTGTGTGCAAATATTTTTCTTGAGTGTTATTGTGAGTAGTTTTATTTTGTATAGCTTGAATTTCTTTTTTCTTCAGAAAAGAAAAAAGTTTTTTTGTTTTTTTATTTTTTGGTTCTTGGTTTTTATTTTTTTCTTTTATTTTGGAAAAAATTTTTTTAGCCAAAGATTGTTTTTCTTCTAATTTAACATTTATCAAGTCTTCTTTTAAATATATATTTGATTTTTTTGTATATTCTAACTCATACTCTTCTTCTACTTCATCTAAGAAACGATTTGAACGTTTTTTAAAGCGGCGTCTTAAAATATCATCACTAGAGATTTCTTCTTTTAAATCATCATCCAAAGGTTTACCTTGATTGACGGCACGAGAAAATTTAAGCATTTTTTGGCGTATATTTTGTTTTTCTTTTAAGAAATCATCATCTAGCATTATTTATCCATATTTTTAAAATGAAATATCCGCATTTTTGCACAGCTTGAACGAGAGTTAATCATAATTTCCTCTTTGCTTGGAACTATGGCTTTTTTACTTATAATTTGTCCTAAAGCATGATTATTTCCACATTCACATTTAAAGGCTCTTTCATCACAGATGCAATTTTTAGCCCATTTTTTAAAATAGTTTTTTACTATCCTATCTTCTAAAGAATGAAAACAAATAATAGCTAGGATACAATTTTTTAATTTAATTTTTTCTAATTTTTCTAAAAAAGTTTTTAAAACTTCAAGCTCCTGATTGACTTCTATTCTGATAGCTTGAAAAACTAGAGTTGCTTTAGAAATTTTTCTATGATTTTGTTTTGTTTTTCCTATGATTTCATAAAGTTCTTTAGCGCTTTTTATTTTATTTTTTTGTCTTTCTTGACAAATTTTTTGAGCGATAAAGTATCCATCATTTAATTCTCCATATTTTTTAAAAATATCACTCAATTGTTCTTGGGTGTAATTATTAACAATATCAAAAGCTGAATTTTTAGCATCTTGATTCATTCTCATATCTAAAAAATCAGAATGAAGATTAAATCCGCGTTTATTATCATCAAGTTGATAAGAAGATACTCCAATATCAGCTAAAATGCCTTTGAGATCGTTCAGTTTATCGTGTGAAATTTGGTCTAAAATTTGACTAAAATTACTCAGAACAAATTCTGTTCTATCTTGAAAATCATGAAGACGCTTTTTTGAAAATTCAAGCGCTTCTTTATCTTGATCGCATGCTATAAGTTTAAGGTTTGGATGATTTTTAAGTAAGGATTCGCTATGACCACCAAAACCCACAGTACAATCTAAAAAATACCCCGAGTCTAGTTTTTTAAATGCTTGATTTACTTCATTGAGTAAAACGGGAATGTGTGGAATTTTCAAATCCTATATCCTATAAAATTTTTATAAGCTATAATTATAACGAAATTTTAACTAAAATCAAAATGAAAATATTTAACAAAAAACTACTAATTAAACTCTAATTAAACACTTCTGCGATAAAATATGTAGTTTAATTTTTATCAAGGAATGATATGCTTACTTGGATGCAACATCACAAAAAATATCTTGTTATTACTATATGGATTAGCACCATAGCTTTTGTTGGAGCCGGGTTTTTAGGTTGGGGTGCTTATGATTTTAATCTTAATAGAAGTTCGAGTGTTGCTGTAGTTGGAGATGAAAAAATCAATTATAATGAATTTAATGTAAGATATAATCAGATTTTTAATTATTACAACCAAATTAGCAATGGTGGTTTAAATGAAGAAAGCGCTAAGCAATTAGGAATCGAAAATGCCGCATTAAGCTCTTTAGTTGAAGATAAACTTTTGTTAAATTTTGCTAAAGATTTGGGATTAGGTTCAAGCGAAAATGAAGTTATTCAAGCACTTGCTGAAACTAGAGCCTTTCAAGATCCTTCAGGTGATTTCAATAAAACAATTTACTACGAACTTTTAAATGCAAACAATATGACTCCAAAAGAATATGAAAAAACTCTTTCAAATGAAATTATTATCGGTAAACTAGAGCAAATATTTAATCTTCCTCAAACAGATGAAGAGTTGAAAATGCTAGGAGCTAGCTATTTTATGCAAGATTCTTTAAATATCGCAAAACTAGAGCAAGATAAAGAAAATATACAAGTTAATGAAGAAGAGCTTAAAAAACTTTGGAATGAACACAAAGAAGATTATAAAACAAAAAAAATATATGAGATTTCCACTTATTATCTACCAGTGGATATGCAAAAAATCGATGATAGCAAGCTAGAAGAATTTTATAATAATGAAAATAATAAATTTAAATATAAAGATTTTAGCGGAAAAATCATGAGTTTTGAAGCGGCTAAAAAGGATGTTGCCAAAGATTATGCTTTAGCGCAGCTTAAAAATACGGCTAATGCTAAATTTTTAGAATTAAAAGAAGGTAAAGATAATTTCCAAAAAGATGAAAATATCACAGACTCAGATGTTTATTACCCACTTGAAGCTTTATCTAGGGCGAAAAATGGAGATGTGTTAAGACCGAGTGAATATCAAAATGGTTATATTATCATCAAGCTTAACAAAACCAATCCTATAAGAACTAAGACTTTTGATGAGGCTAGGGAAGAGCTTATGCCTATTTATATCAGTGAACAGGTGAAAAAGAATTTAGAAGAAAAAGCTAAGCAAAATTTAGAAAATTTTAGCGGAACTAATATAGGTTTTGTAAGCAGAGATACTGTAAGAAATGATGCTAAGATTAGTAATATATTAAATGAAGCGGAATTTAGTTATTTTCTAATGAATGTTTTTAATTCTGATCAAAACCGTTCTTATGTTATTTTAAATGAAGATAAGGCTATACTTTATAAAATTAATAAGCAAAAGCTTGATATGAATCCTGAAAAATTTCAGCAATATCGCACAATGCTTAATCAGAATTTACAAAACTTAAAAGCTAATGAAATGAAACAGGAATTGATCGAAGAGCTTAAAAAAACATATCCAATAAAAATTTATTATAAAGGTAAATAATTTTGAATATATTAGGAATTGACTTAGGTTCGACACAAACTTGTGCCATTGTCGCTCAAAAAGATGAGGAAGGTTTAAAAATTATTGGTTTTGCAAAAGCAAAAACTAATGGTGTAAAAAAAGGCGCTATTACCAATATCGAACTTGCCTCAAAATCGATTGAAGAAGCAGTTAGAAATGCAGAAATGATGAGCGGTGTTCATTATGATAAAGTGGTGGTTTCTATTTCAGGTGCCTATACTAAAAGTGTTGACAGCATAGGTGTGGTAAATATACCAAATCATGAGATAGGTATCAAAGAAATTCATCGTGCGGTAAGTACAGCCAAGCACACTGCAAATCTTCCAAGTGGTTATGAAATTATCCATGTTTTACCTTATAATTTTAAGGTGAATGATTTAGAACATGTAGATGATCCTTTGGGTATGAGTGGAAATCGTTTGGAGGTTTCAACTCATATAGTTATTTCTCAAGAATCTCATATTAAAAATTTAAAAAAAGCTGTTGAGTTGGCTGATTTAAGAGTTGATAATATAGTCCTTTCTGGTTATGCTTCGGCTATAGCTTGTTTAGATGATAGTGAAAAAGAACTAGGTGCTGTTTTGATTGATATGGGTGGAGCCATCTGCGATATGGTAGTTCATACTGGAAATTCAATTCGCTATAATGATTGTTTACAAATTGGATCGATTAATATTACCCAAGATTTATCGATGGCTTTGCATACCCCTTTAAAAGAAGCTGAGAAAATTAAATTAAATTATGCAGCTCTTTCTCAACAACCTAATGCATTGATACAAATTCCTTCTATGGGAGATGAAAGAAAAGTAAATGAGGTTTCTTTAGATATCATTTCAAATGTAATTTACGCGAGAGCTGAAGAAACTTTAATGATTTTAGCTAAAATTTTAAGCGATAATCGTTATGCAAATAGTATAGGTGGTGGTGTTGTATTGACGGGTGGAATGACTAAATTAGCAGGTATTGACGAGTTGGCTCCTGCAACTTTTGATAACCGTTCTGTTAGACTTGCTACTGCTAGAAAAGATTTGATTACTGGATTTAGTGAAATTTTTAACGATCCTGAAAATACTTGTGCTATAGGACTTTGTTTATATGGTGCAGGTTATTTTACACCTTATGAACTTGATTCAAATGAAAAGTTAAGATATAAAGGGGAGATAGAAAATTACAACCGTCAAATTAGGCAAGAAATAATTCCACAAAAAGAAGTGGAAAATGAAACAAAATCTGATTTTTTTGGCGAAAATTTGCAAGAAAATGATACAATAATATTACAAGAACAATTAGATTTTAAAGAGCCAAAAGAGAAAAAACCTAATGTTTTTTCAAATATTTGGCATAAAATAATGAATCAATTTTAACAAGGAGAAAGTTTTTATGAGCGAATTTTTAGTAGAAGAGATGCAACATAATAAAGGCGCTAAAATTAAAGTTATAGGCTGCGGTGGTGGCGGTGGAAATATGATTAATCATATGGTCAAGATGGGCTTAAATGACCTTGATTTAATCGCGGCTAATACTGATGCACAAGCTATTTCAAATTCATTAGCAAAAACCAAAATTCAACTTGGCGAGAAAAAAACAAAGGGACTAGGCGCAGGTATGTTGCCAGAGGTTGGGGCAGAGAGTGCTAGAGAAAGCTTTGAAGAGATTAAAGCTAGTCTTAGCCAAAGCGATATCGTTTTTATCGCTTCAGGTTTTGGTGGCGGCACAGGAACGGGCGCTACTCCAGTCATTGCACAAGCAGCTAAAGAAATAGGTGCTTTAACTGTTTCTGTTGTAACTATGCCTTTTGCTTTTGAAGGAAAACAAAGAAAAAAACTTGCTGAAAATGGACTCCTTGAACTCAAAAAAGAAAGTGATTCTATCCTTGTGATTCAAAATGAAAAGCTCTTAAGTATTATTGATAAAAAAGCAGGGATTAAGGATGCTTTTAAATTGGTTGATGATATTTTAGCTCGTGCTGTTAAGGGTATGGTTTCTATACTTTTAGATAATGGCGATATCAATGTTGACTTTGCCGATGTTAGAACTATAATGAGTCATCGTGGTTTAGCACTTATGGGTGTAGGTAGTGCTAGTGGAGAAAATGCTATCGAAGAGGCTCTTTCTAATGCCATAGAATCTCCATTATTAGATGGTATGGATATTAAAGGGGCTAAAGGGGTTATTTTGCATTTTAAAACAAGTTCTAATTGCTCTTTGATTGAAATTTCTGCTGCTGCAAATAATATTGAAGAAATTGTTGATGAGAATGCAAAGATTATTTTTGGTTCTACTACTGATGATAGCATGGAAGATAGGGTAGAAGTTACTATTATTGCTACAGGATTTGAAGATAGAGACAGTATGGCTAAAAAAGCTGCAGAAGAGGCTGAAGCTCCTAAAAAAAATCCTTATTTAAACCTTAGAAAAGTAAGTGGTGGTTTTGATGAAGAGATAATGGCTCAAATTGAAACTCCTACTTTCTTACGCCGTCAAATGGACTAAAACGAAATATTTTTTAGCAAGATTTTTATAAATCTTGCTTTTTATTTTTATTCATCTAATCCCCTAAAATTCATTCTTTTAAAAAGTTGGAACACTCTTTGCTTTATAAATTAAAATATTAAAATTTATAGGTGAAAAATATGCAAAATGGATATTATCAAGCAACGGGCGGGATGGTAACTCAATTTAACAAACTTGATGTTATCACAAATAATCTTGCCAATATTAACACGAGTGGTTACAAAAGAGATGATGTTGTAATTGCAGATTTTAAAAGGATTTTTAAAGAAACTCAGGATGAGTTACCTATAGAAAATCACACAAGAGATGCATCAAGATTTGTAAATACTACTATAGATGGTGTTCCTCAAGTTTCACAAGGATATACAGATTTTAGCTTAGGCTCTTTAAAAGCGACTAACAATCCTTTAGATTTGGCTATGACTAGGGAAGATGCTTTTTATTTGGTTCAAACTAAAGATGGTGAAATAAGATTAAGCAAAGATGGAAATTTTCAGCTTAATGAAGAGGGTTATTTGGTCAATAAGCAAGGGTATAGAATTTTAAGCAGTGATTATTTTAATAATCCTCAAAATGCAGGAATTCGTATCCCAAATGGCGCGGTTTATATCAATGTGGACAGAAATGGAAGCATTGAAGTAGATGGTGTTCAAAATGCAAGATTATTTATCGCTCAAGTAGATGATATAAGAGCTTTGCAAAAAGATGGGGATAATGTTTATAGGATAGATGATTTAACGCGTATTAGAGATTTGGATAATTCCAATGCAGTCCGCCAAGGTTTTTCTCAAGGCTCTAATGTCAATCCAGTAACCGAAATGGTAGGGCTCATAGAGGCAAATAGAATGGTAGAAATGTATCAAAAAGTTATGACAGCTCATATGGATGATTTAAACCAAGAAGCTATCAATAAACTTGCAGCTGTTAAATAAAATAATATAAAATAGATTAAAGGATAGAAAATGATGAGATCACTTCATACTGCTGCTACGGGAATGGTAGCACAGCAAACACAAATTGATGTTACTTCAAACAATATTGCAAATGTCAACACAGCAGGTTTTAAAAAGGGTCGTGCAGAATTTGCTGATCTAATGTACCAAGTTATGAAATATGCAGGAACTTCAACTTCAGCAACAACACTTTCTCCATCGGGTATAGAAGTAGGTATTGGTGTACGCCCGACAGCTGTGACAAAGGTTTTTACTGAAGGTAATTTAAAGGCTACAAGCACAGATGGTCTTGATATGGCAATTGCTGGAAATGGTTTTTTTCAAATTCAACTCCCTGATGGCACGATAGCTTATACAAGAAATGGGCAATTTACAAAAGATAATGAGGGGAATATTGTTAATGCAGATGGTTATAGGCTTTTGCCTGAAATGACTATACCAGAAGGAGCAACTGCGATTAATGTGGCTACCGATGGCACAGTTTCTGTAATGCTTCCAGGGGAACAACAAGAAACGCAAATCGGTCAAGTTGAACTTGTACAATTTATCAACCCAGCTGGACTTCATTCTATGGGAGATAATCTTTATCTTGAAACAGGAGCAAGCGGTGCACCTGTAGCAGGTATAGCAACTCAAGATGGACTTGGAACAATAAGACATGGTTTTATAGAGCTAAGCAATGTGCAGCTTGTTGAAGAAATGACCGATCTTATCACAGGACAAAGAGCTTACGAAGCAGGTTCAAAGGCTATCACGACAAGTGATGATATGCTTGGAATTGTCAATCAATTAAAAAGATAATTTAAATTAGTTATATAAATTTATGGTATTTTTATGCCATAAATTTTTCCAATTATTAATTGACTAAAATGTTTACATATTTAATTACATTATCCGATTATATTTCTCAACAATGGTATAAAATTATCAAACATTAAATCTAAAATATTATTCAAGTTTAAAATAATGAAAAAACAATTCAAATGAAGTATAATCGATCAATTTCTAAAATATATAAAATTAGGGATTAGAAATTCTGATGCAATATTAACAATAATAATTTTTGATTCTTTATGAAAGTGAATTTATACAATATTGAAAAGTAAGAATTTAAGAAGTTATCAATAAAAATAAAGCAAAGCGTTTAAAATTTCGCTTTGCTTTTTATTTAGCAAGAGTAGCAAGTTTTAAATTCGTATGCAGTTGGACGTGCTTCAACAGGCCAAACTTGGGTTTCAAATTTTAAATGTTGATAATCATCTATAAAGATATCGCTCATTACAGGTTTTAAGAAAGCGTTGTAACGAATTAAAGCTTCAAGACTTCCTCTTAGGGTATGTGGTAGTTGCTCTATGCCTTTTTCACGAATTTCATCTAAGGTGAGATCAAATAAGTTTTCATCCATAGGTCCTACAGGAATGGTTTTGTTTTTAATTCCATCAAGCCCTGCCATTAAAAGACTAACAAAAGCTAGATAAGGATTAGCAGTGCTATCAGGGAAACGAATTTCAACACGAGCTGAATTTTTACCTATTCCATAAGGCACGCGACAACTTGCACTTCTATTTTGGCAAGAATAGGTTAAAATACAAGGAGCTTCAAAACCTGGAACTATTCTTTTGTATGAATTAGAGCTTGGATTGGTAAAAGCTGCAACAGAACGAGCATTTTTCAAAACCCCGCCTATATAGTTAATAGCAGTTTGACTAAGTCCTCCATAGCCTTCTTTGTCATAGAATAAATTTACACCGTCTTTCCATAGACTCATATGAACATGCATACCGTTTCCATTGTCACCATAAAGAGGTTTTGGCATAAAAGTTGCTGTTTTTCCATTTAAATGAGCTACCATTTTAACGATATATTTGTAGATTTGTACATTATCCGCAGCTTCTACAAGTGTTCCAAAATTTACCCCAATTTCTGCTTGCCCTTGTGCAACTTCATGATGGTGAACAAAGGTTTTAAGTCCTACTTTTTCAAGAGTTTGAACCATTTCAGAACGAATATCTACTAAAGAATCTATAGGTTGAACAGGAAAATATCCACCTTTATTTCGTGGACGATGGCCTGTGTTGTAGCCATCTGCGAAATCTTTATCATCATTCCACTCTCCCTCTTCTGTATCCACTTCGTATTTAGAACAATGGGTTGTATCTACAATTTTTACACTATCAAAAACAAAAAATTCATTTTCTGGACCAAAATAAGCAGTATCAGCTATACCACTATTTTTAAGGTGCTCCATTGCTTTTTTTGCTATACTTCTTGGACATTTTTCATACATTTGTCCTTTATATATATCATAAACATCACAAAAAACTATAACCGTAGGATCCGCTGTAAAAGGATCTAAAAATGCACTTTGCGCATCAGGTTTTAAAATCATATCTGATTTTTCAATAGGCTGCCATCCGTGAATCGAGCTACCATCAAATGGAATTCCTGCTTCAAAAGTTTCTTCGCTAATTGCATGAAGATTATAAGTGATATGATGCCAAGTTCCTATCATATCAGTAAAGCGAAAGTCTACAAAAAGAACTTCGTTTTGTTTGCAAAAATTAAAGAATTCATCAACATTGTTAACAAATTTGCCCATCTTTTACTCCTTCTTTAAGATAATTTATGAAAATTGTATCATATTTTTTTTAATTCAGGTTTAATTAATATATTTTTTTAATCATTTTTTGAAATTTACTTACAAAACTATGAAAATTTAAATTTATATTTTCATTTTAGATAAATTTGATTATAATCGTAGTACCAAAATAAAATCTAGGTTTAGAAAAGGAAAAAGATGACTCAAGAAGAACTTGACGCCTTGATGAATGGTGATGTAAATTTTGATGAGGATGCAGAGTCTAACAATAAAAGCGAAACAGAGTCTCATATAGAATCTGAAGAGGGATTGATGTTAGAAGATGTAAAGGTGTCTGATTATAAACCAGATCCTAGTGTTGTATGGCCACCACCCCCGCCAAACCAAGAGCATAAAGTGGTTCATCAGCTCGATGATGTTACTAAAGATAGCGAATTAAAAGCTACCGAGATGATGGATAAATTAGAAAGTATTAATAGTTTCTTTGCAGATTCTGAAAGTTTGTTTAGTGAAATTGATAAGGCATTGAGTAAGAATATTGAAATATTTTCAAAACTGAACGAGAAATTCCCAAATGTTGTTAGTTTTAATGAGGCATTACAATTAAATTCAAAAGTGAAAAAAGCAAGCCAAGAAATTATTGATAAATTACAATGCGGACAAGATGAGGTAATGATGGCAATGGATGCTATGCAATACCAAGATATTCACCGTCAAAAAATTGAACGCGTTATCAATGTAATGCGCGCCTTGAGTCGTTATATGAGTTCTTTATTTGAAGGTAGAATTGATGATAAAAAACGTGTGAGTTCTGCGGTTCATATTGAAGGTGATTCTACTACTGATATTGTAAGTAATGATGATATAGAAGCACTCATAGCGAGTTTAGGTCAAAAATGATTATTCCAGAGATTGTAGCTCCTGCGGGAAATTTTACTAAATTAAAAATCGCCTTAGCTTATGGAGCCGATGCAGTTTATGCAGGGGTTAATAATTTTTCTTTGCGTTCTCGCACAGCTAGGGAATTTAATTATGAGAGTTTTGAAGAAGCTATTAAATATACTCATCAAAGAGGCAAAAAGGTTTATGTTACTTTAAATGGCTTTCATTTGGGCGGACAAATAGAATCTTTAAAAAAACATATTTTAAAACTTAAAGAAATGAAGCCCGATGCTTTTATAGTAGCTTCAGTGGGTGCGATGGCCTTGGTTCGAGAGTTAGCCCCTGAAATAGCTTTACATGTGTCTACTCAAGCTAATGTTTTAAACTATCTTGATGCAAGAGTTTATAAAGATATGGGTGCAAAGCGAGTCGTTATCGCAAGAGAATTGAGTCTTAAAGATGCTAAAAGCTTAAAAGAAAATTGTGATATTGAGCTCGAAGCTTTTGTGCATGGATCGATGTGTTTTGCTTACTCAGGTCGCTGTTTGATTAGTTCTGTCCAAAGTGGAAGAATGAGTAATCGTGGCTCTTGTGCGAATGATTGTAGATTTAATTATGAGCTTTATGTAAAAAATCCTGAAAATGGAGTACTTTTTCGTTTGGAAGAAGATGAAAATGGTACTCATGTATTTAATTCTAAAGATTTAAATTTGTGTTCTTATATAGAAAAAATTATGCAAGAAGATTGTATAAGTGCATTCAAAATAGAAGGGCGTACTAAAAGTGAGTATTATGTCGCACTTACAACTAGAACTTATAAAATGGCTATACAAGATGCTTTAGAAGGCAAATTTGAAGCAAGTAAGTATGAAAAAGAAATTGCCACACTTAAAAATCGTGGCTTTACAGATGGTTATCTTGTTTCGCGTCCTTTGGAAAAAGCAGATACGCAAAATCACGATACAAGTATAGAAGAGGGCACTCATCAAGTGCATGCTATCGTTGAGGATGGTGAATATTTTAAATGCAAGGGCAAGATTGTTTTAAATAAAGCCTATGAAATTTTAATGCCTTTAGGAGATAAAATCGAGTCTTGTGATAATGAATTGGGTAAAATTTATAAAAAAGAAGATAAATATTTTGTAGAATTTAAAAAACTTATTTCTAAAAATAATAAAGAATTTAATGAAATTCATAGCGGAAATGAAAACGAAATTAAAATGCCAAATAAAATCAGCAGTTTTAGCTTTTTAAGAAAGGAAATTGGATGAAATTTGTATCAATTATGATGGGAAGCAAGAGTGATTATGAAATCATGAGTGAATGTGCTAAAACACTCGAAAAATTTGGTGTAAAATATGAACTTATTATAAGTTCTGCGCACCGTAGTCCAAAGCGAACTAAAGAATACATTAAAGAAGCAGAAACAAAAGGAGCTAAAGTTTTTATCGCAGCTGCTGGAATGGCAGCACATTTAGCAGGAGCAGTTGCGGCTTATACAACTAAACCTGTTTTAGGAGTGCCTATGCCAGGAAGTGCTTTAGCGAGTATGGATTCTTTATTTTCAACTGTACAAATGCCAGGTGGAATTCCCGTAGGAACTTTAGCAGTGGGTAAGGCAGGAGCTAAAAATGCAGCTTATTTGGCTATGCAAATTCTTGCTTTAAATGATGAAGCTTTGGCAGAGGCTTTAAAACAAGATAGAAAAAATCAAGAAGAAAATTTAATAAGCGATTCTAAGAGCGTAGAAGTTTTATTATAAAAGGATGAAAATGCAAACTTATTTAGAGCTCCAAGAATTTTGCAAACTTGTGCATTTAAATGAAGATGTTGTAAAAGGAATGATGGCAAATGGCGCTTTGAATTTTAAAGAAGAAGAGGGAAAAATTTATATCGAGGCAAATCAAGGAACTTTTAGCGTTGTTCCAAGCGCTTCTAATTCAAAGCCTGCCATGGTAAATTCTATGACTTTAGCAGGAGAAAGCTTTGTAGAAAAAACTATAGGGACAATTTTAAATTTGCATGAGAAGGTTTTAGATGCAAAGGATGAAACCCTTGATGCTTTAAAAAATGAAAATAAATTTTTAAAAGATGCGCTTTATTCAATGCAAGAGCTTTATGATGAAGATAGAAAAACTATTGAAACTTTAAACCATGAATTAAAACATGCCCGAGAAGAAATAGAATTTTTAAAACGCAAATATAAGCTTATGTGGAGTAAGACAGCTGAAATTTTTGGGGCAAGAACTGAGCCTGATTTGGAAATGAAAAAAGATGAAAATTCTAGCACAACAAATGAAAAATTAAATGAAAATAAAGAAGGTTAAAATGACTTTTTCGCAAATGATATTAAATTTACAAGAATTTTGGCAAAAACAAGGTTGTGCTATCATGCAGCCTTATGATATGCCAGCAGGGGCTGGAACCTTTCATCCGGCAACTTTTTTAAGAAGTTTAGGTAAAAAACCTTGGGCCACTGCCTATGTAGCTCCTTCGCGCCGTCCAACAGATGGAAGATATGGAGAAAATCCTAATCGCCTGGGAGCTTATTATCAATTTCAAGTTTTAATGAAGCCAAGTCCTGATAATATTCAAGAGCTTTATTTAAAAAGCCTTGAGAATTTGGGCTTTGATCTTAAAAGTCATGATGTGCGTTTTGTTGAGGACAATTGGGAAAGTCCAAGCCTTGGCGCTTGGGGCCTTGGATGGGAAGTTTGGCTCGATGGTATGGAAGTGACTCAATTTACCTATTTTCAGCAAGTTGGTGGAATCGCAGTAGATTTAGTAAGTGCTGAAATCACTTATGGACTTGAGAGAATTGCCATGTATCTTCAAAATGTGGATAATGTTTATGATATTGTTTGGAGCGAATTTAATGGAGAAAAAATTAAATACGCAGACGTACATAAACGCAGTGAATATGAATTCAGTAAATATAATTTTGAAATCAGTAATGTAGATTTTTTAAATCAGCAATTTGAGAACACTTATAAAGAATGTAAAAGTATTTTAGAACAAGGTTTGGCTTTGCCTGCTTATGATTATTGTATGCTTGCGGCTCATACTTTTAACTTGCTTGATGCAAGGGGTGCTATTTCTGTTGCGCAAAGACAAGATTATATGCTAAAAATTCGCGAGCTTTCGAAAACTTGTGCTGAAATTTATAAGAAAAATTTAGATGAAACTGATTGAAATTTATAATTTTTTAGATAAGCTAAGTCCTTTTGAAACTCAAGAAATTTGGGATAATAGTGGTCTTTTACTTGGAAATTTTGACGATGAAATTCATAATGTTTATTTAAGTCTTGATATAGATGAGCAATTGATTCAAAACGCAGAAGAAAATTCCTTGTTTATCACACATCATCCTTTGATTTTTAAAGGTTTGAAGGATTTGGCAAATTCAGCTTATCCTAGAGCTTTTATTAAGAAGATGCTTAGAAAAAATCTTTCTTTAATTTCTATGCATACTAATTTTGATCTCAGTCATTTAAATACTTATTTTATAGAAGAAATTTTGGGATTTGAAATTTCTTTTAAAGATAAATTTTTAGCTTATGTAGATGTGGATATGACTTTTGAAGAGCTTTGTGCCTTGGTTAAAAAGCGCTTAAATTTAGAAATTCTAAGAACAAGTTTTTGTGGCAAGGAGCATTTAAAACGCTTGGCTGTTTGCACAGGGAGCGGGGGAGATTTATTAAATGAAGTTAAGGCAGATTGCTATTTAAGTGGCGATTTTAAATACCATCAAGCCTTAGAAGCCATAAGCAATCATCTAAATTTGATTGATTTAGGACATTTTGAGAGCGAACGCTATTTTGCTCAATGTTTAGCAAAACACTTGAAAAATTTGCCGCTAAAAGTTATAATAACAGTTTCAAAAAATCCATTTCAATATTTTTAAGGAAAATAAATGAATAAATATCTCGAACAATTAGTGCTTTTATCAAAAATAGATCAAGAAATTGACAGCTTTGAACCGAAGATGGAAAGCATTAGCAAGACTTTAAAAGATGCTGAAAATAAGATTGCTAAATTTAATGTTGAATTAAATAATTTAGAAAATGAAATTCAAGATGTAGAAAATCAAAAAGTTCAAAATAACGCTCATATTTCAGAGTTTTCAGCTAAAATCAAAGAGCTTTCTAAAAAGAGTGGAGCTGTTAAGACAGAAAAAGAAGCAAATGCTTTAAAAATCGAAGAAGATATCGCTAAAGAGCAGCTTGATGCGGCTAATGATGAGATTGTTCGTTTGGATAAAATTTTAGAAAATAAAGAGCTTTTCAAAAAAGAACTTTTGGAAGAAAGAGCAAAAGAAGAGCAAAATTTAGATGAAATAAGAGTAAGCATTAGTTCTCAAATGGATGGCTTGGAGAAAGAAAGAATGAATGTTTATGCTAAAAAGACTAAATTAGTTGCAGAGATGAATCAAAAAGTTTTAAGCTTTTATGAGAAGATTAGAAAATGGGCTAAAAATACAGCCGTAGTTCCCGTTAAAAAACAAGCTTGTTATGGCTGCTTCATGAAAATTTATGATAAAACTTATTTGTCAGTGATTAAAGGTGAAGAGATTATAACTTGCCCTCATTGTGGAAGAATTTTATATAAAGAGCAAGAAGATCAAAATTGATTTTTCTTTATTATATTTTAGTGTGGATAGCTTTTTTACTCTGCGCTATCCCACTTTTTTTACTTTCTTTATTTAAGCCAAAATATAAAAATAGCTTAAAGGCTAGATTTTTTCTCTTTCGTAATATATCTCAAAAAAGATCGGATGTGCATTTTCATGTTTGCTCATATGGAGAGGCAAAAAGCATTAAAGAGCTTGTTTTGAAATTTGATTCAAGAATTACGACTATTACGCAGACGGGTTATGACTATGCTAAAGAAATTTGCAATAAAGTAAATTATCTTGCTTTTGAAAATTGGATTCCATTTTGGCTCAAACCTAGCAAGGTTTTAGTGATTTTTGAAGCTGAGTATTGGTTAATGTTCGTTTTTATAGCAAAGCTTCAAAAAAGCAAGGTTATTTTACTAAATGCTAGAATTTCAGATAATTCATATGCAAGCTATAAAAAATTTAGATTTTTTTATAAAAAAATTTTTTGTTATATTGATGAAGTTTTTGCACAAAGTGAAGCGGATAAAAGAAGATTGGAAGATTTAGGTGCTAAAAATGTTAAAATTTTTCCAAATATTAAATCTAAATTGCAAATATGTCCCGCACAAAAATACTTTAAACCTAAGCAAAAATTGATTATTTTTGCAAGCACTCATAAGGGCGAAGAAGAACTTTTACTCAAGCATTATAAGATGGATAAACAAGAGAAATTAATCATCGCCCCAAGACATCCTGAACGTTTTTTGGAAGTGGAGCAATTGCTGCATGATAAAGGTTTGAAATTTGATAAATTTAGTTTATTGCAAAATGAAGATAAAAAATTTAATCAAGATATTTTATTATTGGATTGTTTAGGTGAGCTTATAAATTTTTATGCCATTTCAGATGTGGTTGTATTAGGTGGTTCTTTTTTTGAAGGGATAGGAGGGCATAATCCCATAGAAGTAGCTCATTTTAACAATGTATTGATAAGTGGAGTTTATATACATAATCAAAAAAGCTTATTTCAAGAAGTAGATAATGTCTGTTTTTGCAAAGATTTAAAAGAACTTGATGGTATAATTCATAATTATAATTTAAAAGCAAAAATAGTACAAAATAATGATTTATCAACAATAATCCAAGCTATACAGGAAGGTATCGATGCAAGAAAAAGCATATAAACTTTTAGCTTTGCAAGAAAATATTTCAAATCGTGAAGCAAAAGATTTGATAGATAAAGGTTGCGTTTTTTCTCATGGTAAAAAGGTGGTTGTGGCAAGAGCTTTGATGAGTGATAAGACGAAATTTAGTATTGTGAAAACGAGCAAACCTAAAGTAATTTTTGAAGATGAAAATATCATTGCTATAAATAAACCCTATGCCTATATCAGCGAGGAGCTTGAAAAAAAATTCAATGCGAAGTTGCTTAATCGTCTTGATAAAGAAACTAGCGGTGTCATATTGCTTTGTAAAAATGAAGATTTTCGAAAGATATGCATTGAAGAGTTTAAAAAACAAAGAGTTCATAAAGGTTATATAGCTGTTTTAGATGGAATTTTAGCAGAAGAAGTTGAGATTAATGAGCCTATATTAACTATAAAAACTAAAAATGGAGCTTTAAGTAAAATTTCTAAAGAAGGTTTAAGCGCGGTTAGTATTTTTACTCCTATTATGATGCAAGCTAAAAAAACTTTAGCTAAAATTATTATTAAAACAGGTAGAACTCATCAGATAAGAGTGCATGCTAAATTTATAAAGCATGGAATCATAGGAGATGAAAAATATGCTAAGATTTCAAGCGATAGGATGTATTTGCATAGTTATGAAATTCGAATTTTAAATTATCAGTTTAAGGCAGAATTAGATCCTAGTTTTGCAAAGCTTGGTTTTGAGATAAAAAATTTAGATTTTTAAAGCCATTTAAGAAAAGATTTTGTATAATGCTCAACTTAAATTTGAAAATATATAGAAAGGTAATAAAGTGTTTGAACTAGTCAGCGAATCTTTTAAATCAGCAATTAATAAACTTCGTTTTGTTGATGATGAAAAAGCGCTTAAAAATGCTTTAGATACCTTAAAAAAAGCTCTATTAAAAGCAGATGTACACCATAAGGTGGTTAAAGATTTACTTTCTCTTATTGAAGAAGATGTGAAAAAAAATGGCATAGGGCAAAAGCAATTTTTAGAAGCTATTAAAGCAAATTTAGAAAATATTCTAAATGGTGATGGAAAAAATCAAGGTTTTGTTTTTGCTACTAAGCCTCCAACTGTTGTTTTAATGGTGGGTTTACAAGGTGGAGGTAAAACTACAAGTACTGTTAAGCTTGCTAACTACTTAAAACTTCGCAATAAAAAAGTTTTGATAGCTGCTTGTGATTTACAGCGTTTAGCTGCAGTAGAACAACTCAAACAGCTTTGCGAAGCCAATGAGTTAGATCTTTTTTATATTGAAAATGAAAAAGATCCGATTAAAGTTGCAAAACAAGCTTTAGAAAAAGCAAAAAATTCTATGGCGGATGTATTATTAGTCGATACTGCAGGAAGATTAGCTATCGATGAAGCTTTAATGAATGAATTAAAAGCGGTAAAAGATACCTTAAACCCAGATGAAATTTTTTATGTTGCTGATGCTATGAGTGGGCAAGATGGGGTTAAAACAGCTTCAAGTTTTAATGAACTTTTACAGATTACAGGAGTAATTTTATCTAAATTTGATGCAGATACCAAAGGAGGTATAGCTTTAGGTATCACTAAGCAAATTGGAATTCCTTTGAGATTTGTAGGCGTGGGTGAAAAGATAGCGGATTTAGAAATTTTTATTCCCGAAAGAATAGTTAATCGTATAATGGGTGAGGGAGATTTGGCGACTTTAGCTGAAAAAACCGCGACTATTATCGATGAAAAAGAAGCTAAGAAATTAAATCAAAAAATCAAAAAAGGCGAGTTTAATTTTAATGATTTTTTAACTCAAATGGAGAGTGTTAAAAAATTGGGTAGCATGAAATCCATTATAGGAATGATACCTGGACTTTCTAATGTTGCTTCAAGTGTAAAAGATCTTGATCTAGATAATTCTAAAGAAATCATACATATCAAAGCTATGATCTCATCTATGACGCCAAAAGAAAGAGAAAATCCAGATTTGCTTAATAATGCTAGAAAGCGTCGTATTGCAGAAGGTGCTGGCTTATCTCAAGTTGAGGTTAATCGCTTTTTAAAGCAATTTGCAAATGCTGCTAAACTCGCCAAGAGATTTTCAGGAAAAAAGGGCATGGATAGTTTAATGCAAATGATGAATCAAGCTAGAAGACAATTTTAGATTTTTTATCTATAAATACTTTTCATAGTATCTATAGTTAAAAAATTTTTATTTTTAAGGAGAGTATATGACAGTAATTAGACTTACAAGAATGGGAAGAACTAAAAGACCATTTTATCGTATAGTAGTAACAGATAGTAGAAAACGTCGCGATGGTGGATGGATAGAAAGTATTGGGTATTATAATCCTATGGTTGAGCCTGAAGTGGTGAAATTTGATTCTGAGCGTCTAGCTTATTGGAAAAGCGTTGGTGCAAAACTTAGTGATAAAGTAGCTTCTATTACTAGTAAATAATTTCATGGTAGAAAATTTTTTAAGAGAGTATGCTAAACTTATAGCAGATTATCCAGATAAAATTACAACAGAAAAAATAAAGCTTGATGAAAATTTTGCTGAAATCATACTTTATGCTGATAAAGTTGACACGGGTAAACTTATCGGTAAAAATGGAAAAATGATTAATGCAATAAAGACAGTCGTTTCAGCTTGCAAGAGCAAAGATTCAATGAGCTATCGTGTAACGGTTAAAGCACTTGAGTGAAAGAAATTTTATTCAAGTTGCCAAACTTGGAAAAACTGTTGGGCTTAAAGGATATCTAAAACTTTATAATTTAAGTGACTTTATCCAGCAATTTAAAAAAGGAGCTTCTTTTTTCACTGAAAATGGCAAAAGTCAGTTGAAAATTAAACACTACAATTTAGCTAACTCTTCTGTTTTGTTTGAAGGTTATGAGAATGTTGAAGCCGCAAAACAGCTTATTAATCTAATTCTTTATCAAAGTATTGAAGCTACAAGACAAACTTGCATATTGAAAAAGGATGAATTTTTTTATTTTGATATTTTAAAATGCGAAGTATTCGATGATGAGCGAAGGTTGGGGAAAGTGGTGGATATTCTTGAAGTAGGAGATTCTTATTTATTTGAAATTCAAAGCGATCAAGAGTTAATTGATAAAGCTTATGCTAAAACTTTTTTTATTCCCTATATTGATAAATATGTCAATAAAATTGATATAGAAAAATATTCTATTTTTTGCACCAAAGATGCTTTTTTAATCTTAGAAAATTCATGAAGTTTAGTTTTGTTTCTTTGTTTCCTAATTTGCTTGAATTTTATTTTAAAGATTCTATTCTTTCTCGAGCAATCCAAAAAGAACTCTTTCAGCTTGACTTTTTAAATCCTAGAGATTTTACGGACAATATTTATCATAAAGTAGATGATTATAAAATTGGCGGTGGAGCTGGCTTATTGATGCAAGTTGAACCCCTTTATAACACTTTAAAATTTATCAAAGATAATGAAGAAAATCCTTATTTTATTTTTCTAAATCCAAGTGGAAAAACTTTTAATCAAAAAGATGCAAAGAGATTAAGCAAGAAACAAAATATTGTTTTTGTTTGTGGGAGATATGAAGGTATTGATGAAAGAGTAATAGAAATTTTTGCTAATGAAGTATTTAGCATAGGAGATTTTATTTTAACAGGCGGAGAACTTCCAGCGCTTACTCTTTGTGATGCTATCGCAAGAAATATCAATGGAGTTTTAGGCAATGCTTGCAGCTTAGAAGAGGAAAGTTTTGAAAACGGTTTATTGGAAGCTCCTTCATTCGCAAAACCATTTATTTTTGAACAAAATTTCAAGAAATTTTATACTCCTTCAGAGTTTTTAAAGGGTAATCACGCTAAAATTGCGACTTTAAAAACTACTTTAGCGTCTTGCAAAACGAAATTTTTTCGTCCAGATTTATTTTTAGAGCATGAACGCAAAAAATAAGGAATTTTTTATGAAAAATAAATACATAGAGCAATTTGAGGCAAAACAAATTGAGGGAAAAAATGTTCCAGAATTTCGTGCTGGCGATACTTTAAGACTTGCAATTCGCATCAAAGAGGGCGATAAAACTAGGATTCAAAATTTTGAAGGAATTTGTATAGCTAGAAGAGGTAATGGTGTAGATGAAACCTTTATTGTTCGCAAAATGGGTGCTAATAACGTTGGTGTAGAAAGAATTTTTCCAATTTATAGTGAAAGCTTAGAGAGCATTACTGTTTTAAGAAAAGGTCGTGTTCGTCGTGCTAGATTGTTCTATCTTAGAGATAGACGCGGTAAAGCAGCACGTATTAAAGAACTTAAAAAATAATCTGCAAAATAATAATTTTGCAGATTTAGTATCTTTCTGTTTTTTGAATAAATATATTTTTAACTAATTTATAAAATTTATTATTTAGTTATTATTGTTAATAATATTTTGTTATGATTTAAATATATAAAATATTATTAAGGGAGAAAAATATGCTTTCTATGAAAAAAATTTTGTTGGCTCTCATAAGTATACCAATATTTCTAAACGCAGCCGAATATCAGTTAAGCACCCATATTTTAGATATTAATTCTGGCCAGCCCGCATCCAATGTAAAAGTAGAACTTTATAGTTTGAATAAAAATCAACAATGGATTAAGATAAGTGAAAAATTCACAGAAAAAAATGGCAGAATAAGCGATTTGCTTCCTTATGAAAAAACAGAAAATCGTCCTTCTGGAATTTATAAACTCAAATTTTATACCAAAGATTATTATATGTCACGCAAAGTTGATAGCTTTTACCCCTTTGTAGAAGTAAGTTTTGAACTTTTAAAAGATCAAAAACATTACCATGTACCTATTACCTTATCTCCTTTTGGTTACTCGACCTATAGGGGAAGTTGAAATTATATCTTTTAGGAAATAACGATGACTTGGACTAAGAATTCTTGGAAAAATTTTTCTATTAAACAACAGCCTATTTATTCTAATCAAGAGGAGTTGAATAAAGTTTTAAATAAACTTGAAAAACTTCCTCCTTTGGTTTTTGCAGGTGAAGTTAGAGAGCTTCAAAATGCTTTAGCAAGAGTATGCCGAAAAGAGGCCTTTTTACTCCAAGGTGGAGATTGTGCAGAAAGTTTTGCAAATTTTGGAGCAGTAAATATACGAGATATGTTTAAAATTTTACTTCAAATGGCTATAGTTTTAACTTTTGCGGGTGGTTGCCCAGTTGTTAAAATTGGTCGTATGGCAGGGCAGTTTGCTAAGCCACGAAGTAGTGATTATGAAGAGATAGATGGAGTAAAACTTCCAAGTTATCGAGGCGATATCATTAATGGCTTTGAATTTAATGAAAAAGCTAGAATTCCCGATCCAAATAGAATGCTTGAAGCTTACTATCAAAGTGCTACTACTTTGAATTTATTGCGTGGTTTTGCTAAAGGAGGGCTAGCTAATTTACACGAGGTACATCGATGGAATTTAGGCTTCTTGAAAAAAAGCGAATTGCATCAACAATATACTGATATCAGCGAGAAGATCTCTCAAGCTTTAGATTTTATGGAGGCCTGTGGTATTAATACCTATAATACTCCAAGTTTAAAAGAAGTTGATGTTTATACTTCTCATGAGGCTTTGCTTTTGCCTTATGAGGAAGCTTTAACTAGAGTAGATAGCTTAAGCGGTGAAATTTATGACTGTTCGGCTCATATGCTTTGGATAGGTGAGAGAACTAGAGGTCTTGATGAGGCTCATGTGCATTTTTTAAGTGGGGTTAGAAATCCTTTAGGAGTGAAAATAGGTCCAAATGCAAGTGCTGATGATGTGATAGCTTTAGCTAATGCTTTAAATCCGAACAATGAAGAGGGTAGATTAAATATCATCATCAGAATGGGTGCTGAAAAAATAGCAACTCAATTGCCTAAAATTTTCTCTAAGCTTAAAAAAGAGGGCTTAAATTTAGTTTACAGTATAGATCCTATGCATGGCAATACCGTAAAAGCAGGTGATTTTAAAACGCGTGAATTTGATAAAATCATGCAAGAGGTAAGATATTTCTTTGAAATAGCTATGAGTGAAGGTGTATATGCGGGTGGAGTTCATCTTGAAATGACAGGACAGGATGTAACTGAATGTACGGGTGGTGCTAGTAATGTTACTGCGCAAAGCCTAGAAAAACGCTATGAGACACAGTGTGACCCAAGACTTAATGCGGATCAAGCTCTTGAGCTTGCGTTTTTAATTGCTGATTTGGTTAAAAAGGCGAGAAAATGAAAGTTTATGGGATTAAAAACTGTAATTCCGTAAAAAAAGCTCTAGAATTTTTAAATCAAAAAGCTCTAGAGTTTGATTTTATCGATATTAAAAAGATTGATTTGAATATACTTGAAAGTTGGCTTAAATATAAAAAATTTAGCGAAATTATCAATACTGCAGGCACCACCTCAAAAAAACTCGGTTTAAATAAAGACAAGATAGAGAGCTTAAGTGAGCTTGAGTTGAAAAATATCATTTTAGAAAATCCAAGCTGTATTAAGCGTCCTGTTATAGAAAGAGATAATCAAATTTATATTGGCAAAGAATATGAACAAATTTCGTAATTTTATTTCTTGAAAGATAACTCATTCTTTCAATCTTAAAAACTTTTACTGTTTTATTTTTTAAAATATTCTTAAAATATATTTGTTCATGGTGATAAAATCACCATGATAAATTTCAGGTAATTTTTAGCCATAAATTCTTTCAAATTCAGCAATAAAAATTTATAATTTTTATCAAAATCTTTAGTATTTATATTTTTCAAGGAAGACGATGAGCCAATTTACCCATCTTCATTTACATACAGAATATTCTTTACTTGATGGAGCTAATAAACTTAAAGAACTAGCTAAAACTCTTAAAGAGCAAGGTGCTACAAGTGTAGCTATGACAGATCATGGCAATATGTTTGGAGCAATTGATTTTTATCAGACTATGCGTTCTCAAGGATTAAAACCTATTATAGGTCTTGAGGCATATTTGCACAATCATGAAGATATTTCAGATAAAAGCTCGCGTCAAAGATTTCACCTTTGTTTATATGCAAAAAATGAGGTTGGTTATCAAAATTTAATGTATTTAAGTTCTCAAAGCTATATTAAGGGTTTGTATTATTATCCCCGTATCAATAAAAAGCTTTTAGAAGAGCATAGCGAAGGACTTATCTGTTCTTCAGCTTGCTTACAAGGTGAGGTAAATTGGCATTTAAATATTCATAGTGAAAGAAATGTTCGTTTTGGAGCTAAGGGTTATGAAGCGGCTAAGGAAGCGGCTTTATGGTATAAAAAAGTTTTTGGCGATGATTTTTATTTTGAAATTATGCGTCATGGTATAGGAGATCAAAGAGCCATAGACGATGATATTATAAGACTTTCAAAAGAATTGAATATTAAAATTATTGCTACAAATGATACCCATTATACTTTTAAGGAAAGAGCGGCTGCTCATGAAGTATTTATGTGTATTGCTATGGGTAAAAAGCTGAATGATCCTGATCGTTTACGCCATAGCGTTCATGAATTTTATGTCAAATCTCCAGCGCAAATGAGCGAGCTTTTTGCTGATATACCTGAAGCTATTGAAAATACTCAAGAAATTGCTAATAAATGTAACTTAGAGCTCAATTTAGGAAATCCGACTCCGCCAAATTTTAAATTTACAAGAGAATATGCAAAAGAATATAACATAAGCTTGCCTGAAGAGGGTAAAGAATTTAGTTTTGATAATGATGATGTGGTTTTTGATGAGCTTTGTAAAAAAGGACTTGAGGAAAGGTTAAAATTCGTTGATACAAGCAAGCATGAAGAGTATAAAACAAGGCTTGAAGTTGAAATCAATATCATAAAAAAAATGAAATTTTCAGGCTATATGCTAATCGTTCATGATTTTATCAAGGTGGCTAAAGATAAAGGAATTCCAGTAGGTCCTGGAAGGGGTTCAGCCGCGGGTAGTTTGGTTGCTTATTCTTTGAAAATCACGGATTTAGATCCGATCCCTTATAGTTTGCTTTTTGAGCGTTTTTTAAATCCAGAACGCGTATCGATGCCCGATATTGATGTGGATTTTTGTCAAGATAGACGCGGAGAAGTGATTGATTATGTGATTGATAAATATGGAGCTGATAAGGTTGCGCAGGTTATTACTTTTGGTAAGCTTTTAGCTCGTGGGGTGATTCGTGATGTGGCAAGGGTTTGCGATATGAGTATTCCTGATGCAGATGAACTTGCCAAGCTTATACCTGAAGAGCTTAAAATCACTCTTGATGCAGCTTATGAAAAAGAACCAAAGATTAAAGAATTTATAGAACGCCATCCAAAGGGTCCTGAAGTTTGGGAGTATGCTAAGGCTCTTGAAGGACTCAATAGAAATGCGGGTATGCACGCAGCAGGTGTTGTGATTTCTAATGAGAGTTTATGGAAAAAAACTCCTCTTTTTAGGCAAAGCAAAAACGATGAAAGACATTTAGTTACACAATACTCTAAAGATCATTTGGAGGATGTAGACCTTATCAAATTTGACTTCTTGGGTTTAAAAACCCTAACTTTAATCAATAATGCTATCAAGCTCATTAAAAAGCGTTACAATAAAGACATAGTTTGGGAAGCTATTGATGTAAATGATGCTAAAGTTTATAAAACTATACAGAGTGGAAATACTTTAGGGATATTTCAAATAGAATCAGGCGGAATGCAAAACTTAAATGCAAGGCTAAAGCCTGAGCGTTTTGAAGATATTATTGCGGTTCTTGCTCTTTATCGCCCAGGTCCTATGGAATCAGGAATGCTTGATGATTTTATAGATAGAAAACATGGGCTTAAAAAGATAGAATATCCATTTGATACTCTTGAAAGTGTATTGGAGCCTACATACGGGGTTATTGTCTATCAAGAGCAAGTTATGCAAATTGTTCAGATTATAGGTGGATTTTCACTAGGTGGTGCTGATGTGGTGCGCCGCGCTATGGGCAAAAAAGATCCCGAAAAAATGAAAAAATTAAAAAGTGAATTTGCTGATGGTGCAGAAAAGCAGGGTTATGATAGAGTAAAAGCCGAAGAGCTTTGGGAGTTAATTGTCAAATTTGCAGGATATGGTTTTAACAAATCTCACTCTGCGGCTTATGCCTTGATCACTTTTCAAACAGCGTACTTAAAAACCTACTATCCTAGTGAATTTATGGCAGCATTGCTAACAAGTGAAGAAAATAATGTCGATAAAATCGCTGTTTATATCGATGAAATGAAAAAAATGAATATCAAACTTCTCCCGCCTTCTGTTAATAAAGCTATACGCGAATTCAGTGCAGTAGAGCAAGAAGATGGTAAAGATGCTATTGTTTATGGACTTGGAGCTATTAAAAGTGTGGGAATCCCTGCAGTTGAAAATTTGCTTGAAGCAAGAGAGCGAGGCGAATTTAAAAATATTGATGATTTTTTAAGCAGGATAGAGCCTACAAAGATCAACAAAAGAACCCTAGAAAGCCTTATTAAAGCGGGGGCTTTTGATGAATTTGGTTATACAAGGAAGTGCTTGTTTGATAATATGGACAATTTAACCGAAGGCTCTAAGAAAATGGCTGATGCAAGGAAAAATGCGGCAAGTTCTCTTTTTGGAGAAGATGAGTTAACTGTTGGGTTGCAAGTTAATATAGTGGCCAAGGATGAAGAATTTGAGGTTATGGAAAAGCTTGAATTTGAAAAAGAGATTTTGGGAATTTATGTTTCAGGACATCCGCTTGATCGTTTTTATGAGAAATTTAAGGATATAGATTATATAAAAAGCATAGATTTTTCAACGCTTAAAGGCAATGGAGAAATTTTAAGCATAGGGAAGATTGAAAGTTTTAAATCTATGATGAGTAAAAATAACAAGCGTTATGGTAGGCTTGAGATATTGGATTTTTATT
Organism: Campylobacter coli; assembly: GCA_039516895.1. Taxonomy (NCBI): domain Bacteria; kingdom Pseudomonadati; phylum Campylobacterota; class Epsilonproteobacteria; order Campylobacterales; family Campylobacteraceae; genus Campylobacter; species Campylobacter coli. Next base: position 1,123,597 of record CP154437.1, on the reverse strand, counting down.
CTACTTTTGAAGTGACGGTTTTTGAGTCTAATATAGAAGAGATTGAAAATATTTTAAAAAATGAAGCCTCTAAAAATGAGGCTTATGGATTTTTATTAAGCTATAAAGCAGAGGAGGGTAAATTAGATAGCTTAGCTTTAAGATCAATTAAAACTCTAGAGGAGCTTCAAGAAGGAGAGGTTAAGGCGGTAAAAAAATTTAGCGCTAAGAAAAACGCTTTAGAAAATAAAGACTTTGTAGCAGAACCTAAAGAATTTGAAAACAATATCATAGAGCTTGATCTTTCAAGATTGAATCGAGAGCTTGTTTATGAAATTCACGAAATAGCAAGGAATGCGCATAATCCAAATGAAAAAGGCAATAAAAAGCTTGTTTTGAAAATTGTTAGCACGGGTTCTTGTTTGCTTTATCATACTGATTTTGTTATTTCTGATAGCGTTAGTGAGAAAATTATCAATAAGTATGCAGGATAAAAGATACGAAGGGATTTTATTTTAAATTTTTAAATAAAATACTTCCAAGTCTTACCATATTAGATCCGCATTTAATAGCGATTTCAAAATCATTACTCATTCCCATGGAGCAAATTTTAGCTCCGTGTTTTTGAAGTTTTTCATAGATTTTATAGGTAATTTCAAAACTTTTTATAATTTCTTTTTGTTCTTCGCTGTGTGAGCCTATGCTCATAACTCCGCAAAGATTTAAATTAGGACATTCTTCTTGAATTTGTAAATATTCTTCTATAGCTTGATCCGGATTAAGCCCACTTTTGCTGAGTTCATTGGCACTATTGATTTCTAGTAAGGTATCTAGTTTATAATTTAGTCTTTTATCCATGGCTTTTGCTATTTTTAATCCATTACAAGAATGCCAGAGCATTGGTTTTTGCTTGATTAAAAGATTGATTTTATTGCTTTGTAGCGTTCCTATAAAATGCCATTTTATATTTAAATCTTTTTTATCAAGAATTTCTTTTTTTTGTATTAAAGCTTGAACTTGATTTTCTCCAAATTCTGTGATTCCTTGAGCAAAAAGTTTTTCGATAATATTTGCATCAACATATTTGCTTGCTGCTACAAGACGGATATTTTTGGTTTTTTCTAAAATTTGTTCTAAAGTCATTTTTATAAAAAGAGAAGCCCTAGATTAGGGCTTTTATCATTGCAATAAGCTAGCAATTTTGCTTTGAAGCTGCATATTAGATTGTGCAGCAACAAAAGCAGCTGCATTTTCTTTTAGGTAATTGCTATTAAAATCATTGACATTTTTTGCCATATCATTATTGAGCAAATTATTTTCAGCTGCTTTAGTATTGATGCTATTTTGTACGCTAGCATTGATATTAGATGTGATAGCATTAATACCTGAACCTATTTCACTTCTTAAAGCACCAAGTTGATCCATAAAACTTGTAATGCTGTCTTGATTATCTATGCTAAGACCACTAGTTGCCAATGGATTTAAATTGGTTGTTTCAGTTCCACTTCCTACTACAAAATTCATAGTTTGAAATACATTTTTTCCATTATAAGTAGCATTATTAAAAGAATCATTGATGGATTCTTGTATGCGTGTTGCTTCTGTTCTTAACATACTTTTTTGAGAATCGCTTAATGCCGCATTATTCATCTTTACGGAGAGTTCATTAAGTCTATCAGCACTTTGAGAAATATTTGTAAGGCTTGCATCTGCAATTTGTAAAACACCGATGGCATCATAGGCGTTTGCAATGCCTTGATCTATAGTGCTTGATTGAGATCTTAAAGAATCAGCAATAGCTAAATTAGCACTATCAACTCCACTTATTGCACGGACAGCTGCAATGTTTTCTAAAGCTTTTTCACTAGCTTTTTGAGCATTGTTTAGATAATAATTTTGCTGCATCATACTTGCATCAGAGATCATCATAGCCTACTCCTCCTTATTAAATTTTTATAAAATATTTTAGCATTTTTTTGCTATTTTAAAACTTAAGAAATATAGAAAAACTTGCATCAATAAAATAATTTTTATAACCACTTCGCTTGCATTATGTATGCTAAGAAATTCTTGACTTTTTGTAGCTTGCTCGCCTAAATTTTGAAGCTCAACAATGGTATTTGTAAAATATAAAACAAATACTAAGCTTAAGATTAAAATCAGTATGCTAAGTATTAGTTTTGAGAATTTAATCTGAAATTTCATATCTTCCTTTATAAAAGAATAGATTTCAAACAATAAGTTGAAAATAGAAACAAAAATTAACAAATACCCCATTTTAATGAAAATTTGAGTCATCATTAAACCGCTTTGAAAATGACTTAAAACTCCCTCGCCTATAAAGTTAGCTGGGTAAAAAATCACCGGAGCAACAACTATGCCAAGTATAAGTTCTATGCCAATCATTGCTGCAAGTAAAAATAGATTGATTGCTTTCAATTTTTCTCCTTAATTTTTTAACTTATCATATCATACAAAGCTTATTTTTTAGCAAATTGAGCGACAAAAGCACGATCATATCCTTGTTCATCTTGAAAAAATTCAGCTTGAAAATTTTTTTGATATAAAATTTGTTTTAAAATTGCTTTTTGATCATATCCAAATTCGCATGCTAAAAATTTAACCTTTCTTTCAAAGGAGAAAGTTATAATTTCTTCTAAAATTTCATATCCTTTTTCTCCTCCAAATAGAGCTTCTTTTGGTTCGTTTTGTACCCAAAGATCTATGGGGTATGAATTTTGGATATAGGGAGGATTTGAAAAAATAAAATCATAACTTTCTTTTATTTGTTTAAAATCATAAAGTTTAAAGTCGATTAAATGTTCAACTTTGTGTAATTTAGCATTTTCTAAGGCCAGTTGTAAAGCTTTGGGGTTGATATCACAAGCTGTAATTTTTATTCCCAATTCTTTAGCTAAAACTATACTTAAAATTCCGCTTCCAAAGCCTATTTCTAATATATTTTGAAAATTATTATTTTTGCAAATTTTAAGAACTTGTGAAAGTAAAATTTCACTATCATAACGTGGGATTAAAACCCCTTTTTTTACTTTAAATTCCAAGCCCCAAAAATCTGTTTTTTCAAAGATGTATTCAAAAGGCTCCCCTGATTGAAAGCGCTTGATAAGTTCAAAATAGGGCTTAGAGTCAAATTCTAGATCTTGATTTAAAAAAATCCAAGTCCTATCTTTTTTTAGATATTCGCAAAGTATAAACAAGGCTTCATTTTCATGCTTTTCAAGTCTAGATTTGGCTTCTATAAGAGCGTTTTTTATGGTCAAGAAAGAGCCTTGATTCTATCGCTAATGCTTGGATGACTAAGGTAAAAAAAGGTATAAATCTTACTTGTTTTAATAAAAGCTTTATTTTCTCTTGCTAAAGCTATGAGTGCATTTTTCATATCTTCCTTGCTAGTAAGCTTACTTCCGTGCTGATCCGCGGCAAATTCATTTTTTCTACTCAAAGCATTTATTAAAGGAGAGATAATAAAGCTAAAAATATTTGCAAATATAAATAAAAGAGCAAAAACACCCCCATTAACTCCTTCTAGATGACTTTCTAGATATGCAAAATCAGGCAAATGAGCAAAAATAAAGAAAAGCAAAAACATAGTGATTGCTCCATTAATCAGTGCTTTTATAATATCTTTGTGGACAAAATGTCCAAGCTCATGTCCTAAAACTGCCAAGAGTTCTCTCTCGCTTAAGGCTTTTAAAAGCGTGTCAAAAAGTACTACTCTCTTGCTTTTAAAAAGTCCACCAAAATAAGCATTTAAACGCTTATCTCTTTTACTAGCATCAATCACATAAACCCCATTTGCATTAAATCCACATCGCTTCATGAGATCGTTGATTTTACTTAGCAAATTCTCATCTTCTAATTTTTCCATTTTGTTAAATATAGGAGCGATTAGAGTAGGATAAATAACATTTATAATCACTATCACACAAAAAGCAAAAACAAAAGCTGCAAACCACCAAAAAGTGCCAAAAAAGTCATAACAAAAAAGTAGGGCATAAAGGATTAAAAATCCAAAAATCAAAGTTAAGATAAGACTTTTTATAGTGTCTTTAATAAAAAGTTTTAAAGTCATATTTGAAAAACCATGAGCTTTGTCTTTAACAAAATTTTCATAAATGCTTAAAGGTAAATTTAAAATACTTGTGATAATTAAAAAAGCAAGTAAAAATAGAGTATTTTCAAGACGAGAGTTTTCGCTGATTAATAGTTCTTTTAAGTAGAGAAATCCAAAGCCTATCCAAGCGATATTAATAATCAGAGTATAAAAATTTGAAAAAAGCTTGAATTTTTCATTTTCTATAGCAATATCGGCTGCGTTTTGATAATCTTCCTCGCTTAAAATTTGAGCTTGTTTGTCTTTTTCTTTTTCTAAAAAGCGAATTTGATTATAAGAAATCCAAGATAAAAGTGCTGTATAAAGACATAAAATTGCAATTAAAGTCATTTATTTTCCTTGATTTATTTTTTTGCGAATTCTAACTTAAAATCATGAAATAAAGTTAATAATGATATAAATATTAAAAATAATATTTTTTTCAATTAAAATAATGTATATTTACAAAAAAGGATAAAAATGTTTTTCAAGAAAAAAGTTCCGCATAGACAAAATACAAGACCTAAAATTCCAACCAATGATATAATTTTAGACGATAGGCTTTATAAATTTAAAAATAAAATACAAAAAATAAGCAAGGATGAAGCATCAGTAAGCCTGCTTGCTAGGCAGTTAAGCAGGCTTATTAAAGCTAATAAGTTTTAATTTTGGCATTTTTTCTTAGGTCTAAAGACTTGAATCACTTCATCATTTCCTTCTATATAAGCTCCCCCTATTAAATCGATGCAATAAGGTATTGCAGGAAATACAGGCTCTAGGCATTCTGCTATGGCTTTAGGATTGCCAGGTAGATTGATGATAAAAGATTTGTTGCGAATTCCTGCTGTTTGTCTTGAAAGTATAGCTGTGGGTACGAATTTTAAGCTTTCTAAACGCATGAGTTCTCCAAAACCTGGCATTAATTTATCGCATACTGCTTCTGTAGCTTCTGGTGTTACATCACGAAGTGCTGGTCCTGTTCCGCCGCTAGTGATTATTAAGTCACATTCTTTCTCATCTGCTAGATAAAGTAATTTTTTAATAATCAAATCATAATCATCCGGTATAAGTTCTTTAAAATAGATGATTTCATTTTTAATATATGAATTTAGAGTTCTTTCAACTTCAGCAGTGGCTTTATCTTCATATACTCCACTACTTGCCCTATCGCTTAAGGTTAAAATTCCTATTTTAATGATATCCATTTTATCTCCTTTAATGTATTATAGCCAACCCTTTTTCTTAAAAACAATAACAGGTACAATGATAGAAATTATCATCACTGCAAGCACTATAGGATAAGCATAGTGAAGCTCAAGTTCAGGCATAAATTTAAAGTTCATACCATAAATTGTTCCTATGAGAGTAGGGGGCATCATGGCAACAGTTGCAACGGTAAAAAGTTTGATGATTTTATTTTGCTCTATGTTAACTTGACTTGCTAGAATGGTTTGAATATTATCTAGAACATTAAGTTGTGAAACACTAAATTCAACTAAAGAATTCAAGTCTTTTAAAACTATAGTTAAATTTTGTTTTATATCCCTATCGATTTTATCACTTTTCAGTAAGGAAGTCATAGCACGACGTTTATCAAATAAAGAATCTCTAACTCGCATATTAAGTTCTTGTAAACTTGAGATATCTTTTAACATCTCATCATAACTATACTCATCTTTTTTCTCTAAAACAGTTGTTCTTAAGCGTCTTGCTTCTTTATCTATCCACTCGAGCAAATCCGCATCTTTTTCAACTCGTACTTCAAACATTTTATCGATAATATCAAAACCATCTTCAAAATTCTTTGGACTTGCTAATATCCTTGCTTGAATTTCTTCAAAGGTGCTAAATTCATTATATCTTATTGTAAATAAAATATTTTTAGCTGTTGCAAAAGTTACAATTTCAGTGCGAAGCTTAATTGAGTTTTGCTCTTCGTTATCATTCTTAAATTCTCGAATCAAAAAATGAGCATTGATAGTTATAGTAGCATTATCCTCCCAGTACTTTGCGCTAAGTTCTATTTCTTCTCTCTCTTCCTTTGTTGGAAATTCAAGATTAAATTCATTTGATATAAAGGCAATTTCTGCCGCGCTTGGATGAAGCAAATCAATCCATAAGATATTTTGCGGTAATTCTTGATTATCAAGATTAAAATTAATTCTTTGCACTAAGGCATTTTGTGTTTTTATGTAAATGTAAAGCATAGTCGTTCCTTATTTTGACTTTGAAATTATAGCTTTGATTAGTTAAAAATCAACTTGTATCTAAAATGTTTCTAGAACTTAATTCAATTTCTAATTTTTTTTAGATTTGTAACTCGTGACTTTATTATTCTAAAGATGAAAATTGTTTGATTTAGTATGGTATTTAGATATTAGCGTGGTAGTGCTAAATTTTGACTTAAAGAATATCTAAGTAAAGATTATAAAAAGTAGCAAATTTCTTTTTTAGTAATTTTATAATTGATTTGTCTTTATTAGAGTGTACTAGCAAGATTTTTGTATGCAATAACAATAAAAACTTTTAAAAGTTGCAAAAGAGAGAAAATATGATATTTAAAATTCTAGCATAGAAGCGTGAAATTTCACGCTTATTCTAGTTCGTATTTTTTTATAAGATTATCATAAAATCCACTAGCCTTTGCTTCATCTATACCTTCATTAAATATTTCTATAACTTCTTTTTGTTTATCTTTATCAAAAGCAAAACTAAAACCTTCGCCACCATCTGTTTCTTGATAAAAGCTTACTAAATCAGAATTTTCAGCCAAAAAGCCTTTAGCAGTATCCTCATCGGCAACAATAGCGTCGATTTTATTATTTTTTAGTGCTAAAACAGCTATATTCAAATCCTTATTACTTTGAATTTGTGCATCTTTGATAGTCTTTGCTGTATTTTCTTGCAAAGTTCCTAACTGAACTCCTATTTTTTTACCTTCTAGATCAGTTTTTGTTTGAAGAGCTTCATTATTTTTAAGTTTAATATAAAGATTTTTACTCATATAATAAGGTTTTGTAAAATCTACACTTTGTCTTCTTTCATCTGTAGCACTCATAGCTGAAGCGATCATATCGATCTTGCCCGCCTTTAAAGCAGGGATCAATCCATCAAAATTAGTTTCAACCCAAACAATTTCAATACCATTTTTTTGAGCAATTTCTTCAACCAAATCAGTATCAAAACCCGTAAGTTTAGAATCTTGCTTATAATTAAAAGGTTTGTAATTTGGAGCAGTCCCAACCTTTAAAGTGAGTGTGGTATTAGCTTCATTGCTTGCATTATTTTCTGTTTTGGTGTTTTGGCAAGCTACTAAAAATAAGCCCGTGAAGGCAACTAAGAAAGCGGTTAAAAACTTTTTCATTGTTTTCCTTTATAGTAAAATTTTCTCTATGATTATATCAAAGTTAGCTAGCTGATTGGCAAAAAAATCTAGTTTTTAATTTTTTGCCAAAATTAATTAAAAAAATAATTTATTTAATCCTCCTTTAAGCTTAATTAGTTATACTTTCATTTCCTTTTTCAAAAAAGGACTTTAAAATCTTTAAATTATAAACTAAAGTTTATAAAGCTAAATGAAGATTTTGTAAACCCTTGTTTCTAGTTTTAAATTAATTTTAATCCTAGTCAAATCAATTCAAGTTTATAAAACTTTATTATTACTAAACTTTATTTATAAACAATAAATGATTTTTTGTTTTTGTTCTTTAAAATTAATATTGTTATTTCAAATCTTATTAGTCAATCTTTGAAATCTAAATAAGTGATCGATTGAGCCAGAAAAGATTTAGGCATAAGCAATTATGTAAAATCTATTCAATCTAAATATTTAAAGATTAAAAGTTTTTATTTTTAATCTTCATTACTTTTTCTTTGAAGAAAAAGATTAAACTATCTATAATTTTTATGGAGAGTTTGATCCTGGCTCAGAGTGAACGCTGGCGGCGTGCCTAATACATGCAAGTCGAACGATGAAGCTTCTAGCTTGCTAGAAGTGGATTAGTGGCGCACGGGTGAGTAAGGTATAGTTAATCTGCCCTACACAAGAGGACAACAGTTGGAAACGACTGCTAATACTCTATACTCCTACTTAACACAAGTTGAGTAGGGAAAGTTTTTCGGTGTAGGATGAGACTATATAGTATCAGCTAGTTGGTGAGGTAATGGCTCACCAAGGCTATGACGCTTAACTGGTCTGAGAGGATGATCAGTCACACTGGAACTGAGACACGGTCCAGACTCCTACGGGAGGCAGCAGTAGGGAATATTGCGCAATGGGGGAAACCCTGACGCAGCAACGCCGCGTGGAGGATGACACTTTTCGGAGCGTAAACTCCTTTTCTTAGGGAAGAATTCTGACGGTACCTAAGGAATAAGCACCGGCTAACTCCGTGCCAGCAGCCGCGGTAATACGGAGGGTGCAAGCGTTACTCGGAATCACTGGGCGTAAAGGGCGCGTAGGCGGATTATCAAGTCTCTTGTGAAATCTAATGGCTTAACCATTAAACTGCTTGGGAAACTGATAGTCTAGAGTGAGGGAGAGGCAGATGGAATTGGTGGTGTAGGGGTAAAATCCGTAGATATCACCAAGAATACCCATTGCGAAGGCGATCTGCTGGAACTCAACTGACGCTAAGGCGCGAAAGCGTGGGGAGCAAACAGGATTAGATACCCTGGTAGTCCACGCCCTAAACGATGTACACTAGTTGTTGGGGTGCTAGTCATCTCAGTAATGCAGCTAACGCATTAAGTGTACCGCCTGGGGAGTACGGTCGCAAGATTAAAACTCAAAGGAATAGACGGGGACCCGCACAAGCGGTGGAGCATGTGGTTTAATTCGAAGATACGCGAAGAACCTTACCTGGGCTTGATATCCTAAGAACCTTATAGAGATATGAGGGTGCTAGCTTGCTAGAACTTAGAGACAGGTGCTGCACGGCTGTCGTCAGCTCGTGTCGTGAGATGTTGGGTTAAGTCCCGCAACGAGCGCAACCCACGTATTTAGTTGCTAACGGTTCGGCCGAGCACTCTAAATAGACTGCCTTCGTAAGGAGGAGGAAGGTGTGGACGACGTCAAGTCATCATGGCCCTTATGCCCAGGGCGACACACGTGCTACAATGGCATATACAATGAGACGCAATACCGCGAGGTGGAGCAAATCTATAAAATATGTCCCAGTTCGGATTGTTCTCTGCAACTCGAGAGCATGAAGCCGGAATCGCTAGTAATCGTAGATCAGCCATGCTACGGTGAATACGTTCCCGGGTCTTGTACTCACCGCCCGTCACACCATGGGAGTTGATTTCACTCGAAGCCGGAATACTAAACTAGTTACCGTCCACAGTGGAATCAGCGACTGGGGTGAAGTCGTAACAAGGTAACCGTAGGAGAACCTGCGGTTGGATCACCTCCTTTCTAGAGTACAAAGTAATAAGTCTCACAACTATTACTTCATTATAAACTCAATTGATTCTTGTTTAGATTTCAAAGATTGATGATAAAGCTAATTGTTTATGGGGAATTAGCTCAGCTGGGAGAGCGCCTGCTTTGCACGCAGGAGGTCAGCGGTTCGATCCCGCTATTCTCCACCATTATTAAGGGCCTATAGCTCAGCTGGTTAGAGTGCACCCCTGATAAGGGTGAGGTCACAAGTTCAAGTCTTGTTAGGCCCACCATAGAAATATCAATCTTAAAAGATAAAAACAAGATTTGAAATCAAGTTTTAAAATCTAAAGCAAGTATATATTTTATAAATATACTTTGATATATCATATACTTCCTTTAGGTTTTAAACCTAAATGTTCTTTATAATTATCATTGTTAAGAGTCACAAGCAAGTTTTAATAAAAACAATTTTACAGGACTTGTTAAAGGATAAAACCCAATTATCTTTTCTTTGGTTTTACTTATATCTTTTAACTATCTTTATTTTTTATAATAAAGAGAATATTAGATCTAAAGTTTATAAATTAAAGATAAGTTTCAAACTCACGACTTGGTTTAAATATTAATTGAATTTTAGTATTTATATTAAGTGTTTGAATGCTTTCCGTCTTAAGATAATGAAGTCTTATCATAAAAACTTTAACAAGGAAGTGATGCGTTTTAGAATCAATAAAAAAGGTAGAAGTTAGATTATATCTAACTTTTATGCATATTCTTAGCAGAAGAAGCAAGAAAGACTACTAGTCTTTAACTTACTTTATCAGCCTAATATCTTTTAGGTTGGCGGGGTAGGCCTTTAGCTTGCTTCTTAGTCAAGGCTTTGCCTTGACGCTAAAGAAGGTAAAAAAGGTAAGCTACTAAGAGCGAATGGTGGATGCCTTGACTGGTAAAGGCGATGAAGGACGTACTAGACTGCGATAAGCTACGGGGAGCTGTCAAGAAGCTTTGATCCGTAGATTTCCGAATGGGGCAACCCAATGTATAGAGATATACATTACCTATATAGGAGCGAACGAGGGGAATTGAAACATCTTAGTACCCTCAGGAAAAGAAATCAATAGAGATTGCGTCAGTAGCGGCGAGCGAAAGCGCAAGAGGGCAAACCCAGTGCTTGCACTGGGGGTTGTAGGACTGCAATGTGCAAGAGGTGAGTTTAGCAGAACATTCTGGAAAGTATAGCCATAGAGGGTGATAGTCCCGTATGCGAAAAACAAACCTTAGCTAGCAGTATCCTGAGTAGGGCGGGACACGAGAAATCCTGTCTGAAGCTGGGTCGACCACGATCCAACCCTAAATACTAATACCAGATCGATAGTGCACAAGTACCGTGAGGGAAAGGTGAAAAGAACTGAGGTGATCAGAGTGAAATAGAACCTGAAACCATTTGCTTACAATCATTCAGAGCACTATGTAGCAATACAGTGTGATGGACTGCCTTTTGCATAATGAGCCTGCGAGTTGTGGTGTCTGGCAAGGTTAAGCAAACGCGAAGCCGTAGCGAAAGCGAGTCTGAATAGGGCGCTTAGTCAGATGCTGCAGACCCGAAACGAAGTGATCTATCCATGAGCAAGTTGAAGCTAGTGTAAGAACTAGTGGAGGACTGAACCCATAGGCGTTGAAAAGCCCCGGGATGACTTGTGGATAGGGGTGAAAGGCCAATCAAACTTCGTGATAGCTGGTTCTCTCCGAAATATATTTAGGTATAGCGTTGTGTCGTAATATAAGGGGGTAGAGCACTGAATGGGCTAGGGCATACACCAATGTACCAAACCCTATCAAACTCCGAATACCTTATATGTAATCACAGCAGTCAGGCGGCGAGTGATAAAATCCGTCGTCAAGAGGGAAACAACCCAGACTACCAGCTAAGGTCCCTAAATCTTACTTAAGTGGAAAACGATGTGAAGTTACTTAAACAACCAGGAGGTTGGCTTAGAAGCAGCCATCCTTTAAAGAAAGCGTAATAGCTCACTGGTCTAGTGATTTTGCGCGGAAAATATAACGGGGCTAAAGTAAGTACCGAAGCTGTAGACTTGACTTTGTCAAGTGGTAGGAGAGCGTTCTATTTGCGTCGAAGGTATACCGGTAAGGAGTGCTGGAGCGAATAGAAGTGAGCATGCAGGCATGAGTAGCGATAATTAATGTGAGAATCATTAACGCCGTAAACCCAAGGTTTCCTACGCGATGCTCGTCATCGTAGGGTTAGTCGGGTCCTAAGTCGAGTCCGAAAGGGGTAGACGATGGCAAATTGGTTAATATTCCAATACCAACATTAGTGTGCGATGGAAGGACGCTTAGGGCTAAGGGGGCTAGCGGATGGAAGTGCTAGTCTAAGGTCGTAGGTGCTTATACAGGCAAATCCGTATAAGAATACACCGAGAACTGAAAGGCTTTTTGAAGTCTTCGGATGGATAGAAGAACCCCTGATGCCGTCGAGCCAAGAAAAGTTTCTAAGTTTAGCTAATGTTGCCCGTACCGTAAACCGACACAGGTGGGTGGGATGAGTATTCTAAGGCGCGTGGAAGAACTCTCTTTAAGGAACTCTGCAAAATAGCACCGTATCTTCGGTATAAGGTGTGGTTCGCTTCGTATTAGGATTTACTCCGAAAGCGAAGAAACTTACAACAAAGAGTCCCTCCCGACTGTTTACCAAAAACACAGCACTCTGCTAACTCGTAAGAGGATGTATAGGGTGTGACGCCTGCCCGGTGCTCGAAGGTTAATTGATGGGGTTAGCATTAGCGAAGCTCTTGATCGAAGCCCGAGTAAACGGCGGCCGTAACTATAACGGTCCTAAGGTAGCGAAATTCCTTGTCGGTTAAATACCGACCTGCATGAATGGCGTAACGAGATGGGAGCTGTCTCAAAGAGGGATCCAGTGAAATTGTAGTGGAGGTGAAAATTCCTCCTACCCGCGGCAAGACGGAAAGACCCCGTGGACCTTTACTACAGCTTGACACTGCTATTTGGATAAGAATGTGCAGGATAGGTGGGAGGCTTTGAGTATATGACGCCAGTTGTATATGAGCCATTGTTGAGATACCACTCTTTCTTATTTGGGTAGCTAACCAGCTTGAGTTATCCTCAAGTGGGACAATGTCTGGTGGGTAGTTTGACTGGGGCGGTCGCCTCCCAAATAATAACGGAGGCTTACAAAGGTTGGCTCAGAACGGTTGGAAATCGTTCGTAGAGTATAAAGGTATAAGCCAGCTTAACTGCAAGACATACAAGTCAAGCAGAGACGAAAGTCGGTCTTAGTGATCCGGTGGTTCTGTGTGGAAGGGCCATCGCTCAAAGGATAAAAGGTACCCCGGGGATAACAGGCTGATCTCCCCCAAGAGCTCACATCGACGGGGAGGTTTGGCACCTCGATGTCGGCTCATCGCATCCTGGGGCTGGAGCAGGTCCCAAGGGTATGGCTGTTCGCCATTTAAAGCGGTACGCGAGCTGGGTTCAGAACGTCGTGAGACAGTTCGGTCCCTATCTGCCGTGGGCGTAAGAAGATTGAAGAGATTTGACCCTAGTACGAGAGGACCGGGTTGAACAAACCACTGGTGTAGCTGTTGTTCTGCCAAGAGCATCGCAGCGTAGCTAAGTTTGGAAAGGATAAACGCTGAAAGCATCTAAGCGTGAAGCCAACTCTAAGATGAATCTTCTCTAAGCTCTCTAGAAGACTACTAGTTTGATAGGCTGGGTGTGTAATGGATGAAAGTCCTTTAGCTGACCAGTACTAATAGAGCGTTTGGCTTATCTTTAATAAAGCATCACTTCCTTGTTAAGGTTTTTAGTAAAGCTTTGAATAACAATAATCATTCAAAGTGATATGGAAATCTTGCAAGTAGGGTTTATATTAGAACTTGCTCTTAACATTGTTTTTTAAGTATTCTAAAATAAAAGCTTATCAAAGAGAATAAAGATTTTATTCATTGATAAGATGAAAGATAAGATTTAAAAAATAAAAGAATATAAAGCAAAAGAAATAAAAAAGAATAGAAGAAAAGCAAAAAAATAAAAAAATAGAATAAAAAATAAAAGCTTTATTCTTAAGTTAAATCTTTCAAAGAATATTTAAATAACAATGTCCGTGATTATACAGATGTGGAAACGCCTTGCTCCATCCCGAACCAAGAAGCTAAGCACATCGTGGGTGATGATACTACGCCTTACTGGCAGGGGGAAAGTAGCTCATTGCGGACTTGTTAATTCTTCTTTACTTACTTTATATATAAATCATATGTTTGTTTTTATTGTTGTTTTAGATGGGATTTAGAATAATTATCTTTATGTTTATTGAATCTGTTTTTGTATTAATTGTTCTTTTTTATTATGTTTATTGAAACTGTTTTAATATATTGAATTTGTTTTTATATGTTGATTGTTCTTTATTATGCTTGGTTAGTTTGGTTCAATATGTTGAATTTGTTTTTATATGTATTAATCATTCTTTTTATGCTGAGTTATGGTTATGCTTAGTTATAGTTAGGTTGCTTAGAGTTGTTCACTTTAATCTGTTTTTAGTTTAATTGTTGTCTTTGTGTTTGGTTTATAATTTCATTGTATGGTTTTTTGGGTGGTGTTAAGATATTGATTTACTAGGCTGGTAAATTTGTTTAGGTTATATTTTTATTGTTTGAATACACTTGCTTTAGTTGGTGGGTTGATTGATTGTGAGCTTAGTTGGTTGAGTTGGGCTGATGGTTTAATCATTTTTAATCTGTTTTTAGTTTAATTGTTAAATTTGGTGTTTGCTTGTATATTTTTATCTATTAAATTTATTTTTTATATGCTAATTAAATATGTTTTTGTATTAATTGTTCTTTTTATTTATTGAATCTGTTTTTTAGTTTAATGGTTGTCTTTGTGTTTGGTTTATAATTTCATTGTATGGTTTTTTGGGTGGTGTTAAGATATTGATTTACTAGGCTGGTAAATTTGTTTGGGTTTTTTTATTGTTTGAATACACTTGCTTTATTTGGTGGGTTGATTGGTTGTGAGCTTGGTTGGTTAAGTTGGGCTGATGGTTTAATCATTTTTAATCTGTTTTTGGTTTAATTGTTAAATTTGGTGTTTGCTTGTATATTTTTATCTATTAAATTTATTTTTTGTATGCTAATTAAATATGTTTTTGTATTAATTGTTCTTTTTATTTATTGAATCTGTTTTTTAGTTTAATGGTTTAAGATATTCTTTTATGGGGTTGATGGGGTTGTTTGTGCTAATAATGATTTAATTTAGTTTGTATTTGTTAATGGGTTAGAGTTAATCATTTATTGTTTAGGTTCTTTTATTGGATTGACTGAATTAAACTTGGATTGTTTTAGTTATTATGGTTGTATTTAGGTTCATGGGTTTAATTTACTTGTTTAGATGGATTGAAGTAGTTTATTCCAATGGCTCTAATTTATTTAATCCCTTTAGAATGCTTTGTGTAATACTTTTACTTATCTATGCTTATATTAATTATTGGGTTATTTGATTTAAATGGGTTAATTGATTTAGCTTATTTATTTGATTTAATTAGTTTAATTAGTTTTAGTTAAACACTTTATCAGTCCTTGCTTTAATCAGTTTATTTGAATTTAGTGTGTTTGGTTGATCGATTGCTTCGTTTATGTTTTATGGTGTTAATTATTAGCTTATTTAATCTTTTAAAATATTTAGCTAAGAGGCATAGTATTTTGAATGTAGATTTTAATTTTATTTTTTAAGTTGTGGGTTTGTAGGAATTAATATATGACTAGATATAGTGGAATAAATATTGCTTGTAAACATTTGTAAAATTTACTTAAGGATGTAAAATGTTTCGTGTTGATCAAAAAGGATTAGTTAATTTAAATTTAAAACACAAGAATGAAATTCAAGCTACGCAATCTAATCAAAAACAAACATTTTCCTTTGAGCTGGATTTAGGCGCTAAAGAAAAATCTAGTTTATATGATAGACCTTTAAAAGAATTATTTCAAGAAGCAAAAGAAGCTTCGCAAAATGCTTTAAAAGAATACAGAGAGGAAATACATTACAATAAAAAAACTCAAAGATATGAAAGTAGTTTTGTAGAAAGCAATGAAAAATATAAAGAAAAGATAAAAGAAAAAATAGAAGAACAAATTAAAGAAAATATTCAAAATAATATACAAAGTAAAATTTCTCACACAAATATTCATTTAAACCCTAAACAATTAATTGCTCAAGCACAATTTGAAGAAAAGCAAAAAGCTGCGCTTAAATCATCAGATCTTTTTATATGATTAGCTAAAGAGGAATTAATAAAAAATTTTAGTATTGTTTAATAAAGGAGTATTGATAAAAGTTTCATTTGTAAGTATTGTAACTTTTTGACTAGCCATATGAAAAAAAGTTGCAAAGTATGAGTAGTAATTTAAATATAAAATAATTAAAAATAGAACTTTTACTTTCTAATTAAAATTTCATATGCAGTGGTTGCATTGTAGAATCATTTTATTTTAATAAAATTTTAAAATAAAAGATATCAAGAAAGAATAACCTTGTATTTTTATACTCAAAGATTATGAAAAGAAAAGAAATATTTTTTATCCTAGCTTAATTTATAAACCAAGGGTATTTTTATATGGAAAGTTTTTTCATATTGTGGAAATTTTTTAGAAGCTACGCGTATGGTTTCTAAGGCACTTTTATTTAGGAAATCATATTTTGAAGGTTTAAGTATCTTTAAATTTTCTAATTTCTTTTCTTTTGTCCAAGTAAATTCTACAAGAACTTCCCCGCTCATACGCATTTTTCTAGCTTGTCTAGGGTAGATTAAGGCTTCATCAATTGCTGATTTTATTTCTTTTAAAAGCTCGCTATTGCTAGTTAAAGATACACTTTGATAAGAGTTGGTTTGTGGGGCTTGTTGCTGCGTGATTGGTTGTTGTGAGCTTGTATCTTTTTTGGGTTGACTTATTGCCTTTGCATTTGTTGGAGGGATTATTTTTTTAGGTTTAATGATGGGTTTTTCTTTTCTTGGTTTTGTTTTTTTGATTATTTCTTGCACAGGTTCTTTAGGTAGTATATTGGAAGGTTCTTGTATGGTTTGTGTTGGCTGTGTCGGTTTTATATCGGAGGAATTTTGTACAAAATGTTTTATTGCCATATTAAATTTATTTTCTTTAATAACGTCATTAGGCTGTATGTGTAAAAAATTTTTAGAATAAAGAAAAACAAAAAATAAAGGTGTAAAAACAAATAAAGTAATAAGAGAAGATTGGTTTTTATGATTACTTATAAACATTCTCATCTTTTTTCTCCGTTATGATTTTAATTTTTATTTTTTAGTTTAAATATCTCTAATTTCATTGTAAATTGTTTAAAAAATAAATTTTTAACAAAAATTATAGAGAAAAATAGCAATAAAACACTCAAAAATACATTCAGTATAAGTATTTTATTTTTCTATTTATTTCTTTAAAAAACTTATTTTTCAAGAATTATAGCAAGAAAAAATAAATTTTTAATTAATACTAATTATCACAATTGATACAAAATTTATCTTAAATTAATAATTATTATCATAATATTTTGATTTTTAAATCAATATTTAACAAAAGGAGAAAAATGAAGAAATTATGTCTATCAGTTTGTGCTATTGGCCTCTTAGCTTCCAATGCTATATCACAAAATGTAGAGCTAGACAGTTCGATCGTTAGTGCTTCAGGGTTTGCTCAAGATATTAAAGAAGCTCCTGCTACTATCAATGTTATCAGCAAAAAAGAATTACAAAGTAAGCCTTATAGAGATGTCGCAGAAGCTATTGCAGATATCCCGGGTGTTGATTTATATGCTAGCAAGGGAAAAACAGGTTCTTATAATATTACTATGAGGGGTATTACTGGATATACTTTGGTTTTGATTGATGGACGCCGCCAGGGTATTGGTGGAGAGGTTGGTCCTAATGGTTTTAATGAAATTTCAAATTCTTTCTTACCGCCAATTTCTAGCATAGAAAGAATAGAAGTTATAAAAGGTCCTATGAGTACTTTATATGGCTCCGAAGCTTTAGGCGGGGTGGTAAATATCATTACTAAAAAAGTGAGTGATAAATGGGAAACTTCTGTAAGTTTGGATGCTCTTTTAAATGAAAATAAAGATTGGGGCAATACTTATGGGACAGGTATTTATTCTAGTGGTCCTTTAATGAATGATAAATTAGGTCTAACACTTCGTTTTAGAGAATTTTATAGACAGCAATCTAATGTTGAATTTACAAATGGAAGTGGGCAAAGAGTTCAAGGGGATCAAGCTCAAAGTCCTACAAAGGCAAATAATTTTAACATAGGAACAAGAGTTAGTTATTTGGCTAATGATTACAATACTTTTATATTTGATATAGATTTTTCAAGAAATCATTACGACAACAAACAAGGTCAATTAGGAACCATCACAAGACCAGGTAGTGCACAAGGTAGCTTAACGGGTGGTTATGCAGATATTATGGAAGTTGATAAATTTGTGACTTATTTAAGCCATGAAGGTGTTTATGAAAACTTTTCTATCACTTCTGGTTTGCAATATAATAGAGTGAGCAATGATGGCCGCGAAGTCGTAGGGCAAGCTACACAGCCGTTTTTGGGAGAAAATAGAGATATAGTCGCAGAAGATATTATCTTAGATACAAAATCTGTCATTCCTTTAGGACAAAGTCATATTTTGAGTGCAGGTGGTGAGTATAGACTTGAAAAAATGCAAGATAAAATAGCTAGTCCTACTAATTTTGATCAGTATTTATTGGCAATTTTTGCAGAGGATGAGTATAGTATAAAAGATGATTTAAGACTTACTTTTGGAGCAAGATATAATCATCATGAAATTTTTGGAAACAATGTTTCGCCAAGAGCTTATGTGGTTTATAATCCTACCAATGAGCTTACTTTCAAAGGCGGTGTATCTACAGGCTTTAGAACCCCTTATGCAAATCGTTTGATAAATGGGACTTATAATTATAATGGTCAAGGTAGATTTCCTATATATGGAAATCCTGATTTAAAAGAAGAGACATCTTTAAACTATGAAATAGCAGCTATTTATAATAATGATTTATTTTATGTTTCAGCAACAGGTTTTTTAACGAATTTTAAAGATAAAATTTCAAGTCAAAGTTATAACAATGGCACTATGATTCCAGGTATTGGCGCTTGTGATGCTGATAGATGTTCTAGAGCAATCAATCATGGCAAGGTTGAATACAAAGGTGTAGAACTTGGAGCAGGGATAAGCCCTCTTGATAATTTAAATGTAAATTTTGCTTATACTTATCTTGATACTGAAGTTAAAGAAGCGCAAGATAGAAGTGTGATAGGTAAACCTGAACAAGATAGTTTAAAACACAATATCATGTTAAAAACCGAATACAGCTTCTATAATAAATTCACTCCTTGGATAAAAGGCGAGTGGCAAATAGATCGCTATATGGGTGATACTAATATCAATAGAGAATATTACAAGGATATCTTTTTAGCTTCTATGGGTGTGCGTTATGATATCAATAAACAATGGAGTATCAATGCGGCTATTTATAATCTTTTTGACAAAAGCTTTACAAATGGCTGGGAATCTTATGCAAATGGGAGTGATAACACTTGGGTAAATACTTATAACCGCATAGAAGAAGGAAGAAGAATGTATATTTCTATCAATGGTAGCTTTTAAGCTTTGATAGAAGAGCCAAAGAGCTTGCAAAGGCTTCTTTGGTTTTTTTGTTTTTAACACCTTATACTTAAAAAATCCATCATCAAGCCCATTTAAAATTCATTCTTTGTTTTCATCTTTAATCACCTTGTTTTTTTAATCATGAAATATATCTTATCCTTGTAAAAAAGTAACTAATAAAACTTTAGTCATATAGACTAAATAAAATTAAGTATATTTTTTTATATTTATACTTGACAAAATAACACTCAATGTTGTATAATATATCTAGCAATCAAAAAATAGAGTGCTAGTTTTGAAGGAAAATATGATGAAAAGTCGAGATAAAAAGAATTTGATTTTAGAGTCTATTATCCAAACTTATCTTTTGGATAATGCACCTATTGGTTCTAATGAATTAAATTCAAATCTTTGCATACCCGCTTCAACTATACGCGTTTATCTTAAAAGACTTAGCGATGAGGGTTTGATCACTCAGCTTCACATAAGCGGTGGCAGAATTCCTACTATTTTAACGATGCAAAATTATTGGCAAAATTTTTGGGAAAAAGAGCAAGATAAAAACATTCATATCAAAAATGAAAGCTTTTTAAAGGAACTAAGCAAGGAATTTGAAATTTATTGTCTTGTTTATGGAGGTAGAAGTTTGGTACTTAAAGAAGTGTTAGATCTTAACGCTAAGTTTATAGTGCTTGATTTTAAAGATGAAGAACTGGTTTTAAAATACGAAAAAGAAGCGTGGAATTTTCTACAAAGTCTTATAGGACTTGATCTTTCTAGTATAGAAAAAATAGCCTTTAAAGTTCATTTTGTAGAGCTTGCAGAAAAGATAGCAAGTCTAAGACAAAATCTGATTTGTTATAGAAGTAATGAAGAAAGAGCTTACCAAATTTATCAAAACGATGAATTTGTTAAGCTCTTGGATTGTCAAATCCATCGTCATTTTAAGGAAAGTCTTGAATTTGAACCCTTGTTTAAAGAGGGTTTTATGGGGATTAAGGTGGATGCGCAGTTTTTGGGCGAGGATGTAAATATTATCCTAGCGGGTAGTGTTTATACGGATTATAAAAAAATATTACAATACATAAAGGAGGCAGCATGAGCGAACAAAAGCAAGAATTTGAAAACGAAAATGCGCAAAATTCTGAAAATTTGCAGGATGATTTGCAAGATAGCGAAGAAAGTGAAACAAATGAATTACAAAAAGAATTAGATGAATTAAAAGATAAATATATGCGTGCAAACGCTGAATTTGAAAATATCAAAAAAAGAATGGAAAAAGAAAAGCTAAGTGCTATGGCTTATGCAAATGAAAGCTTTGCTAAAGATTTGCTTGATGTTTTAGATGCTTTAGAAGCTGCTGTTAATGTAGAATGCCAAGATGAGATTAGCTTGAAAATCAAAGAAGGAGTACAAAACACTTTAGATTTATTTCTTAAAAAACTTGAAAAACATGGAGTGGCTCTTATCAAAGATGAAAAAGAGTTTGATCCTAATTTACATGAAGCGATGTTTCATGTAGATAGTGAAAATCATCAAAGTGGTGAAGTGGTTCAAGTGCTTCAAAAAGGTTATAAAATAGCCGATCGCGTGATCCGCCCAACCAAAGTTAGTGTAGCAAAATAAATTTTAATAAAAGGATAAAAAATGAGTAAAGTTATAGGTATAGATTTAGGAACAACCAATTCTTGTGTTGCTGTGTATGAACGCGGCGAGAGCAAAGTAATCCCAAACAAAGAAGGAAAAAACACAACTCCTTCAGTAGTTGCTTTTACAGATAAAGGTGAAGTTTTAGTAGGCGATAGCGCAAAACGCCAAGCGGTAACAAACCCTGAAAAAACTATTTATTCTATCAAAAGAATCATGGGTTTGATGATCAATGAAGATGCGGCTAAAGAAGCTAAAAATAGACTTCCTTATCACATCACTGAAAGAAATGGTGCGTGCGCGATAGAAATCGCAGGTAAAATTTACACTCCACAAGAAATTTCAGCAAAAGTTTTGATGAAATTAAAAGAAGATGCAGAAGCTTTCTTGGGTGAAAGTGTTACTGATGCGGTGATTACTGTGCCTGCTTATTTTAACGATGCACAAAGAAAAGCAACAAAAGAAGCAGGAACTATCGCAGGACTTAATGTACTAAGAATTATCAATGAGCCTACTTCAGCAGCTTTAGCTTATGGACTTGATAAAAAAGATAGTGAAAAAATCGTAGTTTACGATCTAGGTGGGGGAACCTTTGATGTTACCGTGCTTGAAACAGGGGATAATGTAGTAGAAGTTTTAGCAACAGGTGGTAATGCTTTCTTAGGTGGTGATGATTTTGATAACAAGCTTATCGATTTTCTAGCAAGTGAATTTAAAGATGAAACAGGCATAGATCTTAAAAATGATGTTATGGCTTTACAACGCTTAAAAGAAGCTGCAGAAAATGCTAAAAAAGAGTTAAGTTCAGCTAATGAAACAGAGATTAATTTACCATTTATCACAGCTGATGCGAGTGGTCCAAAACACTTGGTTAAAAAACTTACTAGAGCTAAATTCGAAGGTATGATTGATTCTTTAGTGGCTGAAACTATCACTAAGATCAATGAAGTGGTAAAAGATGCAGGGCTTGATAAAAACGAAATTAAAGAAATCGTTATGGTAGGGGGTTCTACTCGCGTTCCTTTAGTGCAAGAAGAGGTTAAAAAAGCTTTTGGAAAAGAACTTAACAAATCTGTAAATCCTGATGAAGTTGTGGCTATCGGTGCAGCGATTCAAGGTGCAGTTATAAAAGGTGATGTAAAAGATGTACTTTTGCTTGATGTAACTCCACTTTCTTTAGGTATCGAAACTTTAGGCGGTGTGATGACTAAAATCATCGAAAAAGGTACAACTATACCAACTAAAAAAGAGCAAGTTTTCTCAACTGCAGAAGACAATCAAAGTGCTGTTACCATCAATGTTTTACAAGGTGAGAGAGAATTTAGCCGCGACAATAAATCTTTAGGAAATTTCAACCTTGAAGGAATTCCACCAGCACCACGCGGTATGCCACAAATCGAAGTAACTTTTGATATCGATGCGAATGGTATTTTAACTGTTTCTGCAAAAGATAAAGCAACAGGTAAAGCACAAGAGATCAAAATCACAGGTTCAAGCGGACTTAGTGAAGAAGAGATTAACAATATGGTAAAAGATGCCGAACTTCACAAAGAAGAAGATAAAAAACGCAAAGAAGCTGTAGATGCAAGAAATGCAGCAGATAGCTTGGCACACCAAGTGGAAAAATCTCTAAATGAGCTTGGAGAAAAAGTAGCTGATAGCGATAAAGAAAATATCCAAAAAGCTCTTGATGATTTGCGTGAGACTTTGAAAAATCAAAATGCAAGCAAAGAAGAAATCGAAGCTAAAATGAAAGCTTTAAGCGAGGTTTCTCATAAATTGGCTGAAAATATGTATAAAAAAGATGAGCCAAATGCAGCAAATGATAAAAAGAAAAAAGACGATGATGTAATCGACGCTGAAGTCGAATAAAACTCTCACACCCTTCAAATCAAGCTCAAATAGGGCTTGATTTTTATAATTTATTTAAATTATCTGTTTTTTAGAATAATTTGATATAATACTTTTTTATAAAATATTAAGGAAATTTCATGGATACAAATCAGTTTCAAACCATTGTAAATTTTATATGGAGTGTGGTAGATGATTTACTCCGTGATATTTATGTAAAGGGCAAATACCGCGACATTATACTACCCATGACAATCATAAGAAGAGTAGATGCTGTCTTAGAGCCCACAAAAGATAAAGTTCTTGAAGTCTATAATGCCTACAAGGATGAAATGGAAATTTTAGAACCCTTGCTAGGCGGAAAGCAAGGAAATAATTTAGGCTTTTTTAATTATTCTAAATTTAGCTTACAAACCCTTTTAAATGATCCAAAAAATATAAGAGTAAATTTTGAAAATTATCTTGATTGTTTCAGTGAAAATATCAAAGACATTATCTCAAAATTCAAATTCAAAAACCAACTCGACACTTTAGAAGAATCAAACATACTTTTTGGCGTTATAGAGAGATTTTGCTCGCCTAAAGTAAATTTTGGCATAGAGGATATCTTAGATGAAAAAGGAAATGTTATCCATAAAGGCTTGAGCAATCTTGGCATGGGATATGTTTTTGAAGAACTCATCCGTAAATTTAACGAAGAAAACAACGAAGAAGCCGGAGAGCATTTCACCCCAAGAGAGATCATAGAGCTTATGACTCATCTTGTATTTTTGCCCGTAAAAGAGCAAATCAAGCAAGGAGCATGGCTTATTTATGATAATGCTTGCGGAAGTGGCGGAATGCTCACCGAGTCAAAAGAATTTATCACAGATCCCGATGGGCTGATAAAATCTAAAGCAAATATCTATCTTTACGGACAAGAGATAAACCCCGAAACCTACGCCATATGTAAAGCAGATATGCTGATAAAGGGCGAAAATCCAGATCATATAAAATTTGGCTCTACCTTAAGCAATGATCAACAAAATTTAAAATTTGATTTTATGCTTACTAATCCACCTTATGGTAAGTCTTGGGAAAATGATCAAAAAATTCTAGGCGTAGAAAAGAAAGGCTCAAATTCAACTTGCAATGATCCAAGATTTAGCGTGGGTATCACAAGCAAAAGCGATGGGCAAATGATGTTTTTACTCAATATGCTTAGCAAGATGAAAACAGATACTCCTTTGGGTTCTCGTATCGCAAGCGTGCATAATGGCTCATCGCTTTTCAACTCAGATAGCGGTATGGTAGCTATAAGAAGGCATATCATAGAAAATGACTATCTTGAAGCCATAGTCGCCCTGCCTACAAATATGTTTTACAACACAGGAATTCCTACTTTTATATGGATCATCACCAACAAAAAGCCAGAGCACAAAAAAGGCAAAGTTCAGCTTATAAACGCTACAAGCGATAGGTATTTTTCCAAGATGAAAAAGTCTTTAGGCTCTAAACAAAATGAAATGACAAAAGAGCATATAGAAAAAATCACAGATTTGTTTTTAAATTTTAGTGAAAATGAAGATTGTAAAGTGCTAGATAATGAAGATTTTGGTTATACTAAAATCACCATAGAAAAGCCAAAAAGTATAGAATTTCTAAAAGAGGATGAAAAATTTTCAAAACTCAAAGACAAAGAAAAAATCCTAGAAAAACTGCAAGAGCTAGAACAAAATCCGCAAGATTTTAAAGACAAGGAAGAATTTATCAAATTTTTAGGTGTAAAGCTCAAAAAAAGCGAAGAAAATCTCATCATCGATAGCGATAAAACCAACAACACTGAAAAAATTCCACTCAAAACAAACATACAAAACTACTACGACACAGAGGTAAAACCCTATGTAAAAAACTCTTGGGTAGCGTGGGATAGTGCAAGTGTGGGTTATGAAATACTTTTTAACAAATGCTTTTATACCTATACTCCACCAAGAAAGCTAGAAGAGATAAATAATGAATTAGAAAATTTAGAAAAAGAAGTGCAAGATCTTTTAAGAGAGATCATGCAATGAAAAATTTCAAAGATAGTGGCATAGAATGGATTGGGGAAATTCCGCAACATTGGGAAGTATCCAAATTTAAATATTTTTATCGCTCTAATATGGGAGAAACTATTTTGGCGCAAGATTTAAAAGATGAAGGAGTTCCTATTTATTCTGCTACAGAAGATGATAAATTTTTTGGAAGGATTAAAAATCCTATTAATCTATTAAATATTAACGATTTTGTTATACCTGCTAGAGGAAATTCTATAGGAGCTGTTAAAATAGTCAAAGAAAAATCAACCTGTACTCAAACTACAATTTTTTCAAAACAATTTAAAGAAATGAATCCTTATTATGTTTATTATTTTTTATCAGGATATCGAAAATTTTTATTTGAATTTACTCAAACAGCTATTCCACAAATAACTATTAGTCAAGTTAATGATAACCCTATTTTATATCCACCTTTAAAAGAGCAAGAGCAAATCGCAAATTTTTTAGATGAAAAATGCGAGCAGATAGCAAATTTCATAGAGAAAAAAGAAAAACTTATCAGTCTTTTAAAAGAACGAAAGCAAGTTTTGATAAATGAAACCATCACAAAAGGACTTGATAAAAATGTAAATTTCAAAGATAGTGGTATAGAACATTTGGGAGAGATTCCAAAGCATTGGGAAATAAAACGACTTGCAACTTTTGGTAGGTTTTCTAAGGGTGGTAATATCTCGCGTCAAGATTTAGTAGAAAGCGGTGATTCGGCTCTTCTTTATGGGGATATTTATATGAATTATGAAATTAGCACGAGTTGCTTAGATTCTAAAATATCTAAAAATACTTCACTTGGTGCAATTCCGATATATAAAGGAGATATTCTTTTTGCTGGTTCGGGTGAAACCAAAGAAGATATAGGCAAAAATATTGTATATTTAGGAAAAGATAAGGCATTTGCTGGTGGCGATGTGATTATTTTTAGGCAAAAAGAAAATAATGCTTTGTATTTATCTTATGCATTAAATACTAAGTATGCTAAGTTTTGCAAGG
Source organism: Campylobacter coli (assembly GCA_039516895.1). Lineage (NCBI taxonomy): Bacteria > Pseudomonadati > Campylobacterota > Epsilonproteobacteria > Campylobacterales > Campylobacteraceae > Campylobacter > Campylobacter coli. The sequence continues at coordinate 1,097,829 of CP154437.1, read as the reverse complement.
GCATTGAATCTAAGGGGGAAATTATAGTTCATATTTACGCTTCAAATTTAAAAGATATCAGAATCCCACTTCCGCCACTAAAAGAACAAGAACAAATCGCAAAATTTTTAGATGAAAAATGTGAAAAAATAGATTTATTGATAGAAAAAACAAAAAAACAAATAAAACTCATAAAAGAATACAAAACCACACTCATAAACCAAGCGGTTTGTGGTAGGATTAATTTATAAAAGGAGAAAAAGATGAGAATTAAAGAAATTCAAATTAAAAATTTTAAAAGATTTGATGATTTGACTCTTAGAGGTGTAGAAAATTCTAAGCTTGTTGTATTAGTTGGACCTAATGGTAGTGGAAAATCTTCAATATTAGAGGCTTGCAACACATGGCAAAAAACTAAAAAATGGAGTAGTATTATAATAGATACAACATATCACAATAAATACATAAATGAACAATATGATATAAAGATTATATTTAATAATGATATATCAAGCGGTTTTGACTACCAAAAATTAATGCATTTTCGCAGTGCTCATAGAAATGAAGCAGATTTTACAATTCAACAATTTTCAAGAATGAATAAACCTTATGAGGATTTAAGACTTAAAAAGATTATAGATAATGATACTTCTGTTTCTGATAATTTTAAAAGATTGGTTGGAACGACAATATCTGATGTGTATGATGAAAAAAATTCTAAGATACAATTAGAAGACTTAAAAGAAAGATTAATAGGTAAAATAAGAAAATCTATGATAAATATTTTTGGCGATTTGATTCTAGAAGGAATAACAAATCCTTTTGAAAATGGTAGTTTTTACTTTAAAAAAGGTAAAGTTGAAAAATTTCATTATAAAAATTTATCATCAGGAGAAAAAGCAGCTTTTGATTTATTATTGGATTTGGTTTTAAAAATAGAATATTTTGAAGATGGGATTATTTTCATTGATGAACCAGAAACTCATATGCACACTTCATTACAGTCAAAATTAATTGAAGAAATTTATAATATTATTCCAGATAATAATCAATTATGGATTACAACCCATTCTTTAGGAATATTGCAAAAAATAAAAGAATTAATTGCATGCAAAAATCAAGATATATCTATTATTGATTTTTCGGAACAAAATTTTGATAAAGAAACAGTATTAGAACCTTGTAATATTGACAATATAATTTGGGAAAAATTTTTATCTTTTACCATCGGAAATTTATCAAATTTTATAGTACCAGAGGTAATAATTTTTTGCGAAGGAGATTTATGCGGTGAAACAAGAAAAAATTTTGATGCTGGGATTTATAATAATATTTTTAATAAAAAATATCCAAATACTACTTTTATATCCGGTGGTGGCTGTGAAGAACTAAAAAAAGATAATAATCAAAATGTAAAATTATTAGAATATATACTGCCAAAAACTAAAATTATTAAATTAATTGATAGAGATACGCATACAGATGAAGAAATTAAAAATCTTAATAATCAAAATATAATCGTTTTGAATAAAGCAAATTTGGAAACATATTTATTAGATGATGAAATTTTAGAACTTTTTTGTCAAAATAAATTTGATGATTATTCAAAAGTACTTGAACAAATAAAACAAATAAAGCAAAAAGATATATATGATCTTAAAAAAGTAAGAGGGGAAATTTTTAATGTTTTAAAAGAGCAGTTAAAATCAGAAGGTAAAGATTATAGTATTGGGGGTACTGCTGATGGTTTTTTAAAGTCGACATTATGTAAATATATTACAGAAAATACTAAAATTTATAAAGAATTAGAAAATATTATTTTTGGAACTAACAATGACTAACTACCAAGAAAAAGATTTAGAAAATTTCATAGAGTCTTACTTGTTAGAAAACCATGCCTATATCAAAAGAACAAATGAAAACTTTGATAAAAATTTATGTATCGATACAGAATTTTTTGAGAATTTCTTACAAGCTACACAAAGTGTAGCACTTGAAGAGCTTAAAAAGCGTTGTGGACAAAACTATAAAAAAGAACTTTTTGATCGTATTTTCTCACAGATTAAAACCAAAGGCATAGTCAAAGCCTTGCAAGGCTATGTAGAGATCAAAGGCATTAAATTTTATCTAGCCTTTGCCAAGCCAAACACCAACGCAAACGCACAAAGCCTGCACAACTACGAGCAAAATACCCTTTCTATCATACGCCAGCTTTACTATAGCACGCAAAATAAAAACTCCATCGATATGGTGCTCTTTTTAAATGGCTTACCCCTTATCACCATAGAGCTTAAAAACCATTTCACCGGACAAAATGTCTTTCACGCTATAGAGCAATACAAAAAAGACAGAAACCCAAAAGAAACGCTATTTAACCATACCATAGTGCATTTTGCATTAGATCATGATCTTTGCTATATGAGCACAAGATTGGATCAAAGTGCGACTACATTTTTACCTTTTAACCTTGGCTTAAACAATGGTAGTGGCAAGATAGGCCTAGCAAATGGAGCAGGCAATCCACCAAGTGATGGTATAAAAACAGCGTATTTGTGGGAGAAAATCTTTAAAAAAGACACCTTGTTAAATTTGCTTTTTAATTTCGTGCAAGTTATAAAAAAGGAAAACAAAGAAATCATCATCTTTCCTAGATATCATCAATTCGATGTGGTAGAAAAGCTACTTGCTCATGCAAAAGAAAAGGGCACAGGACAACGCTACTTGATCCAACACAGCGCAGGAAGTGGCAAGAGCAACTCTATATCTTGGCTCGCTCATCATCTAGTAAGCTTGCATAAACTAGAAGAAAATAGCTTTAAAAATATCTTTGATTCTATCATCGTAGTAACCGATAGAAAAGTGCTTGATAGTCAAATAAGAGAAAATGTCAAAGCCTTTTCTCACACAAAAAATTTAGTAGAAGCCATCACTCATGGGAGCAAACAGCTAAAAGAGGCCTTAGAAGAGGGTAAGAAAATCATCATCACGACTATCCAAAAATTTCCTTATATTTTAAATGAAGTCAAAAGCTTAAAAAGCAAAACTTTTGCTATCATCATCGATGAAGCCCACTCAAGCCAAAGCGGAAGCAATGCACAAAAAATGGCAGAAGCTATAAGAGATAAAAGCGGTGATGAAAGCCAAAATTTAGAAGATGAAATTCTAGAAATCATAAAAAGCAAAAAGCTCCAGCCTAATGCCTCGTATTTTGCATTTACTGCTACACCTAAGCCTAAAACTTTGGAAATGTTTGGTATGCCTTGTGAGGTTGATGAAGGGCAAAAATTTATCCCTTTTCATCTTTACTCGATGAAGCAAGCCATAGAAGAAGGCTTTATACTCGATGTATTAAAAGGCTATACGACTTATAAAAGCTACTATAAAATCATATCTTGCACAAATGATAATCCAAAATACGATAAAAAAAGAGCCAACGCAAAACTAAAAGCTTATGTGCAAAACAATATCAGAACAATCGAGCAAAAATCACAAATCATGTGCGAGCATTTTTTCCAAAACAGCTTTAAAAAGATAAATGGCAAAGCAAAAGCTATGATCGTAACAAGTTCAAGAGAGAATGCTGTGAAGTATTATCTTGTTTTTAGGGAGTATTTGAGAAAAAATTATCCACATTTTAAGGCTATCGTGGCTTTTTCGGGTGAAATCAATTTAGAGAGCGAAATTTATAGCGAAAGTGGCTTGAATGGTTTTTCGGAGAGTGTTTTAAAGGACGAATTTAAAAAAGATGAGTATCGCTTTTTAATCGTTGCTGAAAAATACCAAACTGGATTTGATGAGCCATTGCTCCATACTATGTATGTCGATAAAACCTTAAGCGGAGTGAGTGCGGTGCAAACCCTATCGAGGCTTAATCGAACTTGTAAAAATAAAGAAGATACCTTTGTGCTAGATTTTGCAAATACTCATGAAGATATAGCCAAGGCTTTTAGTGTGTTTTATGAGCAAACTTATCTAAATGAACCTACTGATGATAATAGAATTTTTGATCTTAAAGCAAATCTTGGCGAATATGAAATTTACACCCAAGAAGAAATAGATGATTTTACAAATGCTATTTTAGGAAGAGAAAAAGAAAATGTCATACACTCAAAATTAGATATAATGCTTGCTAGATTTGATGAAAAAAGCGATGATGAAAAACTAGATTTTTATAGTAAGGCAAAAACTTATCTTAAAGAGTATTCTTTTTTGGCTCAAATTTTACCTTATGAAGATGTTGAACTTGAAAAGCTTTATATACTGCTTAAAAAACTTGCAAGTAAGATTATTTTACCTAAATCGCAAGATTTGGCTAAAGGAATTTTGGATAATGTAGATTTTGATAGCTATCGCTTACAGCTTGATAAAACACAAGATATCTTTTTGCAGGGAAATGGAGAGTTAAAACCCTCTTTTGCAGACGGATCAAGTAAGAGTGTTGAAACTGAGCTAGAAGAGCTTTCAAATATCATCAAAGACTTTAATAACAAATACGCAAATATAGACTTTAATGAAAGCGATAAAATCGCTAAAATTTTATATGATATAAAAGATGATATAGCAAAAAACGAAAGAATTCTCGAATCTTTAAATAAATCCGATATGCAAAATTCTCGTATTGAATTTAGTATGCTTTTGGAAGATAAAATTCAAGATATTTTGGATTTAAATTTAGAGCTTTTTAAGCAATTTAACCAAAATAATGAATTTAAAGATAAGATAACAAATGCAATGTTTAATATGATTTGCAATGATTTTGCACAGATAGAATCATCGCATTAGGTTTTATTGTAAAAGGATAAATTTTCGTGAGTATGGATTTTTTTAAAACCTTTGATCTTTCAAGTAAAGAACACCCAAAGGCTAAAAAAGTACAGGGTAAAAAATATGAAATTTTTCTTAATGAAAACCGCCAAACGCACAATGCTTTTAAAGCGTCTTTTAGGGAAGTTTTGAGATATTACTACCTTTATCCTAAAAATGCTAAAGCGACTTTTAAACTTCCTTTTTTTAAGCCGAATTTAAATCATTTTCATACCCCTCACATCACTTGGCTTGGGCATTCATCGCTTTTTGTGAGCTATAAAAACTATAAAATTTTAATCGATCCTATCTTTAACACTCATGCTTCGCCTTTTTCTTTTATCAATAAAGCTTTTAAAAATGCACCTGTTTATAATGCAAATGATTTTGATGAAATTTTTGCTGTGATTATCACTCATTCGCATTTTGATCATTTAGATGAAAAAAGCGTGAAAGCTTTAAAAAATAAGGCTAAATTTTTCATCACACCTTTAAAGGTGGGAAATTATCTAAAAAGTTATGGAGTGAGTGAGAAAAAAATCATAGAGCTTGATTGGTGGAGTGGGGTGGAATTTGATGATTTAAGGATTATTGCAACGCCTGCACAGCATAGCTCAAGTAGGGGCGATGGGCTCAATAAAACTCTTTGGGCTTCCTTTGTGATGGAGTTTTTAAGTGCAGATAAAAGGGTGTTTTTTAGTGGCGATGGAGGATATTTTACACATTTTAAAAAAATCGGGGCTTATTTTGGTGGTTTTGATTTGGTTTGCCTTGAAAGCGGTCAATTTAATACCGCTTGGCCTTTTTCACATTCTTTCCCTGATCAAATTTTAAAAGAAGCAAAAGATTTGAACGCAAAAGCTTTAATGCCTATACATTGGGGCAGATTTTTAGCAGGAACTCATGCATGGAATGGGGTGGTGGAATTTCTTTATGAGAATTTAAATTTACCTTTGATTACACCAAAAATGGGCGAAGCTTATGAGGTAGGAAGTGAATTTAAGCAAGATTTTTGGTGGAAAGAAGGATAAAATTAACACAAGTTTATAGTCTGCATTTTGGTTTTTGCTACAATTTTATAAAAGTAAAAAAGGAGATTGTATGAAGATCGTTCAATGGAGCAAGGCTGAATTTAATCCAAAAGAAGTTAAAATCAATGTTTTAATCGATGATGAGCACAGCAAGGAAATTCAAATTTTACTTGCTAAAGATAGCGTGATGAAAGAGCATAAAGCACCCTTTGCTATCCGCGTGCAAGTTTTAAGCGGTAAAATTTGGTTTGAGGTAGAAAACGAAAGATTTGAGTTTAATGCTTTAGATATGATAAGCTTAGAAGCAAATGTGCCACATTCTTTGGGTGGATTAGAGGATTCTGTGATAAGGCTTAGTTTAAATAAACTAGATAAAGTTCAAAGAGTAAATGCAGTACTTAAAAAACCTTGATTTTAGGGTTTAAATTCGTTGGTAAAATTTGATTTGATTGCCTAGAAAAGTTAATAATTCTAGGTTTAAAACCTAGAATTATTTATAATTTTTAACAAAATTTGCTATTCTTTCTATACCTTTTTTGATCAGTTCATCACTTGTAGCATAAGAAAGTCTAAAGTATCCATCCATCCCAAAACCAATACCTGGAACCACGGCAACTTTTTCTTCTTCTAGTAATTTTTGGCAAAATTTCATAGAATCTTTTTCAATTTTTTGAGTATTTACAAAAAGATAAAAAGCTCCTTCGGGTTTATAAACACTAATATTTGGAATTTGATGAAGCATATTTAGAGCTAAGTCGCGACGCTTTTCAAAAGCTTGACGCATTTTTTCTATATCCTCATCACATTCTCCATTTAAAGCGGGTATAGCAGCATGTTGAGTGATGGAGCAAATATTTGAAGTGCTTTGGCCTTGAAGTCTTTTAACAGCTGAAATCAAGGCTTTATTTTTACTTGCCATATAGCCAAAACGCCATCCAGGCATAGCACCGCATTTACTAAGCCCATTGATAGTTACAGTGCGATTTAAGGCATCTTCACTTACACTTGCAAAAGCTACAAATTCAAAGCCATCATAGCGAAGTTTTTCATACATTTCATCGCTTAATACGATAATCTTTGTGCCTTCTAAAACCTTAGCAATACTTAAAAGCTCTTCTTTGCTATAGATGGAACCTACGGGATTTGAAGGAGAATTAAGCATTAAAATTTTAGTTTTAGGGGTGATAGCTTTTTTAAGTTGCTCTGCGTTGATTTTAAAGCCATTTTCTTCTAAACCCTCGATAAATACAGGTTTTCCACCCGCAAATTTGACCATTTCAGGATAACTCACCCAATAAGGACTAGGGATGATGACTTCATCGCCTTCTTCAACTAGACATTCTATACATTCAAAAAGAGAATGTTTTGCCCCTACATTTGTGATAATTTCACTTGTTTCATAGCTTAACTCATTATCTTTTTTAAGTTTATTTTGAATAGCCTTTAAAACTTCAGGAATTCCTGCAACAGCAGTGTATTTACCACAACCCTTTTCTATGGCAGCAATGGCTGCATTTTTGATAGTTTGCGGGGTATCAAAATCAGGCTCGCCTGCGGAGAAGCTGATCACATCTTCACCCTTGGCTTTTAAATCATTGGCTAATGCAGTGATAGCTAGGGTGATGGATTCTTCTAAAACTTGTGATCTTTGGGTTAACATCTATTGTCCTTTTGAATTTTTTGTCTAATTTTAGCAAAAAAACACACCTATGCAGCGAATTTAATTAAAAATTAATATTGCAAAAATAGATTAATGTGAAAATTTGTTAAAAGCTAAAATACATAAAATAATATAAAATTTTTTATGTATTTTATTTTATATTAGATAAAGCTTTTTCAAGCTCTGCGATTTTTCTCTCTAATTTTTCGAGTTTATCTTCGCAGTTTGCATCAACAGCTCTTGTATTTTCTTTATTTTTGCGTCGTTCTTCTACTATATAAGCAGGAATTCCTACTGCAGTTAAATTTGCTCCTACATCTTTAACAACAACAGCATTAGAGCCTATTTTGGCATTTTCTCCTATGGTGATATTGCCAAGCACCTTTGCACCTGAGCCTATAATCACTCCTTTTTTTATAGTAGGATGGCGTTTGATACCTTTTTCAAGACTGGTGCCACCTAAGGTTACACCTTGATAGATCAAAACATCATCTTCTATGATCGCAGTTTGTCCTATCACCACTCCATTAGCATGATCTATAAAAATACGCCTGCCTAAAGTTGCACCTGGATGTAGATCTACACCTGTTAAAAACTGCGAAATTCCGCTGATTATCCTAGCGGTGCGCTTGAAATTTTTTGTATAAAAAAAATGCGCAAAGCGGTAATTTACTACCGCCCATACACCCGGGTAATTGAAAAAAAGTTCTATACAAGAATTATACGCTGGATCTTGTGCTTTTGGTTGGGAAAAATCTTCTTTTATGATGCTGAAAAATCCCATTTACACTCCTATACTTTTTAGATAGCCATTATCGTTTAAGAAAAGATAAAGTTCGCCTAAAATGTGTTTTTTCTGTTTTTCATTGACAAGTTTAGAATTGCTAATGCGTTCATTGAGTATATCCATAATTGTATGTATGTCATAGTCTAGATCCTCTAAAGCATCAAGTATGGATTGGGCTTCTATAATCCCTTCGATTTCATAACCTTTTTCATTTACGCTTATCGTTGCTTCAGTAGGATGGGTAAAAAGATTGTGTTTCATTCCAAGTACTTCTTGGTAAGCCCCTACAAGGAAAAAACCTAGAAAATAATTTTCTTTTTCTACATCTACATCATGCAAAAATAAAGGATTGTTTTTAGAATACGAAATTTCACCATCGCTATCGCAGGTTATATCCCATATGCTTGCACTTCTTGTTGGCTCTTCATCGAGTCTATCAAGTGGCATGATGGGGAAATTTTGCTCCAAGCCCCAAAAATCAGGTATGCTTTGAAAGAGTGAAAAATTTACCAAATACCTTTCTTGCACTTCATCTTGTATGGCGAGTAAATCCGCAGGATTTTGTTTATCGCCTAAAAGTAAAATAGCTTTTTTTGTGATTAGATGAGTTAAAATTTCAGCATTAGAACGATCTTGCAAATCCACATAACCCAAATCAAAAAGTGTTAAGATGCTTTCTAAATGATCGATACTATCGTGCAAATACTCTAAAGCATTGGAAGGTTTTATGCTTTTATAAAGATCGTAAAGCTCATCGATGAGTTTTGGATTTTGTTTTTTTAGTATAAGCTTACTTTCTGTGTATTCTTGAGAGAAAAGCTCTAAAACAGGAGCGACTAAAACTGCGTGATTGGCCGCGACAAAACGCCCACTTTCTATAAAAATATCAGGCTCAAGATCTTTTTTTTGTTCGGCTATATTTTTTAAGATAAATACCACATCGTTGGCGTATTCTCTTAAGGTATAATTTCGGCTTTTTTCATTTTTAAATTGTGAGTATTCCACCGCTAAACCGCCGCCTAGATTGATAGCTTTTAAATTTTTAGCCCCCATTTTTCTAAGTTCGGTATAGATGTTGCCTGCTTCATTTAAGGCTTTTTTAAGAGGATGAATTTCAGTGATTTGCGAACCAAGATGAAAATGTATCATGGTAAATTGCTCTAAAAGCTTGTTTTCTTTGAGTAAATTAACCGCTTCTATAAGTTCAGTAGAGGTAAGTCCAAATTTAGAATTAATCCCCCCGCTTTTTGCCCAAATTCCTACGCCAGCAGAGTGCAAACGCACACGCAAGCCTATATTAGGCTTAGGTTTAAAGCGTTCTTTAGCTATATCAACAATAGCTTCAAGCTCATTTAGTCCTTCTATGGTTAAGGTGATATTGTGTCCCATTTCAGCAGCTATAAATCCTATGTTTATAAGCTCTCTATCTTTAAATCCATTTACGGTAATGGGCGCATCTTCGTTATTGTAAGCCATAGCAAGCAAAAGTTCAGCCTTAGAACCTGCTTCAAGACCGTAATTATAATCTTTACCTAAGCGAACGAGATTTTTTACAAAACCAGGATATTGATTGACTTTTAAAGGATAAACAGCATTAAATTTTCCTTTATAGTCAAATTCCTTTCTAGCTTTATTAAAACTTCCATAAATACTTTCAATTTGCTTTTGGATTAGATGAGGAAATCTTAAGAGTAAAGGCCCTTTGTATCCATCATCTCTTAGCTCTTTTACTATATCGATAATGGCAGGTTTTTTTTCGTGATTGATGCAAACTTTACCATTTTTGATGATAAAATTTTCATTTCCCCAGATATCAATTCCATAATTCATCATAAAGCATTCTCCAAATCTGAAATTTTAATCATTTTTTCATCTTTATTTTCTAAATTTTTATAAAACAAACTTTCGTTTTTTGCTTCATTTTCTCCCATGCAAAGAAAATGTTTTGAATTTATCTTATCTCCATTTTCTAAGTGCTTGGCAAGTTTTCTAGCTTCATAGCTTAAGATCACTTTATGTTTTTTTCTAAGTTTGGTGGCAATTTGTAAAAGTTTTGGGATATAAATTTCATCCATAGCGCAAAGATAAATTCCCTCTCTTTTTTCTAACTCTTCTTTTTGTTCTAAGATGGCTATAATTCTTTCTATACCCATGGCAAAACCTATGCCATAACCACTTTTTCCACCCAAATACTCTATAAGTCTATCGTAGCGTCCTCCACCTGCGATAGCAGCTTTTGCACCTATTTCATCGCTTATAAATTCAAAAGCTGTTTTAGAATAATAATCCAAACCTCTCACAAGCTTTGAGTCTAGCTCGAATTTAACTCCATTATCCTTTAAAATTTGTTGTAGCGTTTCAAAGTCTTTTTGGCAAGAGGTGCATAAATTATTGATCAAAAGTGGAGCATTTTCAAGTAAATTTTGACAATGTTCGTTTTTACAATCTAAAACACGAATAGGATTTAAATTTTTTCTACGCAAACAATCTTCGCAAAAACCTTCTTTAGAATCTAAGAATTCAATAAGCTCATCGCGGTATTTTGGCAAGCATTGTGAGCAACCTAAAGAATTAAGCTGAAGTTTAAAATCAATACCAAGGCGTGAGAAAATTTCTACTAGCATTAAAATAATGCTCGCGTCTTCATAAACGCTAGGTATGCCAAAGCTTTCAACTCCAAATTGATGAAATTCTCTTAAGCGACCCTTTTGAGGCCTTTCATAGCGAAACATAGAACCATGATAAAACCAACGCTTTACGCTGATGTTTTTATCTAATTTTTTTTCTATATAAGCACGCACGACCCCTGCTGTGCCTTCAGGGCGCATACAGACTTCATTGCCCCCTTTATCTACAAATTCGTACATTTCTTTGCCAACGATGTCAGAACTTTCTCCTACGCTTCTTTTGAAAAGTATGCTTTGCTCTAAATGCGGGGTATTGATAAAATTAAACCCGTAGTTTTTTGCAACTTCTTCACAAGTTTTGATAATTTTTTCATAATAAAGCGCATCCTTATCGCTTAAATCTTTCATACCTTTTAGAGCATTAATCATCGTAAAAAATCCTTTATTTTTTGGTGTAAATTTTCTTTTGTATCATTTGCATTTAGGGTTAAAACTTGAAGATTTATTTTTTCTTTTAAAAAATGAAGAGTATTTTCAAGTTTATCTTGGACACTTAAGAAATAATCAATTCCGCGTTTTTCTATAGCGTCTTGTTCTTTTTGATTAAGACGCTCTTTGATTAAATTTTCATCGCCTTTTAAAAAAATAACTTTTTGCGGGAAAAAATTTTCCAAAGCAAAAGCATTAAGTCTAAAAAGCTCTTCATTTTCAAAATCTTTTGCATAAGCCATGCCCGAAATAAAACTTCTATCGCTAATGATGAGTTTATCTTGATTTGCTTTTAAAATTTCCTCACAGTGTTGCGCACGATCAGCTAAAAAAAGCAAAAGCTCGGTTTTTTTATCGAGTTGATAGGGTTTGTGAAGTAAAAGTTCTCTTAAATGAGAACCTAGCTTGGTTCCTCCAGGCTCTGCGGTAAAAATAGCTTCTTTAAAATATTCTTTTAAAAGTGAAATTTGCGTACTTTTACCAACGCAATCCACCCCTTCAAAAACTACATACAAGGTAAATCCTTTAAAAAAGGTAAAATTTCTTTAGGAACTAAGGCGCTGACATCTCCTCCATGGGAAGCAATAGATCTAACTATGGAGCTTGAGATGAATGCATTTTTTAAATTTGGCATTAGATAAATAGTTTCAATTTCTTCCCAAAGGGCATGATTGGCATAGCCAATTTGCAATTCGTATTCAAAATCACTTACCGCCCTAAGTCCCCTTACTATAGTATTTACTTTAAGTTCTTTGGCTAAATCTACAAGGAGATTATCAAAAGTGATAATTTCTACATTGTTTAAATGCGAGGTGGCAAGCTTTGCAAGCTCTTTTCTTTGCTCTAAACTAAAACAAGGCTTTTTATGCTCGCTATTTGCTATAGCTACGATCACTTTATCAAAGATCTTAAGCGCTCTTTTAACTACATCTAAATGTCCATTTGTGATAGGATCAAAAGTCCCTGGGTATAAACAAGTCATTTTTACTCCAAAAATTTTTAAAAATATAACAAATTTAAGCTAAAAATTCTGCCATTTCTCATATAAATTATGAGAAATTCCTAAAAGATCTAGCCATTTTCCTATGATAAAATTTTCCATTTGCTCTAAATCGCTAGCATGAGAATAGCTTGCTATAATAGGAGGTGCGATGATAACGCCTAGTTGGCTAAGCTTGTGCATATGTTCTAAATTTAAGGTTGAAAAAGGCATTTCTCTTACTCCCAAAATCAAGCTTTTTCTTTCTTTTAGGGCCACAGCAGCAGCTCGCATTAAAAGCGTGTCGGCTAATCCTGCGTGAATTTTAGCAAGGCTTGAGATAGAGCAGGGTGCAATGATGGTTTTTTCTATACCAAAAGATCCGCTTGCAACGCTTGCGCTTAAGTTGTTATCGCTTAAAAAACAGATATTTTGAAATTCTTCTTGGCAAATTTTTTCTAAGTTTTTCTTATTTTCAGCTTCAAAACTTATTTTTGCACCTTCAGTGATAATACAATAAAGCTCGCATTTATTCTCCAAATTTTTTAAAAGTTTAAGTCCTAAATGCGTACTGCTAGATCCTGAAATTCCTAATAAAATTTTCATTGTATAATCATCCTATTTTTTCCTGTGACTATACCTTGCATGACTTTACCTTCTTTGTTTTTTGCTCGAATTCTTTCTCCCATATCGGCACTGTGTAGGGCTGTGAGTTCTATTAAAACATCGACATTTCCATCGCTTAAAATACCTATTATAGGATCATTGCGGCGAATAAGAGCCATGGTTTTAAACATATTTTCTTTTAAAATGGTATTTTTGCTAATATTACTTTTTGCTATGAGATTGTGAGTATCTTCAGGGGTTAGAGCATTAGATGGAACTTTATCAAAGTCCATGAGTACGCTTTTATAGTCAAAAGCGCCAAGTTTATCTCCTCTTTGTATGGAGCGTTCGCTTCTTAATACTTCTAAGCTTGCTTGCATAAAATAACGAAAAAATACATTTTTCTGTATATTTTGCGGGGTTTTAAATTCAGCTCTTATAAATCCTTGAGCTTGGTTAAAACGAGCATTGGCTATTCTTATAAATTGATATTGTTCAAAATCTTTAGGTAAGGTAGTGATTTTTAAATCGATATTTTTGATGATTAAACTTGGAAAATTGTTTTTAAATTCTTTAGCAAGTGCAGTTTTAATCTCTTCTAAATTTGCACCATGACTTAAACCAATAAAAACAAAAAAAATAAAAGATATAATTCTCATTGCTAGCCTAATACGGTATTAATCTTTTATATTTTACCCAATACAAATTTACAAAGCCTTTAAAGGCTTTGCTTGGATTAAAAAGTAGGTATAACAGAGCCTTTGTATTGCTCGTTGATGAAATTTTTTATTTTATCACTGGTTAGAATTTCTTTAAGAATTAGACTTTTTTCACTTTTTTCATCGCCTTGTCTTACTGCTAGAACAATAGCATATAAGCTGTCTTTGTCTTCAATAAAAATTCCATCTTTTAGAGGATTAAGTCCTGCACCAAGAGCATAATTTGTCGTAATGACTGCTAAATCTACATCATTTAAAGCTCTTGGAAGTTGTGCAGCTTTTAGTTCTATAAATTTAAGATTTTTAGGATTTTTACTGATATCAATCGGAGTTTTAAGAGTGCTTGAGGTTTTAAATTCTATCAAACCAGCTTTAGCAAGCAAATCCAAAGCTCTGCTTTCATTGGTAGCATCATTTGGAATGGCGATTTTGGCACCATTTGGGATATCTTTAATATCTTTAATATCATTAGAATAAATAGCCATAGGAACCAAAACAATAGAACCCAAAGAACTTAATTTTGTCCCTTTGTGAGCGTTAAAATCCTCTAAAAAAGGATTGTGCTGATATAAATTCGCATCTAAATCTTTTTCATTAAGTGAGATATTGGGTATATTATAATCACTAAATTCTTTTACTTCAAGATTCCAACCTCTTTCTTTAAAAATAGGTTTTGCAAAATTTAAGATTTCAGCATAAGGAGTAGGCGTTGCTCCTATAATGATATTCTTTTCAGCTCCAAAGAGAAAACTTGTTATACAAAAAATACTTAGTAATACTTTTTTAAATTTCATAAAAACTCCTTAAAATGCAGGGATTAGCACATCTTTGTAGTGCTCATTGATGATATTTCTAAATTTATCACTTCTTAAAATTTCATCTATGATTTTAGTTTTTTCACTATCTTTATCTTCAAAGCGGACTACAACATAATTTACATAAGGGCTGTTTTTATCTTCTCTAAAGATTGTATCTTTAATCGGATTAAGTCCAGCTCCAAGGGCAAAATTAGAATTAATCACAGCAATATCAACATCATCTAAAGCTCTTGGAAGTTGTGCGGCTTTTAATTCTATGAATTTAAGATTCTTAGGATTTTTCTTTATATCTAATGGGGTTTTGAGTGTGTTTTGATTGAGTTCGATTAAGCCAGCTTTTTCTAAAAGTTCTAAAGCTCTACTTTCATTCGTAGCGTCATTAGGTATGGCAACCCTAGCACCTTTTTTAAGATTTTTCAAATCTTTGATCGTTTTGCTATAAATTCCTACTGGTGCGATGACAACAGGTGTTATCGCGGTTAATTTTGTGCCTTTTTGAGCATTGTATTCTTCTAAAAAAGGTTTGTGTTGATATAAATTTGCATCAAGTTCTTTTTCTTCTAAGGCTCTATTAGGCAGTATATAATCAGAAAATTCTATTATTTTCAACTCATAACCCTTATCTTTAAAATCATCTTTGACTTTTTCTAGCAAGCTTGCAAAGGGATTTGGCGTAGCTCCTATGGTTATGGTTTTGGCAAATATAGGGCTTAGGTTAAATAAACAAAATAATAAAATAAGTTTAAGTAATTTCATAAAAAACTCCTTTGGGGTTTAAGAGAGAAGTCCCTAAAAAAGGGACAAGGATTAAAATGCAGGTAGAACTGAACCTTTATATTTTTCGATGATAAATTGTTTAACTTTCTCACTTTGTAAAGCTTTTACTAAAGCTTGAATTTTTGGATCATTTTCATTTCCTGTTTTTACTACAAGGATATTTGCATAAGGGCTTTCTTTATCTTCTATAAATACGCCATCTTGAGCTGGGTTTAGATTTGCAGAAAGTGCATAATTAGAATTAATTACAGCAAAATCAACATCATTTAAAGCTCTTGGAAGTTGTGCAGCTTTAAGCTCTACAAATTTTATTTTTTTTGGGTTTGTTGTGATATCAAGTGGGGTTTTAAGAGCTTTTTCTTTAAATTCAACCAAACCTTTTTTTGCGATAATATCCAAAGCTCTGCTTTCATTGGTCGGATCGTTTGGTATAGCTATAGTAACACCCTCTTTAATATCATCTAAACTTTTATATTTTTTAGAATAAACAGCCATAGGCTCGATATGTACACTTGCTACTTTAGTGAGCTTAGTGCCTTTGCTTTTGTTAAATTCTTCCAAATAAGGTGTGTGCTGAAAGAAATTTGCATCTACTTCTCCGCTGTCTACGGCTAAATTAGGTAAGACATAGTCTGTAAATTCTTTAATTTCGAGTTTATAACCTTGTTTTTCTAATTCAGGTTTTGCCTGCTCTAATATTTCAACATGAGGAACTGGAGTTGCTGCGATACTGATAGTTTCTGCGGCTGTTAAATTTACAGCCAAACCTAAAAAACTTGCTACGATTAAATTTTTGATATTCATTTTAATTTCCTTATATAGTCATTTTTGTGCTTGCTTTAATCTTAATCACTCTGACTATCAGGAAGAAGCATACGAGAACTTTTGATAGTCAGACTAGCGCATCTGAGGCATCATCTGTTAATCCTTTTAAAAATTTTTGGCTTATTCTACTTAAAAAAACTTATATTTAAATTAAAATCAGATTTAATTTTTTATTTTTTAAGGAATTTATAAATAGAATACAGAACAAGAACGATTAAAATAATCGCTTGCCAAACAAAACTTTCATCGTTGTTTATATTGATGATTATGCTAATTATAAATAAGACTATTAAAGTAGCAAGAATGTATAAAGTTTTGCTATTTTTAGCCCAAGTATAAAATAAATTACCTAAAATTTGAACCAACTGCACCAATATAAGCAAGATAATTACTGTTTGAATCATGATTTCTTTATTAAAACGTTCATAACCATAACGAATCGCAACATCTCCAAGTCCGCCACCACCGACAGTTCCTGCAAGTGCTGAAAAGCCTATGGTAAAAATCAAGGTTAGGGTAATACCGCTGATGATGTTTGGTAAAGCTTCGCTAAAAATCACTTTAAAGATGATTTGAGTATTGCTTGCACCATAGCTTTTTGCAGCTTCTATGATGCCATGATCTACTTCTTTAAAAGCACTTTCTAACATCTTTGCCAAATAAGGTGCTATACCTATAGCCAAAGGAACTATGGCCGCATTTGTACCAATGCTAGTACCCACTATAATCTTAGAAAGAGGCAAGAGTACGACAATCAATATAAGAAAAGGAAAGGCTCTTAAAAGATTAGTGATAAAATCTAAAACCGCATAAGCGATTTTATTGTGCTTGATGCCATTTTTATCCCAAATAGCAAGTAAGATTCCAGGAATGATAGCCAAAATAAAACCAAAAAACACAGCCATTAGACTCATATAAATAGTTTCATTTAAAGCAGGTTTTAAAATATTTTCATAGTTTTGTCCAAAGGTTTCGATAGAATTTAGAGAGACCTCTTTGATACCCTGCCAAGAAAATTCAGTAAAAAATTGTGAAATTCTTCCTAAAAATGCATCAAATATAGATATTTCATTCATGATACTACCTCCCATAAAACCCCGCTTTGCTCTACATAATTCAGAACTTTATTTTTATCTTTTTCATCGATATTAATCACTAAATTTCCCAAAGCATTTCCATTAAGCTTTTCAATTTTACCCCAAACAATATTAAAATCAATATTAAGAGTTCTTGCCATATGTGTAATAATACTATTTTGTGCTACTTCTTTTGGAAAATAAAGCTTAATATTTAAACCTGTTGGAGGCAAGAAATCACTTTCGCCTAAAAATTCTTTCATTTTTTCATTAGGCTTTAAAAAGAGTTCATCAATTGCACCACTTCCTATAATCTGACCATGTTCTAAAAGTAAAGCTTTTTGAGCAACATCTTTTACAACATCCATTTCATGTGTGACTAAAACTACGGTTATCCCAAATTCAGCATTGATTTTAGCAATGAGTTCTAAAATATTTTTTGTTGTATTAGGATCAAGAGCCGAAGTGGCTTCATCGCTAAGTAAA
The DNA here is from genome assembly GCA_039516895.1 of Campylobacter coli. Taxonomy (NCBI): domain Bacteria; kingdom Pseudomonadati; phylum Campylobacterota; class Epsilonproteobacteria; order Campylobacterales; family Campylobacteraceae; genus Campylobacter; species Campylobacter coli. Next base: position 1,080,167 of record CP154437.1, on the reverse strand, counting down.
ATTTTAGGATTTAAAGTCAAAGCTCTAGCAATAGCCACGCGTTGTTTTTGTCCTCCGCTAAGTTCTCTAGGGTAGGATTTGTTTTTATGATCAAGCCCTACAACCTCAAGTAAGGAATTTACTTTTTGATTTAAATCTTTTTCGCTCATGTATTCTTTGCCAAAAAGCTTAGAATAAATTTTGCATTGGCTATAATGTGTTCTTAAAGGCATTGCAACATTTTCGAATACATTTTTTCTTTCCATTAAGGCAAAATTTTGAAAAATCATACCTATATCTTTTCTTAACATTCTAAGCTTTTTAGGATTATTTTGACTCAGATCTTTTATTTCAGCATCAAGCACTTTTAAACTTCCTTCTTGATAGCTTTCAAGTCCATTGATACATCTTAAAAGAGTAGATTTTCCAGCACCGCTGTGTCCTACGATAGCATAGATTTCACCTTTTTTTATCTCCAAAGAAACATCATTAATAACCAGTTCTTTTCCGTAATATTTTTTTAAATTTTGTATTTTTATCAAAGTTTTTAACCTTTTAAATTTGCTAGTTCAGCTGATATTTTTTCAAGCTGAGTGTTTAAATTTGCCAAAGCTTCCTTATTTTGTTCTACAACTTCTTTAGGTGCATTGGCGATAAATTTTTCATTTGATAACATAGCATTTAGCTTAGCACTTTCTTTTTCTAGTTTTGTTTTTTGATTTTCAAGTCTTGTTAAAATACCACTTAAATCTACATTATCAAGTGCAATGAAGATTTCTAAATTCTCACTCACATCGCAAATGGCTTTTTGTAGCTTGTTTTCTGTAAATTCTATATTTTCACATTTAGCAAGCATGGTGATGAACTTCATATAGGATTTGATTTCATCTTGCATTTTTTTATCATTTAGTTTAATATAGGCTTTTTCTATTTTTGAATTTCCTAAATCCACAAGGCTTTTAGCGCGGCGTATGCTAACAATGCTTTCTATAATCAAAGAGAAAATTTCTTCTATATTGGAATTTTTTGCATGAAATTGTGGGTATTTGCTTATCATTATGGAGGCACTTGTTTCAAGTTCACTTTTGCTAAGCTTGTGATACAAATACTCGCTGATAAATGGCATAAAAGGATTTAAGAGTTTTAAAGCTTCTTTGAAAATACTTCCTAATTCTTTTACCGATTCTTTTTGGGCTTTGCTAAGTTCTATCCCCCAATCACAAAAATCATCCCAGAAGAATTTATAAAGCGTGTTTGCTGCATCATTAAAGCGATAATTGTCCAAATTTTCCCTTACATTTTTTACGCAATCTTGAAATCTAGAATAAACAAATTGAGCCAATGCACTTTTAAGTTCTATCTTTTCTAAATCTTCAAATTGCTCTTCATTTAAAAGTAGATAATTTGTCGCATTATAGATTTTGTTTGTGAAATTTCTAACTTGTAAAAGCTTGTCATTACTAAGCTTGATATCGCGTCCTTGTATAGCAAGCAAAGCTAAGGTAAAACGCAATATATCGGCACTGTATTCTTTAATGCTTTCATTTGGATCGATAACATTTCCAAGACTCTTACTCATTTTTCTACCTTGCTCATCTTTAACAAGAGCATGTAAATAAATGTCTTTAAAAGGCAAGGCTCCTAAAGCATTTGTGCTTTGAAACATCATTCTAGCTACCCAAAAAAACAAAATATCAAAACCAGTTATCAATAAAGAATTAGGATAAAATTCTTTCAAATCTTCTTCAAACCAAATTTTATCTTTTCCCCAAGTGCCATTTCCCCATCCAAGTGTGCTTATTGCCCAAAGTCCTGAAGAAAACCAAGTATCGAGTACATCTTCATCTTGTTTGAAATTTTGCCCTCCGCATTTTGGACAAGTTTTAGGTGTATCTTGACTTGCCCATTCATGTGAGCATTCACAATAATACACAGGAATTTGATGTCCCCACCAAAGCTGTCTTGAAATACACCAAGCCCTTAAATCTTTCATCCAAGCATTAAAGCTATTAACCCAATGGCTTGGATAAAATTTACTCTCGCCAAGGGCTACTTTTTCTATACTCTCTTTGGCAATTTCTTGTTTTACAAACCATTGTTTTGAAATATAAGGCTCGACTACATTGTTGCAACGATAGCAATATCCTACTTGATTGTTATGTTCTTCTATTTTATCTATAAAGCCAAGACTATCCAGTTTAGCTACAATTTTATCTCTAGCTTCTAAGCGTTCTAAACCTTCAAATTCCAAACAATGCTCGTTTAAAATTCCTTTTTCATCAAAAACACTTATAAATTCTAAGTTATGTCTAAGTCCTACTTCATAGTCATTCATATCATGAGCAGGGGTAACCTTTACAACCCCTGTTCCAAATTCTTTTTCTACATGTTCATCAGTTATGATTTTAATGGCTTTATTGCTTAAAGGTAAGATCAGTTCTTTTCCTATAAATTGTTTATAACGCTCATCATCAGGATGAACCATGACTGCAGTATCACCAAAAAAAGTCTCAGGACGCGTTGTTGCTACGACTAGGTATTCATCACTATCTTTTAAGTAGTATTTTATATGATAAAGTTTGCCTTTGTTTTCTTTGTATTCTACTTCTATGTCGCTTAAAGCCCCATCGTGGGTGCACCAATTGATCATATAATTTCCACGCACGATAAGTTTTTTATCGTAAAGTTCCACAAAAGCTTTTTTTACTGCATTTGCTAAACCCTCATCCATAGTAAAGCGCAAGCGACTCCAAGCAGGAGTGATTCCTAGGGTTCTCATTTGATCTAGGATTTTGCCACCGCTTTTTTCTTTCCATTCCCAAACTTTTTCTATGAATTTTTCACGACCTAATTCTTCTTTTTTGATATCTTGAGCAAGAAGTTGTTTTTCTACAACATTTTGAGTGGCAATGCCTGCATGATCAAGTCCTGGTTGGTAAAGAACTTTATAGCCATCCATTCTTTTGTATCGTGTTATGATATCTTGCAGGGTAAAGGTTAAAGCATGGCCTATGTGCAAAACGCCTGTTACATTAGGCGGTGGCATCATGATGCAAAAATTTTTATTTTTTTCTTGTATGGCTTTATTTCCATCGATTTCAAAATATCCGCGCTCTTCGCAAATTTGATAATAAGTCTTTTCTATGCTTTTATCATACATTATTTTTTACCTTTTTAGACGGCTTATTTTACAGAAGTAATTTCTATAATTTCACAAAATGGAAAAAAGTATTGAGCCTTATTAAGACCAGCTTTTAAGCTATTTATGTGCTTAGAAAAATCACTTCCTTTTCCTTCTTTTTTAGTTTGAAGTTTAAATCTTTCTATAATTTCTTCACGCGCTACATATTGATTAAGCACTTCAGGGGTTTTAATATAAGGTGAAATTTTATCCATACTTATATATTTATAAGATTTTTTCATATCGGAGAAAATAATATCTTTATTGTAAATAGTTAAACTCATCTCTCCCTTAGGTAGCATTTTGACAAAAACGCTAAGAAAATAGTCTTTGGAATTATCCTCTATAATTGCTAACATATCTTTCAAAAGCTTGATTCTATAATCGCTTAAGAATTTACCATCAAGTACATAAACTTTCATATTTTCTGTACTTAATTGAGGCTCAAGGCGGCTATTTTTTCCTAAGCTTAAGTATTCTTGCGCTGGGCTTAGTTTTTTAGCTTGATAATTTGTTTTATTGTTATTTGTATTTTGAGGCTTAAATATTTTTTCTTGTTCTAAAATTTTTTGCTGTTTACTGATTTCTTTTTCAATTGCTGCTAGTTTTTTTTCATTATTTGGTTTTGTAATTTGAGAAGATTGTGTGATACTTTTATTCTCATCGTTAATAATGTTATTTGTATCCTTTTCATCTTGCTTATCTTGTACTAAATTTACATTTTCATTATTATTTGTATCTGTAGTATCGGAAACATAAGAGTTTTGAGTTGTTGTATAAGTATTATTGCTGTATTGGTTTTGTTCTGTTGAAGTTTGTGTTATAGGTGTATAGCTAGGTTTGGAATACTCAAAAAGATAGTAATAAGTCCCACTAAGTATTAATATTACAACAATTAAAATTCCTACAATAATAGAAAAAAATTTAAAATTCATCTTTAATTCCTTAACAAATAAAATAAATTGAATATTGTACTATATATTAATATAAATAAATGTTAAATTTTTATGTTTTTAAGCATTTTTTTTCTATAATTCGTGCTTTTTAAGGAAAAAAATGCCACTTTCTAGATTAAATGAAGAGCAGTATTTAGCTGCTACTGCAAATTTTGGACACAATCTGATCATAGCAAGCGCGGGGACAGGAAAAACTTCTACCATAGTTGCAAGAATTTCTTATCTGTTAAGCCAGGGTATATCGCCGCAAAAAATCATGCTTTTGACTTTTACTAATAAAGCTAGTAAAGAAATGATAAGTCGTTTGGGAAAATATTTTGATAAAAACATCACAGGAAAAATTTTAGCAGGAACTTTTCACAGTACAGCCTATACTTTGCTTAAAAGCGCAAACAAAGATGTGGTTTTAAAACAGGCCAGTGAGTTAAAAACCTTACTTAAGAGCGTTTATGAAAAAAGAACTTTTAGGCATTTAAGCGATATAAAACCTTATCAGCCAAGCTATTTGTATGATATATATTCTTTATTTCAAAACAAGGCTTATGATCAAGATTTTTACCATTGGTTTTGTATAAATTATGAAGATCAAAGTATTTATGCGGAAATTTATGAAGATATATTAAAAGAATATAGTGAAGAAAAAAAGCGTTTTAATTATGTGGATTTTAACGATTTACTTTTGAATTTAAAAACTCTTTTAAATGAAAAAAAATACGAATTTGATGAAATTTTGGTAGATGAATACCAAGACACTAATGCACTTCAGAGTTCTTTAATCGAAGCTTTTGAAAGTAAGAGTTTATTTTGTGTGGGCGATTATGATCAAAGTATTTATGCTTTTAATGGCGCAGATATCAATATCATAGGTGGATTCAAGCAGCGTTTTAAGGATGCTCAAATTTTTTCTTTAAACAAAAACTACCGCTCTTCAAGAAGTATCCTATCTTTGGCAAATAAGGTGATTTTAAATAATGAAAGACTCTATCCAAAAGAACTTATAGTTACAAGGAAGGATGAATTTAAAGCTCCTTCTTTACTTGCTTTTGAAGAATTATTTGATCAGTATCAAAATATAGCTAAAATGATACTTACTAGCGGAGTGAGCTTGGAAGAAATTGCCGTTATTTTCCGCAATAATTCGAGTGCAGATGGTATCGAAGTAGCCTTAAGAGAGCAAGGGATTGCAAGTGTAAGAAAAGGAAGTGGGAGTTTTTTTGAAAGTTTAGAGGTTAAAGCTTTTAGCGCTATGCTTGCTCTTGTGGTAAATCCTAAGGATATCATGGCATTTATTCATTTAGTTCAATACACCAAAGGCGTAGGTGGAGTTTTGGCAAAGGAAATTTTTGACGCTCTTTTAAAATTAGGTCATGGTAGCTTGATAAGGGGTTTTTTAGAACCTGATAAAAGTGTGAATTTGCAAAACCATCAAAAAAGAAATTACCAGCTTGGACTTTTTGCGGATTTAGAGGAATTAGCCAGTGAAAATCGTTTTAAATTCGAGAGCGAGTTTAATGCCCATCCTATCTTAAAGCTTTCAAAGATCAATGATTTGTGTGCTAAAAATTTAGAAAAAATTTATTTTTTCTTAAAAAAGGCTATGGAAACAAAGCATTCTTTAGCCTTGGTTAATTTAATTTGTGAAAATTCTTTTTATAAGGAAATTTGTGAAGAACTAGCCATCAAAAGAGCAACAAATAAAGCCGGACAAGTAGATCTTTTAAGAAAGAAAGAAAATTTAGAAAAGATAGAAATGAAATTTAATGTCTTAAAAGAACTCACTAAAAATTATAGTGATATTTATAAGTACTATAATTTCTTAACCCTAGGTGCAAGCGAGATGAGCAATGGCAAGGGTGTAAATTTACTGAGTGTGCATGCGAGTAAGGGTTTGGAATTTGACTTGGTATTTGTAATTGATCTTGCGCAAGGGCGTTTTCCAAACCAAAAACTTATGAGTATGGGCGGAAGTTTGGAGGAAGAAAGAAGACTTTTTTATGTTGCAGTAACAAGGGCTAAAAATATACTTTATCTTAGTTATGCAAAATACGATAAAAATAAAAAAACCGCTTTTGCACCTTCGCGTTTTCTTATAGAAGCAGGGCTTTGCAAGGGAGAGTTAACTATAGATTGATAATATTTTCTTTCAAAATTAATATCATTAAAGAAAGGTTTAATTTATGAAAAAATATTTATTTTTAAGTTTAATTGCAGCAAGTTTTTTAAATGCCGAAGTTTTAGTTTATGGTCCTGGTGGTCCTGCGCCAGCTATGAAAGAACTTGCATTAAAATTTGAAGAAAAAACCAAAGAAAAAGTTGTAGTTACTGCAGGTCCTACTCCATCATGGTTTAAAAAGGCTAAAAAAGATGCAGATTTGATTTTTTCAGGCAATACTTCTATGATGGATGGATTTATCAAAAGAATTCCTAGCTTAAAATTAGAAGATTTAGTTGTTTTAAATATGCGTCCTTCAGGCATCATCGTGCGTCCTAATAACCCAAAAAATATCAAAAGCTTTGAAGATATTTTAAAAGATAATGTAAATGTTATGGTTGTTGATGGTGCGGGGCAAGTTGGACTTTACGAAGATATGGCTTTAAAAAATGGTAAAAGAGAAAATTTAGTCAAGTTGCGTAAAAATATTAAAGTTTATGCTAAAAATTCTAAAATAGCTATAGATGAGTGGAATAATAATCCAAACATAGATGCTTTAATCATTTGGTCACATTGGGCCAAGGCTTTAGGAGATAAGGCTTTGTTTATCGAAGATGAAAAAGCAGTGGTTTATCGATCAGCTGAAATAATTCCTACCAAAAAAGGCCTTCAAAACAAACAAGCTTTAGAATTTGTGAAATTTATTCAAAGTAAAGAAGCTCAAGAAATTTGGAAAAAGCATGCTTGGAATGAAGTTGACTGATTTTAAGTCACACATTTAAAGAATTAATAATAATTATTAAGATATAATAATTGTTGAAATATTTAATTACAAAAATGTTTCAATTTATAAAAATAAAGGATGACAAATGAGTTCAGTAAATTTTAAAGGAAACCCAGTAAAACTTAAAGGAAATTCAGTAGAAGTTGGAGCAGATGCTCCTAAGGTAGAGCTTAAAGCTAAAGACTTAAGTGCGATTGAAATCGGTGCTGCAGGTAAAACACAAATTGTTTTAAGTCTTCCAAGCTTGGATACTCCAGTTTGTGCAACTGAAGCAAGAGAATTTAACAAAAAAGTAGCAAGCTACAATGGAGCAGAAGTTGTGGTTGTAAGTATGGATTTACCTTTTGCTATGGGTAGATTTTGTAGCACTGAAGGTATAGAAAATCTAAGCGTTGCTAGCGATTTTGTAGCAAAAGAATTTGGAGAAAAATACGGAGTATTGATCGGTGAAGGTCCACTAGAAGGTCTTTTAGCTCGTGCTGTATTTGTAATCAAAGATGGCAAAATTGCTTATAAAGAACTAGTAAGCGAAGTGACAGAAATGCCAGATATTGCAAAACTTGATGCATTTTTTGGCGGTTCTAGCTGCTGCGGTGGATGCGGTTGTCATTAATTTTTTATCTATAAAGCCCCAATGGGGCTACTCTCCTAGCTTTTAAAATAAATCATCAACAAAATATTTTTAATTTATATTTTTGTAAAATTAGTGCTTTCTAGTTTATTTTATTGTACATAATTTTATTATTTCAAAAATGATAAAAGGAGAATAAAAGTCCTATAAAATAGGGCTTTGAAATTATTATTTTTTATAAAAAATTCAAGATAATTTTATTTTCTATTTTTTATAATAAAATGATTTTTATTATTTTGGAGGATTAGAGTATGAATAGAAGGGATTTTATTAAAAATACCGCTATTGCGAGTGCTGCTAGTGTTGCAGGTCTTAGTGTTCCAAGCCCAGTATTGGGTGCACAAGAAGAAGAGTGGAAATGGGATAAAGCCGTTTGTAGGTTTTGTGGAACAGGCTGTGGAATTATGATAGCTAGAAAAGATGGTAAGATTGTAGCAATCAAAGGCGATCCTGCTGCTCCTGTAAATCGAGGTCTTAATTGTATTAAAGGATATTTTAATGCTAAAATCATGTATGGAGAAGATCGTCTTGTTATGCCTTTGCTTCGTGTGAATGACAAAGGAGAATTTGACAAAAAAGGAAAATTCAAACAAGTTTCTTGGCAAAGAGCTTTTGATGAGATGGAAAAGCAATTTAAAAAAGCTTATAATGAGCTAGGAGTAAGCGGTGTAGGAATTTTTGGAAGTGGTCAATATACTATCCAAGAAGGCTATGCAGCTTTAAAACTTGCAAAAGCAGGCTTTAGAACAAACAATATTGATCCTAATGCAAGACATTGTATGGCTTCTGCTGTGGTTGGTTTTATGCAAACTTTTGGTGTGGATGAACCATCAGGCTGTTATGATGATATAGAGCTTACTGATACTATCATCACTTGGGGAGCAAATATGGCTGAAATGCACCCTATACTTTGGTCAAGAGTTAGCGATAGAAAACTAAGCAATCTTGATAAGGTCAAAGTTGTAAACCTAAGCACTTTTTCTAATCGTACTTCAAATATTGCCGATATTGAAATCATTTTCAAACCAAATACGGACTTAGCTATTTGGAACTATATAGCAAGAGAGATTGTTTACAATCATCCTGAAGCTATGGATAAAAAATTTATTAAAGATCATTGTGTCTTTGCAACAGGCTATGCAGATATTGGTTATGGTATGAGAAATAATCCAAATCACCCTAAATTCAAAGAAAGTGAAAAAGATACCGTTGCAAAAGAAAATGCAATCACTTTAGATGAAGAAGAAGCCACTTCTCTTTCTTATCTTGGTGTGAAAGCGGGTGATAAATTTGAAATGAAACATCAAGGTGTAGCTGATAAGAATTGGGAAATCTCTTTTGAAGAATTCAAAAAAGGTTTAGCACCTTATACTTTAGAATACACTGCAAAAGTAGCCAAGGGTGATGATAATGAATCTTTGGAAGATTTCAAGAAAAAACTTCAAGAATTAGCTAATTTATATATAGAAAAAAATCGTAAAGTGGTAAGTTTTTGGACTATGGGCTTTAACCAACACACAAGAGGTTCTTGGGTAAATGAGCAAGCTTATATGGTGCATTTTTTACTTGGCAAACAAGCTAAACCAGGTAGCGGAGCTTTCTCTTTAACAGGACAACCAAGTGCTTGTGGAACTGCTAGAGAGGTAGGAACATTTTCTCATCGCTTGCCTGCAGATATGGTTGTGGCAAATCCAAAACATAGAGAAATTTCAGAAAAAATTTGGAAAGTACCTGCAAAAACAATCAATCCAAAACCAGGTTCGCCTTATCTTGGTATTATGAGAGATTTAGAGGACGGTAAGATTAAATTTGCTTGGGTTCAAGTGAATAATCCATGGCAAAATACTGCAAATGCAAACCATTGGATCGCAGCAGCTAGAGAGATGGATAATTTTATCGTTGTAAGCGATTGTTATCCTGGAATTTCAGCAAAGGTAGCTGATCTTATCTTGCCAAGTGCGATGATTTATGAAAAATGGGGCGCTTATGGTAATGCTGAAAGAAGAACTCAGCACTGGAAGCAACAAGTTTTACCTGTGGGTGCTGCTATGAGTGATACTTGGCAAATTTTAGAATTTGCAAAACGCTTTAAACTTAAAGAAGTTTGGAAAGAGCAAAAAGTAGATGATAAGCTTACTTTGCCAAGCGTATTAGAAGAAGCAAAAGCTATGGGTTATAGCGAGGATGATACACTTTTTGATGTTTTATTTGCCAATAAAGAAGCAAAAAGCTTTACTTCAAATGATGCTGTTATGAAAGATTTTGATAATAGCGAAGTTAAAGGCGATGAAAGAAAAATTCAAGGCAGTGATGGAAAAGAATTTAAAGGATATGGCTTTTTCGTTCAAAAATATCTTTGGGAAGAGTATCGTAAATTCGGCTTAGGTCATGGTCATGATTTGGCTGATTTTAACACTTATCATCAAGTAAGAGGTTTAAGATGGCCGGTGGTAAATGGCAAAGAAACACAATGGAGATTTAATACTAAATTTGATTATTATGCTAAAAAAGCTGCTTCAAATTCAGACTTTGCTTTTTATGGTGAATTTAATAAAATGCTCACCAATGGAGATTTGATAGCTCCTAAGGATGAAAAAGAGCATAGTATTAAAAATAAAGCTAAAATTTTCTTTAGACCATTTATGAAGGCACCTGAAAGACCAAATGAAGAATATCCATTTTGGCTTTCAACTGGAAGGGTTTTGGAGCATTGGCATAGCGGGACTATGACTATGCGTGTGCCCGAGCTTTACCGTGCTGTCCCAGAAGCACTTTGTTATATGAGTGAAAAAGATGGTGAAAAATTAGGTTTAAATCAAGGAGATTTAGTTTGGGTAGAATCGCGTCGTGGTAAGGTAAAAGCAAGAGTGGATATGCGTGGTAGAAACAAACCGCCTGTAGGGCTTGTTTATGTACCTTGGTTTGATGAAAATGTTTATATCAATAAAGTTACCCTAGATGCGACTTGTCCGCTTTCTAAACAAACCGACTTTAAAAAATGTGCGGTAAAAATTTATAAAGCTTAAGATGAAGGTTTGATTTGATGAAAGATAGAAGAGAATTTTTTGCTAGTGCTTTTAAAGGCTTGTGTCTTTGCACTGCGGGTGGATTTTTGGCAAATTTAAGCCTAAAGGCTGATGATGATTATGCCTTGAGGCCACCAGGGGCTGAAGATGAAGCGAGATTTTTAAGCAAATGTATTCGTTGTGGCTTGTGCGTAAAAGCCTGTCCATACGATACCTTAAAACTTGCTACTTTGCTAGATAGTGCAAAAAACGGAACCCCTTTTTTTAAAGCTAGAGAAATTCCTTGTTATCTTTGCAAGGACATACCATGTATCAAGGAATGTCCAACCGATGCTTTGGATAAAAAACATTTAGAGCAGGGCATAGAATCTTTAAAAATGGGTATTGCAATCGTAGATAGTGCTTCTTGTGTAGCACATTGGGGAATTCAGTGTGATGCTTGTTATAGGGCTTGTCCTTTGATAGATAGGGCTTTAAAACTTGAGCTTAAACGCAATGAACGCACTGCTAAGCACGCCTTTTTATTGCCTAGTGTCGATCATGAAGTGTGTGTGGGCTGTGGGCTTTGTGAGCTTGCTTGTATTACAGAAAAGCCTGCTATTCGTGTTTTACCACGCGAGTATGTTTTGGGCAAGGCTGGTTCGCATTATGTAAAGGGTTGGGATCAAGAGGACGAAGATCGTATAAAAGATGCAGATACTTCTAAATATTTTGATGCTAAAAAGGCAACAAATTATTTAAATGAGGGGGAAATTTGATGAGGTATTTAATCGCTAGACGCATCGTTCAAATCGGAATTTTAGCTCTTTTTAGTTTTAAGGCTACAGATTTTATTTTAAAAGGAAATTTAAGTTCCTCTAGGCTTTTTAACACCCTACCTTTAAGCGATCCTTTTGCAGTGATTCAAATTTATTTAGCAAGTTTTAGTGTAGATTTAATGGCACTTATAGGGGCATTGATCGTTTTGATTCTTTATGGAGTTTTCTTAGGTCGTGCTTTTTGTGCTTGGGTGTGTCCTGTAAATTTGATTACTGATTTTGCTGCTTTTGTTCGTTCTAAAATGGCTTTTAAACAGAGTAAGGTTTTAATTTTAAGCAAAAACTTAAGATATTATATTTTGGCTTTGAGTTTAATTCTTTCTTTTGTATTATCTTTGCCTGTATTTGAAAGCATATCTTATATAGGCATTATACATAGGGGAATTATTTTTGGCACTACTTCTTGGATATTTGTAGCTTTTATACTTTTTTGTATAGATACTTTTTTAAGTCCTAGGGCGATATGCTCACATTTGTGTCCTTTGGGAGCTTTTTATGCTCTCATCTCTCGTTTTGCACTTTTGAAAATCAAGCACAATCATCAAAATTGCACTAAGTGTTATAAGTGTATTGGAATTTGTCCTGAAAAACAAGTTCTTTGGATGATAGCTAAAGAAAGTGCGAGTGTAAATTCGGGTGAATGTATAAGATGTGGACGCTGTGTGGAAGTATGTAATGATGATGCTTTAAATTTTAATATATTTGATTTAAGGAAAAAATGATGAAAAAGAAAATAGTTTTATTAGCAAGTGTTGCTACAATGTTTTTAGCCGCTTGTGCGTTAAATAGTGGGGTGAGTTCAGAGCAAATTGGACTTAGAAAAGCAAGCTTAGAAAATGAAAATAAGGTAGATTTGGTCGATGCTAGTTTTACTACCTTGCAACCAGGTGAATCTATCCTTTTTGAGCGTTCTTTTGAAAATGCACCACCGCTTATTTCACATACTATCGAGGATATGTTGCCTATTACCAAAGATAATAACACCTGCCTTACTTGTCATGATAAAGCAATTGCAAGCGATGTTGGCGCAACTCCTCTTCCTGCGAGCCATTATTATGATTTTAGAACCAATAAAACTACGGGGGATGCAATCAGTGATTCACGTTTTAATTGTACCCAATGCCATGTTCCACAAAGTGATGCAAAACCTTTGGTTGGAAATAGTTTTAAAGCTGAATTTAAAAATGAAGGCTTAAAAAATCGTTCTAATTTAATCGATGTAATTAATGAGGGTGTTGAGTAAAATAATGAAAAAAATTCTTTTCATTTTAAGTTTTTTATATATTTTATCTCCTGCTTATGAGCTAAAGCTTAATTCAAATATTACAGCTTTAAAGCTTGATCAGCAGGAGCTATATATAGGCACCGATAAAGGCGAGATTTACGAGTATAATTTAAAAGATAAAAGTTTAAAAGAGCTTTTATCTTTGCCTAAAATTAAGAATTATTATGAAGGCGATTTTGCTAGAATTTATAGCATCGATGTTTATAAGAATTCTCTTTTGGTACTTAGTGAAGGAGATTTTGGAGGAAAGAATTTAAGTCTTTATGATAAAAATCTTCAAATTCAAATACTTCAAGAAAGTAGTGTTAAGGAAGCTTTTTTTATAGATGAAAACACCTATCTTTTGATTTTATTGGGCTCTAAAATAGAATTGGTAAATAAAGATTTAAAGCGTATAAATCAGTTTAAATTCTCTCATTCTAGCTTAAATGATGCGGCTTTAAATGAAGAAAAAACTAAGCTTGTGGCAGGATTTGAAAGTGGAGAAGTAGAGCTTTTTGATTTAAAAAAATGGAAAATATTAAAAAACTATGATAAAATGCACAAAGATAATATCTATCAAGTTGATTTGAAAAATGACACTATTTTAAGTTGTGGTACAGATAGGCGTATAGGCTTGGTAAAAAATGAAGAACAATCTTTTTTACAAAAGGATTTTTTAATTTATACTTGTGCTTTAAGCCCTAGTGGGAAATTGGCTGCATATAGTGATAATGAAGCGGGTTTTAATGAGGTTTTTGATACAAATACCTTAAAAACCATTAAAATTTTCAAGGATGAAAATTTAATGAGTGAAATCATCATTTTTATCAACGAAAGAGAATTGATTGTCTCAGGTTTTGGAGATAAAATTGTATTTAGGAGTTTAGATGAATCTTTCTAGTGTTTTGATTGTAGCAAAAGTACAACATATAGAAGAATTAAAAAAAGAAATTTTAAGAATTCCATCATGCTCAATAGAACTTTGTGAAAATGAAAAAATCATCGTTGTAATAGAAAGTGAAAATTTAGAAAAAGAACTCCAGTCTTATAAAATGCTTGAAAAATTACCTCATATTATCAGTATAAATATGGTTTTTTCTTATCAAGATTTGGATAAAGATATCCAAAAAGCTATCAGTAGTGGAGCTATACAAACCATAGAAAAAAATGAAAATGCTGAAAATATTCGTTATTATGGCAGCATTTATAATCAAATTTCTTGATTAAAGTTTTTAGATGGTTTTTTTAATTCCTTTGCTTATTATTATAGCTATTATTTTTGGTATTGATTATTTGTATTTTAATGATGAAAATGCTAAAGTAAAAGAAGAACAGCAAATTAATAAAACTGATCCGAATTTAGACAAACAAAGAGAAGAATATCTAAAACATTTATTCAAAGAGAAGAAATGAAGCAAAGAGAACTCTTTATTCTTACTATCCCTGTTTTAATGGGTTATATCCCTTTAGGAGCTGCTTTTGGAATTTTAGCTGCTAGCAAAGATTTTTCTTTGCTTGAAATTTTGCTTAGTTCAATTTTTATTTATGCAGGTGCTGGGCAATTTCTTTTAGTAGCTTTAGTGGCGCAAAATGTATCTTTTTTGATGATTTTTTTTACTTTATTTTTATTGAATTTTCGCCATTTTTTCTACACTTTATCGCTTTTAAAAGAGTTAAAATCCATTAATTTTCTAAGACACTATATTATCTTTGCTTTAACAGATGAAAGTTTTGCTCTTTTAAGCTCTATTAAAGAGAAAATCAAAAATCTTAGCCGTACGCAAAGATCGCTTGTTATGTTTGAAGTTTGTTTATTAAATCAAATTTATTGGGTAATAGGTTCTGTTTTGGGTTATTATTTTAAGCAAGGACTAAATATCGATTATTCGGGGGTAGAATTCAGTTTAAATGCTCTTTTTGTTGTATTAGCTTATGAGCTTTATAAGCAAAATCCTAATTTAAAAATTTTACTTTATTCTTCTTTTGTAGCACTCTTTGCTTTATTTTGTATAGATAAGCCTTATATGCTAGCTTTTTGTATTTTTATCGCTTTGGCTATTTTGATTTTTGGAAAAAAATATGTTAGATAAAAATATCTTGTATGCAATTTTAGCAGCTTCTTTGGCGACTTATTTAACTCGTGTTTTAGCTTTTATTTTGTTTAAAAACAAAAAAGAAAATCATCATTTGCTTTTTGTGCAACATAATATGCCTTTGGTTATTATCATCATTTTATTTTTTTATACCTTTTATGAGGTGGATTTTTATTCTTATCCTTATGGGATTGATTTTATTATTTCTTGTATTTTGGTATTTTTGATACATATACTTTTTAAAAATGCACTTCTTAGTATTATTTTAGGAACCATTTTTTATATGTTTGTTTTAAGATTGTTTTAATGGACTATACTTTATTTATCTTAACTTTTGTTTCCGTTTCTTTACTTCCAGGATTGTGTATGAGTCTAGCTTTTTCCTTGGGGCTTTCTTTAGGATATAAAAATACTTTATGGATGATATTTGGCGAGCTTGTGGGATTGGCATTGGTGGTTTTATGTTGTGCTTTGGGGATAGAGTTTGTTTTGCGGTATGAAAATTTATTTAAATTCTTTCAAATAGCGGGTGCTTTGTATCTTTTATATATCGCTTTTGTATTATTTAGATCAAAAAGTCAAATTACTCAAGAAAAAATCATCAATAAGAAAAAAATTTCTCTCATCATTCAAGGTTTTATAGCTTCTTCTTCTAATCCAAAAGCATGGATTTTTATGTTTTCTATCTTGCCTTCTTTTTTAAAATTTCATGTGAGTGTAAATGTTTTGCTTTTGATTATTTTATTGATAGAATTTTGTTCTTTAAGTCTTTATGCTTTAGGTGGAAGTATATTTAAGATCTTTATGAATAAGCATTTGGATAAAATCAATAAAATCAGCGCTTTGTTTATCTTTGTGATGGCTCTTAGTATATTATATAAAGTTTAACTTAAAATGCTTTTTGCTAAAATTAAAAAAAATATTAGGAAAGATAATGAAAAACACAGTTACAGAAGCTTCTATTTATGAAGCCCAAGGGCTTAAAGATGAAGCTTTAGAGATTTATAAAAATATTTTAAAAGAAGATCCTAATAATCAAAATGCAATCGATGCGGTGCGTCGTCTTAGCGGGTTTCGTTCTAAGCATCAGGATTTAAACACTCAAATGCTTGATTTTTTTATAAATATGAAAAGCGATGAAGAGATCAATGAATTTAAAAGGTGGTTGATAAAAATATGAATTTAGAAGATTTAGCAAAGAAAACTATCAGTGAAGTTAGCTCTATCATGGAAGAACAAAGAAGGCAAAGTGAAATTCTAAAAGAACAAGAAGAGCTTAGAAAGACTCAAATTCAAGAGGATATGCCTACGGTTGAGCTTAAGGAAGAGCCTATTGTGGAGCAAAAATTAGAAGATAAAATTTCTATGGCAAAATTTGAAGAAGAGCAAAAAATTCAAGAAGAGATTAAAAATTTAGATGAGTTAAATCAAGAAGATAAAGAGCCTGTTAAAGAAGAAGCTGTTTTGCAAAGTGAAATTTTAAACCCTAGTGTTATAGCAGAAGTGCAAACTCTTAATGAAGATATATTTTTAAAACACCTAAGAGAAAGAATTTTAGTTCTTTTTGAAGGTTTAAATAGCACTAAAGAGGAGAATTTAGAACATAGACTTCAATTAACTATTAATTTTTTAGAGTTTTTACTTGCAAACATCGAAGATAAGCTTAAAAAATAATGCAGATTTAAAATTTGTCATTGATTTTTTAAGCCCTTATACCCAAAGAGCTTATTTGGTTGGTGGGAGTGTAAGGGATTTATTTTTAGGTTTGGAAATTTATGATTATGATATAGAGCTTTATGATGTAAGTCCTAGTGATTTTGAAAAAATGATGAAAAAACTAGGCGCACAAGGCTTTGGAAAAAGTTTTTTTGTATACAAATTTAAAAATTATGATTTTGCTCTTGCTAGAACTGAAAACAAAACAGGTTATGGACATACGGGTTTTGAGGTGCAAATTTGCAATGATGAAAAATTAGGTGCCAAAAGACGCGATTTTACCATAAATTCTATGATGATCAATCTTTTTAATAATGAATTTTTAGACTTTTATGGAGGGTTAAAAGATCTAGAACAGGGTATTTTAAGGCATATTGATCTAACGAGTTTTCAAGAAGATAGTTTAAGAATTTTAAGAGCAGTGGCTTTTGCTTCAAGATTTGATTTTAAAATAGCAGATGAAAGCTTAAAATTAATGCAAAGCATGAACATAAAAGATCTTAGCAGAGATAGGATCAATGCTGAGCTTTATAAATTTTTTAAAAGCTCCAAACTTGAAGTGGGCTATAAATACTTACAAGAGCTTAAGATAGAAAAAGAAATTTTTGGCTTTGATAGTGCTTTTAAAAGCATGGAATTTCAAGCTCTGCTTAAACAAAGTAGGAAGGTGATTAAAGATGACGCTTTGTTTTTGTATTTGTATTTAAATTTTTTTAATTTAAATAAAGAAGAATTTTTTAAAAAAAGTAAAATAAAAAAAGAGTATTTCAAAAAGGCAAATCAAGCCTTTTATCTTGATAAAATGAGCGATTTTGATTTGGCAAGCATTGCTTTGGATATGCCTTTAAAGGAATGGCTTGGGCTTTGGGATGAAGAGCGCATAAAGCGGGCTAAAAAATTCAAACTCTATGAGAATAAATTTAAAACAAGTATTTTAGCAAAAGATTTTATCGAAGCTGGAATTTATGGTAAAATGTTAGGTTTAAAGCTCAAAGAAGCAAGAGAAAATGAATTGTATGAATATATTAAAAGGTTAAATTAAATGATTTCTGTATTAAAAATTTGCACCAAGGATCAAAAAGGATTGATTTATCGCATTTCTGATGTGATTTTTAAATATCATATTAATATAGTAAAAAATGATGAATTTGTAGGCGAAGAAATGTTTTTCTTTCGTGCTATTTTAGAGGGTGAGTTTGATAAAAAAGCCTTTGTTGGAACACTTGAGGCGATGTTGGGTGAAGAAGCTTATATAGAGCTTTGTGAAAAAAGAAAGAAAGATATTATTGTTTTTGCTACCAAAGAAAGCCATTGTTTGGGAGATTTATTGATTAAGCATTATAGTAATGAGCTTGAGGCCAATATCAAAGCCGTGATTTCTAATCACGACACTCTTAAAAACTTAGTGGAGAAATTTGAAATCCCTTATCATCACATCAGTGCAGAAAATTTAGAACGCAAAGAACAAGAAAAACAAGTTTTAGAATGCTTGAAAGAATATCAATTTGATTATTTGGTTTTGGCAAAATATATGAGAATTTTATCCCCTGATTTTGTCAAACATTTTGAAGGAAAGATAGTAAATATTCATCATTCTTTCTTGCCCGCATTTATAGGAGCAAATCCTTACAAGCAAGCTTTTGAACGAGGGGTGAAGATTATTGGAGCTACGGCACATTTTGTTAATAATAATCTTGATGAAGGTCCAATCATCACTCAAGCAGTTTTGCCTGTAAGTCATGAGTATACTTGGCAAGATATGCAGCAAGCCGGACGCAATGTAGAAAAAAATGTGCTTTCAAAGGCACTTGATTTGGTTTTTGATGATAGAATTTTTATACACAAAAATAAAACCATAGTATTTTGATAAAAAATTGAGTATTTTTAGATAAGCAAGTTTTATATTTTCATATAAAAATATAAAACTTAAAACATTTTAAGTTCTCTTTTAATTATAAAGAATATAATTTTTTCCATTTTTAAAATTACCTTTATAAGTAATAAAATAAGAAGAGGATATAAAGTATGTTTATTTTTACTCCTTTGTTTACGATTTTTATCTTGCTTGCTGGTGGATATTTTGCTAAAAGAGTGGGCATCTTAAAACAAAAGCAAGCAAGAACCTTTTTGGATTTTGCTATCGTTTTTGCTTTACCTTGTTTAATTTTCGATAAAGCTTATCATTTAAATTTTGACTTTTCTTTGGTTGTTTTGATATTTATAGGATTTTTTAGTTGTGCTCTTGCTGCTTTTGTAGTTGTATTTTTAGGTTTTATTTTTAATTTTTCAAAAGCAACTTTAGTGAGTATGTTTTTACTTTCTTGCTTTGGGAATACTATTTTTGTGGGCATGCCTATCATTGAAGGCATTTTTGCTAATGCGCAATTTGGCGCAGAAGTAATACTTTATGATGCTTTAGCTACTACTTTGCCTATTTCTCTTATAGGGCCTTTTATCCTTTCTTTGGGAAGTGGAGAAAAAGTAAGCCTGATGGCAAATATTAAAAAAATTCTTTCTTTTCCACCTTTTTTGGCTTTGCTTTTGGGTTTTTTGTGTAAATTAATATCCTTACCTGAATTTATTTTCTCTCCCATTCGTTTATTTGGCGGTGCGGCCACTCCAGTAGCACTTTTTGCTATAGGTTTGGGACTTGGTTTTATGGCGATTAAAACCGCCTATAAGCCTACCATTCTTGTGATTTTAGCTAAAATGGTTTTAGCACCTTTGATTTTTGTGCTTTTATTAAAGCTTTTTGGTTTTCAAATGCAAGCTTCAATTATAGTTGCCATCATAGAAAGCGCCACGCCTACCATGACTTTAGCAGGGGCTATGGTAATGAAGGCTAAATTAGATAGCAATCTAGCTGTAAGTTCTGTGGCTTTTGGAGTGCTTTTTGCTTTTATTTCTATGCCGATTTTAGTTTGGGTTTTGGTGTAAATTTTTAAGCATATGAAGGAATGATAAGAAAATTAAAAAGCAAAGAGTGTTTATCTCTTTGCTAAAAATTTGTTATTTTAAATCAAGCTTTTTGCTAATTCCTTAGCGCCTTTTAAATCCACTTTCCCAGAGCCTAAAAGTGGAATTTTTTCTACTTTTAAGTAGCGACTTGGCTTGAAAATAGCAGGCATACTTGAGCTTTTTATGGCTTCGCAAACACCTTCAAAGAATTCTTCATCGCATTCTACAAGTAGGGCAACTTGTTCGCCTTTTTTCTCATCTTCTAGGGCCACAGCGCAAAATTTCACTATATTTGTATCGATAAATTTAGCAATTTCTTCTTCTAAGGCACCCAAAGATATCATCTCTCCACCAATTTTTGCAAAACGTGAATAACGATCTACGATATATAAAAATCCATCTTCATCTAAATGTCCTTTATCACCAGTGTTATACCATCTTATACCATCGATTTCTTTGATGACTTCATCGGTTTTTTCTTTGTTGTTAAGATATCCTACCATGACTTGGTGTCCGCCTATAAGTATCAGTCCATCTTCGTTTGTTTTTAGAGTTTCGTAAGTATTAGGATCGACAATGCGAACCGCAGTTCCAGGTAAAGGCATACCCACACTTCCTTCTTTGCTTGCGCGGTGAACTATCCAATAATCTGCATCAAAGCGATTAGGTAAATTCACACTTGCAACAGGAGTGGTTTCAGTCGCTCCATAACCTTCAAAAATAGTCTTTTTAAATTTCATTTCAAAAGCAGATCTGACTTCATTTTTAAGTTTTTCAGCTCCTGAAACAACCACTCTTAGGCTTTCAAACATAATGGCATCAAGCTTTTTATTTCTAGCATAAATTCCTAAGAAAGTTGAGGTTCCACACATTATCGTAACATTGTTTTTGGCTACAGCTTTTGCTACACCCAAAGCATCAGTTGGATCAGCAAAAGTGATACTTTTAATGCTTTCAAGTAAAGGTAAAAATGTAGTCACAGTTAGCCCAAAAGCGTGAAAAGGGGGCAAGGATGAAAGTATCACATCATTATTTCTTGTGCAAAGCACATCTGAAATTTGAGCGATATTACTTAAAATATTGCGGTTGTTTAACATTACGCCTTTTGGAGTGCCTTCGCTACCACTGCTAAAAAGAATGGCTGCTATGGCGAGATTATTCTTAGAAGGAGCAAAGATCGCTTTTAATATAAAGCTAGGTAAAATACTAACTGTCATCATCATTGCTAAAATTTTACTTTTTTGTTTTTTAAAGATTTCAACCACATCTTCCATATAGATAAGATTTACCTCTTCGCCAAAATTAAGAGAGACACCTTTACTTTCTAGTTTTTCTAAGAATTTTTTAGAAGTATAAATTTGTGAAATTTGAGCGCTTTTTACTGCTGCTTGCAAAGCTTTTTCTCCTGCAGTAAAATTTAAATTTACTACAACTTTTTGTGCAAGTAAGACGCTTAAATTCAGTAAAGAGCTAGCAAAAGAAGCAGGGAGTAAAATTCCTACACATTCTTCTTTAGGTGCATAAGATCCGCGTTCAAGATTGTTATTGATTTTTTTTGAATTTTCTTTTATAAGGGTGCTTAAAATAAAACTAAGACTCAGTAATTTTCTATAACTGATCGCCCCTGCTATAGAATCGATTATAGCTATATTGCTAAGATTTCTTTTAGCGCTGGTGATAAAAGCTCTTGCTATGGTATGCATTGCTTCGCATTGAGATTTCCAAGCCATAAAAGAAAGTTCAAAAACTTTAGCCTTTACTTCTTCTTTTTTAGAGTGTAAAGACATAGGAGCACCAAAAGCTATAGCGATATTTCTTTTGCTTAAGGTGCGATTTCTGGCCGAAAATTCTTCATCGCTTCTTGAAAAAGTACTGCCCCAAAGTCCGCGTATATAAAAAGGCAAGATCACTCCATCATCTTCTTCTAAATTTGAGCAAACATGCTCAAATCCACCTTTAAATTCATTGAGTTGTCCATGTCTTGAAAGCACGCCTTCAGGAAAAAGACAAACTAAATCCCCTTGTTTAATACGCTCTGCAATAAGCTCTAAACTAGCCTTGCTTGCTGCACTTGAAACAGGAATGACACCAAATTTATCAAGAAAAATTTTAATATACCATTTAGAATAAATACTTCGCTCCATGACAAAATAAATTTTTCTAGGGATTGCCATTTGCACTATAGCCCAATCAATAAAAGAAATATGATTGCCCAAAAGCAAAGCGCCGCCTTTTTCAGGGATATTTTTAAAGCCTTCCACAAGCAAACGATAACGCCCTAAAAATGCTATGCTTAAAAGCATTCTTACTAAAGAAAAAGGGAGTTTAAAGACTACATAAATCGCACCCAAAAAAGCAACAAGAGTGATGAAGTAAAATAAATAAACCACATTGATTTCTAAATTGGCAAATAAAGTTGCTAAAACAAGAAAAGTGAGCATTGCGATATTTTGCACGAAGTTATTTCCTGCTAAAATTTTACCCAGCTCATTTTCTTTTGCATGAAATTGTATAAGAGAATTTAAAGGTATGATAAATAATGCACCACAAAAACCAAAGATGAAAAAGATAAAACTATATGTAATCAAGCTTGTAAAATAGGGCATAATTAAAGCCATTAAAAATACACCTAAAGCTCCAAAAGGAATGAGTCCAAGCTCGATATAATTTTTAGAAAATCTACCTGCTATTAAGGAACCTAAAACTACCCCAATCCCTGAAAATCCTAAAGAAACTTGTACAAAAAAAGTATTTTCAACAAAAAGTTCATTTTTGCTAAATACGGGAAAACTCACAAGATATAATTGTGATATCGCCCAAAATATCGAAATTCCAACGATACAAAGCCAAATTATTTTATTTTCAAAAATAAGTTTTAAATTGCTCATCAGCAATTTTCCGCTCAAATAGCGTTTAGAATCAAATTTTAATTCTTTTATCTCATCTTTAAGCTTAGGTAAACGCCATGCCAAGTAAAGCTCTATAAGGGAAAAAAGTATAAGTAAAAATCCCAAAGGCGCGACTTGTTTTAAAACCTCTTCTGAGCTGCTATAATTTGCATCATATAAGCTTTCAAAACTTAAAGAAAAAAGACTCATTCCAGCCAGTATAGCTACGATACTTACTGCATTAACTGCACCATTTCCCATCGCAAGTAAATCTTTTCCAACTAATTCTTTAATAAAGCCGTATTTGCTAGGAGAATAAAGTGCTGCTTGAATTCCCATGATAAAAGTAAGGGCAAAAGCTGTCCAAAAAGCCCCATTGTAATAACTTATACAAATGATAATCGTAAGTATAACGCTAAAGGCTGCTGAGAGTTTCATGATAAGATTTTTTGGATATTTATCTGCTAAAAATCCCGATGGCGAAAGCATTAAAATAAAAGGTAGAAGGATAAGAGCATTAACAATGGCTGTTAAAAGAAGCTGTGTGCTACCTTCATAAACTTTATAAATAGTATTTTGAATAATAATCTTGTGTCCTAAATCCACAAAAGCATTGATAAAAGCTACAAGCAAAAAGGGTATGAGTCCGTGGATTTGTAAAAAAGAATTTTTTTGCATATAATTTACTCCTAAATTTGTGAAAAACTTTTATAAATGTGGCACTGATTTTATCATAAAATTCTAACAATAAAATAGAAAATGATTGAGAACAAGAACTGACAATCTTTTAAAAAACAATAAGTCTAAAGGTAAAAATTTTTACCTTTGAGATTATCTATAAGATAAAATTACATAAAACTAGGCGCATCATTGGAAAAAAGTATCAAATCGCCCTGTTGAGTTTCTTTTGCTAAAACCTTTACTAGATCTGCTTTTTCTTTGAGTATGATGGTTTTTATTTCAAGTTCTTTTTTAAAGATATCAGCATTAACTTGTGCTGTGATGATGGCAAGATCAAAGCATTCGTTGATGATTTTGGCTAATTTTATATTTTCATCTTTATCTACTTCTACTATACCAGGGCTTACTAAAACCTTGCGTCCTTTATAGCTTTTGCAAAGTTTGTAACTTGCACTCATACCTTTATAATTTCCATTAAAACCATCATCAATGATGAATTTAGGTTCTTTAGAGATGATTTGCAAGCGATGCTCTACTGAATTGATTTTTAAAACTTGCTTTTGAATTTTTTCTATTTTTACACCTAGATAATTTGCACAAAGTATGCAAGCACAAAGATTTTGAGCGTTAAAATCCCCTAAAATTTGGCTTTTAAATTCATGTGTTTTATTTTCTAAATTGATTTTAAATTCCAAACCTTGAAGACTTGCTTGAATGTCTTGTAATTTATCATCGTAAAGTAAGATAAGCTCATCTTCACTTTTTTGAGTGCTAGTATGCAAAAAAGCTTTTTCCAATCTTTTGGAATTTAAAGCTTCAAGTTTAGTGTTTCGCGTATTTTCTATATTTTTAAAATACTCTAAATGTGCATTTCCTATCTCTCCTACAATGCAAATTTGAGGCTCTAAAAAACGCGTTATAACATCAATATCGCCTCTTACTCTAGCTCCTGCTTCTGCTATGTAAATTTGTGTATCATCGCTTAAATTTGTATTAATATCTGCGATAATGCCAAGTAAGGTATTTACAGAGCGAGGCGTTTTGTAGGTTTTAAAATCATCTTTTAAAAGCTCATAGAGGAAATTTTTAATACTTGTTTTTCCAAAACTTGCAGTAATGAGTATGATTTTTAGCTGTGGATTGTTTTGAAGTTTGGCTTTGGCTTTATTTTTAAAATATAAATTACTAAATAACTCAAAGATTTTAAGACTTATAAGAGCAAAGGGTAGGGTAAAAAGATTAAAAAGAAAAGAAAAACGCAAAGCAAGTATGGCAAAAAGGGTATTATAGATAAATACAAAAACAAAAAACCATTTAACCTTACTTGTAAAGACGAGTTTTTTATCTATGCTTTTGTTCCAAAAATACAAAATCGGAGTATGAATAAGTGCAAAATATGCTAAAGAATACAAAGGAAAAGTCAAAAAGAAAAAATAAGGCAAAAATAAAAAATACAAATGCCACAAAGGTCTATGATAGTGAAAAAATACGCGTTTGAATTTATAAGAATACCATTGCAAGGCACTCATAAGATAAAAAGCTACACAAAAATTAAAAAATAAAGAATTGAGAAAATAAAGTGTATTGGTTAGCATAGGTTTTCCTTGATTTTATTAGCTATAAATAAAGAATGTTTTAAAAAGAAAAAATGATCCCCTTCTAAAGGATAAAATTCGCTAGTTTTGATAAGCTTGTGCATTGTTTCTCCACTTTTTAAAGGGGTGGCTTTATCATCAATCCCCCAAAAAATAAGGCTTTTGTTATCGATTTTGGCAAAAGTTTGACTAAGATCTTCATCCACTACATTTTTAAAAGTTTGATACATTAAAGGATTTAAGTTTGCTCCATCTTTGCTTGCAAAATAACGATAAAATTTACCCAAACCCAATTTTTTTAGAAATTTAAACAGTATGATTTTAAAACGCACTTTAAAAGATTTTTTTGCAAGTATGCCTGAATTTGAAAGCAAAACAAGTTGAGCTTTTTGAAAATCCAAAACAAGCAAAGCAGCTATTTTCCCACCAAAAGAATGCCCTAGAAAAATATCAATATCGAGTTTTTTTTCTTTTAAAAATTCTTTTATGATATTTACATAATCTTGACTATAAAGGCTTTTTGGCGCACTTGAATTTCCAAAGCCAGGCAAATCTAGATAAATTTGACAAAAATCATTTAAATTTTTAGAAAAAGCTTGCTTCATAAGCTCTTTGTTTGCGCCCCATCCATGCAATATGAGTAAAGATTTTTTCTTATCTTGATTTAAAATTTCATAACTTAGCTCATAAGTATCATTATTATAAATCACATTTGCAAGCGCCATCTTAAACCTTTTGGTTTTTGTAAATATTTTCTAAGAGTTGCATAGCATTTTGCAAGCGTTCAAATTCTTTCATACTGAGCAAAACGGCTTCAAATTTATTGTTTTTTAAGATGACCATTTTGCCCGATTCGCTTTTTTTTAGTTTTTCGATCAAAGGACTAAAGTTTCGCACAACTTCCGTAGCAGTATAGATTTCATCTTGTTTAAAAGAAAGCATAAATTTTCCTAAAATACATAAAATTTTATGTAAAATTTAACATACTTTCTCTTAAAGCTTTATAATTTGCCTTTTTGTCCATTAATAGAATGCAAAAATTCATAGGTGATTTTAATCTTCTTTTCGCTTTCTATATTTAGAGCAAGTTGTTCTATAATTTTGTTAAAATCCTTGAAAAGATAATTTGCTAAAGAGCCTGGATTTGGGTTGATTTCATTTAGATAAACTTCATTATCTAGGATGAAAAAATCACAACGGATTAAAGCACCTTTAAATAAAGGATTGTAAATTTTGGCAAAATTATCTTTAAGTTTTTGTTTCAATTCTTCGCTCAAATCAGCTTCGATAAGTTCGTTATGCCCTGAAAAACTAAGATATTTTTGCTCAAAATCCAAAAATTCTTTTTTCTTTGGCTCTTCGATGATTGAAAAGATAAATTCATCTTTGATCATACATCCTGCAAGATTGTACTCTTTGATATCACTTTTAAAATCCTCTACCAAAATATCAGTATCAAATTCAAAGCCCACATCTTTAGCATAATCCAATTCCTTTTCATTTTTAGCTATGCTGATTCCTATACTACTTCCAAGTCGCGCAGGCTTTAAAATGCAAGGAAAATGAGCTGTAAAATCTTGCTTTTGGTTTTTTCTAAGCATTTGATAATCTAGAGTTTTAACCCCAACACTTTGTGCATAAAGTTTTGTGAACTCTTTATTAAAAGATAAAACACTTGCTTCAACCCTAGGACCTATGAATTTGATATCAAAAAATTCAAGCAAAGAAGCTATCTTTCCATCTTCTCCATCTCTTCCGTGGATGAGGTTGATCACACAATCTAATTCTAAGCTTTTTTCGCTCCACAAGCTTTTAAAACAAAAAGCCTTTTGTCTTAAAAACAACTCTTTTTCTTTTTGATAAGCACCGCTGCTAAAGGTTTTAGAATTCATTTTTTCACTAGGAATTAAATAAAATTTTCTCTTTTCATCGCAAAAAATAAATACCAAATCCGCATTTATCACTTTTTTTAATACCACAGCACTTACAATGCTGATTTCATGTTCGTAAGAATTTCCTCCAAAAAGTATTGCTAGTTTCATTAATTTTCCTTATGCTAGTTTTTTTAGTGCTTCTTTGATAAGTTCGCTTGTATCTTTTCCGTTGCAAGTACTTAAAACGCTTAATATTTTATCCTGTTTAAATCCCAAAGAAAGCAAAGCAGCCAAAGCTTCGCTTTTATCATCACTCACGCTTTCAAGTTGTACTTTAGCATCTCCAAGTTCTACGATGATGCGTTTGGCGCTTTTTGGACCAATACCTGGAACTTTTTTAAGTACGCTTTCATCTCCCAAATTTAAAGCCTTATAAAAAGAATTTACATCCAAACTTGAGCATATAGCCATCGCAGTACTTGCGCCCACTCCATTTACTTTTAAAAGCATTTCAAACATTTTTTGCTCATCTTTATCTAAAAAACCATAGAATTTATTAGAATCTTCTTTGATGATTTGAGTGATGAAAAGCTCATATTTTTGATGAGTTTCAAGCTTAGCAGCGCAAAAAAGTGAGATAAAAACTCCATAGCTTAAGCCACTAGCACATTTTATAATGGCAAAAGTGGGTTCTTTTTTTGTGATTATTCCTTCGATGGCAACAACCATTCTATATCCTTTTCTTCGTAATCAAGTTTTTTATCGATCTCTATATACTCTTGGTTATTTTGTATGATTTTTTTCAAAGCTATAAATTTTGCATTTTCTTTAGTGGAAGAAGAATAAAAAACATCTTCCTTAGGCTCTAAAAGCGAAAATCTAATTTCATTCATATCGCTCCATTTTCCACTTTTGTTGATAAATTTGGCTTTAAATAAATCTTCCTCAAGTACTAAAAGTTCATCATGGATTTTTTTTCTATATTCTAAAAGCCCTTTTTCTTGATTTTGAAGTTTGTTTAAATTTGCATTTTGTATGGAAAAATTCTTCAAAAATTTCTCATATTGATTTGGTATATTTTGCCCTTGATTTTTAAGCTCTAAGACTTTTTTTTCTATATCTAAAACATTGTTTTTGTTTAATAAAATGTATTGTTTGAGTTTGCTTATTTTGTGATTAAGGGATAAAATTTCATTTTTTATTTTTAAAAGCTCTTGATCGTAGTCTTTATCCATTTTTTTTATTTTAATATGAAATTTATTATTTTCACCTTCAAAGCGTTCTATGACAACATTATTGTAAAACACACATGAATTATTGCTTTCTAATTGTTCTATATAAATTCTATCTGCTTCTATTACTCCGCCTAAGCTTTTTTTAATCCTTACTTCTTTAGCTTTTACATTGCCACCCTCTAAGAGATCTATGTTTAGCTTTTCTGCTTGAACAAAACCGCGATGCGTTTTTATATAGGCTTCTTTGGCGTAAATTTTAGATTTTGTGTGCGTAGTGCCTTCAATTCTCATTCTTGTAGCTTTTAAATTTGTATTACTTCCGACACTTCCTGTGATATTGAGTTCTTCGCATTCTATTCCTACGCCTGAATTAACAGCATCTTGCATATCGGATATAAATCTAATATTTATTTTTACATTTTTATCCAATCCTGCGCGGATTATGCCTATATTTTTAAAATCAACTTTATTATTAAATTCAAGCAAAGTTCCAATATCAAATTTATCTTGATCTTCAATTACATAGCCTTTTTTTAATGCTAAATATTCTGTGTAATCTTCGTATTCTACGGCCTTAAATGCCAATGAGGAGCAGTTAAATTTGATTTTGTTTTGGTTGGCATCTATAACTTTTAAAGTATGTAAATTTAAGTCTTTTCCTTCTTTACCTTGTTTGAATTTATTATATCTTAATACAACTTCATTTTCATCAACTACTATGATTCCTGAGCGTTTTTCATCTATGGTGTAATCTTTAGCCTTTTCTTTATAGAGCAAAACCAAAGCTTCATCTTGGCTTTGTATGGGTTCAATACCTTTGGCTACATTGATTTGTAAGGTTTTATTTAAAGCATTTTTTTTGTGCTCATTGCATATACGGATGAGTTCTTTTTTAAAATCAAATATGCGAATACCTATTAAAAACTTAAGTTTCAACATTTTTTTGTAGATATTTTGCAAAAGTTCAAAGGCTAATTTTTCATGATGTTTTAGTTCGTTAAAATTAATTTGAGCAACAATTTTTGTTAAATTTTTATTGGCAATTAGCTTAATGGCATTAGCGGTTTTATCTTGGCTTGTTTGATGAAAAATTTCGATTTTATATTCTTGTTTGATTTGCAAATCCTCTTTTAAAAACATTTCATCTTTTTCAAAAAGAACAAGATCTTTTTCTGCAATTTTTACCCATTCGGCATTTTCAAGACGATATTGTGTTGAAAAAGCTAAAAGATGAAAATCAAGTTCATTTAAAGCGATATTAGTTCTTGAAGCTACAGATAAAAGTTCGCGAGAAGGATTTTCAGTATAGGAAATGATTTTCTCATCTAAAGCCAAAACTTTCCCCTTTGATATTCAATTTAAGTTCAATATTATAGTCAATTTTTAATCAAATTTAGTTAAAATGATAGTTTTTATATTTGAAAATTTGTGAAAATTTATGAAGAGTTTAGTGTTTAAAAATTTTATCATCAATGCTTTAGGAATTTTATTTTCTCGCGTTTTGGGTTTGGCGCGCGATGTGCTAATCGCCCTTTTTTTGGGAGCGGGAATTTATAGCGATATTTTTTTTGTAGCATTAAAAATGCCTGCTTTTTTTAGAAGAATTTTTGCCGAAGGGGCATTTGGACAAAGCTTTTTACCTAATTTTGTAAAAGCAAGGAAAAAAGGTGCTTTTTGTGTTAGCGTTATGTATCAATTTAGCGTTATAGTGTTTTTATTTTGTCTTTTAGTAAGCTTTTTTTCTTCATTTTTTACCAAGCTTTTTGCTTTTGGGTTTAGTTCTGACACCATAGCTTTAGCTTCTCCTTTGGTGGCGATTAATTTTTGGTATTTGTTTTTTATTTTTTTGGTTACCTTTTTAGGAGCGATTTTAAATTATAGACAAAAATTTTTCATCACTTCTTTTTCGGCGGCTTTGTTTAATCTAAGTATAGTTATAGCCGCATTTTTTGTTGATAAAGATGCTCCTCAAGATACGCTTTATTATTTTTCTTATGCGACTGTATTAAGCGGTGTGGCACAATTGATTTTGCATTTAATGGTATTGCGAAAAAATCCTGTAATACGCGCTATGGCATTAAGTGTGAAATTTAGACGAGCAAAAGCTAAACTAGAGGGTTTTTATAGCAATTTTTTTCATGGAGTTTT
The DNA here is from genome assembly GCA_039516895.1 of Campylobacter coli. Classification (NCBI taxonomy): domain Bacteria; kingdom Pseudomonadati; phylum Campylobacterota; class Epsilonproteobacteria; order Campylobacterales; family Campylobacteraceae; genus Campylobacter; species Campylobacter coli. Next base: position 1,050,185 of record CP154437.1, on the reverse strand, counting down.
AGGCTCTTCTGCTACACAAATAAGCTCTTTGCTTGATACGACGATTGCAAGTTTTTTAATGACGGGCAGTATTTCTTATCTTTATTATGCAAACCGCGTTTTTCAGCTTCCTTTAGCTCTTTTTGCCATAGCCTTAACTCAAGTTTCTTTTCCTAAAATTTTAAAACATTTAAAAAGTGATCAAGAAAATTTAGCTTTAAGTTTTATGCAAAGAGCCTTGGCGGTTTTAAGTGTTTTGTTGATTGTTTCAAGTATTGTAGGTTCTGTATTTGCCTTAGAAATTTCAAAGCTTTTGTTTGAAAGAGGGAATTTTACTCACGAAGATAGTATTATCACAGCCTATGTTTTAATTGCTTATTTAGTAGGACTTTTGCCTTTTGGCTTGCAAAAATTATTTTCTTTATGGCTCTATGCTAAATTTAAACAAAAAACCGCCGCTTTTATCGCCTTTAAAGCTTTGCTTATCAGTGCTTTATGTTCTGTGCTTTTTATTTTTTTAATCAAAGATGAGAGTTTAAAGGTTATAGCTGTGGCGCTTTCAAGTTCTTTAAGTGCTTTTTATTTGCTTGTTGCCAATATCAAAGAATTTGGTTTTAAGAACTTTTTTGCTTTAATATCTTTTAAATTTTGTTTTTTAATGATTATAGGACTTGTTGTTTTTACAATTTTACTTTATGGGATCAAACCTTATCTTATAGAGGCTTTGTTGTGGATTGTTGCTAGTGTTAAAGGAGTGTTTTGATGAAATTAATGGATAGTGTTTTAAAAGAAAAAATCGAACTTGAGCAAGATAATATCAATATTTATTTATGCGGACCTACTGTATATGATGATGCGCATTTGGGCCATGCTAGAAGCAGTGTTTGTTTTGATTTGTTGCGTAGGGTTTTGCTTTCTTTGGGTTATAGGGTGCAATTTGCTAGAAATTATACAGACATAGACGATAAAATTTTAAAAAAAATGAGTGAAAGTGGTAAGAGCTTAAATGAGCTTGTTGAGTTTTATATAGCAAATTATGAAAGAGATATGAAAGCTTTAAATGTCTTAGAGCCTGATTTTAAACCTCGTGCGACATATTATATAGAACCCATGCTAGATCTTATCCATAAGCTTAGTAAAAACGGCTTTACTTATACCTTAGAAGATGGAGTGTATTTTGATACTAGTAAAGATGAGGATTATTTAAGTTTATCTCACCGCAATACAGAAGAAAATGTTTCAAGACTTAGCAATGAAGTTGAAAAAAGAAATGAGAGTGACTTTGTTCTTTGGAAATTTGATGAAAATTTTTATGATAGTGAGTTTGGAAAAGGGCGACCAGGTTGGCATACTGAATGTGTGGCTATGATCGATTCTATTTTTGGTGATACTCTTGATATACATGCGGGTGGGGTGGATTTGTTATTTCCTCATCATGAAAATGAGGCAGCACAATGTCGTTGTGCGTGCAAAAGAACATTAGCAAAAATTTGGCTTCACAATGGTTTTGTAAAAATCAATGGAGAAAAAATGAGCAAAAGCTTAAATAATAGCTTTTTCTTAAAAGATGCGTTGAAAGATTTCATGGGAGAAGCTTTGAGATTTTATCTTTTAAGTTCCCATTATAGAGCCCATTTTAATTATTCTTTAGAAGATTTAGAAAATGTGAAAAAACGCTTGGATAAGTTTTATCGTCTTAAAAAAAGACTTGCTGTGGGAAAGAGCGAGGATTTTGGAATTTTAAATGATATAGAGATTCGTAGCAATATCGCCAAGCAAATCTTAGAAGTCTTAAGCGACGATTTAAATATTTCTAAGGCCTTAGCTCTTTTAGATGAGTTTATAACCAATGCAAATTTAGAGCTTGATCAGCAAAGTAAAAATAAAGAATTAAAACAAAAAATCAAAGAAGCCTTAAGTGAACTAGCTAAAATTTTTGGCTTTGGTTTTATGGATGAAAATTTATATTTTCAATGGGGTGTAGCTGAAGAGTTGAAAGAAAAAATTCAAGATCAAATTTTGCAAAGAAACGAAGCTAAGAAAAATAAAGATTTTGCCAAAGCAGATCAGATCAGAGAAGACTTACTTAAGCTTGGTATCGCCTTGCAAGATACACCACAAGGAACGATTTGGGAGAAAATTTAAATGCATAAAGATATGACTCTTAAAGATGTTTTAATCCGTTTTAAGCCCTTTTATAAAAAATACAAGAAAGAATTTGCCATCGCTATTTTTGGTATGATACTTACTAGTATAGGAACGGCTGGAAGTTTTGCATCTTTAAAGCCTATTTTAGATTATATTTTTGTTGAAAAAAATGAGGCCTTGCTCTATACCTTGCCTTTTTTGCTTGTTGTTATTTATATTTTAAAGAATTTGGGTTTTTATTTGCAAACTTATTATTTAAGTTTTATAGGGATGGATACTTTAAGAATTTTGCGTTTTAAGGTTTTAAAAAATCTTTTAAGACTTGATCTAGATTTTTTTAAGCGCAATAGAAGTGGAGAGTTGGTAAGTCGTTGTACTAATGATATTAACGCTCTTCAAAGTATAGTTTCTAATATCATTCCTGATTTTTTTAGAGAGCTTTTAACGATTGTGGGTTTGTTGATAGTTGTATTTTATCAAAGTCCTATTTTGGCTTTTTTCGCTTTAGTGGTTTTACCTTGTGCGATTTTGCCCTTGGTGCATTTTGCTAGAAAATTAAAAAAATACGCTAGAAGCATACAAGAAACAAATTCTGATTTACTCTCAAGATTGAGTGAAATTTTTTCAAATATTGAGCTTATTAAGGCGAGCAATACCCAAAACAAAGAAGGCGAAAAATTTGCTAAACAAAACAATGAGCTTTGTCGTTTAAATTTAAAATCCACTCGCATTGACGCTCTAACTAGTCCGCTTATGGAGATTATCGGATCGCTTGGAGTGGCTGCGGTAATTATCATCGGAGGAAGAGAAGTGATCCATGGCACGATGAGTGTGGGTAGCTTTTTTGCTTTTATTACAGCACTTTTTGCTATTTATACACCCTTAAAAAGACTATCTTCGCTTTATGGCAGGCTACAAGGCGCGATAGCAGCAAGTGAGAGAACTTTTTATCTAATCGATTTAGAACCACAAATTCTAAATGGAAGTAAAAATTTAGAAAGTATAGAAAGGATTGAATTTAAGCAAGTAGATTTTGCTTATGAAAATCCTTATAAAAGTGTTTTAAAAAATATTAATTTTGAATTTAATAAGGGTGAAATTCTTGCACTTGTTGGAACAAGTGGGGGCGGAAAATCATCTATTATCAATCTTTTAATGCGTTTTTATGATAAGCAAAAGGGTGAGATTTTATTAAATGATTTAGATATCAGTGAATTCAGCATAGAAAGTTTGCATGATAGAATAGGCCTTGTAACGCAAAATATTTATCTTTTTAATGATAGCTTTGCTGAAAATATAGCTTACAGCGAAGAGCCTAATGAAGAAAAGATTATCAAGGCTTTAAAACTAGCTAATGCTTATGAATTTGTCCAAGAAATGGGAGGAATTTATGCAGAGATAAAAGAGCATGGTAAAAATTTAAGCGGAGGTCAAAAACAACGCATTGCCATAGCTAGAGCCTTATACAAAAATCCTGATTTACTTATCTTTGATGAAGCAACTTCAGCTCTTGATAATGAAAGTGAAAAAGCTATCATCGAGACTATAGAAAATTTAAAAAAAGATAGACTTGTTTTAATGATAGCTCATCGTTTAAGCACTATAGAAAATGCAGACAAGATCGCAGTGATTGATCAAGGGCAAATGATTGCCATAGGAACCAATAAAGAGCTTTTACAAAGTTGCGAACTTTATCAGAAATTTAAAAACAAAGAAGTAGATAAAGTCTAGTTTTAAGTTAAATTTAGTTAAAATTTTAAAAAAACGAGGGATAATATGCTTTATAATTTTATAAAACCTTTACTTTTTAAACTCGATCCTGAAAATGCCCATGCTTTAGTAGAGGGCAGTTTAAGAACTTTAAATGCTGCTTTGCCAGGTTCTTTGAGCTTTTTTGCTTATAATTATATTGTAAATGATGATAGCTTGAAGCAAAAATTGTTAGGACTTGATTTTAACAATCCTGTGGGTTTAGCAGGAGGATTTGATAAAAATGCTACCATGATACGCCCTTTAGCAGCTCTTGGTTTTGGTTTTTTAGAATTTGGAACCTTTACACCAAAGCCTCAAGAGGGAAATGAAAAACCGCGTTTATTTCGCCTTGTAAAGCAAGAAAGCATACAAAATGCAATGGGTTTTAATAATCAAGGAGCGGAAAAAATCGCCGCAAGATTATCAAAAATTTATCCTTTTGTTTTGCCTTTGGGGGCAAATATAGGCAAAAATAAGATTACAAGCAATGATAAAGCTTTGGAGGATTATTTTACTCTATTTAGAAATTTTAAAGATTTGTGTGATTATTTTATCGTCAATATCTCTTCGCCCAATACTAAAAATTTAAGAGAACTTCAAAATGATGATTTTTTAAACCATCTTCTTGAAGAAGCTAGAAAAATCACAAATAAGCCTATTTTGATAAAAATTGCTCCTGATATGCCTATAGATAGTGCTTTAAAGCTTTGCGAAAATGCTATCTTAAAAGGAGCAGATGGCTTTATCATAGCCAATACAAGCGTAGATTATTCTCTTCTTGATAATAATAGAACTTTTGGCGGTATAAGCGGAAGACTCATCACTGAAAAAAGCGGTATTTTCTTTAAAGAGCTTGCTAGGGTTTTATTTGGAAAGACTTTACTTATTGCAAGTGGAGGGATAGACAGCGGCGAGCTTGCTTATGAGCGAATCAAAAATGGGGCTAATTTGATACAAGTTTATACAGCATTGATTTATAAAGGGCCTTCATTGGTAAGAGATATTAATAAAACTCTTATAGAATTATTAAAACAAGATGGTTTTATGCATATTAGTGAAGTGGTGGGAGCAAATTTAAAATGATAGACTATAGTAAAATTACATTAAAAAATAAATTAGATGTTTATACTTTTCCTGTAAATAAAAACAGTGATGTTATCAGTGTGGATATTTTTTACAAAGTGGGTTCAAGAAATGAGATCATGGGAAAAAGCGGTATAGCTCATATGCTTGAACATTTGAATTTTAAAAGCACTAAAAATTTAAAAGCAGGAGAATTTGATGAGATAGTTAAGGGTTTTGGCGGGGTTGATAACGCTAGCACAGGCTTTGATTATACTCATTATTATATTAAATGTTCTAAGAAAAATTTAGACAAAACTTTAGAACTTTTTGCAGAGCTTATGGAAAATTTAAGCCTTAAAGATGAAGAATTTCAGCCCGAAAGAAGCGTGGTTTTAGAAGAGCGTAGATGGAGAACGGATAATAATCCTTTAGGATATTTGTACTTTAGACTTTTTAATCACGCTTTTATGTATCATCCTTATCATTGGACTCCTATAGGCTTTTTTAAGGATATAGAAAATTGGAGCATAGAAGATATTAAAGAATTTCATAGCATTTATTATCAGCCTAAAAATGCTATTTTGATAGTAAGTGGGGATATTGATAGCGAAGAGGTTTTTAGTGGAGCTAAAAAACATTTTGAAAAAATCAAAAATACCAAACCTATTCCAAAAATTCATACTAAAGAGCCTAAACAAGATGGAGCTAAAAGGATAGAGATTAAAAAACCAACTCACACCGAACTTCTTGCCATAGGTTTTAAAATTCCTAATTTTAAACATAAGGATATACCTGCTTTAAATGCTTTAGCAGAGCTTTTAGGAAATGGAAAAAGTTCTATGATGAATGAGGTTTTGGTTGATGAGTTAAATTTGGTTAATGAATTTTATTCTTTTGCAAATGATTGTATAGATGAGAATTTGTTTATTTTTATTTGTAATTGCAATGTAGGTGTAAAAGCAGAAAAAGTAGAGCAAGAGCTTTGGAAGATTATAGACAGGCTTAAAAAGGGTGATTTTTCAAGCAAGGATTTGCAAAAAGTAAAAAATAATGTCAAGAGCGATTTTATCTTCTCGCTTGATACAGCAAGTGCGGTTTCCAATACTTATGGTTCTTATTTGGCTAGAGGGGATTTAAAACCTCTCTTAGAATATGAAAACAATATAGCCCATTTGTGCGAGCAAGACTTGGTTAAAAGTGCTAAAAAATATTTTGATAGATCAAATTCGACTACATTGATTTTAAGAAAGGATTAAGAATGGATAAAAATATCATTATCGGAGCAATGACAGCTTTGATTACACCTTTTAAAAATGGCAAGTTAGATGAGCAAAGTTATGCAAGATTGATACAAAGACAAATTGATAATGGCATTGATGCGGTAGTTCCTGTTGGGACGACAGGAGAAAGTGCAACTTTAACCCATGAAGAACATAGAACTTGTATTGAAATTGCAGTAGATATTTGTAAAGGAACTAAGGTTAAGGTTCTAGCGGGTGCTGGAAGCAATGCTACTCATGAGGCTGTGGATTTGGCTCAATTTGCCAAAGAGCATGGAGCAGATGGAATTTTAAGCGTAGCTCCTTATTATAACAAACCAACACAGCAAGGACTTTATGAGCATTATAAAGCGATTGCAAATAGTGTGGATATTCCTGTGCTTTTATACAATGTCCCTGGAAGAACAGGCTGTGAAATTAGCACCGAGACTATTATTAAATTATTTAGAGATTGTGAAAATATTTATGGAGTTAAAGAAGCGAGTGGAAATATAGACAAATGCGTTGACTTGCTTGCACATGAACCAAGGATGATATTGATTTCAGGTGAAGATGCGATCAATTATCCTATACTTTCTAATGGGGGCAAAGGGGTGATTTCGGTTACTTCAAATTTATTGCCTGATATGATTAGCAAGCTTACCCATTTGGCTTTAGAAGAAAATTATAAAGAAGCTAAAAAGATTAATGACGAGCTTTATAATATCAATAAAATTTTATTTTGCGAGAGCAATCCCATCCCTATAAAAACTGCTATGTATATAGCAGGACTTATTGAAAGTTTGGAATTTAGACTTCCTCTTTGCCCTCCAAGTAAAGAAAACTTTGCTAAAATAGAGGAAGTGATGAAAAAATATAAAATTAAAGGATTTTAATGGAAACAGAATTTAAAGGAAAAACCTTAGTTATTAGTGGCGGAACACGCGGGATTGGTAAGGCTATTGTATATGAATTTGCAAAAGTAGGAGCAAATGTAGCTTTTACTTATAATTCAAATGCGCAAATCGCTAATGAAATGGTTGAGGATTTGGAGAAGAATTATAAGATCAAAGCAAGAGCTTATGAATTCAATATTTTAGAACCTGAAACTTACAAAGAGCTTTTTGAAAAAATTGACATGGATTTTGATAGGGTGGATTATTTTATTTCAAATGCTATTATTTCAGGTCGTGCAGTTGTGGGTGGTTATACTAAATTTATGAAGTTAAAACCAAAAGGAATTAACAATATCTTTACTGCTACTGTAAATGCTTTTGTTGTGGGAGCCCAAGAAGCAGCTAAGAGAATGGAGAAAGTAGGGGGTGGAAGTATTATTTCAATTTCATCTACTGGAAATTTAGTTTATATAGAAAATTACTCAGGACATGGCACAGCAAAAGCTGCGGTTGAAGCAATGGCAAGATATGCAGCAACAGAACTTGGAGAAAAAAATATCCGTGTAAATGTAGTCAGCGGTGGACCGATTGAAACAGATGCTTTAAGAGCTTTTACAAATTATGAAGAGGTTAAACAAGCAACTATAAATTTAAGTCCTTTAAACCGCATGGGACAGCCTGAGGATTTAGCCGGTGCTTGTCTTTTTCTTTGCTCAAATAAAGCAAGTTGGGTAACAGGACACACTTTCATCGTAGATGGTGGAACGACTTTTAAGTAAAATAAAATTTTAATTTTACTTAAAAAATATTATTTATTTTTTGAGTGCTTGCTTAAAAAACTTGCACTTATAAAAATAAATTTTTTAAAACAATCATAAAAACAGAGTTTAATCAAGTTTTAGTTTCCAGCCCACATAAGCAGTCAAAAGCGTAAATAAGAAAATCAAATTTAAAAATAAATCGCCAAACCCAATATAACCTATAGACAATACACTATAAAAAAATCCGCCCACAGCTGAATAAATACAAATTGTACTTAAAGAGCCATTTTCCGCCATTTGTTTACAGGGACAAATTTTATAAAATTTTTTATCATTAAATTGATTTTTTTTCTTATTTCCTAAAAATAAACCTAAAAGTGCAAAAGCATCTAAAAAAACAAAAAAGCAAAGTAACACAAAATCCAAATTCACAAAAGCCACCTTTAAAAATATCTAAGCCAAGAAGGCAAATGCACTTGTTCAGCTCTAAGGCTTGTTTCTTGCCCATGCCCAGGTAAAAGTCTAAAGTCTTCTTTATAAGCCATCACTTTTTCCAAGCTTTGTTTCATTAAATTGGCATCTGAATAAGGAAAATCCCATCTTCCTATACTTCTATAAAATAAAAAATCTCCACTAAACATCAAATTTTCACCCACAAGTTCTATCATGGTACAGCCTGGTGTATGTCCAGGGAGAAAATGAAATTTAAACCGAGTGTTAGAAATTTCAAGCTCATCTTCATTTTCGATTAAAATATCTGCATTGCTTGGCTCAAAACCTTTTCCAAAAGGATCTTGTAGCATAAATTCATCATTTTTATGGATATAAATTGGAATGTCAAATTCTTTTTTTACTCTAGCATTATCCCATACATGATCATAATGCCCGTGAGTATTTAAAATCGCTAGAGGTTTTTTAGCGTATTGTTTTATAAAGCTTAGAGCATTAAGGCCAGGATCTATTATAAAATCCCCTTTAGAGGTATTTAAAATATAGCAATTTGTCTCATAAGGTCCGCAAGCTTGTTTTAGAATTTGCATTTTTAGCCTTTTTTATTGAAATTTGAACTTAAAATGAATTATAATTATACATTGATTGTTTAAAGGTAAGTTTATGGATTATGAAAAAATTTCTCAAGCTTTATGTGAATTTATTCAGCGCAAGGTTCAAGACTCGGGTTTAAGTGGTGTTGTTTTAGGACTTAGTGGGGGAATTGATTCTGCTTTGGTGGCGACGCTTTGCAAGAAGGCTTTAGGCGAAAATGTTTTTGCGCTTTTAATGCCCACAAAATTTTCTAATCAAGAAAATTTAAACGATGCTTTAGATCTTTGTCAGGAATTAAATTTAAAATACAAAATCATAGAAATTCAAGACATTTTAGAAGCTTTTTTAAAACAAAGTGAAAATACAGATGAGTTAAGCAGGGGAAATTTTGCCGCACGCATTAGAATGAGCTTGCTTTATGATTATTCTGCTTTAAAAAAAGCTTTAGTGGTTGGTACTTCAAACAAAAGCGAATTGCTTTTGGGCTATGGGACAATTTATGGAGATTTAGCTTACGCTTTTAATCCCATAGGAGAGCTTTATAAAAGTGAAATTTATGAATTAGCAAGATATTTAAATTTAAATGAAAAATTCATTCAAAAAGCTCCAAGTGCAGATCTTTGGATAGGACAAAGTGATGAGAAAGACTTGGGTTTTTCCTATGAGCTTATAGATAAAGGATTAAAAGCACTTGAAAATCAAGATGTGAAAGTATTAGAAAATTTAGATAAAAAATTATTAGACATGCTTCAATCAAGAATAAAAAACAATGCTTTTAAAAGAAATATGCCTGAAATTGCGAGTTTGAATAAATAATGAATGAAGAAAAAAAGTATCAACTTTGGCTTGATAATTATTTTTTTAAACCCAGCTTTTTTCAAAAATGTTTAGCTTTTATTCTTTTGCCTTTGAGTTTGCTTTATGGTTTGTGTGCGATTTTAAATACTTGTTTTCGTCAAAAGATTGATTTTAAAAAACCCATTATAAGCGTAGGAAATTTAAGCTTTGGAGGAAATGGAAAAACACCTATTTGTAAGGCTATAGCAAGGGAATTTGAAGGCGTTTTTATAGTGCTTAGAGGTTATAAGCGTAAAAGTAAGGGTTTAGTTGTAGTTAAAAATGAAAATACAATTTTAGCTCAAGTTTCGCAAAGTGGCGATGAAGCGATGGAGTACGCATTTGAAGAATGTGTCAAGGGCGTGATCGTAAGTGAAGATAGGGTAGTAGGAATTCAAAAAGCTTTTGAGCTAGGGGCTAAAATAGTGCTTTTAGATGATGCTTTTTCTAAATTTCATATCCAAAAATTTGATATTTTACTTGAAAGCAAGATCAAGCCTTATTTTAATTTTACCTTACCAAGCGGTGCTTATCGTTTGCCTAAATTTTACGAAAAAAAAGCTGATTTTATAGCTTGTGAGGGTAGGGATTTTATACGCTATTCTTATGTAAAAGAAAATCCTAAGGCGGTTTTGATTACAGCTATTGCAAAGCCTTTTAGGCTTTATGAGCATTTTATAAAGGCTAGGGCTTGTTATTTTTTTAAAGATCATTATGAATTTAAAAAAGAAGAATTGCAAGCTTTGTTGGATAAGCATCATTGTGATACTTTAATGCTAACTTTTAAGGATTATGTTAAGGTGAAGGATTTTGGATTTAAGTGTCAGATTATAGAATTAAATATAGAATTAAAAGAAAATTTCAAAGAAAAATTATATCAATATATAAGGAGTTTTAATGTTGCTAGTTGAAAGTAGAAATATAAACAATAAAGTAGATTTTAAAAATGCATTAGTTAATCCTAATGCTCCACAAGGTGGGCTTTATTCGCCTTTAAATTTGCCTCAATTTGATGGAGAAAAATACGCAGACTTATCTTATAAAGAATTTGCTTTAAAGTTGATAGAGAGTTTTGAATTTGGACATGAGGCTTTGTTTGATAAGGCTTTAAAAAGTTATGAAAAATTTGATGATAAAAACTCACCTATCGCTTTAAAAAAGATAAAAGATAAAACATATATTAACGAGCTTTGGCATGGGCCTACAAGAGCTTTTAAAGATATGGCTTTACAACCTTTTGGAGTGCTTTTAAATGAATTTTCTCAAAATGAAAAAATTTTAATCATTTGTGCTACGAGTGGAGATACAGGACCTGCAACGCTTAAAAGCTTTGAAAATTTAGAAAATATTAAAGTGCTTTGCATGTATCCAAAAGGTGGAACAAGTGCTATACAAGAGCTTCAAATGAGAGCTTTAGATAAGGGAAATTTAAAAGTTTTTGCTATCAGGGGAGATTTTGATGATGCACAACGCACTTTAAAAAATTTGCTTGCAAAAGAAACTTTTAAAGATGAATTGAGCAAAGTAGGATACGGACTTTGCGCTGCTAATTCTGTAAATTTTGGTAGAATTTTATTTCAAATCATCTATCATTACTATGCAAGCTTAAAACTTTATCATGAGTTTAAAGAAGAGATTGAAATTCTTGTACCAAGTGGGAATTTTGGCAATGCTTTAGGGGCGTATTATGCTAAATTGATGGGAGCTAAAATTTCTAAGATAAAAATTGTTTCTAATGCTAACAATATTCTTACTGATTTTTTTACCAAAGGAGAATATGATCTTAGGGATAGAAGTTTAAAAAAGACGATTTCTCCGGCTATGGATATACTTATTTCTTCAAATATCGAAAGATTGTTATTTTCTAAATTTTCAGATCTTAGGACTAATGAATTGATGAATTTGTTAAAAACTGAGAAATATTTCAAATTAGAAAAAGAGGAGTTACAAAGTTTGCAAGAGGATTTTGAAGCTGATTTTTGTACCGATGAAGAATGTATGAATTTTATTAAAGAGAGTAAAATTTTAATCGATCCGCATACTGCAACTTGCTTTAAAATGCTTGATACTTCAAAGCCAAGCATCATCACTTCAACAGCAGAATGGACTAAATTTACTCCAAGTATGGTAAAAGCACTTTTTGGTAGAGAATGCAAGGATGAAAAGGCAGATTTTGAGCTTTTGGCTAAAGAATTTAAAGTAGATATCAAAAAAGATCTTTTAGAGCTTTTTGATCTTAAAAATGCTGATGAAAAAGTCTATGAGATAGGGGATATCGAAGGTGAAATTTTAGAATGGATTAAAAAATGATTATTATACCGACAAGATTAGCTTCAACGCGTTTTCCTGAGAAAATTCTTTGCGATATAGGCGGTGTACCTATGTTTATCGCTACTGCTAAGCAAGTTTCGAGTGTGGATGAGGTTTGTATAGCAGTAGATGATGAAAAAGTGCTAGAAATCGCTAAAAGATATGGCTTTAACGCGGTTTTAACAAGTAAAAATCATGAAAGTGGCACAGATAGGATCAATGAAGCTTGTAAAAAGCTTAACCTAAAAGATGATGAAATCATCATCAATGTACAAGCAGATGAACCCTTTATAGAATGCGAGAATTTAGCCAAATTTAAAGAATTTGCTAATTCTTGTTTGAAACAAGAAGCTTTTATGGCGAGTTGTTATAAGGATATCAGTAAAGATGATGCAAGCGATCCGAATTTGGTGAAAGTGGTTTGCGATAAAAATAATTTTGCTTTATATTTTTCAAGAGCGAAAATTCCTTACGAAAGGGCAGACTATGAGGAAAGTTTTAAAGGACATTTAGGAATTTATGCTTATAGCGTTAAAGCTTTGCGTGAATTTTGCACTTTGGAAAATTCTGCTCTTGAAAAAGCTGAAAAACTAGAGCAATTAAGAGCTATTGAAAATGGCAAAAAGATAAAAATGCTTCAAATTAACACTGATAGCATGGGGATTGACACCCAAGAAGACTATGAAAGGGCTTTGCGAATTTATTTGGGAGAATAATTTATTCCAAAGTGGAACAAATTTTGCTTGTATTATTTATAAAATATATTTAGATTGAAGGCAAAAAAATCTAAATCAAGGAATTAATATGAGTATCTTTAGCATCAATGATAACTCAAACTATGGTTCTATACTTTCACAAGCAAAAGCTAATAAAGAAAGTAAAGAAAATTCTAAAATAAGTTTTGCTAATGCTTTTTTAAAACAAAATGCTAGTAAGTTAAATGAAATTCAAAGTGCAAATTCACAAACTTTAGCAAGAAGTGAAGTATTAAATTCTACTAATACAACAAATACTAGCAATAACACTAATTTTAGTATAAGTAGTAAAACAAGTTCTCCTAATTATGATATATCAAGTGAATTTAAAAACTCTATTTATACTCTAAAATACAAACAAGTAGATTTAAGCACTGATACAGCTTATGGTTATAGTGTAGATAAAGATGGCTATATGGGAAGTGATTTTAACAAAGCTGCGGGACTTCCTGAAGATTTTAAGATACATAAATCTACTTTGGACGAGATTAAAAAAGCTGCTGAAAACGATCCTGTTGCTTCAAGTATAAAAGAATACTTAGGCGTAAGCGAGTATTATACTAATATCGATATGGCTGAAACCATTAAACAATACTACAATCTTTTTTCTAATGCTTTAGAACAAAGTTTTCCAAATGATAAAACAAGTTTTAGTGAAGCAGATATAAATTCTATGCCTAAGGGGTATGCTATAAATGGAATAAAATCGATGGATTTTAATGATTCAAGCAATAGAATGAATATCACTCACCTAAGAGATTTTTCAAATTCTTTTATTACAAATATTTATCAAATCCCTGAACAAATGAAAGAAGCTGAAAGTTTATATATACAATCAGGATCTTTAATAGATGGCATAAATGGACATAGTTTTGGTTTATCTTTGGAAGAAATCAAAAATATTTCTAAAGGTGAAGATTGGCAATTTAATCCTGATATGTCAGTTTATCCACAAAATGAAGATGGAAATTATTCTAAAGAAACTTTATTTATGAGTTTTTTAAAATCATATGGTAGCGGACAACCTGTTGAGAGTTCAGAAACTACACTTAATCCAAAAGTAGAAGCTTACAATAGGGCTATGGCTAAAGAAAGTTTTAATGGTGATAGTATTGCTTTAAATGACATTATGACAGGTAAGGTTGATTTTGCAAGTTTATTAAAAGGCTATGCACAAGATGGTTGGCTTGATGCAGGTATTTATGCAATGGAAAAAGGAATTAAATGGCAAAATCACATAGGTTATGGTGGTGGAGCTTGGTTTGAAAGAGAGCTTAATCAAGCAAAAGCTAATGGTTGGAAAGCAAGTAGTGAAAGTATAAATTCTTATGTTGGATCTATAATGGATAGATTAAATAATCTTATAGGACAAACTAGGGTTTAAGGGTTATGGATAAGTAGGCTTAAAAACTTATTTATCTATATAAAAAAATAGAAAAATCTAAATCAAGGAATTAATATGAGTATCTTTAGCATCAATGATAACTCAAACTATGGTTCTATACTTTCACAAGCAAAAGCTAATAAAGAAAGTAAAGAAAATTCTAAAATAAGTTTTGCTAATGCTTTTTTAAAACAAAATGCTAGTAAATTAAATGAAATTCAAAATGCAAATTCACAAACTCTAGCAAGAAGTGAAGTATTAAGCAGTAACTCAAATTCTACTAATATATCAAATACTAGCAATAATACTAATTTTAGTATAAGTAGTAAGACAAGTTCTCCTAATTATGATATATCAAGTGAATTTAAAAACTCTATTTATACTCTAAAATATAAACAAGTAGATTTAAGCACTGATACAGCTTATGGTTATAGTGTAGATAAAGATGGCTATATGGGAAGTGATTTTAACAAAGCTGCGGGATTACCTGAAGATTTTAAGATACATAAATCTACTTTGGACGAGATTAAAAAAGCTGCTGAAAATGATCCTGTTGCTTCAAGTATAAAAGAATACTTAGGCGTAAGCGAGTATTATACTAATATAGATATGGCTGAAACTATAAAACAATATTATAATCTTTTTTCTAATGCTTTAAGCCAAAGTTTTCCAAATGATAAAACAAGTTTTAGTGAAGCAGATATAAATTCTATGCCTAAGGGGTATGCTATAAATGGATTTTATAATGGTTATGGTATTTTTCAAAATCCTGATCCTATAAGAAATAATGATATTGCTATTAAGAGTATAGCTGATTATTCTGATGTTTCAATTTCAAATGTGTATAGAAACCAAGAGCAATTTAATGAAGCAAATAGTATTTACTCTGATTCTGCAGGATTAATAAAGGGAATTAAACCCGAAACCTTAGGCTTATCCTTAGAAGAAATTAAAAATGTTTCTAAAGGTGATGATTGGCGGTTTAATCCTGATATGTCAGTTTATCCACAAAATGAAGATGGAAGCTATTCTAAAGAAACTTTGTTTATGAGCTTGATAAAATCTCAAGAAGGGCGTGTTTTATATAGTCCAAAAACAACACTTAATCCTATAATAGAAGTCCATAATAGGGCTATGGCTAAAGAAAGCTTTAGTGGTCCTGCAATTAACATTGATAGTATTATGACAGGTAAAAGTGATTTTAAAAGCTTTTTTAGATATTGGGCAGAGCGTGGCATAGCAGAAGGTGATTTATATATGTATGAAAATAACATTCCTAAAGAATCTGCTATGGGTAATTGGGCTTTAGACGCTGAAATTAAACAAGCTCTTGCTAATGGTTGGAAAGCAAGTAGCCAAAGTATAGATTCTTATGTTAATTCTATAATGGATAGACTTAATAATCTTTTAGGGCAGACTAGGGTTTAGGAAGTAAATAAAAAGAAATTAATATCGCTTAATTGCGATATTAAAATCCAAAATGTTTTATTTCAAAATTTAAAGATTTGGGTAAATTGAGTTTGTAATCTTTGAGTTGTTTTTTAGGATTAACAACTAAAGCAAATCCACCTTTATTGTATCTATCCCAAACACTATAAAATTCTCTTTTAGAACTGATATATTCCCCATAACTTGGATCAAGTATTTGCAAATAATTACCTTTATGATTTATAATCACTACAAAATGTGGAAAGCGTGGATCATCTTCAATTTTAACTAAAATAGGGACAGATATAATATTTTCTAAAATCTTTCTATCGACTTTATAAGATTTGCTTTCATAGCCAAGCTTTTTTACTGCATCATTTAAATCCGCAAAGCTTACCATATCTGTATAAAGTTTTTGTCCACTCATGGTTTTTAATAAATCTAATTCTGTTAAATTATTATCATCAAGTGTATTAATAAGCGTAGCCAAAGAAGCAGCACCACAAGATTCTTCATAATTTTGCCTTACAACTTTTTCATTTTTGATTTCAGCATAAGATTTGACTACAAATTCTGCCTTTAAAAACAAAGGCAAAAGAGCAACCATTAATGCTATTTTTAGAATTTTTTCCATAGATTGATACCAAAAATTGCATCAGGAGCAGCAGAGCTTCCACCTAGACTTGCACTGACTGAAACAGCAGTATCTTGATTTATGCTATAAGTAGAACCGCCACTAATTGTAGGAATTGATCTGATTTCTGAATTTTTTACACCATTGATTTTTTGTTCGGTTTGAAATCTTTGTTCTGCTCCTAAATCCAAAGTAATTTTAGGGCTTAAAATTATAGATAAATTTCCACCAAAGTAAATACTATTGCCATAATCTATTTTTGCGATTTTAAATTTTCTTTGGGCATTATAACCAAATCCTGTATAAATACTATATACCACTGGATCGCTATATCCTCTTAAACTTGCCTCTAGGTTTTGGGATTGAAAATAAAAGTTTTTAGTTTGCAAAACTGTTTTTTCTCTTTGAATGATCGCTGTTTGAAATTTAATCTGCGGAACAAAGTCAGCAATGCTTTCTCCTGTATAAATAAAGCCTATCCATAAAGAATCAAAATTTAAAGTATTTTTGCTTGTAAAAGCACCTGAAATAATATTGTTATACTCTTGTCTTGCATAATTTCCACCGCCTGAAATAAGTAAATCGAAATTAGGTGTAAGCGTATAAATAAAAGTTTGATTCAAATAAAGTTGCTTTGTATCATTCCAAACATTTAAATCTCCATTTACTCCAATATTTGGATAAATGTAATAAGAGTGAGGATTTCCTGTGCTAAGCAAGGATAAACTTGTAATGCTTCTTAAGCCTATTTGCTTTTTAAACAAATTGTCTATATTTAACTCATCACTAGCAAAAAGACAACCACTTAAAACTGCCAAAATAAGAATAATTTTTTTCATTTTTTACCTTTTAAAATATTGCTTTGAAAAATTAAGCAAGGAGCGTTCCAAATTTTTAGTATATTCTTTATATTTTATTCCTTTCTTTTATAAATTATCCATCTCTTTTAATCTCATTATTCCTAGCACTTGTCCATCGCAAGATATTATCGGATCGTCCTCGCTCTCCTTGCTGTAACTGATTGAGTGCATTGATGTGCAAAAGCATTTGAGTTCGTTTTGTGTTATGAACCATAGGCTGTTTGGACAATATTCGCATAGAGTTTCTTTAATCACATGTTTATACAAAAGATTTCATTGTCTTTAAAAATGATACGAGTGATCTAAACAAAAGCAGACAAGCAGAACTTGAAAGAAATTTTGAAAAGATTGTTAAAACCATAGCTGATGACTATCAAAAAGAATATAAGGTTTTGGAGTTTAAAGGATTGCTTGTAAGTGGAGAAAGAACAGATTTAAACACTCTTAATTTTTATGTGAGTACTACTGATGGTAAAACAATAATGGAGCCTGAAAATTTGATTTATAAAAGAGATGAAAAAACTTTTTTTAAATTGGAAAGTTATGTAAATTTTGGTGGTTTTGTAAAGAGATTAAACAATTTTTATAATGACTTAGAAAAATTTACTCAACTCAATAAAAATAAGATAGAAAATCTTGAAAAAGAAATTGTGGAGCTAAAAAGCATTACAGGAGATAACACTCCAAAATACAAAAGAAAGGATTATTTAGAGGCATTAAGAGAAGATAATCGCATTGTTATGGAAGAAATAGAAAAAATGAGTAAGCAAAAAACTACAAAAGTGATTTTGTGCCAAAATCTGCAAAGATTTTAAAAAATCTAAATAGGAATAATGAAACTAAACAACAAAATTGTTTTTAGATGAAAATATTAAATATATTATCCCATTTTCACATGCAAAACCAAAACAACTCAAAACCTTATAACTTATTAAAATCACAAAGGAAATTATTGTCATTAAATCCATTACCATAGGCAACACCTCCACTAATTTTTTAATTATAAATGTTTTTTCCTCGCTTTCCGTCCGTAGACCAACATTTACTTAGTGATCGGTTGCATGTGAAAACTAGAGGACCGAGGTAGAGTATTATATCATATTTTTAAATCATTTAATATTTTTTGAATATAACTTAAAGTATGAAAATCATTAGAAATTAATGAAGGAAGTTTTGGCAAATTATCAATTAAAAATTGTTCACCATATTGACATACTAATATTTTAAGCGAGACAGTGTCCAATAAACCTTTTTTTCTATGCAAAGTTTGAGACTTTCTTATATATGCATTACTCCTCAAGTTTTCAACAATTTCAACCAATTTAGGATCAAATAAACTAATTTTTGGAGAATTTTGTAAAATTATTGTATTTATTAAATTATTTTCAGGAATTATTTTAAAATCTTTAGAATTACTTAATATTTTACAATCATAAAATTTGCAATCTTTTATTTTAGATCTATCAAAATTAGAAGCTTTAATAATGCAATTTTTGAAAATTGCATTTATCAAATTACATTTTCTAAACAATGTTCCTTTAAATAGACAAGATTCAAATTTTGCTCCATAAAAACTACAAAATTTAAACTTTGTAGCAATAAAAGATGTATTCGCAAATAATGACCCTGAAAAATTAGTCTTGTAGCTTGATGACTTATTAAAATTTTTATTTAAAAATTTCCTGTTTTTTCTATCTTTATTTTTATAACTAAATGCTTTTTTATTTTTATCATTAACAGACATAATCCATCTCTTTAAGTTTGTTTATTATCTGTAATCTCGGCATTAAATATATTATTCTTTGTTTTCTTTGCTGTAGCTGATTTTAAAAAGTATATAAATAAAAACAAAAGAATAGTCTTGCAACTATTCTCGCTAAAAATGGATCCCATTTTTTTGTTCTATGTTAAAATTGTAATTAAATTATTCTTAAAAGTGACTTAATCATAAAGTTAAAGCTTGATACAATATGCTGATTATCAATAAAATATTGCTTCTTTTTTCTAGAACGCTTTATAAAATCAAATAATTTCTTTTTAATCTTTTTTAGCATTTTTGGTGGGCATAACTCTTTTATAAGAAATAATAAACATATACAATCATGTATAAGTGGATTTTCTAAATATGTTAATTTTTTATTTTTACTAACAATTGATAACTTTCTCATTTTGGTTTGCAAATGTTTTGTTGGTTTAAAGGAAAAATTTTCATAAGATCTAAGATTGTTTAAAATACAAAAATTGTGAGCTGAAGCATTTCTTAATTTGCTTATTTGATCAACAAAACTACAGCTTTGCATTTTTGTTATATTGCAATAAAATTGATAAAATTTAACGAACTCTGAAAAAGTCAATATCTCAATAAAATTCCATAAGGCAAAATGATTTTCCCATTTTCCATTATTTTCTATATAATACTTTTCTATATAATTTTTTTTGATATATGTTACACTTTCTTTGCTTTTTGTATAACATAAGAGCTGAAGGTTCTTTATTAGACGATAAAAAGTCTTTAACTATTTTATATCCATCTTGATTTTCATCATTGCTACAATGGGTATTAATTTGTGTTTTAAGCAAATGTTCACAAGTTAAACATAATTCTAATATAATATCTCTTAATAAAGTATCTATAATACTTATTTCCCTTAGATATGCAAAATCTAATCGTATATATTTATTATGTTGATCTTTATCATAATTTTTTGCAAAAACTTTAATTTTAAAAAAATAATTGCTTTCACTTAAAAATTTTTTTGCTTTTTCTTTATCAATAAGAACAAATTTTATACCTAGATTTTGCATATATTGTATTTGCTCATCTATATTTAACTTATGTTTATGCATTATATAAATCATCCTTAAAATTTATAGACATAAAAAAATTAATACAATAATTGTAGTACAAAATATATTTAAATGCAATATACTTTTATTATTCTTATTTTCTTACTTTACATCATTCTTTATTTATCTTTAAATTACTATATTTTGATATCATTGTTCTCTATAATTTACTCATCTCTTTCAATCTCATTATTCCTAACACTTGTCCATTGCAAGATTAATTGAGTTAAATTGTAATACAATATAAAAAATTATTTGTTTATATTTTAGATTAGCTTTATTACAATTTTATACATTTTTTTAAAAAATAAAAAACTTTCACAAATACCATAAAATCATTATATCTATTTTTCAAATATCTATAACATAGATACTTTGTTAAATTTGATTTAGGGCATTTATTATGATAAAATGAATTATATTACATTTTAAAACAAGGAGCTAAAATGTTTAAAAAACTATTGAGTGTTGTAGCTTTAGGTGCTTTATTCGCAAGTTCTGCTTTTGCAGAAGATATTCTTGCTAAAGTCAGTAATGGAGCAATTAGTGATAATAGTGCAGGTGTTAAAGTTCTTAGCCTTGATGAGATGAAAGAGGTTAAGGGTGGAACTTATTTTTATAGAGATCCAAGTTATGATTTTCATGGGGCTATTCCAAGTTATGCTTATGTAGCTACAGAGGGCGGATGGCATGGCGAAGAGGCTACTGCACAAAAAATAGGGATTGATTCTGGAAGAATAGTTCTTGGTAAAATTCGCTATGTAAATAATCAAAAAGATTATTATTTACAAAGTTATGAAAAAAGCACAGGAACTCTTCGTGATATTTGGGCTTGGAATGGAAGTCCTGCTTATGATGTTTTAAAAGATTTTAAAAATCAATACTAAACTATTTCCTCGTTCCACTTATCCAAAGTGGAACAAATTTTGCTTGTATGATTTTAATATATTTAGGTTGAAGGCAGAAAAATCTAAATCAAGGAATTAATATGAGTATCTTTAGCATCAATGATAACTCAAACTATGGTTCTATACTTTCACAAGCAAAAGCTAATAAAGAAAGTAAAGAAAATTCTAAAATAAGTTTTGCTAATGCTTTTTTAAAACAAAATGCTAGTAAATTAAATGAAATTCAAAATGCAAATTCACAAACTCTAGCAAGAAGTGAAGTATTAAATTCTACTAATACAACAAATACTAGCAATAATACTAATTTTAGTATAAGTAGTAAGACAAATTCTCCTAATTATGATATATCAAGTGAATTTAAAAACTCTATTTATACTCTAAAATATAAACAAGCAGATTTAAGCACTGATACAGCTTATGGTTATAGTGTAGATAAAGATGGCTATATGGGAAGTGATTTTAACAAAGCTGCAGGATTGCCTGAAGATTTTAAAATACATAAGTCTACTTTAGATGAGATAGAGAGAGTAGCTGAGAATAACTTTTATGATACAAAAACAAAAGAATATCTAGGTGTGGATAAATATTATGATAATATAGATATGGCAAATACTATCAAGCAATACTATGATAAATTCAATGATATTATTAATCATACTTTTAACGATACCAATAAAACAAGTTTTAGTGAAGCAGATTTAAATAGTTTGCCTAAAGGATATAGTTTAAATAATAAAAATTTAGAAATACCTTATCGTTTGGAAGATAAAACCATAACAAATTATTACAATACCCAAGAACAATACGATGAAATGGAACAATTAGGAACGATTGCACATATTAACGTGGGATTGCAGCCATTAAATTTTACTCCTCAAAGTATGCAAACTCAAAATTTAGATCAAGACAGTGCAAGAGATACTTTTAATCCTGATATGTCATTTTATCCAAAAAATGAAGATGGAAGTTATTCTAAAGAAGCTTTATTTATGAGTTTTTTAAAATCCTCTGGTGGTGCAGAAGTTTTAGCAGGTGGTGATACTAAAATTAACCCCATAATCCAATCTTTTAGAGAAGCTATGGCTAAAGAAAGCTTTGATGGATCATTAGCTTCCTTAGATGACATTATGACAGGTAAGGTTGATTTTGCAAGTTTATTAAAAGGCTATGCACAAGAGGGTTGGCTTGATGCAGGTATATATGCAATGGAAAAAGGAATTAAATGGCAAAATCACATAGGTTATGGTGGTGGAGCTTGGTTTGAAAGAGAGCTTAATCAAGCAAAAGCTAATGGCTGGAAAGCAAGCAGTGAAAGTATCAATTCTTATGTTGGATCTATAATGGATAGATTAAATAATCTTATAGGACAAACTAGGGTTTAAGGGTTATGGATAAGTAGGTTTAAAAACTTGTTTATCTATATAAAAAAATAGAAAAATCTAAATCAAGGAATTAATATGAGTATCCTTAGCATCAATGATAACTCAAACTATGGTTCTATACTTTCACAAGCAAAAGCTAATAAAGAAAGTAAAGAAAATTCTAAAATAAGTTTTGCTAATGCTTTTTTAAAACAAAATGCTAGTAAATTAAATGAAATTCAAAGTGCAAATTCACAAACTCTAGCAAGAAGTGAAGTATTAAACAATAGTTCAAATTCCACTAATATATCTAATTATTTTTCTAAAACAAGTTCTCCTAATTATGATATATCAAGTGAATTTAAAAACTCTATTTATACTTTAAAATATAAACAAGTAGATTTAAGCACTGATACAGCCTATGGTTATAGTGTAGATAAAGATGGTTATATGGGAAGTGATTTTAACAAAGCTGCGGGACTTCCTGAAGATTTTAAGATACATAAATCTACTTTGGATGAGATAGAGAGAGTGGCTGAATATAATGTTTCTGATATAAGAGAATATCTAGGTGTAGATAAATATTATTCTAATATAGATATGGCTGAAACCATAAAACAATACTACAATCTTTTTTCTAATGCTTTAAGCCAAAGCTTTCCAAGTGATAAAACAAGTTTTAGTGAAGCAGATATAAATTCTATGCCTAGTGGATATGCTGTAGGTGGAGATAAATGTATGAATTTTAATGATCCAAATAATAGAATGAATATTACTCATTTAACAGACTTTTCTGGAGCTTTAGTTTCAAATGTCTATCAAACATCAGAACAAGCAGAGAAAGCTGATGATCTTTGGGCTGATTCTGGAAATATGATTAATGGTTTAAAACCTGAAACCTTAGGTTTATCCTTAGAAGAAATAAAAAATGTTTCTCAAGCTAAATATGAATGTGATTTTAAACCTGATATGTCATTTTATCCAAAAAATGAAGATGGAACTTATACTAAAGAAGATTTATTTATGAGTTTTTTAAAAGCTCAAAATGGACAACCCGTTGAGAGTCCAAAAACTACACTTAATCCAAAAGTAGAAGCTTACAATAGGGCTATGGCTAAGGAGAGTTTTTCAACCACTAGCGTTGATTTGACTGATATCATGACAGGTAAGGTTGATTTTGCAAGTTTATTAAAATATGAACTTGATAGAGGTCGTATAGCTGGAGAGCTTTATATGTATGAAAAGGGCATGTCTCCTAAGCAAGCTTTAGGCAATTGGGCTTTAGACGCTGAGATTAAACAAGCTCTTGCTAATGGCTGGAAAGCAAGTAGTGAAAGTATAAATTCTTATGTTGGATCTATAATGGATAGATTAAATAATCTTATAGGACAAACTAGGGTTTAAGGGTTATGGATAAGTAGGTTAAAAACTTATTTATCTATATAAAAAAATAGAAAAATCTAAATCAAGGAATTAATATGAGTATCTTTAGCATCAATGATAACTCAAACTATGGTTCTATACTTTCACAAGCAAAAGCTAATAAAGAAAGTAAAGAAAATTCTAAAATAAGTTTTGCTAATGCTTTTTTAAAACAAAATGCTAGTAAGTTAAATGAAATTCAAAGTGAAAATTCACAAACTCTAGCAAGAAGTGAAGTATTAAATTCTACTAATACAACAAATACTAGCAATAACACTAATTTTAGTATAAGTAGCAAGACAAGTTCTCCTAATTATGATATATCAAGTGAATTTAAAAACTCTATTTATACTTTAAAATTCAAACAAGCAGATATAAGCACTTCTACCAATACAGCTTATGGTTATAGTGTAGATAAAGATGGTTATATGGGAGAAGATTTTAATAAAGCCGCAGGATTACCTGAAGATTTTAAGATACATAAATCTACTTTAGATGAGATAGAGAGGTATAATACAGATTTTAATGCTCATACAGCTAATTATTTAGGAGTAAGCAGTTATTATTCTAATATAGATATGGCAAATACCATAAAACAATATTATAACAAATTTGATGAGATATTAAATCACACTTTTAACAATGCGAATAAAACAAGTTTTACCGAAGTAGATTTAAATAGTTTACCTAAGGGTGTAAGTATGTCAGTAGGAGATTTTGATTTTGCTTCACCTTTAAATTTGGAAAGCAAAACTATAACAAATTATTACAACACCCAAGAACAATACAATGAAATAGAACAATTAGGAATATTAGGACATATTAATACAGGCTTGCAACCATTAAATTTCACTCCACAAAGTATGCAAACTCAAAATACATCAAACAAATATACTTTTAATCCTGATATGTCAGTTTATCCACAAAATGAAGATGGAAGTTATTCTAAAGAAGCTTTATTTATGAGTTTTTTAAAATCAACGGGTGCTGATGTTTTAAAAGGTGGCAATACCACAATGAATCCTATAGTTAAATCTCACAAAGAAGCTATGGCTAAAGAAAGCTTTGATGGATCATTAGCTTCCTTAGATGACATTATGACAGGTAAGGTTGATTTTGCAAGTTTATTAAAAGGCTATGCACAAGAGGGTTGGCTTGATGCAGATATATATGCAATGGAAAAAGGAATTAAATGGCA
The DNA here is from genome assembly GCA_039516895.1 of Campylobacter coli. Lineage (NCBI taxonomy): Bacteria > Pseudomonadati > Campylobacterota > Epsilonproteobacteria > Campylobacterales > Campylobacteraceae > Campylobacter > Campylobacter coli. The sequence goes on along the minus strand of CP154437.1, from coordinate 1,025,337 downwards.
AAATCACATAGGTTATGGTGGTGGAGCTTGGTTTGAAAGAGAGCTTAATCAAGCAAAAGCTAATGGCTGGAAAGCAAGCAGTGAAAGTATAAATTCTTATGTTAATTCTATAATGGATAGATTAAATAATCTTATAGGACAGACTAGGGTTTAGGAAGTAAATAAAAAGAAATTAATATTGCTTAATTGCGATATTAAAATCCAAAATGTTCTATTTCAAAATTTAAAGATTTGGGTAAATTGAGTTTGTAATCTTTGAGTTGTTTTTTAGGATTAACAACTAAAGCAAATCCACCTTTATTGTATCTATCCCAAACACTATAAAATTCTCTTTTAGAACTGATATATTCTCCATAACTTGGATCAAGTATTTGTAAATAATTACCTTTATGATTTTATGCCGCAACAAAAATTTCAAGCTATATAAATTTATATTTTTATAAGTTTTATAAAACTTTTATTTTGATAAAGCTTATAGTTATTGTTTTTAAATAATATAAAAAATTTTATAATATTTTTTCTATTTATAATTTAATTTTATATGAAGTTAATTGATTAAACAATAAGCTAATTAATAGAATTCTTATCGGTATAAAGGTTTTATTTAGTTTTTATTTTTTTTAAATATAATAATCATTCTTATTATTAAATAATAAAGGAATGCTTTAATGATTGATTTTTCTTTATGCCAAGAAGAGTTTAATTTCTTGAAAAAAGAAGGCGGTATTTTAATTCTTGATACGCAAAACAATTTCGATATGGCAAAAATTAATAATGATGATTATTATGATGGTATTTTTTTTAAGGTTGACGCCTATAAAGAATTTATTAAAGATTGTGCATTTAAAGATTATAGGGTTGTGCTAGTTGAAACAGGAATTGATCAAATTTTATTATATAAATACAGGCATAAAATAGAAGATTTTTTAGATAGAGGTGGAATTTTTATTAGCTTTGCTGCCAATTTTTTAGAATGGTTGCCAGGAAATATGCTTTATAAGGAGAGTAAATATCCTATCAAGGATAGAGTGATACAGACGAATGGGCATGAAATCACTCGTGGGGTTAAAGATTATGATATTACTTATAGAAGAGGAGTGTGTGGTTTTTTTACTAGAGGATATTTTGAGCCACCAAAAAAATCAGAAATAGTCTTGAAAGACAATTTTAATCAGTGTGTCGCTTATATTGATTATGATACTACTAGCGGGGTTATAGTAAGCACAGCGGGTGCAGATTTGTTTAATTATGGCTTATTTGAACAAAGCACAGCAAAGAGAATAGGGTTTAATTTTTTGCTATGGCTTAGCAAAATAATTAAAAATGGCAAGCCAAAGGGGATAAAATGAAGCGAGCAATTATAACTGGTGGTGCATTTCATAATCAAAATTTTTTCAAGGTAAATAATGGAAAGTTTGGCGATATGTTTCAAGAAAGAATTTATCTTCCGGAATTAAAAGCTATAGATTTGATGGTTTATGATTATATTGTAATTGCTTCTAGGTTAAATGTAGGATTTTTACTTCAAAATAAAGATAAATTTTTAGAGTATCTGAAAAATGGAGGACATATTGTTAGTTTTGGGGATGTAAAGGCGGATTATTTGCCATATATTGATTTTGAAGAAACACAAGTAAATTTTTGGTGGTGGATACACAAGGGGGCTGATTTACCTTTGTATCAATACGATAAAAACAACAATATTTGGCAATTTTTAGATATCAAAGAGTGCAAATGGCATTATCATGGATTTTACAATATAAAAGAAGGTTGCGAAAAAATTATAGTAGATGAATTAGGTAGGAGTATTTTGTATAAAGATGCTACAAGTTTTAAAGGAAATATGTATGTTACTTCTTTAGATCCAGATTATCATATTGGACAGGGATTTATGCCCATTACTATCCCCTTTTTAGAAAAATTTATATCTTGGGTTGAGGAAGATATTCGGCATAAGTAGAAGATGTTTTCTATCTATAAAAATAATTATTGATTTTACAAGGATTTAGATAATGATTCATAAGATGGTTGTAATGTTTTTTGTGATGGTGAGTTGCGTTTATGGTGAACAAAGAGTGGCCATTATAGGAGGACTTTGGCCTCTTGCTTCTGTGGTGGCTTTTTGGACGGATGCTAAAATTGTATATATGCCAAAGGCCTCTTTTAATGCCATGGAGAACTCTTTGGCTTCAAAATATCATCAAGAATATAAACAAGCCAAAGTTGGAAATAGTGAAAATTTGGAAGAGTTAATAGCAATAAACGCAGATATTTATATATGTGGTGTTGCAAATATAAAGCTTTGCAGTGCACTAAGAAAAGCAGGCTTAAATGTTGTTGAGTTAACTACAAATGTGGATAATTATAATTCTAAAAAAACATTAGAACATTGGCTTGTTTCTTTAGAGAAGTATTTTTCTATACAACAAAACAATAAGAAATTACTAGATGAGATTACGCAAGTAGAAAATTTTATAGCTTCGCGTGTTGGAGAACATAGGATTAAAGCGATTATTATTCGCCAGATAGATAAAGGCAGTATTTTATCTGGAGTTTTTAGCCATTATTTGATTACAAAAAGTGGAGCTGAAAATCCTTTAGGAGAAATCTTAGGAAATAAAATCAATATAGAGGAGATTTACAAAAGCGATCCAGATGTAATCTATATTTCAAACTTTACCCCTTTAATGCCAGAAGATTTGTTGCAAAATAAAGAATGGAAAAATATGAAAGCGGTTAAAGAAGGGCGTGTTTACAAATTGCCTTTAGCCACCTATCGTCCTTTTGCTCCAAGTCTTGATTTGGCACCTACTTTAATGTTTATGGCGCAAAAAAATTATCCTAGTGCTTTTAAAGATATCAATATAGAGGAAATTTACAAGAAGCATTTTATGCAGTATTTTGGCATTTCTTTAGATGATAATGATTTACATAAAATTCTAAATCCTAGTCCTAATGCAGGTATTTTAAATTAATTTTTATACAAAGAAAGAAGAATATGAAAAAGTTTTTTTATATAAGTTTGATTAGTTCTTGTTTGTTGGCTCAAGAAGCTGATGTAAAAACTTATTCTCTTGATAAAATCGTTGTAGCAGGAGATGAGATAAACGATGATGTAGTTTGGGACATTTTGCAATTGGAAGAAGAGTTACCAACTAGAAGTGTAAGTGTTGTAAGTCAAAAAGATATTTTAAGTAAAGGTGGAAGTGGTGGAGTTCAAGGTTTGCTTGAATCAGTTCCTGGTATTATGTATTCTCGCTCGGGCGGAGTTGGGGGTCAATTAAGCGTAAGGGGAATGAATTCTAATAATTCTCGTTCTATTATCGCAATAGATGGGGTAAGAGTAACAGGAAGAAGCACTTTAGAGCTTAATATGATCGATCCTAATTCTTTAGAGGGCATAGAGGTAATTAGAGGATCAGCTTCTTCCTTATATGGCTCTAATGCAATTAATGGGGTTATCAATTTTAAGACAAGACGCTATAACGGCGATATAAATGAACCCTTTAAAATGGATGCTAAGATTAGAGCTTTAGAATTTAATAGTGTTAATGCAGGATTTGGAAGTAGGGCAGAATTATTAGGGGGCGGTGATGGCTGGGATATTTTACTAGGAATTCATGGGCGCAAGGGTAATGATTTTAGAACCCCAGAAGGCATTGCTAAAAATTCTAAATATCAATCCTATGGGACAGATTTTAACATAGGTTATACTAAGGATAATATTCGTTATTACACTCAAGGAAAATTTCAAAAAATTAATACTTATAATGCGGGTGGAATTCATGCAAAACCAGGTAGTTATTATGGGATTGTAAGAAACGAGGATCCAATGTATGAGTATTATATAAGAGGAGGTGTGGAAGTTTATGATCTAGAAATTGCAGATAAGATGGATGCTTATTTATATTGGAGGCATTATGATACAGATTTATGGATTGATAGGCGTAGCATAGGAGAAAGCTTTATTCATCAGCTTGTGCACAATACCAATCAAGTAGGAGGAGCATTAAATTTTAATAAAGAGATTGATAGGCATTCTTTAGGTTATGGTTTAAGTGTTTTAAGTGCAATATCTCCTACTCCAACAAAACAAATCAATCAAATTAGCAATCAAGAAGTTACTACTTCAAGATCGACTATTGATACAGAGATTGCTGCGTACATAAAAGATGATTATAGACTTAATGATAATTGGATATTGTCGAGTTCTTTGCGTTATGATTATATAATCACACAAATTGGCAGCAATAAATTTACAAATGAAACGCAAGATATGACGGATTTTTTAAATAGCCATAAAAAAAAGACTTCAGATGCCTTAACGGGAAGTATAGGTGCTTTGTATTATATTAATGATAAAATTGCATTGATAGGTAATGTAAGTCAGAATTTTAAAAGCCCTGGAACAACAGGTTTATTTCCTAGTGCCACTTCAGAAGCAAATCACGATTTAAAACCAGAATATGCACAAACTTATGAAATAGGTGGAAGATATCAAGAGGGTAGTCATTATGGTTCTTTGGTGTTTTTTAGAACAGATTATACAGATATGATACAAAATATAAACATAGGAGGAGGCAAGGTACAAGCTCGAAATATCGGTAAGGCTTATATTCAAGGGATTGAATTTGAAAGTCACCATAGAATTATGGAAAATTGGCTTGTTGATATTATAGCAGCCTATAATTATGGTCAAGACAAGACAGCTGATAAGCCTCTTGCATATATCGCACCTTTATATGGTAATTTAGCTTTAGGATATGAATTTAATTGGGGATATATAAAATGGATTCAAAAGGCATATCTTGGTAAAAATCGAATAGATTCTACTCAAGAAAGAGAAACAAGCAGTTATACAATTACAGATATTAATGTAGGGGTTGATTTGAAGCATTTTAACAAAGAATGGAAAGATATGCAATTGACTTTTGGAGTTGAAAATCTTTTTAATCAAAAAGGACGAAATCCTACAACAGCTGAAGATATAGCCTATGCTAGAGCTCTTACAAATCCTTTGTTGGAGCCTGGAATAAACGCGTTTGTTAAATTTGCATATAAGTATTAAGTCATGTTGAAGTATATTATAGGTTTTTTAATATTAGTGCTAGTAAGTTTTTATGTAATGGGTATTGGAAGATATGAAATTTCTTATATGCAGATGCTAAAGGTGATTTACGCGGTTGTATTAGATCAACCTTCAGTAGATGAAAAATTAGAATATATTCTTTTTAATGTCAGAATACCTCGTATTATTTTAGCAATTTTTGTAGGAGCTTCTTTGGGGGCTTCAGGAGCTTCTTTTCAGGCTATTTTTAGAAATCCTTTAGCAAGTCCAGATATCTTAGGAGTAGCTAGTGGGGCTGGATTTGGTGCAGCGCTTGCATTATTACTTGGGGCTAATGTTTATATGCTTACATTTTTTGCATTTGTGTTTGGGGTTTTAACCTTATTTTTAACTTTATTAGTCGCAAGAGATTATAGTAATAGAATAATGATTGTTTTGGGTGGGATTATTATCACAGCTTTTTTTCAAAGTCTTATATCTTTATTAAAATATATAGCAGATCCTCAAGATACTCTTCCAACAATTACTTATTGGTTATTAGGCTCTTTAAGTGTGAGTAATTTAGGACAATTGGTATTTTGTTGCATAGGAATGTTTATAGGGGGGCTTATCATAGTGATTTATAGATGGAAGCATAATTTATTAATGCTAGATGATAATGAAGCTAAAAGTTTAGGGCTTAATATTGTTCGTCTTAGGATTATTTTAATATTTGCTACAACTTTGATAGTTTCTTGTGTTGTTAGTATATGTGGAATTATAGGATGGGTAGGTCTTATTATTCCTCATATTGCTAGAATTATTGTAGGTAGCAATATGGCTAAAGTCATTCCTTTTAGTTTGATTATTGGCGCTTTGTTTATGATTGTTATCGACACTTTTAGTCGTTCTGTGAGTTCTGAAGAGATACCTATTTCTATTCTTAGTGCGATTATAGGGTCATTATTTTTTATGGCTATTTTATTTAAAATGAAAGGAGAGATGAGATTGTGAGCTTGTTTAGAGTAGAAAATGGAACTTTTATCCGCAACCAAAGGATAATTTTTAAAGGAATTAATTTTGCAATCGATAAAAGTGAAGTTTTGGCTATTCTTGGTAGAAATGGAGTGGGCAAAACTACTTTAATCCAATGTTGCATGGGATTTCTTAAATGGGCTGATGGAGCAAGCTATTTGCAAAATAGAGCGGTTGAAACAATATCACATCAGGAATTATTTTCTAAAATATCTTATATACCGCAAGCTAAAAATTTAAAGATCGGCTTAAAGGTTCTTGATATGATACTTTTAGGTTTTAACACTAAGATTACAACGATACCTAAAAAAGAGCATATTGATAAAGCTAATGAAATCATGGAAGATTTAGAGATAATGCATTTAGCTCAAAAAACTTGTGATTGTTTAAGCGGAGGAGAGTTGCAAATGGTGATTTTTGCTAGAGCACTCGTGAATGAACCTTTATTGATTGTGCTGGATGAACCAGAGTCTAATTTAGATTTTAAAAATCAAGATAGAGTTTTAAAAACTTTGGAATTTTTAAAAAAGAAAGGAAAAAGCGTTATTATCAATACTCACTATCCACAAAATGCTCAAAGACTTGCAGATAAAATACTTATTATGCATAAAAATAGAGATTGTATTATAGGAGATAAGCAATTGATAAATAAAAGGCAATTAAGCAAAAGTTTCGAGGTAGATCGTAGTTTTTTCGAATATATGGCAACTTTATAATATGAAATTTTTAATAAACTTTAACAATTTTAAAGGATTTAATATCACTTAATTGCGATATTAAAATCCAAAATGTTCTATTTCAAAATTTAAAGATTTGGGTAAAATAGATTTGTAAAATTTGAGATTTTAAATTCATTTTCTTTCTAATAACAAAATAAGATAAAATTTGTATAATTTTTAAAATCAATAAAGGAGAAAAAGTGAAAAAAATATTTTATTTTTTAACTTTGTTTTTTGCTCTAAATTTGGTTGCAAAAGACTTGGTTGTAGGTATGGAGTTGGGTTATCCACCTTTTGAAATGAGTGATAAAGACGGAAAAGCAAGTGGGATTAGCGTTGATTTTTTGGAAGCTTTTGCTAAAGAAAATGATTACAAGCTTATAGTAAAAAATATCGCTTGGGATGGGCTGATACCAGCTTTAAGAACGGGTAAAATTGATCTTATTATGTCTTCTATGACAATTACTGATGATCGTAAGAAAGCTGTTGATTTTAGCATTCCTTATGCGCAAGCTAATTTGGCAATTTTAACTCCCCTAAATTCAGATATTAAAAATATCAAAGATTTGGATCAAAAGGGTAAAATTTTGGCTTTAAAGAGAGGTTCTACTGGACATTTATATGCAAATAAAAATCTTAAAAACGCTACGATACATTTATTTGATAAAGAAAATGCAGCTATTTTAGAGGTTATACAAGGCAAAGCAGATGGATTTTTTTATGATCAGCTTACTATTTATAGAACTTGGCAAAAACACCAAGATACCACAAGAGCGATTTTAGCACCTTTTCAAGAAAATCCTGAATTTTGGGGTATAGCTATACAAAAAGGAAACAAAGAGCTTAAAAAAGAACTTGATGATTTTATCACTCAAAGTAAAAAAGATGGACTTTTTGATAGTCTAGGAGAGAAGTATCTTAAAGAAGTTAAAGATACATTTAAGAAAGAAAATTTGCAATTTTTCTTTTAATTAAAAAAGGCCTTGAGCCTTTTTTAAGTTACAAAACTTTCTACCAATCTTTGAACAAGTAAATTCCACCCATCTACAAGAACAAAAATCAAAAGTTTAAAAGGCAATGAAATCATAACAGGAGGAAGCATCATCATCCCCATCGCCATCAAAACCGAACTTACAACCATATCGATAACTAAAAACGGCAAATAAATCAAAAAGCCTATCTCAAAAGCAGTTTTAAGTTCTGAAATCATAAAAGCAGGAACTAAAACCGTAAGCGGAACATCATCAATGGTTTTAGGGTTGGGAAGGTTGCGTATGCGATAAAATAAAGCTAAATCTTTTTCGCGTGTGTTTTTAAGCATAAAATCTTTAAAAGGTTTTACACCTCTTGCAAAAGCTTCTTCATAGCCTATTTGCTCTGCTAAATAAGGCTTGATACCTTCATTATAAGACTTTGTAGCCACAGGTTCCATTATAAAAAAGGTTAAAATCAATGCCAAAGTTACTAAGATTGTATTAGGCGGCATACTTTGAGTCCCCATGGCTTGACGCAAGAATGAAAAAACTACGATCAAGCGCAAAAAAGAAGTCATAACAAAGACTATACTTGGAGCTAGTGCAAGTATGGTTAAGACTATGACTATATTTAGGGTTGTAACAAGTTGATTAGGAGTATCAGGAGCACTTAGGCTTAAATTTACCGTAGGAATTGTTGCTTCGGCAGCGAAAATAACGCTAAAAAAACCGCTGATAAACAATAATGTTAAAATTTTTTTCAAAAATAAACCTTGATTAAAAAATGAAACTTAATTTTAACTTTTACTCACTAAAAAAGAGTTTAACTTGCTTTAATTTAGAGAAAAATTTAACTTTAAAATGTTAAAATTAAAATAAAATTATCCTCAAAAGGCTTTTTATAATGAAAACTTCCATTTTGATTTTAGCAGCAGGGCTTGGAACAAGAATGAAATCTGAAAAACCAAAAGTATTACAAGAGCTGTGTCAAAAAAGTATGATTTTGCATATTTTAGAAAAAGCTTTTGCTATAAGCGAAGATGTGAGCGTGGTTTTATCTCATCAAAAAGAACGCGTTGAAAAAGAAATTTTAGAGCATTTTCCCAAAACGCAAATTTTAGAACAAGATTTGATTAATTTCCCAGGTACTGCAGGTGCTCTAAAGGGTTTTACGCCTAAAAATGAAAAAGTTTTAATTCTTTGCGGAGATATGCCTTTGGTTGAAAAAACAAGCTTGGAAGCTTTGCTTCAAAGTGAAGGTGAGCTTAGTTTGGCTGTTTTTAATGCAAGAGATGCTAAGAGTTATGGAAGAGTGATTATTAAAGATGATCAAGTGGAAAAAATTGTTGAATTTAAAGACGCAAATGAAGAAGAAAGAAAAGTGAGTATTTGCAATGCGGGTGTATATGTGATAGAGTCTAAGCTTTTAGCACAAATTCTACCCCTTATAGATAATCATAATGCCGCAAAAGAATACTATCTAACCGATTCTATCTCTTTGGCTAAAAAACAAGGTGCAAGTATCAAAGCTGTTTTTGTAGATGAAGATGAATTTATGGGGATAAATGATAAATTTGAGTTAAACATAGCACAAAATTTAATGCAAGAAAAGATTAAAAAACACTGGATGAAACAGGGTGTGATTTTTCATTTACCACAAAGCACTTATATAGGAATGGATGTGGAATTTGTGGGTGAGTGTGAAGTATATGAAAATGTTCGCATAGAAGGAAAAAGCAAGATTATTAATTCTATCATTAAAAGTTCAAGTGTTATTGAAAATAGTATTGTTGAAAATTCTGATGTAGGTCCTTTGGCACATTTGCGTCCTAAATGCGAGCTAAAAGACACTCATATAGGAAATTTCGTAGAATGTAAAAATGCCAAGTTAAATGGTGTAAAAGCAGGGCATTTAAGCTATTTGGGAGATTGTGAGATAGAGAGTGGGACAAATATAGGATGTGGAACTATAACTTGTAATTATGACGGAGTTAAAAAACATAAAACCATCATAGGAAAAAATGTTTTTGTAGGCTCTGATACTCAATTTATCGCGCCTGTAAAAATAGAAGATGATGTGATTATTGCTGCTGGAAGCTCTGTTGATTGCAATGTTGAAAGCGGAGTTCTTTTTATCAACCGCGCAGAAAAAAAACTTATCAAAGATTATTTTTATAAGAAATTTCAAAAATGAAAAAAACCATACTTCTAGCCATAAGTGGTAGTATAGCTTTTTATAAAGCTTATGAGCTTATATCTTTGTTTAAAAAAGAAGGTTTTAGGGTAAAAGTCTTGCTTTCTAATGGGCTTTTAAAATTCGCTTCTAAAATGAGCTTTGAGGCTTTAGCAGATGAAATTTTATGCGAAGAGAATGAGAGCTGGAAAAACTCAAATAATCATATCGCTTTTAGTAAAGATGCGGATTTGATTCTTTTTGCACCTGCAAGTGTAAATTCTATCAACAAACTAGCCTTAGGAATAGCTGATAATCTTTTCATACAAACCCTAATTGCTACAAACAAGCCATTAATCATCGCTCCTGCTGCAAATACCAATATGTATCATCATTTTAGCACCCAAAATTCATTAGCCTTACTTAAAAAAAATCAAGCTTTGATTATAGAGCCAATTTCAAAAATTTTAGCTTGTAAAGATGAGGGTATCGGAGCTTTGGCTGAAGTAAAAGATATCTTTAATATAAGCAAAAGAGAGCTTTTAAAGCAATCATTTTGGTGCGATAAAGAAGTTGTCATTAGTGGTGGAGGGACAAAAGAAAAGATTGATAATGTGCGTTGTGTGAGTAATTTTTCAAGTGGAAAAATGGCAAAGGCAATCGCTGATGCGTTTTATTTTTTAGGAGCTAAAGTAACGCTTTTAAGTTCGGTTTATTTTGATACTCCTTATCCTCTTAAGAGTTTTGAAAGTTCGCTAGAATTAAAAGAATTGCTAGAGCAAAATTCAAACAAAGATTATTTAATCATGGCAGCAGCTGTAAGTGATTTTATACCCGAATTTAAAAAAGGCAAAATCAAAAAAAATGAGCATTTAGAGGGTTTAAATTTGCATTTAAGATTAAATGAAGATCTGCTTAAAAATTTAAATTTTAAAGGTAAAAAGATAGGCTTTAAGATGGAATTTGACGCTCAAAATGCTTTAGAAAATGCCAAAAAATCGCTCAATGATAAAAAGCTTGATATGGTTTGTCTAAATATCTTAGAAGAGGAAAATTATTTTGGAAGTTCCAAGAATGAAATTCATTTTATTACAGCAAACAAGATTGAAAAAAGCGGTTTAAAAAGCAAGGAAGATTTGGCTTTTGATTTGGCTTCTTGGTGTGAAAAAATATGAATATGATAAACTCAACCCTACCTATACAAATGAAGGTTTTAGCAAAATCAGGCTATGCGCACTATACACTTTTACTCAATCATAGGAAAATTCAAACCAAAAGCATGATAGAATTAGAAATCGGAGCTGAGTATTTAGCCGAGCTTTATATAGAAAAAGGCGGTGCGATCGCATTTAAGCATTTATCCAAAAGACCTGAATTTTATCCTTTTGAAGAGGGATTATCTTTGATAGTTGAAATTTTAGAAGGCAGGGTTGATTATAAAAAATATATTATTTCAAATCTTTTAGAATGCAAAGACAAAGAGAAGTATCATGTTTTAAAAGAAATGCTTTTTGCAAGTTTTGAAAATATCTATCATATCCCTTTTATCTTTGAGGGTAAAGCTTGTTTGTTTCAGATGAAAAAAAGAGTTAAATTTTTAGAAGTTTATCTTTATTTTAGCGTCTTTGGAGCTTTGAAAATTCTGATCGATGAGGGTGGAATTTCGATATTTACCCCATTTTTTAAGGTGCAAAAATTTTTAAATGAACAATTGAAATTTAATGTTTTGCAAGATAAAAATATACAACCTTTATTTGTATTTAAAAAATTATTTGATTTTAAAGGGTAATAATGAATGAACTAAAACATCTTGCTGTTGTAATGGATGGCAATAGGCGTTGGGCTAAGGCAAAAGGCTTTTTAGCAAAGCTTGGATACTCTCAAGGTGTTAAAACCATGCAAAAGCTTATGGAAGCTTGTGTAGAAGAGGGAATTTCAAATTTAAGCCTTTTTGCCTTTAGCACTGAAAATTGGAACAGGCCTCAAGATGAGATTGAATTTATTTTTGAGCTTTTGGATCGTTGTTTGGATGAAGCCTTAAAAGAATTTGAAAAAAACAATGTAAGATTAAGAGCTATCGGGGATTTATCAAGACTTGATACACATTTGCAAGAAAAAATAGCCCTTGTGGAAGAAAAAACTAAGCATTGTGATTTGCTTTGTGTGAATTTAGCTATCAGTTATGGAGCAAAAGATGAAATCGTGCGTTCAGTTAAGCGCTTGATTGAAAAAGGCTTGGAAATCAATGAAAAAAATATAAGCGATAATTTAGACTTGCCTTTAGATGTGGATTTGATGCTTCGCGTGGGAAATGCCAAAAGATTGTCTAATTTCTTGCTTTGGCAATGTGCTTATGCAGAAATTTATTTTAGCGAAACCTTATTTCCTTCTCTTACAAAAAGAGAATTTAAAAAAATCATAAAAGAATTTAGAAAAAGAGAGAGAACTTTTGGAAAATAATCCTATAGCTTTTTTGATTTTAGCTATTTTAGGAGCGAGCTTGGGTTCGTTTTGTATGAGTATGACAATGCGTTTTTGTGAAAACAAACCCTTATTAAGCTTGCGTTCTTATTGCTTTTCTTGTCATCAAAAACTTAAGCCTTTGGAGTTAATACCTATTTTTTCTTATATTTTTCTTTGTTTTAGGTGTAAAACTTGCCATACTAAAATCCCTTTTTATGTTTTTTTGGCTGAAATTTTGGGGATTATTTTTGCTTGGATTGCTTATTTATTAAGTCAAGATATGGTGGAATTTATCCATTTATTGATTTTTTTATTTGTTTTATTTGCACTTTCTTGTATAGATTTAAAATTTCAGGCTGTACCTCAAAAATTGCTTTGGTTGATTTTTTTTGTTGCATTTTCTTTTGCTTTTAATAGTGATGAATTTATGTATTTTTTTATATTTGAGAATTTTCAAAATGGATTTATGGTTCAGGCTTTTATTTTTGCTGGTTTTTTATTTTTACTTAAAAATTTTATAGCATTTATAAAGAATTTTAGAACAAAAAATATACAAGAAAATTTAGGTGATGCAGATATTATCATCCTTGCTAGTATGGCAGGGATTTTTGGTTTTAAGGGTGCTTTTATAATTCTTTTTCTTGCTTCGTTATTGTCTTTGCCTTTTTTTGTCTATAATAAAAATATAAAACTAGCATTTTTGCCCTTCATCAATGCTGCTTTTGTGATGTATTTGATATATTTGATTGTTCAGGAATTAATATGAAACTTGCTTTAAGATATGTTTTAAATCAATTTTTAAGTACAAATTTATCGATTTTTTTTGTGCTTTTTACTATAGTTTCGATGGTTTTTTTTATACAACTTGCCAAGCTTACTTCTAGTATAGAGATTAATTTTGTAGATTTGCTTAAATTGTATGGCTTTATGTTGCCAAGAATTCTCATTTTTACCTTGCCTATAGCTTTTTTTATCGCTCTTGCTTTAGCTCTTTTTAGACTTTCTAGAGAGAATGAAAGTATAGTATTATTTACCTTGGGATTTTCACCTAAAATTTTGGCTAAGTTTTTTTTAAAAATTGCTGCTTTAGTAAGCGCACTGATGCTAATCATAGCTTTGGTTATGATACCTATAGTGTTTGAATTGCAAGATAATTTTGTGAATTTTAAAAAAACTCAGGTTAAATTTAATTACAAAACGGGCGAATTTGGACAAAGATTTCTTGAATGGATGATTTTTATTGAGAGACAAGAAAGTGATAGATATGAAAATATCATCATGTATCATCCAAAACGCAATATAGAAGACAAAGAGCAATTGATTATCGCAAAGGAAGCGATAGTGCAAAAAAATGAAGACAGCTTTGCTTTTAAGCTTTCTAATGGCAAAATGTATAATTTTGAAAATGATCAAACGCTTTTTATTGGAAATTTTGATAAGCTCATAGTCAATACTCAATTTGATAATCAAAATTTACAGACTAAAAAATTTTATGAGTATTGGAATGATTTAAATACAAATCCCCAACGCGCGAAAGAATTTGTAATTTATGTAACCATAGCATTATTTCCACTTGCAAGCACGCTTTTTGCTCTTTCTTTTGGCATAGTAACTTATCGTTATGAAAAAGGCTTTATTTATTTTGGTATGTTTGGAGTTATTGCTGTATATTTTGGGCTTTTAAGCTCTTTTTCACAGCCTCCGATTTTAGCTTCTGTTGGAATCTTTATCTTAAGTTTTATCGCGTCTATTGTTTGTTTTAAAAAGATGATTTTGAGTCGTTATTGATGAAATTAAAAATTGTTTTTTCCTATGATGGATCGAAATTTTTGGGTTCAGCTACCCAACCTCATAAAAAAAGCGTTCAAGATGCCTTACAAGATGCTTTAAGTCATCTTGGAATTTTTTCCGCTGTATTGATGGCTTCTCGTACTGATAAGGGGGTGCATGCAAGCTATGCTGTTGCCTGTGTGGAATGCGGGGAGCATTTTAGGGATTTGAACTATCTTAAAAAGCAAATCAATAAATTTTCTCATCCTTTCATACATGTTAAAAATTTAAAAATCATGCCTTCAAATTTTGAAGTAAGATACAATGTAAAAAGCAGAGAATATCGCTATATCTTTTATCACGGAGCTTATAATCCTTTTTTGGCTTCTTATGTTCATTTTTATCCTTTTATCGATATTTTAAAGGCTGATCTTATTTTGCAAAATTTTGTAGGTGTTAAGGATTTTAAATTCTTTTGCAAAAGCGGAGGGGATAATAAAACAACTATCAGGGAAATATTTTTAGCTAAAGCGTATTCTTATAAGGAATTTACTATTTTTCGTTTTAAGGCTAATGGTTTTTTAAGAGCACAAATAAGATTAATGGTTGCTAGTGTTTTAAAAGTTTTAGAAAATAAGATGAGCGAGGAAGAGCTAAAAGAGCAAATCGAAGCTAAAAAACAATACAATCATTTTTTAGCCCCGCCTTGCGGACTTTATTTGAGTAGAATTTCTTATTAGAAAGTTTCGTAAAAATCAAAACCTTTATCTTTTAAGATATTTCTAACTTCTTCTTGATGTTCTTTGCCTTTGGTTTCTAAGGTGATAGAAATCATAGCATCGCCATAATCAAGCTTGGTTGAAAACCTATCATAATCAATCTTAACTATATTTGCATTGGCTGATTTCAAGCTGTCTGTAAGATTGAGTAAAGCTCCTGGTTTATCGATTAAAGTAACATTGATTTGCATTTTACGATAAGCTTTAAAAAGACCTTTTTCTATGATGATGTTTAGCATTTGTACATCAATGTTGCCACCACTTAAAACAACGCCTATTTTTTTAGAATTCTTTATATCGATTTTTTGATGAAGTAGGGCGGCCACACTTGCAGCACCTGCGCCTTCGACTATGATTTTATGTTTTTCAAGTAAAAACAATACCGCATTAGCAATTTCTTCATCATCTACTTGAACAAATTCATCTACGCACTTAAGAATAATGCCTAAATTAATCGGATTAGCATCGCGTACAGCAATACCATCTGCTATAGTGCGCACACTTTTAGAGTTTTTAACCTCTTTTGCTTTAAAACTATCATGCATTGCAGGAGCTCCTTTGGCGCCTACTGCAATAATTTTGATATTGGGATTAATCTGCTTTGCAGCACTTGCTATACCGCTAATAAGCCCACCACCCCCAACAGGAGCTATGATAGTATCAAGATCGCTTATATCATCAAGCATTTCAAGCATAAGTGTGCCTTGTCCTGCCATCACAAGTTCATCTTCAAAAGGGTGGATAAAGCTCAATCCATTTTCTTTTGCATAGTTTGTTGCAAAGGCATAAGCTTCATCAAAATTATCACCCTTTAAGATGACTTCCGCGCCTAAATTTTTGGTAGCAGAAACTTTTAAGAGCGGGGTGGATTCGGGCATTACGATTATGGCTTTTGTGCCAAATTTCTTTGCACTTATAGCAACGCCTTGAGCGTGATTTCCAGCACTAGCAGCTATAACTCCTGCTTTTTTAGCTTCTAAGTCTAAATTGGCTATTTTGTTATATGCGCCGCGAATTTTATAAGCTCCTGTAATTTGCAAATTTTCATTTTTTAAATACACCTCACTTTTGCAAAGTTCGCTTAAAAAAGAAGAATGTATAAAAGGGGTTTTGCTTACAAAATCAGCAATTTTTTGTTTGGCTTGATAGATTTTATTTAGTTCTAGCATTTATTTATCCTATCTTGATAAAGTGGTAATTCGCGCATAATGCACTTATCTTGTATAAAATTAATCTTTAATTTTTCGCATTCTTTAGCAACTTCATTGTTGCAAATTCCAAGTTGTAGCCAAAAATTCTGAATTCCTTTCTGGATAATACTTGGCAATAATGAAGAAGCAAATTCACCTTTGCGAAACATTAAAACAAGATCTATTTTTTCATCGATATCATCTAAACTTCGATAAACGCGTTCGCCTAAAATTTCATCACATTTAGGATATATAGGATAAATTTTATAATTATTTTCTTGTAAAAATTGTCCTATCATAAAAGAAGGCTTGCTTTCATCGGGGCTAAGTCCTACTATGGCAATGGTTTTTGTATTGTTGAGTATTTTATCTATGATTAAATTTTCATCCATCGTTGTTACTTTATATAAAAATTTTAAAAATTTAATCATAATCTTATTTCGCTTAAAAATAGATTTTAATTTAAAAATATATTTATATAAAATTAACTAAAGTGAATTTTTTAAAAATCAAAAATTGCTACAATTATTAAAAGCTATTAAAAAAGGAGTGAAATATGGCTCAAGCTTATCCTTATATTTTAATCATTCATCTAATCTGTGCAATCTTCTTTGTAGGTTATTTATTTGTCGATATTTTTATACTCAATACAATTAAGAGAAAAAATCCAAATTTTGATAAAAATCTTTTTTCTTCCGTGGGTGTTAAGATTATGCCTTTTATCGTATTATTGCTATTTTTAAGTGGTGGTGCGATGATAAGTTTTCATCTTAATCCTTTAAATTTAATTTTTTTGATAAAATTGATTTTAGCCTTTAGTATTTTATCTTTAGTGGTGTTTTCTTTATTTTTTCATTTTGTGCTAAAGAGAAAAAATCCTTTAACGCGTTTTATACATCCTTTTGTTTTTGTGCTTTGTATTTTTATCGTGATTTTGGCTAAGTTGATGAATTATTATTTTTTATAATTTATCAACTTTCAAATTTAAGATTGTTTAGAATGCAAAGATTTTAAAAGTACTCCGCATTCTAAATGTGGAGTATTGACAAACTGATCAAAAAGTGCAAATTTTTCAACCCTGTGCGTAAGAGCAAGTTCTTTTAAATTCTCTTTCAAACTGATAGGATTACAAGAAATATAAATGATGTTTTCATAATTTTTAATTAAATCGATCACACTTTTATCAAGTCCTGCACGCGGTGGATCGACTAAAATATGAGAAAAGTTAAAATTATCTAAATCAATATCTTTTAAGCGAAAAAATTCTCTTTCTTTTTTTAAAGCTTGGGATAATTCCTCGCTTGAAAGCCTTGCAAAATGGATATTTGAAATATTGTTGATCTTGCAATTAAGCAAGGCAAAATTAATATTGCTTTTTGAAATTTCAGTAGCCAATACTTTATCGAAAAAAATTGCTAAGGCTAGAGTGAAATTTCCATATCCACAATAAAGCTCAAGCAAATCTTTTCTTTCTTGAGCTTGTAAATTTTCACATACCCAAGTTATCATTTTTTCATTGATAGAGGTATTAGGCTGTATGAAGCAATCATTGTTAAATTCATAAAATATTTTTCTACCCTGTATATCAAGTTCTTGTCTTAAATTTTCTTTTTTGAAAATAAGTTTTTTACCTTTGCTTCTTGCGATTAAATTTGCATCAAGTTCTAAGCTTAAATTATTTAAATCATCACAAATAAGCTCTATGTTTTTATGATAAAGTAGAGTGGTGCTCAACTCATTTTTAGTTGCTAAGAACTCTACACCGAAAAGCTTTTCTTTTAAATTTACATTACTACGAATTTGTTTTAAGAGTTTAGGCATAAAAGCGGTGATTTTTTCATCTGCAAAATCTAAGCTTTCTATGATGATCTTCTTTTTATTTTCAAACATCGCATAATAAATTTCATCTTTGTCATGATAAAACGAAAGCTCCGCTCTTGTGCGGTAATGTTTATCTTTAGAAGAAAAAAGCTCATAATTTCCTTGATAAAAATCTTTGAAAAATTCTTCTATAAAAAAAGCCTTTTCTTCTAAATTTGAAAAATTGCCAAATTCTTGGAGGCTCATGAAACTTTCTTTCCGATAATTCTAAGCAAAAATGCAATAAGAATTAAATTCAAAGGAAGAACCAACCATACACTAAGCCCTAAAGAAACAGGTATGTATCCAGCAAATAAAGAAATCACACAAATAAATAAAGCATAAGGAATTTGAGTACGAACATGCTCCATATGATCACATTTTGCACTCATTGACGAAAGGATTACATTGTCTGAAATAGGCGAACAATGGTTTCCAAAAATGGCTCCAGTTAAAACGCAACTTATATTAATCACCATATAATGATGTATTGCATCCATATCCATTGCATTTATTTGTGCAACTTTATAGGCTAAAGGCACTGCCAAAGGCATTAAAATACCCATAGTTCCATAGCTTGTTCCTATGGCAAAAGAAATAACTGAAGCAAAAGCAAAAATGGTAGCAGGTAAAATAAATTCAGGTAGTTTATCAGCTAGCAAACTCGAGATAAATTCTGGAGTTCCAAGCTCTTTTACTATGCTTGAAAGCGACCATGCAAACAAAAGTAAAACTATGGTAAAAATCATAGTTTTCCAACCATATATCCAAGTTTCAACTGCTTCTTTAAAATTAAAAATCTTGCGATACACCCCAATAAAAATTGCCACAATAGCAGCAAATAAAGCCGCTTGAAAAAGCACCACTGAAGAATTTGCGTTTCCAAAGGCTAGCCTAAAAGTTTCAAAAGACAAAGGATTTGCATTTGCTTTTATTAATTCTTCGCCTTTTAAGGTGCTCAATCCATTAAAATAAAATCCAAGTATGGCTAAAATAATTAAAGTCAAAATAGGAATCGTAGCATCTAATGCACGAATTTTAATACCTTCTTTTGGAGCTAAAAATTGATCTTCAAATTCTGCGGTATCTAGGGTACCTGATTTTGGTAAAGGAGCGATTTGTCCCGTGGTTCTTGCTCGAATTTCAGCCTTTAACATAGGACCAAATTCACGCCCCATAAGTGCAGTCATTAAGACAAAGAAAAGCATAAAAATATTGTAAAATCTATAAGGTATGGTTTCGACGAAAACCCCAAAAGCGCTGATATTGCTAATGCCTATATCCTCATAGGCATTTTTGATTAAAGATACTTCTAAACCTATCCAAGTAGAAATCACAGCAATCCCTGCGACAGGTGCAGCTGTAGAATCAATAACAAAAGCAAATTTTTCACGAGAAATTTTAAATTTATCCGCCAAAGGACGCATTATAGGTCCTACGATGAGCAAATTAGCATAATCATCAAAAAAGATTAGTAAGCCTAAAAACCAAGTATTTACTTGTGCTGATACTGCTGATTTTGCTCTTTTTGCAAATTTTAAAGCCACGGCTTTTGCACCGCCCATTTTTGTAATCAGTGCAACAAGCCCACCTATACATAAAATTTGCAAGATAATACCGGCATTTACTGGATCTGAAGTTGATTCTAAAATATAAGAAATAATTTTTGAAAAAGAATCTATCGCAGTATTATAAAAATGAATAAAACTTAAGCTATCGGCTTGAAAAATATTAGAAGCAAGACTGAGCAAGAAAGTTCCGCTTAAAACTCCTGCAAAAAGAGATAAAATCACATCTTTTGTAATAAAAGCTAGAGTGATAGCAACCAAAGGGGGTATAAGAGTAAAAACCCCAAATAAATTTGCATTTGCTGTAGCTTGATGTGTATTGGCAAATGCAATCAAAGGCAGTAAAAAAAATATTAAAAATCTCATTGATTTTGCTCTATATAAAAGCCATTCCAAGTTTGAGTAACGGGCATTAGTTCTATTTCATTGACATTGATATGGCTTGGCAGATTGATGATGGACATCACTACTTTTGCTATATCTTGCGCGCTTATGTATTGTGTCCCTTCATAAACCGCATCTGCTTTTGCCTTATCTCCTTTAAAACGCACTTCGCTAAATTCTGTTTTACAAAGACCCGGGGCTATATTTGTAACCTTGATATTTTCACCTCTTAAATCATTTCTTAAGGCTCTAGAAAATTGTCCTACAAATGCTTTGGTTCCGCAATATACATTACCACCAAAATAAGGATTTTTAGCGGCCACAGAGCCAAGATTGAAGATATAAGCACTTTTTTGTTTGCGAAGTGTAGGAATGATCGCTTTTGCTACATATAAAAGACCTTTGATATTGGTATCAACCATAGTATCTATATCTTCTATACTTAATTTATCAAATTCATCTATACCAAGAGCCAAGCCGGCGTTATTGAAAAGCACATCTATTTCTTTAAATTCGTTAGGTAAATTTTCAACAGCATTAAAGATTTCTTCTTGCTTTCTTACATCAAGACAAAGGATGTGAATTTGATCTTTGTATTTGGCTTTTAATTCATCTAAACGATCCTTTCTTCTTGCTAGTGCAATGACTTTGTATCCTTCTTGTATAAAAGCTTCAACACAAGCATATCCAAAACCAGAACTTGCTCCTGTGATAAATGCGGTTTTCATTCTAGACTCCCTCCATAAATTAAATTTTCATTTGCTTTTAAACCTAGGCTTTGTAAATAATCAGCATTATCTTTTTTATTAGCTGCTAAGGCAAAATCTAAAGCATTAAAACCTAAATCATCTACTTCGTTGATATTGGCACCTTTTGCAATAAGCATTTTTAAAATTTCCACATCTCCATAAGCGGCTGCGTGCATAAGAACATTTTTAGAAGTATGCTCTAAAGCACAAAAGGTGATAAAATAAGGAGTATTTCCACCTATATTTGCGCTTAGGGCTAATTTTTCATTATCGTTAATGTATTTTTTATTAACATCGGCACCATATTCTAAAAGCAATGAAACAATATCTTTGCGTTGAAATTCTATGGCATAAAATAAAGGTGTCTTACCAAAAGTATTGGCACTATTGACATTTAAACCCAATTCTAATAAAAATTTAGTATTATCATAGCTTTCTAGAGCATAAAATAAAGCATTTTCATAGCCCTCATCAATCCTAGCGCCCAAACGGATTAAAAGATTTAAAATATCTTTGTTGCGTTGGTTTAATAAGGCTGCTTGAAGTCCTATAGTAAGCTCATCTCGGTTGAGATTATTAGAATAAATAAAATCTTGGATATAGCTTATTGAATGATTTTTATTGGATAAAACTTTTGCCAAAGGACTTATATCTTTATGAATTTTAGTTTCTCCTACAGCCCAATTTAAAAATTCATTTAAAGCATTGGTGGTATAGTAAATATCGCTACCCTTATCAAATTTAAAATTATTTTCAAAATATTGCTCTAAGGGCTCTATGGCATTATTATATTCTTGCCAAAATTCTTGATAAAGTCTGAAATTTCCTATACTTTGATACGCCCAATACCTAAAATAAGATCTTAAAAGAGTGTATTTTTTTTCTAAATTTTCAGGAGTATCTAAACCTTTTTGATACTCTATGGGATCAATAGAAATTTTTAAAAGCAAAAAATCAAATTGTTGAAGTTTTGGAAAATATTCAACACCGCTACAAGCAGCATTTCCACCACGAATTTCATTGGCGAGTTGATAAAGTCTTTTAGTAAAAGCTTGATTTTTTAAAGAAAAATCACAAGTAGAAGCAATATCAAGATAGTCTTGTTTTGGACTATCTTGAAAAATTTGGGCTTTGTTATTTTTTATATAATCACAAGTAATTGAATTTTCGGCTTTTAAACCTAAAAAACAACAAAATAAAATAAATAATAATCTCAATTTTATCCTTTGAAAATTTTAATCTATAATTTTAACCCAAATCTGCTTTAAATTTGGATTAATTGTCTAGTTTAAAATTATCAATTTCATTAAAATTAAGATATTTGTAAATATTTGCTTTATGCGCATCGCTTAATTTATCGCTTACGATTTGCAAATATTCTTCTTTGCTTGGAATTTTACCTAAAATCGCACAAACTGCTGCAAGTTCAGCACTTCCTAGATACACCTTAGCACCCATACCCATACGATTGTCAAAGTTTCTTGTTGAAGTTGAGAAAACAACAGCGCCATCATTTACTCTTGCTTGATTTCCCATACATAGCGAACAACCTGGAACTTCTATTCTTGCGCCAGCAGAACCAAAGATACTATAATATCCTTCTTTGGTGAGTTGTGCTTTATCCATTTTTGTTGGTGGAACAACCCAAAGTCTAGTTTTTAACATACCTTTATCTTTTAGAATTTCTCCTAAAGCTCTATAATGTCCTATATTTGTCATACATGAGCCTACAAAAACTTCATCGATATTTTTTGGGCGATTAGCATCTGCTAAAATTTCACTTAAGGTCGCCACATCATCAGGATCGTTAGGGCAGGCTAGAATTGGCTCTTTGATATCATTAAGATTAATATCAATAATATATGCATATTTTGCATCTTTATCTGCTCTTAAAAGAGTAGGGTTTTTAAGCCATTCTCTCATTTTATCTGCTCTTCTAGCAAGAGTAGCTTTATCTTCATATCCTGCTTCTATCATCGCTTCTATAAGCGAAATGTTTGATTTAATATATTCGCTTACACTTTCAATACTTAAATCAACGCTACAAGCAGCAGCGCTTCTTTCCGCGCTAGCATCGCTTAGCTCAAAAGCTTGTTCTACTTTTAAATTTGGCAAGCCTTCAATTTCTAAAATTTTTCCTGCAAAAATATTCTTTTTATTTTTCTTTTCAACGGTAAGTTGTCCTTGTTTGATCGCATAATAAGGTATAGCATTTACAAGATCTCTTAAGGTAACTCCAGCTTGTAGTTCTCCACTAAAACGCACCAAAACACTTTCAGGCACATTTAAAGGCATAGAGCCAGTTACTGCGGCAAAAGCTACAAGTCCACTTCCTGCAGGAAATGAAATTCCTATAGGGAAACGAGTGTGAGAATCTCCACCTGTTCCTACTGTATCAGGTAAAACAAAACGGTTAAGCCAAGAGTGGATTACTCCATCGCCTGGTTTTAAGCTTACTCCACCACGACTTGTCATAAAATTAGGTAAAGTTTTGTGTAAATTTGAATCGCTAACCTTTGGATAAGCAGCAGTATGGCAAAAACTTTGCATTACAAAATCCGCATTAAATCCTAAGCTTGCAAGCTCTTTAATCTCATCTCTTGTCATAGGACCTGTGGTATCTTGAGAACCTACGGTAAGTGTACGAGGCTCTATATACATACCTGGACGCACACCTTCAACTCCACAGGCACGCCCTAGCATTTTTTGAGCTAAAGTATATCCACCGCTTGAAGCTTCAGGTTGTTCTGGCTTAGTAAAGATATTTTCATTTTCCATTCCTAAGAATTCTCTAGCTTTAGCACAAAGTCCACGACCTATGATAAGTGGAATTCTTCCTCCTGCTCTAACTTCATCTAAGATGGTATTTGGGCTGAGTTTAAACTCTGCGATAACAGAACCATTTTTTATAATCTTTCCTTCATAAGGATGAATTTCAAACTCATCTCCCATTTCTAGATTAGATACATCACAAATAATAGGCAAAGCACCGCTATCTTGAGCTGTGTTAAAGAAAATCGGAGCTATGGTTGAGCCCATTACTATACCACCACTATGTTTGTTTGGTACACCATCGATTTCTTTTCCTAAATGCCATTGTATAGAATTGATCGCAGATTTTCTACTTGAGCCTGTACCTACTACATCACCTACATATACGACTTCGCGACCACTTTTTTTGAGTTCTTTGATTTTTTCTAAAGAACCTGCTTGTCTTACTTTTAGCATAGCATTAGCATGTAAAGGGATGTCACTTCTTGTAAAAGCATCTCCAGCAGGACTTAAATCATCTGTATTGGTTTCTCCTGCTACTTTAAAAACTACGCATTGAATCACTTGAGGTAATTTTTCTTTTTTATTAAACCAATCTGCATTTGCCCAACTTTCCAAAACAGCTTTAGCATGCTTATTGCTTTTGCTAAGTTCTGCTACAGTATGGAAATTGTCATGGACAAAGATGATATTTTTAAGCACTTCTGCTGCATCACTTGCTATGCTTTCATCTTTTAATGCATCGATTAAAACTTTTACATTGTAACCACCTAGCATTGTTTCAAGCATTTTTAAAGCAAGCTTTTTATCTATGGCTGGAGCTTGAATTTTATTTTTTAAAATTCCATCTAGGAATTCACATTTTATCAAGGCTGCATCATCAACGCCTGGATTAACGCGATTTTGCAATAAAGATACTAATTTTTCATCATTTTGGGTTTTTAAAAGTTCACAAAGTTCTTTGGTTTGTTCTGCATTTAAAGGAAGGGGTGGGATACCCAAAGCTGCTCTTTCTTCAACAAGCTTATTGTAATCTTGCATAAAAGACATTTTTTACTCCTTAAATATTTTTTAGTATAATTTTAGCCATTTAAAGGATAAAATATGTTTAAAGTTTATTATAAAATACCATTTTGTTACTTATCTCTACATAGCAATGGAGATTTCTTAACAAAAATCGACTTTTGTGATCGCTTGGGTATTGAGAATACTTGTCCCCTGCTTGAATTTGCTAAAGAAGAACTCAGTCTTTATTTTGCCAAAAAGCTTCAAAAATTTCAAACGCCCTTATGGATACAAGGAAGTGAATTTGAACAAAAAGTATATAAAGAATTGATAAATATCCCTTATGCAAAGCTTGTTACTTACAAAGAAATAGCTATAAATATCAACCACCCCAAAGCTTTTCGTGCGGTGGGCAATGCAAACTCTAAAAATTTAATTCCTATTTTTATTCCTTGTCATAGAGTGGTAGCTAGCAATGGTTTAGGTGGATATAATGGCGGTCTTGCTATAAAAAGATTTTTACTAGAATGCGAGGGAGTTGATTTAAATCAGTTTAAAAATAAGCTTGGAGATTGATTTTCTTCATTTTTAAATTCACGCTCAAAAGCTTCATAATCTTCTAAAAGTAGGCAGTATTTAAAATTTTTTAAGTTTTTAAGATCTAAAAGTTTATCGTATGAAAAATCACAAAATAATGAATTATGCAAAGCGGTTTTAAAACCCTTTATATTTTTAAAATTTTCTTGCCAAAAATCAAAGGTATTTTGATTGCTTACGATGATAAATGCTCTTGCACTTGAGCCAAATTCAGAAATATTAAAATTTTCATCCATGAAATAAATTTTAAAATCATCTATTTTATTAAAATCAAAACTCATTTTTGTATTTTTTTCTTTGAGATAAAACATAATTTTTGCAAAAATTTTGGCATAAATAAAGGGAAGATTTAAGTTTTTAAAATACAAATTATCGCAAACTAGAGTCGTAAAAAAAAAGCTAGAGCGAGAAAGTAGGGTAAAATTTGCTTCTTTTAAGACTGTTAAAGATGCACAAATTTGAAGCAAATAATTCTCATCGCTAAAACAAAAAATTTCACCCTTTTTAGCCTTGATAAGTGAGTTAAAATCTACAAATATATTTCCTTTTAAAATGTTTAAAGAAAATGCTTTGCAAATTCCTAATTCATAAGCTTGTAGTGCTAAAAATTCACACTCTTTTTCTTCACATAAAAAACGCAAGAGTTTGGTTAAGGCTGATTCTAAATTATCCACCTGAAGATAATAAATTTCTTTATCATCAATACAAAGCTCATGCTCTGAAATAATAGCAAATGCACCTTTTTGCACTGCTTGGATTATCTCTTTTTGATTGTTACTAAAAAAAGCGAAACCATTTTTAAGCTCATGAAGACTTAAAGCAAAGCCTGTAACGCTTAAAACACTGCCTTCATTGAGCATATTTGCATGAATGAGTTCGCTTAGATTGCTAATATTCATCTTAGCCTACTAAAGAGCCGTTTTCTACAAGTTGTTCAGGGCTTATGAGCACAAGTTTATCTCCGCTTTTTGCAGAAAGTATCATACCATCGCTTTCATGCCCAAAAATCTTAGCTTTTTTAAGATTACTTATAACACAAACTTGCTTTCCTATCAAATCACTTGCTTTATAATACTTAGCAATACCTGAAAGCACTTGACGAATTTCTTTATTGTCAAGTTCGAGTTTAAATTTTAAAAGCTTTTCACTACCTTCTATATTTTGACAATCAATTACCTTAGCTACTTTGATCTCTATTTTTGCAAAATCATCGATTTTGACTTTAGGCTTTTCTTCTTTTTTAATTTCTTGCTTTTCTTCTTGAGATAAAAGAGGCTTTTCTATTTTTGGAAATAAAGCTTCGCAAGCATTAGCCTTAAAATCCA
Organism: Campylobacter coli; assembly: GCA_039516895.1. Lineage (NCBI taxonomy): Bacteria > Pseudomonadati > Campylobacterota > Epsilonproteobacteria > Campylobacterales > Campylobacteraceae > Campylobacter > Campylobacter coli. Next base: position 998,927 of record CP154437.1, on the reverse strand, counting down.
AAAGTTCATTTTGTAATATAAGTTTTTGATAATTTGTAGGTGAAATTTCAAAATTTAAAGCTAAACCTACCTTTTGACAAGATTTTGGCAAAGTAGGGCTTAATAAAAGACTTGTTTTAGCTAGAATATTTGCACAAAGTCCTATAAGAGCATTGGCTTCTTTGATTTTATTTGCTTTGATTAAATTCCAAGGTTCGTATTTGCTAATGGCTAAATTTGCAACACTTAAGGCTTTAAAAAGTTCTTCTAGATAGCGATTGCATTGTAGATTTTCTAAAAAATTTATAGAACTATCTAGGTGTTCTTTAGCTGTATCAAGTTCATTTTTGTAAAATTCTAAAACGCCTTCTTGAGAAATATTGCCTTGATTGTATTTTATACTCATTCCTATAATGCGGTTAAGCAAATTGCCAAATTCATTGCCTAATTCTGTATTGATTCTATTAATCAAAACGCTTTCGCTAAAATCACCATCATTCCCAAAAGGAACTTCTCTTAGCAGAAAGTATCTAAAAGCCTCTAAACCATAAGCATCTACCACTTCTTTAGGTTTTACAACATTGCCTTTAGATTTACTCATTTTTTCACCCTCTTTGGTCCACCAGCCGTGTGCGCCGATAAATTTAGGCAAAGGTAAATCCACGCTCATTAAAAAAGCTGGCCAATAAATCGCATGAAAACGCAAGATATCTTTGCCTACTAAGTGTATGTGAGCTGGCCAAAATTTAGCATTTTCTCCTTGGCTTTGATAATCAAGTGAGCTTATATAAATAAAAAGTGCATCAAGCCATACATAAATGATATGCTTATCGTCTTTAATTTCTTCTGGGATTTTAATACCCCAATCAAAGCTCGTTCGAGTGATAGAAAGATCTTTAAGTCCACTTTGGACAAAATTAATCAATTCATTTTTTTTATTTTTAGGTAAGATGGGATCTTCTTTATCATACCATTGAAGAATCTTATCTTGATATTTTGAAAGTTTAAAAAAATAACTTTCTTCTTTTAATAAAGAAGTGTCTTTGCCACAATCAGGACACCCACATTCGTTTATAAGTTGGCTTTTTGCGAAAAAACTTTCACATGAAATACAATAATGCCCCTCATATTCGTCCTTATAAATATCTCCTTTTTGCCACATTTTTAAAAACATAGCTTTAACAAAATCAACATGTCTAGCATCGGTTGTTCTTGCATATATATCATAAGTGATTTCAAACTCATCCCAAAGTTTTTTAAATTCAGAACTGATTTTATCAGCATATTCTTTTGGGGTTGAGTTTCTTATTTTTGCTGCTTGTTCTATTTTTTGTCCGTGTTCATCAGTGCCTGTTAATAATCGAGTCTCATGCCCTTGCAAACGATAAAATCTAGCCAAAGTATCTGCAATGATAGTAGTGTAAGCATGTCCTAAGTGAGGCACATCATTTACATAATAAATTGGAGTTGTAAGATAACGCATTTTATTCCTTTAAAAATCAAATCCGCCTTCGGTTTTACCCTTAGACATACTATTATAAACCGCATCTACATAATCTTTTCTCGTAGAGCAATTAAAAATTTCATCGCAATTATAGCAAGACTTTAAGCCTTTTGAGCTTTGACAAGAGCTTAAAATTTCTTTTTTTTTATCTAAATCCTGTTCAAACTCATCTCTTATTTCACTCATTATAAGCCTTTAAAAGCTCTGAAATTTCATATTTTGAACCAAAAAAGCAAGGTGTGGTTGCGTGAATTTCATCAAAATCAAGCTCTAGTAAAGAATGATTTTTTCCATTTGTGGTTTTACCTCCTGCTTTTTCTATAATAAATGCTAAAGGAAATACTTCAAAAAAAGCACGCAATTTACCCTTAGGTGCATCGCTGGTTGCTGGATAGCTAAAAAGCCCACCACCTTTAAGTAAAATTTGATTGATATCGCTTACCATAGCCCCTGAATATCTTAAACGATAACCCTCATCGAATAATTTTTTGATAAATTTAGCATGCTTTTCTTCCCAAAATTTTTGAGTACCGCCTGTGGCATTGATTTTACCTTTTTCTTGCATTTGAAGCTCTTTGACAAAAGCAAATTTATCGTTTTTATCAAGACGATAAAGTTTTGGCTTATCTTCGCAAATAACAAGTTCTAAACGAGCCCCATACATACTATAAAGCGCAGCTTTTAAATTTTTAGCACTTGCTTTTTCTTCATAAATGGCAAAAATAGAACCTATGGCAAAATTAACATCCATCAAGCTTGAGCCATCAAGTGGATCGTAAGCGACAACAAATTTCGCATTTTCATTGATATTTAAAATCTCATCTTTTTCTTCACTAATGATAGCTTTAATACTAGGGCATTGGCTTAAAGTATTTGTGATAATCTCATCGCTTAAAACATCAAATTTAAGTTGAGTATCGCCTGTGGAGTTTTGGTTTTGACTATAGCTTGTATCGGGAAATTTTAAAGCATTTGAAATTTCAATCACTGCTTTTTGTATATAGGAAATAAGTTCTTGCATTTTATAATTCTCCTTGTAAATTTTTTGCATTTTTTAAAATATAATTACAAATTCCTTGCACATCGTTTAAATCAAGCCAAGTTAAATTCGGATAAGAATCAATTTTTTCATAGCTTGCGATAGCATTAGAAAAAGCAAAATAGCTTTCATCAATTTCTTTATAAAAAACACTTATACGTGGCAAATCTAAGGTTTTTAATCCCTCAACTAAACATAAATCAAAATCAGGTGCTATTTTTAAAGCACTTAAAATATCTCTTTTTTCATGCGAGAAAAAAGTTGTACGAGTGGGGCTTAAAACCATCACTTCAGCACCACTTTGAAAAAATTTAAAACTATCCTTGCCATAGACATCAAATTGAGCTTTATCTGCAGGATCGTGTTTGATAATCAAAACTTTTAGGTTTTGTTTTATAAATTCATTTGCAATTTTTGTGATTAATGTTGTTTTGCCTGAATTTGAAGGACCGCTAAAAGCTATGATTGATTTTTTCATTACTATTTTCCTAAAATAAAATGTAAATTATAGTATTTTAAACCAAAAAATAGAGTTAAAAGGTTAAAATATAGAAAAAAATTAGGAAAAATATGAAGATTTATGCTTTAGCTCTTGCAATGTTAGTTTTTAGTGCTTGCTCTTTAAAGGAAGAAGCGATAGTAGATGCAAATTTAAAAACTCAAACTTTAATGTTTGCTCAAAAATACAAAATCACTCAAGATAAATTAAATGCTATAATTACTATGTCTTATTTAAATCCTATTTTAGATAAAGCCAGTCAAGATGATATCTTTGCTTTGACTATCACTCCTGATACTTTGAAGATAGAAAATTTAGAAATTTTTATCAATGAAAGAAAAGCTAAGATAGAAGAACTTGATGAAGAGTTTTTTAAATATTTAATACAAAATCGCTATACTCAATATCTAAAAATATCTCTTCCAAGTGTAAAAGAAGAAGGTAAAATTACAGCTAAGATTTGTTTGAACCAGCTGCCTTGTTTCGAGTTAAATTTTCAAAAATATCCGAAATCCTTATACTATCGTTCAGAAGACGTCGATACACAATATAATTAGCCAATACTTTTTTTCCATAAATTCGACTTTCTTGATAAGGAACAAATTCCATAGACAAGAAAGGCTCAAATTTACCTTGTTTAAACATATCATCTCTTGCAAGCATACGTTTGGTAAAGCCTATACCTCCATTATAAGCATAAGCGATAAAAAGAGGCGAATCTAAATGTTTTTCTAAATAATTTAAATGATGATTTCCAAAATAATAAGCATTTTTTGGCTCAAACATAAAATCTTGATCAAAATTTGGAATTTTTAACTCTTTCTCACCAATATAATTGGCTAAAAATGGCATAAATTGCATCATACCTAAAGCATAAGAAACCGATATAGCAGTAGGGATAAAACGACTTTCTTGTCTAGCAATAGCCAAAATAAGCGCTTGTCTTGGAGTATTATAATCTTTAATGTATTCATAATAAGGCATTATAAAATAATGGTTTTTAAATTTCGACTTTCTTTCTAAGATATAAGCATAGATAGGCAGAGTTTCTTTTGAGTCAAATTCTTTAGCCAATCTATCAAGTTCGCTTGCATTAGCTTCGCGAATTTGTTTGTTGAGTTTTTGCCATGCGAAAGGATCTTGCATATTGAAATTGTTTTTTTTCTTATTTGTAGAATCTATGACTTCGATTTTAAGAAATTCGGAATTTGTTAATTCTTTAGCATAAAGACTATAGATATTTAAAGAAGAGCTTTTAGCTAAAGTTTGCAAATCTTTATCATCTTTTTTAATCATCCACATCCAAAATATAGCATTATCTTTATTGCTTTGCATTTTAAAAGTTTGTGCTGCTTTGGCAAAGAAGTTGTAAGCCAGTTCCTCTTTATTATAAGCTAGGGCATTAATGCCTAAATAAAAAGCAGAATCCTCATTTACGAATGTTGGATCTATTTTTAGCATTGAAGCCCTAAATTTAGGATTTTCTTTTTTTATGATAATATTTTGTGCAAAATTCTTAAATCCTACATGAGTTGGCAGCTTATTAGCAAAACTAGCATTTAAATCAAAATCATATTTTTTAGAATAATTACGAAGTCTAAAAAAACCATTAACATCTTCTTTTTGAATGATATAAGCCATAGGTTCGGGAGTGTTAAAAGCTAAAAGTAAATTAGCCAAATCGCCTCTTTGATGACTGAGTTTTTGAGCTAAGGTGCTTCGGCTAGCATTATCAAGGCTTGCTATAAAAGCTATTGAGTTTAATCTTACACTTTGGCAAGTTTGATTTGCATCAAGTATATTAGCTTTGGTATAGTTGTAGCATGGAGCGTATTTAGGGTCGATGAAAATTTTTACAGGAATTATTTTTTCAAGTTCGGATTTGATTTTACCTACATAGCGGAAGATATGAGAATTTAAGCCTTCAGCCTCTTTTTTGCTTATTACTTTGTTTTCCAAAAGACGATAGATATAATAATCCTTAGCTATGGAATTTTCTTCTTGTTTTAGCCTTTCTAAGTTGTATTGCTTGGCATTTAAAAATGCCAAGCTTAAGCTAAGTAAGATAAATATTTTTCTCACAATAAGCTCCTTAAGATATTTCCAAGAAAAATACTAAGAAATTGTAAGGCTAAAACGATAATCAAAGGCGCAAGATCTATGCTTCCTATGCGTGTTGGAATTTTTCTCACTAAAGCATAAGCAGGAGAGCTTAGCTTATATAAAATTTGAACGATAGGATTGTAAGGATCAGGATTTACCCAACTTAAAAGCGCTGTGATGATGATAATCCAAGTGTAAATATTGATAATAATTTGAATCACTTGAAAAATAGAAATAATCAAAGAATCTACAACCATTATTTATATCCTTGCTAATTCATTAATATAATTTTTTATATAAGGGTAAAGATCGCTTAATTCAGGACCATGGGTATTTCCTGTTAGGATAATTCTTAGAGGCATAAAAAATTTTTTACCCTTTAATTGACTTTTTTCTAAGAGATAGCTTTTAAACTCTTCATAACTCTCAAAAGGCTCGATTTGACTCAAAAGATCTTTTAAAATTTTACATTCTGATTCAAATTCATTGAAATCTTTAGCGCCAAAGATGGCTTCTAGTTTTTCTTTGATTTCTTTGATGGTACTTGCTTCTTGGGTATAAAATTTAGCAAGTTGTGCTAGATCTTTGTTTAAATTTAAAGCAGTGTTGAGTTCTTCATCTGTCATCAATTTTATATGTTCGCGATTGATTTGCAAAAGTTTTTTAAGATCAAATCTTGCTGGAGCTTTAGAAATTTTGCCGATATCAAACCACTCAATTGCTTCTTCTAAAGTAAAAATTTCACGAGGAGTTTTATTTCCCAGCATGATAAGATAATTCGCGATCGCACTAGGTAAAATTCCACTCTCAAGCAGCCATTTTACTGAAGAATGAGCCTCTCTTTTACTCATTTTCACGCCCTCTTCATTTAAGATAATAGGCAAATGCGCATAAGTCATAGCTTTATCATAACCTAAACTCGCGCGAATATGTTCTTGTTTTGGAGTATTTGAAACATGATCTTCACCGCGTATGATACAGCTTACATTTTCAAGCATATCATCTACTGCGCAAGCAAAATTATAAGTAGGGGTTTTATCTGTTCGCATAATCACGAAAGAATCGATATTTTCAGGTTCAAAACTTAGTTCTCCTTTGATAAAATCTTTAAATTTCATAGCATGAGTAGGTTTTTTAAGGCGAATTACAAAGGGTTTTTCACATTCTAAAACATCAATATCTGCTAAATTTTGACAAGTGCCATCGTAGCGATATGCCTTGCCTTGCTTTTTGGCGAGTTCTTTTTTAGCTTCAAGTTCTTCTTCAGTACAAAAACAAGCAAAAGCCTTTTTTTCGCTTACAAGCTTTAAGGCCATTTGACGATGAAATTTTAAATTTTCACTTTGCACATAATAATGCTGCCATGAAATGCCAAAAAGATGTAAAATTTCTTTAATTTCTTCTTCTTTGCCTATTATATTTCTAGCCTTATCGGTGTCTTCGATACGCAAAATGAAATCCATATTTTTTTGTTTAGCGCATATATAATTAAATAAAGCCGCGCGTAAATTTCCTATATGCATATCGCCTGTTGGAGAAGGTGCAAAACGATACATTTGATAACCTTTGATTTTATTAAAAGCTTATTATAACAGAAAAATTTATATGGATATTTAATTTGCTTTGCTATAATTAGGATTATGATATTTTTTATTTTTTCTTTCGTTACATTATTGATTTTTGGTTTGGCAAATATTTATATTTATAAAAGATTAATTAAGAAAATTTTTATTTTTAAGTATCTTTATAAAATTTTTGCCTTTGTTTTTACTCTGCTTTATTTAGCTCAAGCAATATTTTTAATCTTTCGTAGAAATGAATACTTAAGTGATACTTGGTATGAATTTTTAGCTGCATTGTATGCACCGACTTATTGTTTATTTTTTATAACCTTAGCGCTTGATTTTATAAGGCTTATTTTAATGTTAATGGGTAAGACTCATATAAAATACAATCTTACCCTGCGTTCGCTTTTTGATTTTGCTATCATAACTTTAGCAGCAGTATCGATTTATACGAGTATAAATAATGCTATAAGAGTACCTGAAATTCAAAGCGTAGATATTCAACTTGCTAAACTTGATCGTGATTTAAAAATAGCTATGCTCACAGATATACATTTGGGTAAAAATTTACATAAGGATTTTTTAGATAAGCTTATTGTCGAGGTCAATTTGCAAAAGCCTGATATGGTGGTTATAGTAGGGGATTTGGTAGATACAAATCCTAAAGAATTGCAAAATTATATCTCAAGGCTTAATGATTTAAATTCTACCTATGGAACTTTTTATGCTTTAGGAAATCATGAGTATTATCATGGAATAGAAGAAGTTTTAGACTTGCTTAAAAAGTATACCAATATGAAAATTTTACTCAATCAAAATTTAGATCTAGGCTTTATAAATATCGCAGGACTTGGGGATTTAGCAGGGCTTAGTAAGGGTTTGTATGCTCCTGATTTAGCAAGGGTTAAGGTAGATTTAAATACAAGCAAACCTAGTATTTTACTTGCCCATCAACCTAAAACAGCCTTGCTTTATGATTTAAGTGATTTTGATCTTGTTTTAAGCGGTCATACGCATGGGGGACAGATTTTTCCTTTTATGTTCTTAGTAAAGCTTCAGCAAGGTTTTATACGCGGACTTTATAATTTGGGGGAAAATACTAAACTTTTTGTCAGTAGCGGGGTAGGATTTTGGGGACCTAGTCTTAGAGTTTTTGCTCCCAATGAAATTGCGATTTTAAATTTGAAAGGTGAAAAATGAGTTTTTCTAATGAGAGTTCAAGAATTTTTGGACTTATAGCAGGGATTAAATTTCCTAGTTTTATACAAAAAATAATCAATGAAAAATATGTTAATTATTTTAAGATCGATATGAGCGAATTTAAAGCTCCTTATGAGTATGAAAGCTTAAATGCACTTTTTACAAGATCTTTGCAAATTCCAAGAGAGATAAATGAGGGTTTTATAAGTCCAAGTGATGGGAAAATTTTAGAGTGTGGAAGTGCTTTTTTGGCAGATAATACACCTTTTGCTTTTTCGATCAAAGGGCATACTTATAGCATAGAAGAGCTTTTAAAAGATAGTTTTAAAAAAGAGGAGCTAGAAAATGGACTTGATTATGTTAATATCTATCTTTCTCCAAGAGATTATCACCGCTATCATAGCCCTTGCGATATGAAAATTTTAAGTGCGACTTATACAAGCGGGGCGCTTTATAGTGTAAATGAAAAGCATTTGGAGCGTATTAGCAATTTATATGTAAAAAATGAAAGAGTGAGTTTAAAATGTCAAAATGATAAGGGTATTTTTTGGCTTGTGTTTGTAGGGGCTCAAAATGTAGGAAAAATGCGTTTTAAGTTTGATGCAAGCATACAAACTAATGCGAAATTTTCTCATAATTTTACTAGAAAATACGACAATTTAGAACTTAAAAAAGGCGAAGAATTAGGCAATTTTGAGTTAGGTTCTACCATAGTTTTAATTTCTCAAAAAGGACTTTTAGATATCAAGCTTAAAGCAGGACAGAATGTTAAGTTTGGAGAAAAAATAGCGGATTAATTTTTAGGTGTTTTATTTGCCATTTGATAAATAAAAGCAAACACTTCAGCTACAGCTTTGTACATATTAGGTGGAATTTCATCTCCTAAATCTAATTTGCTTAAAATTTCTATCAAATCCTCATCTTCTTTGATAGGAACTCCATGTTCTTTAGCCAAGGAGATGATTTTAGCAGCACTTTCTCCTTTGCCACTCGCAAGAACTTTAGGTGCTGAATGTTTTTCTTTTTGATAGCCTAGAGCAACAGCTTTTTTGATAGATTTTTTTATCTTACTCATACTTTTTTATCCATACCCATTTCAAGATCTAAATTTTTAGCATTTCTTGTATCAAATTTACTCCTTATGATATCTCCTACAAAGAAATTTGCACTTAAAAGTCCTGCTTTGTTGATATTTCTTTTAAGTTCGTGGGCATTTTCATAGATGGTTTTTCTAAATTCAACATTTTCTGCCATGATATTGATATCTATATATTTTTCATTGTTTAAAGAGATAAGAATTTCCAAATCACCAAGCTTAGCAAATTCAAGTTTGATTTGAGCAAAAAATTTATCTTTTTTTCCACGCCTAAACATGATTTTAGAATCATCTAAATCCTCCCAAGAAAAGGGTAGGTAGGTATTGATAGAATCGTTAGCTAAAGACATGAGTTGATTGAGTTCAATTTGCGCCAAAAGACGATTGGCTTGATTATATACAGCTTCATTACCTTCGTTTTTGGCTAAATTTGAAATTTGTAAAAGGGTTGATTTTACATCATGGTGTAAGGACTCGGCTATATCTTGCTCAGTTTTTGGTTTAATTTGTGCTAAATCTTTTATGGATAAGTTTAATTTATGTTCTAAGGTTTTTAATTCTGCTTGATTGAGTTTAGCATTTTGAGTGTGGGGTTCGAGTTCTTTTAAGCTTTCATTGAGTTTTCTTGAAAGATTGCTTAAGCTTTTACTTAAATCCTGCACTTGTTCTAAGTCCAAATTCTCTACACTAAAGGCCAAATTTTTGACAATATTTTGTTTTATAAATTCTTGATTTTTTATGATGTTTTGAGTGGTTTGGTTGTTTAATTGTTGTGTGTTTTGAGGATTATTTGTATTTTGCGTATTGCTTGGATTATTGCTTGGATTGTGAGTGTTTGCTGAAGTTTTATTTTCTGTTTTTGTTTCGTAAAATTTAGGATTTTCTTTAGCGATATTTTCTTTAATTTTTTCTTGTTTTTCATCTTTAATCTTATCTTGGTTTGAAGTGGAATTTTTTGTATTATTTTCTGCTTGATTTTCTTCTGTTTTGTTTTTTGAATCTTGAGTATTGTCTTTACGATTTTCCGTTTTAGAATCCAAATTTTGATCCTCTTTTAGATGAAAGTCTTCTTGGGATTCTAAATTGGTCTCTTTTTTGATATCTTGCTTTACATCTACATCATTATCATCTAATACATTTTCTTTTTTCAGTGTTTGAGTGGGCTTTTCTTCACTTTCTCCTTTTTTTATATTAGAATTAGGACTTTCTTCCTCGGTATATTCATCATGTTTGACGATGTCTTCTTTTTGAGTCTTTGCATCTTCTTTGATATTTTCATTTTTAATAGGCTCATTTTTAATGTTTTCTTTGGAATTTAGAAGACTTTCTAAGATGCTTTCTTTTTGTGGTGTTTTGGGAAAATGATCGCCTAGTATATTTTTTAAGGTATTTTCTAATTTTTCAAAAGCCCAAGCGCTTTGTTTTAAGAGCTTGGTATCTTTTATCATTAAATTTTCTGGTCTGTTTAAGGCTTTAAAAAAATCATTTTTTATTGCACTTAATTCTTTTGCAATTTTACTAGCTATAGGAAGAATTTTTTCTTGAGTATGACTTGGATTTTTAGCGATATAGTTTTTAAAATTCTCTAGTTTTGAGCTTAAATTCAAAAGTGCTTTAAAAGAACTTTGATTTAAAATTTGCTTATTTTCATTTTTATTAGAAGAAATGATATTTTTTAATTCTTTTAAGGTGTCTTTAGGGCTTAAATTTGCGTTTGCAAGCTGAGCTATTTGTGTATTTAGCTTTTCACTACTAAGACTTTTGATTGTGCTTATAAGAGAGTGAAAGCTTTTGGGTAATAATTCTTCATTCAAAGCATCTTTTAATTTTGCTTCAAAAAATATACCCGAATTTTTTAACAATGGTGCTAAATTGCTATTTTTTATTTCACTTGCAGGTTTTAAAATTTGATTTAATTTGTCTAAAACTTGAGTGAAAGTATCGCTTTTTGCAAGCTCTGTGCTTAAGACTTTTAATTCATTGGCAAAATTAGGGGCTAGATTTAAAGTTTTTCCTTGTTTGAGCATGGGTGAATCAGGATTTTTTTGCGCATTGATTTGATCTAAGAGTTTATTGACAAGTTCTTTTAATTTTGTGCTTGTTTCATTTTGGACAAGACGGGTTAGCACCTCCTCATCGCTTGCATTTTTGTTTAGGCCTAAATTTTGTTTTAGAGCTTGAGAAAGTAATTCTTTAGGATTGTCTTTGGAATTTAGTTTGTCTTTGCTTATCCCACTATCTGTTTTTATGTCATTTTTTTGTGCATTTGCAATTTGGCTTGTAAGCTGGGTATTAATCATCAAGCATCACCATATTACCTGGTTTTTTCTTAAATTTCTTATTTAAAATATTGGGTTTATTAACTGCAAAAAGGATAAGAAATCCAAGAGAAGTTATATAAAACCAAACAAAACCATTTGTATTAAAATATTGTATTAAAAATCCTAAAATTAAAGGACCAAATAAAGAACCTAAGGAATAACAAAATAAAACCCCGCGGCCTAATTCAACGCCTTGATTTTTATTTGTTAGCATATCATTAGCCCTTGCAAGAGCTAAAGCATAAAGACAAAAAACTCCTATGCCAAGTAAAATACCTAAAAAATATTGTATATACAAATAAGGTTTGAAAAAAGCAAAGATAAGCATAGTGAAAAAACCTATGCTTGAACAAGTAATGATTGCAAATTTTCGTCCCATTTTATCAGAAATACTTCCTACTACAATTTGAGCTAAAAATCCACCCAGCACCCCGCAAAACATAAAATAAGAAACTTCTTGAGCTCCAAAGCCTTGTAAAAGTATAAATAAAGATGCCATAGAAAAAAATCCATTAATAAGCATTCCAGCTATAAAACTTGTAACGATAGCCAAAGGAGCTATGTCAAAAATTTTAGGTATGGAAATAGGACTTGGTGCGGGCAAGACGGGTTCTTTGATTTTGATTAAATTTAAAGGCAGTGATGAAAGCAAGATAAGCGCTGCGCTTAAAATAAATATATTATGTTTGCTCAAATCTAAGGCGATAATCAAAATCCCAATGCCAAATGCAAGATAAAAAACGATTTCATAAAAACCTAAAATTCTAGAACGAACAGCATTTTTACTTTTTTCATTAAGCCATGATTCTATCACCATTAAAAGTCCATAATAACAAATTCCTATAAAAAATCTTAAAACTGCCCAAAAAACGAGATTTTCACTAAGGGTATGAAGCATAGCAGAAATTCCAAAAACCGCACCAAATAAACCAAAAGATCTTATATGTCCTATGCGAGAGATGATTTTATGTGCTCCGATAGTGCCTATAAGGGCTCCTATAAAAAAGCAAGAGCTTACTACTCCAACAGCTAAAGAACTTTCTTTATTTTCTTTTAAGATAACACCTATGGAGCTTACTATCAAAGCGTTGCCTGCAAACAAAAATGTCATACTAGCAAAAAGTGCTGTCATGGATCTAATGATTTTTTTTGGACTCATATCTTCTTATATACAGCATAAAAATAAAAACACATACCAGCAAGGATGAAATTCCACATATATAAGATAAAATATCTAATTTATCTTGACGATGTAAAAATAAAAATCCTGCAACTAAAATCCCATAGGCTATCAACTTAAATAAAGCAAAAAACAAAGTAAAAAAGCGCAACCTATCTTTAAAATTTAGAGTTAAATCGTCTTTAATAGGAATAAATTTAACAATCCTAGGTAACTTTTCTATCTTTTTTATACAAAATAAGTTTGGATAAATAAAATCTTTTTGATGATTTTTTGCTTGGGTTAGGATAAAATTTTTATAATTAAAATAAGAAGTAAAAACGATCAATAAAATGCTAAAAAAAGCAAACTCATAGCTTAAAATTATATTTAAATTTATCCATTTAAAAATAACAAGAATGCAATAAAACAAGATGTGAATCAAGCACAAGATAATAAAAAAAGCTTTTTTATTTTCCATTATCTTGTTCTTTTTGACGAATTTTCTCTTTTATAAACTCATCTCTTTGTTCGAATTCTCCATAGCTTTTAACTTGTGATTTATAAGCTTTATAAACATTAAGTATTGCTGCTGCAACACCCCAAAATACACCCAGCCAAAAAAGCCAAGGGTAGGGTGTAAATTTTTTTAATAAATACCCCACGCCAATCCCGATTAAAATAGCAACCACCATAGAAATTCCAAGACTAAGTCCATCTGCGGCTTCTATAGTCTTGCGAATGATTTTTTGTCTTTTATTTGAGAAAGTATGATTAGAATTTTTACTCATAGTTTTTTAAAGCTTTCATATGTACTTTGTAGGGTTTTATCGATATGCTCTTTATTCATTTTAGCACAGATAAATCCTGTTTCAAATTGAGAAGGAGCTAGATAAATTCCATTTTTAAGCATATTTTGATGAAATTTAGAAAAGAGTTTAAGATCAGATTTTAAAGCATCTTTATAATTATATACTGGATCTTGTGTGAAAAAATATCCAAACATAGAGCCTATATAGCAAGTTTGTAAAGCAATACCTCTTTCATTTGCAAGCTCTTTCATTCCCTTAGTAAGCCTTTTGGCTAATTTTCCAAGTTTAGTATAAAGATCTTTTTTCTTTTTGGCTTTAGATAAACTAGCAATTCCTGCGGCCATTGCCAAAGGATTTCCACTGAGTGTTCCTGCTTGATAAACTCCTCCTAATGGACTTAAAATATCCATGATTTCTGCTCTAGCCGCAAAAGCTGCCGCAGGTAAACCCCCGCCTATAACCTTGCCAAAAGTAACGATATCTGCTTGTATATGATTAATACCATAAGAGCCAAGATATGAAGCTCTGTATCCACTCATCACTTCATCAAAGATAAGCAAGGTATCGTTTTCTTTACAAATTTTGGCAAGTTCTTCTAAGAAATCTTGCTTGCCAGGAACTAATCCCATATTTCCTGCAATAGGCTCAATAATAACACAAGCAATGTCTTTATTTTTCTCAAAAAGCTCTTTTACGCTTTCTATATCATTATAAGTTGCTACTAGGGTATGCTTTGCTACATCTGCTAAAACCCCTAAAGAGCTCGGTGAATTAAAAGTAGCAGCGCCACTTCCAGCACTTACAAGTAAAGAATCTGAATGCCCATGGTAGCAACCTTCAAATTTTAGAATTTTATCTTTTTTAGTAAAGCCGCGAGCAAGGCGTATGGCACTCATAGTCGCTTCTGTACCACTGCTTACAAAGCGAATTTTATCTAAATGCGGAAAGTCTTCTAAAACAAGCTCGGCTAGTTGTGTTTCTAGTAAAGTCGGTGCACCAAAACTTGAGCCCTTTTTTAAGGCTTCATTGCAAGCTTTTAAGATATCTTTATCACAATGCCCAAAAAGCAAAGGTCCCCAACTTTGCACATAATCAATATAGCCATTTCCTTCTATATCAAAAATATAAGCTCCCTTACCATGAGATATAAATCTCGGTTCGCTTTGTACATTTGCAAAAGCACGCACAGGAGAATTTACACCTCCTGCTATAAGATTGCAAGCTGTTTTAAAAGCTTTTTTGTTTGTCATTTTTGCTCCTTTTTAGATTGCTTGATGTAATTATATAAGGTTATAATTTCATCATTGGTTAATGAATAATTTGGCATGATTGATTTTGCATCTTTGCTTTGATTAAGAGAAGTTCGAAATTCTTCAAAACTAAGATTTTGAATGCTTGGAACTTTATAGGCTGTTTTAACTCCATTTTTCATATAAAAACCTAGAATTTGTTCGCTTCCATCGCTACCATGGCATTTTTTGCAACTAATACCCCTTGGATTTTCATAGAGCATTTTTGAATACTCTTTAAGTGTTATGAAATCAGAAGCAAAAAGATTTAAAATAGCTCCTAGAAATATTAAAACAGCTTTCAAAATTTCACCTTGTTAATGAAGTTTTAATATGATACAATTTTTACTTTAAAAAAGTGATAAATTTATAAAGGAAAAGAATGACTTTGCTTGATGGTAAAGCTTTAAGTGCTAAGATTAAACAAGAGCTTAAAGAAAAAAATAAAATTTTAAAAGAAAATGGAGTGCAGACTTGCCTTGCAGTAATTTTAGTAGGCAATGATCCAGCGAGTCAAACTTATGTTAATTCTAAAGCTAAGGCCTGCGAAGAATGTGATATAAAATCTTTAGTTTATCGTTTAGATGAAAATACAACTCAAAATGAGCTTTTAGCTCTTATCAACACTTTAAATCATGATGATAGTGTTCATGGAATTTTAGTTCAGCTTCCTTTGCCAAAGCATATCAGTAAAAATTTAATTTTAGAAAGCATTATCAGTAGTAAAGATGTGGATGGTTTTCATCCTATTAATGTGGGTTATTTAAATTTAGGCTTAGAAAGTGGATTTTTGCCTTGCACCCCACTTGGCGTTATGAAGCTTTTAAAAGCTTATGATATCAATCTTGAAGGACTAGATAGCGTTGTAATCGGTGCTTCAAATATAGTAGGTAGGCCTATGGCTACCATGCTTTTAAATGCAGGTTGTACAGTAAGTATTTGCCATATAAAGACAAAAGATTTGAGTGCTTATACTCAAAAAGCAGATTTGATTATAGTGGCAGCAGGATGTGTTAATTTGCTTCGTGCAGATATGGTCAAAGAGGGTGCTATTATAATTGATGTAGGAATTAATCGCCTTGAAAATGGCAAAATAGTAGGCGATGTGGATTTTGAAGAGGTTTCAAAAAAAGCTAGTTTTATAACCCCTGTTCCAGGTGGTGTAGGTCCTATGACTATAGCGATGCTTTTGGAAAACACAGTCAAATCAGCTAAAAATAGTTTAAAATCAGGAATATAAATGAATTTTTTAAAAAAACTTTATAAATTTTCACAATCATGGACAGGAACGGTTGTTATCGTTCTTTTAGTGATCTTTTTCTTCATACAAGCCTTTGTTATCCCTTCAGGTTCTATGAAAAATACCTTACTTGTAGGCGATTTTTTATTTGTTAAAAAATTCAGCTATGGAATTCCAACTCCACATATCCCATGGCTTGAAATTCCTGTTTTACCAGATTTTGATAAAGATGGACATTTAATCAAAGGACAAAGCCCTCAAAGAGGCGATATAGTGGTTTTTAGAAACCCTAAAAACGAAAAAGAGCATTTTGTAAAACGCTGTGTAGGAGTGGGTGGAGATAGAATTGTTTATGCTAATAAAACACTTTATGTAAGAATGCATGAGGGTGATGAATTTATGAAAGAACATTATCCTAATGATTTAGCAACCCTTGGAGGACAAATTTATGTTAAGGAGCCTTATAAACAAAAAGGGATTCATTATGATTTAAATAAAGACATAGAAGGTGATATTTTACGCTTTCTTGGTGCAGGTAATTTTGCTATGTCGCCAACCTATTTTAAGGAACTTGGAAATAATATAGGCTTTAGCGGTGGCAATGCCTATGTTTTTGATGTAGCCGAAGAAGAATATTTTATGGTAGGTGATAATAGAGATTATTCTTATGATAGTCGTTTTTGGGGTTCTGTGCCTTATCGTTTGATAGTAGGTAAGCCTTGGTTTGTTTATTTTTCATGGGATCAAGATAAAAATGTTCGCTGGGAAAGAATAGGGCGTTTTGTTGATACTTTAGAAAATGAAGAAGAATATATCCATGATTATGATGATGAGGATAAATTGAGTTGATTTTGTTTTCTGCATAAGCAGTAAATAAAATCACCTTGCTATTTTTTATTTATTTTTCACAATCACTACAAATACCTTTTATAAGCACGCTTTTAATCGTACCTTTGACTTTTGGCATTTGAACATCGCTAATTTTATGGCACATATCGCAAACAAAATGTGCCTTAGCATGATCTGCTAATTCATAAAAACTTTTGCGATTTAGCTCACTTTTACTAACAATGCCTTTTTTTTCAAAAAGTTCCATATTGCGGTAAAAGCTAGTTTTATTGGCTTTGATATTGAAATTATCGTAACTTAATGGAGCTTTTGCAAGAGATAAAATTTGTAATAATTCTATGCGCAGGTTTGTTATAGCTATATCATGTTTTTTTAATAATTCAAGAGCTTCCATAAAATTCACCTTTAAATATTTAAATTATACTTTATTGTAGCATAAAAAAAGCTTTATAGTTGCAACTTTATATTTAAGTTGCAACTAAGTTGCATTTTGTATAATTTTAAAAATATTTTACTATAAGGAAAATTTATGTTGAGAATTTTGTTATTAAGTGTATTGTGTGTTTTTGCTTTTGGAAAACCCATAATTAGCGTAAGTATCCCACCTCAAGCTTTTTTTGTAGAAAAGATAGCTAAAGACAGCGTTGAAATAAATATACTCATACCGCCAAATTCAGACGAGCATACTATGGAGTTTAAGCCTCAGGCATTGAAAAAATTAGAGCAAAGCAAAATTTATTTCTTAGCAGATTTAGAGCTTGAAAAAATCTTAGGAGAAAAATTTAAAAGTGTATTAAAAAATGTAAAAATTGTTAATATTAATGAAGGTATCCATCTTCTTGAAGGAGGACACGATCATAAGCATGATCATGATCACGATCATGATCACGATGGACATCATGCAGAAGAAGAGCATGATGAGCATAATGACCCTCATGTTTGGCTTGATCCTATTTTGGTTAAAAAATTGGCACAAAATATTACCCAAGCTTTGGTGCAAAGTTTTCCAAACAACAAAGAATTTTATGAAGCGAATTTGGCTAACTTTTTAAAAGAGCTTGATCAAATGGATGCTCAAATAGCAGAGAAACTTAAAAATATTAAAAGAAATGAATTTATAGTTTATCATCCAAGTTGGGCTTATTTGGCTAAAAGATACAATCTTGTGCAAATTCCTGTAGAGATTGATGGCAAAGAGCCTAAAAGCAAAGATTTGCAAAATCTTATCAAGCTTGCAAAAGAAAAAGATATACGCGTTATCTTTGTTCAACCTGGCTTTCCAGAAAATTCAGCAAAAGTGTTAGCTAAAGAATTAAATGCTCAAATTGTTTCTATCAATCATTTGGCTAGAAATTGGGATGAAGAACTTCTAAAAAGCATCCAAGCCTTAAGTTCGGCCTTGCAATGAGAGCGATTTTTGTTTTAATTTTTCTAGCTTTAAGCAACTTGTATTCTTGCGCCTTGTGCGCAACTTATACTCCAAATGTGAATGTAAATTTGGATTTTAATATAAGCAACGATAAAATCAAGCAGGTGAATATAAGTTGGGAATTTTCAGAAGAATTTTTTAATGTTTTACTTGAAAATTATGACTTTAATTATAATGATAAATTTGATCCTGATGAGCTTGAAATTGTAAAATACACACTTTTAGATTATATAAAACCTAAACATTTTCTAACCCAATTTAGCTTCAATGGTTTGGAAGAAAATATAAATATCAAGCAATTTAAAAATCCCAAACTGCATATACAATCTCCTCGTTTGTTATTTAGCTATCAAGTTGTTTTAGATATGCCCATTAAAGACAATAACACTTTTAGCGTGAAAATTCATGATGATGGAGGATTTTTTAATTTTAATATAATAAATCAAAATTCCATAAGCTTAAATTCGCAAAATTATATTATTTCTAGCATTGATTCAAATACTGCATCTTTTGAAATGTATCAAGGGCAATTACCTCAAGATGTATATATAGATAAAACTCCAACTTCATCTCTTTCAAAAAATTTTTTAGAAAAATTGATTGAATTTAACAATACACTTTTTGCTCATATTAAAGATATATTAAGAAAAGAATTTGATTTTAAATCCTTTTTTGTTTTATTGATGATTTCTTTTGCATACGGTGTTTTTCATGCTAGTGCTCCAGGCCATGCTAAAATGCTAACAAGTTCGTATTTTTTAACCCATAAAAGTACACCTTTAAAGATATTGTATTTTGTATCTAAGATAGGAGTTATTCACATATTGAGTGCGTTTTTATTGGTAAGTGTTGGAGTAGTTTTGCTTGAGCATTTATTAAAAGATGTTAATAATGAAGCTGGGTTTGTATTGACTAAGATTACGAGTTTGTTTATTATTTTTATTGCTTTATTTATGATCAGTAAAAAGATATTAAGCGATAAAAAGCAATGCTGCTGTACTCACCATAAAACTAATGAATGGGGTATTATACTTAGTGCTGCTTTAGTGCCTTGCCCTGGAGTTGTTTTACTTATAGTATTTGCTTATGAATTTAGTTTTTGGTATGCCTTAAGTTCGGCTTTATTTATTACCCTGGGAATGAGTTTGGTATTGTTTGCTTTTGCATTGGGGGCAAATCAATTTTACAAAAGCATTTCACATACAAAAATAAGAATCTTTTTAGAGTATTTTGGACTTATTGTTATGTTTTTATTTGGTTTGTTTTTATTTATCAATATAAAAACAAATGTGCTATAAAAAGAAATTTCTAGATAAAATGGGTAAAATATTTTTTATCTAAATCTAGATTTTTCAAATCATACATAATTAACAAGCAAGCATGTAGTTTATAAACTATGAAAAAATGCTTAGTGTTTAAAATCAATTCACATAAAAATTATTTTATAATATGCTTATTTTAAACAAAGGAGTATTAAATGAAAATCACAATGATAATTCTAAGCTTATTTTCTTTAGTATTTTTAAGTGCATGTGCTTTTAAAGAAAAAAGCAAGTGAAATAGAAACTCTTGCAAGTAATTATGGTGGAATTTATATCTTTGATAAAAAAATAAGAGAAGAGATATTGGAAAATGAAAGAAAAATAAAAGAATATAATCAATGGATTAATAATATATCTGCTTCTGATGAAGAATTAAGAGCTAATATTAAAAAATATGATATAGAAAAAAATTCCCCAAAATCCTTTCTAATGGTTGTAAATATTATCGTAATGATTATAATTATGATGTAAAAGACCCAGATTATGATTTTAACTTCGATGATAAACCCGAATTTGCATACTATGAAGATATATGGGTGAAGAAAACTATAAAAAATTAAAACCTTATTTGATTATGAGTAGCAACAACCCCCAAAGGCACAAAATATTTTAATGAAATCTTAGCTCCTAAATTTTATAATAAATACAAAGATTTAGAAGTAGAGATTGATGATAAGGGTAATGTGCTTAGGTGGATTGGAGAGATTAATAGATGAAAGATAAAAATGGCGATTGGTAAAGTAATTCATAAATACGGTTCGTTCTTTCCTGATTTTGATGAGATATTTTACAATTTAGGTTATGATGGTATTTGTTTTGATGAAAAATCAGATATAAAGCTTTTTCTACAAATTCCAAACCTTAAGAAAACAGATATTTTAGAATATTTTGAAGATCATTTTTTAGGATCAATTTTTGAGGATGCATGCGAATTTAATGACTTGGATTGTCCTTTGTTTTACACAGAAGATGAAAACTTAAAAAATTCCATAAAACCAAATTACAATAGCGAGTATGTAAGTATTATAGGGCAACTATTCTTAGCAGGATATATAGACTTTGGGATTACTCCAAGATCGGAAGATAAATATACAAGAACAGACTATCCTACTAATTTATCTTATTATAAAGAAGATAAATATCAAGCTTGGATATATTTTAGAGATAATTTCTTTTATACTAATGCATTTTTAAAAGGATATTATGACGATATTTTAATCTATAAAGGCAGAGAATATACAGCAAATACTCTACCCAAACTTAAAAAAGGAGAAACGATCCATAGTACAATGCATAGTGCTGCTTCTTGGGATATGCCAAGATATTGGAGTGGGTATAATATATGGGTAACAAGAACTCAAAAAGGCACGAAATATCTCCGTGAGATTTTAGAACCTAGAGTTTATAACAAATACAAAGATTTAGAAGTAGAAATTGATGATAAGGGTAATGTGCTTAGGTGGATTGGAGAGATTAATAGATGAATCTAAAAATTTTAGAATCAAAAACAAAAATTCACAATTTGAGAGATTTAAGATGAAATATAAAGTATTAAATAAAGAGCATATGAATTTTTATTTTTACGATATCCCTTATGAGTTAGGTAAAAAAATAAGTAAATACTATGAAATGCACCTTTTTCTACAAATTCCAAACCTTAAAAAACAGATATTTTAGAATTGTTTGAAATGACAATTTTGACAAGTTTTGATAACGAAGCAGAAATGGATGAAACAATTTTTGCTGATTATTTATTTGATTTTTCAAATTTATATAAATTAGCAAATCATTATGCGGATGATTATGTAGCTATTGTAGGACAACTTTTTTTAGATGATTGTATTGATTTTTGGCGTTGCACATACCATAAAATGGACAATGCAAATACAAAAACTCCTAATTTATCACAATACAAAAAAGAAAATAAATATGAAACTTGGAAATATTTTAGAGATAATTATATTTATTCTTATAATGATAATTTAGTAAATCATGCAACAAAAGGCGATTTTTGGGGGAATTTGGATAATTGGGATATGTATAATATCAATTGCTTTCGCACTCAAAAAGGCACAAAATACTTTAATGAAATCTTAGCTCCTAAATTTTATAACAAATACAAAGATTTAGAAGTAGAAATTGATGATAAGGGTAATATACTTAGATGGATTGGAGAGATTAATAGATGAGTTTATTTGGATTTTACATTGGATTTTACAAAGGATAAATAATGAGCGAAACTTATGAGATTTATACACCCAATGGGTTGATAATGGATGTATATAAAGATACTAATAAAATCATTTTTTCAGGAAATGCTAAACCCACAGGCAATTATACCGAAGAATATTCCAAAGCTTTGTTTGAAGCACACGACATTAAACGAAACTCCCCTACAAAGACTATAAACCAATATATCTAGATCCTAACTTTTATACAGGAGAGAAATCCACTTTACTTGAATTTAAAGATTGGCAAAGCATATATTTAAAAGATCCTATCAAAGGAGCTATAGCTCCTTGGACTAAAGCAGAAAAAGCTTATTATAAATCTTTAAAAACTAAAAGAGAAAGATGTAAGTATTTGGCAATAAGAAGTGGATTAAGATCTGTGGTTATAGATATACCCTATGATGCTTATTGTAATGTAGATGAAAAAGGATATTTAATCAATGAAGAATACGCCTATATTTATGATGAAGTAAGTTCTCATCGTGGAACATTAAAATCTTATTCTTTCTTTAATGAATGGGAATTAGCTGCTTTACTTCTAGGAGATATGAGAGCTAGTCCTACAGCCGCTGTAGGATTTAAAGCAAGACAACAAGCTTTATTTTTACAAGCTCAATTTGGAGATAAAAATGCTTTTAAGAGTTTAGGTTTAGCAGTATTGTGTTCTAATTCTTTTCTTACAGGGCAACATTGGAATAAGCTTAGAGCAAAAATGATTTACGATTTACACGATCATCATTATGAGAGTTTGTTAGATGAATTTGGTATGCTACCTTTTTTAGATGAGATTATAGGAGCAGATTGGACGATTGATTTAAATAAATATGATTTTGCCTATGATGAAGAAGGTAGAATCATTTGGGCTTTATATGATGATATTGAAAAAGGTAAATTAAAAGATCCAAGAGATGTGGATTCTACTCCTGAAAGCAGGAAAGAATTTGATCATTATATGGATGGATATGTAAATGGAATGGAAACTAGATTCGATGCTGATATTCCAAATGATTGGGGTGATCGACAAGCCACTTTATTCAAAGATACCCTAGTATTAAGTGCTAAACTCGCAGCCCTCACTCCTCCTCAAGGCTATCCTAATGCACCAAGATACTATAGCCCTGAAAGACTAGAAATTATTTATAAAAGACATAAGCTTGATAAACTCCTTGATCCAAGAATCCCTGCTATTTATAGATATAATTTCCCAAGGGAACTTAGAGCTAAGATACTCAAATTTGCTGAAGAAAATGGCATTAAAGATTAAAAAATCACTCAAAATCTTTAATATACTTTTCCAATGCTTTTAGGGTAAGATTCTCAAAAAGAATCTTATCTTCTTTGATATTGTTTTGTATGGCAGCTTCAAGATATCTTAAAAAGTAAAACTGCAGTTTAATTTTAATTTTTATAATAATGTAAAGCTTGATTACTTTTTAAATATGGATAAAATTTCATTTAGATATGTTTAAAATTAGAAAAATTTAACATATTTTTTGATACATTAGTTTTTGTTTGAATTTTTGACAAAAGGATTCTAAAATGAAAATACGCATATATTATGAAGATACAGATGCTGGAGGAGTAGTGTATCATAGTAATTATTTAAAATTTTGCGAAAGAGCAAGAAGTGAAATTTTTTTTGCTAAAAATGCACCGATTTTTGATGCTAACAAGGGACATTTTTTATTAACAAAAGCAAATTGTTTTTTTATAAAGTCAGCTAAACTTGGTGATATTATAGAGGTTAAAACAAAGCTTTTAAAAATAAAAAATGCTTCAGTTGATATTGCGCAAGAGATTTATAGAGATGAGATTTTGCTTTTTAAAGTTGAACTTACCCTTGCGTATATTCAAAATGAGAAGCCTGCTAAGATAGATATAGAAATTAAAAAGCTTTTCGAAGAATTATTTTAATTCTTCGAAACTAGCTTTAGTTCCTTTCATGAGGCGAACTTTATATAAAATTTGAGAATTTTGAATTTTTTCATCAAAAAGACTATTGCTTTCAGTATTTAAAAATTGAGTATAAAAATAATCCGTTCCTATACTCGTAGCATACGCTATCCAGTTATAATCTATGCTTTGATTAAAAATTTCATTTAGATATGATAAATTATCATCGTGATTATCGATAGAATTTGCAAGAATAAAATTTTTACGGTCTCCTTCTTGAGTAAGACTTAAAAATGTAGGATTATAATTGATTTGAGTTGATAAGAGTACAAAAGGTTGGATGTTATATACGCGTAATTGAGAGCTTATAAGTGCTGTTTTGATTAAAGGAGTGTTGAGAAATATTGAAGTATTATTTAAACTGCCTTGCGAGCGTAAGAGTCTATAAAAATCAAGTTTTTCTCCCTCAACACGATAAAATCTTGTATTTGCATTTTGTTCAAGTACGCGAGAATTTAAATTACTCGAAAGCATAGATCCATCGCTAAAAGCCGCTATATCGGAATTTGCTTTGTTTAAAAGTGCTAACACTTGAGCATCGTAATCTATGCTTCCAAAAATTATATTTTTGTTTAAATTTGAAAAAGAAACATTATTTTTATGAAGAGTAGGGATAAAAATTTTCATATTTCCCGAATAATCTTTTAATTGATTTACACCCTTAAGAGTCAGTGCAGCAATAGCGTATTGATAGCCTTGTGCTTGAACTTGTTCGAGTGTTGAACGAATTTTATCACCATCTTCTGTACCGGTTAAAAAAACCTTTACTTTAATCTCCGCCCTTTGACTTAAAAGATAGGCAATACTTGAGTTGATTATGGTATTAGAGTAACTTTTTATAGTTTTTTCAGGTATGATAATAGCAAGTTTTACAGAGGTAATTTTTTGTAAATTTTTATCGAAGTCTGTGATAGAATTTAAAAGCTTGGCATAAATATTTGATAAAAATTGATCATGTTGATCGACAAATTCGCTCAAAAAACTAAGATAAAGCCTTGCCTCTAAAAGTTCTAGTAGGCAGTTTGAGTCACATTCTTGTGTGCTTATTTTTGGATAAAAATTTTCAGCAGGTTTAACATCGACTAATTTTTGCTCTTTAGCAAAAATAATACCAAAACATAAACATAAGATTAAGAATATTTTCTTCATAAAAATCCTTTAATTTTTTTTAAATCTTGTATAAAAAATTTTTCACAGCTTGGATTTTTTTCTATAAATTCAAGCTCAAAACTTGCCATTATAAAGAAATTTTTATAAGCAAAGATTTCCCCTCTAAGAGCGTTAAAGTCTGTAAAACCTAAGCTTTTAAAAGGATACTCACCTAAACAAAGAATAATTTTAGGCTGGACAAGTTCTAATTCATTCCAAAAAAATGGCAAGCAAGATTGTAGCGAAAAATCATCAAATTTTCCATTAGAAAAACATTTAAAAAGATACGAAAAATAAAATTCTTTCTCGCAAAGTCCTAAAATTTCTTTGAGATAAAACTTTAATCTTTCTCCTTTTTTTGAATTTAATAAAACCCCTTTTTCATTTTCATTTTTATGTGCTAGCGTATCAATTATCATAAGAGAGGCATTTTTGATCTCTTTTTCCATGAGTGTAAAGCAACGCGATTTGGAAAAATGACACAGAGTGCATTCTTGGATATTTTTTCTTAAATCTTTAAAATTTTCTATTTTTGAATAGCGTTTTAAATTCTCATCCGTAAAATCATAACCCATGGCCTTTAGATAGTGTAAAGTTCTTATCATAACTTACAAAGTTTTTCTAAATTTTCCTCACTTAAGCGATAATTGCGCCATTGTTTTAAATGCTCTGCCTTTAGGCTTTCATAAAAATTTATACCCAAAACATTATCATTTAAACAAACCCAATCAAGTCTTTTTAAATTCTCTTTTTTGCATATTTGTCCCAAAAATTTAAAAACTGCTCGCCCATAACCTTTTTTACGAAAATTTTTTCTTATATAGATATCTTCTAAATAAATTCCACCACTTCCCCAAAAGGATGAAAAGGTATAAAAATAAATCATATAACCTATGATATTTTCATCTTCTTTAAGCAAAAATGCTCGGGCAAATTGATTGTCAAATAAAGAAGTTTCAAGTTTTTCTTTTGAGCATTGCAAAGAATTTTCCATTTTTTCGTATTGTGCAAATTCTCTAATCATTTCAAGTAAAATATCCAATTCTTCACGCTTGAGTATTTCGATTTCAAATTTTGGCATTTTTTAAATATTCCTTTGTTGATTTGATTTTGCAAATTTATCAAAATAAAATAAAAAATACTCTTAATTAAAAGCAATTTATAAGTAAGATTAAGATAAAATACAAGCTTATTTTATATTTTTTTAAGGAAAATTGAAATGAAAAGAACTTATCAGCCACATGGTACTCCAAGAAAACGCACTCATGGTTTTCGCGTTCGTATGAAAACTAAAAATGGTCGCAAGGTGATCAACGCAAGACGCGCTAAAGGTAGAAAAAGACTCGCTGTGTGAAAACTTTTGGTAAATTCAGCGAAAACGAAGAATTTTCAGCCGTATATAAAACAGGTAAAAAGTGGTATTGCGATGGCATTATCATCTTTTATCTTAAAAATAATGAGCAAAAAATGGCAGTTGTTGCTAGTAAAAAAGTTGGAAAAGCAGTGATTAGAAATCGCTCAAAACGTATTTTAAGAGCTTTATTTACTCAATTTGAAAACAAGCTTCAAAATGGAAAATATATTTTTGTTGCCAAAAGTGAAATCACTCAATTTCCTTTTTCTAGATTAGAAAAAAATCTAAAATGGGGATTAAAAAAACTAGAATGTTTAAAATAGTATGTTTAAAAACTCTTCGCTTTTATCAAAAATTTTTAAGCCCTTTAAAACCCTCTGTTTGTAGATATTATCCCACATGTTCAGAATACGCCTTTTGGCAATTTCAAAAAAGAAATTGTATTCTTGCATTTTTTTCAAGTTTTTTTAGAATTTTAAAATGCAATCCTTTTTTTAAAGGGGGATTTGACTATCCAAAAATTACTAAAAATATCACTTCTTGCAATTTATGTTTTAAGCCTATTTTTTTGGCGAAAAAACAGCTTTATTTTTTATATATACCCCACCATCAAGATAAAAGCTTTTATCTTGTTAAAATTATCTTTCAAAGGACAAATAAGTGAATAATTCGAATAATATTTTTCAGCAAAAACGCATTCTTTTGGCTGTAGTTATTTCTTTTTTATTTTTTGTTGTATATGATTATTTTTTTATACCTAAACAACAAATAAATTTAGAAAAAAATATTACTACCGCGCAAGCTGATTCTCAAAATGCAACCAATATCAACGCCCCACAGCAAAGCGCTCAAGCAAATTTAAATTTGACTGCAACTAGCAATATAATACCTCAAGATAAAATAATCGCTGATATTAAAAGTGAGCATTTTGAAGCACAGATTGATTCTTTAGGTAGAATCGTAAATTTTTATCTTCAAGATCAAAAATATCAAAATGATAAAGGCGAGCCTATCAATCTTATAAGCAAGGGAAATTTGCCTTATCCTTTAGAGATACGCTTTAGTGATCCTACTGTTAATGCTCAAGCATTCAGCATGCCTTATACTGCGGATATGAGTGAACTTTTTATCGATGAAAATGGTAGCAAGACGCTAAAACTGACTCAACAGCTCTCAGATTTACTTGTTGAAAAGAAAATAACTTTTTATTCTAAAGGTAATTATGATATTGAAGTTAAATTAAGTAAAAATATAAATTATTTTATAAGTCCAGGTTATCGTCCAAGTATAGCAGTGGATAGCTATACAGTTCATGGAGCTTTAGTTATGGATGATCAAGAAACCATCCATACTTATGAAGATGGCGATATGGATAAAGATGAAAATATAAAAAATGCTTGGATGACTTCAGCCTTTGATAGATATTATGCCACTTTCTTTTACAATTTTGATAAACCTTTAAATGTGACTATTAGCAAAGATGCTCAGGATAATCCTTTGGTATTTGCAATGAGTGATAATGAATTTAAAGCTGGTGGTTATATAGGCCCTAAAGAACATGTGATTTTAAGATCTATAGATCCGCGTCTTGAAGCTGTTGTAGAGTATGGTTGGTTTACTTTTATAGCCAAACCTATGTTTGAATTTTTAAATTTTTTACATAATCATATAGGAAATTGGGGTTGGGCTATTGTTATAATGGTTTTGATTATTCGTATAATCTTATTTCCATTGACTTATAAATCTATGATTTCTATGAATAAGCTTAAAGATTTAGCACCTAAAATGAAAGAATTAAGAGAGCGTTATAAAGGCGATCCTCAAAAAATGAATATGCATATGATGGAACTTTATAAAAAACATGGTGCAAATCCTATGAGTGGATGTTTGCCTATACTTTTACAAATTCCTATTTTCTTTGCTATTTATCGTGTATTGCTCAATGCTATAGAGCTAAAAGCTGCTCCTTGGGCATTTTGGATACATGACTTATCAGTAATGGATCCTTATTTTATTTTGCCTATTTTAATGGGTGTGACAATGTTTATACAGCAATTAATTACCCCTATGACTATACAAGATCCTATGCAGGCAAAAATCATGAAATTCTTGCCTATCATTTTTACCTTTTTCTTTATTACTTTTCCAGCAGGTCTTACCCTTTATTGGTTTATTAACAATCTTTGTTCTTTGGTACAACAATGGGTAATCAATAAAATGTTTGCAAAAGAGCATCATAAAAAACAAGCGGAGTAAAAAATGAGAATCGAAGCAAAAGATCTTCAAAGTGCATTAACAGAAGCTTCTAAAAGTCTTGAGTGCTCGGTTATAGATTTAGAATATGAAATCATCCAGCATTCAAAAAATGGATTTTTGGGTTTTTGGCGCAAGAATGCTATCATTGAGGCTAGAGCCAAAAAACAGCCTTATAGCAAAAAAAATTCTAGAAAAGATTTTAATGCGCATAAAAATGATATTCATAAGAGTCATGAAAAAACCTATCGCAAATTTGATGATAAAAATAGAATAGACAATAAAAAAGAATTTGAGACAGAGACTAGAGAAGTTAAACCTAAAGAGAAATATGTTGTCAAAAGCGATGAAATTTTTGATAGCTTTCATAAAGAGAGCAGAGAAACCCGTAATAGGGAAGATATTTTAGATGAAATTCGTATACAACTAGAACATTTATTAAAATCAACTTGCTTTAATATCTCTTTAGTAGAGTTAAGAATGTATGATGAAGAAAGTGTTTTTATACGTTTAGATGGTGATGATGCAGCCTTACTAATCGGCAAAGAGGCTCATCGCTATAAAGCTATTTCTTATCTTTTACATAATTGGATCAATCTTAAATACAATCTCTTAGTTCGCCTTGAAATTGCACAATTTTTAGAAAATCAAATTCAAGGAATGCAAATTTACCTTCAAGGTGTGATTGAAAAAGTTAAAATCAATGGAAGAGGTCAGACAAAGCCTTTAGATGGAGTTTTGATTAAAATTGCTTTAGAAAAATTAAGAGCCGAATTTCCAAATAAATATGTAGGCATTAAACAAAACAACGATCAAAGATATGTTGTAATTAACGATTTTTTTAAAAAAGATGAATGATACTATAGTAGCGATTGCAACTGCCCATGGAGTGGGTTCTATTTCTATTATAAGATTAAGTGGGGAAAGAGCGCTTGAATTTGCTCTAAAATTAATCAAAAAAAATGAACTTTTCCCCCGCTATGCAACTTTTACAAAGCTTTTTAATCAAAAAAATGAATTTCTTGATGAAGCTATTGTGATCTATTTTAAAGCCCCTTTTAGTTTTACAGGCGAAGAAACAGTTGAATTTCAAGTACATGGCGGATTTAGTGTAAGTGAAATTTTGCTTGAAGAGTTGATAAACTTGGGGGCAAGATTAGCTGAACCTGGAGAATTCAGTAAAAGAGCTTGTTTAAAGGGTAAAATGAGTCCTTTAAAGGCTTTAAATATACAGGATTTAATCTTAGCAAAATCTGCAAATGCGGCAAAGATTATCGCAAGAAATATGCAAGGAAGTTTAGGCGAACTTCTTGATAAAATTCGCACAGATTTGGTAAAAACTTTAGCTTTTGTAGAAACAAATATTGATTATGCTGATGATGATTTGCCTTCTGATTTATTAGAGCAAATTAGCACAATGTGCGAAGAAAATTCTAAAATTTTAAAAGAAATTTATACACTTTCAGAAAGCAAAAAAGGATTGATAGAGGGTTTTAAAATTGCTATTGTGGGTAAGCCTAATGTAGGAAAATCCTCTCTTTTAAATGCCTTACTTTCTTACAAAAGAGCCATTGTTTCTGATATAGCTGGAACGACTCGTGATACCATAGAAGAGAGTTTTAAGCTAGGTACGCATTTATTGCGTATTATCGATACCGCAGGAATTCGAGAAAGCAAAGATGAAATCGAGCAAATCGGTATAGAACTTAGCAAAAAGAGTATTGAGGATGCAGATATTATCTTGGCTATTTTTGATAATTCAAGAAAAAAAGATGAAGAGGATGAAAATATTTTTAAGCTTTTAAGTCAAAGTGATAAAAAGATTTTTTATCTTTTAAATAAAAGCGATTTAAAAAGTCAATTTGATAAGCCTTGTGATATTGATTTTATAGAACTTAGCGTTCAAAACGATATTCAAATTTTAAAAGAAAAGCTTGAAAAATATTTAAATTCACTAGATAGCGATGGATTTTTAGTTAGTTCTATTGCTCTTATTAATGCTTGCAAAATTTCAAGCGAGGCTATTTTAAGGGCTAAAGAATTACTCAGTGAAAATTCTTTAGAGTTGTTTGCCTTTGAATTAAATTTAGCTATTGGCGAACTTGCAAAATTTACTAAAGATTTCGATAGAAATGAAATTTTAGATGAAATGTTTGGTAATTTTTGTTTAGGAAAATGAAAGGATAAAAATGGACAAAGAAACAATAAAAGCACATAAAATAAGCGATGAAGAATATGAGCAAATATTAGAAATTTTAGGGCGTGAGCCAAATTTACTTGAGCTAGGTGTTATTTCTGCGATGTGGAGCGAGCATTGTTCTTACAAATCTAGTAAAAAATATCTCAATGGTTTTCCAACCAAAGCTCCTTGGGTGATTCAAGGACCAGGTGAAAATGCAGGGGTTATTGATATAGGTCAAGGCATGGCAGCAGTTTTTAAAGTAGAAAGTCATAATCACCCTAGTTTTATAGAGCCTTTTGCGGGTGCAGCCACAGGAGTAGGGGGGATTTTGCGTGATGTTTTTACTATGGGCGCAAGAGTAGTTGCAGGGCTTAATTCTTTAAAATTTGGCGATATCCATGATGAGAAATGTGGCAAACATCAAAAATATCTTGTTAAAGGCGTTGTAAATGGAATTTCTCATTATGGAAATTGCATGGGTGTGCCAACCATAGGTGGAGAGTGTGCTTTTGATGAATGTTTTAATGGAAATATTTTAGTCAATGCTTTTGCTTTGGGTATTTGCAAAAGTGAAGATATTTTCTACGCTAAGGCTGAAGGTATAGGAAATCCTGTGATTTATGTGGGCTCTAAAACAGGTCGAGATGGGTTAGGTGGAGCAGTAATGGCAAGCGATAGCTTCAATGAAGAAAGTAAAAGTTTAAGGCCTACCGTTCAAATTGGCGATCCTTTCAGTGAAAAACTTTTAATGGAAGCTTGTTTGGAGCTTTTTAAAACAGATTATATTGTGGGTATTCAAGATATGGGTGCAGCAGGACTTACTTCAAGTTCTTTTGAAATGGCAGGAAGAAGTGGTAGCGGTATGAAGCTTTATCTTGATAAAACTCCTATGCGAGAAAGCGGTATGACGCCTTATGAATTAATGCTTAGTGAGTCTCAAGAAAGAATGTTAATTTGTGCTAAAAAAGGCTATGAAGATAAGGTTATAGAAATTTTTAAAAAATGGAATTTGGACGCTGTGGTTATGGGTGAAGTAACAGATACTGGAAAAATGGAACTTTTTTGGCATGATGAGCTTGTAGGGCTTATACCTATCGATCCTTTGAGTGAAAAAGCACCGATTTTAGATCGTCCTGTAAGCGAGCCAAGATATTTAAATGAAATTAAAGATTATAGCTTTACGCTCAAAATGTCTCAACAAGAGCTTTTTGAAAAAATGCTAAAAAATGAAAACATTAACAATAAAGCCTTTATTTATGATCAGTTTGATTCTAGTGTGCAAACAAATACCATAAAAGCAGATGGAGCTTTAGGTGCGAGTGTGATACGCATTAAAGAAAATGGTGCAAGTGTAGCAATGGCTATAGAATGTAATTCGCGTTTAAATTATGTAAATCCTAAAACTGGAGCCGCTTTAGCAGTCGCAGCAGCAGGTAGAAAAGTAGCTTGCACGGGTGCAAAACCTTTGGCGATTAGCGATTGTTTAAATTATGGTAATCCTCAAAATCCTGAAGTGATGTGGCAATTTGCACAGGGTTGTGAAGGTATTAAACAAGCTTGTAAAGAATTAAACACTCCTGTGGTAAGTGGCAATGTCTCACTTTATAATGAAACCGAGGGCGTTAGCATATTTCCAAGTCCAACTATAGTTAATGTGGGCGTTTTAGAAGATGCAAATAAAACTCTAAAAGCAAATTTTGAAAAAGAAAATACCATGGTTTATCTTTTAGGTGAAAGTTTTGGAGAATTTGCAGCTTCAATGGCTATGAAAATACAAGATAAAAAGGTAGCAGGCGATCTTAAAGAGCTTGATTATAAGGCTGAACTTGCACTTTGGAATTTGCTTTATATGGCAAATCAAAACTCCTTACTTGAATGTGCTAATAGCGTGGGTGTAGGTGGTATTGCTATGACTTTAGCAAAGATGTTTGCTATTTCTAGCGTGGGTGCAAATTTAAACAGTGGCT
Organism: Campylobacter coli; assembly: GCA_039516895.1. Lineage (NCBI taxonomy): Bacteria > Pseudomonadati > Campylobacterota > Epsilonproteobacteria > Campylobacterales > Campylobacteraceae > Campylobacter > Campylobacter coli. The sequence continues at coordinate 966,432 of CP154437.1, read as the reverse complement.
TTAGTGATGAAAAAATGATTTTTGATGAAAGTGCTAGCCGTGCCATCGTAGGTCTTGATAAAGAAAATGAAGACGCATTTTTAAAGCTAGCACAAGAATTGGGTGTAAAAGCTACAAAACTAGGTTTTAGTACTAAAGAACAAAGTTTTAAACTTGATAATATAAATTTAAGTAAAGATGAGCTTAATAAGCTTTATTTTGATAGCTTTAAAGAGCAAATTCAATGATTTTTGTTTTAATCGTTTTAACTATCTTGGTGTTTTATTGGTATTATAAAACTTGGGGGAAGCAAGATTTTTTAAACTCAGCTACACGAGGAGCTAAAGGTTTTGCCAAAGGCTTTGCTCGTGGAGTCATGGAAGAGAGGATAGATGAATTTAAAAGGCGTATGAATTACTATGTTATCGCACTTTTGGCAAAGATAGCAAAAAGTGATGGTAGGGTAAGTGAAAATGAAGCGGAAATGATCAGCCAAATTTTAGATGCAAACGCCAAAGATGAAAGAGAAAGGGCTTTTTTAAAAGCAAGTTTTAATGAGCACAAAGAAAATATCCACGATGCTTTTTATGTGGCAAAAGATTTTTTAAAAGAAGTTCCTTTGCCGAAAAATGAACGCTTTAATGTGCTTCGTGTGCTTGTGTTTATGGCCTTGGTTGATGCAGATTTTAGCGCAAAAAAGCGTGAAATTTTAGAGCAGATTGCAAAAGCTTTTGATATTGCAAAAAGTGAGCTTGATAATTTTATCGCAAGTATTTCAAATTTAAAAAGTACCAAAAAAGAACTAAGCCTTGATGAGGCTTATCGTATTTTAGAGCTTTCAAATAATGCGGATTTAAACGCGGTAAAAAAACAATACAGAGCTTTAGCTAAAAAATATCACCCTGATATTTTAAATGCAAACAATGTCAGCGAAGAAGAGCTTAAAAAAGGTGTAGAAAAATTTCAAAAAATCAACGAAGCTTATGAAAAAATCAAAAAGCATTTAGAAAAATAAGGGAAATAAAATGAAAGCGTTTTTGTATGTGACTTTGGGTATAATTGTCACTATAATGCGTATTTGTGTTTTTGTTTATTGTATTGCTGGAGGATTGATTATCGCACAGCAAGCATATTACTTTAAGGGTGTTTTGGGTGAAATTTTATATTTTTTAGGTTTTGATAAAAAAAGTTTAGTTGCGGCTATTTTGGTTTTTTTTATAAGTGCTTGGCTAATTGCTCTTATTGGTAATGTTGTCATTTTTATCACTGAAGCAATTTTATCTAGGCTAATTGACAATATTTGGAAAATTCTTGGTTATTCTTTGGCTACTTTTATGTTTGCACCATATTATTTTACAAAGGCTTTTATATATTATCCTATAAAATGTAGTATAATAGTCTTTAAATATTTATCTTGGAATACTAAATTTTTTCTATCTTTAATATGGGTGACGCTTCTAACTATTTTATTTATTGTATTTTTTTATTTTGATGTTATCAATTTAATTGCGCATCAATTTAGTGGGTATTATAAAGAAATTACTAATATAAAAAGAATAAATTATAATTATATTTTTAATATTTTTGGAATTTGTATTGCTATTAATATTGTTAGCTTGGGAATGATTTTTTTATTTAAAAAAACAGAAAGTTTGCTTTATATGAGAGCTTATAAAATACTAAATCAAAACAAAGGATATGAAAAAAAACAAGGTAAAGATTTTTTTAAACAAGAGCAACTAGATAATTTTCAACAAAATGAACTTGATATACTGTTAAAAATCTTTGATTTAACACAAGAAACATTAAATAAGGAAAATTTAAAAAAACATTATAAAGAATTAGCAAGACAACTTCACCCTGATCTTGTGCCACCGCATAAGAAGAAAGAAGCACATAATCAATTTGTAGAATTGCAAAAGAATTATGATAAATTACAAAAGTATTTAAAGGAGTAAAAATGAGAGCATTATTAAGTGTGAGTGATAAAGAAGGTATAGTAGAATTCGGAAAAGAGCTTGAAAATCTAGGCTTTGAGCTACTTTCAACGGGCGGTACTTTTAAACTCTTAAAAGAAAATGGAGTAAAGGTTGTTGAAGTGAGTGAATTTACAAAAAGTCCTGAGCTTTTTGAAGGACGCGTAAAAACCTTGCACCCAAAAATTCACGGCGGAATTTTACATAAAAGAAGTGATGAAAATCATATCAAGCAAGCAAAAGAAAATGGAATTTTAGGCATTGATTTAGTTTGTGTGAATTTATATCCTTTTAAAAAGACCACTATAATGACAGATGATTTTGATGAAATCATAGAAAATATCGATATAGGCGGTCCTGCGATGATAAGAAGTGCGGCTAAAAATTATAAAGATGTGATGGTGCTTTGTGATCCGCTTGATTATGAAAAGACAATTGAAGTTTTAAAAAAGGGTGAAAATGATGAGAAATTTCGCCTAAATTTGATGATAAAGGCTTATGAGCATACAGCAAATTATGATTCTTATATTGCAAATTATATGAATGAGCGCTTTAATAATGGCTTTGGAGCGAGTAAATTTATAGTAGGTCAAAAGGTTTTTGATACAAAATACGGCGAAAATCCACATCAAAAAGGCGCTTTGTATGAATTCGATGCCTTTTTTAGTACCAATTTTAAGGCCCTAAAAGGCGAGGCAAGTTTTAATAATCTTACCGATATTAACGCAGCTTTAAATCTAGCAAGCAGTTTTGATAAGGCTCCTGCTATTGCTATTGTAAAACATGGAAATCCTTGTGGTTTTGCGATAAAAGAAAATTTAGTGCAAAGCTATACACATGCTTTAAAATGCGATAGTATAAGTGCTTATGGAGGAGTAGTTGCTATAAATGGAACCCTTGATGAGGCTTTAGCAAATAAGATCAATGAAATTTATGTAGAAGTGATTATCGCAGCCAATGTAGATGAAAAAGCTTTGGCTGTATTTGAGGGTAAAAAGCGTATTAAAATCTTTACTCAAGAGAGTCCTTATTTGATTAGAAGTTTTGATAGTTATGATTTTAAACATATAGATGGAGGCTTTGTATATCAAAATAGCGATGAAGTGGGTGAAGATGAGCTTAAAAATGCCAAGCTTGTAAGTCAAAGAGAAGCAAGTCAAGCAGAAATTCAAGATCTTGAGATTGCAATGAAAGTTGCAGCTCTTACAAAATCAAACAATGTTGTTTATGTAAAAAATGGCGCTATGGTAGCCATAGGAATGGGTATGACAAGCAGGATTGATGCAGCTAAAGCAGCTATTGCTAAAGCGCAAGAAATGGGTCTTGATTTACAAGGTTGTGTTTTAGCTAGCGAAGCCTTTTTTCCTTTTAGAGATAGCATAGATGAAGCAAGTAAAGTAGGGGTTAAAGCCATAGTAGAACCAGGTGGAAGCATAAGAGATGATGAAGTGATACAAGCTGCAAATGAGTACGGTATAGCGCTTTATTTTACAGGAGTGAGACATTTTTTACATTAATTGAGTGTGTTAAAATAAGATATAATTTATATTATTTAAATAATTTTAAACAAAAATAAAGTAAAATAAAATAAATTCTTAAAGAAAGAAAAAAAGATGTTTAGAACTATAGGTTTTAAAGTTTCTGCAGCAATTTTTGTTGTTTTGTTGTTAAGTTTTATTGCTATGCAATTGATTTTAAATTTAGACTTTAAAAATACCGCAGATAAGATGAGCAAATCTAATTTAAACACTGTTAGTTCTTCCGTCTTTCAAACCATGAGAATGGCTATGAATTTAGGAGATCCTGAAAAAATTCAAGAAGCTATTGAAGATGCTAAAACGATTGAGGGCATTAGTGATATTAAAATTTATCCTTCAAAAGAAACCATAGAGCTCTTTGAGATTAAAAATCCTAAAATTTCACAAGACAAACTTATTATAGATCAATTTACTCAACCTAATTTAATCTCTTTAGAGCAAAAGCTTGATAATATTAATCACCTAAGGCTTATCCGTCCTTTGATCGCAGATGAGAGTTGTATAGCTTGTCATGCTAATGCAAATTTGGGCAGTGTTTTGGGTGTTATGGATGTATATCATTCTTTAGAAAACATAGAAAAAGATATTGCAAAAACGAGCAGATCTTATATAGTGATTTTTACTATAGCTTTGATTTTTACGCTTATAGTGGTACTTTTTGTGCTTAAAATAGTTGTGGGAAATCCTATTATGGAACTTTTAAGTCATGCTAAAGAATTAGCACAAGGAAGCGGAAACTTAAGAGCTAGGATACGAGTTAAAGGGCGTGATGAAATCGCTAAAGCATGCGAGTATATTAACCAATTTATAGAAAAAACGCAAAAAACAGTAAGCAGCGCAAGTCTTAATTCAAAAAATGTGGAAAAACAAAGCATTCTTTTAAATTCTAATGCAATAGAACTTAATGAAATTTCAACTTCTAGCCATCAAAAGATAGATTCTAGCTTTAAGCTAGGTGTTGATATAGGGAAGGATTTAGATGAAATATCTAACCTTTCTAGTGATGCAAATAAAGCAAATGATAAATCTTACCAGCTTTTAGATCAGATGATACATTCACTTCTTGAAATCGATAAAAAAGTGAGTGATTTGGTGCAAAATGAAAATGATTTAGCACTAAAAATTGAAAATATGGTTAAATATGCACAAAATATACAAAAAGCCACACAAATGATGAGCGAAATAGCGGATAAAACCAATCTTTTATCCTTAAATGCCGGCATAGAATCTGCTAGAGCAGGTAGTTATGGTAAGGGTTTTTCTGTCATTGCTGAAGATATTAGAACTTTAGCTAACAATAGTGAGGAATTTTTACATAATGTAGAACTTATAATCAAAGAACTCTTAGAGAGTATACAAGAAGTTGCTAAAGAACTTAAGGAAAATTCTCATAGTATTTTTTCACTCAATGAAAATACCCATTTGCTTGCAAATAGTGCAAACGAAGTAAAACTTTGCAATCAAGATTCTAAAAATCTTGTGACTCAATGTACTCAGAGGATTAAAATTTCGCAAGAAAATATTCAAAATTTACTTATGCATATGCGAGAAAATGTTGAGGCAAGCGGTAAAAATGAGGAAATCTCTAAAATTTTACTTCAAGTCGCAGATGAGTTAAAAATAGTGTGTCATAATTTAGAAAGCGAATTGAGTCAATTTCAAATTTAAAGGAAAAATATGAAAAAAACTTTGCAAATTGTTTTAGCTGCAGCTTTTTTTGCCGGTTGCGCTAGCACTTCTGTAAATTCAAAATCAACTTCTAAAATCAGCAATGAATTTATGCAAAATCAGCTTTTTGAAATAGATAAAATTGTAGTCAATGGTAAAACCTTTGATCCTAAAAATGCTGAAGAAAATCCAAATATTAGCTTTGAAAATAATAAATTTTATGGTTATGCAGGATGTAATCGTTTCTTTGGTTCTTATCAAAGCAATGAAAATACTTTAGAAATTCAAGGAGATCGCGTTGCGTCAACTCAAATGCTTTGCCATCCTTTAGAAGTTATGGAATTTGAAAATGCCTTTCTTTCAAATTTTAAAGGAAGTTTTACAATTTCAAATAAAAATGGTAAATTAATCCTTAATAACGGTGAGATGGAAATATTCTTTAAATAACACACTACACTCCTAATATAGGAGTGTTTTTCTTCGGCTTGACAAAAAGCTAAAAAATGATACAATTATAATTTTATTATCAAAAAAGGTAGTTAAATGATAAAATCAATTCCCGAATGGAGTGAGCAAGAATATTTAATGCTTTCTTTACCTCATGAAAAGAGCGATTGGAAGCCTTATTTAGGAGAGATTATACAGGCTTATAAGGAATTTGTTAAGGCAACAAGTGAATTTCAAAAGGTTTTACTTATCGCTCCTAATAAAAGCGACTTTGCTCCATTTGAAAATATGACAAATGTAGAATTTTTTATATGCGATACTAATGATACATGGATACGCGATTTTGGTGCTATTGATGTTTTAGAAGACAATCATTTAAAAGCTCTTGATTTTACTTTTAATGCTTGGGGAAATAAATTTCAAAGCGAGTTGGATAATGAAGTAAATTCTAAACTTTTCAAAGAAAAATTTAACGAAAAGCTTACAAAAATAGATTTTATTTTAGAGGGTGGAAGCATTGATTTTAATGGCGAAGGTGTGATGCTTACAAGTTCTAATTGTCTTTTAAATGAAAACAGAAATTCTCATTTGGATAAAAGCCAAATTGAGGCAAGGTTAAAAGAAATTTTTGGCTTAAAGCAAATCATTTGGCTAGAAAATGGTTTTATAAAAGGTGACGATACAGATCATCATATCGATACTTTGGCAAGATTTATCGATAAAAATACTATAGCATATTCTATTTGTGAAGATGAGGAAGATGAGCATTATATACCCTTGCAAAAGATGAAAAAAGAACTTGAAGCAACAGGGTTTGATTTAGTAGAATTACCCTTGCCAAAGCCTTTATATTATGAAGGAAGAAGACTTGGAGCTACTTATGCAAATTTTGTTTTTGTAAATGATGCCTTGATTATGCCTTTTTATAAGGATGAAAATGATGAAATTATAAAGCAAAGATTGGCCAAAGCATTGCCTAAACGCAAGATTATAGGCGTAGATGCAAGAGTATTTTTACGCCAAAATGGCTCTTTGCACTGCTCTTGTCAAAACCGTTTCAAGGGCTTAAGATGAATTTGCAAAAAAAAGCAACACTTATAGCGAGTTTATGTGCCATAGTGTTAGCTTTGATTAAATTTGTGGTGGGATTAACGAGTGGCTCAGTGGCTGTGCTTTCAAGTGCGATTGATTCTTTGATGGATTTTGCAATATCGGCTTTTAACTTTTTAGCCTTAAAGAAAAGCTCTCAAAAGGCAAATGAGAATTATAATTTTGGTTTTTCCAAAATCGAAGCTTTGATGGGACTTTTAGAAGGTGCTTTCATCGTATCAGTAGGGATTTTTATTTTTTATGAAAGTATTTTAAAAATTTACTACAAAGAAGAAATTATTAATTTAAATGCAAGTATTTATGTAATGATCTTTGCTTTAATACTTACTTTTTTACTTGTGCTTTTTTTAAATTATGTGGTTAAAAAAACTAAAAGTTTGATTATAGAAAGTGATGCTTTGCATTATAAAACAGACTGTTTAACCAATGCTTGCACCTTAGCAGCTTTGGTTTTGATCTATTTTACAAATTTGCATATTATTGATGCGATTTTTGGTATAGTTGTAAGTCTTTATACTGCATTTTCTGCTTTTAAAATTATTAAAAAAGCTTTAGCTTTTTTAATGGATGAAGCTTTGCCTAAAGAACAAGTCAGTCAAATTTGCGCTTTAATATCTAGCAATCCTGAAGTTGTTTCTTATCATGAGTTAAAAACACGCAAAACTCCAAATTGCAATTATTTAAGCGTTCATTTGGTGTTTTGTCCTATAATTTCGCTTTTAAGCGCACACAAAGTTTCAGATGAGATAGAAAATGGCGTGCGCGAAATGTTTAATGGGGAGAAATGGGATATACAAATTCACCTAGATCCTTATGATGATGAAGAACAAGAAAGGCAAAGACAATGAAAATTGCACTAATTCAACAAAAATTTCACTCTACTAAAGAAAAAACTATAGAAAAAACTTGCGAATTTGTCGAACAAGCTGCTAAGCAAGGAGCCGAGCTTGTTTGCTTAGGAGAGCTTCATCAAAGCGAGTATTTTTGCCAAAGTGAAAATGTGGAATTTTTTGATTTGGCAAATGATTATGAAAAAGATGTGCAGTTTTGGTCGAGCGTAGCAAAGAAACACGGTGTAGTTTTACTTACTTCGCTTTTTGAAAAAAGAAGCGCAGGGCTTTATCATAATACTGCTGTAGTTTTTGAAAAAGATGGAAGTATAGCAGGAAAGTATCGCAAGATGCATATACCTGATGATCCTTGTTTTTATGAAAAATTCTATTTTACTCCAGGTGATTTGGGTTTTGAACCTATAAATACAAGTTTAGGAAAGCTTGGAGTACTTGTTTGTTGGGATCAGTGGTATCCTGAAGCGGCTAGACTTATGGCTTTAAAAGGAGCTCAAATTCTGATTTATCCTACTGCTATTGGTTGGTTTGACAAGGATGAAAAAGAAGAAAAACAAAGACAACTTGGCGCTTGGCTAGGGGTTCAAAAAGGACATGCTATTGCTAATGGTTTATATACCGTAGCAGTCAATAGAGTGGGCTTTGAAGAGGATAAAAGTGGTGTAGAAGAGGGGATAAGATTTTGGGGAAATTCTTTTGTTTTTGGGCCACAAGGTGAAGAAATTTGTATTTTAGATAGCGAAAATGAATGCGTAAAGCTTGTGGATATTGATTTAGAAAGAAGTGAAAATGTACGTCGTTGGTGGCCTTTTTTACGCGATAGACGCATAGAGTATTTTAGCGATTTATCAAAAAGATTTATTGATTGAAAAATTAAAAAGCTCTTTAATAAAGAGCTTTAAAAATTAATCTGCTTTATTTTTTAACTTTTCTAAGTAATTTGTAATTTGTTCTTTTTCTTCTTTATTTAAATAAATAAAACTCACTTCCTTAAGTCTTGAAAGCAATAAATTTTCTTTTGAAATTTCATCTTTTCCAATCTCTAAACTAGTAATAACACTCGAGCTTATAAGCAGTCTTTGGGTTTCATCTTTTCTTAATCCCCATATATTGTGTACAGCGACATTTTTATCTGAAATTTTTCCTGCATAAAGCATTATGTGACCAGGCAAATAGAGTAAATTTAAATAAGCTTTTCCAAAACGATCTAAGAAATCTTTTTTTTGAGAATTATCAAGAGTGCTTATATCAAAATGCGTAAAAGAATTTTTTTGTGCAGCTGAATTTCTTGGCAAATAAAGCCCAAAAGCTGAAAAGACATCGCGAGTAAGTAAAGAACAATCCCTTTCGAAATTATAACCGCCCCAGCCATAAGGTAAATTTAAAACTTCAGAAATTTGATTTTTTAAATTTTCATCATTAAAATTGAGAGGAAATTTACTTGCATTATCTTTAGATATCTTGTATTTTTTAGGGCCTATTTTTCCGTAAAAATAATTTTTATCTTCTTTATAATAAGGATAAAGCGCTCCGATTCTGCTTTCAAAGAAAAAATTTCCATCTTCATCTAAAATGGCTAATTTTTCTTTTAAAGGTGTAAGAAAGTTAAGTTTTTCATAAATTTGCGCCCTGCTGTCAGAAAAAAATTCTAAATCTTTACTTTCTATAAACCCCACTCCTGCTTCACTCAATACAAAAGCATAGCGTTTATCCTTGCTAAAATGCGAAACTAGGATAGGAGTACCTGCATTTAAAATGCTATCACTTGCATAATCAAAGGGAATTCCTTCGCTTTCAAGATAAGGATTTTTTAAAATCACTCTTTGCGTAGGGATATTTTTAACAAGGGTATTTTGTATAATTAATGCTTTTTTGTTGAGCTTGCCTAGTTCTTTGGTGTTTGCATTATCTATGGTTTTTTCAAACCAAGATAAGGGTATTACTTGCTTATTAAAGAAATAATAAATATTTTTAGGATTTGTATATAAAGAAAATGACCAAAAAAGATTTTGATTCTCTAAAGCTTTAAAAGAGCTGTGCCATGGGCTAAAAAAATGTTGCTTGTATTTTTGAGAATCAAAATTTATATTTTGATTCATTTTAGATAAAACACTGATATTTTGATCAAATTCGAGTTTTGCATAGTGCGAGTCTTGTTGATATTCAAAATTTGAAATACTCTGTGATGGGTTTGAATTTAACCCCGATTCTTTCAAAGAGCAAGCGGTAAAAAATAATGTTGCAAGACAAGGATATAGCCAAATTTTCATAATCAACCTTTTACAAAAAGTAGTTATAATTAAAGCTAAGGAAATATAATGCTTGATAAACTAGAGAAATTTTTAGCCTATGATAATGTTTTTTTAAGCGGTGGTGCAGGTGTTGGGAAAAGTTTTTTAACCAATGAACTCATACGCTCTTATAAAAGACAAGGCAAGATCGTTGTAGCTCTTGGTTCTAGTGCGCTTTCGGCATTTAATATAGCAGGAGTAACTCTACATAGCTTTTTTTGTTTGGGTTATTGTCAAGATATGGATATGCTTAGTGTTTTTGATCGCAATCAAAAACAAAGAGAAAGGGTTGTAAAATTAAAAGAAAGTCTTAAAAAAATTGATCTGATTATCATCGATGAAATTTCTATGGTAAGTGCTGATATTTTTGAGATGATAGGTTTTAGATTAAAAAATTCGCAATTTGATGGTAAAATTTTAGTTGTGGGTGATTTTTTTCAATTACCGCCCGTGATTAAAGAAAAAAAAGAAAATCTTTTTGCAAATTCTACTTATGCTTTTTCTTCCTTTTTTTGGAAGGAATTAAAATTTAAAAATATCAAACTAACTCAGCCAAAAAGAACGCATAATTTAGAATTTTATGGAAATTTATCCTTGATTAGACAAGGATTTTTAGATGATAAAATTTTAAATTTTTTTGAAAATTTATGTATAAATACAAAAGAATTAGAAGAATTAGATGATGATTATACCTTGCTTTGTAGCATAAATAAAAAGGTAAATGCTGTCAATGATGATAGATTAAGCAAGCTTGAAAGTCCACTTGTTTGCTTTAAAGCTGAAATTCGTAAAGAATGCAAAGATATAGACGAGCATAAAATTCAAACTTGGATAAAAAGTTTAAATATTTTAGATGAGCTTAAGATCAAAATAGGCGCACGCATTATTTTTTGTGTAAATAATTGGGATAAGGGATATTACAATGGCGAGCAAGGTATCATTGAAAGCATTACTTATGAAGAGGATAAAACTTATATTGGTATTATGAAAAGTAATGGTGTTAAAATCATGCTTGAACCCTATGTATTTTTCATGGAAGAGCTTGAGCAAAACAACAATGAAATGTTTATCAATGTGCTTGCAAGTGTAAGTCAATTTCCCATTAAACTAGCTTATGCTATTACCATACATAAATCACAGGGTATGAGTATAGAAAAATTAGTATGTGATATCGATCATATTTTTGAAAACGGACAGCTTTATGTGGCTTTGTCGCGTGCTATAAATCCTACTACTCTTAAAATTTATTTTACAAAAAGAATAAATTTTAAAGCCTATTTTGCTAGTATTTTAAAATTCGATACAAGCGTAAGAGAATTTTATCAAAATAATGATTTTTTAGATCTTGAATTAGAAAATAATATCATTTAAAAGGATGAGAATGAAAAAAATATTTTTACTTACTTTTTTATCTTTAAGCCTTAATGCACAAAGTCTAGAACTTGATAAAATAAGAACAGATTTATACTCAAAAAGCGGGGCAAATGTGCTTAAAAAAGTTGAAATTTCTTTAGAATTTGAAGGCGAGAAATTAAAAGAAAACGAAAACAAGCTTACAGATGCGGTAAATACCGTGATTTCTGGATTTTTTTATGAAGATATTTTTACAGAACTTGGAAAAAATAATTTTAAAAAAACTTTAGAAAAATTTATAGATAAAAAATACAAAATTAAAATCAACGAGATTTATATCTTATCTCTAAGCGGAGTAGAAAAATTTGATTTAGAAGAATTTAAGCGTTTCTTGGCAAGTACTGAAGCTAAGGAAAAAAATGTAGGCAGTGAAGTTAAAAAAGCTCTTGATAATTTAGAAATTCCTCAAACTCCTGCGGTTCCAAATATTTCCGATATAGAAACTCCACAAATAGATCAACTTTTTCAAGATGATAATACACAAAATCAATATGATAATGGAGAAATTGATATCAATACCCTTAACATCCCTAAAATTACAGATATAGAAGAGAAGATAAAGCGAGATTTGATCGCAAATCCACCGCAAATTTTTAAAGAAAATAATAACTCTAAAGAAAAAGGCTTTGAGTTGAATTTGGATACAAATTCAACTATGCCTTAAATCTTATCGAATCATATCGTAATGATTAGGAAATTTGGCTTTAAAAACTTCAGGATTGACAGCAGGGTTTTTGATTTGATGATTTAGAGTGATTAAAATATCGTTTTCAAATTCGTCCTTATAAGCAATGCTTTGAATTTCATTATCTTTGAGTGTGATAGTATAATTTATATTTTCATATTTTGCGATCAGTTGATTGTCGTTTAAATGTTTTGCTTTTTTAAAAATTTCATTAAGATTAGGGATATTATCAAGACGCGAAAAGACAACTTGTTCTAAATCATGTTCTACTAAAACAATTTGATTTTTATTAATATATATTTCTTTTTTGCTTGGAGTGTCATAGCTCCAATAAGCTTGTTCTTGACTTAAAATAAAATGCCCTGAGTATGAAAGGGTTGAATCTTTTGATTTTACTGACTGCGTGAAATTACTAGAATAGGTATTAAAATTAAGATCAATAGCTAAAATATGACTTAAACAAAAGAAAAATAAACAAAATATTTTTTTCATACGCTTGCCTTCTAAATTTATTTTGGAATTTTTATAACATTCTAGCTAATTTTAATTAAATAATCGTTATAATCATAGCTTGAAAAAAATATCAAAAGAGGTTTAAAAATGTTTTTAAATACCTTAAAAGCCGTATTTGGGACAAAAAATGATCGTGAGGTAAAAAAGTATCTTAAACGAGTAGCACAAATAAATGCTCTTGAGAGTAAATATCAAAATTTAAGTGATGATGAATTAAAGGCTGAATTTGGAAAATTTAAAGAGCAAATTCTAAGCGGAGAAAAAAAAGAAAATGATATTTTAAATGATGTTTTTGCCATAGTTAGAGAAGTAGGAAAAAGAACTTTAAATATGCGCCATTTTGATGTGCAGTTAATCGGCGGTATGGTTTTGCATGAGGGAAAGATCGCAGAAATGAAAACAGGGGAGGGTAAAACTCTTGTGGCAACCTTGCCTGTTGTGCTAAATGCTATGAATGGAAAAGGTGTGCATGTAGTTACAGTCAATGATTATTTGGCTAAAAGAGATGCCGAACAAATGAGCGCAATTTATAATTTCCTAGGCTTTAGCGTAGGCGTGATTCTTTCATCTCAAAATAGTGATTTAGAGCATAAAAAAGCCTATGATTGTGATATTACTTATGGGACAAATAATGAATTTGGCTTTGATTATTTGCGCGATAATATGAAATTTTCAAAGGCTGAAAAGGTGCAAAGAGAACATCATTTTGTTATCGTGGATGAAGTAGATAGCATTTTAATTGATGAAGCAAGAACTCCACTTATCATCAGTGGCCCTACAAATCGTACTTTAGATGGTTATATCAAAGCAAATGAAGTAGCTAAGCAAATGCAAAGAGGTGAGGCAGTTTTACCTCCTGCTAAGCCTGAAGGTGATTTTATAGTGGATGAAAAAAATCGCAATATCTTAATCACAGAAGCAGGAATTGCTAAGGCTGAAAAATTATTTGGTGTAGAAAATTTATACAGCCTTGATAATGCCATCTTAGCTCATCAGCTTGATCAAGCTTTAAAAGCACACAATCTTTTTGAAAAAGATGTGCATTATGTTTTAAGAAATAACGAAGTAATCATCGTCGATGAATTTACAGGTCGTTTAAGCGAGGGGCGTCGATTTAGCGAAGGACTTCATCAAGCTTTAGAGGCTAAGGAAAATGTAAAAATTCAAGAAGAAAGTCAGACTTTAGCTGATATTACATTTCAAAATTATTTTAGAATGTATGAAAAATTAGCTGGTATGACAGGAACAGCACAAACTGAAGCGACTGAATTTTCTCAAATTTACAGCTTGGATGTTGTTTCTATACCTACAAATATTCCTATTAAAAGACAGGATAAAGACGATTTGATTTATAAAACTCAAAATGAAAAATTTAAAGCTGTAATCGAAGAAATCAAAAAAGCAAATGCTAAAGGTCAGCCTGTACTTGTAGGAACTGCGAGCATTGAAAGAAGTGAAGTTTTTCACAATATGCTTGTAAAAGAAAAAATTCCTCATCATGTTTTAAATGCTAAAAATCACGAGCAAGAAGCTTTAATTATCCAAGATGCGGGTAAAAAAGGTGCAGTGACTATCGCTACAAATATGGCAGGTCGTGGCGTGGATATAAAAATCGATGATGAGATAAGGGCTTTAGGCGGACTTTATATCATCGGTACAGAAAGACATGAAAGCCGTAGGATTGATAATCAACTTCGCGGTCGTGCCGGAAGACAGGGTGATCCAGGTATTAGCCGTTTTTATTTGAGTTTGGAAGACAATCTTTTAAGAATTTTTGGCGGAGATCGTATCAAAAATATTATGGATCGCTTAGGGATACAAGAGGGTGAACATATAGAATCAAGGATTGTAACAAGAGCAGTTGAAAATGCGCAAAAAAAGGTTGAAAGCTTGCATTTTGAAAGTAGAAAACATTTGCTCGAATACGATGATGTGGCCAATGAACAAAGAAAGACTATCTATCGTTACCGTAATGAACTTTTAGATGAAGAATATGATATTAAAACTAAAATTTCACAAAATATTGCAGAATATAGCGCTTATATTATGAATGATTTTATGATTGAAGAAAGTGGAGCGGATTTAAATTTTGAAAATTTAAAAGCTAAAATTTTAGATGAATGTTCTGTTGAACTCAAGCAAAGTGATTTTGAAAATCTTAGCTTGATTGAAATGCAAGAAAAATTAAGTGAAGTTTTAGAAAAATCATACGATGAAAAAATGTCAAAATTAGATTCTAAGCAACTTCATCATATAGAACGTATTTTGTATTTACAAGTTTTGGATAATGCTTGGCGTGAGCATTTGTATCAAATGGATATTTTAAAAACAGGTATAGGACTTCGCGGATACAATCAAAAAGATCCTTTAGTGGAATACAAAAAAGAAAGTTATAATCTTTTTTTAGAGCTTGTTAATCGTATCAAATTTGATAGCATTAAGTTGCTTTTTAGCGTGAAATTTAGCCAAGAAGAAGCGCAGAATTTAGAAGAAAAAGCAAATCAAGAAAATGAAGCTTTATTTGAAAAATCGGTGGAAATGGGTGCTAGTGAGGATAATTTAGGCGAGGCTGAATTTAAAAAAGTTCCACGCAATGCTCCTTGCCCTTGCGGAAGCGGTAAAAAATTTAAAGAATGCCATGGAAAAAGCGGGCCTAAACAAGGAATTTTAGCTTGAAAAAAAGCGTTTTAAAATATCTACTTTTTAAATACTTAAGATTTGATAAAGAGCAACCCTTTATCAATCTCTCTATGCTTTTGGCTTTTTTAGGGGTTTGTGTAGGACTTTGTGTTTTGCTTGTGGCAATGGCTATCATGAATGGCTTTGATAAAGAATTTGAAAAGCGTTTTTTTGTGATGAATTATCCTATTACCATAGTGCCAAAATTTTATTCTCCTATGGATGAAGATTTGGTAAAAGAGCTTAAAAGAGAATTTCCCCATTTGCTTTTTAGTCCGTATATTAGCACTCAAGTTGTAGCAAAAGCAGATAATCGCTTTGAAGGAGGCGTCCTTTTTGGTGTGAATTTCAATGATGAAATTAAAATCAATGAAGTGGTGGCTAAAGCTTTAAAAGATGAGAATTTAAGTGGTTTTGATATACTTGTGGGTTCGGTGCTTGCAGATGAACTTAACTTACATAAAAACGACAAACTTTCACTTATCTTTTCAAATCTTAGTCCCAGTGGATTTTCTTTAGTTCCGCAAGCTAAACGCTTTGATGTGAAAGCGCGTTTTACTTCAGGGCTTATATTTTATGATAAAGCTTATATGTATACGGATGTAAATGCGCTTCGAAAAGTACTTGGTATCAGCAATCAGCAAAGTTATGATGGTGTGCATGTTTATAGTGAAAATGCATTTAAAGATGTAGAAAAACTTAAATCCTACCTAAAAAGTGATTATGCCGTTGTAGGCTGGTGGGAGCAAAATCAAAACTTCTTTTCTGCTCTTAAGCTTGAAAAAAGAGCACTTTTTATAGTTTTAATGCTTATTATTTTGGTGGCAAGTTTAAATATAGTGAGTTCTTTACTGATGATAGTGATGAATCGTCGTGCTGAAATCGCACTTTTGCTTGCCTTAGGTGCAAGTAAATTGGAAATAAAGAAAAGCTTTTTTGCCTTAGGCATGCTAATAGGTGGTGGCGGTATGATCATAGGAATCATACTTGCATTTTTTGCTTTGTGGCTTTTAGGAAATTTTGATATTATTACCTTGCCTGCAGATGTTTATGGTACGAGTAAATTACCGCTTGATTTATCTGTGATGGATTTTTCTTTAACCTTGGTGGGTGCTTTGATAATCATTGCTTTATCTTCTTATTATCCTGCTAAAAAAGCAACACAAATCAATGTTTTAGATACTTTAAGAAATGAATAAAAAAATGGAACAAAAATTTGACGAAAATAAATTCATGCAAGAATATGCTAGAAATCAAAGACTAAAATCTCTTACTTTAAAAGGTGTTTTGATTTTTATTATAAGCATAGCTTTGCTTATTCCTTTATTGATGTTAAAAACTTTAGTGGAAGATAGAAAATATAGTGCGCAAAATGTTGTTTCATTGATGGGAAAAGCTTGGGGTAGTGATGAGTTTTATACGCCAAGTTTAAATGAGAAAATTTTGCCTAATAAATTAGAACTTTGGGTGGATTTAAAATATCAAGAACGTACTAAGGGTATTTATAAAATTCCACTTTATACTGCTTTTGTAGATTTTAATGCAAGCTTTAATATAGAAAATTTAAGCAATTTTGATGAAAATTCTATCCAATTTTTTAAAGGAAAATTAAGGAATTTGCAATTTAATGTCTTAGAAGATATATTATGGGTAAGTGGAACTTTGCAATTAAAAGGTTATGGTTCTTTTGATGCTAATCTACAAGCTAAAGAAAATATCATACATATAAACTCAAATGCCACAAATCCTTCTTTTGAATATGCTTTACCTAATGATTATTCTGTTGATAAAAAAGGTTTTAGTGCTTTTTATGAATTTGAAAATAGTATTTTAGATGATAAAGTCGAGAAAAAAAGATTAAGCGTTGAATTTTATCAAGGGGTGGATGATTATCGCTTGATTGATCGTATGATAAAATATGGATATTTATTTATTATTTTAACCTTCTTGGTATTGTTTTTATGTGAGCTTGCCTCAAAGAAAAATGTTATTTTGCTTCAATATGCGATTTTAGGAGCAAGCTTGATAGTATTTTATCTTATGCTTTTAAGTTTTAGCGAGCGCGTAGGATTTAATTTTGCTTATCTTTTTTCAAGCTTGGCTATAATTATACCTTTATCACTTTACACTTTAAGTATCATGGGGCAAAAGCGTTTTGCTATAGTAATGGCTACGATTTTATTTATTTTATATTTATGCTTGTTTATTATGTTAAAGCAAGATGAATATGCATTATTGATAGGAACCTTTATAGCTATGTTTGGAATTTATGCAGCTATGTATTTTACTAGAAATTTAAATAAAGATTATCATCAAGGATGATTTTTTCTTAATGATAATCTTGTATCAGACTTTTTAAAATCACTCCATCAAGTCTTAATTCATAAGCTTTTTCAAGCTTGTGTAAATTTTCTACTAGGAGTAAAATTTTACTATCAAAGAGATAAAATTCTGCTACTTCAGAAGCAAAACGAGCTAAATTTTCATCATCAAAAAGTAAAAATTTAGCCCCTAAAGCATTGCTTAGAAAAATTTCATTTTTATCTTGTATCAAAATAGCAAAATCCAAATTTTCATTTTTTGCATTTTGGATGATTTCTTCATTGTATAAAAAGCAAGAAATTTGATCTTTTTTTAGTTTTTTGCTTTCATTAATAAAGCAAAAATTCGAATTTTGTGTTAATAAATAGTGTCCTAAAATCAACATTTTAGTTTCCTTATTTTGTTTTTATAATCATAGTTAAGTTTAACTTATAAAAAATTTTAAAATTAGAGCTTAATTAAATTTAATTAGACTTTGGCTAAAATATCTACAATAAAAAGGAGAAAACTTGTCTTTATTTATACAAAAATGTAAAAATTTCAAAATCCAAAAACCACTTTCTAAAAAAGTGATATTTTTTAATGCTTTAATTTTGATTTTTATCTTAAGCTTATTTTTTTATTTTAGCTTTAGTGTGAGCGCTTATCATTTTGATTTTACTTCTTTATTAGAATATAAAAATAAAATTATCTATGGTTTTTTTCAAACCTTATCTGTTAGTTTTTTTGCTTTAATGTGTAGCATAATTTTAGGGGTTGTAATTTGCTTTTTTTCTTTGAGTAAGATTATTATTTTGAGATTTTTTGCTACTTTATATGTAGAGCTTATCCGTGGAACTCCTTTACTTGTGCAAGTACTTTTGGTTTTTTATATCATTGCAAATAGTTTAGGATTTGACGATCGCTATGTTGTAGGGATATTTATCCTTTCAATGTTTTCAGCGGCTTATTTATCTGAAATTTTTAGAGCAGGCGTTTTAAGTGTGCCTATCATTCAAATAGAAAGTGCTAGAGCCTTAGGACTTAGTGAGAGGCAAATTTTTTTATATATCATTTTTCCTCAAGCTATTAAAAATATTTTAGCTCCTATTAGTGGGCAACTTGCCAATCTTATTAAAGATAGTTCTTTACTAAGCGTGATTGCGCTTAATGAGCTTACTCAAAGCATACAAGAGGTAAATTCGTATATCTTTGCAACCTTGGAAGGATATATCGTTTTGGCCTTTGCATATCTTATTTTAACCTTGCCCATAGGTATATTTTCGCGCTATTTGGAAAGAAAATATCAAAAATAGGCTAAATTTCCTTGACAAATTGGTATATATTTTGGCATAATCACATTTTCATTTAAAAAATGTCTCGTTAGCTCAGCCGGTAGAGCATCTCCCTTTTAAGGAGGGGGCCGTTGGTTCGAATCCAACACGGGACACCACTTATTTTTTAAGGTCGCTTAGCTCAGTTGGTAGAGCGCCACCCTTACAAGGTGGATGTCATAAGTTCGAGTCTTATAGTGACCACCATTAAATTATTACTTCTTGGGTGCAGCGGTAGTTCAGCTGGTTAGAATGCCGCCCTGTCACGGCGGAGGTCGCGGGTTCGAGCCCCGTCCGCTGCGCCATCTGTCTCGTTAGCTCAGCCGGTAGAGCATCTCCCTTTTAAGGAGGGGGCCGTTGGTTCGAATCCAACACGGGACACCACTTATCGGGTTTAGACCCTTTCGTCTAGTGGCCCAGGACAACACTCTCTCTGTGTGGAAACAGAGGTTCAAATCCTCTAGGGGTCGCCAAAAATTAAGGTCGCTTAGCTCAGTTGGTAGAGCGCCACCCTTACAAGGTGGATGTCATAAGTTCGAGTCTTATAGTGACCACCATTAAATTATTACTTCTTGGGTGCAGCGGTAGTTCAGCTGGTTAGAATGCCGCCCTGTCACGGCGGAGGTCGCGGGTTCGAGCCCCGTCCGCTGCGCCATCATTAAAATTTCAATTTTATTATACTTTTTTGCAGTGCTTCAAAGAAATAGTCAATATCTTCTTTTTCGTGAGTATAATGTAAACTAATTCTTAGCCAACCTGGTTTAGTTTTTAATTCTTCATTATCTTTTAAGCCTAGTAAATCATGCCCATAAGGACCAGCGCAAGCACAGCCCGCGCGTGTTTCTATGTGGTATTTTTTACTCAGCTCATAGGCTAAGTCAAAAGGAGAAATGTTTTTGATATTAAAAGCAAAGATAGGTAAGCGAGTTTTTATATTATTAGCATATAGGATTAAATGAGGTATAGCTTTTAGTTTTTCAAAGAAGTATTCTTTTAAAATTTCTTCTTTTTTTTCTATTTCTTCTATGCCTATTTCATCTTTTATTTTAAAAGCCAAGCTCGCACGAATTAGTTGTAAAATTCCAGGAGTCCCTCCTTCTTCTAAAGCCTCTTCATTGCAAAGATAACATTGAGAGGTGCGCGAAACATAACCCACAGTTCCTCCTGCGGCAAAGCTTGGTTTGTTTCCGCAAAGTTCTTTTTTGATTGCTAAAAGACCAGAGCCTCCTATACCCCCGATTAGTTTATGAGAGCTTATAAATAAAGCATCATAATACTTGCAAGCTATGTTTTTATAAGGGATAAAGCTTGATGCATCAAAAGCCACTATGCCTTTAAATTTACGCACTAATTTAGAAATGCGTTTATAATCACTTAATATACCTGTAACATTTGAAGCTAGGGAAAAACTAGCGATAATTTTTCTGTGTTGATTTTCTTTTAAAACTTTTTCTAAAATTTCAAAGTCTATGTTTCCTTTTTTATCTAGGGGAATTCTTATACATTCGCACAAACCTTCACGGAAGGAAAGTTCGTTAGAATGATGTTCATAAGGCCCTACGATAACTAAGGGTAGGGTGCTTTTATCTACCTTTTCAAAATATCTTTCTTTAACAAGTGGCGGGATATAAATTCCAAGTAATTCTTGAAATTTTTTAATAGCACTGCTAGAGCCTGATCCACAAGCAATAAGTGCAAATTCATCACTTAGATTAAGACTTGTTTTGATATCTTTGCGTGCTTGTTCGTAAATTTGTTGAGTTTTAAAAGAGTTTAAGGAGCTGTCAGAATGAGTATTTGCATAACTTGGTAGTATTTTTGCAATTTCTTTTTCTACACATTTTAATGCCAAAGCACTAGCGGTAAAGTCAAAATGCAAGGTGCCTTTTTTTAAAATTATTTCTTTTTTTAAATCTGAAATTTGCAAGCACAATCCTTTAAAAATTTGCTAAAATTATACTATAAAAATACTTTTAAAAAGGAAAAATATAAATTTTAATCATTTTGCAAAAATTTGCAACACTTCAGCTTTGGCTAAAATTTTTGATTTTTATAGTGTTTTTGAGGGTTTTGAGAGCTTGGATAGTTTAAATTTTGAAGAAGATGTATTTCACAATATAGAATATCTTTTGCTCAAAAACTATTTAGATATCAAGGATTGTTTTAAGCTCGATGAGACCGCTTCTTACGCTCTTAGCTTGCTAGCTAAAAACAATCGTAAGCGTTTTTCTATCAATAGAAAAATTCAGCATTTTAAGGCTTTATCAACTTTAAAATATCTTTTAAGAGCGGGGATTATAAAACTTGAGCATAGCAAAGAGGCGAAAAGGGTAAGAGATAAACGACAAAAACTTAAAAAAGAATTAAGATCTTATGTGATACAAGATAAAATTATCTTTGCCAATCAATTTACTCGTTTCTTTTTTTATTTTCTAAAACCCAATGAAAAGTTGATTTTGCAAAATCGCTATAAAGAAGTTTTAACTTTGATTAAAGAGAAATTTGAACTTTATCAAAGTTTTTGTTTTGAGCAACTTTCCAGAGAATTGCTTGAAAAAAAATTTCAAGTGAGTGGGGTGCAAAGTTATTGGGATAAAAATTTAGAACTTGATCTTTATTATAAAGATGACAAGATAAGTTTTATCGGCGAAGTTAAATTTAAAAATAAAAAAATTTGTAGAAATATTTTAAATCTTTTAGAATTAAAAGCAAAATCTTTAAAACTAGAGCCAAATAATTATATTATTATTTCAAAAAATGGTTTTAGTAAAGAATTTTATAAAATTTGTAAACAAGATTTGCTTTTATTGGATTTAAATGATTTTAAAATTTTATTAGAGGAAAATAAATGAATGAAAATATTTTAAAAAGTCTAGACTCAAGTGAAAAAGAAACCTTACAAAAAGGCTTACAAAGCCTTATAGAGCAAACTTATATTGTAGAAAACGAATATAAAATTTTAAACGAAAATTATAATTCTTTGCGTGCTATGGTAGATGAGATTATCGAGGTTTTGCCTAGTGCGCTTTGGATTTTAGATAAAGAAAAAAATATTATTTTGCAAAATCAAGAAGCTTTGAAAAAACCTAAATTGCTTGATATTATCAGTCTTGAAAAAAATCGTGATGAACTTGAATTTGAGAATAGATTTTATGCGGTTAAAATTATTGCTCATAATGAAAAAACCATAGTTTCAGCTACGGATATTAGCGATGAAAAACGCAATGAAAGACTTGCTAGTATGGGAAGTGTTGCGGCGCATTTAGCGCATGAGATAAGAAATCCCATAGGCTCTATATCCTTACTTGCCTCCACGCTTTTTTCTCGTAGTGAGCTTAAAAACAAACATATTGTGCTTGAAATTCAAAAGGCTATTGCTAGGGTAGAGCGTATTGTAAATTCTACTTTGCTTTTTACCAAGGGTGTGCATATCAATGCAAGCGAGTTTAATCTTTTAGAATTAACAGAAGAGTGTGAAAGTGCTATAAATTCTTATAATTACTCATCTCAAATTGATTTTGAAATTAATTTTTTAGATATGAAAATTTATGGAGATAAAGCACTTTTATCTTTGGTTTTGCAAAATTTGATTTATAATGCCATAGATGCGATCGAAGAAAGTGAGTGCGAAAATCCTAAAATCAAAATTCAAGCAAGCTGTGATGAACAAAATTTATACATTAGGGTTTATGATAATGGTTGTGAAATCAAAGATGAAAATTTAGTTTTTGAAGCTTTTAAGACTACTAAACTTAAGGGAAATGGATTGGGCCTATCGCTTTCTAAAGAAATCATTAATGCTCATAAAGGAGAATTAAAATTTGAAATTTGGCCTAAAAATTTTTATTTTGTTTTGCCTTTACATTATAATAGTTAATTTATGATAGGATTTGTTTTAATTTCTTCAAAGAATGGCTCTAAGTATGCAAATAGCAAATAAGCTAAATTGCATACTCAAGCTCAATTTATACCGATTTTACTTTGCATTTTTGATTTGACTGACAATTTTTTCGCACAGTTCTTTATATCCTGGGATAACTTTCTCTTCTTTTTTATTGGTTAGGTTTGTGGTAGGGTTTTTTGTTACTGTTTTGGGTTTTCCTATGGTTTGATATTCTAATTCTCTTATTTTTAAGGCTTCTTGTTTGACTCCTAAAGCATCTTTATTTAATATCATAAAATCTCTGATTATTGTTTTGTATACTTCCATCATTCCACGTTTGAAGTGAGGGATCGCTCTTTCTAGATTGGTATATCGTCCATCTTCTTTTAAGAAAACTGCACATAGATGCGACATACCATGATGAAACTCATCTAATGCTTGTATAGGGACGCAAGAGATTTTTTCTTCTTTATATGTTATTCCTCCCCTGCTTAAGCCAAAAAAACCATAGTGTTCTGATGCGCGATTTAACATTTCTATCGCTATCTTTTTTCTATTTTCAAATCCTATATTTTTTCTAAAGGTATTGTATAGATCAATTGAATTATAAAATTCTGCAATACATGAACTTAGTGTTTGAGAAAGATCTCTGTGTTGATTATCCATACAAATTATTTTTTCTCTATAGTGCACTTTCTCTGGTAATCTATCTTGGCAACGTATAACATTTATTATTTTTGCTACGATTTTTTGAGTATTGTTTTTATTTAATAAAGCTCTATAATAAAGTAAAAAACAAAACACAAGTTCATAGTTTCTTCCATAAAATAAGGATTCTTTGTCTATTTGTAAAAATTGACAATATAAAATATAATATTCAAAATCTAGTTTTATGGCACTTTTATTACCGACCCCTTCTTTTAAGAATTGATCTTCTAATTCAGTGAAAAAAGCATTTGTTTTTTTACTAAATGCAACATTTGTAGGAAATATCGCTATTCCTTTTGCTTCCATACCCCCCCCCCCTTTTTTTTTAGTTATTCGGTATATAGATCTTTATTTGTATTATGATTTTCTATGAAAAATAACACAAATGTTTCAGTTTAAATAACTATGACTTTTTAATTTTTTATTTAAACTTTTTTGATCGCGCGAACTATATCAAATTTTAGTTTAATTTAAGTTTAATCATACATTTTTAGTCTTATTTAAGAATATAGGGCTATTTTTATCTTATTTTAAGAGAGCGAGCTTATTGTTTTTAAATAATTTATAATTAAATATTTAACATAATTTAAAGCATATTTTATTTATATAAAAATATTCTTAATATCTATAAATAAATATTTCAGCTATTTTGGAAGTATTTTTTCGAGCAAATATAAACAATAAAATTTTTTTGGAATTTTATGATTTTAAGAAGCAATGGTGCCTGAGGTCGGGGTGTGATTTATTAATCAAATATCTAAATATCCATACTTTAAAAATTAAATATCTAAAAAACATATACTTTAACATATACTTTTAAATTACTCACTTATCAAAGCAAGCGAGCTTTTTATTTTTATGATAAGTAGCTAGCGCAACCCTATCTTTTCTGTTCATTTTGTTGACTTAGCCCCTGAGAGAATTTTAGCTATTTCTTCAATGGAGAATAATACAAAACGAGTTATATTCATTGATTTTATTTTTTATCTTTTGTCAATCTATCTAAAGTTTGCAAAGATATCCCAAGAATTTTAGCACATTCTTTTCTACTAAAAGTCATTTTGTTATATTTATTAAATAAAAAATCTCTCATTTTAACATGACTATCTTTTGCTATACTGCTCATTTTTTCTCTCCTTAATTATAATAAACCATCATTTTTCTGAAAATCAAGAATGGTTTCTTTTGACATATAAAATCCTTTGCCTAATTTCATACCTTTTAGAATTCCTCTTGAAATCCATAGGCGAACTGTTGTATGCGTTACTGAGTGCATTTGTGCAACCTCCTGAACAGAATAATAAACTTGCTCTTTGAAGCTTCCATCTTTTTGTAATTTTTTAATTATTTTCATTCTATTATTATCCTTTCTAAATTTTCTTGTATAAATTCTTTTTCGAGCAAGTAATCTTTGCTAATACTTAGAGAATTTTTGGCTCTTGTGATTGCCACATATAAAAGGTTTAATTCTTCTTTTGCTATGGTGATTTGATCCCTTTCTTCAAGTTCTTGCTTGATGTTTAAAAAATCATCAATAATTTCAACATTGTTCCATTCCAAGCCTTTGCTCTTATATCCCGTGCTTAAAATTAAATCAGCTTGTTCTTGTTTTTTTACGCTACTTTTTTCAATGGCTTTAATAAGCTTTATAATATCGCCATGCACATATTTGAAAAGAACAAAGATTTTTTGCTTTAAATCAACTTCTTTGGTTTCATTAATATATTCAAGAAGCTCCTTTAAATCAGCAAACTTTACTATAAATTGGTTTTTGATATATTCGTGTTTTTTAAAAAGAAGATTTTGTATGTCTAATAACTCATCAAAACTATAACTATTTATCCCTCCTACAAAAAATAATTTTTTATCTAAATTCTCTACGGCTATATCAAATAACTTAGCATTAGTTCTACACACTATGGCTTTTGCTTCGTTTTTGACATTTTCTTTGTAAAAAGCAGTTTAAAAAATCATTAGACGCATTAAAACAATGTGATTCATTTGCGTTTTTAAATTCATCAAAATAAATAAAAATATTAATAATGAGATTTTTCTCATCATTTTTCTTTTAAAGTATTAATATGTATAATATGATAATAGGGAAAATTGGCTATAGCGATTTAGTTTTTAGCAAAAACAACATTATAAAAAAATACTAATACTAATAAAAGGTGTTTTTAATGGAAAATACAAACAATATACAAAATAAAATAACAGATGATATACTTAATATAGATTTTAGTGGTTGTGAAAATATAGTTTTATTTAGCAACTTAGTAGATAAAATCAATGAAAATGAAAAAAAATATAATATATAAAGATAGCATTGATTTTTTATACTATTTTTATAATTATAATCCTAATTATTTTGAGTACAAATATAATGATTTTATATTAGAAGAAGAAGTTTTAGAACAACTTAATAATATAGTTTATGATGTGAAAAATCCTTTATTGCAATTAAAAATTGCAACATGCTTATTAATAGAATATAAAAATATAAAAAATAAGCCTGAAATAGCTAGGCTTATTATAAAAAATACTATTTTATTTTTTAATAAACTATTTTTAAAAGATTCTTATGGGTTAGAAGAAGGAGTATTGTTTGCACTTAATGTAAATTGTATCTTTGAATTAGAAAAAGAATATAAATATATGGAAAAACTAAAAGAAGCTATAAATAATTATTTACATAGTAAAGAATCTGAAAATATAGATTTTGCTTTTATAAAGTTATTTGAAAATTTAATTAAAAGATATAAAAATTTTTATACTAAAGATGAATTAAAAGTAATAGAATTAAAACTTTATGAAATCATTGAAATAAAACTTAAACATATCAATGAGATAAACCAAGATAATTATTTATTGTTAAATTCTGATATTGTATGTGGATTATATGAAAATTTACATTTAATAGATAAAAATAATGAAAAGGACAATTGTCAAAAAATAGTTAATATGTTTTTATTAATATTTTCAAAAATGAAATCACCTGATATAAAAATGGGAATTTTGCAAAATGCTTTATTTTATGCTCATAAAATAAATAACAAGGAAGAAATATCAAAAATTAATTTGCTAATACAGGAGAATAATAAAAAAATAATTTCAAATTTTAAACCTATAGAAATAAATATTTCAAAAGAAACTCAAGAATCAATAAAACGATTTGAAAATGACGTGGATATTTTTTTAAATTCTAATTTTAATTTATTTCAATGCTTTTATGGAATTTATCCATGCTTAAAAACAAATTTTAAAAAAATAGAAGAAAAGAATTCTATTGTGGATTTATTGAGCTGTGTGATGTATTTTGATAGTGATAATTTAAGAGAAAATATTGATAATTCTGGATTATTTAGGAAGTATTATAATTATATAGCCATATTTTATCCTTGGATTGATATTTTAAAATCAAAATTATTACAAAGATTTTATCCAAATAAAGAATATTTTTATTATTTAACTTGCGATAATAATATAATTCCAAAAGGATATGAGGAAATCATAGCTAGAATGTTTTGTGCTGGGATACACAAAGACTATATGGATTTTTTTATATATGCTTCAGTAAGCATTGAGGCTATATTAAGACATATAATAGGCGAAGATATTATAAAGAATGATAAAAAGAATCACCAAATACAAGAGTATGAAACTTTAGAAAATTTATTAGACAAAATTGAATCACAAAATCTTTTAGAGGAAGATACTGTAAAAGAATTGCGATTATTGTTTTGTAAAGAAGGTTTTAATATTAGAAATAAAATAGCACATGCAAGATTTTCACAAGATATTTTTAACGGGCATTATATGTTAGCTGATTATATGTGGTGTTTTTTGATGAATTTTTTTATTGGAAACTACTATTACAATAAAAATCTAAGATGAAACTTTTGCTTTTAAAATAAAAGTAATATGAGATTTTTATACTACTTTTATTTATACAAATTGATTTCTTGTTAAGTTTATATGAAATATAACAATATTTTAAATAATTATCTTATGTATTTTTATTATAATTTTACAAAATAAATATCATGATTCTACTCAATAAATGACAGGCAGAGAAAATGTTTTCCCGGCTAGTAAAACAACTGGTGGAAAAAGAAAATGCAACGGAAAAGCTTAAGGCTGAAAATCAAATGGAATGGGTTATAAAGATGAATAATATTCGTAACAAAGCAATGGAAACTGTAAATACCGAGATGATATTTTACTAATAATAAGTCGAGTACAGTTTATCTACAAGATAGATTGTATTCGACAAAAATTAAAAAAGTTGCTTATAAACGGTTGTCTTATAGTCCGTTTTCTTATATAATATAAAATGTCTAATTATATTGTTAGGAGCCTGCTTGCTATGGATAATACAATGATTACTGAAAGAGTTGGTAATAGAATTAGAGAATTACGCAGTCAAACAGGATTAAGCCAAGAGAAATTTGCGTTGAAAATTGGTATGGACCGCACTTATTTTGCGAGTGTTGAGTTAGGAAAACGAAATATAGCTTTAAAGAATATTGAAAAAATAGCAAACGGATTAGGCGTAACAATATCCGAATTGTTTGAAGGAATTTAATTGTTATATATAGTAAATAAGATTATGAAAAGAGGACAATGATGATGGCAACAGATAATGCAAAATTATATAAAACATCATTGATAAATAACCGAAGATATTTGGGAAACAAATATAAGCTCCTCCCTTTTATCACTAAGGTTGTTAATGAGGAATGTGAAAAAATTGAATCTGTTGCTGATATTTTTGCCGGTACAGGTGCGGTTTCATCAGCTTTTACGGATAAAATTATCACCACAAACGATTTGATGTATAGCAATTTTATTTGTAATCTAGCTTGGTTTGGCGCTCAGGAATATAATCCACAATTAATAATAGATTATATTGTTCATTACAATTCTTATGTAGATTTTGAAGCTAATTATATGACAGATAATTTTGCTAATACTTATTTTAGCTATAATGATTGCTCTAAAATTGGCTTCGTAAGAGAAGATATAGAAAAAAATTTCGTTGCTGGTAAGATTAACGAACGAGAACGAGCAATCTTGATAACTTCACTATTATATGCTATGGATAAGATTGCGAAGACTTGTGGACATTATGATGCATACCGCAAAGGTGCAGGGTTTAATGCTTCGCTTGAACTTTTCGTTCCTTTAGCAGAGGTTCATAATAATTCTAATAATAAATGTTTTAATAAAGACGCCAATGAGTTGGTAAAAGATATTACAGCGGATTTAATTTACATTGATCCTCCATATAATTCTCGCCAATATTGCGATGCATATCATTTGCTTGAGAATGTTGCACGATGGGAAAAGCCTGATGTTTATGGCGTCGCAAAGAAAATGGATAGAACAAAAATGAAGAGCAGATATTGTACTCAAAGTGCAACGGAAGCTTTTGAAGACTTGATTAAAAATATAAATGCAAGATACATTTTGTTTTCATATAACAATATGGCTACTAAGGGAAATGGTCGTTCAAATGCTAAAATTTCAGATGAAGATATAATGCGTATATTACAAAGCAAAGGAACAGTGAAAGTCTTTTCAGAAAACTATAAAGCTTTTTCAGCAGGTAAATCTAATATCTCAGACAATGCAGAGCGATTGTTTTTGTGTACTTGTTTCAATGAGGAGCAGTGATATGATTCAGTCTCCACTTAATTATACGGGCGGAAAGTTTAAATTACTATCTCAGATATTGCCATACTTCTCTGAAGATATTGATATTTTTGTTGATCTATTCTGCGGGGGTTGTAATGTAGGGGTAAATATTGATGCAAACACAATTATATACAATGATTTAAACCAAAACTTGCTATACCTTTACAATGCACTAAAGAATTTGGATAAAGAATCTACATTTGAATGGATTTATCAAATTATTGATAAATACCAATTATCTCTTGTAAGTAAAAACGGATATGATTATTACAAATGTGAAAGCAGTAAGGGGTTAGGTTCGTACAATAAAGAGAAATTCTTACAATTGCGAGCTGAATTTAACCAAAGAAAAGCTAATGGAAACTTTGACTATTACTACTATATAATGTTATATGTTTTAATTGTTTACTCTTTCAATAATCAAATTCGTTTTAATTCCTGTGGGGAATTTAATTTACCTGTCGGAAAGCGAGATTTTAATCGAAAAATGGCAGATAAATTATCTGCATTTATTGACAGAATAAAAGAACAAAATTGTATGTTCACTTGTAAAGATTTCAGGGAATTTGATATTTCAGAATTAGATAGTAATGATTTTGTATATGTCGATCCACCGTATCTTATTACTTGTGCGACTTACAATGAACAAGGCGGCTGGAATGAAGAATCTGAGCGTGATTTGTTAGCGTTTTTAGACACACTTTCCGAAAAAAATATTCGTTTTGCATTTTCTAATGTTCTTAGAAGCAAGGGCAAAGAAAATCATATTTTGATTGAATGGCTCAACAAAAATAGTGATAAATATAGACCTATATCGTTGAATTACAGCTATTCTAATTCAAATTATCAAACTAAAGATAGGATTTCCACTTCCGAAGAAGTCTTAATCTTAAATTATTAAGGAGGAGCTGTTATGAATATACCTTATAAAAGCTTTTGTTGGAGTTTGGGGACAACAAGCTTTAGAACAAAGAATTTTAACAAAACAATAGAAGAACAGCTTTCTCTTTTGAATGAGTTTTGGATTTTAAGGGAAAATCAAAATATTAACTGGTCTGGAAATAATGAGTTGCAAGCTCGTTATTATGACTTTATAAAACAAAAAGGATTTGTAGAAGGCAATGCAAAAAACAAACCGAAAGATGCCCGTGAAAAAACTTCGGGTTTAGTTGATATTGGTTTAATTAATGAAAACAGAAAGCTAAGTGACGCTGGCAAGGCATTGCTACATATTAGTTCTGAAAATGATTTCTCGTCAGATAATCAATTTCAAATTGCAAAAGATAGCTTTATTTATTTAAAACAGTTGTTGAAAACTTCTTATACAGTAGAGGGACAAACTGTAAGACCATTTTTAGTATTACTTTATTTATTAAGTAAAGTTGATTATTTGACACTTGATGAGTATACATATTTACTGCCTTTGTGTGTAGGTGCGAATGAAACGGATGAAATCATCGAGGGAATCAAAAAATTAAGAACTAATGATACCACGATTGATAACATTATAATAAATCGTCTAATGAATATGAATAACTATAACACGGCATTAGACTACTTTATTGAAAACGATGTTACAGAAAGCTTAATATGTGAAATCGGGCTGAACAGAAAAAGCCGACAGTACGACAAGCCATATTTTAAATTGTATGGAGCATTATATAGAGTTTTTGTGGAAGATGATATTGATAGTTTGCCATCTGTTTATTCTGCGACTAAAGACATAAAAATCGGGAAATGGTGGCGTAGTTACTTATTTGATACTACTTCTGAAACTGCAATCAGTAAATTTCCTTCAGATCATTTAAAAGTTACATTGTTTAATGGTGTTACTGGAGAAATTGAGTTTAAAAAGGCGTTTTTTAAAACAATGCATTTATTTAAAGCTAAGGCTACTCTTTCTGATTACCTTGATTTAAATCGTCGTTACATAAAAACTACTGATATTGTACTATTCGAAGATGATACAGTTAAATTAGATGTCGTTCCGCAATATTTTTTCAAATCTGTTATGGATCAACTGTATTCAGATATTTTTGTTAAGTCTGAATTACTTTATGAAAATTGCAGTATTGAAAGTATTTCGGCTTGCCTTGTTGTTAGTGACGATACGATTATTGATGGTATTAATGAGGAGCTCGGATTAAGTGTAACTACTATTGAAGCAGCTCGTGAAGCCTTAGAGGATAATCGTTATCAGAGATTGCAACACCTTATCGATACTAAATTTACTGATGAAAATTTGCTGTCATTGCTTGATTATTTTGAAGATAGAAACGATACTGAAATTAGAAATATGGTTACTGATAACGCTGATGTGCCTACCATTTTTGAGTATGTATTGGGAATCTTGTGGTATAAAGCAAGTGAAAGACAAGGAAAAATTCTTGATTATATGAAACTTTCGCTTGACGCTGATCTCCTTCCCAAAACACACGCTGCAGGCGGTGAAGCCGATATTGTTTATGAATATTGTGCAACTGAAGCTTATCCAGAACATACATTACTTCTTGAAGCGACACTTGCAGATAGCACGAACCAGCGCAGAATGGAAATGGAGCCGGTATCAAGACACTTAGGAAGACATTTAATACGCACAGGAAATCTTAATTCATACTGCGTTTTTGCAACTAACTACCTTGATATTAATGTAATTGCTGATTTTAGAGGTAGAAAATCAATGCCGTTTTATGATACTCAGGACTATTCTAAATCTGTAAATGGTATGAAAATTATTCCGTTGCAAACATCGGAATTAAAGAAAATTGTGTCTAACGGTAGAACATATAAAGAATTGTACCCGATTTTCGAGGAGGCATTCAATTTAGCACTCCCGCCACATATGTGGTATGATGGCTGTATAAAAAATTCAATTTAATTTACAAAGTAGGTGATTTTATGTATTTAAAGAGCGTACAAATGACAAACTTTCGAAAGTTCGGGATGGAATACAATACCGTTGAATTTGTTGATGCTGAAAGTTATGAAACCCAATTAAAGGAAGATGGCAAGATTAATGTGGCACCAACAACCACTTTAGTCGTAGGCAAAAACAATAGTGGAAAAAGCACAGTCATTCAAGTCTTAATAAAACTCATAAAATCCAACAAATTTATTTCCTCCGATTTTAATTTTCAGTATTTGAAACAATTATTGGCTTCATATTCGTCGGATAAAGACAATACACCCTCTATTGATTTTAAAATCATCATAGGTATAGATAAGAACAATAAAGATTTAATCACTAATTTAATTCCTTTTTTTACTTTGGATAATGTGAAAAAAGGCGAGTTGGTCATATTTGCAAAGTATGAAGTTGTCGATAAAATTTTGTTTGAAGATCACCTTAAAACGCTTGTTTTGCCGTTCGACGAAAGGACGCAACTAAAAAGAGTGTTGCAATTGATTGATAACGAGGATTTTTCTTTGAATTACTACAATTGCAATATGCAAAAGGTAGAGGGATTTAAATTAGGAAGTTTAATCGAAATCACACCAATTGCTGCAAACAATATCCATAGTGAACAGTGTTTATCGGAAGCATTCAATAAGATAGTTAAGTATAGATACGAAAAAGTAATTGATCCTACGAATCGAGAAATTATCCAAAGTCAGATAAATGAAATAAATAAAACATTAACTAAAACTGTAGACGATCAACACACCAGCTATATAAATACATCTCTTTCTAAAATTGTTTCCAAAGAAAAACTACAAGTATTACTATCAGCTGATCTATCCTTCAAAAAGCTGATGAGCAACTTGATAAAATACGAATATGTCGAAAAAGGCATGAATATTCCAGAAAATCAATTTGGCTTAGGATACACAAATCTGATGATGATCCTTGCAAGCTTAATTGATTATATGGAGAAATATCCGGATACATCTTTCAACAGCAAGGTGAATTTGATAGCCATAGAAGAACCTGAAACATATATGCATCCCCAAATGCAAGAGGTTTTCATTAAAAACATTAATGAATCTATTGCTACATTGTTTGAGGGTAAGCACAAGAATGTCAATAGTCAGCTAATTATTACTACGCATTCTGCCCACATAGTTAATAGTAAGATACATAGTGGAAACACATTCAACAGCATAAACTATATAACTATAAAAAACGGTTATTCCAAAGTAGTGGTATTGGATGATGATAAAATTGTTGAAGACAATGCTACGAAAGAGGAAAGCTTAAAATTCTTAAAAACCCATATCAAATTTAAAGTTTCAGAATTATTTTTCTCGGATGCAATAATTATGGTGGAGGGTGTTTCTGAGTATTCCTTATTGCCATATTATGTTGAACAAAACAAAGATTTGGATAAATTTTATATATCTGTTTTTAATATAAATGGTGCTCACGCCTTAGTATATACTAAACTTTTAAAATTGTTAGATATACCCGTGTTAATTATAACCGACTTAGATATAAAGAGAACAAAGGGAGAAAAAGATAAATACAAGCAAATATCAACTCTTGCAAATCGCAAAACTACAAATCAAACTATTAAGGCGTTTTATCATATAGATGAACTTCAATCTATTCCAGAGTTTTTAAAAGACGATAATATTTATGTAGCATACCAAACCAAGGTAGGTCGATATTTTCCAACAAGTTTTGAAGAATCGTATATTCTAACCAATTATGATAATAGTCTATTGAATGCAATTTTGAAGAATTTGAAACCACAATTATTTAAAGAGCGAATAAAAACAGATGTCAAAAATAATCAGAAGAATTCCTATTGGTGGCAAGTAAAATTGAGTGAGGATAAAAGTCAATTTTCAAATAACATACTATACAGCCTAATAGTTAGTGATGAAAAAAGTCTTCCTGCTTTGCCAAAGTATATTTTGAAAGGATTGGAGCATATTAAAAAGTCTTTAAGCGAGGATGAGTAAAATGTTATCAATTATTTCGGAAAGAAACAAAACCATCGAAAATAATATCAACAAAAAGATCTTTGCTTGCATAGATGATGATACGAGTTTTATTTTCAATGCAGGAGCAGGGGCCGGTAAGACATACTCCTTAGTGGAAAGCTTGAAATACCTAATCTCGAAAAAAGGTGAATCCCTAAAATATCACAATCATAATGTAATTTGTATTACATTTACTAATGTTGCGGCGGAAGAAATAAAACAACGATTAGGTAATTCCAGCTTAGCAACAGTTTCTACGATCCACGATAGAATGTGGGATGTAATTCAACACTATCAGCCTCAGTTAGTTGAAATACATTTTAACAAATTAAAAAGAGAAATCGCTATAATAGAAGAAAAAATATCAAACGATAGAAACTTTGTAAATTATCAAACATTATCAGAGGATAAAAAGAACGCTTTATTTGAGATTATGCTTTATAATAAGAATCTGTTTTATGGAGTATATAATAAACCCGCTGCGGAAATAAAGGCAAGTTTTTCAGATAAATTGTGTGATTATCCTTCTATACTACGCAATATTAAGAACTTCAAGAAAATTATTACATCATTATTTAAGCTTGATAATTACAGGAAATGCATAATAGCAATTGAGCAAAAACAGCGAAGATATGAAACCGTTGCTTATGATGCACGATACAATAATGATGCATTACATAAAATGCGAATTAGCCACGACACTTTGCTTGAATATGCACGAGAAATAGTTTTAAAATACGACACTTTAAAACAAATAATTATTGATAAATATCCTTATATTTTTGTTGATGAATATCAAGACACAAATCCGTATGTAATTGATATTTTATCTTCACTGATTGAATATTCGAAAGAGATTAATCATCCTTTTTGCGTTGGGTATTTTGGGGATAGTGCGCAAAATATTTACGATGATGGTATAGGTGACGAAATCAAAGCTCGACTCAATGGAATTGTGGTAATAAATAAAATCTTCAATCGCCGTTCTGCCAAGGAAATTATAACTATTGCCAATAGAATTAGGAATGATGAAATCAAACAACGTTCTATTTTTAGTGATAGCGCAGGAGGTAGTATAAAGTTTTATCAAGGAACATTGGAAGAAGTAGATGCGTTTTTGGAAAAATATAAGGAGCAATGGAGTATAAATAATAACAACAAACTGCACTGCTTTCTATTAACTAATAGTTCCGTTGCAGAATACAGTGGTTTTGGTGTTCTTTATAATGCATTTAAAGAAGCTGATATTTATAAAGGTGGTAATTATGATGTATTAAACACTGAGTTGCTCAGCGACGATATAAAAAAATTAGGAAATGCTCAATTGATATACTATAAGATCATGGACATACACTCTAAGCTTCGTGATCCGCAAACACAAATTGCGGAGTTTTTGCCGATCGAACTGAAACAAAAAATGAATTTAGGCGATCTTCGAGCATTTATATCAAACCTTAACCAAGCAGCCGGAAGCACATTTGTTGAGTATTTAAATAGTCTTATTAACATAGCAAATCAAGATTTTTCAGGGCATTGTACTACATTTTTGAAATCTATTTTGGATGTGGAAAATTTATCATTAACTGATGTAAAACAAAAAATTGCAGGAATTCTGTTTCCAAATGGAACAGAAAACCAAGAAGCTACGGAGAAATTAGAAGTAATACTTAATCTTGAAATATCAATTTGCGAATCGTGGCATCGATTTATCAAAAGAGAAACTAATGGGGATGTGGTTTATCATACATATCACGGAACAAAAGGTTTGGAATTTGATAATGTAATTATCATTATGGGAAATGCTTTTGGTAGAGATGGGAACTATTTCGATTATTATTTTTCTCATTATCAATGTCAGAATTTTCTAAACAACGAAAAAAAGGAGAAAATTACAAGAGTCAAAAATCTTTTGTATATGTCTGTTACACGAGCGATTAAAAATCTTCGTATTTTATATGTTGATAAAACTACGGATTTTAATCAGGGGATAAAAAATATCTTCGGGGAAATTCATAGTATCTCAGTATAGATTGCCGTCATTTCAATGGGAACATTTTGGCAACAAAAAATCGGATAGCGTATGCTTTACCGATAATACAAATAATGTAGATACTGCTTGCTAAATTACCCATACAAATCTGTTTAAGATTGATTTATGGGGAGCGAGTGGGATTTGGACTAATAAAGAAGAGGAATTTCAATTTGATAGTGAAGCCGAAGAGGAATGGTTTAAAATTCTTAGTAAAACAAAAGGCAAATGTTGTAAATTTATAGAAGTTGATGACGAAACAGTTTATTTATTTGGAAAAAATTTCATAGATAAATCAAATATTAAATTTGATTATTATCATACAAGAAAACACACAAGTTATCCTGATTTTATCTTTAAAGATAAGCAAAATAGAATTCATATTTTTGAAGTAAAAAGTGTAAATAAAAGTAGTTCTTCAAATATAGATGAGACTTTATATAAAGAAAAAATTGAAAAACTAAAAGAAGCTTATATTTATGCAAGTGAAAAAACAGGGTATATTTTTTACCTTCCTGTGAAGATCAATGATAAATGGAAAATATGGAAATGTGAAAATGGAGTGGTTGAGGAAAATATAAATGAAGAAATGCTTGTTGAATCTATGAGAGGTGAAAAGCAGGGTAGGTTGTTTTGATTTGATTGTTAACTATGCAATAGATGTTGCTAATATTGTTTAACAAAATATATTAAACAAGCTCTAAAAAAGGCTTGTTTTTAAAATAAAAACTTGAAAGGAAATCTACGATTGTATATTATTTTTTAATATATTCTTGCCAGCTTGCATTCGCTAAAATTTCTTTGTATTTTCTTTATTAGTTTTAGAGTATATTGTAGTAGTTTTGAATAATTTTTGTACAAGCTCAAGATTTGTGCCTTTATGCGAGGAGTATTTTAAAAAGAACATGTAATAACCCCAAATAATAGGCTTTTAAGTATATAAAAATAACTTTTTATCTTCCCTAATTTAAAGTGTAAAAAATCCCAAGTATCCCAAAATGTCCGCTTTATCTCAAAAAACTGATTAAATGCTGTTTAAAAGGCAGATAAATACGAGTTTTGATTTTAAATTTTATATCCCAAAAATGTTTTTAACCCTATAAGATAGTTACATTTTTACTTAAAGTATTCTTATGTTTTCTTAGTTATGTAGCTATCCTTATAAAACAGTATATAATCACATTTTAACTACTAAAAATAATATGTAACTATCTATAGCTTTAAGGTTTGAAGGATAGTTACATAAAAAACTTAGTTTTTTATTATATTTAACTTTTATAATATTTTTATAGTTTTTATGGAAAAATATTATAATTAAATTCAAAAAATAGGAGTAAGACTATGGAAACTATAGGCGATATTGTGAGTAAATATTCCTTGAAGCTAGAAGGTATTTTGAGAAAATATTTAAAGTGTCATTATACTGATTTTGGTATCAAAAATGAACTACTTTTAGGACAAAACTGGACAAATCCGATAAATTTTGTATTAGGAGTTAAATATGCTCATGCCACAGTTCAAAGAAAAAATGATATAAAATATTTTTTAGAAAATGAACTTAAAGGAGTGAATATAAAAGATCTGGTTGAGCATAGTGAGTATTATTGCTTAGGGAATGTGAATGGAGCGCTTGAATATATTTCACAAATAGTTGAAAAAATACAATATTTACTGTCTGATGAAATTCAATAAATCATGAAAATTAAAGACTTGTGATTTATCTTGTTACTTAATAAATAATAGTAGCTGTATTGTATTCTATAATACTATGATATAATAAAAGTAAAACTATAATAAGGAGTTAAGTATGCATGAAATAGTAACAAATGATTGATTTTTATTCGTAACTGGTATATGTAGTATACTAGGATTAATGGCAAGTATCTTAATTGTTAAAAAAGTTATTGGTATAAATTCTAAGATCGATATCAATAAGCAAACTATCAATGGAAGTAATAATTACACAGCTGGTAGAGATGTTAAAGTTAATAAATTTTACAACTTTAATTATCCAATAAAACATGAAATGTCTATAGGAAATATTTTAAAAAACATATCCGAATTTACTATTAACCTTCAATTTGAAAAACCAGACACTGGGGAATATACAATTGAAGAAAAAATTAACTATAATAATTTAGTACAATTTAAAGAATTCTTTCATGATTATATGGAAAATTATAATATTGTAAAAGAAAAAATTATGATTATTTCAGCAGAAGATGTTAATTTCGAACAGCGTTTGCTTAAATATGTAAAAAATAAATATATAAGGCTTTATGATAAAAATGATCCAAATTTAACTTTAAATAATATATTAGAAGAAATAGAAAACGATCTAAAGCAAAATACTGATTTAAGCATAGATGATATTAGCTGTACTCATTATATTGTATTTTATGTATTTGCTTTGTGCAAAATATTTGAAAAACCTATAAAAGGGCTATAATTTATGATTATTACAGAAAGAAATCCGAAGCAAAGCCTTTACTTTCTGGGTGCTGCTTTGCTTGAAATTTTAAAAAATAAAAACATAGAATATTCGCTTTTTGAATTATATGAACAATTTCAAAAAAA
The DNA here is from genome assembly GCA_039516895.1 of Campylobacter coli. Classification (NCBI taxonomy): domain Bacteria; kingdom Pseudomonadati; phylum Campylobacterota; class Epsilonproteobacteria; order Campylobacterales; family Campylobacteraceae; genus Campylobacter; species Campylobacter coli. The sequence continues at coordinate 927,830 of CP154437.1, read as the reverse complement.
GCATAATGTTGAAATAAAAAAATTTATTTTGATTTTAGATTGGTTGTATTTAGCTAACTATATAGAGATTACTCAAGAGGGATTTATAATAAAATGTTCTTAGAATCTTTAATTATTAAAGATGTTTTTGGAAAAAATATACGAAGTGTAAAATTTAATCCCAATGGCTTAAATCTTATTGTTGGAATTCCTGACAAATACGGCTCAACGAATAATATTGGAAAAACAACACTAATAAGATGTATTGATTTTTGTTTAGGTGGAAAAATTGAACAATTATACAAAGATAAAGAATTTAAAACAATCAATGATGATATTTTTTCTTTCTTGACAAAAAAACAACCTTATTTTGAAATTATTCTTAGTAATTCTATACAAAAAAATATAAAATATAAAATTTTAAGAAAAATTATCTATAAACATGAAAGAAAAGATTTTTCAATCGAAGACTACATATGGTCAAATGATACACTTATGGAAGGAGATTTTAAACAAAAATTAAAAGAAATATTATTTAATAATCAAGATGAAAAACCAACATTAAGGCAACTTATTCCAAAATTTATTAGAAAAGATGATCAACAAATAAATAATGTGTTAAGATTCGTGCATCAAACAACTCCAAATGCCATGTATGAAAAAATACATTTATTTTTATTTGATTTTAAAGCAAAAAACTTATTGTTATTAAAGGGTGAATTAGAGCATAAATTAAATCATAAAATAGGCATAAAAAAGGCTTTAACTTCAAGATTTAGTATCATAGATTTAAAGCAAATTTTAGAAATTAATAAAAAAGAATTAGAAAAACTTTACCAACAAAGAGATAATTTTAAAATTGATGACAAGTATGAATTAGAAGAAAAAGAATTGGAAGAGATACATTTAAAACTCATGGAAGTAAAAAATAATATTTTTAATAATAATCTAAAAAAATCCATACTAACAAAGCAGCTTAATGAGCTTTGCGATAATATTTTCGATAGTGATATGCAATCATTAAAGTTATTATATGAAGAAGCTAATTTTTATCTAGATAATTTACATAAAAGTTTTAATGAAACAGTCGCTTTTCATAACAAAATGATTGCTAATGAAATAAATTATCTAAATAACCGATTAGATAAAATTGAAACAGACACAACACAACTGCTATGTGAAAAAAATATTTTATATAAACAATATTCAGATTTATTAGAAAAACTTTCGAAAATTGGATCATTGGCGGAATATACCAAATTAAACGAACAAATAGAAAAATTAATAGAAGAAAAAGGGAAAAATGAAAGTTTACTTAATGAATTAGAAAAGGTAGAAAAAGAAATAAACGATATCAACACTAAGTTATCAGAAATCAAAGAAGAGATAAATAAAAATTTGCATGATTTTGATGATAAATTAGCCATTTTTAATGAATCATTTAGTCGCTATTCTAAAATTTTATACGATAGTGATTTTTTCTTATCATATGATATAGAAAAAGATCCTATTTATTTTTATACTAAAAATGTTATGGGTAATGAAGGGAGTGGTAAAAAACAAGCTACTATATCAGCTTTTGATTTGGCATATATTGACTTTATAAACAAAGCAAATCTTAATTATCCGCATTTTGTGGCTTATGATAAGATTGAAGTAATAGATATTGAAAGAATTGATAAATTATTTGAAATATCAAATAATATAAATGGACAATTTATTGTGCCTATTATTTATGATAAAATTGAAAAATTTTATGAAAAATATAAGGATAATATAATTTTAGAACTATCCGATAGCGATAAATTTTTTGGATTTTAAATAAAATTTTTATTTTAAAAAATCAAATTATTTTGATTTTTATTATACAAAATCGTTTTGTTTAAAACTTTCATAATTTTAATTTACAACACGAAATTTATATCCATATTCTAATCTTTCAAAATAAAATCTTTTCATTGCTTTTTGCAATTTTTTGTTAATTTCTTTTAAATTAAAATAAAAGGATTGATCATGCAAATGCAAGAAGTGATTGAAAAGTTAAAAGATATATTAGCCAGTGAAGGCAAAAGAGAATTAAAGACTAAAGATATAGCTAAAGAATTAGGTATCCATCCTGATACTTTTAATTCTATGAAATTTAGAAACTCCATTCCATATCCACAAATCCTAAACTTTTTAAATCAAAGAAATATATAAGTATTAATTATTTCTTCTATGGAAGTTCCCCAAAAGATCAATTAGAATGTGAGGGTAAATATAAAATTTTAAAGCTTTATAAAACAAATGCGAGTTTAGGCGGAGGTGGAATAAATGACTTAATAGATTGCTCTGAACTTATTGTGGATGAAAAACTATTAAACTTTTTTGGTAGTAAAGAGTGTGAGTTTATCACTTGCTATGGAGAAAGCATGGAGTCATTTATAAAAGATGGAAGTATTTGTGTGATCAATGCTAGAGATGGACTCTTTATAAAACAAGTTTTAAAACTAGATGATGGAGTGATTTTACACTCTTTAAATCCTTTATATGAAGATATCTTTTATAAAAATGGAGATTTTTTGCTAATTGGTGTGGCAATTACAGACCTTCTAAGATGTAGCAGCACACATTCAGCCAAACGAAGCTAATATTTCCTTTGAAAACACTACTCTTTTTATCATAGCAAGAAAAATCGCAAACGAGAATAATTTAAAAATCAAAATATAGTAAGCATTTTACAAAATAATCAAAGTAATTTAGAATTTTTGTATAGTATATGTTTTGATTATGGTTTTATTTGCTGCGTCAAAGAAAGTAGATGGTAAGATTGGCGATAATGCTGCTAATATCACAAGCAAGAATGAAAATTTACCCTTATTTGAAAATAGCTTTAAAAGAATGTATTTCATTAGAAATTTCAGAAAGTGCTAGAAATGAATACTCAGCTGTAATAGCAGAATGGCAAGATATAAATGAAGCAAAGATAAAAAGCATAAAAGTAGGAAGTGGAGAAAATGTGTATAAAATCCAAAAAATGATAATGAAGCTTTTAAAAAAGCGCAAGCAAAACTCAATGAGCTTCAAAAAGGTGGATTAAATGGAAGATGTGAGCTTATTGGACGTGAAATAAGAGCAGGTGGAAAACTAAAGATTAAAGATATTAATATGGATCATTATGAATTTAGTATTAAAAGCGTGAGTCATAATTTTAATGACTCAGCTTATGTAATTAGCGTGGAGTTTGAGAGTTAAGTTTTTTAATTCTTATATCTTTTATAATGCCACTTTTAGCCATTTCATCTAAATTGGTTATATATTTTATAGCCTCACATGTTATTTCAACTTTAACAAAAGGATTTTCATCTATTGTTTTCACTTTGTTTTTGCAAATGGCTGTATATTCTATTGTGTGTAAAAGATGATTTCTATATTTTATCTGTTGTTGAAATTTATTGTCCTTATCTTTACTATTTTTAAAAGTCTTAAAAGCAACTTCATACCGAGTACTATTTTGAAACAAAGGACTAATATGCATTAAGGTATCGTTAAGACATTCTATACCGCTTTTGTTGTAGTCAAAAATATACTCTTGACAAATTTCTATTGACAAATAATTATTATTCATAATAATCCCTCATTTATTAAATTATAATTAATTTTAATTAAATCAATTATAATTTAATAAATATTAAAACAAACTTGGTTCCAAATTTTCTCTTAATTCTTTAGTGATTAAATACACGGCATTTAAACTTAAATTGTATTTTTTTAGCACATTCCACACTTGCATTTTTAGTGGTTAAACCTTGTTTTATAAGCGTTTTAAAATCTTCTTTTAATTCTTCATCTCTAAGTGGGGTTTTATAGCTTGGTATATAAATATTTACACCGCCAAATTCTTTTAAAATTTTTCTCTTATCACTGTTTTTTGCAAAATTAATAAAATATTTAAAGTATTCGTTATTGCTAAGCAATGCTAGTCCTATTTGAGTATTTTTCAGATTATGGTAAAAAAGTTAAATTTTGTTTTATGGATGTTTGTTTTCTAAGTTTTTAAGACCTAAGATGATTTCATTAGCATCTTCTACACTTATTAATAAACAAGATTTAAGACTTATGTTTAACATCCAAGGATTTTTAAAAATAGGTATTATCCCAGTGATAGGGGATAGTATGACACCCACTATAAAAGAAGATGAGATGATAATTTTTCAAGATGATGATTCTATGATTGAGGGTGGGATTTATGTGATAGAATATCAAAGTGAAGTCTTTGTAAAGAAACCAAGAAAGCGGCCTTTATCATTAATTAGTGATAATAAAGACTATCCGCCTATCATCATGAAAGAAGATGAAGAAATTAAAATTATAGGTAGATTGTAGGTATTTATAATTTAAGTTGCAAGAGATTGTAAAATGAAAATATTAAAATATATTTTAGGATTAGGATTTTTGTTGTTAGCAGGTTGCGAAAGCGGTGGGTATAACACAAACACTAATGTGCTAGATGTTCAAAATGATATTCATAAAGCTTTTTATAATAAAACCTATTCAGATAAAGCAAGGTTTTATGAAAAAATGCAAAAAACTATTAATGAAAATATAAGCATGGGAAACGCTATTATACAAGCTTCGAATATAGAACCAAAATTTGAAATTGATCCTATACGATTTAAAGAATGCGTGTTTTATGAAATATGGACTATAAAAAATCCTCAAAATACTTCTTATACACTTAGCGCAGAAAGATGCCAAGTCGCCTTTACCCTCAGCAATTAAAGAGTTAATAAATATGCGGATCCGAGCTTTGTGATGGGTAATTTTGGCAAAGATAATCAAGAAAATATATTGGGTATCAAGGCAGTCAAAGAAGAATTAACCAAACCCTCTTACGCAACAGATAAGTTTGTTAGTGATAAATATAAAATTTAGAGAATGGAAGCTATATCTATGATTTTGCAAAACTTCAAAGCAAAAAGCGAAATTTTGGGAGAATACTCTCAAAATGCCCACATTATTTTTGATAACAAAGGTAATGTGATCAAAATTGAATTAAACCAAAATAAAGAAATTAGCTTATATTAATTAAAATTACAATTTAAGTTTAAGATTGAAAGAAAGATAATTTGTTGCAAAAATGCGACATTTTATTTTTCCGTCGACATAATTTTATATAAATAAAAAGTTTTACCAATTTTTACAACAAAATCCTTTATACTATAAGTAAAAAATAAGTCTAGCTTTTTGGCTAGGCTTAGCGATGTCTAAATTATAGCCAACCTGCATCTCCTGTAATTTGATACATTGTAAAATTATTTCTTGATCTTTCTTGATCTTCTTCCATTCTTCTTTCAATATCTTCACTTATTTTCCCATGCTTTTTCTCATCATAGGGAACTATTTTTATATTTTTAGCAAGGAATAATACAAAAGCAATTACAAGGCTAGATACAGATAAAAGCCCTAAAATACCTATAAAGCTAGTGATAATTTTTAAATATACCAAAAGCAAAACAATAACTGCAACTCCGCAAGAAAGCCAAAGAGCAAGTATGAGTTTTTCGGTTATAGTCATTTTTGATTTTTTAAGTTTTACTTCTGCTTTATCCATTGTTATTCCTTTCATATTAACTTATTTATATAACATAATTATATTATATTTTAATAAATTTTTGTAAGTATTTTTGTTATTAAATACCTATTTTATAGGGTTTGAAGCGAATTTCTTTTATTTAAGAATTAAAATTTTCATCAATGGACTTGTGAAAATTTTGTAAAAAATCTTTTATAATAAAATCACTCTTTGTATTAATTTTATTATATTGAATTTGTTCTAATTTAATATTTTTTAATTTATTAATAATATCTTTTGGTTCGATATTGGTTTTTTATCTAAAATATCAAAACTTTTTTCAATATCTATTTTACTGTTTTTTAAAATCGTGTAAATATCAAACAAATCTCTTGGCTCGTCTCTTGAAATTGAAGTTTCTAGTTTATTTACAAAGATATTTTGTATACCGTCTATTATCAAACCATTTTCAAGTTTTACATAATCGTTTTTTTCGTGAAATACATAATCATTGACTAAATCTATTTTAAGGTTATTTTCTTTGATGTAAAGTTGAGTAAAATATTGATTGGAAACTTTTATTTCAAAATCTATATTATTATCTTTTGGCATGTTTGCAAAATCATTAAATTCTTTTGGAGTATGGTTTTTAATTCCATTGTTAATCAAGAAAAAATCCAAATCATCAGAAAATCTAAATTGATTATAGTGAAATCTTTGCAAAGCTGTTCCACCTGTAAGATAAAAATCTAATTTTTCTTTTGCAACTAGATCAAGAACTTTGTCTTGTGTTTTATACAATTGGATATACTTCTCTTCTTTTTCCTGCATCTTTTATCCCATAATGTGCGATAAGCTCGTCAAGCCTTTCTTCATAATAAAATCTTTTGTGATAGCCTAATCTTTGGTTTTGAGAAATGATGAATTCTTTTATCCATTCTTCATTATCGATAATCTTTAAATCTTCAAACATTGTAAGAGAATTTTGAAAAATAGCACTAAAAATTGTTCTTGCAAAGTCTTTATCGTTAATATGTTCTACTATAAAACTAGGTGTCATAGTAGTATTTCCCCAATAGCAATTTTGTAAAATGTGTTCTGCTATTTGCATTTTATCTTTTTTCATTAGAATTTTCCTTTTTTTGCAATTTTACTAAAATTATTTTTTGAAAAATAAGTGGATAATTTATTTTTGCAATGCTTTCTTAAAATATTTGCAGTTATCAAAAACCCTACGATCTACAGGATTAGTTAAAGCCACTACGGTTTCTTCTGAAGAAACAAAACCTTCTTGATGAATTCAAGTATTGCTTTTTGGAGAAAGACTTACTACGCTTTGTACAGCTTTATCTATATTATTTACAGTTAACATCATAAGTAGCTCCTTTCTCAATTAATATAACATAATTATATCATATTTTAATAAATTTCACGAGTAATATTAGTATTAAATACTATTTTATGGGGCTTTAAATGAATTTCTTTTTTTATCTGACTACACTTAACTTTAAATTGATTACAAGTTAATATGCAATAAATACTTTAATGCAGGAGATTTTAATAGTCCGCAAAATACTATGGGTTCTGTAGGTATGCAAAGCTATTATAGTCCTTCTGCAGCTTCTACAATCCATAAAGGTAATTATGGCACAGTAGATTCATCGGCTGTAGGATTTGGAAATAATTATGAAGCTGATAAGAAAACTATGGGAAATGGACACTTAGATTTCACAGGACAAAATACAGCTTGGGGACAAGGCAATTCACAAGGAACAGTGCAACAAGAAGTTCAAGGACAGGTTGCTAATGCGACAAATCAATTTAGCAAAGATGCCCCTAAAAGAACAGTGGATGATGGTGTTAAGGTTGCAGAAATGGCTGCTGATGGAGCAAAGGGTTCATTTAACAATACTGTAAATGCTTTAGGAACTGTAACTCAAACAGCCATAAACAATCCTTCGCAACTTTTTGATTCTAATTTTTGGACAGGTGCGAGAGATGCAAATGGAAATTTAATACAACCTTCAAATAGTGGAGGCAATAACTCTGCACCAAATTATGCTCCTCCTGCTCCTAAAATACCTTCAAATTAATAATATAAGCAAGCTAAATTTGGCTTGCTTATAAATATTGTTAAAATATGTTTTTGCTTTTTATTTGTGGAAATATTAAGTATGTAATAAAAATTTGAAAAATGTTTGCAAGAATGATAATTAGAATAAGCTAGAAATTTTTCTAGCTTATTGAGGAGATATCATTTAAGCATACTCATATTTGAGAGATCTAACGATTTTCCATTTAGTTGTTCGCTTGAATTAAACTCATCTAAGGCTTTTCTCGACTTAACTGTATCATCAACACAAGCATCTATTAAACCAAAGAAAAAAGAAAATGTTTTTTTGATGATCTTTAAAACCACTTTCACTAATTCATAAGGTAATTTTAAAATACCTATGAAAAGATTTTTAACTCCACTTTTAGAACTATCTTTTTTAATACTTTTTATGGTTTTTATCCACGCTAAAACATAATATAAAATGAAAGCAATCGCTATTAAGCCTATAAGTGTTTTTGTGAATATTTCATTCTTGCTTATAAATAAAATGCCTATATTTGCTAAAATCAATACAAGAAACACAATAAAAGTGATCTTTAATTTCATATTTGCTGCTTTATCCATTGTTATTCCTTTCATATTAACTTATTTATATAACATAATTATACCATATTTTAATAAATTTTGCAAGTATTTTTGCTATCAAATACCTATTTTATGGGGTTTAGAACGGATTTCTTTTTTTATCTGACTACAACTTAACTTCAAGTTGATTACAAGTTAATATGTAATTTTAATCTTTATTATAGTCCTTCAAGCGTAGGGATTAACAATGCCCATAATTCGATTAAGTGTTTTTTGGTAAATTGTCTTAAGCTTAGGCTGATCGTGGTTTATTTATAATTATTTCGGTTTTTTTAAGTGAGATAATCAACGAGCTTGATTATCTCGTTAATTGATTCTAAGACAAGAACTAAAAACTCAATGATCTTACTCATTATTCCTCCTTCTTATAATCGAAAGAGTAGTCATACCTAATACACTTTAATTATAGTATTTTTGAATGAATGTTTTAGCCTCTTGTTAAATGTTTGTATGATAAAATCATGATTGCTATTGATGATTGCTATTGATGGTTTTAGCCTCTTGTTAAATGTTTGTATGATAAAATGAAAATAAGAATGGTTTAGCTAAAAGCGGAGTTTTAGCCTCTTGTTAAATGTTTGTATGATAAAATAGACTTATTTTAAAAGCCTATTTTATCAATATTTTTATTTTCAAATGGTGTTTTTAACCCATTCAGATTCAACTATCGAAAGAACTCTTGCAGTTTTGTAGATATTATCATGCGGATTTAGTATAGTTCTTACAGCGTAATACTGCTCATTTTTTACTTCCTCTTTTTCAACTACAACTATTGTGTCAACTGATTCTTCTTGAAGTTTCAAAGGAATATATAAAACTACCTTTTGCTTATAAGCTGCAGGAATAATCATCTTTTGATGATTATAATTATCCTTGATGATTTTCAACTCACCATTGATAATGTGTCCTATGAACCTATCATTTAGTTTTTTTATTATTTCGGGCAATCGTTCTTTTCTCTCGAAGAGATGTAAATGGTTAATTCTAAAATCTAACTTGCTATCAAAGATGAGTTCATTTTTAAACGAATCAAAATCGTTCAAAGATTTGGGTATTTCCAAATCATCTAAAACTCTATCCCCATTAGAGCAAAATTTTCTAAAAATATATCCTCCATTTTCCTGCTTTTCAAAGTATGCAAATATTGGAAAAACACCTGTGCTATACAAACCTGTATTGAAACACGCCTTTGTTTTGTCTTTGTTATAAGTGATAATATCAGGATAGTTTTTATTTTCATGAATAAATTCAAAATATTTAAATAGATAGGAGAATAAAATATTATTTCCGCTCCCCCAAAATTCTTTTTGAGCTATATTAGAAAGCTCTTGAAGTGTATTTAGAAAATTTGGAAAATAGGCAAATTGGAATAATAAAGGCTTCTCTTCAACTTTGTTTTGAATTTGCTCACGATTTAAAGTTTTGTTTCTTGTGGTAACTTTTTTTACATAAACTAAAGAAGGTTCGTTCTCATCTTTTTCAAGATTAAATCCTGATTCTGTCAACGCCTTACTACAATTAATTTTCAAATCATATTTTCTTTTCAAATATTGACTAATATGTCCTGTAGTAACATGTTCAAATTTAGTTTTGCTATCTTCATAGGCTTCTAAAATTAATTTTTCTATGTTTTTTTCCACGCTAAAAACCTAATTGTCCTTTCTTATAATCTTCTAAACCTTTTAATAATCCAAAAAGCATATTAGAGTCAACCGCTCCTTCAATAGGGGTGCCTATTACTTTTCCTGTTGGAGTTAAAATATAAGTTGTTGGAGTCACTCCATTAAATAATAAGTCTTTAGGAATTAGTCCATCTGCATTCAAATCAGAGATAGCAACGGTAAAATTTTCATCAAGATATTCCATCAAATCTCTATTGTTTAGCACATCGTTCATGAGTTTGTGGCAATAATCGCAAGTGTTTGAAAGAACAAAGAAAACCATTAACTTTGCTTCTTTTAATGCTTGTTTTTGAGCAGCATATACATTATCATAGATTTTAGCCTCTAGCGTCATGGGGCTAAAGGCTAAAAAGATAGCTAAAAATAAAATTTTTATTTTTTTTAATATCATAAGATATCCTTTTTAGAACAATCCTGCAATTTGAGTTGCGATTTTGTTTTCCAAAATAGGGGTTGCTTCAGGAAGTTTTAGTCCTGTTTTTACAGCTTCTGCAAAAATAATTGAATTTTTTTCTATATATTTACCCTCATAGGTTTGTTGCGTACTATTAATTTGGTTTGAATTAAGCTGTCCTACTTTATCGCTACGAACACTTCCGCCAAAGCTATTTAAAAATCCTGATGCTCTTTGATCTCTAACGCTTGCTTGTCCACTTACATTTCCGCTAGAAGTTAAAACTTTACCATCGGCTTTTTGCTTGATATTAATGTCAACTTGCATTTGCCAAATAGTGTCTTCGGTAAGTTTTCCTAAAAGTCCTCCTACTAAAGCACCTGCTGCACCTGCTGCAACCATACCGCCTGCACCGCCTCCATTATATCCGCTAATTGCTGCACCTGTAGCACCTGCTGCTACAGCACCGCCTGCAACATTATTTTCTTGTTTTTTATCGCAATATAAAACATTAGTACTTAAAATATAAGTTGCTTTATCAGGATCATCTATAATTTTATACCCCTTGGTTTCTAATGCGCTTCTTAGTTTAGGTTCTAAATTAACTTCGTGTCCGCTTGTATTTTTAATATTTAAGAATACAACTCTTTTTTCTTTTGCCACGGGATCTAAAAAGATGCTTTGACTCATAGTTGCATTAGTTTGTAAAGTTGTTGTTAGACAACCCGTAAGCAAGCTTGCTGCCAAAATACTGCTTAATCCCATTTTTAAAATTGATTTATTTATTTTCATTGTTTTCCTTTTTAGTGAATATTTTTTCAAAAATTTCTTTAACCTGCTTTTTAAATTTTAGCACGACTTTCTTCCGTTTCGCCCGTTAGCTCATCCAAGCTTTTTTCTATAGCATTGAAAATTTTTTAAAATAATTTTTTTCTTGCTCTTTGGCATGATGTTTTGAAAATTCCTTAGAAATTTTAGATTCTAAATAAGTTCTAGAGAAATCTGTTTTATTTAAAATCACTTCTAAGTATACAGTAGCTTTCGCTTCTATGTTATATTTATTATTGACAAAGCTATCAACCAAAATTCAACTACATTCCTGTCCTTATTTGTTTTTATTCTCCTTTATAAAAATATATGTTATAGTGTTTAATTTTCTATATTTAAGTCCTGTTCCTCCTTTATTTGGTATAAACTATCATTTATATTTTGAATTAATTTTTCCAATACATCGTTTTTATCTAAATCTTTGGTAGATTTATATGCAAATAACGAAGAGCATAATAAAATAGAACCTATAATTTGTTTTTTCATTTTTTTAACCTTTCTTATTATTAATCTTTTCCAAGTTCTACCATTTTGTGGATAGGAGCTGTATTTTCAATGTGCTTAAATACAACCAAGCAGTCTTCGATAATAGTTTTTGCTTCTTCTTCGGTGATTTTTTCATCAAATAGTGCAATTAAATCTAATTTGATATATTCATTAAGTTCGGTGAAATCACCTTCATTAAAACTATTAATAATAGAAATTAGATATGCTTTGGCTTCATCATCTCTTTGTTTGAGTCTTTTAGCTACTCTACAAATAAATGAAGTAACAAAATGTAATTTTCTGTTTATTCTAAATAAGAAAAACAATCTTTCCCAAATCTCTTTGTTTGGCACAAGCGAAAGAATCTTCCCTAAGGCTTTATTTTCTAGTTCCACTATGATATTTTCTTCATTTTCATATAGAAATAATTCACTGATTAATTGACTCAATTCTTGTGAAATTTCATTTTTGAATGTATCTGTATTCAAATGAGGTTCTTTGCCAAAGAAAAGAAAGTTTGGATTAGCATTGAATCTTATAATTAATTTTGCAATAAGCTCGCAGGTTGGCTTTACTCTGTGTTTTTCATACATTGAGATATTTGTCTGTTTGATGCCTAATGCTTGTGCAAATTCTGATTGTGTCATGTGCAATCTTTTTCTAAAATCTCTTATATACATTAAACCTCACTTATTAAAATGCACAGCATTCTTTTTTCTTAAAAAGCATAAAGGTGAAATTATCTCCTGCTACAGGATAATTCTTAGCATAACTCCACAATATGCCACTTTGTCCTATTCCCATTCCCATAGGATGAGGAACAGGTGCTAAAATTTGCAATCTATAGGATGATTTTCTCCAAATAGGCATAGGATATTCTCCACAAAGTCCTAATTGCCCTGCGCTGATGCACTATCTGCCATACAAGCAAGATTTAAAATGGGATTACCAAATAGCAAAGCCTCAGGATTGATTAAAGCTGTTAATTCATCATCTTGCCACAAAGGATCTACTTCTGTCATATAGGCTATATCCACACCGCCTGTAATATTCATACATGCTGCATCAATTAAAGTTGCTATCATGCCTAGAACTAGGATGATATTTTTAATATAAAAAACTTTAATTAGAAATTTCTTGATAATTATATCATTTTTTAGAAAAAAATATATGTTTATTATATATATTTATAAATTTTTTTTATAAATATATATAATAAACATATAATAATTTTTATATTGAAGATATTTTAGATATAAAAATTCAATTGAAAAAAGTCAAAAACAAATGCTTTTTAAGTAATGAATTCTTTAGCATGAATTGAAAGTTTACCCAATTGCAGATAGCTATCATCAATTTGTAAAAATTCACTTTTAATCCTATAAAATAAGCATTTAATAACAAAAATACTTACAAAAATTTATTAAAATATAATATAATTATGTTATATAAATAAGTTAATTATGAAAGGAATAACAATGGATAAAGCAGAAGTAAAACTTAAAAAATCAAAAATGACTATAACCGAAAAACTCATACTTGCTCTTTGGCTTTCTTGCGGAGTTACAGCTATTGTTTTGCTTTTGGTATATTTAAAAATTATCACTAGCTTTATAGGTATTTTAGGGCTTTTATCTGTATCTAGCCTTGTAATTGCTTTTGTATTATTCCTTGCTAAAAATATAAAAATAGTTCCCTATGATGAGAAAAAGCATGGGAGATATGAAAGAAGCACAGGATTTATGAAAAGCGATTCTACTAAATTTGATTATATGTTTGGTTTTGCGTAAGATAAATAAGCCTAGCCAAAAAGCTAGACTTATTTTTTTCTCATAGCATCAAACAAGCCTTGAGCTTCTTTTGCAAGCTCATTGCCTGATTTGCTTGCATCTTGCATTATCAAAGAGCTAGGATTTACTCCCATTTTCCTATTAGCATCTTGTTCTATTTTACATATAATTTTACATATATAATTAAAAAATATATAAATTAAATATAAAAATTACTAAATATATTTAATAATTATGTAAAACATTATTCTATTTTTTCAAATATATTTTTAGATACAATCAGGGCTAATATTAACACACAAAACAAGGCAAAAAAGAATATTCAATGAAAAGATTATCTGTAAAAGGCAATAAGGGAAAAAACAAAAAAACTTATGATCAAATAATGGAAATTTTATCAATACAAGTAAAAGAAAATCTACCATCAAAGGTAGTAGCTTCTAGGTATGATATAACCTTGCAAACAGTATATAAGTGGAGAAAGAAATATACAAAATATTTAGAAAATTACGAAAAAGTAAAACAAGAAGCTGAAGAAAAAACTTTAAAAGAACCCGATTTAGAAAATGAACATATTCATATATCAGATTGTGCAAAAAGACTAAGAACTTTAAGAATAGCACTCAATCTAAGTCAACAGCGTATAGCAAATATACTTGGAATATCCCAAGCTCTTTATGTTAGATTTGAGAAAGGATATGGACAACTCAACAGCTTTATGATTAAAAAACTTTACAAAACTCTAGGAATCAATCCTATTTATCTAATTTGTGGAGAAGGCGATTGCTTTCTAATCAAAGACATTGATTTATTTGAAAGAATAAATAACGAACAAAAGAAATACAACAAAAATCAACTTGAACAAGAAAACATCTTAAACTATTAGATAAATTTATCTATATTAAATTAATAATATAAATTAATTCTCTTTTTTAAAATAAACCGATCTTTTAAATAATTTCTTAAAGAGCGTTATTATAACAGTTCCATTTTTTACCTAAGTAATTGAAAAAATGGGTGCAGTGAGGTTTTAAGACGAATACAGCGAAATTTTACTTCATTAAAACAAAAGGCTCAAAAATCTTTTTGCAAGGAAGATTGGTTTAAGAAAATTATACAGATAAGGAAGAAAAAAATAGAACAAGCTATAAGATTGCTGTTGAAACTATGAAGTTTTTAGATAGCAAGCCTGCTGATAATAATCAATCGGGTAATCCTTATGGCAATGTTCAAGCAACTCCTGAACCTGTGAATCAGTCTGTGCAAAAACAAGTACCTATTCATCAGTTTGAGGAACAACAAGGAGAAGATCTTCCTTTTTAACTCTAAGCATTTAACCCATAGTTGGGATATTTTTATCCCATTATGGGATATTAATACCCCTTGACTTTTAGCATTTTTTTGTTATAAGATAAGGAGAAGAAATATGAAAGATTTTTTCAAAAAACTATCGATATTTACAAAAATACCCACAAAAGCAATCTTAAGATTCATGGAATCTATTGCGTAGGATTATTTGTAAATAGTCTTTATGGTTTGCAAATGGGAATAGTAGAGCTTTTATTATTCTCATCGAAAGTTTGCTAATTTTGGCAATAGTTGCGCTATTATCGATCTTTCTTAAGGACTGATCTTTTTTTGAAAAAAGGAGAGAGAATGGACGGCTATGATATAGCTATTTTAATCGGTGCTATCACTCTTATTTTTGGTACATTGGCTTTAGTAGCTCACTATTTTAACGACAAACACACTAACGAAACTAAAAGCTAATTTTTAGCTTTTAGCTTAACACGCCCTATAAGTTGGGAATAGATTTTTTTATTCCCTTCTTGGGCAATATAAATTTCTATTCCTTTTTTATTTAAAAATACAAAAAAGGAAATAACAAAGAATACAAAAATCACAAACACTCAAAATCAAGCTGTTAGCACTTCATTCACACAAGAAAAAATTGAACTGATCAAAAAACACTTCTTTCTTGACAATGCTACAATTGCTGAAATGGAATATTGTCTAAATATTGCTAACAGGTACAATTTAGATCTGTTTTTAAATCTATTTAAGCAGAAATCCCAACTACTTTAGCGGTTGGGCTGAATGCCAACGAGCTTAGCGAGTTTTATCCTTGATTGTTTCAGGGTTTGCTTCGCCTACACTGCAAGCAAAAAATCCATCGGTCCAAAAAGTCTTTTTTTCAAAAATATTGTTTTAGAAATGGCTGAAATCCCTTGTCTTTTCAAACATAAAAAGTAGTTATTTGTTTTATCTTTTAGACAATATAGCTTATACTAACTCTTAGTAAGTATTGTATTATTAAATGGATATGGTCTATATCGCTTTCCATAGCTAAGATTATAAATTCTCCATTCTCACTTATTTCATCAATTTTAGCTTTTATAAAATTATTCAAATCACCTTTTAGAAGTTTCTTTCTATATTTAAAAACTAAAATTATATGTGTTTTTAGATTGTGCTTAGAGCGATTTGTAGAGATATATCCATGTAGTTCACAATTATTCTTTTTCATTTTTATACTCACATTTATATTTTTATGTTATTAACATAAAAACAAGGAATACTAAACTTTGCCAAGTGCTGTAAAGTATAGAATCTATCCTACAAAAGCTCAAAAAGAATTAATTCATAAACACTTTGGCTGTGTTAGAGTAATTTATAATGATTTCTTAGATTATCGCCAAAAACAATTTAGTAAAGGCATAAAAGAAACATACTTTACTATGCAAAAAGAGCTTACTATTCTAAAAAAGCAAGATGAATATAAATATCTTAATGAGTGTGCTTCACAATCTTTACAAATGGCTTTAAGACAATTAGTTGCTGTCTTTGATAATTTCTTTGCTAAAAGAGCAAAATACCCAAATTTCAAGTCAAAGAAAAACGCAAGGCAAAGTTATGCTATTCCACAAAATATTAAGCTAGATGATAAAAAAGTTTATATTCCAAAATTCACAGAAGGCATTAAAGCTAAAGTCCATAGAAAGCTTGATAAGGATTATATAATAAAACAAGCCTTTATTTCTAAAATAGCCGACGAATACTACATTACAATTTAAATCTTTACCTAAGCCGAAAGTAATAGGAAATGCTGTTGGTTTAGATATGAGTTTATCAAATCTTATTATTAGAAGCAATTGCATAATTTATAAAAATCACAATTCTTACAAGATAAAGAAAATAAACTCATAAAACTTCAAAGACAACTTAGCAAAAAAACAAAAAGGTTCAAATAATCGTACAAAGACTAAGCTAAAAGTAGCTAAAGCTCATCAAAAAATTACAAAAGTAAGAGATGATTATTTACATAAGATAAGCGATGAAATCACAAATTTATATGATTTTATATCTGTTGAAAATCTAAATATTAATGGTTACATACTTGATACTAGCTATCTATCGATGAAACAAGAAGCCCACTTGCTTTAGTGAGTGGATGATTCACTTTTGGAAATGAAAACACAAGTTTAGATTCATATAGCTTTATCTTTGTAGATGAAATACAATTTTTCAAGAAAGATTTTTTGGAACAAATTATCAATCTTTCAAGAAAAAAAGAAATAACTATAACAGTAGCAGGTTTGCTTAATGATGTAAAAGGAAATGCTTGGGGCAATGTGGAAACACTAAAGTCTTACGCAGATGAAATTTTGCATTTAAAAGCGGACTGCGATTGTTGTGATAGAAAAGAAAGTGCGGCTTTTCATGTGGGCGATGGTGGTATCAATAATAACTACTTTGTTTTTTGTGAAGAGTGCTATAAAATGTAGTTTATTTTGCACATAATTTGTGTTATAATTTGTGTATAAAATTACACGCAAGGAAAACACATGCAAAGAATTAATTTAACTCTCAACAATGAGGCAAGCTTAATGCTTGATAAATTAGCAAAGGAACTAAAAATGAGTAAAACTCAGATTTTAACAGACGCATTAAAGCAAATGCACGAAAATAAAAGAATAGAGCAAAGAAAGGCTTTATGGATAAAAAGCTTTGAAGCATTTAAAAATGATGAAGAGTACCAAAAGGAACAACTTGAACTTGCAGAAGCAGGAGTGGGTGATGGTATCATCTAAAATTGTTAAATATGGCGAACTTTGGATTGCTGATTTTGAACCACAAGTGGGCGAAGAAATTACTAAAAAACGCCCTGCATTGATTTTAAGCAATAATCTTTTTAATTCTAATCAAAAACTTGTTTTTGTTGTGCCTTTAACAACTTGGCAAGATAAATTCTATAAAGGAATTTGGTTTTTAAAGATTGACAAGAATGCTACAAACAATTTAAATGTAGACTCAGCCATAAATTGTTCTCAAATAAAGTCTTTTTCAAAAGATAGATTAATTGAAAAAATAGGTGAAGTTGATGAAAAGATTATGAAAGAAGTCAGGATAATACTTGATGAAATCTTAAGTCCACAATTCAACTCTTAATTTCTACTTTTTACACTACAACTACACAACACAATGTTCATTATTGAAATATGTTGATATAAGAATGTAGTGCTTACTTAAAACTCGCCTTTAGGGAATGCTTTTATTCCCTAAAGGGATTATTAGTATCTCTTATTGGCTAATCAATTAGGAGATGCAAAAATGTTAACTTATACAAACGAGCTTGTTGTAGCTAGGCTTGCAAGAGCTTTAGCTTATAAAGAAGCTAAAAAAGACAAGAGCAAAGTTGATTTTTTAATAAATCTTTTCAAGAAACAAATCCAAAACTGCATTAAAGCGACAGAGCATTTTATAGATCGTGTATCACAAAGTCGAAAACGATACATTATCAGTTGCTATTTCAAGAGCTATTAGAAACACCTCACCTTTACAACATGGTGCTGACTATCATATCGCAACAACTCAAAAATATCTTGATAAAGATAGCAATATTGTTGTCGTTCTTGAAAGACAAGGTGAGTTTGGAGCGGTTTTAGTTACCACATATAAAAGAGGACAATAAAATTTGCTTTCTGATGAAGAATTAGCTGATCTTAAAAAAAAGAGGAGTTTTGCAATGGGCATAATATGTATGTTTGGGATATTTAGTTTGGCTTATGTTTTAACTATCGCTTTAACGCCTGATTTTGAACAGTTTTTAGCGGAAAACCAAATTAAAAACAGTCAAGATTTTGCTGATAAATTTAGCGATACTCTTGATGAAAATCAATGCTTTGATTTTCCTAGAATTCTTTGCTATAAAGAAAACTTAAAAAACACACCTTTTGAGGATTACGATAACGAATACTTTGTATTTATTCCACAAAACAAAAATATCAATTTCGATAGTCTAAGTTATGCTACTAGCACTTTAAAGCTTTTAAACCAAAAAGAACTTTTAATTGAGACTATGAAGATAAAGATTGAAGAAGGTGAAATCAAATACATTAGCGAACTAATTCCTATTATTTTTGAAGGAAAGATAGGCAAAGATATAATAAACTTTTAAAAGAGAAATAGGCTGTCATACTTTCAAACATAATAGAATAGCAAGAATAGTATTAGTGGATATTTGCATAATGAAAAAAATGAAATTCTTAAAGAATTGAAATACTATATGCAGTAATTATGATATAATGAAAGAGAAATACAATGCAAGGTAATATAGTGAAAGATTGTTATATTTCAGAAGGTGTAAAAGCTTTATTTGCTGTTTATTTTAAAGATCAAACTGAGGAAAGTTTCTTTAAAGCTCTTAATGAGTTTGCTAAAGAAAATCAAATAGCATCTCAAAAAATAAGAGATAAAACCTCTAGAGAAATTAAAGAAGAGCTTTCAAAATTAGTAACTTCAGATCTTTTAAATGCTAAATTTGATAAGGTTGAAACTAGAATCGATAAGTTTGAAACCTCATTGAATGCTAAATTTGATAAGGTTGAAGCTAGAATCGATAAGATTGAAACTAAGCTAGATAGTTTTAGAACGGAAGTTAAAACATATGTAATTATTCTTGCTGTTTTAATGTTTATTTTACAGCCTACAATTTTTGATTTTATTATATCTATTTTTAAATAATTTTTTAAAGAAACAAGATTCTTATTCCTTGCTTGCTCAACCTTTTTTTATTTTAATTTTTTTACGAAGAATTTCAACTTCTAAAAATAAAAATTTATATTATTTTAAAGGATTTAACATGCAAAAAAATATACAAGACTGTGTGGTTAATGTTCATTCTTATGATCCAAATTCACCAAGCGGTTATAAGCAAGATTTGTTTGATATTTCAAATGAAGATTTTGTTAGAGAATATGAATTTGTAGATAGTTCTGATTTGGATGATATGGTAAAACACAAACAAAGTGATGAAGTTTTTAAAGTGTTTTATAAAAAAGATGGGAAAAATAAGACTTCTTAGAATTAGTAATATGCAGGCTTTAAATCATTTTGATCATCTTAAGGGTGTAATGACAAAAATAATTTTAGATAGTGGTTTTAAGCCTGATGAATAGAAAAGATTAATATGCGTAAAAATCAAGAATATGCAGAAGAAAGGTTTTATGGGCAAAAAAACTTTCAAAACATCTTTTAAAAGAAAAAGATACAGCAAGTATTTATAAAAATATTTATCTTTGGGATGAATGGGATAAAAAGGATGGGCAAGATTGTGGTATAGATTTAATCATCCAAACAAAAGATGATGATTATATTGCAGTACAATGTAAATTTTATGAAAGCTCAAAAGTAGATTTAAAAGATTTAAGCACTTATTTTAGCAAATGGCTATGTTTTTATTAAGTATTGAAATTTAAGCTTTATTTTGCTAAAATATCTACATTAAAAATAGAACAATAAAGGCGGTAAAATGGCAACTTCTAACGCAGAACTTGAAATCGTAAAACAGCTTTTTAGCACTCTAAGCGATGATGATAAAAAATCATTTCTAAAATCTATCAAAAACAAAGAAAAATCAGAGCAAAATTTAATACTCTCAAAAGAGATAAAAGCGTGTCCGCATTGCAAATCTACTAATTTTGTGAAAAATGGAAAAAAAGATGGCAAACAAAGATTTATGTGTATGGATTGTCATAAGACATTTACTGTTACAAATAACTCAATCTTTTTTAAAACCCAAAAAGACCTTGAAATTTGGCAAAAATATATCCATTGTATGATTGAAAAATACTCACTTAGAAAAACCGCTGAAATTTGTGGCATTGCACTATCTACTGCGTTTTTTTGGCGACATAAAATCTTAGACACATTGCAAAAAATGCAAGATGAAGTAAAACTTAATGGCATAGTAGAAGCAGATGAAACATTTATGCCTATCTCATATAAAGGTCATCACAAGGATTTTAACTTTCCACGCTTAGCAAAGAAAAGAGGAACTGCAAACACTAAGCGTGGCTTATCAAAAGAACTTGTTTGCATACCTTGCGTAGTAAATTTAAATGGCAAATCAATAGCAAAAATATCTAATCTGGGTAAGCCAAATATTGCTAGTTTATCCAAAGTAATACAAGGCAAAGTTGAGAAAGAAAGCGTATTTGTAACTGATAGCCTACGCTCATATTTAAAACTATCAAATGAAATGAGCCTAAACCATATCCGCATACCACGAAACAAACATAGTAACGGCTCGTTTAATATTCAAGTCGTAAATAACTACCATAGCAGACTTAAATCAATGCTTGTGTATAATTTTAAAGGCGTGGCTACTAAGTATCTAAATAATTATCTTGTCTATCACAACTTTGTAAATTTTGCAAAAGAGAGTAGAAAAGATAAAGAACAAATTTTGCTAAACCATATACTAAACACAAATTGCATAAGCCAAAGCATAAGCGTAGCAAATAGACCTGCCGTGCCGTTATTGGTAGCGTAAGCTGTAAAAAATTAAAAAAGGAATAAAATTGTCATATAAAAAATATTTAAACAATGTTACATTGGGTGATTGCTGTGAGCTAATGAAAAATATTCCTAATAATTATATTTCAGGCTGCATAACTGACCCACCATATAATTATGAATTTTTTGGTAGAAATTGGGATAATGTAGAAATAAAACGCAGAAAAAATAAAGCAAATAACAATAAAAATATATTGGTAAAAAATATACCTTATGGCAGTGGGTTAGCAGGAGGAGTTAAAAATGAAAGATGGTATAAAAAAAATAGGGATAATATTTTAGAATATCAATCTTGGGTGGAGCATTGGGGGAAAGAGTTATATAGAATTTTAAAGCCTGGTGCGTTTATAATGGTATTTAATAGCAATAGGAGTGTGGCACATATTCAAATAGCACTTGAAAACGTGGGTTTTTATACCAAAGATATGTTTATATGGATAAGAAATAGTGGTATTCCAAAAGGCTTAAATGCTTATGAAAAAATGAAAAAAGATGGATATGAATTGGCAGAAAATTGGAAAGGCTGGCATAGTGCAACAAGAAACAATTACGAGGCAGTATCTGTCTTGCAAAAACCAATAGAAAACAATTATGTAAACAATGTAAAGAAATACGGAGTAGGACTTTTAAAAACAGAAGGCTATATAAATCATAATGGCTTTCTATCAAATATATTTGAAGGCTATCAAAGAGATAAAAAAGATGATTTCAATAAGCATATAACGGTTAAACCAATAAAACTTATAGAAAAATTAGCAGAGATGATTGTTCCAAAACAAACAAATAATATTATAATTGACCCTTTTATGGGAAGTGGGACAACAGCATTAGCTTGTAAAAATTTAGGTATTCCATATATTGGTTTTGAATTAAATGAAGAGTATATTAAAATAGCAAATATGCGATTATCTTAAAAAATCATATTTGGCTTTTAAACAAGCCAAATATTGAACTATATCTATTCCACTATAGTTTATGATAAAATTAAAAGCATCTTTGTCAGAGATAATTTCCCAACCGCCGTTTATAGCAGCAGTAATAGCTGCTGGTAGGTTATCGTTTCTTAAAATCAGGAAAACTGGATTATATCCCATTTCTTTTAACATTTTTCCATATAATTTAAATTTTTTCAGCGTTCCACTATCGCCTGAACCAATTCGATATTTAGCATCAATTGCCAAATTACCTATGAAATAATCTACAGGGTGGTCTGTTCCAAAATCAACACTTTCTGGTGGCTTAAATAGTTTATTGGAAGTAAAAAGCTCTTTGGTTATTAATTCCCAAACTCTTCCAAGCTCTCTATTCCAATATTGCATATTTTGCATTTTTGTTTCATAAGTTATATTAAAAAAATCCATTAAAATATCTGAGTCAGAAACAATTGTGTCAAATTTCTTTGATTTAAAATTACTTTTATATTGCGACAAAATATCAATAACATTACGTTCTATTTGCTCTATAACTATATTCATCATTTTAGTAACTCCGACAAATCAGCTCCTAGAGCTTTTGCAATTTTATAAGCATTTATTAGGGTAATATTTTTCTCACATCTTTCTATACTGCCAATATAAGTTCTATGCAGACTAGATAATTCTGCTAACTTTTCCTGAGTAATATTTAGTGCTTGTCGTCTTTTGCGAACATTTTTTGCAAATATGTTTAAAATGGAAATCATAATTTATATTTTATAAATAAGTAACAAAATAAATCAACACTCTATTGATAGCATTTTTTAGAAATCAATACACTATAAAAACAGAGCCTAGCAAATTACAAAGTGGAGTAGGGGAGATTAAATTTAGCAAAGGTATTATCATAAGCACTAGCGATCTCACTCAAAACGCTAAAAAAGAAATAGAGCAAATTTCAAAAAATATACCTATAGAATTGATAACTTTAAAAGTAAAAACCATCACAACTAATATTTACACAGCTTCTCTTAAAGTCTTATCTTTTGTTTTAATAGGACTCAATAAAGTCTTTAAGCTTGTGGCTATTGGTATTAGAGTATTAAGCGTGGCCATGATGAGCAATCCTATTGGTCTTATTTTAGGAGGTATTGCAATAGTGGCTGGGCTCATCATTGCAAATTGGGATAGGGTTAAGTCATGGTTTATGTCTTTTATAGAATGGCTTAGACCTGTTTGGGAACCTATATACAATGTCATTAAAGCCGTGTTTAATAAATGCAGCAGTGTGATTGGCTATTTTAAAAACAATGCTTTAAATATCATCTTTCCTTTTGTGGGGATATTAAAATTTATTTGGAAACCCATTTATGAAGTTTTTAAATGGGTGTTTGATAAATGTGCTCTTGTATTTGCAAGTTTTAAAGATATTATTATGAGTATTGCTTCTCCATTAGCTGAGTTTTTAAATTCTATTTGGCAAGGCATTGGGGATTTCTTTTATAGTATTTTTGGTTCTTTGTTTGAATGGTTTGCCTCTAAGCTTTCTTGGGTAGGAGATATGATTTCATCCATAAGTGGCTTTATAAAAGATGCTCTTGATTTTGTAGGACTTGGAAACGATAAAGAAGTTAAGATAAGCCAAAACGAACAAACCAAAGAAAAAATCTTTGCCACAAATACTTATAAAGATGAATTACAAGCAAAAAGTATAAACCATACTCCAAGCTTTAATAATGGTAATATCAATGTAAGTGTTAATGGCACTTTTAACATAGCGACTAAAGATGGCAATTTTAATATGCAAGAATTTGCAAATACTATACAAAAAAGTGTATTCGACGCTTTAAGAAAGCAAGAACAAAACAAAATTAACACTACAATTTATGGATAAAATATGAGTGAATATATAGAGATTAAAGGGCTTGAAAACTTTTTTAAAGCTTGTGATAAATTAATAGATATGGATAAACACGGGCAAAGCATTATGGCGGGTACTGGTGAGAGTATAAGAAATAGCATTATAGATTCTTTTAAAAATGAACGCAGTATTTTTGATGGAAAATGGAAAAGCTTAAAACCAGCTACCATAAAGCAAAAAATAAAAGAAGGAAAGAATAAAGGAATTTTAAAAAGAGATGGAGAATTAAGCAATGCTTTAAATTGGCAAAGCGAACCTACTAAAAGTGGCGTAAAAGTCTTTAATAATATACAGAGCAAAAGTGGTTTTAAATATGGACTCGTTCATCAATATGGTAGTAGAAAGAAAAATATACCTGCAAGATCTTTTTTGCCTATAGATAATAATGTTTTACATCAAAGCATAAGAAGCGTGATTTATAAAGATACTAAAGATTTTATTGTAAAGATTGCCAAAAAATAATAGCAAGGAAAGCATAAGCTCTCCTTTTTCTAAAAACTAGCAAAAGCATTATAGCTTTATTTTTAAAAACTAGTTAATTAAATTTTATTTTGAAAGGAGTTTGTATGAAAATCAATACAGACAAATTTCTAAAAACTAGCCCATTAATTAAACCTACGCAAACTAAATTAAAAGCTCCATTTGCTTGGGTAGGTGGCAAAAACTATTTAGCTAAAGAAATCATCGCTTTAATGCCTGAGCATAAAAGCTATATTGAAGTTTTTGGAGGAGCTTTAAGTGTCTTTTATCAAAAAAGCCCTTCAAAAATAGAAGTCATCAACGACATTAACGACGAGCTTATTAATTTACATCTTTGTATAAGAAATAAACCTCAAAGCTTAACAAGCATGCTTCATTCTATGTTGGTAAGTAGAAAAATATTCCATATGCTTAAAAACAAAGAAGTTAAACCAAGAAACAATATAGAAAGAGCAGCTTTTTATTTTTATCTTATAAACACTTCTTTTGGTTCAAACATGGGGCAGTTTGCTATGAGTAAGCAAAGAGCACCCAAAAAACTTTATAGGGATTTTAGCTTACATACAAAAAGGCTTAAAAATGCTAGTATTGAAAATAAAAGCTTTGAATATATCTTAAAAGAATATGATTATAATGAAGCTTTGTTTTATTTAGATCCGCCTTATGTGGGTACTGAGAATTATTATAAAAACACAGGAGGTTTTGGGTTAAAAGAACATAAGCTTTTAAATGAATTGCTTAAAAATATCAAGGGTAAATTTATGCTTTCTTATAATGATTGTGAGCTTATAAGAGAGCTTTATAAAGATTTTAATTTTAAGGAGTTAAAAGTAGGTATTCTTTAAATAACAATGTTTTAAAAAGAAAAGAAAATAAAGAGCTTTTGATTATGAATTTTTAAAAGTTAAGAGAATATTTTTTATATTCTCTTTTATTTTAGTAAAGAGCTTAAAAACTTTAGGGCTTCTTTACTAAAATCTTTATTGCTTTCTTCTAGATACTCTTTATCTAAAATAGCTCCGTATTTTAATAAAAGCAAAATCGCTCCAAAATTATTGTGAGTTACTGCATAAAACATAGGCTCTTCGCCCATGCATTCTTTAGTAGCACTCATGCCATTTTTAAGATATTCTAAAACAAGTTCGTTGTTATGGTTGCAAATAGCGTTTATAAAAGTCTTGCTAAAACCTTTTTTGATATCTACTAATACTTTACTCATCCTGTCTCCTTTTGTTTTGATAAGACAACATTAGCTTGACAAGGCTTAATGTGTGCTGTTGTTTGGCTTCTTTTTAAAATTAATCTGCATTAACCCAATATTGCACTACATTTAATAAATGATTATAATCATTACTCATGGCTTCTTTTTGAAATTGACTTATTTCTTCTTTGCTTACACCTGCTTTTTTCAAAGCATTGCTTACTCTTGCTAAAATACTAAAAGCATTGCCATCTTCTCCTACTAATTTCACATAAACATTAGGGTATTTCATCTTTTCTCCTTAAAATTCACAAAAGGTGCTTTTTAGTTCATATCTTTGTTTTTCATTATTGTATTTAACCACAAATTTTCTACCTATAATATATCTTTCAAACAAAGGAACTTGTATAAGACTTTTATCTTCATTCATCTCAAGGTTTTTAGCGATTGAATAAGAGTTTATACCCATATTATAAATAGTCATAAGCTCTAATATATTATCCCTAGCAAGATAATCTTTCTCTTTTAAAAGTTTTTTGTACAAAATCCTAAATTCATCCTCTAAATCTTGCATAATTTTTTCTTTTAATTCTTTATCGGTGTAATTTTTGATATCTTTCATGTTTATCTCCTTTTTTGATAGAACAACCTTGTGTTTTATACTCTCTGTGAGATTAGCTTGACTTAGCTTATTGTGTGCTGTTACATCTTAGAAAGTTCTCCAATTACCACACCAATTAGCAAAAAATCTCCATTTTTATAAAAGATATCTTCATATAAAGGATTTAAAGAGTGTAAAATCACTCCATCATCTAGTTTTAAAACTTGTTTTA
The DNA here is from genome assembly GCA_039516895.1 of Campylobacter coli. Taxonomy (NCBI): domain Bacteria; kingdom Pseudomonadati; phylum Campylobacterota; class Epsilonproteobacteria; order Campylobacterales; family Campylobacteraceae; genus Campylobacter; species Campylobacter coli. The sequence goes on along the minus strand of CP154437.1, from coordinate 901,210 downwards.
TAAAGAGTCCATCTCTAGCATTGATCACACAAATACTTCCATCTTTTATAAATGACTCCATGCTTTCTCCATAGCAAGTGATAAACTCACACTCTTTACTACCAAAAAAGTTTAATAGTTTTTCATCCACAATAAGTTCAGAGCAATCTATTAAGTCATTTATTCCACCTCCGCCTAAACTCGCATTTGTTTTATAAAGCTTTAAAATTTTATATTTACCCTCACATTCTAATTGATCTTTTGGGGAACTTCCATAGAAGAAATAATTAATACTTATATATTTCTTTGATTTAAAAAGTTTAGGATTTGTGGATATGGAATGGAGTTTCTAAATTTCATAGAATTAAAAGTATCAGGATGGATACCTAATTCTTTAGCTATATCTTTAGTCTTTAATTCTCTTTTGCCTTCACTGGCTAATATATCTTTTAACTTTTCAATCACTTCTTGCATTTGCATGTTAAATCCTTTGATTTTAATTTCAAAGAAATTTAACAAAAAATTACAAAAAGCAATTAAAAGCTTTTGTTTTAAAAGGTTAATTTTTTAAGTTAAAATTATAAATTTATAAATAAAAATATACTTAATTTTGTATTAGAAATTAAAGTCAAAGAATAAAGCTTTGACTTTACAAAGCAACTTTAAAATTTTGACTAAATTAAAAAAATTTAGTTATTATTTTAATGAAATTTAATTATGTACTTAAAGGAATTTTAATGAAAATATTAAAAAATAAATATTTTATTCTATGGATGATCGGGTTTTTTGTAGTCGTATGTTTATGTTTATATTTTAATTTAGAAATTAAAATTATTGTATCTGCCATTTCTGCCTATGTGGTGTCCAGCTCATTGGCACTAAATGCTTATTCTATTTTTGAAAAAACAAGAGCGGATAAATTTAATTTAACAATGCAGTTATTATTTAAATGGGATGAAAAACATTTTATAGAGGCAAGAGATTATACAAGAGAGCAACAAAATATAAAAGAAAAAAAAGGAGATAAAGAAATATTAAAAGAAATTAAAGAAAAACCAGAATTAAAAAGATCAATTATAATGACGATGAATTATTTTGAAACACTTCAAACTTTTATTGAAAATAATAGGATAGATGAAGGTATTATAATGGAGCATTTTGCACATATGTTAAAAGATATCTTGGAAAGGTATGATTGTTACTTAAATAGCGATGATTTCAAAAAAAATAATCCCTTGGGATTCAAAAAACTTATAAAATTAAAAAATAGATGCGATACCTATATATTATAATTTAATTTAAAAAATAATATAGCTATATTTACAAACCTAAAACTAAATATAGCTATATATTTATATAAAAGTTAATATACCACTCTTTATATTTATCTTTTAAAAAACATTATAATTGGCAAAAGTTATCATCAAAGTTAAAAAATAAAATCAAAAATAAAAATAATTTTTAAATAAATTGAAGTAATCTTAGTCTATTATAAGATTACAAAAACCAACTAAATGTTTAAGTTTTCTATGTAACTATCCTCCAAACCTTAAAGCTATAGATAGTTACATACTATTTTTATATAAAAAGTGGTTAAAGTATGATTATATAGTGTTTTATAGAGATAGTTACAAGGTTAAGAAAATATAAGAATATTTTAAGCAAAAATGTAACTATCCTAGAGAATAAAAAACACTTTTGGGATATAAAATTTAAAATCAAAGCTCGTATTTATCCGCCTTTTAAACAGCATTTAATCAGTTTTTTTGGGATAAAACGGACATTTTAGGATATTTGGGATATTCTACGCTTTAGATTAGGAAAGATAAAAAGTTGTTTTTATATGCTTTAAAAGCCTATTATTTGGGATTTTTGCTAAAATTATTTAGGGATAGTTACATGTTCTTTTTAAAATACCCCTTACAGATAAATTTTTAAACACACACATATGCGAAATAAACTAGTCTGTGGTTTATTTTATAAACCTAAGAGATTCACTTTTCTTAGGTTTATTTTGTGATCGATTTAATAAATTATTGCTATAATGTACTACCGTCACGGCAAGTAAGATCCGTTCGGGCATGCCAAAATTACACAAATAATAACTAAAACATCATTTCCTTAACATAATCTAACAAAACAAGCTCATAAATCGATTTTAATTATTTAATACTAGGTTGATATTATTTTGTAGTAGATTTTTGGTTTTTTAAGTTTATTTTTGTCTATATTTTGTGGTATTTAATTGTAGTAAAATCTTTATAATATTTTCAAAATCTTCAACATCTTCATTTATAAAGCACATTTATTGCTTAATATGGTGTATTTACAAGCATTGATAATATCTAAATCAGGATTTTTTCTTGTAAGCTTTTTATTTTGTTTGATTGCTTTACTCTAGCAAGTTTTGATTTATAGAGATTTTTATATTTATTATAAAGTGAAGAGCTAATGCCAATTAAAACACCTTCATTTTTGGTTTCTTTAAAGACTCTTAAGGCGAATTTGATACATCCATTTTTTCTGTTAATGCGTCTTGTATCATAAGGATTTTTTAAAGAATATTTAGTGCAATTTGCTACCCAAGTGTGAATCGCTTTTTCTAATCTATTACTTTTGTTTTGTATAGGAGTTTCATCTAGTTTTATTTCATTTTTAGGATTATCAGCAGATACAGTTTTTTGAAAAATATATTTTTAAACACAGAATAACTTGCCCTTTTTAACAAAAATTTATAATATTTTATCATACAAAAATTATAAAATCATAACATTTTCATTTTTTTAAAAAACACAACAAATCTCAAAAAATCTCAAAAAAACACTAAAGGTAACTAAAACGGCATATCTGCTTAGCATGGAGTAATGATTGTTTTAAAATGGACTATTTTTTATAAATTTTAACTTATAAAACTCCAAAAATAAAGCTTTAAAATACAGTTTAAAATTTCCATTTCACTAGACTTTTTATCAAAACAAAAAAGGTAAGATTTTTTGAAAAAATTAACTTGGATTTTTTTGGATATTTTTTGTAACTTTTAAAAAATGAAGATATATTTTAAGAAAAAGATGAGAGTATTTTTAAGCTAGTGATCCAACTAAAATAAATTTTATTTTTACAAAAAATAAAAAAGATAAAATCAGATTAATTTTTATTTTAATATCAATCATGATTGCCTCCTTATAATTTAATAAAATATAAAAAGGATCACAGCTCAAGCTAATCGCTAGCTTAAAAATACTAAGTAAGATAATTTTGTAATAATTTTAAATTAAAATAATTTTTTTATATTTTTGATAAAAAGATTAAGATAATAGAATAATATTTGCTTAACCCTAAAAGCAAAAAAACCGAAAAAGCGGAGAAACCATTATTTTACCAATGCTAATAATTATAAAATTTCATATGTTTTAATGGTTTAACTAATTTTTAAGCCTTATGAATAAAATAAATAAATTAATGTATTTAGTTTATATGGAGTGTTAAAAATTAATTTTTGAGAAAAAACCGCTACCAAAACCGCTCCCTGAGTTTTTTAAAAACTTTAAAAAACACTTTGAAAAGCAATGGTGCCTGAGGTCGGACTCGAACCGACACAAGGTTGCCCTTACCAGATTTTGAGTCTGGCGCGTCTACCAGTTTCACCACTCAGGCTTTTGTAAAATTGTAATCATATCCATTTTAGACTAAAAAAGACTTTAAAAATATATAAAATATTTTAAAAAAATTTATTTTTAGGGAATTTTATAATGAAAAATATCAAAATTTTTTAAGGATAAAATATTATTAAATTTTTATTGATGTCGATATTGTAAAAATAAAATTGGAACAATTATTGCTTGTATTTACAAAGCAATGTTTGAAAAGATTTTTTAAATCAAAACTCCAAGGATGAATATGAGAATTACAAATAAGCTCAACTTTACAAATTCTATAAGCACTTCTATGGGTGCTCAAAGCTCCTTATATCAGATTTCACAACAACTCTCATCGGGGATTAAGATCCAAAATTCTTATGAGGATGCAAGTGTTTACATAGACAATACTCGCCTTGAATATGAACTCAAAACTTTAGAGCAAGTTAAACAAGCTACAAATTCGGCTAAAGAAATGACGCAAAATAGCATGAAAGCTTTACAAGATATGGTTAAGCTTCTTGAGGATTTTAAAGTAAAGGTTACTCAAGCAGCAAGCGATAGTAATTCTCAAACTTCAAGAGAGGCTATAGCTAAAGAATTAGAGCGCATTAAAGAAGGTATAGTTCAGCTTGCAAATACTAGTGTTAATGGACAATATCTTTTTGCGGGTTCACAAGTGGCCAATAAGCCTTTTGATTCTAGTGGAAATTATTATGGAGATAAAAATAATATCAATGTAGTAACCGGTGCGGGTACTGAAAGTCCTTATAATATCCCTGGATGGGATTTATTTTTTAAAGCCGATGGAGATTATAAAAAACAAATAAGTACCAATGTAAGCTTTACTGATAATCGTTGGAATCTTACAGAAAATCCTGATAAAACAGAATATCTCACAAGTAGTTCTAAATGGCAACAACTTATCGGTCAAGGTTATGTAAAAGATAATGGTTTAGATGTTGATAAAGATTTTGAATACAGTGATACTAAATTAAATTTTCCTCCTACTACACTTTATGTTCAAGGCACAAGACCAGATGGGACAAGTTTTAAAAGTGCTGTGCTTGTAAATCCTGAAGATACCTTAGAAGATGTGATGGAAAATATCGGAACTCTATATGGCAATACCCCAAACAATAAAGTTGTTGAAATAAGTATGAATGATAGCGGTCAAATTCAAATCACAGATTTAAAACAAGGAAATAATAAACTCGATTTTCACGCTGTGGCTTTCACACCACAGGCTGATGATAGTACGGAGTTGAAAAACATTATCGAAGCCGCTAATCAAGAAGGCATCACAATGGAAGAGGTTACAAATAGGGTGATGGCTGAAGCTACTGCAGCTCCTAGCGATGGAGATATTACAAATTTAAACAGCCCTGTAACTGTAACAATTAATAACCAAAACTTTACAATCGATTTAAAACAAACTGATTTTATTAAAAGCAAAATGACAGATACAGATGGAAATGCAGCCAATGGAGCTGATTATGATAATGTTTATTTTGAAAAAAATGGCAATACAGTTTATGGTAATGTTTCTCAAGTTATCAAAGGAAGTAATGCTTATGCTACTGAATCAACCAAACTTAGTGAAGTTATGGCAGGAGATAGTTTAAATGGCACGACTTTAAATTTAAAAGTCAATTCTAAAGGTGGAAATTCTTATGATGTAAGTATAAATTTACAAAATTCAACCGTAAGCTTCCCCGATCCTAATGATCCTACGCAAACCATAAGCTTTCCTATCATGCATACTGATCCTGCAACGGGAAATAGTGGGGTTATAACAGGAGCAAATGACATTACTTATGGGCAAATCAATGATATTATAGGAATATTTGCTGCAGATAAAATCCCTGCCGCAAGTATCAATCCAACCAATGGAAAAATAGATGCAGTAGATTATCAAAATATGCAACAACTCATGAAAGATTCTAATGCAACCGTAGATGTAAGTATGGACTATAAAGGTCGCATAAGTGTAACCGATAAACTTTCATCAGGAACTAATATAGAAATTTCTCTTAGTGACTCCCAAAGTGGGCAGTTTCCATTGCCTCCTTTTACCACAACTTCTAATGTGGAAAATGGTCCGAACTTTAATTTTAGCGCGAATAATTCTTTAACTATAGATGAACCAAATGTGGATATTATCAAAGATTTAGATTTGATGATAGATGCTGTTTTAAGTGGAAATATGAGGGCTGATTCTGAAAGTGAAGATCCAAGAAATACAGGAATGCAAGGGGCTTTAGAAAGGCTTGATCATTTAGCAGATCATGTTAGCAAGCTTAATACAACAATGGGGGCGTATTACAATACTATTGATGGAGTTAATACACGCACAACCTTTTTAAGTGTTAATGTCCAAAGTATAAAATCAAATGTGATCGACGTTGATTATGGTGAGGCGATGATGAATTTAATGCAAACACAGCTTGCCTATCAAGCTTCTTTAAAAGCTAGCACGACGATAGCGCAACTTAGCTTATTAAATTATATGTAAAAAAACTATGCTATAATGGCTTCTTAAAAAATTATTTTCAAGGAAAAATCATCAAAAAAGAAGCCATCTTTATAAGTTCTACTTTTGGTATCTTTTATTTATGTCTTTGTATGCTAGCTCCAGATATGGGGGTGTGGATTTATAAGGCGAATTTGTTTTTATTTGGAGAATTTGCATATTATTATCCTTTTTTCTTGTTTATTTTAAATTATGTTTATTATAAAAGAAATTACAAATTAGCTAATTTTACAAGAAGAGAGCTTTTTGGTATAGGATTTGCCTTTTTCTCAAGTTTACTTTTATTTGCAGTTTTTTATCCTAATTCTGGTTATATACTAGAGCTTTCTTATGCGATTTTTTCTATTATCTTGGGACATACTGGGAGCGGAATTTTTGCTCTTGTGCTCTTATTTTTTTCTTTTATTTTATTATTTCCAAAAACTACAAAAGAGCTTTTTAAGATCGAGCTCAATTTTAATATTTTACTTAGGGTAGAAAATGCATTAAAAGCGTTATTGATGAGGGTTTTTGGCGGGGAAAATGAAAAAGATGATTTAAGCAAGATAGAACCTAAGGCGCCTGTTGTTACCTTAGAAAAGAATACAGCTCCCATTCAGGAAAAAATTCAAGATGAGAATGAAAATTTAAACTTAAATCAAACAGAACAGCTTGTTAAATATAATAATATAAATGCAAGTAAAAATTCTATAATCACCGCAAAAGAGAATTTTGAAAAACTTAAAAACCAAATTTTAGATGAAAAAGTAGAGATAGATAAAGAGAGTATTAAAGAAGCTAAAAGTTTCATTTACGAAAACTCGCAACAAGTAAGAAATTTTGTCCAAAAAGCGAGCAGAATGAGTATAAAACTTGATGAAGATTTTAATTTTATTTCAGAAGAAGAGGTAGATATGATCCCAGAACGATTTTTAAAACCTAAAAAGCTTGACGATATTAAGCAAATCGATACAAATAATAAAAATTTAGATGAGCCAAGCTATAAAAGAAAAAATATTGAAATTTCTGTACCTAAACAAGAAATAAAGCCAAAAATTTTTACTAAAGAATTGGAACTTAGAGAAAATTTAATGAAAGAGGCAAAATTAGAGCAAGAATACAAAGCTTATCAAAATGAAATTTTAGAAAATAAAGTTCAAGAAGAAATTAAAGAATTAGAAAAAAAAGATAGCTTAGAACTTGATTTAAACCATATTATACAAGGAAGTAAGTATAATTTTGGCACACCTTTACAAGAAGTATCAAGCACAAAAGAAGAAGTAAAAACACAAAATGCACCAATTCCTTCTATCTTAGAAAAGACAAATGAGGTTGAAATTATAGATTTTGATGAAAATGAAATTGAAATCAAAAAAATGGAAAGTATAAATAAAAGTTTCCATGATTTTATACCTATAGTTGAAGAATTAGAACATCCTTATATAGAACCAACTCCTATTGTAAAAATTGAAGAGATAGAGCCTTTGGATAATCAAATAAATAAACAAATCCCAATTCAAGAGAAAAATGAAATCATAGAGCAAGGCAACAGCTTCATCAAGGAACAAATTTCACAAGAACCAAGCCAAGAAATCACTAGACAAAAAGCGATTTTAGCTAAAGAAATCGAGCTGAATAAAGCTTTACTTAGAGAAATAGAGCAGGGTGAAATAGAAAAACCCAAAGATTTTGAGCTTCCGCCGCTTGAGTTTTTAACAAATCCTAGCCATAACAAGCAAGAGATTAACGAAAGCGAGATTGATAAAAAAATTTATAATCTACTTGAAAAATTGCGTCGTTTTAAAATAGGGGGTGATGTTATAAGTACCTATATAGGGCCTGTTGTAACTACTTTTGAATTTCGTCCAAGTGCAGATGTAAAAGTAAGTCGTATTTTAAATTTACAAGATGATTTAACCATGGCTTTAATGGCAAAATCAATCCGTATCCAAGCACCTATTCCTGGAAAAGATGTGGTAGGTATAGAAGTACCAAACGATGAAATTCAAACTATTTATTTGAGAGAAATTTTAGAAAGCGAAGTCTTTAAAAACGCAAAAAGTCCTTTAACCATAGCTTTGGGTAAAGATATAGTGGGAAATGCTTTTGTAACTGATCTTAAGAAACTTCCACATTTACTCATTGCAGGAACCACAGGAAGTGGAAAGAGTGTGGGTATAAATTCTATGCTTTTAAGCCTTTTATATCGCAACTCTCCAAAAACTTTACGCTTAATGATGATAGATCCAAAAATGCTTGAATTTAGTATTTATAATGACATCCCTCATCTTTTAACTCCGGTAATTACCGATCCTAAAAAAGCAGTCAATGCTCTTTCAAACATGGTTGCAGAGATGGAAAGACGCTATCGTTTAATGGCTGAAGCAAAAACTAAAAATATAGAAAATTATAATGAAAAGATGAAAGAACTAGGAGAAGAAGAGCTTCCTTTTATTGTTGTGATTATCGATGAGCTTGCTGATTTGATGATGACTGCAGGCAAGGATGTGGAATTTTATATAGGTCGTTTAGCGCAAATGGCAAGAGCAAGTGGAATTCATTTGATTGTCGCTACACAACGCCCATCAGTGGATGTTGTAACAGGGCTTATCAAGGCTAATTTGCCAAGTAGAATTTCTTACAAAGTAGGGCAAAAAATTGACTCTAAAGTTATCTTAGACGCTATGGGAGCTGAAAGCTTGCTAGGCAGAGGGGATTGTTTATTTACTCCTCCAGGAACAAGCTCCATCGTTCGTTTACATGCTCCATTTGCAAGTGAATTTGAGATAGAAAAAATCGTAGACTTTTTAAAAGATCAACAAAGCGTAGAATACGATGAAAGTTTTTTAAAAGATCAGCAAAGTATGGGTGTAACAAGTAGCGAAAGTATGAATAATGGTGAGTATGATGAGCTTTATGAAGATGCCAAACGCGTTATACTAAGCGATGGAAAAACAAGTATTTCTTATTTACAAAGAAAGCTCAATATCGGATACAACCGCGCAGCAAATATCATCGATCAGCTTACAGAAAGCGGAGTGCTGAGCGAACCAAACACTAAAGGACAAAGAGAAATTTTATAAATCTTTGGTAATTTAAAAGATTAAAGAATGATCTGAAGATCAAGCCCTGAAAAAAAGGGCTTGTAAAATTTTATTTATCTCTGAGATTTAATTCTGTAATTAATTTACTATAAGAATTGTAATCTTTTCTTTTTAGATAAGCTAAAAGTCTTTTTCTTTGACCTACGAGTTTTAAAAGTCCTAATCTTGAAGAAAAATCTTTTTTGTAGATTTTTAAATGTTCTGTAAGTTCTGCAATTCTTGCACTTAAAAGTGCTACTTGCACTTCTGTCGAGCCAGTATCGCCCGCTTTTCTAGCGAATTTCGCAACAATTTCTGCTTTTTTAGCCGAATCCAAAGCCATGATAGACCTCCTGATTGGTGATTTTAAAAGCTAAAATTATATCAAATAAAACAAAAAATAAGCTGAAATTTATATTTTTACTTTAATCATCATTTTTTAAGCCATTTTCTAAGATTTTTTTATTATAATTAAAACTATTTTTTATTAAATAAAAGGAGAAATTCGTGCTATTTACCAAAGCTAGCGAATATGCTTTACTTTCTTTGATTTATATCGCTCATAAAGAAAATCCTCAAGATGTTGATTCTTTAGCATTAGAGCTTAATATTCCTAAAAGTTTTTTAGCGAAAATTTTACAAACTCTAGCTAAAGACAATTTATTAAAATCTTTCAAAGGTGCTAAAGGTGGTTTTGCTCTTATTAAAGAGCCAAGTCAATACAGCATAAAAGAAATTGTCAATAGTGCAGAAAAAAAAGAAGTAAGTGTTTTTGAGTGTAGTGGTGGAGTATGCCCTAATAACAAAGAAGAAAATTGTACTCTTATGCCAATGCTTGTAAATTTACAAAACAAAGTAGATGAATTTTTAGACTCCATTACCCTAGCGGATATTATGAACCATAATGGCAAAAAATAAATTAGTCGATCTTGTTTTTCCTTTTTTAGGACCTTTAATTGGTCCTGTATTAAGGGCTAAAAGTCTTACTATAGTCGGATTTATAGTATGTATTTTAGCTATTATTATCGTTCCTTTACCAAGTCCTATTTTGGACTTTTTCTTAGCTTTAAGCATTGCTTTATCAGTGCTTATTATTTTAATTTCTATTTATATCCCCAAGCCAACGGATTTAACCACTTTTCCAACTCTTATCCTGATTATCACGCTATTTAGACTTTCTTTAAATATAGCAACCACAAGAATGATTCTAAGCGAAGGACAAAATGGCCCTGCGGCGGTGAGTGAGATCATCGCAGCCTTTGGAGAATTTGTGGTGGGTGGAAATATGGTCATTGGGGTGATTGTATTTTGTATTTTGGTTTTGATCAACTTTATGGTTGTAACCAAAGGTAGTACAAGGGTTTCTGAAGTTCAGGCAAGATTTACCCTTGATGCGATGCCAGGAAAGCAAATGGCTATCGATGCGGATTTAAATGCGGGACTTATCGATGAGCAAACTGCAAGAGCAAGGCGTCAAGAAATTATCGCTGAAGCCAATTTCTATGGTGCGATGGATGGTTCTTCTAAATTTATCAAAGGGGATGCGGTCGCAGGTATTATTATAACCATTATAAACATTATAGGTGGTTTTTTAATAGGCGCTTTTCAACACGATATGGCCTTGTCCGATGCAGCTTCTACTTATACTATACTTACTATAGGTGATGGTCTTGTATCGCAAATTCCAGGACTTATCACTTCTACTGCAACAGCTATTATCATCACCCGTGCAAGCAAAGATGAAGAAAATTTTGCTGAAGGGACATTGACACAGCTTTTAAGCGAGTATCGAACACTTTTGATTGTGGGTTTTGTTCTTTTTATTTTTGCTCTTGTTCCAGGTTTGCCACACTTATCATTAGGTTTTATGGCTTTGGTATTCTTAGCACTTGGTTATCTAACCAAACAGGTAAAAGAGGGTAAAATCGAAGTCAATGCACCTAAAAAAGCAAAAGCAAGCGCAGCCAATGCTGCAAGTGGAGCGGGTGGGGCTGGTGGAGTTGCTGCTCCTGCTAAAAAAAGCGAAGAAGAAATTCTAAAAGAAGAAGAGCACAAAATAAACGATATACTTAAGGTTGAAATTTTAGAGCTTGAGCTAGGTTATGGCTTAATAAAACTTGCTGAAAGCGAATTAACTGAAAGAATTCGCTCTATGAGAAGAAGTATTGCTGAGAGCTTAGGCTTTTTAATGCCAAAAATCAGAATTCGAGATAATTTACGACTCAAGCCTAATGAATATAGCTTTAAGTTAAAGGGTGTATCCATAGCAAGTGCCGAAATTTATCCTGATAAGTATTTGGCTATGGATAGTGGCTTTATCACAGAAGAGATTGAAGGGATTGCTACAAAAGAACCTGCTTTTAATTCTGATGCACTTTGGATAGATTCAAATTTAAAAGATGAAGCAACTTTAAATGGCTATATAGTTATAGATCCAGCAAGTGTGATCTCAACGCATATGAGCGAGCTTATCAAAGCACATGCAAGCGAGCTTCTTACACGCCAAGAAGTACAAAATCTTCTTGATAAGGTTAAAAATGATTATCCAATCATAGTAGAAGGTGCTTTAGGTGTAGCTCCTGTAAGTCTTATCCAAAAAATTCTTAAAGACTTGCTCAAACACAATATACCTATTAAAGATATGCTGACTATTTTAGAATCTATAAGTGATATTGCTGAAGTAAGCAAAAGCTTTGATATGATTATAGAACATGTAAGAGCGTCTTTAGCTAGAATGATTACTAATATGTATCTTGATGATAAAGGAAATTTGGATATTTTCATTTTAGACTCTGCTAGCTCTGCGGTTTTAATGGAAAATGTACAATTTAGAGACGGTAGCTATCACCTACCTTTAAGTGTAGCACAAACAGGAACTTTAGTAGATACCTTAAGAGCTGAAGTTGCCGCAGTAGCAAATGGACGTATCAAGCCTTTTATACTTTGCGTTGAACCGCAACTTAGAAAATTTATCGCTGATATTTGTTATAATTTTAATATCAATATAGTTGTACTTAGTTTTGCAGAAATAGCAGAAAATACAAATTTTAATACCGAAGGTATTATTAGGATAGAACTTTAAGGAAATCAATGAAAATTTATCATCTTTCACATACCGATCTTGATGGCTATGCCTGTCAATATATAGTCAATTTTTATTTTAAAAATGTAAATTTTTATAATTCTAATTATGGTAAAGAAATCAATGAAAATTTCAACGCGATTTTAGCAGATATAGAAAAAGATAATAGCTTTGGGCAGGCTATTATTTTAATCACTGATTTGAATTTAAATTTAAATCAGTGTGAAGAATTTGATAAAATTTGCAAAGAAAAAAATATCAAAATCTTTTTATTAGATCACCATCAAAGCGGTGAGGAGTGTGCTCAAAAATATGCATGGTATTTACTAGATAATAAAAGATGTGCGACTAAAATTACTTATGATTTTTTCTCTAAAATTTGTACGCCTGATTTAGAACTTTTAAATTTCGCCCAAGTTGTAAATGCTGTTGATATTTGGTTAAGCGAGGATGCAAATTTTGAACTTGGAAAAGTTTTTTTGGGTTTGATTGCCAATGCAAAAGAAATCAATCGCGTGATGTTTAAAGAAGCTCAAGTTTTTTATATGTTTTTCTTGCTTGAAAGAGCGAGAAAATTTATAAATCAACCTAATTCACATATTTTGCTAGATAATGCTATCCATTTTATCAAAAAAGATTTTTTTGCTAAAGATCATGACGATACTCTTTCTAATCTCATCTCTTATTTTGTAGTAGAAAAATTGAGTGAGTTAAAAGAAGAATTCAGTATAGAGTATGAAGGCCATAAAGGAATTCTTACTTCAAATATAGGCAATACTTCTGTCATAGGTAATGAATTTTTAGTTAAAAATCCCGACTATGATTTTTTCATCGATGTAAGCTCTAGAAAAACCTTAAGTTTTCGTGCAAATGGTAAGGTTGATGTAAGCTTGATGGCTAAAAAGCTAGTAGGTGGAGGAGGGCATAAAAATGCTAGTGGTGGGCTTTTTGCGGCTTATAAAGATGGAGCAAATTATAACTATATCAAAGCTCAAATCGTTGATTTGATAAAAAGTAAAGAACTTAAAAAAGGAAATTCAGATGCCACAAACACACAATAAAAATTTAAAAAATGAATTAGAAGATCTAAGATATGAATTAAGCATAGTTTTAGAAGCTATGCTTTTATATGCAGGTGTTAAAAGAGAGAAGCTAGAAAGTGCTATAGAAGCTTATATAGACAATATAGATAGTGTCTTAGAAAATTCAAATAAAGAAGGAGTTGATGAAGTTTTAGAAGTGGTGGAATTTTTAAAAAATCAACATCCAGAGCTTTTTCAATGAAAAAAATACTTCCGATACTTATAGGCTTTTGTTCTCTATCGTTTGCTAATGTTTATGAAAAACTTAATGATTTTGCATATGAAAAAAAGCCCAATAAAGATTTTAAAATTCAAGAAGTGAAATTAGTGCAATTTTCACAAAATAATAAAAATTGTCTTGATCTTTTGATAGAAGCAGGGCAGGTGAGAATTCTTAAAAGCTATAATGAGTGTCAAAAATTAAGCAAGGATGCTGACTTTCAAAAATTTCTTAATGAGGATTTTTTAACATTGTATAAAAACAATGGATATTTTATCAATGAAAATTTACAAGATCTTAAAAAGGCTATGCAAGATGTTATGATATATTATAAATTGCGTTTTGCTTTTAGTAAAAATATACAAGATATGAGTAAAAATAAAAATTTAAGTATTTTAAATATAGACGAAAAAGAAGGGGGCACGCTTCTTTATAAAATCAACAATCAAACTTGTGTAGGTATAGAGCTTATAAGACATAATTCTAGAATGGCTATGAAAGTCTATGGGATGGAAAATTTAGACAAAGAATGTAAATTATTTATACAAGCTCCATCTTTTAAGAATATTTCTTTTACAAAAAATGATTTTAAATGGTATTATTTAGAATAAAAGAAAGTCTTTAATTTTAAAAGTATTTTTTTAAATAAAAGTACCAAAGCAGAAGGTTCTTTTTTGCCAAGAGTTTTGAAAACACAATTATCAAGATCTTTTTTTTCTTGAACGCTTAAATTTTTCATTAAAAACAACCTTTAAAAATATTGCGAGCTAATTATAGCTAAACAACTTTATTTTTGTATTAAAAAATTTAATTTAAATTTCAATGCATTATCTATCATAGACAATGCATTGCTCTGTTTTATGGCATATTGCTAAGTTTTTTAACGATGTCTTCTAAAGCTTGCATTGAACTGATGGCGCTAGGATTGATTTGATATTTGCCATTTACAACAAAAGCAGGAGTCCCATAAGTCCTAGCTATATCATTTGCTCTTTTAAATTCGTTTAAAATTTCTTTGGCTTTAGGAGTGCTTAAAAAATTCAATACTTCATTTTTATCAACATTCATAGCCTTTAAGCCTATATCATAAAATTCATCCGAGCTTGAAAAATTGTCCTGCTTGTTTATAAAATAAACTACAAAATAAACATCGGCAAGTTTGTGTGATAAACTATCACTATAACTAGCATCTTTGCCATTTTGTTCATCTTTAAACTGAGCAAAGGCAAAGAGTTCATTAAGTTCGTTTGCATATTCTCCATTCATAAGGCTTACAGGATAGAGTTTAAAATGCAAATTTGGAAAAGCCTCTCTAAGTTTTTCTAAGGTGCCAAATTTATGGTGATTGTAACAATGTATGCACTTATAGGAAAAAGCTTCCACAACAGAATTTTTAGAATCAGGCAAGGTTTCTGATAGGGTGATAAAATCATCTGCCATCGCAAAAGTGCAAACAAGACTCAAGCTTGTCAAAATTTTTGTCATTTTTTTAAACATAATTGCTTATCCTTAATTTGATATAAAAAGTAATTCTATTTAAAAAGGATAAACAAGTAAAAAATTTAATCTTTAAAAATAAGTATTTTTTAACCCAATATCTTAAGTGTTAAAACTAATCCTATGGTAATGATGGTAAAAACAATTTTTCTTTGACTAAAAACATAGCTTACAAACATTATAAAAAGTAAAATAAAAGAGCATAAAAATGCTATAAAACAGCAAGTAGCCATATTCATAAATTTCAAACTAGGGATTAGATACCAACCATTGCTATAAAGTCCATTTTTTCCTACAAAAAATTCTTGAAAAGCATTTAAATAAGCGGACTTTGGAACCATGGGAAAATCCATTCCGCATTGCCCTACGGGTTTAAACCAAGAAGGAAACCATTCGTGTAAAGGCAGATTAAAAGGGTAGAGTGGAATATCGCGACATCCATTAACACCGCTGAAAGGGTTTTCCGTGCTAATAGCTTCATGAATGCGATTTAAATTCAACGAATGTTCTAATCCAAGCCAAATTCCATAAAAAGCTAAAGTATAGGCAAGGATTTTAATAATGGTATTTTTAGGATTTATCAGTGCAATGATGCCTCCTAAAGCTATAATTAACATATCTAACCTTATATAAACACATTGTTCACAAGGTCTCATATAAAGATATTCTTGAAATAAAAAATGCGCTATTAAAACAAGGCTTATCATTATAATACTCATAATAAACCAAGGATTACGCATATCTTGCCATTTAGAAAAACAAGCAATCCAATATAAATTTTTCACCTTATTTTTTACTCCTTAATAATACACATAAAAGCAATCATTATAAAAATTTATAATAAATACATTCTTAAAAAATTTAAAATTTAGAAAATGTTTTGATATGTAAATTCAAAAGAATAGGGTATTTATTTTTATTTTATAAATTATCATTTATTATATTATTTTGATAAAAATATATAAGGAGATGTCAATGCATATTATCTTGACTATTTGAAAAAAGATAAATTATAGTTTTCAAATTACAAAATAAAATAATCATTTTTATACATTAAATTTTATGGATAAGTTATTAAAATACAAAAAGTAAATATGCTTATAATACCTATAATATAGCTTATACATTGGCATAAGACTTTATAGGATTAGAGTATAAATATAAAAGTTTGAAAATTATAGTTTTCAATACAAAATAATTAATTTTATGTATTTTTACCTTTTATCATACAATTATACAAATACCATTAAGAATTATTTAATATATTTTATATAAGGAATTTAAATTTATTTTTTAAAGTTAAAATGAGCTAGAAAAGCTTTTTTTACTAAGTTGATACTAAAATACCTTTTTTAGTTAAAATTGATTAAAAACAAAAATTATAAGATTTTAGGAAAAGTTTTTATGAAATATCCTTTAGATTGTGAAGAAAATTTTGAAAAGTCTTTTTTATTTTGGCTTGCAAAATATGTCAAATTTAAACTCAACTCTCTTTCCAATAAAGAACTTAAAAATCCAAAAGCCCTAGCAGAGGTTAATTTTGCACTCACAAAGGGTGTTAAAAATATAGAAGAGCTTGATGCTTTGGCTAAAAAAGCAAGAAATGCGGGCTTAAATGGTGTTAATACTTATTTTAATCCCTTAAAAAAAGTCTTTGAATATCTTAATTTTTATAAATTACACTCCTTAAAACAAATAGATGAAGAGCTTATAGTAGAAGTTTTAGCAAGCATTACCGGAGCTTTATCAGATGCGAGTAAAAAAAATTACCGCATTGCAGTGATTAATTTTTTTGACTTTTTAGATAAGCAAAATGAAGAGGATGAAAAGGCGCATATTTTTGATATTGTACTTAAAAATTGGGGAGGTATTACAGGAAATAAAGGGGCAAAACTGCCTGAATTTATGAACGAAGATGAGTTAAAAAAATTCCTTGAAGCCATAGAAAATTCAGATTTTAAAAACAATACCATACGCAACAAGCTCATTATAAAAATCATTATTTTTACAGGAATCCGCGTAAGCGAGGCTATCAATATCAAACTCAAGGATATTAGCGAAGAAAACGAACTTTACATTATAAGAATTCGCGCCAAAGGAAATAAATACCGCGTTGTGATGATAAAAAAAGAATTGATCGAGCATTTATTAAAGGATGTAAGGGTTAATTATTTAAGTGAAGATGGCTTACTTTTTGTCAATCGCAATGGAAAGGCTTTAACACAAGCTTATGTAAGTCGTATTGTAGAGCAAATTTTATTTCGCGCAGGAATTCGCAAGCAAAAAAACGGCGCTCATATGCTTCGTCATACTTTTGCCACCCTACTCTATAAAAAACAAAAAGATTTGGTTTTGGTGCAAGAAGCTTTAGGGCATGCAAGTTTAAATACTTCAAGAATTTATACACATTTTGACAATGATAAATTAAAGCTTGCTGCACAAGTAGCAAAGGAATTAAGTGAGCGCTGAAACAAAATTTGCCATTTTTGGTAAATATTTTTATTATGACTTAAAATTTGTTCTTAAAGCTTATAATAAAAAACAAAGCAAAAAATACTTTAAATTTGTGCAAAAACATAAAGATAAATATTATTTTTTAACTCTTGTAGATTATGAATTTTATAAATACTTACAAGATAAAAACTTCACTAGCAAAGAGGCTTATTTGAGCTTTTATGCTTATAAAAAAAGAAAAAACTTCACTACGATGAGTATTGATGAAGAAAATTTTATGCCTATTTTTAAAAATCATTTAGATTTTAAAAACTATGAAAAAAACTTTTTGCAAGTAAAATCCGCTATATCAAAAGGACG
This sequence comes from Campylobacter coli, assembly GCA_039516895.1. Classification (NCBI taxonomy): domain Bacteria; kingdom Pseudomonadati; phylum Campylobacterota; class Epsilonproteobacteria; order Campylobacterales; family Campylobacteraceae; genus Campylobacter; species Campylobacter coli. Next base: position 883,306 of record CP154437.1, on the reverse strand, counting down.
AAGCTATCAGGTCAATCTCACCCAAAGTTTTCATTTTGATAGCTTGCTTGATGGATTTTCCTTGTTTAATCTTTTATCCAAAAGACAAGATACTGAATTTAAAGCGTATATCAAAGACGAAGGACGCGAAATTCTTTCCTTTTCTCCTGAATTATTTTTTAAAACCCATAAAAGAAAAATAATCACCCAACCCATGAAAGGCACGAGTGCAAGATCTAAGGATTTAAATCAAGATAAGAAAAACAAACTTTTTTTGCAAAAAGATGTTAAAAATTTAAGCGAAAATGTAATGATAGTCGATCTTTTAAGAAACGATCTTTCAAAACTTATCGTTAAAAATAGCATAAAAACAAAGCTTTTTAAAATTCAAAGCTACCCTACTTTGCATCAAATGACTTCCATTATAAAAGGCAAGCTTAAAAAAGATATTGATTATTTTCAAATTTTCAAAGCTTTATTTCCATGCGGTTCGATCACAGGAGCTCCTAAACTTGAAACCATAAAACTTATAGAAGAACTTGAAGCAAGAAAGCGTGGAATTTATTGCGGTGCTATAGGTTATATCCATAAAAATAAAAGCAAATTTAGCGTCGCTATACGCACTCTTGAGAAAAAACAAGATTATCAATATAGCGTGGGAAGTGGCTTGGTGTGGGATTCTAAGCTTGAGGAAGAATTTAAAGAATTGGAGTTAAAAACTCAATTTTTAATGCCTAAGGACTTTTATCTTTTTGAAACTATGTATTATAAAAAGGGTAAAATTTTATTTTTTAAAGAACATTTACAAAGAATTTTAAATTCTGCTTTAAAATTAAATTTTAACACAGAAAAACTCATTAAAGATTTTCAAGAAGTGTTAAATTGCAAATCCAATTTAAAAGAATTTAAAAATTTTAATATCCAAGCTTTAAATGAAAAACTTTTTCATAAAAATCATAGCTTTTTTTATCCAAGCACCATTAAAAGTCATCACAAACAGGCTATTTTTAAACTTATCTTGCAAAAAGATGGCAGTTATACCATCTTAGAAAATCATATCAAAACAAGTGATAATAACATCTTACTTTTAAGTGATAAATCCTTAAATTCACAAAGTGATTTTTTATACCATAAGAGTTCTTTAAGGCAAATTTATGATGAAAAAGCTTTTTTATGGAAAGAAAATCAATGCTTTGATATAGCTTTTTTTAATGAAAAAAATGAATTATGCGAGGGCTCAAGAAGTAATATCATCATTAAAAAAGATAAAGTCTTTTACACCCCTACTCTGCAAAGTGGGCTTTTAAATGGAATTTATAGGCAATTTTTGCTTGATTTAGGACTTATAAAAGAAAAAAGACTTTTTAAAGAGGATTTGTTAAATGCAGATGAGATTTATTGTATCAATTCGGTTAGAGGATTGCAAAAAGTGAGTCTAAAATGAAAAAAATTTTACTCATAGATAATTACGATTCTTTCAGCTATACTATAGTTTTTTATCTTAAAGAATTGGGTTATCAATGTAAAATTATAAAAAATGATGAATTTAAAAAAGCCAAAGATTTAACTCGCTTTGATTTTTCTCACCTTATCATCTCCCCAGGTCCAAATTCTCCTGCTGAATCAAAATTAAGTTTAAAAGCAATTCAATACTTTAAAAAAGATAAAAAAATACTAGGAATTTGTTTGGGACATCAGTGTATAGGCGAGGTTTTTGGCGGAAAAATTACTCCGATGCCCTACCCTATGCAAGGTAAAATTTCAAGATTGCATCTTAAGAAAAATGCTAAAAAAAGCCTGCTTTTTAAAGGTATTGAAAATAAAAGTAAAATTTGTTTGTATCATTCTTTGCATATTAGCAAAATGCCAAAAAGTTGTGAAATTTTAGCCTTAAATGATGAAAATATCATCATGGCAATCAAGCATAAAAAATATGAGATTTATGGGGTGCAATTTCATCCTGAAGCAATTTTAAGCCAAAATGGCAAAAAATTACTTAAAAATTTTATGAAAATTTAACTTTTCTTGGCATTTAAAATCACGCTTAAGATAATCAAGGCAAAGGCAAAAAGATCTAAAAAGCTGTATCTTGTTCCTAAAAATAAAAAGCTCATAAAAGCAGCTGCTACAGGCTCGATACATGCTATCATGCTTGCTCTTAAAGCTCCTATGTATTCAACCCCTTTAAGATATAGACAAAAAGCCCCTATAGTTCCTATAAATATTATACCTGCTTGGGCTAAATACAAATTAAGAGCAAAATCATAATGCACTAAGCCTTCTTTAAATTCAAGTATCCCAAAAAGTATAAAAGAAGCGATTAAACTAGACCAACCCATAACAAAGAAAATTCCATATTTTGCAATGATTTTTCTTGCACCTAAAGAATAAAAAGCAACCCCAAAAGCTCCTAAAATGGCCCAAAAAATTCCCCATAAATTTAGGTTTAAATTGCTTATATCTCCACCGCTTGCAAGCAAAAATAGAGCTAGAATTATAAAAATTAAAGCCATACTTTCAAAAATTTTAGGCATTTTTTTATCTTTTAAACATACATAAATCATGATAAGCAAAGGAGCACAGTATTGTATCATGGTAGCAGTACCTGCATCGGTATAAAAAATAGCTTTAAAATATCCATATTGAGTCATCAATAAACCAAAGAAAGCAAAAATTAAAAAGGATAAAAGCTCATCTTTTTTAAATTGAAATATTTTTATTTTCTTTAAGCTATACAAAATAAGCACTATACCTGTGCAAAACAATCTATAAAAACTTACCCAATCTACCCCATAATTATTTTTAAATAAATACTCAGCTAAAACTCCGCTTATAGCCCAAAAAATTCCACCCAGTAAAACTAAAAAAACACCCATGATATTGCCTTGAAAAATAAAATATGTATGATTTTTTAATTTTAAAATAATACAATAAAATAACCAAACATGAAAAAATTTAAACTCTAAATAAATTGTAAATTTCAAAATGAAAAGCCCAAGTAATAAACTTTTACAAAGTTTAAAAAGGTATAATTAAGCTTTGAAATTTAAAATAAGGTTTATTATAATGACTTATTTAGAGATACAAGGCTCCCAAAAACTTCAAGGTGAAGTTACAATAAGTGGTGCAAAAAATGCCGCTTTGCCCCTAATTGCTTCTAGTATACTTGCAAAAAATGAGGTTAAAATAAATAATGTTCCTAATGTTGCAGATATCAAAACACTCATTTCCTTGCTTGAAAATTTAGGCGCAAAAACTGATTTTAAAGAAAATACCGCATATTTAAATACAACAACACTTGATAAAACCGTGGCTAAATATGATATCGTGCGCAAAATGCGTGCTTCTATCCTTACTTTAGGGCCTTTACTTGCTCGTTTTAATCATTGTGAAGTTTCATTGCCTGGAGGATGTGCCATAGGACAAAGACCTATTGATTTGCACCTAAGTGCTTTAGAAAAAATGGGCGCAAATATAGAAATAAAACAAGGTTATGTCGTAGCAAGCGGGAATTTAAAAGGAGCTCAAATTCTTTTTGATAAAATCACTGTTACAGGCAGCGAAAATATCATTATGGCAGCAGCCTTAGCTAAGGGAAAAACTAAGCTTGTAAATGTTGCTAAAGAGCCTGAAGTCGTACAGCTTTGCGAAGTTTTAGCTAATGCTGGACTTGATATAAAAGGCATAGGTACAGATGAGCTTGAAATTTATGGAACAGATAAAGAACTTTTGGATTTTAAAGAATTTAGCGTGATTCCTGATAGGATTGAAGCAGGAACTTATTTGTGTGCAGGAGCTATTACAAATTCTAAAATCACACTTAAAAAAGTAAATGCCGAGCATTTAGGAGCGGTTTTAACAAAACTCCATCAAATGGGTTTTGAAACTTCAGTAGATAATGATAATATCACTTTATTTCCTGTAAAAGAAATTAAAGCTACAGAGATCATGACTAGCGAATATCCTGGTTTTCCAACCGATATGCAAGCACAATTTATGGCTTTAGCCTTAATGGCAAAGGGTACAAGCATTATCGATGAAAGACTTTTTGAAAACCGCTTTATGCATGTAAGCGAGCTTTTAAGAATGGGTGCGGATATTAAATTAAATGGGCATATTGCTACTATAGTGGGCGGTAAAGAATTAAATGCTGCAGATGTTATGGCCACAGATTTGCGTGCTTCTTCGGCTTTGATTTTAGCAGCACTTGTAGCTAAGGGTACAAGCAGGATACATAGAATTTATCATCTTGATCGTGGTTATGAAAAATTAGAAGAAAAATTTAAAGCCTTAGGTGCTAAAATCACAAGGCTTGAAGAATGAAAAATATTTTTCAAACTTTAGCGCATTTACAAGATCAAATTACAGCTCTTAATGAATTTGAATTAATCAGTCTTGAAGAAGCTAAAGATAGGGTTTTGGCTAAAGATCTCTATGCTGTAAAAAATTTACCTAGCTTTGATAATGCCGCACTTGATGGCTATGCTTTTAATTATGCGGATATAAATCAAGCTTTAGATATAAAAGGCACGATTTTAGCTGGAGATAAAAACACTTATGAGATCTATAAAAATGAGTGTTTTAAGATCATGACAGGTGCAAAAATGCCTAAAAATGCCGATACTATTTTAATGATAGAAGATGAATGCATAGAAGAAGGCAAACTTATCATCAAAAAGCCACCTAAACAATACAACGCTTATCGTTATAAGGGCGAAGAATTAAAAAAAGATGAGCCTTTGTTAAAAAAAGGCACAAGGCTTAATGCTAGACATATCGCCCTGCTCTCCTCTCAAGGGCTTTATAAAATAGAAGTTGTAAGAAAAATTCGTATCGGAATTTTTTCAAGCGGAGATGAGTTAAAAGAACCTTGGCAAGATTGTGATGAGGAAAATATTTATAATGCCAATGCTTTGCCTTTGCTTGCTTTATTTGAAGATTGTGCTACAAGTTATCTTGGTATTATTAAAGATGATTTTAATACAACTAAAAAAGCTTTAGAAAATGCTAATTTTGATCTTTTAATCACTTCAGGCGGTGCGAGTGTAGGAGAAGCTGATTTTATGGAAAAGGCTTTAAATGAATTAGGCTTTGCTCCACTTTTTAAGGGTTTAAAAGCACGCCCTGCAAGACCAACTAAGCTTTATCAAAAAGATAAAACTTTAGTATTGATTTTACCAGGAAATCCTATGGCAGCTTATCTTTCTGCTTTTATCTTTGCTAGAAAAATCATCGCCTTACTTTGTGGGAATTTAGAAAATTCTTTACAAATTCAAGCTATCATGGGGAGTGATTTAAAAGTAAAAAGTGGAAGAAATAATCTTATCTTAGGAAATTTAGAAAAGGGTATTTTTTATCCTTTTAATGATAATAAATTTGGTTCAGGAATGATACTGCCTCTGATTCAAAGCGAATTTTTACTCATCAGTGAAGAAGAAAAAGCAGAATTTCAAAAAGATGAGAAAATCATGCTTTTTAAGCTTTAAATATAATTTTTTATAAGTTTATTAATAGCATTCTTTTTAAAAATTTGATTTATCTTAGAAGATGTTTTAAACAAATGGAAACAAAAATATATAAGAATAAATTTGCAATATGAAGTATGGAGCGGGAAACGAGATTCGAACTCGCGACCCCAACCTTGGCAAGGTTGTGCTCTACCCCTGAGCTATTCCCGCAATTTGAAGTCAAATTATAATAAAATTTAATAATTTTTGTCAATAAATTTTTATGTTTTATTTATAAAAATTTATAGATTTTCGCTTTTTTCTAAAACTTCAAAATACTCACTTTCTAGTTTTTCTAATTCTTTTTGTGCTTGCTCTAGCTCTTTATAAAGAGTATTTATGCCTATTTCTTGATATACACTTGGATTTGAAAGATCATCATTTAATTTGGAAATTTGTTTTTCAAGAATTTCTATTTTTTCGGGATGATTTTTTAAAATTTCATTTTCTTTATAGCTTAGCTTTTTACTATTTTTTTCTTTTTGTGTGTGAGTTTGCTCTTGTTGTAAATCAAGGCCTGAAATATAATCATCAAATTCTTGCATTTCTTTTTCATTTTCAAGGTATTCAGTATAAAGGGTGTGTAAAATATTGATCTTAGCACCACTTTCAAAAGCATAAAGTTTAGTAGCGATTTTATCTACAAAATATCTATCATGAGATACTAGCAAAATGGCTCCTTCAAAGCTAAGTAAATATTCTTCTAAAATATTAATAGTCGCTATATCAAGATCATTTGTAGGCTCATCTAGGATTAAAACATCATATTCTTCTGTAAAAAGCAAAGCTAAGGCGACGCGATTTTTTTCTCCACCACTTAAAACAGAAACACTTTTATCTAAAAATTCTTTAGGAAATAAGAAATTTTTTAAATATCCATAAACATGCATATTTTTTCCACGCACTTCAACTCTATCACCTCCATTAGGACAGAAAATTTCAAGCAAGGTTTTATCTGAATTTACAAGACTTCTAGCTTGATCAAAATATCCTATCTTGATCTCTCCACGCTTGATCTCTCCGCTATCTTGTTTTAACTCACCTAAAAGTATTTTTAAAAAAGTAGACTTTCCGCAGCCATTTTTTCCTACTATGGCAATGCGTTCACCTTGTAAAATACGACTTGAAAAATCTGTAAAAAGAGCTTTTTCTCCTAAATTTTTACTTACATTTTTAAGCTCAAAAAGCATTTTTTTGCGATTAGGAATTTTTTCTCCTGTAAAATTTAAAGCTGCTCTTGAAATTTCAAGCTTTAAACGCTTGATGGCACCAGGATTTTTTTTAGCTTCTTCACGCATTTTAAAAATACGCTCTTTGCGTCCTTCATTTCTTTTAAGTCTTGCTTTAACACCTCTTCTAAGCCATTCTTCCTCGCTTTTTAAATGCTTTAAAAGCGTTTCATGGCTTTTGGCTAAGCTTTCTAGAATTTGAGTTTTTTTCTCTAAATAATTCGCATAACCACCCTTAAATACACTGAGTTTGCCTTGATCAACTTCTACGCATCTATGTGCAATTGCATCTATGAAATACCTATCATGCGAGATAAAAATCACGCACATCTTTGAATTTTTTAACAAATCCTCTAAAAAGCTTGTCATATAAACATCAAGATGGTTTGTAGGCTCATCAAGCAATAAAATATCAGGATTTTTGAGCAAAAGTATACAAAGACCTACCCTACGAATTTCACCACCACTTAGAGTGCAAACCAAACGATCAGAGTAATCTAATAGGCTAAATTCTTTTAAAACGCGCGTGATTTTAGCTTCGATATTCCAAGCATCTTTGCTATCAATTAGAGCAATTGAATCATCTATTTGTTTTAAATAATCTTTATTCGTAGGCTCTTTTTCGAGTTTGCTTTGCAATGCTTCATATTCTTTTAAAGTATTATAAATTTCTTCAAGTTCGATTTTTATGGCTTCTTTGACACTTAAATTTGCATTAAAATCAACAGTTTGTGAAAGCATGGCTATGCTTTTTCCATTTTGCCTTACTACTCTGCCGCTATCTAAAGTTAAAGTGCCTAAAAGCGCTTTTAAAAGACTTGATTTTCCTTCTCCATTTTTTCCTATGATGGCTATTTTTTCGCCTTCATTGGCGCTAAAATTTGCCTCATTTAAAACAATTTTTTCTCCAAATTTTTTTGAAGCGTCGATTAAATCAATAAGTGCCATTTTTTTCCTTAGTAAAGTTTAAAACTGAATTTAGAACCCTGCGATACAGTGCTAGAAATTTCTAAATAGCTTTTGTGTATACTTAAAATTTTTTTTACTAAAAAGAGTCCAAGTCCGAAAGAATTATCACTTTTGGTATTAATTTTATAAAATTTTTTCGTAATAAGCTTTAATTGATCCTCTTCTATACCCTTGCCAAAATCCAAAACACTAATCTTTTGATCTTGTGCAATTAAAATAACTTCTTTTTGGCTGTATTTTAAGGCATTGGAAAGTAAGTTGATAATCACTTGTTCGATTAAAAACTCATCAGCTTTTACCTTAGTGCTTTTTCCGCGTAAAATCACTCTTTCAAAACCTGGGTTTTTAACAATTTTTTCACACAAAGCAAAAAGATCAAATTCTTGCATTTGTAAAGCTTCGTGGTTGAGATTAAAAACGAAATTAAGTTTATGTGTTAAAGCATTTAGCTTTAGACTTTGGCGTGAAATTTTTTCTAATAATTCTTTTTTGAGTTTTTCATCTTTTAAATTCTCATCCTTAAGCATTTCTAAACTAAGTTCAATTACACTTAAGGGATTTTTTAACTCATGAGAAATAGCAGAAATAACACTTGCTAATTGAGTATTTTTAAGAGCAATCTTGTCGCTTTGTTTTTTATTTTTTTGAGTATTTTTTAAGATTTTCTCTTTTGTTTTTAAAAGTTTTTTATTTAGCAAATTGAGCTCTTTAAAAATGCTATCTTCTAAAATAACAGATTTTGAATCATTGATAAAATTTAAAAATTCTAAAATTTTTTTAAAACTTTTTGCTAGTTTTCTTCCCATAAAAAACACCAAAATAAAAACAAGCATAAAATAAAGCCCAAAGCTTATGCTTATTTTTAACCAAAAATTTTGCAAATTCAAAAATCTTGGATAAACAATGATCATATATTTATAGTCTTTATAGGTAAAATTTTTTACAAGAATTCTTTTAGAGTTTAAATCATAAATTGTATTTTCTTTTAAATTTAAAAATAAATCCGCATTTAAAACAGAAGAAATCTCAAAATCATCTTTCAAAATAATAAAATCCGCCCTTGTATCTTGTGCGAATTCTTTGATATTATCAGAATTTAAATGTTTTAAAAGTGAAAATTTTAAAACATCATCAAGGCTTTTGATTTTTTGTTCGTATTGCTTTAAGAGTAAAAAATTCAAATAAGAATTTGTAAGTGTGTAAAAAATCACACCAAAAGATAAAATTAGTAGAACAAAAAAAGCTATAAAAATATTTTTAGTTTTTAGCATATCTTATAACCAATACCTCTAACGCTTATAATATACTCTTTAAGCTTTGGGAATTTGTTTCTTAGTCTTGTTAATGCTATATTGATTGTTTTATCGCTTGTAGTGTCATCTTTCCATACGCTTTCGCTTAAAAATTGTCGTGTTAACAAAGCATTGGGATTTTCAAAAAAGCATTTTAAAAGCTCATATTCTAAATTTGAAATATCTAGTTTTTCATTTTTATAGAAAAATTCATAATTGATTAAATCCAAAGAGAAATCTTTAAAAACCAATCTCTCTTCTTCTCTTTTATGACGCTTTAAGATGGCTTTAATGCGAAGCAATAATTCATTAAAATCAAAAGGCTTGCACATATAATCATCACAACCGCTTTCAAAACCTTCAAGCAAGTCTTGATGCAGGGTTTTAGCGGTTAGAAAAATCACCGCTTCTTTATAGCCCTGCTTTCTTAGCTCTTTAATCTTATCCAAAGAATCTCCACTTGGAAGATTTCTATCAACTATCAAAAGATCGATTTGCTCATTATCGAGCAAATCTTCAACTTCTTTAAAATCTAGCAAGGAAAAAATTTGATAATCACAAGCCTTAAGCCTCAAACTAAGCAAATCATTTAAATCTGTATCATCTTCTATGATAAGAATTTTAGATTTCGACATATTGTACAAATATACACGCCTCTAATTGTCTTAATTCTTCTAAAACTTCTTTTTGCACTTTTTCATCGATTAATACCACTGCTAAAGCATATCCAAAACCATCTCTACCCAATCTAAAATCAGCAATATTGATATTTTTAGATGCTAAGACAGAGCTGATTTTAGCAATAACCCCTGGGATATCTTTATTTTTGAAAATGATCATTTTTCCTTTTGGTTTAAAATCAGTTTGGAAGCCATTTAATCCAACTATGCGTTGTTCATTTTCGTTAAATACAGTTCCTGAAACATTGATATTTGAATTTTCTGTGATGATTTTAACACTAAGTTTGTTGTTATAACCACTATTTGGAAGAGTTTCGCAAGATAAGTCCACGCCTTTTTCTTTTGCAACAAATTCAGCATTAACATAATTTATTTTTTCACCTAAAATTCCACTTAAAGCTCCTACAGCAGCAAAAGTAAGCATTGAAGTAGCATATTCACCTATTACTCCTTCTGCTTCTAGTTTAATACTTTTTATAGGATTTTTATCGATTTGAACTGCTAAAAATGCCATCTTCGAAACAAGTTCTATATAAGGTGCTACAAAAGGCGGTAAATCCTCGGTTTTAATCGGTAGATTAAGAGCATTAGGGTATGCTACGCCTCTAGCTGCGCTGAGAGCTTGTTCACAAGCTTCTCTTGCAATATTATCTTGACTTTCTAGAGTGTTTGCACCAAGATGAGAAGTTACTGAAACATTTTCAAAATCTAAAAGAGGATGATTAGTAGCAGGCTCTTTTTCAAAAACATCGATACCAAGCCAAGCTATTTTACCACTTTTTAAGCCCTCACATAAAGCCTCTTCTGTATATAAACCTCCACGAGCGCAATTAATAAGTCTTATGCCATCTTTCATTTTTGCAATTTCATTTATGCCAATCATACCATTAGTTTCTTTGGTTTTTGGTGTATGAATAGTGATAAAATCGCTTTGAGTAAGAATTTCATCTAAGCTTTTTGCTTGCTCCATATCTAAGTCTGTGATTTTAGAAGCTGAAATATATGGATCATAAGCTAAAATTTTCATACCAAAAGCTTTAGCGCGGATGGCTACACGCGAACCTATATTACCAAAACCGATAACACCCAAGGTTTTACCCATAAGTTCTACGCCATACCATTTTTCTCTTTCCCATTTTCTTTCATTCTTTAAAAAATTATGCGCATTAACAAAGCTTCTAGCAGAACTTAAAAGATGTGCCATAGTAAGCTCTACTGCAGCAATAGTATTAGCAGTTGGGACATTCATTACTATAACGCCACGCTTAGAGCATTCAGGGATATCAACATTATCCACTCCTACTCCTGCGCGTATAAGAGCTTTGAGTTTTTTAGCATGGTTTAAAAAATTTGCATCCACATCAGTAGAACTTCTAGTAATAGCAACTTCTACATCTGCAAGCATATCCATTAACTCATTTTTCGGAACTTTAGCAGCTTCTATAAGCTCAATATCCTCAGCTTTTCTTAAAAGCTCTACACCTTTATCTAAAATTGCATCACAAACAATAATCTTTTTTTTCATAACCAAATCTCCTTCGCTTCTGTATGGATTTTATATTTTTTTAGTTCTTTGATGATATCATCAATTAAATTTTTATTGCCTGTATCTATAAAGATTTCAGGACTTTCTCCGGATTTTAATAAAAAATACTTCACATTAAAAGAATTCAAAGTCTGTCTTAAACAAAACATGGAGTAAATATCATACTTGCTAACAACAAGCTGATAGTATTTATTTTTTTCTTTAAGTTCGCTAGTATCTGCATCAAAATGTAGTGTAAATTGCTCCACAGCAGGAGTAAAATCTTTACTAGGCCATTTAGCTAATTCTTCTTGCCAACTGAGTTCTCGGGTTTGTTTTTTCTCAATCTGATGTGTATTTGTATCTTTAGCAAATTCGGGAATAAAATTAGAATTTGCTTTAAATTTCCAAAGCAGTACAAAAACGACAATAAGCAAAATGAGCAATAAAATACTCAAAATGCTTATAGTTGCATATTTTTTCATCATTAAGCTAACTGATCTTTAATGATATCACCTAAAGTTACTTTATCATCATTGTTGATTTCATTCAATACTTCTCGCTCTTTAATTTTAACCAAATTTTTAACACTTAGGCGAATTCTATTTTTCTTTTCATCAATGAATGCAATTGCTGCTTCAATCTCATCACCGATTTTTAAATTCTCAAGAGTTGAAGCACTAATATCTTCTTTATGGATAAGTGCATCCACATTTTTATTTAGCTCTACAAATACACCAAAATCTTTAATATCTCTGATTTTTCCTTTAACAATATCACCTACTTTATGATTTTTGGCATATTCTTGAACAGGGGATTCACTAAGTTCTTTGATACTTAAAGAAATTTTTTGCCCTTCTTCGTCGATTTTGATAATCTTAACTTTGATAATATCACCATTGTTAAATTTATCTTTACATTTTTCATTTCTATCCCAAGATGCATCTTCATTATGCAAAAGACCTTCTACAGAACCAATTTTCACAAAAGCACCAAAAGAAGTCGTTGAAGTTACTTCTCCTTCTATCACATCGCCGATTTTATGACTTTTCATAAATTCATCAAAAGGTTTAGAAAGTAAATTTCTCAAAGATACTCTTAAGCGTCTTTCGTCTGAATTGATTTCAATCACTTCAACATCAATTTCTTGACCCTTGCTTATGTAATCTTTTGGATTTTTTATATTTTTATCCCAAGAAATTTCACTGATATGCAAAAATCCTTCTATATCGTTACCAAGATCAACAAAAGCACCATATGGCTCTATATTTGAAACAATAACTTTGATAGTATCGCCCACTTCTAAGCTATCTTTAATCTCTCCCCAAGGATCAGGTAAGGCTGCTTTGATAGAAAGGGATAAATGTTTGCGATCTTTGTCGTATTTTACTACTTTAACAGGAACTTTATCTCCTTCTTTGTATAAGATACTAGGATTTACAGGTCCTTTGTATGAAATTTCGCTGTAATGAACAAGTCCATCAACGCCACCCACATCAACAAACATACCATAAGTTGTAATTTTTTTCACAACACCTTCGATAAGTCCTTCTTGCTGAGCGATATTATTAATAAGCTCCTTGCGTTTTTTTCTTTCATCATCTAAAGTTTTCTTTCTGGATACAATAATGCTTTGTTCCTCTTTATCAACTTTGATGATTTTAACTTTAAAGGTTTTACCTATAATATTATTATTTTCTTTAAAGCCGTATTGTGACTTTGGTAAGAAAAATTCTACATCATCATCATTTACGACAACAAGTCCGCCTTTATTTTTTCCCACTACTTTTACTTCAAAAATATACTCATCATCTTCTTTATAATTTTGAATAAATTCGATAACTTTTTCTTTTCTTAAAGCTTTTTTGTGAGAAAGTAAAGATCTACCACCACGAGAGCCTATAACAGCAACTTTAATGCTATCACCTACTTTAAATAACAAATTAGCATTCTCATCTTGAATTTCATTTAATGCTAAAATACCTTCTGATTTTCTACCTATATCTACATAGACTTCATCATTTTTAATCTCTACGATTACGCCTTCGGTTATAGTTTCTTCTCTTGACTTGTCAAAAGCTTCTAAAAGCTGACCAAAGTCTTCATCTTCAAGATAGTCCTCTAAATTGTTTTGAACTTTTTTGTTCACCTCGCTCATCATGGTCCTTTTGAAAAAAATTAAAATTTGACTGATTTTACCTTATTTTTCTTTAATTAGTGTTAAGAATTTTAATTTTTATTATTTTTTTTTAAATTGTAGTTTTATTTACTTTTTAAAAAAATAAAATATCACGATTTTAGCACTTAAATGATTCTATTTTAGCTATAACTTTTTTAATAATCCAATCAGGTGTACTAGCCCCAGCGCTAATTCCGCAATGCGTTTTATTTAAAAACCATTCTTTTTGCAATTCTTCTTCAGTTTCGATAAGATAGCTGTCTTCGCAATTTGCCTTAGCTATTAAAAAAAGTTGCTTGGTATTGGCTGAATTTTTACCTCCAACAACTATCATCACATCACTTTTAACCGAAAGTTCTTTGATGGCATCTTGATTTTTAAAAGTTGCATCGCAAATTGTATTAAAAACTCTTACCTCTTTAACCTTAAGAATTAAAAAATTGACTATTTCCATAAAATGCTCAGGTTTTTTAGTCGTTTGGCTAACAACTGCAATTTTATTAGGCAATTTAATATCTTCGAGTTCTTTTTTATCCAAAACCACATAAGCTTTTGTAGTCACATAACTTCTTACACCCTTAACTTCGGGATGATTTTCATCGCCAAAAATCACTACATCATAACCTTCAGCACTCATTTGTTCGCAAATTTGTTGTGGTTTGGTTACAAAAGGGCAAGTTGCATCAAAAATTTCAATATCTTTCTTTTTAAGTTCTTCTAAATCTTGCTTGGTGATTCCATGCGTCCTTATAATAGCCTTTTTTTCATCGCTTAAAGCCCTTATATTTTCTAAGGTTTTAACATTGAAATTTTTTTGCAAACGAGAAATTTCTTCATTGTTATGGATAAGCGGTCCTATGGTCGCTGCGTCTTTAATTTGTTCGGCTTTTTTAATTGCTCTTTTTACACCAAAACAAAAGCCATAATTTTTAGCTAATTCAATAATCAATTCTAGCTCCTATTTTTGCAAGAATATCCATAAAATTAGGGAAAGAAGTTTTAATGCATTCACCTTCATCAATTTCCATTCCACAAAGTAAGCCCAAAATCGCAAAACTCATAGCAATACGGTGATCTCCATAGCTTTTTATCTTAGCTTTTTTGATTTGAGAGCCTTCGATTTCAAAACCGTCTTCAAGTTCTTTAGCATTTACTCCACAAAGTTTTAAATTTTCAACCGTAGCAGCAATTCTATCGCTTTCTTTTACTCGAAGTTCTTTGGCATTAATGAGTTTAGATTTACCTTTTGCTAAGGCAAATGCTATGGCTAAAGCAGGTGCTTCATCTATAAGCCAAGCTATATTTTCTTTAACTTCTACCGCTTTTAACTCGCTTGAGCTTGCATGAATTTCGCCTATGGTTTCAAAATCATTTTGTGTAATTTTTATTTCAAGTTTTGCACCCATTTTTTGCAAAATTTTGTAAGCTTCAATACGTGTAGGATTGAGTAAAATATTTTTTAAAACTACTTTAGAATTAGGCAAAATAATCGCAGCTAAAGCAAAATAAAAAGCCGAAGAAGGATCGTTAGGTATAAGAATATCTTGAGCTTTTAAAGCTTGATTTAAAGGAGAGATTTCAAGACTTAAATTATCTTCACTGATTTTTAAAGGTGCATTCATAGCTTTTAACATATTTTCGCTGTGGTTTCTGCTTAAAGATATTTCGCTAAATTTGGAAGTTTTATCTGCTCTAAAAGCCGATAAAATCATAGCTGTTTTAACTTGAGCTGAAGAAATTTCACTTTTATAATCAAAAGCTTTTAATTTTTGTCCCTCTATGCAAAGTGGAGCTAAATTTGCCTGTTCTCTGCCGTAAATTTTCGCACCAATTTCACTTAAGGGTTTGCAAATTCTTTTCATAGGACGATTATTAAGATATTTATCACCGCTTAAAACAAAAAAGCCTGAAACACCTGCTAAAAATCCTATCATTAAGCGCATTGCAGTACCTGAATTTCCACATTCTAAAACACAATTAGGAGAAAGTATCACGCTAGGTGGCGTAATGCTTACATTAGAACCTTCTCGTTTGACTTTGGCTCCTAAATTTTCTATTATTTTAAGAGTATTTAAAGTATCTTCAGCTAAAAGATAATTTTTGGCTCTATTTTCACCTTGGGTTAAAAGCGAAAAAATAGCAAAACGATGAGATATGCTTTTATCTGCTGCTATATCAGAAATTTCGGTATTAAAGGATTTTAAAGCATTTATCTTCATCTTAATTCAAGCCCCATTTCTTTAAAGCTTTGCAAAATTTTATCCATATGTTCTGCAACTTGAGCCTCTTCTAAAGTTTTATTCATATCTCTAAAAACAAATTTAAGAGTTAAGCTATAAGAATTTTCAAGGCTTGCGTCGCTATACAAATCAACTAAGCGGAAATTTTCCAAATTTTCTAAATCTAATTCCTCTATGCAATTTTTAATTTTTTCGTATTCAAAACCCTTAGGTATGAGTATGCTAAGATCTCTGCTAATGCTTGGAAATTTAGAATAAGGTTTAGCCAATTTAAAATGCTGTTTAATTAAATTTAAATCAAGTTCGCAAATATATGTTTTTAGCAAATCTCTTTCATTTTCTATTTTTAAATGCAAGCGACCTGCAAAACCTATTTTTAAATCTTTTAAATAAATATCAGCTTGCTCATAAGGACTTAAAATATCATGTTTTGAAGCTTTTAATTTAAAATCTCCTATGATATTTTTAAGATCTAAAAGAAAATCATAAAAATTAGCTAATTCAGGTTTTGCTTTATTCGAAATTTTAGGCTCTTCTTTATAGCCTGAATGCACAAAAGCTATATGATTTAATTCTTCATTATTGCTTCCAAAAACTACCCCAAGTTCAAAAAGTTTAATGATTTTTTTAGAATTTTTTGCATTTAAACTTGCTGCGTTTAGAAGGTGGTTTAAAAGCGTTGTTCTTAGAGTGTTTAACTCTGCAGTAATTGGATTGATAAGTTTTAATTTTATAGGATTAAAACCAAGGGATTTTAACTCTTCTTCATTGTCCAAAACATAATGCAAACTTTCAAAATATCCATTAGCTACTGCTTTTTTTCTTAGCTCTACTAGCTCTTTATAATTTTTATAAGTGGAATTTAAACGATTTTTTTCTACAAATTCCAAACCTTTTGAAGCAATATTATCAATACCTATGATACGCACTACTTCTTCGCAAATATCAGCTAAATTTTTTATATCAGGACGATGCATTGGAGCTTTAACATTGACAAGTCCATCAGCAGAAATTATAAGCTCAAAACCTAATTTTTTAAGAATTTTTAAAACTTCATCTTTGTCCACTTCTTGCCCTATGGTCTTGCTAATACTTTCAATACTGATTGGTATATTAGGTAATTCCTTGCTTGTTATAACTTGCTGTGAGGAGCTGTAAATAATCAAATCTGGATTTTTTTCTAAAACACTTAATAAAAAATCCATACCTAAATTTAATTTAGGTTCACTACCTCTAAAACTTCTATAAATAGTTTGCTCATCTTGCTTTTTATAGGACATTTTAGCATCTGCAATAATCATTGGATCCGTATAATTTGCCTCAATGATAATTATCTTAGAATCTTCCTTGCACTTAAATTTCTCCTCTTGATAAATTCCACTCACGCTAAGAAGTTCATCTTGGCAAGAAATTTTGGTTTCGCCATGTATTTCTTTGACTAAATTGAAAGTAAATTCTTCGTTCTCTTTGCAAATAGAATTTAGATCATAAGCATTAAAAAGCACACCTGTAGAGTGCGTTGCATAATTTAATAAATTTTCTATAGGATTTTTTCCAAAATTTTCTACCTGTGCTAATCTTAAACTAATGAGTAAATTCGTTTGAATTTTTTCTTTTAATTCTATAGCTCTGTAATTATAAAGACTGTTTAATTCTTTTTCAGCACTCAAGCGTAAAATACGACCTATACCTAAAACATTCTCCCCTTCTTTGAAAGGTGGTTTTTCTTTTAGGTTTAAATTTAAAGCCACTGCTAAATCGCGTGCTATACCATAAATACTAAGACAATCTCCTCTATTTGGAGTTAATTCAACCTCGATCAAGCCATCATTAAAAATTTCATAAGAATTTAAAGCTTTTCCAAGCTCTAACTCCCCTATGCTATCATCTAAAAGCATGATGCCATCATTGATTTTTTCAAAACCCAATTCTGTGCTAGAACAAAGCATGCCACAAGAATCCACTCCGCGCAATTTAGCTTCTTTAATCTCCATACCATTTGGCATTAAAGCACCTTTTAAAGCTACTGCGACAAATTGTCCTTGTGCGACATTTTGAGCTCCGCAAACTATTTGCAAAATTTCACTTCCAACATCGACTTGACAAATACTCAATTTGTCAGAATTTTCATGCTTTATTTTTTCTTTTACAAAACCCACTACGATTTTATCTGGCACTTTTAAGGTGCAAATTCTATCTACTTCTATACCTATAGAATTTAATGTATGTGCTATATCATCTAAACTTTTATCTTCGAAATCTAACCAATCGCTTAACCAACTTTTAGTAATTATCATCTAAATTGCTCCAATAGTCTTAAATCGCCTTCAAATAAAGATCTTAGATCAGGAATTTGATGTAAAAGCATTGCAAAGCGTTCTACACCAAGACCAAAAGCATAGCCACTTACATCTTTATAACCTACAAAATTAAATACATTAGGATCTACAACCCCACATCCTAAAACCTCAAGCCAACCTGTTTGCTTACAAACCCTACATCCACAACCCTTGCAAAATACGCACGAAATATCAACTTCTGCTGATGGTTCTGTAAATGGGAAAAAGCTAGGACGGAAACGTACTTTTACATCCCCAAACATATAACGCAAAAAGTCCTCCAAAATACTTTTTAAATTTGCAAAACTTACCCTTTGTCCCTCTTCTACTACAAGTCCCTCTACTTGATGAAACATAGGAGTATGAGTGATATCAAAATCTCTTCTAAAAACCGCACCTGGAGCTATCATTCTAATAGGAGGTTTTTGCGCAAGCATGGTGCGAATTTGCACAGGAGAAGTTTGGGTTCTTAGAAGTCTTTTATCATCAAAATAAAAAGTATCTTGCATATCTCTTGCTGGGTGAGATTTTGGCAAATTTAGAGCTTCAAAATTGTGAAAATCATCTTCTATTAAAGGACCTTTTTCTATACTAAAATTTAAACTCACAAAATATTCTATAATTCTATCCATAGTACTCATAACAGGATGTAAAGCACCATTTGTAGGACTTTCATCAAAATAATTAAAATCAAGCGCATCTTGTTTCATTTTTTCTTCTAAAGCTAGATTCTCCAAAGCTTTAAATTTTAACAAATAAGCCTCATTAAAAGCATCTTTTTGAGAATTTAATTTAGCAGCAAATTCTTTTTTCTCTTCGCCTGCTAGATTTTTTAGCTTTGCAAAACTCTCCGTTAAGATACCCTTTTTTCCAAGAACGGCAACCCTAAGAGCTTCTAAGTCGTTTAAACTTTTACATTGTTGAATTTGTTCGATAAAATTTTGCAATTTTCTACCTTAATAAGTTATTTTTAGTTTTAATTTTATTAAAAACTATTTTAAATTCAGCATAAAAACTAAACTTTAAAGATATAATTGTATAAAATTAACACTAAAGAAGGATAAATAATGAAAGAAAAAACTGTTTTTGAACTCATTGTTGAAGGAAAAATTCCTTGTAATAAAGTACTTGAAAATAATGATTTTTTAGCTTTTCATGATATAGCTCCTAAGGCACCGATTCATATACTTATTATCCCAAAAAAACATTTCAAAGACTTTCAAGAATTTGATCCTAAACTTATGGAAAAAATGACAAGTTTTATACAAGAGTTAGCTGTACTTTTAGGAGTGGATAAAAGTGGATATCGCTTAGTAACAAATTGTGGTAAAAATAGCGGTCAAGAAGTTTTTCATTTGCATTTTCATATGCTAGGCGGCTTTAAACTTCCTAAAGAAAAAGATGAGAATGAAAATCCTCAAGCTTTATTTTAATTTATGATAGTGTTTTTGCACTATCATAAAAAATGCTTATTTTGTTAAAGGGATAAGTAAACCTTCATATAATGAATTATAAATTTCATCGCCACACAAATGCTTTGCAAGCTCTAGTCCAAATAAAATAGCTGTTGCAGGACCTGCACTTGTAATAACATTTTTATTTACAACTACAGCTTTATTAACTCTATTTCCTTTAAGACCTGCTTCGCAACTTGGGTAGCAAGTAAACTCACCTTCTAAAACTCCAGCAGCATTTAATACTATAGGAGAAGCACAAATTGCAGAAACAATCTTACCTTCGCTATGTAGTTTTTTAATAATGCTTAAAATTTCATTTGAATTTTTAAGATTATTCATACCATCAAAACCTCCAGCTAAAGCTATTGCATCAAGATTTTTAGTATCTACAGCTTCTAAAGAACAATCTGCTTTTATACTGATCCCATTTGCACCCTTTACTAAAAGTTCATTATCCAAAGAAGCGATAATAACTTCTAAATTTCCACTTAGTTCCGCAGCTCTTTTTAATACATCTGCTATACCTATAAATTCAGCTTCTTCAAATCCTTGAGCTAAAGGAATTAATACTTTTTTACTCATTTTTTCTCTCCTTGTTTTTAAATTTTTCTTCTCGAATTCTAGCTTTTTCATTCATTTGATAGTTAAATCCCACTATCAAAAATATCATAAAAAGCACAAAAGCTATGATTAAAACAAAATCCAAAACTATCATATCGCGAAACCTTTTTAAAAATTCTAGCATATTATTGCAAATCTTTAAAGAAAAATCAAACGATAATTTTATAGAATTTAAGTTAAAAATTTTTAAATAAAGGTTATGTTTTGAATCAAAAAAATGTAAGAATATTTGTATTTTTCGCCATCATTCTTTTTTGGGGATATTTTTCTTTTCCTATTGAAATTTTACAAATCAAAGAAGCTGATGGGACTATAAATTACGGATATACTCCAAACGCACAAGCTTACATAAAAAGTTATTTTATCACTCTTTTACTTACTGCTTGCTCAGCAATTATTGGCGTGGTTATTGGTTTTAGTCTTGCTATCTTACGTTTTTCAAAAATAAAAGTTTTAAATTTTATCATAGATGAATATATTGATATTATAAGAGGAACTCCTGTTATATTGCAACTTATGATTTTTGCTTTTGTAATTTTTACTTTTATCGATAATCTTTATGCTGCAATATTTGCACTAGGACTTAATAGTTCTGCTTATATAGCAGAAATCGTAAGAAGCGGGATTAATAGTGTTGATAAAGGACAAATGGAAGCAGCGCGTGCTATGGGACTTGATTATAAAACTTCGATGAAAGAAATTATATTGCCCCAAGCGACTAAAAATATTTTACCTGCTTTAGCCAATGAATTTATTTCTTTATTTAAAGAAACCTCTGTGGTTGGATTTATAAGTGTTATTGACATTACTATGCAAAGTCAAAGTCTTCAAGCGGTATTATATAATCCAAAACCTCTTATTTTTACAGGGCTTGTGTATTATGTGAGTGTAAAAATTTTTAGTTATTTTGCTAAAAAACTTGAGTTAAGGATGAGCAAAAATGATTGAGATTAGAAATTTAAGTAAAAAATATGGAAATTTAGAAGTTATTAAAAACATCAGTACAAAAATTTCCAAAGGTGATATTATATCCATCATAGGTCCAAGCGGGGGCGGAAAAAGTACTTTTTTGCGTTGTATCAACCGCCTAGAACTTGCAGATAGCGGAGAAATTCTTATCAATGGTTGTAATATTTTAAATGAACAAATTGATATTAACAAAATTCGCCAAAAAGTGAGTATGGTATTTCAGCATTTTAATCTTTTTGCCAATAAAAATGTATTACAAAATTTATGCTTAGCTCCTGTAAAAACAGGAATTTTAAATGAAGATGAAGCTATAAAAAAAGCTGAAATTTTACTTAAAAAGGTGGGATTATCCGATAAAAAAGAAGTAATGCCACACAAACTTTCAGGCGGCCAAAAACAACGCATTGCCATAGCAAGAAGCTTGATGATGAATCCTGATGTGATTTTATTTGATGAGCCCACTTCAGCACTTGATCCTGAAATGATAGGAGAGGTTTTAAGTATTATGAAAGATTTGGCTGCTGAAGGACTTACTATGATAGTAGTTACTCATGAAATGGGTTTTGCTAGAAATGTCGCTAATCGTATTTTTTTCATGGATAAAGGAGAGCTTGCAGTAGATGCAAGCCCTAAAGAAGTATTTGAAAATCCTAAAAACGAAAGATTAAAGGAATTTTTAAATAAAGTTTTAAATCACTAAAAAGCCTTAATTAAGGCCTTTTAATTAATCCCAACATTCAGCATTCTTAATGCCTAGCTTTGAAGCACTGAATTTTGGATTTATTTTAGAGTTTTGCTGATCATTGAAATCTTTCAATACTTTATTGACTATACCGCCTAAAAGAAGTAAAGAAATGATATTTGTAATCGCCATAAATGCCATAGTTAAATCGGCCAAACTCCAAGCAAGTTTTAAATTCATTTGAGAACCTATAAAAATCATTGCTACGGCAGTAATTCTAAATAAATTCATTAGCAATTTAGAATTTGTAAGGTATTTTACATTAGCTTGAGCATAGTAATAATTTCCTATTAAAGAAGTAATAGCAAATAAAACAATAGCTATGGTAATAAAATGAACTCCGAAACTACCATAATATTCGCGCATTGCTTCTTGTACTAAAGGCATTGCTGTTAAAAGAGGTTTTCCATCAGCTCCTACATTAAAATATGCCATAGAAAAAAGAACTAAAAAGCCCGAACTTGTACAAACAATAACATCAATCAATACCGAAAAAGCTTGTATTATACCTTGTTTTGCAGGGTGGCTTGTAAGAGCAGCTGCAGCAGCATTTGGAGCAGAACCCATACCTGCTTCATTTGAAAAGAGTCCTCTTTTGATTCCTATAACTAAAGCAGAACCAGCAAATCCACCAAAAATCGCTTTAAAATCAAAAGCACTTTCAAATATAAGCGATACCACAGAAGGAATTTTATCAAGATTGATCAAAACAGCTATAAGAGCAAGCAAGATATAAGCTAGCGCCATAAAAGGGACGATTAAAGAGCTTACTTTGCCTATTTTTGTATGGTGTGAGAAAAACATCCAAATTCCAAAAAGGGTTAAAATAATACCAATAATCATAGGCCAAGAACTTGAAGCAAAATCTGCAGTAGCATTAGGATTGAACATATCATAATAAACTTTAAAAGCTGAAGTCATAGTTTGACTTTGAAGTCCGTTAAATCCATAAGCATAAGTGATGATGAGAATAAAAGCAAAAAAAGCTCCAAAGAAATGAGAACCTAAAGCTTTTTTTATATAATAAGCAGGACCGCCTTTAAATCCTCCTGTATTGTCTTTAGACTTATAAATTTGTGCCAAAGTGCTTTCTGCAAAAGCCGAAGCTCCACCAAAAAATGCCATAAGCCACATCCAAAATAAAGCACCCGCTCCCCCTGCGGCAATTGCAATAGAAATTCCTGCAATATTTCCTATACCTACTCTAGAAGCTGTTGATATCATCAAAGCTTGAAAAGGAGATATGTGCTCCTTGGTATGGTTTTCATTTCTTTCGGTGAGAATTTTAAAAACAGATTTTAACATACGAAACTGCACAAATCTAGTTAAAAAACTATAATAAATTCCGCAGATTATCAGTAAAACCACCATTATAGTGTCAGTATAAGGCAAGACATATTCGAGAAATTTTAATATTTTTTCATCGAATGGGATTGAGGGATTTAAAGTTAAATTTTGTTCACCCATATTTCTCCTTTAAAAAAGTAAAATTCGCTACAACTTTAGCATATTTTTTATGAAAAAATATTGATAATTTACAAAATATTTAAAAAAATATAAAATAAAGAAGATTATAAACGAAAATGATCAAAATTTTGTCGCAAAGCTTCATAAGAAACAATACCAACACTCGTAGCCAAATTTAAACTTCTACCACAAGCTTTCATAGGGATTGTAATGGCATTATCCCAATTAAGCTGCATTAATTCCATCGGTAAACCATAGCTCTCGCTACCAAAAAATAAAAAATCATTTTCTTGAAATTTAGCTTGAAAATAAAATTTATTACTTTTTGTTGTCGCAAAGAAAAAACGATCTTTGTAAATGAGATTGTGTTCAAGAAAGATATCTAAACTTTCCCAAATTACAGGCTCAAGCTTTTCCCAATAGTCAAGCCCTGCTCTACGCACTGCTTTTTGAGAAATATCAAAAACTATAGGTTTGACAATATGCAATTTAAAACCCGCATTAAAACACATTCTACCTATACTACCAGTATTTTGAGGAATTCTAGGATGTACCAAAACAATATTAAACATAATTTACACCAACACTCTTGGGATATCAGGATGAAGTTTGACTAAAATTTCATAATTGATAGTCTTAAAAAAATCTGCCCAAATATTTGCATTATCAAATACACACACTTCTTCTCCAAAATCTTGACAAGAAAAGCTATCCATTGAAATTTTACCTAAAATTTTTTGTTTATTAGCTAGCAATAAATCTCCCTTGCCATTATAACGAAACAAACCATCTGCATAGCCCAAATCATAGGTAGCTATTTTGATTTTTTCTGTCGCACTAAAAGCTCCACCATAGCCTACACTTTGACCTATTTGTAATTCTCTGCAACTTAACCTATGAGCGTATAAGCTTAAAACCCTTTCTAAGCTTTCATCCCCATAGCCAAATTGCGCCAAACCCGTTCTGCAAAATTCATCTTCAGGTATTTTCATAGCTCTAAATAAAGCTGCAGAATTATGCGAGTGAAATATCAAATTTTTATAAATTTGCTTAGCAATATCTTTAGCCTTAGAAAATTTCTCTTTTTGAACAAAAAAACTTGCATCCATTTCATCTGCACCTGCAAAATGCGTAAATATACCTTCTAATTTCAAAGTGGAATATTTCATCTTTAACAAGGCTTCATTTAAATCTTCAACACAAATTCCATTCCGATGCATTCCTGTGTCTATTTTAACATGTATTCTTGTATTATTCTGATAAGCATTTATTTTACTTATATCATTTAAAGCATAAATAAATTTAGGATTTTCTTTGCCGTGTGGGTGATGAGAAAGGATTAAAATATTGTCAAAAAAATCTTCGAGCTCATAAGCTTCTTTTTCATTTTTAACTGCTATAAAATTAACGCCTAGGGTTTTAGCAAGCGGGGCTAGAATTTTCGCCCCATGTCCGTAAGCGTTATCTTTAAAAACACAAATCAATCTCGAAAAGCTACCTATTTTTCCAGCTATAGTTTTTAAATTACTTTCGTAAGCTTTTTGATTAATTTTAATTAAGGACATTATTGTTCTGCTAAGATTTTCATCTTTCCTTTGCTATCAATTTTAACATATAAAATTTTATCTCCTTTAAATTGATAGTTTTTGGTATAGTAATCCTCATAAAACGAAATTCTATACATAGTCTCATTTTCTACATTTGGATAAGGACTAATATTTATATCCGAAAATTTAATCTTTTTATCTTCTTTTCGAGAAAAAATGGACTTTTTCATAGAAGCAAATTGTTCAAATTTCATTTTATCAAAACGCTTAAATTGTTTTTCATCATAGAAATTTAAATAAGTATTTATATCACTATCTGTCCAAGCTAATTTCCAAGCAAAAAGATCTGCAAGCAAAGCAGCTATATCTTCTTTTTTAGCTCTTACTTTTTCTTTCTCTTCTGTCATCGCAAATACTTTTTTATCTTGCACTACTTTAGCAAATTCTTCAAGATTTTCATTAAACAAAGCTATGCAACCGCGTGTTTTAAATTCATCCAGTCTTGTTCCATCTAAAGGATAGCCATGTATCCAAATTCCACCACCTGTTTTACCTTGAACTTTATCAAGTAGATTTGGATAGGTTGTAGCAAATGCAAAAGGACCATAATAAGGATCTCCTGGATTAAATTTGCGCCCAAGTTCATAAAAACCTACTGGAGTTTTTAAATCTCCTTCAACTTCTTTATCTCCCATCAGTCCTGTAATAATAGCTTTTTGCTCAAAATCTTGCTTAATCTCCCCATTATTATAAGAATAGACACGAAGAATTTTATCTGTTTTATTTGTAAGCACGATAGAAACTTTATCATCATAATATCCAAGAGAGATATTTTTATCGCCTATTTCATCTAACCAAAATTCTTTATTAGTTAATTCCTTTTCAATCGCCGCACCCACAGCGTCCAAACCTTGATTTAAATAAATTTTTACCAAATCAGAAGCCCCAAGAGCCGAAACACATATAAAATAAAATGCTAAAATTTTCTTAAGCAAAGCTTTTTCCTTAATTGTATTTATAATATTTTTGAGAAAAAATGTCTGTGATTATATTATTTTTTTTCTTAAAAAATAGTAATTATATAAATTTTATTATGCTATAATCGTAGAATATCTCAGATAATGAAAAAATCAACTTTAAAAGGTGTTGTTTAATTTTATGAAAAATTTTTTTATAGTAGTAATGTTTCTGATTATATTTTTGTCGATCTTTTATATTTTATATGATAAAAAAAAGGATAATATCTTCAAGCTTAATACCTGCCTTCCATTAAAATGTGATTTAAATTCACAAGATTGCACCTTTTCATTTAATGGAAAACAAATTTTAGTATCTGCTTATCCTAAACCTATAAAAATCTTTAAAAATACCGCTATTAAAGTAAGTAATTTTCCCTTTAATCCAAATTTAAAAATTAAAATTTATAGTTTAAACTCATATATAGGAAATATTATTCCACAATTTACAAATACAAAAGATGCAATTATTATCAATTTTACAGGAAAAAGTGTTACAGATGATTCTCGTTTTAGGGTTGAGTTCTTAAACAATGATAAACCTACGGGTTTTTTCTTTGATTTTGATGTCACTTTGCAAAAAATATACAATAGTGCAATCTTACCTCAAAATTGAATTTTTACTAATTTTTTAAAAAACAATTGATTATTTTCTTTTGTTTTGATATAATTAATAATTATTTAATACTAAAATAATAAGGATAAAATATGAAAAAAATTATTACACTAGGTGCTTTATTTGCATTAAGTCTTTGCGCTAAAGATATAGAAATCAAAGATGCATTTATAAAACAAACTCCGCCTAATGCTGTTAACAGTGCTATATTTCTTACCATTGTTAATAATACCGATAAAGACATCTCTTTAATAGATGCAAAAACTGATATAAATCAAGTTAGCGAATTGCATACTCATGCTCATAAACACGGCATGAAAGCTATGATACAAATTCCAGAAATACCTGTTAAAGCACATTCTAGTACCGAGTTAAAACCTGGGGGTTATCATATCATGCTTTTTAAACTTAATCAACCTGTTGATAAAAATACCAAAGCAAATTTAACTTTAATTTTTGACAACAATCAAAGTTTAGAAGTCCGCGATATAGGATCAAAAGAGTTATAGATAATGAAAAAAGTATTTTTTATTTTGGCCTCAGGCCTATCTCTTTTAATTCTTTATATCATATTTGATTTTTATGTTTTAAAAGATAGAACGACATTAAATCAAACTGATGATTTATCGCCTTTAAGCTGTGATTTAAATATTGAAAATTGCGCTTATAATTTTAAAAATAGAGAGGTTTTAGTTTCCATGGATCCAAAGCCTCTTCAATCTTTAGAAATTACAAATTTAAAAATTAAAAATTTAGGAAATTATAAAAATTTAAAAATTAAAATTTATGGTTTAAATATGTTTATGGGAGATATAATGCCTAAAGTCAATAAAATTAATGAAACAGACTATGAGTCAAAATTAGTTTTAGCTGCATGTGTTCTTGAGGTTATGCGTTTTAGAGCTGAAGTTTTTGAAGATGATAAGCCTATAGGTTTTCATTTTGATTTCGATCTAAAAAGATGAAAAAAGTTTTTTTATTTGTGATCGCCCTTGTTGCGATAGGTATACTAGCTTTTTGTTTTGCAAATAAAAACCAATACGACTTTAATCTAAGATCTGCTTTTAAAGAGCAAACCACTTTGGAAGACTTTAAAGGTAAGAAGCTTATAGTTTATTTTGGTTATACTTTTTGTCCCGATATTTGCCCCTCTACCCTCTCTTTGATCGGCAAGAATTTAAGTTCCCTTAAAGACCCAAGAGCTCATGTTCTTTTTATTTCTTTGGATATTTCTAGAGATGGTAATGTAACTTCAACTAATGAATGGTTAAGGTATTTTTATCCTAGTGCAGATGCTCTTATTGCAAAAAATGATAGTGTTTTAAAGAAAGTAGCTAAAAATTATGGGGTTCAATATCAAAAAATAGATATTAACGATTCTGTGATGAAATATTCTGTTGCACATAGCAGTGAAATTTTTCTTATCGATGAAAACGGAAAGTTACAAAAAATCATTAGAGATTTAAATCCTGAAGAAGTCGCAAAAGAGCTTAAAAATTTTCTAAGCTCTAAGTAAAATTTTTAAGCAAAAAGATCGGTTGAAAGATATCTTTCAGCTGTATCATTTAGCACAGTAAGAATTTTTTTATCTGGGAATTTTTTAGCCAAAACACTTGCTGCAAATACATTTGCACCACTTGAAATTCCTACCATAAGTCCGTTTTTAGCGAGCTCTTTAGCTGTGTTTATAGCATCTTCATTGCTAACTGTAATGATTTCATCTATAACATCTTTATTTAAGATAGCAGGGATAAAATTTGCACCTATACCTTGTATCTTATGACTTCCAGCTTCACCCTTGCTAAGTAATGGAGAAGCTAAAGGTTCTACGGCAACGATATGAATTTTTTCCAATTTTTCTTTTAAAACTTCACCAACTCCACTGATGGTTCCACCTGTTCCAAAGCCCGCTACAAAAATATCAAGATCATTATCTAAATCTTTTAATATTTCCAAAGCAGTGGTCTTACGGTGTGCATTTTTATTTGCTAAATTTTCAAACTGCGATGGCATAAAAGAATTTGGAGTATTTTTTAAAATTTCATTAGCTTTATCCACTGCGCCTTTCATGCCCAAACTTGCAGGTGTTAATTCAAGTTTTGCTCCAAAAAGAGTCATCATTTTGCGTCTTTCTATGCTCATAGATTCTGGCATAGTAGCGACAAATTGAAGTCCTAGATCTGCACAGATCATTGCCAATGCAATACCCGTATTTCCACTTGTAGCTTCGACTATAACAGTCTTAGAATCGATTTTACCCTCATCTAAAGCGCTTTGAATCATTGCAAAAGCCGCTCTATCTTTGATTGAATGACTTGGATTTAAAAATTCGCATTTGGCAAAAAGATTTGCACCAAATTTCTCTAATTGTATTATAGGAGTATTGCCTATAAGTTCATTTACTTTTTTATAAACTCTCATAAAACCAACCTTTCAAAAATTTAGTTTCAAGTAAGTTTATAAAAATAAAGTAAATAAAGGATATAAATTGTCGGATTAATTTAAAAATTTTATTCGTTAAGGCTAGAAAAGCTTCTAGCCCTAATATTATTTTTTCTTTTTAGCTTTTGCAACAGCGTCTTTAAGGTTTTTACCCACTTTAAATTTAGCAACTCTAGTTGCAGGAACCTTAATGGTTTTACCAGTGCTTGGTACTCTTGCTTCTCTTGCAGCTCTTTCGGCTGTTGAGAAAGTACCAAAACCTATAAAGCTAACGCTATCACCTTTAGCCAATACATCAGTGATAGTAGAAATAACTGCGTCAGTAGCAGCAGTAGCATCTTTTTTTGTTAGCCCAGCGGTTTGAGCAACTTGCGAAATGAAATCTGCTTTAGTCATAAAAGCTCCTTTGTTTTATATTGAAACGCCTAATTCTAGCATATTTAGAAAACAATATCAAGTAAAAACAAGTTTTTTTAGGATTTTTTTTGCATTTTATAACGCTCAAATTCCCCACTATTGTCAATTTCATTGCCTATTTTTTCATATAAACTATAATAGAATTGAACAAATTCTTTGCATTCAGAATGAAGAGGCATAAAAATATCATTTTCTAAAATACAAAAACGATTTAAAAATTCTTTAGCATCAAGCTTTAAAGCATAATGCTTGGCTAAATCGTGGTAATTTTTTAAAGTTGCATCCTTAAATTTTTCATAATAATCTAGATTGAAATTAACATTTAATTTATTATTTTCAAATCTCAAAACTCCACTTTGAAACAATAGTGATAAATGAATAAGTCCCTCTGTATAATAAGGCTTAACCTCTTCCACTCTTTGCCAAGCTATCAAAGATACAGCTCTTTTAATAAGCTCATGAAAAACAGGTAATTTTAAATCCTCTTGTTCATGATAAAAGAAGTTAACAAGTCCACCACTTGTTGCCTTGTATTCTTCGATATTTTTAAAAAAGCCACTTTGATTCATAAGTTTTTCACTGTCTTTAGCGGTAAAAAATATATGACCAAATTCATGGCCTATAGTTGAAACCTCATAAACCCTTTTCCAAACTTTTTCTTTGAAAAATAAAATATCTCTTCCATAGTTCAAAAAATCTTTATCAAAAATTTCACTAGCAATTCTCATAAAAGGTTTTGTTTTTGCATTTTCATAAACGAAATTTAAAAAAGCAAAGATTTTTTTTCCTGCGATAGAACTTACAGATTCATCATTAGGAACAACTTGTGCAGAAAATAAACCCTTAAGTTCAGCTCCATAATAAATCATCGGTGCACAAATATAAAGCTGTGTTTTATCGATATTATGCAAAACCTCACTTTTGAGTTGCTCATCTTGAATACCAATATTTTCATATACACGCATAAAACTTTGTTTAATCTCTTTTGAAAATTTTAAGGTATCAAAATCACTCTCATCTTCTATTCTTATATCCCACTCCAAAGCTACAGCATGAGTGTAACTATCTTCATAATATTCTAAAGGATGTCCTACTTGCAATGGAGATTTGACTTTCATCCATGCAAATTCAGCTTCTTGCCATGCCCCTATAACCTTTTTTTCCTCCTTTTCGCAAAAAGCTAATTTTAACTTTTGAAAATATTCTATATAAGCTAGCTCGTCTTCATTTTTAGCTATTTGTTTTAATTTATCAATCATATCATCAAAAGCAAATTCGAGTTTTAAAATTTCATTTTCAAAAAATCTTGCATAAGGAACAAATTTCCATATATTTCCTATTCTTACCAAAACGCCGTAGCTTCTCTCGCAAATATCACCCTTTGGAGTTGTTTGATAGAGTTGATTTTTTCGTAAAAATTCCATTGCATCGTCTAAATTTGGAAATTGGGTTGCTAAAATTTTATTGTTTTTTTCTATAATCTCTTTAGTCCATGAAACTTCAAAAGCATTGATGACTAAGCCTATATTATGCACTCCTTGAATAAGATTTTGATAAAAATCATTTACAATTTTTCTTTCTTTGAGCTCATTAATTAGCTCTTGATGTTCTTTTTCATAAAATTTTCTTATCTCCTCATAGAATTTATGTTTAAGTTCAGTGATTTTTTCTTCTTTAAAATTATTTTTTTTCCACTCTTGTATTAAATTTTCTTCTTTAAGATCAACTAAGCGTCTTAATATAGCCAAAAGAGTTGTCTTGTCTCTTTTTAGCTCACTAAGAGCCAAAAGTCTCTCAAAATACTCATCCCATTGCTCAGAATCTAAAAGATTATAAAAAAGATTGATATTTTCCTTACGATTTCTTACAAGTTTTGCTAATTCTTTGAAATTATTCATACTTTTGTTCTCCTTTTTAACTTTATTAAATTATAATTCATTTTTTAAAATAAGGAGTAAAAAATGAGAAATATGGGAGAACCAAAATTAAAAATTGTCGCAATGCCAAGCGATACCAATCCTGCAGGTAATATTTTTGGTGGATGGATACTTTCGCAAATTGATTTAGCAGGAGCAATAGCAGCTAGAGAACTTTCTCCTGAGCGCGTCGTAACTATATCTATGGATAAAGTAGTTTTTAAAGAACCTGTTTTTATAGGCGATATTATTTCTTGTTATTCTAAAATTGTCAGTGTAGGAAAGACTTCCATAGGCGTAGAAGTAGAAGTTACTGCTCAAAGGGTAGATTCACAAGGCTGCACTTCTTGTATCAATGTAACCTCTGCCTTAGTTACTTATGTTAGTGTTACAAGAGAGGGAAAGAAAAAACCTATTAGTGAAGAATTGAAGAAAATTCATGGATTTGTAAATACTCAAGCTTAATTTTTTGTATGATAAAAACTTTATCCTTTTAAGCTTATCAGCATTTGTTTAAACCGCCGCTATTATATTTTTTATCTAAACATTCCTTGAAAAATTCTCCTCTAGTTTTTGGGGTTTTTTCAGGATGTTTATGTTTCATGTGTTCTAGATACTTATCATAACTCGAAAGTCCCACTAAGGGATGAAAAAACCTTTCGGCTTTTTCATAGTAATGTTTAAACTTTTTGAAATTCATTAAGTTTAATATATTTAGTTTCTTTTAGTGGAATTTTAATCTTACCTAGGCAAATTCCTATGCAAGAGAGTATGACAAGTAATGTTGCTAACATGAAAAATACGCAAAGAATTGCATTGATTAAATTTCCAATTTTGCTTTGAGTGGCTATAGAAATTTCTTTTTCAATTGCTGCAATTTCATTTTCATCTTTAGCATTGTTTAATTTCAATTCCAAATCTTGAATTTTTTGACTTTGTATAGTAACTGCTGCCACATGGCTTACAGCATTTCCTACTTTATTCCCTTCTTCATAAGGCATAATTTTTTGTATTCCTCCATATAAAGTTGCTACTAAAACAAATGTAGCAGGAACCAAAGTTACCCAAGTATATTTCGCCTTGCCCATTTTTACAAGTATGGTTGTAGCAAGAAGTAAAGCCATACCTGCAAGCATTTGATTGCTTACACCAAAAAGAGGCCAAAGAGTATAAATACCACCTTTAGGATCAATCGCACCTTGATAAAGGAAATATCCCCATCCTGCAACACTTAATGCAGTTGCTAAAAGTCCAGCTGGATAATTGTGAATATTTCCTAAAGGTTTATAAACGTTACCTAGTATGTCTTGCACCATAAAACGACAAGCTCTAGTTCCAGCATCCACAGCTGTTAAGATAAATAAAGCTTCAAACAATATAGCAAAATGATACCAAAAAGCCATTAGATCAATACCACCAAAAAGCTCATGTAAAATCAAAGCTACACCTATAGCAAAAGTCGGAGCTCCACCTGTTCTAGAAAGTATAGTGTATTCTCCTATATTTGTAGTTAAAGTAGAAATTTCTTCAGGAGTGATGCTAAATCCCCAGCTTGAAATAGCTTGTGCAGCACTTACAACATCAGATCCTATTAAAGCAGAACTTGAATTTATAGCAAAATAAAGTCCAGGATGCAAGATACAAGCACAAATTAAAGCCATAACCGCTACAGCACTTTCTGCAAGCATAGAACCGTATCCAACAGGTAGGGCATGAGTTTCATTTTCAAGCATTTTTGGAGTAGTTCCACTTGAAATAAGGGCATGGAAGCCACTAATAGCGCCACAAGCAATAGTTATAAACAAAAATGGAAAAATAGCACCCGCAAATACAGGACCTGTTCCATCAAAATACTGAGTATTAGTTTTTGGCATTTGTAAATCAGGTGCAACAATAATAATAGCTACAGCCATCACAACAATAACACCAATCTTTAAGAAAGTAGAAAGATAATCTCTTGGAGCCAATAAAAACCATACAGGTAAAACAGCTGCTATAAAACCATAAGCCATCATGATAATCGCTAAAGTTGGAGCTTCTAGGGTAAATATTTTTGCCCAATAAGGATCAGCGGCTATAACACTACCATAATGAATTGCTAAGATTAAAAGCACAAAACCTATAACCGAAGCCTCACCTACTCTACCTGGACGAATAAAACGCATATAGACTCCCATAAAAATTGCTATAGGAATAGTCATTGCGATTGTAAATAATCCCCAAGGCGATTCTGCTAGAGCTTTTACCACCACCATAGCCAAAATAGCGATAATAATGAGCATAATACCAAAGATTGCTACCATAGCAACACCTCCAGTAAAACTACCCATTTCATCTTTGATTATTTCACCTAAGCTTCTACCCCTTCTACGAGTAGATATAAAAAGCACAACAAAGTCATGAACTGCACCTGCTAAAACACCTCCTACTAAAATCCAAAGCATAGAAGGCAAATATCCCATCTGAGCAGCTAGAATAGGACCTACTAAAGGACCAGCACCTGCAATAGCAGCAAAATGATGTCCAAACAAAACCGTTCTATTTGTAGGAACAAAATCGCGTCCATCATTTTCTAAAACCGCAGGTGTAGCACGATTTTTATCAAGTTCTAAAACCTTATATGCTACAAAGCGTCCATAAAATCTATATCCTATTATATAGATACACACAGCAGCAACCACTAAATAAATTGCTGACACACTTTCGCCATTTTGTAGAGCCAAGTGAGCAAAACAAATAGCGCCTAAAACTGCAACAAACAGCCATAAAATTTTAGTTCCAAAACGAGCCATAGTTCTCCTAAAATAATAAAAATATTTCAAAGGATACCAAATTTATAAACAAACAAAACAAAATATTTGTTTAGTTTATTTACATCTTAGAAAAAAATATTCTTTTTGTTTCTTTAAGTGACATTTTTCAAAAAAAATAAAAATACAATCTATATTACTTTTTATAATTATTTTAATATTGATCTGATTAAAATAAGTTTTATTGTTTAGGATCAAAATATTTATATAATATTGCTTGATTTTATTTTTTATTATTAAAAATATCTTTTATTGTTTTAAGTAAATTATTGAAAACAAGAAAATTATAGAACTACCAATATAGATAGTTCTGATTCATTTTGTATTAAGATAGAATATTCTCAAAAAAATATAGTTAAATAAAAAGAGAATTTACACTTTCATTGTGGTAAACACGGCGTATTACTTCAGCAAATACAGGAGCTACGCTCAAAACTTTTATATTGGGCAATTGTTCTCTTAAAGGAATAGTATCGGTAACTACAAGCTCATCAAGTGCTCCTGAAGCAATTCTTTCATAAGCTTTACCACTTAAAACAGCATGCGTGCAACAAGCCATAACAGATTTTGCACCTTTATTTTTTAAAGCTTCAGCGGCCTTTACAATAGTACCTGCAGTATCAATAATATCATCAACTAAGATCACTTCTTTATCCTTGACATCTCCGATAATATTCATGACTTCACTCTCATTAGCCTTTTCGCGTCTTTTATCTACTATAACTATATCAAGTCCTAAATTTTTAGCTACACTTCTAGCTCTTGCTACTCCACCTATGTCAGGACTTCCAACAATAGCATTTTTAAAATGCTTGGTTTTAATATAGTCATTAAACACTATACTTCCATAAAGATTATCAACTGGTATATCAAAAAAACCTTGAATTTGTCCGGCATGTAAATCGATAGTAGCTACACGATCAATCCCTGCTGCTTCAATCAAATTAGCAACGAGTTTTGCAGTAATAGGTACTCTTGGGTTTGCCTTCCTATCTTGTCTTGCATAGCCAAAATAAGGAATAATAGCTGTAATAGAATTTGCACTTGAGCGTCGTAAAGCATCTGTTAAGATTAAAAGCTCCATCAAATTATCATTAGTAGGCACACAGGTACTTTGGATAATAAAAACATCTTTGCCACGTACACTTTCATCAATTTGAACGCTAATTTCTCCATCGCTAAAACGCTTTACTCCAGCATCGCTTAAGGGCAAAGAAAGATATTTAGAAATTTGTTTCGCAAATTCTACATTAGCCGAACCTGAAAAAATTTTATAACCGCGCATAAAAGACCTTTTATGAATAATATTAAAATAAGATTTTAATAAAATAAAATTTAAAAAATGCTGTAAATTTTCAAACTCTTAGATTAAAATACATATTTTTTACGAAACATAAGCGGTTTTTTTAGCATAATATCTTACAAGCATAGACAATGAAAAACATATAGCAAAATAAATAAGAGCGACAAAACCTATAGTGGCTAAAATTTCATCAAAACTCGTAAGTCTAGCTAAGATATTTTTAGAATTATAAGTAAGCTCTGCTATTTGTAAGCCTGCTAAATAAGCTGTATCCTTTACAGTAGTCACAATCTGAGAAAGCAAAGATGGAACAACTTTTCTAAAAGTTTGAGGCAAGATAATATAAAAAAGAGTAAAAAATTTACCAAACCCTTGAGAATAAGCTGCTTCAAATTGTCCTTTTGGAATAGAATTTAAACCACCACGTATAATTTCAGCCATAACAGAACTTGTATATAATGAAAATCCTATAGTTCCCCAAAAAGCTTGTGGCATTTGTGGAAAAAATGAAGGTAAAACAAAACAAGCAGCAAGCATCCATAAAAGCAATGGAGTATTCCTAAAAATATCAATATAGCAAGTTGCTAAAAATCTACTGAATCTATCCCCATAATTTTTAGTAATAGCTAAAAAAGTCCCAAAAACGATAGATATGATACAAGTTGCCAAGGCAATTTTAAGGGTAAGAGCTAGACCTTGCATTAAAAATTCAATATTTTGAGCATTAAAAACATTTTCCATACCAAACCCCTTATCTTGTTAAATGAGCTTTTTTAAGCTTGTCTTCATAAACTTTTGCAAAATACGCCAAAGGATAACAAATGATAAAATACAAAATTGCCGCAAAAATATATGCAGGAGCATAGTTTCCATAATCAGCAGCATAACTATCTGCAGAATGCATAAGTTCTGCTCCACCTATAATTAACAATACAGAAGTATTTTTAATCAAATTTACCATTTGATTTGTCATCGGTGGTAGGATTATTTTTATAGTTTGTGGAACTATAATATATCGCATCTGCTGAATATAAGTAAAACCTTGAGAGCTTGAAGCTTCAAATTGTCCCCTAGGAACAGATAAAATTCCACTTCTTACAACCTCACTTACATAAGCACCATGATAAGCACCTATACCCAAAACACCGATGGTAAAAATATCAAGATGGATTCCCAAGCCTGGTAAAGCAAAATACAAAAAGAAAATTTGTATCACCAAGGGAATATTTTGAAAAAGTTCAACATACACTCGAGTGTAGGCTCTTAGGATTTTAATTTTACTTGTAGCCATTACACCGCCTATAGTTCCAAAAACAATTGCTATAAGCAAAGCAAGAATACTCACTTCTAAAGTATAAATAAAACCGCTAATAAAAGCATCTCCATTATCCAAAGCGTCTACAAATTTCCAAATCGCAAAAGGATTTGTACTACTTTCATCATATAAACCCCAAGAACTAAGGAGTTGCCTTAATTTATCCACAAAGCCTACACTCTCATTCATTTTATAAACCCCATTTTTTAGCTAAAGCGTCGATTTCAGTTTTGTTTTGTTTTACAAATTCGTCAATATAATTTGAAAAATTTACATCATCTTTTTTTGTAACTATGCCATAGCTTTGAGGATCAAAACTATCAGGTAAAATTTCATTATTTTCATCTTTGTAGCCTAGCAAAATAGATTTATCAACTGAAAATGCGTCAATTCTTTTTGCATCCAGAGCTGCTTTTATACTAGGATAATCAGGAAATTCGCTGAATTTTACTTTAACGCCTATTTTTTTAGCTGCAGTATTGATAACTTTTTTAGTAGTTGCTGCTTGAGCTACACCTATAGTAGCACCATTCATATCTGCTAAAGATTTATAATTTTTCTCTTTTAAAACTAAAAGCCCTACAGCATCTTGATAATAAGGCTCTGAAAAATTATACACTCTTTTTCTCTCTGGAGTGATAGTGAAAGTTGCTATAACCGCATCAACACTACCATTATCAAGTAATGGACCTCTTGTTTTAGCATTTACCGCTACAAGTTTGATTTTCTTCTCATCTCCTAAAATACTTTTAGCAAGCATTTTAGCAACATCAACCTCAAAGCCTTTAATTTCACCCGTAGCTTGATCAAGTAGAGCATAGTGTGGCACATCATTTTTTACACCTACAACTAACTCTCCTTTGGCTTTAATAGCTTCGAGTTTTCCTTCAGCTGCATTTGCACTAGTAAAAGCCATACAAGCTCCTAAAGCAAGTGCTGCTAATTTCAATAAAGAATTTCTAAAAACCATATTATTTCTCCTTTCAAAATTTGGTTTAATTTTTAAGAATTTTTCCCAAAAAGAGTCTTGCTCTTTCGGTTTTAGGATTAGAAAAAAACTCACTAGGAACATTCTCTTCTACAATAGCGCCATCTTCCATGAAGATAATTCTATCGGCAACTTCTTTAGCAAAACCCATTTCGTGAGTTACCACAACCATAGTTGTATTTCTTTGTGTAGAAATTTCTTTCATTACATCCAAAACTTCTTGTATAGTTTCAGGATCAAGTGCTGAAGTAGGCTCATCAAATAAGATGTAAGGTTTTTTAGTGCATAGCGCTCTTGCGATAGCAACACGTTGTTGTTGTCCACCCGAAAGTGTGGCTGGGTAAACATTTGCCTTATCCACAAGTCCAACCACTTTAAGATATTGATAGGCTGTTTCTTCGGCTTCTTGACGCGATTTTTTTTGAAGTTTCATAGGAGCTAAAGTTAAATTTTGTAAAACAGTCATATGAGGATAAAGATTGAAATGTTGAAAAACCATAGCACAATATTTCCTACAAATTTCAATCTTATTTTTATGATTTAAAACAAGATTGTTTACAACAACTTCGCCAGAACTCACCTCTTCAAGTCCATTCATACAACGAATAGTGGTACTTTTTCCACTTCCACTAGGACCTATAATAACAAGTTTTTCGCCTTCTTTAACGCAAAGGTTAATATTTTTAAGAACATGATGGGTTCCATAATATTTATTTACATTTCTTAACTCTATCAAAATCTTTCCTTTTTTGATTAAACTTAAAAATTAATAATAATAGGGTTTATTATATTGACAATATTATAGCATTAAAATCAAAAATTTAAGCTAAAGATAGTAACTTTATTTTAATGAAGATATAAAAAAGTGTAACTTTTTGTAAAATTTAAGAAAATATAATCAAATTTTTTCATAGTACACACCTCTAGGTGAAAAAATTTTTTTGAAAAATGCAGTTTCAGGAATCAAATCAGCATTGCCCACATATAACCTGCCATTATCAGCTAAAATTTGATAAAAACGCTCCATGAGTTTAATTTTAGAATCATAATCAAAGTAAATCATCATATTTCTAGAAGCGATAATATCAAATTTTCCAAGCCTTAAAAATTTATCTTCAAAAACATTACACAGTTCAAATCTACATGTGCAAAGTTCGCTTTTATTGATACTAAATGTTTGGTCTCCAATATCTGTGAAAAATCTTCTTTTTTCGCTTTCACTTAGACGTTGTAAAGTTCTACCTTGATATTTACCCGCTTTTGCTTTTTCGATTACGCTTGAATTTATATCAATACCTAAAATCATCATATCTTTAAGGAAATTCTGAGCTCCTAAAATCGCCATAGAATACACCTCTTCACCGCTAGAACAAGGAGCGCTTAAAATATTTACTGTTTTTTCGAGGCTTTTAGCATAATAAATAATCTCTTTTAATTGCGACAATTCTCTTAAAAAATATGTTTCTCCTATGGTAACAAAATCTAAAGTATCTTGCCTAAGTTGTCTATTGATTCGAAGCTTGCTTAAAAATTCAGCAAAAGTTTTTACACCTGCATTTGAAACAAATTTTGATAATTTTAAAGCTAAAATATTTCTTTTTTCATTTAAATCTATACCACTAATTTCATTAACAATCTTGATAAATTCATTAAGTTCTAATTCACTAGGATTAATTTTTTCTTCCATAAATTCAAACCCTCATTCTTCATTTATAAAATTTAAAATTTCTTGTTTAATTTCTTTTAAACTCATAGGCCTTAATTTTGGATTTATGTCTTTTGCTCTTTTTGGCATACCATATACAATACTATCAGCCTCATTTTCACACAAACATTTTACCCCTACCTTATATAATTCAAACAACCCTTTAGCCCCATCATCTCCCATTCCTGTTAGTATTACAGCTAAAATTTTATTTGTCTTTATCAAAGGCACAGCCGAGTGAAATAACAAATCCACATTCGGTTTAAAGCTTGTAGCAACTTCTTTCCAATTTGCCATAAGATTTAAATTTCCTGATAAAATAGTATTTTTTTGGCAAATATAAATTTTATTTGTCAAAACTTCTTTATCGTTTAAAAGACTTACTTCGCTTAAGGCTTCTTTATTAAACTGATTTACAAAAGAAGGTATAAAACTTGCACTCATATGCTGAGCTATAACTACGCAAGTATTTTTTATATCCACATCTTTTAATAAAAACTTCAGTTGATTGGGGCCTCCGGTGGATGATCCTATCAATAGGAGTTTCATTTAATTTTCCCTCTATTTGTTAAAATGGATTAAAATTCTTAAAATATATATTGTAACATATATACAAAAAATAAAGCTTAGTTTTAAATTTATTTTGAAAACAAAAAGCTTTTTTTATGATTTGTTATGTTAATATAGACGCTTTAATTTTTAAAATTGTGGAATTTTTATGCTTAGAGAAAAAATTTATATTGCTAGCGATCATGCAGGTTTTATGCTTAAAGAAAAAATTTGTGCTTTTCTTCAAGAAAAGCAAATTCCTTTTGATGATCTTGGAACAAATAATCCTACAAGTTGTGATTATCCAGATTATGCACATTTGTTAGCCTCCAAAATAGATGAACAAAGTTTTGGGATTTTAATTTGCGGCTCTGGGATAGGAATTTCTATAGCTGCCAATCGTCATAAAAATATTCGCTGTGCCTTATGCAATGAAAGCTTGAGTGCTAAACTTGCTAGAAAGCATAACGATGCAAATGTTTTGGCTTTTGGGGGCAGATTGATTGGCATTGATGCGGCTATTGATATGATAGAAAATTTTATTCAAACACCTTTTGATCAAGGTAGACATGTAAAAAGAATTCAAAAAATTGAGGTAGATTGTTAATGTTTGCAAATTGGCTTATTTTTACTGCACTTATTTGTGCTACTATTTATTTGGTTGTTATGTTGTTTTATTATAAAACCCTACTCAATAAAGAAAAAACTTCAAAAGATTTTATAAAAAATAATCTTGATGATACTGAAATAGTCATTAGAAAACTCCAAATTCAACTTCAACGTAGCCTTGGAAATATCGATATTTTAACCGAAGAGCTAAATAAAATAAAAGCGGATTTAACTTCTTTAAGAACAAGAAATTCACAATACCGTTTAGAAAATGATAAACTAAGACAAAGAATTAAAGAGTTAGAAGCAAAAATTGAGGCATTATTATGACAAAACTTACACAAAACGAACAACAATTTTTATCAGAAAGCATACGCGTTATTCCAAATTTTCCAAAAGAAGGTATCATTTTTAGAGATATTACAACCCTACTTAATAATCAAAAAGCCCTATCTTTTCTACTGGATCATTTAAGTAAGCGTTATCAAAGTATGAATTTAGATTTTATAGCAGGAACTGAGAGTAGAGGTTTTATTTTCGCAGCAATGATTTGCGCTAAATTAAATTTACCTTTTGTTCCTATACGCAAACCCAACAAACTTCCTTCCAATACCTATTCTTGCGAATATGAGCTTGAGTATGGGACAGATAGAGTAGAAATTCATCAAGATGCATTTAGAAATATAAAAAATGCAAAAATTTTACTTGTAGATGATCTTATAGCTACAGGTGGGACAGCACTTGCTTCTTTTGAGCTTATTAAAAAAGCAGGAGGAGAATGTATCGAGGCTTGTTTTTTAATGAATTTGAAAAACTTAGGCGGTGAAGAAAAATTACAAAAGCATTGTTCTGTATATAGCGTTTTAGAATTTTAGGAGGGTGTGATGAGAAAATGGTTTAAATTTTTTATCTTTATCGTCTTAATTGCTCTAATAATCTATGTGATTCATGGTTTGGTTAAAAATGACTTTTCTTTGGAAGAATTTATTATAAGAATTTGGAACGAGCATGTTGAAACTTGGGGTTACTTGATACTTTTTTGCTGGAGTATTTTAGAAGGCGAGCTTGGACTTATTTTTGCTGGACTTGCAGCCCATGATGGAAAAATGCATGTAGTATTAGCTATATTTATAGCTGGATTGGGCGGCTTTGTTGGGGATCAAATTTATTTTTATATAGGAAGATATAATAAACGCTATATCCAAAAGAAACTCCGTTCACAAAGACGCAAATTTGCCGTAGCCCACTTGCTTTTGCAACGTTTTGGCTGGCCTATTATTTTTATACAACGCTATATGTATGGTTTTAGAACTGTAATCCCTATGAGCATAGGTATTACGCGTTATAGCGCTAAAAAATTTGCTATTATCAATCTTCTTAGTGCTTGGGTTTGGGCTGCTATTACCATACTTTTAGCTTGGCATTTTGGTAATTTAATCCAGAATTTTTTAACCTGGGCTAAAAATCATTGGTATTTAGCTGCCATTATGATAATATGCTTTTTATCTTTACTTGTTTTCACCTTTAAACAAATTGAAAAAGCTATACTTAAAGAAAAAAGGAAAAAAAATGATATTTGAATTAAGCGATAAAAAAATTCATAGTATAAAAGCAGATTTTGAACTTGTTTTTATACAAGATAAAAATTTAAAACCATTCGCAAACGAAAAAGATTTTTTTAAATTAAGCAACTATACAGGCGAGGGAAATTTACTCGATTTAAATAATAAAAGATTATTTATAGAGCTTAAAAGTTTAAATTATGAGGATATAAGATTAGCACTTTATACGGCTTATAAAAATTTAGAAAAATTAAATATTAAAAGTGTAAAACTTCCTAGTATATTAGGTGATTGCGTTGTAAGAAGTTTTGCTTCTTTAGTTGAGGGTGTACTTTTTGGAGCTTATAAATTTGACAAATACCAAAGCGAAAAAAAAGAAAGCACTTTGAAAAAAATTATAATCTCTACTGAAGAACTAAATGCTAAAAAATTTAATCTTGATGAAGCAAAAATAGGTCTTTTGCGTGGTGAAATTCTAGCTAATGCGACAAATTTTACCAAAGATATAGTCAACGAAATTCCTGAAATTTACACTCCTTTAAAAATGGTAGAAGATGCTCAAAATTTAGCTAAAGAAAATAAAAATATTACATGCAAAATTTATGATGAAAAATTTCTTGCTAAAGAGAAAATGAATGCATTCTTAGCTGTTAATCGTGCTTCTGCTCATCCACCGCGTCTGATCCATCTTAGCTACAAAGCTAAGAATGCTAAAAAGCGTGTAGTATTTGTAGGCAAAGGTTTAACCTACGATAGTGGTGGTTTAAGTTTAAAACCTGCCGATTATATGCTTACTATGAAAGCAGACAAAAGCGGAGCTGCAGCTGCGATGGGGATTATCAAAGCGGTTGCTGAACTTGCTTTAGAACTAGAAGTACATTGTATCTTAGGTGCAACTGAAAATATGATAGGCGGAAACGCTTATAAGCCAGATGATGTTTTAATTTCACGCGAAGGTGTAAGCATAGAAGTTAGAAATACCGATGCTGAAGGGCGTTTGGTTTTAGCTGATTGTTTATCTTATGCTCAAGATTTAAAACCTGATTTGCTTATTGATATGGCAACTCTTACAGGAGCTTGCGTTGTAGGTCTTGGGGAATTTACAAGTGGTATTATGGGAAATAATGAAGAATTACAAAACGAATTTTATTTAAGCTCTAAAAAAAGCGGAGAATATGCGACTATCTTGCACTTTAACCCATACTTAAAAGAGCTTATAAAATCTAATATCGCAGATGTTAGCAATACTGCTTCTAGTCGCTATGGTGGTGCGATTACAGCTGGATTATTTTTAGATAAATTCATACGCAAAGAATACAAAGATAAATGGCTCCATCTTGACATAGCAGGACCTGCTTACACGGAAAAATCTTGGGGCTATAATAGCTTTGGTGCCGGTGGAGCAGGAGTTAGAATGTGTGTTAATTTTTTAATTCATCTTTTAAGGAAAAATAAATGAGTTTAAGCGTCGGTATAGTAGGTCTTCCAAATGTTGGAAAGTCAACCACTTTTAATGCCTTAACCAAGGCACAAAATGCCCAAAGTGCAAATTATCCCTTTTGCACCATAGAACCTAATAAGGCTATGGTTGAAGTTCCTGATCTAAGACTAAATGAACTTGCCAAAATTGTAAAGCCTGAAAGAATTATGCATTCTTTGATAGAATTTGTAGATATTGCAGGACTTGTAAAAGGTGCGAGCAAGGGTGAAGGATTAGGAAATAAGTTTCTTTCCAATATACGCGAAACAGAAGTAATTTTACACATTGTGCGATGTTTTGATGAAGAAAATATTACTCATGTTGAAGGAGGTGTTGATCCTTTAAGGGATGTTGAGATTATCAATACAGAGCTTATTTTAGCAGATATAGAACAGCTTGGTAAAAAAATAGAAAAACTCAATAAAGAAGCTAGAGCAAACACAAAAGGTGCAAAAGAAAGTCTTGAGATGGCAAATTCTTTACTTGAACATTTAAATAAAGGTCTTCCAGCTAGCACCTACTCACAAAAAGAAGATGAGATTTTTCAAGCTTTAAATAAAGAATTAAGACTACTTTCTGCTAAAGAAGTGATTTATGGAGCAAATGTTGATGAAAATGGCATTGGCGAAGATAATGAGTATGTAAAAATCTTAAAAGACTATGCCAATAAAAACAATCATGAGGTCATCAAGCTTTGCGCCAAGATAGAAGAGGAATTGGTCGGCTTAAGCGATGAGGAAAGTGCTGAATTCCTAAGCTCTTTAGGTGTAAATGAAAGCGGACTTGATCAAATCATACGCACTGCTTTTTCTAAACTTGGACTGATAAGCTATTTTACAGCAGGAGTTTTAGAAGTGCGCTCTTGGACGATTAAGAAAGGTTGGAAAGCTCCAAAAGCTGCAAGCGTGATTCATAATGATTTTGAAAAAGGCTTTATCAAAGCAGAAGTGATTTCTTACGAAGATTTTATCGCTTATAAAGGAGAGAATGGTGCCAAAGAAGCAGGAAAACTGCGTCTTGAAGGAAAAGATTATATCGTTTTAGATGGCGATGTGATGCACTTTAGATTTAATGTTTAGGCAAACTAGCCTAAACTTTTAAGAAATCTTTCTAAAATTTGAATTTGTTTTTCTACACTAGCAACAGAGCTTGAACCCTCGCTTTGTTTAGAATTTAAAGAATTTTCAAAATCAAGCAATTTCATTGCTTTATCATCAAAAATAGGATCTATTTTTGAAAGATCTTCAATATCGCTTATATCAATCCCTTGTTTTTCAGCTTGCGCAACTACATTGCCTACTATAAAATGCGCTTTTCTAAAGGGAATATTTTTCTCTCGAACCAAATAATCTGCCAAATCCGTAGCTAGCAAATGTCCTTTTTTACAAGATTTTAACATATTTTCTTTATTGATTTTCACTTCTTTTAACATAGCATTTAAAATAATCAAACTATCTTTTGCTGTTTTAACACTATCAAAAAGCCCTTCTTTATCTTCTTGCATGTCTTTATTATAAGCTA
Source organism: Campylobacter coli (assembly GCA_039516895.1). Lineage (NCBI taxonomy): Bacteria > Pseudomonadati > Campylobacterota > Epsilonproteobacteria > Campylobacterales > Campylobacteraceae > Campylobacter > Campylobacter coli. The sequence continues at coordinate 838,315 of CP154437.1, read as the reverse complement.
AAGGAAGTGCTTTCATAATCGTTAAAAGAGAAATCAAATTTCCATAAACACGCCCTGTTTTTCCACGTATAAGCTCGCAAACATCAGGATTTTTTTTCTGTGGCATAATAGAGCTTCCTGTTGAAAAACTATCGCTTATAGTCAAAAATCCAAACTCTGAAGCAGAAAATAAAATCATCTCTTCGCAAAGTCTTGAGGTATGTGTAAAAATCACTGCTATATCATAAAGCAAATCGAGCGCAAAATCCCTATCGCTTACTCCATCCATAGCATTTGGCATAATGTCTTTAAAACCTAAAATTTGGGCACTAAGATTACGGTTAGTTGCATAACTAGTTCCCGCACACGCACAAGAACCTAAGGGAGAAAAATCCGCAAGCTCTAAACTATTTTGCAAACGCTTGATATCGCGCATAAACATAAAAGCATAGCTTAAAATATAAAAAGAAAAACTTATAGGTTGTGCATGCTGTAAATGCGTAAAACTTGGCATAATAGTTTTTTTGTGCATTCTAGCATGGGCAAGTAAAGTATGAATGAGATTTTTTAAAAGCATTATAAGCTCTAAATGAGATTTTTTTGTAAATAATTTAAAATCAGTTGCAACTTGATCATTACGACTACGAGCTGTGTGAAGTCTTCCTCCTATTTCACTCCCGATGAGCTCACTTAAACGCTTTTCTATAGCCATATGAATATCTTCATCTTCTATATTAAAAACAAAGCGATTTTGCTCTATCTCGATTCTAACTTGCTCCAAGCCTTTTACAATAGCCTCTAGCTCATCTTTTTTTAAGATTCCACAATTTTCAAGCATGGTAGCATGGGCGATAGAACCCTGTATATCCTCCATATACAAAGTTCTATCTATATTTAAACTTGCGTTAAATTCTTTTAAAAGCTCATTGCTTGCTTCACTAAAGCGTCCTGACCACATCTCATTTTTCATTTATACACCTTAAATTTTAGGTCCAAACTGGCTGTATTCTACACCCTCTTTTACATCCTCATAGCGTTTAAAATTATCACTAAACATTTTTGCCAATTTATTTCTAGTAGCGATAAATTCATCCTTATCTTGCCAAGTATTGATAGGATTTAAAAGGGAGCTTTCTACACCAGCTAAGGTTTTAGGAATAGCCAAATTAAATACATCAAAATTTTCAAATTCACATTGTGTAATACTTCCATCTAAAATAGCATTAATGCAAGCTCTAGTAGCTTTTATACTCATTCTTTTACCCACGCCATAGCTTCCACCGCTCCAGCCTGTATTTACAAGATAAACATTCACTTCATGTTTGTCAATTTTTTCTCCAAGTAATCTTGCATAAACTGTCGGATGCAAAGGCATAAAAGGCTCACCAAAGCAAGCTGAAAAGGTAGCTTGAGGCTCTGTAATCCCTCTTTCTGTTCCAGCTACTTTTGCTGTATAGCCACTTAAAAAATAATACATAGCTTGCTCTTTGCTAAGCTTGCTTACAGGAGGTAAAATTCCAAAAGCGTCTGCACTTAGAAAAATAATATTTTTTGGATGACCTGCTTTTAAGCTTGGTTCATGATTTTCTATATGTTCTATAGGATAAGAAACTCTAGTATTTTCAGTCTTTGAAGCATCACTATAATCTACACTTTTATCACTTCTTAAAACCACATTTTCCAAAAGTGCATTTCTCTTAATCGCTCCATAAATTTCAGGTTCACTTTCAGGATCGAGATTGATAGTTTTTGCATAACATCCACCTTCAAAGTTAAACACTCCTTCATCATCCCATCCATGCTCATCATCGCCTATAAGCCTTCTTTTTGGATCCGTAGAAAGAGTTGTTTTTCCAGTGCCACTCAGGCCAAAGAAAAGCGCAACATCGCCTTTTTCACCAACATTTGCGCTACAATGCATAGAAAGCTTATTTTCAAGCGGTAGCCAATAATTCATCATAGAAAAAATTCCTTTTTTCATCTCGCCGCCATACCAAGTTCCACCGATAACTGCGATATTTTCTTCTATGTTGAAAATCACAAAAACTTCAGAATTTAAACCATTCTTTTCATAGTCTTTATTGACACATTTGCACGCATTATAAACGATAAAATCAGCCTTAAATTCATCTAGCTCTTTATCATTAGGGCGAATAAACATATTTTTTACAAAATGTGCTTGCCATGCGATTTCAGTTACAAATCTTATAGCTTTACGACTTTTCAAAGAAGCACCACAAAAAACATCTTGCACATAAATTTCTTTATTGCTTAATTCTTTTCTAGCCTTCATTAAAAGCTCATCGAAAAGTTCCTTGGTGATTGCCTGATTTACTTTGCCCCAAGCTATATATTTGCTAGAAGGATCTTGCTTTACAAAATATTTATCTTTTGGACTTCTTCCTGTAAAAATTCCTGTATCTACAGCAAAAGTTCCATTATCCGTGCATTGTCCTTCTTCGTTTTTCTTTTCATGCTCATAGAGCTCATCAAAACTTAAATTATGATAAACTTTTTTTATATTTTCTAAACCCAAATTTTCGAATTTCTTCATTTGCGACCTCAATTATTTTTTATATATTGCGACTAAATTATTTTCGCTAACACTATCACCTGTTTTGACACAAATTTTTTCTATTATGCCATCTTTTGGTGCACTAACCTCTATCTCCATTTTCATGGCTTCCAAAACCATAACAACTTGTCCTGATTTTACCTCTTCACCTTCATTAATATAAATTTTAAATACATTACCAGAAATTCCAGCTTGTATACCTTCACTTGAATCCACATCTTGCGTAATATCCTCTTGAGTATCTGCTTTGCGAACACTTTTAATATTTACATCTTTATCAAAGCCAGCACTTACTTCTACATGATATTTATTTCCATTAACTGAAACTGTGAATTTATTCTCATCAACTCCGATAGAATTTGATTTTGATACAGGAGCATTTTTACGTACATTAACTTTAGCTTCGCCTTTTAAATATGCTATTCCTTTTTCTTTGCAAGCTGCAGCAATGAAAATATTTTCTTCGCTTACTGCTATGCCCTCTTTTTCAAGCAAGCTTTTAACATAAGCTATACTTTTAGTTTCATCTTTATCAGCTATATCAATAGCAAGTTCTGTGGTAGGTTCTAAATTTAACTGCTTAGCTGCAAGTTTTTTAACTTCAGCATCAGGCTCGACAGGAGTTTTACCAAAATACCCCAATACCATTTTTCCATAACCTTCAGCAATTTTTTCCCAAGGTCCAAACATAACATTGTTAAAAGCTTGTTGAAAATAAAATTGAGAAACAGGGGTTACAGAAGTTCCAAAACCACCTTTTTCTACAACTTCGCGCATAGCATGAATAACTTCTGGAAATTTATCGAGTATATTGTTATCTCTCATCATTTGAGTATTAGCAGTTAAGGCTCCACCTGGCATAGGAGAAAATGGAATTAAAGGACTTACCATTGTAGCTTCAGGTGGTAAAAAATACTCTCTTAAAGAATCTCTTAAAACTGCTTCATATTTTAAAATCTTTTCTTCTTCTAATCCACCCAAATCATAATCCTTGCCTTTTAAAGCATGCATCATAGTTAAAATATCAGGCTGTGAAGTACCACCACTTACAGGAGCTGCTGCTAAATCTATACCATCAACCCCAGCTTCCAAAGCTGCTAAATAACAAGCTATACTCACCCCTGCAGTTTCATGTGTATGAAGCCTTATATGCACATCTTGTGGTAAATTTTTTCTAGCCATTTTAATGGTTTCATAAATTTTATTTGGATTTGAAGTTCCGCTAGCATCTTTAAAGCAAATACTATCAAAAGGAATTTCAGCAGCCAAAATTTCTTTTAATATTCTTTCATAAAAGAATACATCGTGAGCACCTTGGCAGTTTGGTGGCAGATCCATTAAAGTGATTGTAATTTCGTGTTTTAAGCCATATTTTTTAATACATTCACCACTGAATTTAAGATTATTTACATCGTTTAAAGCATCGAAATTTCTAATTGTTGTAGTGCCATGTTTAGCAAAAAGCTTAGCATGCAAATCAATAAGCTCTCTACTTCCCGTATCCAAGGTAACAGTATTTACACCTCTTGCCAAAGTTTGCAAATTTGCATCTTTTCCTACAATTGAACGGAATTTATCCATCATTTCAAAAGCATCTTCATTAAGGTAAAAATAAAGGCTTTGAAACCTTGCTCCACCTCCAAATTCAAAATGAGTTATTCCTGCTTCTTTAGCCGCTTCTACTGCAGGAAAAAAATCCTGCATCAAGACTCTAGCTCCATACACAGATTGAAAACCATCTCTAAAACTTGTATCCATAACATCTATAAATTTTTTAGCCATTTATTTTCCTTATATGAAATAATTAAGAAATTTTAACAAAAATTTGATAACACATTATGCAAATAATTGCTATAGGTGATATAAAACGAATAAAAAATAGCCAAATTGTAAATATTTGACGATTTACAAATTTGGAAAATATTTTATAAATTCGCTTTTTATCCACAAAAAAACCTACAAATATAGAACTTACAATCGCCCCTAAGGGAAGTAAAATATTAGAGGTCACCTTATCTAAAAGAGTAAAAAAATCTTTTCCAAAAAAATTAAACAAACTAGAAAAATGAATATTTAAAGACAAAATACAACAAATTCCTAATACAAAAACAATAAAACCTATAAATAATAAAGCCTTAATGCGAGAAATTTTATAATTATTAACCACATAAAATGTTAAAGGTTCTATCATCGAAACTGCTGAAGTAATGCCTGCAAAAAAAAGAGCCAAGAAAAAACAAAAGGCTAAAACATAACCTAAAATTCCAAGCTCATTAAACAAACTCATCAAAGATACAAATACTATTCCTGCGCCTTGCACATTTGGATCTGCGCCAAATTCAAATATAAAGGTAAAAACTATAAGCCCCATGATAAATGAGATAAGAAGATTAATTAAAACTATAAAAATAGAACTTTTGATAAAATTTATTTTTTTACTTAAAGCCGCAGAATAAGTCACTATACAACCTATACCTAAACACAATGTAAAAAAAGCAAGCCCCAAAGCTTCAGCAATAGAACTTAATTTAAAATTTGAAAAATCAGGATAAAAAAGATAAGAAAAAGCCTGCTTAAAACCACTTTGAAAACTCATGCAATAAAACAACATAAAAACAAGCATGATAAAAAGACTTGGCATTATAAGCACATTTAATCTTTCAATACCTTTTATCAAACCCTTAGATACGATCAATAAGGTAAGAAAAAAAGATAAAGAAAAAAATAAAATGGAATTGCTTAAATCAACACTGATCAAAGTAGAAAAATCACTTCCTGCTTGCTCTAAATTTTTAGGTAAATAATAAAGACTGGTTAAAGCATATTTTAAAACCCAGCCCATAATTACCAAATAAAAAGAAAGAACAAAAATTCCACCCAAAGTGAAAATTCCACCATAACGCCATTTTTTGGCATGGTTTTTTGCAAGAGTATAATAAGCATTTGCTAAATCACTTCTGCTTAAACGTCCCATAGATACTTCAGCTAAAAAAATACTAAAGCCTATGCTTAAAGTAAAAAATAAATACAAAAGAACAAAAACAAAACCGCCGTTTTCTGCGCTTAGGGTCGGAAATTTCCAAGCATTTCCCAAACCTACAGCCCCACCTGCAACAGCTAAAATGAAACCTATTTTTGAAAAATATGTTCTCATTTTTAATCCGATTTTACTTTAAAAAAGCACTAATCATAACAACGATAACTGCCAAAGGCGAAATAAATCTTAAAAAGATATACCAAAGTTCAAAAAATATACCTTTCATATAAGGACCGAACAAAATTTGTAAAGCTTCTTTTTTGATTACAAAACCCACAAAAACAGCAGCTAAAATTCCACCCAAAGGCATAATAATCTTACTTGATAAAGTATCTAAAAGATCAAAAACACTAAGACCAAAAATTTTAAATGCTGTCGAATCCAAAGAAGACAAAATACATAAAATTCCCAAGGTGTAAACTATAATTCCTATCAAAATCAAAGCTTTTTTACGGCTCATTCCAAAGCTATTGATTAAGTAAAAAGCAAAAGGCTCTATCATAGAAACTGCTGAAGTAATACCTGCAAAAATCAAAGATATAAAAAAAGCTGCTCCTAAAATATGCCCAATAAGTCCAAGTTTTTGAAATAAAGTCGCTAAAGAAACAAAAATCAGACCTGGACCCTCTTTGCTTGCATCAAAACCAAACTCAAAGATAAAGGTGAAAACGACCAAACCCATTAAAAGTCCGATTAAAAGATTGATGAAAATGATATTTAGAGTACTAGTAATAAAATTTGTACGCTCAGGTAAACTTGCCGAATAAGTGATAATAGTCCCTACTCCTAAAGACAAGCTAAAAAAAGCAAGTCCTAAAGCTTCAAGAACGTTAGAAGTGCTGATTTTAGAAAAGTCAGGTACAAAAAGAAATTCAACCGCCATCATAAAACCATCTTTAGTCATTGCATAAATAAGCATCAAAACAAGTAAGATAAATAAAGCTGGCATCATCCAAACATTTAATTTTTCAATACCATTTTTTACGCCCTTAGATACTGTGTAAAAAACAATTAAAAAAATCAAAGTAAAACATATAAATTGACTTAAAAAATCGCTTGAGATTAATTTTCCAAATTCAGCAGAACTTGTATCAAGATCAGGATATAAATTTCCGCTAATGCTTAAGTATGCATATTTAAGTATCCAGCCAATTACTAAAGTATAAAAAGAAACAATTAAAATCGCTCCTATCATGGTAAAACCTGCGTAAGACCAAGCCTTTTTATTTGAAGGAGCAAGTTTTTCATAAGCATTAACAGGATCTTTTTCACTGATCTTTCCTATACTAAGTTCAGCCAAAAAGATAACAAATCCTACACCCAAAGTTAAAATAATATAAAGCAATATAAAAGCAGAGCCTCCACTTTGTCCCACTAAAGTAGGAAATTTCCAAGCATTTCCTAAACCTACAGCTGAACCAGCAACTGCTAAAATAAAACCTATTTTCGAAAATTTAGAATTCAAAATTTACAACCTTGTATTAAAAAATTATTTTAAAGTATTATTAAAGCAAAAAAAGTTTTAATCTTTAATGAAAGTGATAAAAATACTTTAAAAATGTGAAATTTAGTAAATTTCAATAAAATTAAAGATATTTTTTGATATATTTTCAACTTGATTTTAAATCTTAAGTAGGGATACGCAAGCCGAACTGGTTTAAAATTAAAACATTAAAAATCTCTAATCAAATTTTAAAGAAAGGTTGTAAAATGAAAAAAATCCTTTTTCTATTTTTAGCTCTTGCAGCAACTGCTTTCGCGGCTGAAGCTAATGCACCTGTTGAACAAGAAGCTATCAATGTATGGATCAAAGCGTTTTCTGTTTTAGCGGCAGGTTTAGGACTTGGTGTTGCTGCACTAGGTGGTGCTATCGGTATGGGTAATACTGCAGCAGCTACCATAGCAGGAACAGCTAGAAACCCAGGGCTTGGACCAAAATTAATGACAACAATGTTTATCGCATTAGCGATGATAGAAGCACAAGTTATTTACGCTCTTGTAATCGCTCTTATAGCACTTTATGCAAATCCTTTTATAGTTTTTGCTTAATCTATAAAAAAGCTCTATTTAATAGGGCTTTTGTTTTTTACTTTTTTGCGGTTATGGTGGAATTGGTAGACACGCCATCTTGAGGGGGTGGTGCGCTCCGCGTGTGCGAGTTCAAATCTCGCTAACCGCACCATTTATACTATGAATTAAACTTATCAAATATGTAAAATAGAATTTAGAACTATGCAAAGCTGAAATTAAAGTTCGCCCCATTAAAAAATTCATGTTAAAAAATTTTCCTAAATTTTTATTTCTACTCGAAAAAATTAGAAAAAAGTTGATATAAAGAATCTATTTTAATGTTATTAAAAGGATATTTTAAAGGATACATAACTCATATGGCTTTAAAAACTTAAATTACATAAATATTTTATAGGAGTGTATAGTGAATAAAATTGACAATATTGCAAATCTTTTAAATAACAATTCTAAAAAATGTTTGGCTATAAATGGTGCTTGGGGCATAGGTAAAACTTATTTATGGAAACAAGTTGAAAATAAACTTTCTGAAATAAATGCTGATAAAAAAGTTGTCTATATAGATCTTTTTGGTAAAGAAAGTTATAAGCAAATATTAGAAGAGATAGTTTTTAAATTATACGGAACTTATAATTCTTTTACAAAAAAAGCTTCTAATGTTGCAAGTAATCTTATAAAAAAAGCAAGTTGTGAGTTTATAAAAATAGAACCTGATACTATTTTTTCTTTTGCAAAAAAAGAAGACTTTAATAATATTATTGTGTGTTTTGATAATATAGAAAGAAGATCTAATAATCTTTCTTTAAAAGAAATTTTAGGACTTGTAAATTTACTCAAGGAAGACAAAGAATGTAATGTTGTTATGATTTTTCACGAAGATGAATTAAAAGAACAAGACAATAATTCAACCATAGATAATAAGAAAAAAGAAACCAAACAAGATCTTAATAGTTTACTTCAGGCATATGAATCAAAAGCTAAGGAAGAGCAAGCTAAGCAAAATAATAAAAACTGGTATCAAATATACAAAGAAAAAATTATTGACTGTGAAATAACCATAAGAAATAATGATGAAGTAGCAAAAGCAATTATAAAAGAGAAGATAAGCAAATATACCAAAACTACAAACGACATAAAGAATATTATTGAAAATATTATTTTTGAAAGATATAAAGAACAATGCAATGGCAATCTAAGGTTGCTATATCATATATTAGAACATATAGATTATTTTAACACGCAATGTTTTTTATTGTTTTGCAAGTATGATAATAAAAAAACATTTACAGATGCTCTAAAATTAAGTTACATCTCATTAATATTTCAAATTAAAAAATATCTTTCTATTGAAATAGAAGAAAACGACTTTTCTTCAAACTACTATCTTTATGAAAAATACCTAAAAAATATGTTTTATTTAAGCAAAGAAGAAAAATACCAACTAAGACGCGATTTTTATCAAACTTTAAAAATTGATCTTTATTACAAACTTCAAAACTGCAAAACGGAATATTTAGCAGGTAATTTAAACGATGAGGAATTTGTAAAAGATATTGAAAATTCACTCCTAAAAATAGACTTTTATTCAAAAAATGGAATGACACACTATTCTTATGGTTTTTATCAAGAATTACTTTCAATCTATGCACAAATTGCAAATACGCAAATTGCAAAGAAAAAATTAAGCGATATAGAAGAAAAAATTAATCAGTATTATATGGAAGCTCTTGTTGTAGAAGAATTAGAATTTGATTTTCGCGATGATTATAAATCCGATAAGAACCTTTTAAAATTATTAGGGAATAAAAAATGGAAGCGTTATTATGAAAAAACTAAAGAAAAACACAAAACAAATAAGTATGAAAATATTAATACTTTTATCAATAGCTATGAAAATATAGAAAGTAGTTTTAATTCTGAAGCAATCAAACAGTATAATTTTTTTAAAAAAGAAGAATTAATACAGCTATTTAAAGAAAATAACGATTTTTGTAAGAAATTTTTTATTCATTTTTCTAAAAATATGAATATAAAACATAATTTTAATGATGATTTAAACAATAATTTATTTCGAGCTTATTTGGATTTTTTGGATTTAGATGAAAATAAAATAAAAAAAAGTATTGTTTTAAAATATATAAATTCACGAAATAGTGTATTAAGAAAGCTACTAATAGAATAATTGCTAACTTTCAAAACAAAAGCTTTTCATTGCTTTTTGTAATTTTTTGTTAAATTTCTTTGAAATTAAAATCAAAGGATTTAATACACAAATGCAAGAAGTTGAATATACAGCAGAAGAACTGAGAACTAATCTTGATTTTTACTCTATAAAATTTAGAAACCGTATAAATCCTACTTAAGTAGAAGCAAGGATAAACAACTCTTGAATTATTTTCAATAAAAAGACTTTAAACTTTTTTAGCAGCAAAGAATGCGATCGATGATTTATCACAAAGAGGATATCAAACCGTAGTTTTATTTGGATAGAAGTTTAGATAATAAAAAAAATGTTTTAGAGTATGTATAATTTTACATATTTTAACCTACAATCAAATTCTTTTTGTTATTATTTTAAAATTAGATTATCAAGGAAAAACATGCAAGAAAATCCACTTGAAAAACAATTCTTAAATCATCCCCTATTTTCCAAAATTGAAAATTTGAAAAAAATTGAACTAAATTCTAAACTTTATTTAGAAGATAGTATCATCCTAAAAACAAACTCTCAAGCAGAAAATGAAATTTTAGAACTTGCAAAAGAATTAAAACCATGGAGAAAAGGACCTTTTAAAATAGATGATCTTTTCATCGATACAGAATGGCAAAGCTTTATTAAATTCAATATCCTAAAACCCTTTATGAAAGAAATTTCTCAAAAATGTGTTGCTGATATTGGTTGTAATAACGGCTATTATATGTTTAAAATGCTTGAATTTAATCCAAAAAAACTCATAGGCTTTGATCCTTCGATCAAATATCGCTTACAATTTGAACTCATAAATGCTCTTGCTAAAACTTCTATAAAGTATGAGCTTTTAGGCGTGGAGGATTTGCCAAAATATGAGTTGAAATTTGATGTGATTTTCTGTCTTGGAGTGATTTATCACAGAAGTGATCCCGTAAAAATGCTAAAAGATTTAAAAGCAGGCTTAAATAAAAATGGAACTGTATTTTTAGACACTATGTATATAGAAGATCCAAGAGAGATTGCTCTAGTTCCTAATAAAACCTATTCTAAAATTCCAAATATTTATTTTGTTCCTAGTATTAGTGCTTTAAAAAATTGGTGCGAAAGAGCAGGATTTAAGGAATTTGAAGTTCTAGCTACAAAAATAACAGATGAAAACGAGCAAAGAAAGACAGATTGGATTGATTCTTTTTCTTTAGAAAATTTTTTAGATCCAAACAATAAAAACCTTACCATTGAGGGTTATGAAGCACCCAAAAGAGTCTATGTTCGCATAAGGGTATAAATTTTTTATTTACTAAGCCGATATGGTATCAAGAAATGTTTTGAAGTAGATAATATAAAACACCAAAGGCACAAAAATGGCAAAAAAAGATACTTTTGAAGAATATGCACAGCTTGAAGAATATGTATCCGCCGAGGATATTTCTCGTGTAAGAGCTGAACTTTTAACTTGTCCGGAGCTCAACACCTCCTTAGCAGGAACCATCATAGAGCTTGATAAAAATTTTGCAAAGTCAATACTTATCACTACAAGCGATATGGTTGTAGATGAACAAGGTTTAGTTTTTGATGCTTTTATTTTTGCTGCTGCAAACTATGTCGCACAAGCTTCGATCAATAAAGAATTCTCTGTTGTTATCGGTTCAAAATGTTTCTTTTACGCTCCACTTAAATTAGGCGATGTTTTAGAACTTGAAGCTCATGCTTTATTTGATGAAACTTCTAAAAAGCGAGATGTAAAAGTTGTAGGGCATGTAAAAGAGATTAAAATGTTTGAAGCAACTATACAAGTTGTTAGCACAGATGAGCATATATTTAAACTCAAACGACCTCCTATTAACACAGTCAAAGCAGCAGAAAATTCTGATTCTCCAGCGAGCACGGTAAATCCCGAAGCCATAGGGTCGGCATTATCCGCATCCTTACGCAAATAAATCATCAAGGAGTCATTTTAATATCTACCCAATTTTTGGGGCACTCTTTGTGATAAGTTCCGCTTGCATCATAATACTCACGACAATCATCATAAAACCGATTTGAAATTCCTCTTTCATTTACAAAGCATCCTGATATTCCAAAAAGTAAAGCTAGCATTAAAATATATTTTCTCATTACCTGCCTTTAAAATCTATTTTGTTTGCGCCATTTATAAGGCTCTATTGGATTATCATCTTTCCAAAGACCTAGTTTATTTTTCTGAGCCTTTTCTTGCTCTTTAATATAAGCATTAGTATAATATGTATCCGCCCAAGCATATCCTTGGCTCACTAAAAATTGATTGATATCTATATCATTAAGCTTTACAATAGCAACAATTCTACCATAATTATCTTTGTCTTTAGAAAAAATATAAACTTCCTTGTCTTTTAAAATTTTATCAAGTGCCACTTTTGATTGCTTGCCAAAATTTTGCTTCAATTCAGGTGCATCTATGCCAAAAAATCGTATCTTGCTAGTTTTATTATTAACAATAACTTCAATAGTATCACCATCAATCACCCTAATCACTTGAGCTTTAAAACTAGGATTTTGTACTATATAATTTTGCACAAAAGCAATCATTAAAGCAAAAATCAAAAATGCTAAAAGTTTTTTAGGATCGCTTGCAATTTTTCTTAAATTAAATAATTTCTTATAATTTATTCTCATTGTTTCCTTGAATTTTGAAAAATATGCCATAATTTTAACAAAAAAAGGAGATGGAATGCAAAATGTTATAGCAAATTTTAAAAATTTATGCAAGATTCCACATTGCAGTTATGAAACAGGACAAATGAAAGAATTTTTAAGCTCTTATGCTAAAGATAAAGGTTTTAAAGTCAGTGTAGATAAGGCAGGAAATATTCATGCTATCAAAGGAAATCCTAAAATTTGTCTCCAAAGTCATTATGATATGGTTTGTATGGGAGAAGCTCCAAAGGTAGAAGTATATGAAGAAAATGGATTTTTAAGAGCTACAAATTCAAGTCTTGGGGCAGATAATGGCATAGGAATAGCCATCATGATGAGCGCTATGACTGAATTTGAAAATCTGGAATGTCTTTTTACAAATGATGAAGAAGTCGGATTAATGGGAGCAAATTCACTCGAGCACACTTTAAGCTCCAAAATGCTTTTAAATTTAGATCACGAAAGCGATGATGAAATCATGATAGGTTGCGCAGGTGGAGTGGATATAGAAGCTAAGTTAAACTTTAACACTTTTAAGGCAAGGGGTAAAATTTATAAACTTCAAGCGCAAAATTTTCAAGGGGGACATTCAGGGATTAATATCATACACAATGAAAAAAACTCTATCAAAGAAATGGCTAAATTTATCAAAGAAAACAAAGGAGAAATTATCTCTTTTGAAGGTGGAGAAAGGATAAATTCTATACCTAAACACGCAAAAGCTTTAGTGCATTTTAAAAATGAAGTAAAAGGCAATGAGTGGATAAAATGTGAATTTAAAGAAGAAGGCGAATTTGAAATTTGCGATCAAAGCAAAAAACTTTTAAATACCATCAATGCCTTTGCACATGGAGTTAGGGCTTATGATAAAAATTTAGATATAGTGCAAACTAGTATCAATCTAGCCATTTTAAAAATGGAAAATCAAGAAATCAAATTTGAACTTTTTGCAAGATCTAATATATTAGATGGTTTAAAACAAATAGAATTTGAAACCTTAGAATTTTTTAAAGCTTTTGATTATAAAGTAAAAAGTTTTAATTTTTATCCTCCTTGGGAAGGCAAAGCCAACGCACTTAGTGATAAGGTATTAAAAGCTCTTAAAAAAGTTTCGCCCAATGCTAGGGTTTCAACTATCCATGCAGGATTAGAATGCGGTATCATAGAAAAGAAACAAGAACTTTTATGTGCTTCTATAGGACCAAATATCCACAATCCTCACTCAACCGATGAACACTGTGAAATTGCTTCAGTAGAAAAAATATCTAGAGTTGTTTTTGAAGTGTTAAAAGACAACGCTTAGTTCTTTTGCTTCGCTCCTTGCAAAAATGCGCTTGAGTAAAAATACGCTAAACAAGGAGCAGCACCCTACCACTATAAGATAAACACCTATATATTCTTTATAAAAAGCATTGACTATAAAAGGAGTTAGAAAACCTAAAAGTGCATAAGAAATATTATAAGCAAAACTAAGTCCGCTGAATTTAAGTTCGCTTTTAAAAATTTGAGTCATAAAAACAGGAGCAAAAGTAATAATACCTTGAGCAAAACAAGCAAGTAAAAAATAAAATAAGAAATTTGCATCATAAAAACTAAAAAGCATGCCAAAAAACATAAAGGCTATACTAAAAATAGAACAAATTCTATAACTTCCCCATTTGCTAGCCAAAATTCCTTGAATCAGCGCTCCTAAAATAACAGCCAAAATAGCAAAATTTTGTATCCATAAAGCTGAAGTTTTATTTATCGATAATAGCTCTTCAAAATATTTTGGAAGTATCATTAAAGTCGCTACACCACTGGTTAAAACAACGGTCATTAAAAAGCATACTAACATACTTGTTTTATAGGTTTTAAGTGCATCTTTTAAAGGAAAATTTAAAAGCTTATTTTCTTTTTTTATTCTTTCAAATTCAGGAGTTTCACTGAGTTTTGTTCTCAAAAATAAAGCAAAAAATCCAAAAAATCCTCCTATGATAAAAGGAATTCTCCAAGCATATTCCTCAACCTCTTGTACGCTAAAATAAGATCTTATTCCTAAAGTGGCAAGATTTCCTAGCAATAAACCCACAGTCAAAGTTGCTGAAATAAAACCCAAAGCTAAAGGAATTTGACGCCCTCTAACAAATTCACTTACATACACCCAAGCTCCGCTTACTTCTGTCCCTACGGCTAAGCCTTGTAAAATACGAATTAAAAATAAAATCAATGTAGCAAGTATACCTATACTCTCATAGCTTGGTAAAAATGCCAAAGCAAAACTAGGCAAAACCATAAAAAGCATAGATATATAAAAAATATTTTTACGCCCATATCTATCACCAAAATGCGCCATAACAATAGATCCAAAAGGACGCGCCAAATAAGCAGCACCAAAGGCTATATAAGCATTTATTTGCATCCAAAAAGTATCATTTTGAGGAAAGAAAACTTTAGCAAAAATATCCAAAAAAAAGGCAAAAAGCACAAAATCATAAAATTCTAAAATTCCGCCTAAAGAGGCATAAATTATATTTTTGTATTTTTTTTGCATACTTTATCCTGATAGCTTTTATAAAAAGGGCAAAAGCCCTTTTTAATTAAATTTTACCACCTTCGATAACTACATCATCGGCTTTTACATCATCTCCAAAATGAGCTTTCAAAGTTTCATCATAAGCTTTATGGAAGAATTGTTCTTCTCCTAGTTTTACGATTAAGTTATCGATAAAATCTTTAAGTTCTTTATCGCCTTTTTTAACAGCAGGAGCAATTACATCTTTATTGCCCAATTCTTTAATAGCCATTTTAAATTCAGGATGTTCTTTTACCCATGCAAAAAGCAAGGTATTATCATGACTTAAAGCATCCCCTCTTTGATCTATTAAAGCAGCAAAAGTTTCAGTATTTTGATCATATTTTAATGCTTTAATATCAGGATATTCTTTTGTAAAATACGCATCAGCGGTAGTTCCTTTATTTAAAAGCAAGGTTTTATCTTTTAAATCTTCTACACTACTAATATTACTATCTTGAGGCACAGCCACGCCTAAAGCTACCTTCATATAAGGCAAACAAAAATCCACTTGCTCTGCTCTTTCAGGTGTTTGAGTAAAATTAGCTAAAATAATATCAACTTTATTTGATTTTAAAAATTCCACCCTATTTGCAGCTTCAACCAATACAAACTGCACCTTATTTTCATCCCCTAAAAGTTCTTTTGCTATACGTTTAGCCAAGACTATATCATAACCTTGATTTGCGCCTTTTTCATCTACATAACCAAAAGGCGGTTTATCTCCAAAAACTCCTATTCTTACTACTCCTTCTTTCTTGATTCTTTCAAGAGAATTTGAAGCATTAGAATCTGAATTTCCTCCACAAGCAGCCAAAAATACTGCAACAAAGGTCGTAAAAATACTTAAAAGCATTTTTTTCATACTTTTCCTTTCTTGGTATAAACCATAATTTATTTTGCAAAAAATGCAAAAGCATTATACTTTAAAAAAAGGCATATTTCAATTTTTTTAAGATAATTTTATCTCCTCTTGTGTAAAAAAGTAATATCAATATAAGCCATAAAAATTTAAGTATAAGATTGTTATAATTTACTTTTAAAACTATATTAAGGAGAAGATTTTATGAAAAAAAGTATTGCTCTAACTCTAGGCGCTATATTTTTCTTTTCGGCGTGCAGCAACTCGCTTGATAAAACTACGGTTGCAAAATACGAAGAACGTCTTAACGCTCAAATAAACGAAACTCTTAAAGATTTTCAACAAGATATGGGCGTAAAAATAGAAATTTCTAATTTTTCTTGCGAAGGTGATGGAATGTTTCTTAAATGTTCAAGTCCTAATTTTAGTGTTTTTGCAAAAGACAGCACTCAAACAGAGCAAAAACTCTTCGAAGCAAAAAATTTAGAAATTTATTCTAATGAAATTTACACAGGAGAGGAACAAGGCCTAATCTCTTTGAAGGATTATTATGATAATCTATTGAGTAAAAATAAAAACTTAAAAACAAATTTCACTTTAGAAGGATTTAAGCTTGGAGAAAAGGTAGTCAGTGATATTACCACAAGCTTATCTCAAAGTGAGCCAAAAATTAAAGATTATATCAGCAAACTTAGCTCGGGTGTCTTCACAATTTCATTTGAAAATTCACTTTTTATGAAAAATAGTGATTATAACAATAATTTCAATATGAAAATAAACAATCAAGACTTAAATTTCGATATGAATTTAAATTTTGATTACAAACAAAGCTTGCTTGATTTCTTTGAAAAAGCAGGAATCAAATACAACACACAAACCTATGCAATAGATGAAAAAGCTGTAGAAGAACTTCTAGATCAACGAGGATTTGCTCAACCTATACAAGAAAGTGTTACCTTAAATAATTTTAAAATCAATTCTTCTTTAGATACCCAAGGTGTTTTTGAAAATTATATCACAATCGCTAAAGGTGGCCTAGAAGCTCTTAAAATTCAAAGTCAAAACGAAGAACAAACCTTACTCATAGATAAAGCTTTATTGGCTCTAAATGAAATCACAAAAGATACAGTCTATAAGCTTGATTTAGAAGCTAAGTTTAAGCCTATTGCGTTAAGTGATTATCCTAAAGAGGGTATTAATGCGGTAGAAAAACTAACTGTTAATAATCAAGACTTTACAGAAACACTTAAAATACTTTTTGGTTTCATGATGATACCTATAATGCTTGGAGGCGCAACAGGTTTTTAAACAATATGGAGAGAAATCTCCATTACTCTTCACTTTTGATTTTATTTTAAGCCCAGTTTTATATATTTTTAGATACTTTTTTATTTCTTAATTTAAAGACTTAAAAAGGACGAAATTGAAGATTTTATTTTCTCCAAGCGAAAGCAAAAACGATACTTGCAAAGAAAAACCTATAAATAAAAATTCTTTTATATTTGAAAATTTATTTGATTTTAGAATGCAAGTTGTAAAAAAATATGAAGAATATATAAAAAATGCTGACTTGAAAGCTTTGCAAGAGCTTTTTGGGATAAAAAACGAAAATGAAATTTCTAATTTTCAAAGGGATTTAAAAAACTCTCCCACTCAAAAAGCCATAACGCTTTATAGTGGAGTAAGTTATGAGTATTTAAATTTTGATATTTTAGATAAAAAAAGTCAAGAATACATCCTCGAAAATACTCTTATTTTTTCAAATCTTTTTGGAGTAGTTAAAGCAAGTGATCATTTGCCTTTTTATAAATTTAAACAAGGTGCGAAAATAAATGATTTTGCTATAGAAAAATTTTACAAAGAGCATTTTAGCAAAGCTTTAGATGAATATTTAGAAAATGAGGAATTGCTCGATTTAAGAGCAGGTTTTTACGATAAATTTTACACCCCAAAGCGTAAATTTAGCACTTATAAATTTATAAAAAAAGGTAAAGTAGTCAGCCATTTTGCAAAAGCTTATAAGGGAATTTTACTTGCTCTTTGTGCAAAGATTAAAGCTAAAAATAATACTGATATTTTAAACCATCTTCCATCCAATTTAAGCCTTAAGGAAATTCAAAATAAGGGTTTAAAAGAAGAAATTGTGCTTGAAATTTTAGATTAGTTTTTAAGTGCAATTTATCCCACCCTGCCCTCTTATTTAAATAATAAATTTCAAAAAATATTGTTTCAATATAGATATAAATTTAAAAAATATTTGTTTTATTTTGTTTAATTTTATGAAATTAAAAATTAATACCTAAAATCATCTCTTTTTAAGAAAATTATTATAGTATTATAGGCGAGAATAAAGGAGAACAAGTGCAGTATTTTTTTGTATTTTTAATTATTGTGTTTTTATTTATTGTGTTTATGCTTATCATGCGTTATGAAAAAAAACTCGAGCTTTTAAACCAAAGTATACAAAACATAAAAGAAGAAGTTAATGGACTTAAAAACATCACTCAAAGTAATCGCTCTTTGATTGAAAAAAATCGCTCTGATATTGAAAATATCAATAAATAATTTCAAACAAAAAACACTTTAAGCTCATAAGCTAGCTTGTGATTTAACATTAAAACAAATGTCTTTTCACAAGCTAGCTCTTTTTTATTTTTATAAACGAAACTTTTTAAAAAATCAAGAAGTAAACAGCTTGTCATTTTCCCTTGTAAAATTATATACATGGTATTTTGAGAAATTCCATACTTATAACTTGCTCCGCTAGGAAAAACATCAAGATCAAAATTTACGCTATCATTATTAGCATCGTAATCCAAAATTTCAATTTTTACAAAGCTAGTGTTTAAATCTGTAATTTTTAGTGTTTCAAAAATATTCAATTTTTGATTTTTTTCCACCCTTATGCTTTCTTTTTGTTCGCAAGTATTTGGCATAAAAATAAAACGATCTTTGTTAAAGACTCTTGAAAAAGTATTAAAAGGGGTAAATTTTATATTATTTTTAAGAGCTTCATCATCTTTGATTACTAAAGGCGGAAGATCTACTCCTTCATCCTGTTTTGTTTGACTTGTTGTAAAAATTTCCTCCACTATGATAGTATTTTCTTCGTCTTCATCATACAAACATTTTAAAATTTCATCAAATTCAAAACTATGATCACTAAATTTTAAAAGCGTTACACTATCGGTTATAAAGTCAATCTTGTCTCGATTAGGAATTTTATCTTTGACTATAAATGCTCTATTGTAAAAATATGATTTTTCTATTTCATACTCATCACTTTTACCTTGAAAAAATATTTTCATCTATAAGGCTTTCGCTATAAGCTCCAAAGGACTTGCAAAAATCGCTTTACTAGAATTTTGCTCCAAAGCATTTGAAATTTGCATTCTACACGCTGAACATTCAGCACTGACTACACAGGCTTTACTTTCATCAATCATACTTGCCTTCTTAAGCCCTACACTCAAAGCCCTGTCATAATAATCCGTTTGCATACTTACCCCGCCAAAACCACAACATGCATTAGGATTACTCATTTCAACAAAATGATAATTTGCCTTTAAAAGCTCTCTAGGCTCTTTAAAAACCCCTTGCATTTTTCTTGCATGGCAAGGATCGTGATAGGTAATGCTATAATTAAGCTTTTTCTTGCTTTCTAAAAGCTCTTTTAAGTTTGTAAATTTATAAAAATACTCACTAGCCATATAAATACGAGAGGAAATCTTTTGAGCTCTTTTGGCCCACTCTGGCTCATTTTGCATATGAAAAAAATGTTCTAAATCTATTTTCAACATTGCCGAGCAAGTTGCCTCAGGAATGATAATAGCATCAAGCTTTTCTAATTTTTTTTCAAAATATTCTATATTTTTCTTAGCCAAAATTTCAACACTTTTAAAATCGCCTGTAAAAAATTGCGGTGCGCCACAACAAACTTGCTCTTTCATTAAATCTACATTGATTTTTACTTCTTTGGCAATCTTAAGCACAGCATTAGCTGTATCTATATAAAAGTAATTTGCCAAACAACCCACAAAAAAGCCTATGGTTTTTTCTCCACCATTGTTGATAAAATCAGGGTTTGAATTTAAAAAACTTTTTTTATTAAAACTTGTAAGCAATCTTCCTTTTTTAACAAAAGGCATAGAAAATTTAGCCTTCATGCCTACATTTTTACCTTGACCTTGAATTTTAAAAGCACAGCTTTGAAACACATAGCCTAATTTTGCAGCTAAATCTAAAATTTTACGCCTTCTTAGGAAAAAGAAGATAATTTTTTTATACCATGCTATACCGAATTTTTTAGCTATATCATAGCGCACTTCTTCGATAGCATTATCCACTCTTAATTTACTCGGGCAAACTTCGACACAATTAGTACACAAAAAACAGGATTCAAAAATCTTTTTAGCCTCTTTGTTTAACTCTAGTTTTTCTTCCTTATAGGCTGCTAAAAGATCTAAAAAACCCCTAGGACTTGTAGTTTCATCACGGTTTACTTCATGAATAGTACAAACTGGTATACATTTTCCACATTTAACACAAGCATCGCTTATTTGACTAAACTTCATTACCACCCCATTAAACTGTTTTAGAAAAGACTTTTTTATCTTCACTTATATTTTTCATATAAGCATCAAAACACATAGCTATATTTCGTATCAG
Source organism: Campylobacter coli (assembly GCA_039516895.1). NCBI lineage: Bacteria > Pseudomonadati > Campylobacterota > Epsilonproteobacteria > Campylobacterales > Campylobacteraceae > Campylobacter > Campylobacter coli. The sequence continues at coordinate 817,748 of CP154437.1, read as the reverse complement.
CAAAACACCTGTTTCATTTACCAAAATAAAGTTTTCATTTAAATCAATAAATTCTTTGTATTCTTCCAAAGCTTTTAAATCTTCTTTGAAATACTCTTTAAAATCGATTTTAAATTCTTTCTCTATGGCTTTAATATCTAGTCTAAAATTTGCCATCAAATCCATAATTACAGCTTTTCTAAGCTCATCATCATAGCTTAACTTAACCCCTCTTTCAAAAGGCAATCTCCCCTCGCTAATAGCAGCTTCGTAGCTTGGCATATCTTTAAAATTTTGCGCATAATGACTTTGTCCTTCTCCTATACTAGTAAGTCCTATGCCGATCAAATCCGCACCACCCTTGGTAGTATAGCCTTGAAAATTCCTATGTAAAGTCCCATTTTCCAAAGCTTTAAAAAGCTCATCTTCTTCTTTGGCAAAATGATCCATACCTATCATTTTATAACCATTTTGAGTCAAAAATTTCTCACAAAATTCCAAAATTTCAAGCTTGACATCAGGACTTGGCAAAGTATTTTCATCAAATTTTCTCATATTTTTCTTTAGCCAAGGCACATGAGCGTAATTAAAAATAGCCAAACGATCCGGATTTAAAAGCATGGCTTTTTCTAAAGTTTTAGTAAAACTTTGCAAACTTTGAAAAGGCAGGCCATAGATCAAATCCATATTGACAGATTTTATCCCTCTATCTCTTACTAATTTTAAAGCGTTTTGTGTTAGCTCAAAGGGTTGAATTCTATGAATTTCTTTTTGTACTTTTTCATCAAAATCTTGTACTCCAAAACTGATACGATTAAAACCATTTTTGGTTAAAACATCAGCTTGCTCTTCATTTAAAAAACGCGGATCAATTTCACAACTGATTTCAGCATCTTTGGCGAAATTTCCGAAAATGGATTTAATTTTTAAAATCAAACTTTCTAGCTGTTTAGCACTAAAAAAAGTAGGTGTTCCACCACCAAAGTGCATTTGCACTACTTCTCTTTTAGTATCTATAAGGGTGCTTAAAATATCAAGTTCTTGAAAAAGATATTTTAAATATCTCTCCTTACTTTCTTCTTTGGCAGTATAAATAACATTACAGCCACAAAAATAACAAGCACTCCTGCAAAAAGGCAAATGAAAATAAAGCGATAAAGCTTTGTTTTGCTTTTTTAAAATTTCTATATATTCTTCGTATTTGAAATTTGTGTTAAATTCCACTGCAGTAGGATAAGAAGTATAACGCGGCCCCGCCTTAGAATATTTCACAAAAGCTTTATAATCTCTCATTATTCTTTACCCTTTCTACCATGGCTTGCATATCTACAAACAAATTTGGATGTTCTTTTTTGATATCTGCAAGCAATTTTTCAAGATCAATACTGATCTCCATAATACCCTCTTGTGCCTTGCGTTTTATCTCATCCATTGCCACTATCCACACGTCGCTAAAATCAATAGGAATTTGCTGATAAATCGCTTTTTCAAGACGAAGTTCGAAATTCTCTTTTTGAGCTTGTTTTAAATTTTCTAAAATATTTTTAAGACTATTTAAAGAAATAAGTGTATGAATTTGATCATTTTCATCCATTATAAACCAAGGTTCAGGAGAATCAAAACTACCATTTTTAAGCACCAAGCATTTTTCGTTTTCATTCTCACTTTGCTTCATTTCAAATATAGCTCTATCTTCTTTTTTCATGCCTAAATTTTGGCTAAATTCATCAATGCGTTTTAAGCAATTGCTATATTTTTCAAGTTCTTTCACTAAAAACTCCTTATCCTATCTTCTCTAACTTATGAAATTATATAAAATCTTGTTTTTCCTTGTCTAAAAAGCAAAGCAAGGCTTTTACCACATAAAGGCGATTTCTTGCTTCTTCAAAAATCACTTTTGAATGCTTTTCAAAGCTCTCTTCGCTTACTTCATAACCCCTATAAGCAGGCAAACAGTGTAATAAAATAGCATCTTGATTTGCCGCACTCATAGCCTCTTCATCAATAATAAAGCCATCAAAATCTTTAATTTTCTTTTCTTTTTCACTTTCTTCGCCCATAGAAACCCAAGTATCGGTAATAATCACATCTTTACCTTTTATGGCTTCAAATTTATCATGGGTTAAAAGAATTTTTGCTCCTGAAATTTTTGCTTTTTCTTTGGCAAATTCTAAAATTTCACTATTGATTTCATAATTTTTTGGCAATGCAACACTAAAATCAAATCCCAAAATTGCAGCTGCAATAAGCCAAGAATTGCACATATTGTTGCTATCACCCACAAAGGCTACTTTAGCTAGATCATCTTGCATTTTGCCACATTCCTTTATGGTTAACAAATCCCCTAAAACTTGTGTTGGATGATAAAGCTCACTTAAAGCGTTGATAACCGGGGCTTTGGAGTATTTTGCAAATTCTATTAAACTTTCATGCTTATTTACTCTCATCATCACAAAATCAACCATCGCCCCAATCACTCTAGCCGTATCTTTTATAGGCTCACCTCGGCTTAATTGCAAATCATTACTACTTAAAAATAAAGCTTTTCCACCAAGCTCTGTGATAGCAAGTTCAAAAGCCATTCTAGTTCTTGTAGAGTTTTTTTCAAAAATCATTGCTAAAGTTTTATCTTGCAAAAGCTTTTTAGGATTTTTTTTAAGCTCACTTGCATGCTCTACAAGGCTTAAAATTTCATATTTAGAAAAGTCTCTTAGTGTTAAAAAATGTCTCATTTTTCTCCTTTTAACATTTTGGCTAATTCTTTAGCGTGATAAGTGATAATCAGCTTTGCACCCGCTCTTTTAAAAGCTATCATTGTCTCATATAAAACTTTTTCATAATCAATCACCCCTGCACGACCCGCTACTTTTAGCATAGCATACTCACCGCTCACATTATAAACACACAAAGGCAAATTAGAATGAAGTGAAATTTCTTTCACCACATCAAGATAAGCTAAAGCGGGTTTTACCATTAAAATATCCGCTCCTTGTGCTTCATCTTCTAAGCTTTCTTCTAAAGCTTCTTTTCCATTTGCAAAATCCATTTGATAGCTTTTTCTATCTCCATAACTTGGCGTTGAATCTGCTACATCGCGAAATGGACCATAATAACTTGAAGCAAATTTAGTAGAATATGCCATTATAGGTAAATTTTCAAAACCTTCCTCATCTAAGGCTTTACGCAAGGTTTCTATAATACCATCCATCATCCCGCTAGGCGCTATCATATCAACCCCTGCTCTTGCATGGACTAAGGCTTGCTTGGCTGAAATTTCTAAAGTTGCGTCATTATCTACGCTTTTAGTTTTAGGATCAATTATCCCACAATGTCCATGATCTGTATATTCACAAAAGCAAAGATCGCTGATAATAAAAAGATTTGGAAATTCTTTTTTTATCTCTCTTATACTTCTTGCAATAAGTCCCTCATCATCCATCGCATCACTTCCGCAGCTATCTTTTTTATCATTTTCAAGAACACCAAAAAGAATAATCGCTTTTATGCCGAGCTCGCTTATGATTTTACATTCTTTTAAAATTTCATCTAAGCTCATTTGAAATACATCAGGCATAGATGAAATTTCTTTTTTAATTCCTTTGCCATTTACAACAAAAAGAGGATAAATAAGATCATTTACGCTAAGAGTGTGTTCTCTTACCATAGCTCTTAAACTCTCATTAAGTCTAAGTCTGCGGAATCTTTTAAACATTTTTTGTCCTTTTTTTGCTACAATGTTATCATAATTTTGATTATAAAGAGTAGTAAATGGATATAAAAATTTCAGAAATTGCAAATCTACCTAGCAAATGGGGTAGTTTTCAAATTCAAAGCTTCAAAGAAGGAGAAAAAGAGCACTTATGTATATTTAAAAACACTCCACAAGATATCCTAAATTTAAGAATTCACTCAGAATGCTTAACAGGAGATGCTTTAGGAAGCTTAAAATGCGATTGCGGGGAACAACTTGAATTTTCATTAAAATATATAGAAAAGCATGGCGGAATGGTAATTTATCTAAGACAAGAAGGACGCGGGATCGGACTTTTTAATAAAGTCAATGCCTATGCTTTACAAGATAAGGGTTTTGATACCATAAAGGCTAATCATCAATTAGGTTTTAAAGCAGATGAAAGAACTTATGAGATAGTGGAATTTATACTAAAACATTATAAAATCTCTAAGGTTAATTTACTTACTAACAATCCACAAAAAATTCATTCTATACAAGATAAGATTATGGCGCGCGTTCCTATACTCATAAACCCTAATCGCTTCAATGCAAATTATTTAGAAATAAAACAAAATCAAATGGGGCATTTACTTTGAATTTGGATTTTTTAAATTTAATTTTATCTGATTTTAACGAAGAAGATTTTAGAGCCAAGCTTAAAACCTATAAAGAGCTTCTAAATAAATTTAACCGCATTCATAATCTTACCCAATTAAAAAATATAGATGAAAATATTTTAGACAGTATTGAAATTCTTAAATATTTTGATTTTTCCAAAGCAAAAAATATAGTCGATATCGGTAGCGGTGCTGGTTTTCCTGCTATTTTTTTAGCCTTTATCTTGCCAAGTAATTTTCATCTTTTTGAACCCAATCCAAAAAAAGCTGCATTTTTAAGAAGCATCAAAATAGAATGCGATTTAACAAATTTAACCATACATAAAGAAAAAGTTGAAAATTACAAGAGTGCTTTTAAAGCAGATATTATTACCTCAAGAGCTCTTATGGATGTAAAACCTTTAATAAAGCTTTGTTTAAATATAAGTGATCAAAAAACAATTTTTATACTGTGGAAAGGCAGTGAAGTTTTTGACGAAGTAGAAGGATTGAAAGATTATGATATTTTTGAAAATGGCTTAAGAAGATATTGTGTTTTAAAAAATACTCAAAGTGGTATAAATACCACTTCGTGATTACTGCACTACATCGGCACTAAAGACAATATCTACTAAAGGCCATGAAATTCCACCATGTCCTGGTGCAACATCGCTTAGAGCTTTTAAAGCTTGAGAACTATTTTTAAAAGCATGTAAATCAAGCTGTCCTTTGGCTACAAATTTATTATTTTCTATAGTATAGCTTAAAGGTATCAGTGTACTCTTTTTGTCGATAGTTACTCTAGCTGAGATTACGCCTTTATTCTCACCTGCAACTACATCTTTAAAAACTACTTTAATATCTGAATTGCCAAGCAAACTAGGGAAAAACACTTTAGCAAGGTTATCTGTAATGATTTCATTGCCCTCACCCATAAAAACACTGCTTGGATTTACCACTGCTCTAGCACCTTTTAAATAGTTTGCCAAAGTGCTAGTATTTTTAGAAAATTTATATTTAACATCTTTAAATTCTCCACCTACTCCTACCATATCTTCAGTCTTATATCCTTCAAAACTAACTTTCAAGCTATCTTGATTGAAAGAAACAGCACTCAAACTTGTTGCAAGTATCAAAGAGGCTGCAATGCTATAAAACATTTTTTTCATTTTTTTATCCTTTTTTAATAAAATTTTGATTTGCGTGAGAATTATAGCATATTTTTATAAAAAAATAATTTTTTCTAAATAGTAATTTTTATTACCAAAGCATACCTCGAAAAAATAGGGTCAGAAAATATCCTCCAAAAACCAAAACCAATCCCAAAACAAAAGCTAAACCAAAAACTCTTGAACCACTTTTTAAGAATTTTTTAAAGTCGATTTGAAGTCCTAAAGCAGCCATAGCAAAAACAATACAAAGGGTGCAAAGCAATTTTCCAAAAGATATAATATCACTTGTAGAAATTCCAAGAAAATTTTCCTTGCTTGCTAAATAAGTGTTAATAACAATTACCCCTAAAAAAATGAACGCAAAATAAGGGATACTTATGCTTTTTGCTGTTTTTCCATTGCTTGAATGCTGATTTTTAGCAAAAAAATAAGTTACAATCAATAAAAAAGGCACAAGTAAAATCACTCTCATCATTTTTATAATAATGGCAATATTTGAAGCGCTTTGATCAAAATTTGCCATATCTTTTGCCATTTCAGCAGCTCCTGCAACATTAGCTACCTCATGTAAAGTTGCACCCATAAATATACCCATAGCACGCTGATCAAAATGAGGAAAAAGATCTAAAGAAAAAGCCATAGGATATAAAAACATAAAAACAAGCCCAAAAATTACTACTGTGCCAACAGCTAGAATTCCTTTAAATGGATCACTTTTTAGGCTTGACTCTAAAGCTAAGACAGCTGCTGCTCCACAAATAGCACTACCAGCACCTACTAGCATAGAAGTTTCTTTATCTAACTTAAAAACCTTTACACCTATAATCAAAGATAAAATAAAAATAAAAAATATAACTATCATAGAAAGCATAAATCCTTTTAACCCCACACTTAAAAGTTCGGTTAAAGTAATATTAAAACCATACAAGATAATACCCAGTCTTAAAAGTTTTTTAGCACTAAAATGCACTCCTGCTTGTAAATGATGTTGGTATTTAAAAAACCAAGGTGAAAGCAACGCTCCTATAATAATAGCAAAAGCAGCTGCTGCTAAATGGGTTGTATCTTTAATACTTTGAACACTTGAAAGATACATTGCAAAAACCACTATACAGGCTGTAAAAATCAAACCTTTAAAATTTGAAATCAGTATATTTTTATAATGCTCTATTTTTTTTATCATATTTTTTCTCCTTTAATTTGCAATTATAAAATTACAATTAAATATTTTCTTGCCATTATAGTCATTTTTATACTATAATAAAAATATATTATTTTAATTTTTATAATAAATTTTTTTTAATTAAAAAAGACGGATAAAAATCTCAATGAAAATCAAAGATATGGAAATTTTTTTAGATCTTTTAAATACCCAAAGCCCTACTCATACGGCCAATAATTTTGCCATTACTCAACCTAATGTTTCTATTATTATCAAAAATTTAGAACAAGACTTGGGCGAAGTATTGTTTGAAAGACTAGGAAAAAAGCTTTTACCCACTCCAAAAGCTTTATATTTAGGTAAAATTTGGCTAAAGCTAGTGCAGGATTATTACAGAAGCTTAGAAGAACTTAGTGATGAAAATACCCTTTTAGGAGAAATCAATATAGCAGCTACTCAAAGCATAGCTGAACATTTTCTTGCTCCTATTTTATTTGATTTTAAATCTGAATTTAGCAATGTTAAAATACATTTTCAAACGCAAAATTCAAAAGAATGTTTCAATTTATTAAAAAATGGAGATATAGAATTTGCCATCATTGAAGCAGAACTTAATCCTACTTTAATAGAGCATGAAGGATTAAAAATGCAATTTTGGAAAAAGGATGAACTTATAGTTGCTAGCAGTGATAAAAATTTAAGCCAAAGAGAATTTTATATCGATGAATTGCTTGACCAAAAGTGGATTTTACGCGAAACAGGCTCAGGACTTAGAGATAAATTTTTAAACGAAATAGGCAATGTGTCCAAAAAACTTAAATTCTTTCTAGAGCTTGATAGAATGTCTGCTATTAAAGAATTAGTCATTCAAAAAAATGCCATTTCTATTTTCTCTAAAAAAAGCATAGAAAAAGAATTAAAAAATTCAATTTTATATGAGGTAAAATTAAAAAATATTAATCTTTGGCGTAATTTTTATACCCTAAAAAGAAAAAATTATAATTTTAATAGAGCTTTGGAAAAATTTGAAAAAATATTCCAACAATAAAAACTAAATTTTATACAAATGTTAAGCAAAATTTAGATAAAATCCAAGGCTTATATAAAAATCAAGGAAATCTCAATGAATGCCAAAACCCAAGATATGGAACTTGAAGAGCTCTTTAAAGAAAATGAAAAAGATTATATCACTTATGAAAAATTAGTAAAATACTTCGGTAAGCAACCTAATTCAGCTACTGCTAAAAAAGTCCAAACTTTAATGAAAAAGTACAAAGTGCAATTATTTTCGGCTGCTGAAATTGCACAAATGAAAAATATAGAAGATGCAAAAAGATTGCAAGAAGAAAAACAAAAATTACAAGATACTAGCCTTGAAAACGAATTTGATTTAGCCAATGAAAATGATTTACTAGAATGGAGCAGATCAGATTCTCCTGTGCGTATGTATTTAAGAGAAATGGGACAAATTGCACTTTTAAATAAAGATGAAGAAATCGAAATTTCCAAAAAAATTGAACTTGGCGAAGATATTATCATAGATGCTTTTTGTTCTGTGCCTTATTTGATTGACTTTATTTTAGATTATCGTGAACCATTGATCAATAGAGAAAGAAGAGTAAAAGAACTTTTTAAAAGCTTTGATGATGAAGAAAAAAACGACGATAAGCTTGATGAGTTAGAAGATGAAGATGAAGAAAATGATGAAGAATTGGAAAATGAAGAAGAAACTCCTAAAAAAACAAGTAAAAAAGAGGATGAAAGAACTTTAAAAGTCATAGAAAAATTTAAAGCTTTAGAGAAGGCAAAAAAAGATTGGTTAAAGGTTTCTAAAGACAAAGAAAGCGGAGATGAAATTTTAGATAAACTTGGCATTGCTTTTAAGAAAAATATCCTAAAAGAAAAATTAATGGATCTGGGTCCAACTTCTAAACTCATCAGTGAAATTGTAAAATCAATGGAAACCGCCTTAAAAAGTGATGAGGAATTTGACAAAGAATTAAAACGCCTAGAATACCGCCTGCCGATGTTTTCCGAAGAATTGAAAAGTCGTCATGCCAATATCTTAAAAGATATTACAAAATTAAGCAAAGAAGAAATCACCGAAAGAGCACTTGAAACAACTATGGTAAGCACTTATATGGAGATAAAAAAGCTTTTTCAAACCAAAGAAGCAAGTGAAAAAAGTTTTGATTTGGAGAAGGAGCGTTTAAAAGAAATTTTAGAGCAAATCAAGCGAGGTAAAAAAATTTCTGATGAAGCTAAAACCAGAATGGCTAAATCAAATTTGCGTCTTGTTGTAAGTATTGCTAAGCGTTATACAAACCGCGGCTTACCTTTTTTAGATCTTATTCAAGAAGGCAATATAGGTCTTATGAAAGCGGTAGATAAATTTGAGTATAAAAGAGGATATAAATTTTCTACCTATGCAACTTGGTGGATAAGACAAGCTATTTCAAGAGCGATTGCGGATCAAGCTAGAACCATAAGAATACCTATTCACATGATAGAAACTATCAATCAAATCAATAAAATCATCCGCGAGCATTTGCAAAAAGATGGAAAAGAACCGGATGTAAGTGTTATAGCTAAAGAGGTAGGACTGAGTGTGGATAAGGTTAAACAAGTGATTAAAATCACCAAAGAGCCTATCTCACTTGAGGCACCTATTGGAAGCGAAGATGATGGCAAATTTGGAGATTTCGTAGAAGATAGAAATTCGCTCTCGCCTATGGATCATATTTTAAAAGATGATTTAAAAGAACAAATTGATGAAGTTCTTGATCAGCTAAACGATAGAGAAAAAGCTGTCATTCGTATGCGTTTTGGTCTAATGGACGATGAAAGCGATAGAACCTTAGAAGAAATAGGCAAAGAATTAAATGTTACACGCGAAAGAGTAAGACAAATAGAAAGCTCTGCGATTAAAAAACTTAAACATCCAAAAGTGGGTAGAAAACTTAAAAACTATATCGAGGGTTGGAAATAATTAATCCAACTCCTTTTCCTCTTTTAATTTTCTCACATGTTCAAAAAATATCACTTTTCCACTGTGCGCTTTTAAATCCTTAAAGTCTTCTATATCAAATTCTAAACAAAGCATAGATGAAGTAGGAAAAGAAGTTAAACATAAAGAACCTAAATATTCTCCAAGTTCCATTAAAGTAGGATTATGCCCTACTAATAAAACTTCATTATATTTCTTATCAATAGTTTGTAAAATTTGATATATTTTAGACAAATCAGCAAGATATAATTCATCTATAAATTGAATTTTTTCCTTGTCAAGGTTATAAAATTTGGCTATTTTTTTAGCTGTCTTAGCAGTGCGTTTAGATGGGCTTGAAAGTATAAAATCAAAATTTATCTTATGAAATTTTAAATTATAAAAAAGTTTCTCTAAATCTTCTTTACCTCTTTTACTTAACTTCCTATCAAAATCTTGTACTTCCTCATTTTTAACGGCCTTTGCATGCCTTAGTATATATATTTTCTTCAAATTTTTCTCCTTAACTTCCCTAAAAAATATCCACAAATAAAACCAAAAATATGTCCATACCATGCGACATTTACACCCATAAGTAATGGGGCAAAACTCATTAGTAAAATAGCGACTATAAGTCCTTTTGTGCTACTTTTATCAAGAAAAGCATAATACCCCATCAAAACACAAATCGCCCCACTTGCTCCTACAAGATTAATCATTTCGCTAAGCTGATTAAAGGAAAAATATACATAAAAGGCACTCAAAATTGAGCACATTATCCCACCTATTATATACAACAAAAAGAAGCGAAAAGCACCCAAATAAGGCTCTAAAATACGACCAAATTGAAATAAAACTATCATATTTAAGATAAGATGGGTTAAATTTCCATGTATAAACATCGAGCTTAAAATTTGCCAATAAGCTCCTTTAAAAAACAAAATATTTAACCCAAGTAAGCTATAATACTCATAAGGAATTGTAAAATAAAATAAAATATTTATAAGAATCAGTAAAATTACAACCAAAAATAACCTTTAAAATATTTATGTTATTGTCTTAAAATTCACATAAAATTCACATAAATTCATTAAAATTTAGTGTAAAATAATAAATAGGAAAAACTTTGAAAATAAAATTTTACGGCATTATAGCCATCTTATCTAGCTTTTTAAACGCTGATATGATAATATCTCCTAACGAGCTTCCAAGTATTTCTAAAGAATTTTTAAAAAATAATTTTCAAGCTCCCATAGGCATAGTACAAAGAGACAGGCATTCTTATGAAGTTTATTTAAGTGATGGAACGGAATTAGAATTTGAAAGTGATGGATCATGGAAAGAGATAGAAAGCAAAGTCTTTCCCTTTGATTTAAATTTTCTACCTCCAAATTTAACAAATATTATTCAAAACAAATTCCCTAACACCAAAGCTAGGGAGATCGAAAGAAAAATCAATTATTATAAAATCAAGCTTACTAACAATATAGAAGTGCATATTGATTTTAATGGTACGATTTTATATACAGAATACGATGATTGAAATTTTGTCCAAGTATTCCATATATAAAAATTTATATCTTTTAAGAAATCTGTTTTAAGCCAAAAGTTCTAGGATTATTAAATTCTAGAGCTTTTAAATTTGTATCACTTCTTTAACATCGCTATATTCAATTTTTTCTTTTTCGAGTAAAATTTTAGCAAGCATTGAAATTTTTTCTTTTAAAGGGAATAAAAACTCATCTAATTCCTTTTTAATTTCACTTAAATTTGGCTCTTCAAGCATATCAAAACTCATCATATAATCAAACAATTCTTTAACTTTTAAAAAATCATTCTGTGAGTTTGTATAGCTTTCATTATAAATCAAACCCATAGCTCTAGAACCCGCCAAATAAACTTTGATACGATTGATAAGTTCTGATTTTGAGCGAATGGCATGCTCATATTCTTTAAAACGATCTTCAATAAGGGTAATTTTTTCAAATCCTATATCAAAATAATACGCACTCAAAGCTTTCGCAGCTTGATAAGTCGCTTGTATAACCTTTTCTTCATCATTAAAACTTAGAATTTTTTTCTTTCCCAAAAGTACTTTATTTAATACAGCGTAAAAATCACTTTCTTCCACCAAAGCACTATTTCTTCTTAAGGCATTGATAGCTGCCTCATTGACCAAGGTTTCAAGTCCAGCACCACTAAAGCCTACGCTTGCTTTTGCAATTTTATTTAAATCGATATTGTTATTTTTACTTTTCATATAAATTTCTAAAATTTTAAGCCTATCTTTAAAATCCGGCAAAGATAAAAAAATGCGTCTATCAAAACGCCCCGAGCGAAGCAAAGCCGGATCCATTAATTCGATTTTATTAGTTGCAGCAATTACGATAACACCGCTATTATCTTCAAAACCATCCATTTGAGTTAAGAGTTGATTTAAAGTGCTATCTCTTTCGACATTAGACATTTCACCCCTTGCCTTACCCACTGCGTCAATCTCATCGATAAAAATAATACTTGGAGCCATCATTTTAGCTCTAGAAAAAAGCTCTCTTACTCTTTTAGCTCCCATTCCTACATAAATTTCAACAAAGCTTGATCCACTTTGATAAAAAAAAGGCACCCCTGCTTCACCTGCAACCGCTTTAGCAATCAAAGTTTTTCCTACCCCTGGAGGTCCTATCATTAAAACACCCTTTGGCATTTTTACACCAAATTCTTTATATTTTTTGGGATTTTGCAAAAAATCCACAAGTTCGCTAAGCTCCATTTTTACTTCATCAACACCCGCTACATCATTAAAAGTGATATTGGAAATCACAGGTTTTATATTAGAACTTTCTAAATTTGTAGTAGAAGCTTGAGCTTGAGTTTTATTAGATATAGGATACTTAGCCAATTCCTTTTTACGCGTAAAATAAACAAGGCTTAATAAAAGTGCGATAAGAAACACAAACAAAACAAAAAATGTCCATAAGGTATTGTCTTTTTTGATTTCCACGGGAACTTTTGATAAAAGCACTTTAATATCTATACCATCTTTTACGATCACATAACTCTCACCCTTAGCTTTAAGCCAAATTTCATCCTTGTCAATCACTGCTTTTTCGATTAAATTTTGGCTTAATAAACTTTGGTAAAGATTTTCATCTATGTATTTAGGTTCATTTTTAAAATATAAAATCCCAAAAAGCAAACACAAGATAAGAAAAGATATCAGTATAATTTTTTTATTTTTCATTTTTAGCCCTTTAAATCCGCAAAATTATGCTTTTCTTGCACTTCATATCGCTCTAATTTTAGCCATTCTTTTGCTATATCTTTACTGCTTTTAATTTTTATTTTATTAAAAAACTGATCATAACCCTCAAAAAAACCATCTTTTTGATTTTCAACCAAAATTTCAAGTGGAGTTTTAACCCTTTTTCTAAATTGATAATTATTGTTTTCTATAATAGCCTTTAAAGTGTTTAATCTTTCTTTAGCCACGGCACCATTTACAGTATCTTTCATAGTAGCTGAATGTGTATTGTTTCTAGGGCTAAAAATAAAAGCATGGATATGAGTAAGTGGGAATTCTTGAAAATGCTTTAAAGCCTCATCCCAAAGCTCCTTAGTTTCTCCTGGATGTCCCACGATAAAATCAGTCCCCAAAGCATATCCTTTGCTAGCTATGATATTAAAAAGCTTCAAGTCATTATCTGTATGCGATCTTCTTCTCATAATGCGAAGCATTTTTTCGCTTGTATGCTGCAAAGCTATATGCAAATGCCGCTCCATCCATTTTTCATCTAAAATTTCCAAAAAACTCTCATCAATTTGAGCGGGTTCTAGGCTACCAAGCCTTATGCGTTTTATGCCTGAAATTTGACCCATTTTTTGCAAAAGTTTGCCTAGTGTTGTTCCATTTTTAAGTCCATATGAGCCTATATTTGTTCCTGTTAAAACCACTTCGCTATAGCCATTTGCTCCTAAAATTTCAACCTGCTTTAACAAAGCCTTCTCATCAACACTTCTTGATTTTCCGCGCACACTAGGGATAATACAATAAGAACAAGCAAAATCACAGCCTTCTTGAATTTTAACAAAGGCTTTGGTGTGATTTTCATACTCACAAACTATATCTTTATCGATAAAATTTAAATTTCCAAGTTCATAGAAACTTGTTTTTAAACCCAAAAATTCATTGATTTTATCCTTGTTCGATGCTCCAAGCACACCAAAAATCTGTTTTTTATCCAAAAGCTCTTTACCTTTACTCACAGCACCACAACCCGTAAGTATAACCCTAATGCCCTTTTTTTGCATGGAGTTAATATAAGATTTTATCCCACTATCTGCACCATTAGTAACGGTACAAGAATTTACTACGATGATTTGTGCTTTTTCTTCATCATTTACGATTTCATAATCTTTTACATAGCTTTTTAAAAGTTCTGTATCGTATATATTAGTGCGACATCCAAAGGTTTTAAAAAAAACTTTTTCTTTCAATTACTATCCTTTGTATGAAAATGCGTAGAATTATAATGAGTCCCAAAAGGGGCTTGATTTAAATTTCCTAAATATAAATTTTGAGATGGGTAAGCTATTTTAATATCCTCATGCTTGTTAAATTCTTTGATAATCTCTTTGCTAATAGCGCTTCGAAGTATTAATGCTGCATAGGAATTTGTCATATACCAAGCAGATATTCTCATCCCCCAGTGTTCAAAAAAGACGAAAAATCTAGGCTCTACTTTAGGATTTCTTATGCTGTATTCATTTTGCAGTCTTTTCATTGTTTTTTTAGCTAGTTCAGTATAACCCTTTGCTAGGCGGTTGACAATTTCTTCAACTATAGCTTGCGCTTTTTCTACATTGGAATCAAAAGTAACACTAATATCTATACCATCTAAAATCGTTTTCATGCCATGATGAGTATAATTAGAAATTAGATTTGTAAAAACATAATTATTAGGTATGAAAACAATACGCCCTGCTCTACGATTTTTACTATAAGTTTCAAGTGTAATATCTTCATATAAAGTGATACGCAAAAAAGAAATATCTATAATATCGCCCACATAAGTAGTATCATTTTGAAAAACTTTCACACGATCTCCAACTCTAAAGCTTCCACCAAAAACAATCACACACCATCCAAGCATAGACATAAACATATCCTTCATGGCAATAGCCAAGCCCGCCGATGCAAAACCAAGTATAGTAACAAGATAAGTTATATTTTCTATATAGGCAAAAAGCAAAATAAGAAAAATGATATTAAGATTGATAAAATTGATAATCTTTGTTGCTGTATAATATCTTTCATTATCTTTTATGTATTTTTTAGCAACAAATTTTAACATAAAAGCAATAGCTACAACAATAACAATAGCTACGACTATATTAATCGCTCTTAAACCTTGCGCTTTGATTTCAGCACTTACTCTTGTGATTTCATCATCAATCTTTTTTTCATAGACAGAATAAGAAACGCTAGCAAATTTTAAAGCTTGATCAAACTCTTCAAGTTTTTTATCTGATGCTTTTAATGCTTCTATATTTTCGATATTTGATTCAAGATTGACTAATTCTTTAAGCTCTAAATTCTTTTCTCTAATTTTTTCTACCAAATTCTTAAAATCATTAAATTTAAAAGCATATTCTTCTTTTTCTCCTCTTAATTTTTTAATATGAGAAAAAGCTCCGATAATCGCCAAAGGATTAGTAAGTTTAGATAAAGTTTCTATATCTTCAGGCGCACTAAGACTATGAGCAAAATTTAATTCTTTATATTCTTTAAGCACATTGAGCTGTTCTTCTAAAGTTGCTATTTTTCGTTTTAATTCATCTTGCAAATGCGCATCTTCTATTTTTTTTAATTCTAGTTTTAAAATAATAAGCTCATCATTTATATCTTGGTATTTGATAAAATTTTCATAGCGTACATCCCAAATACTGGCTCCAATAACAGTGTCTAAATTGCTTATTTTTTCATTAATATTATTAATAATAGTGCGATTTATATCAGCAAAAGCAAAAAGACTAAAACAGAGCAAAAGAAGGATTTTTCTCATTGAAATTCTTTCAAAGTTTCCAATACCACTTCTTTAGCAATATCATCTTTTATCATCCCCTTGCCTAAAGAATTTGCAAGAATGAAATTTAATTTTTGATTAGAGCTTTTTTTATCCATGAAAAAAGCTTCATAAAACTCGTTGATATTTTCGATTTTATAATGCGTTGGTAAATTAAATTGAAGTAAAATTTTCTCTATTCTTTCACATTCTTCTTTGTTTAGCAATCCTAATTTTAAAGCCAAGCGATTTGCCATATTCATCCCAATAGCCACTGCTTCGCCATGTAAATATTGCTTATAGTCTGTAAAATTCTCTATCACATGAGCAAAAGTATGGCCATAATTTAAAAGCATTCTTAAGCCCGACTCTTTTTCATCACACTCCACAACTCTTGCCTTAAGCTCCACGCTTTTAGAAATGATTTGAGTAAAAATTTCGTTTTCGCAAGTCGCATTTAAAAAACTTTCTTCATCAATCGCTTCTATAAATCCAAGCAAATCTTTATCAAACATTGCAGCCATTTTGATAAATTCAGCCATCCCTGCGGCTAATTCTCTTCTACCTAAAGTTCTTAAAAATTCACTTTCACAATACACAGCTTTAGGTTGATAAAATGTGCCTATTAAATTTTTCCCAAAAGCATTATTTACCCCTGTTTTGCCACCTACTGCAGCATCTACACAAGCTAAAAGCGTAGTAGGGATATTGATAAAATCAATTCCTCTTTGGTAAATGCTTGCGGCAAATCCACCCATATCGCTAATCACTCCACCACCAAAGCTTATCAGTATACTTTTTCGGTTGAGTTTAGAATTAAACATTTGGTTTAAAATTTTTTCCAAAGTAACTAAATTTTTATATTCTTCACCATCTTCTATCGTCGCTATAAAAAGCTCTTTAGCTTTAATTTTAGACAATAATGTTTTTAAATGAAGTCCTGAAATTTTAGGATTTGAAAGTATAAAAACCTTAGTATCTAATTCTAAACTATCCAACTCATCTATATAAACCTTATAGGCATTTTCTTTTAAATCTACATTTATTTGCATTGTTCTACTTTTATTTTGAAATTAAATCTATTCTAGCAAATTAGGGCTAATCATTTTCTTAGTTCTAGGTTATAAAACTAAGAAAATTTAAAATAAAAATCTTTTTTGAAACACTAAAAATAAGCTCGCAAAAAACAGCGCTTTATTGCAAGCCTTAAATGATTTTCATTCTACAGGTATGAAAAGTTGATAATGTTGCCTCATTTTAGAATAATGCCTATTAAGATTGGTACTTAAACTCTTGCTAAATTCTCCATCTAAAAGCCCTTTTTCAAAACTCACAAACTGTAATAAATCTGCGCGGTAGGATAAAGATAAAATAGGATTTTCATCATTTTTACTGATAATCTGGATATTTTTATCATAAAGTTTAGATAAACTTCCAAAATACTCCTCCATATCCGTAGTATTTTGCAAATTAGGATTGTAATAATACAAAGTAACATCAAAATCAAGCTGCTTACTAAGATCTGTAATCACATTTGCATTATTTTCAAGTTCGGTTTCATCAGCACTTAAAATAACAGCATTTTGAATATTTTCAAATTTCCCCTCGCCTATTTTTAAAACAGGAATTTTCAACTCAAAAAAAGTTTTTTTCTCTTGTTCAAAATGTTTAAAATCTGTAAGAATAATACCTATGTCATTATTCTCTAAAAAAGAATTTAAATTTTTAAAATCCGTATTAAAAAAATCAAAAAATATACTTTCTTGCTCATCTGAAAGCTGCTTCATTCTATCGTATAAAGTGCCTAGCTTAGGATTGAGCACTCTTATGAAAAATTTCTTAGCATTGCTTCTTTTAACTAATTGTAATGTAGTATCTAATAATCTTTCTTGCACATCTTCACTCATTTTTTTCATATCAATAAGAGTAAAGATATTGCTTCCAAAAGGTAATGGAAATTGCCCTACTTTGCCTCTGATATTATGAAAAATGCTTTGAAGAACAACAGGATCACCTACAATCAAAATACTATCATTGGGCTGCAAAACAAAAGATGGCTTAACAAAATAAATTTTAGAATTCCTATAAATAAGCACTATACGCCATCTTTTTTGCTGAATGGAGCTAATATGTCTGTATGCAAAAATCGATCCTGCAGGAATTTTGACCTCCATAACTTCCCCAACACCCAATCCAACACAATAAGCCGTTAAAGCAATATCAGGCAACAAATCCATAAATCTTCGACTCAAAGTCATTCTAGCATCGGCTAAATTTGCATGGACATCGTTGATATTCAAACCCCAAAAATCCATTATTTCAATCTCTAAATTTGTATCTAAAGAACGCAAAGCTTCGTAAGTTTTTTTAGTTTCAAATTCATTTTGCATATAGATAAAAGCTTGTTTAAAAGATTTACTCATAAGAGTTTCAAGGCGAGCTGTGCTAGTAGGATCAAAATGATGAATTTCTATATATTCGTTATTTGTGCCCAAATTTATGCTTTCTTCATTTTGACAAACTATGGTAAAAAAATACCCCAAGCCTTTTTCAAAACAAAGCCTTTCTAAGAAATGCTTTGCTAAAATACCATCGATTATTATTAAAATATGATTCATTTTGCACTCCAAAAAGGAAATTATAACAAATGGAATTTAAATTAAAGCATAAAGACAACCTAGCTAGAGTATGTGAGATAACAACAGCTCACAGCACTTTTGAAACCCCTATTTTTATGCCAGTAGGCACAGTGGGCGCTGTAAAAAGCCTTGATGCTATCGATCTTAAAGAAAAGCTTAATGCAAAAATCATCCTAGCAAATACTTATCATATGTATTTACGACCCGGTTCTAAAATCGTAAAGCACTTTGGTGGCTTGCATGGCTTTACAAATTTCGATAGAAGTTTTCTTACTGATAGCGGTGGTTTTCAAGCTTTTTCACTTTCTGCTAATTCTAAACATTTTCAAGATGGTATAGAATTTAAAAGCCATATAGACGGTTCTAAACATTTATTTACTCCTAAAAGTGTATTAGACACCCAATATGATTTAAACAGCGATATTATGATGATACTAGATGATCTTATCGCTCTTCCTGCCACAAAAGAACGTATTAAAGTATCAGTAGATAGGACTATAAAATGGGCAAAAGAGGCGATTGATTATCACAAACAAATGCAAATTCAAGGACTAGGTTTAAAACAAAATATTTTTGGAATCATACAAGGGGGAATCGACTATGAAGAACGCAAGCGCTGCGCTTTAGCTCTCAATGAAATGGATTTTGATGGACTTGCTATAGGAGGACTTAGTGTAGGTGAAGAAAATGCTCTTATGTATGAAACTGTGGAAAATTTAAATCCTTTTTTAGATGAAAATCGCCCCCGCTACCTTATGGGGGTTGGAACTCCTGAGGATTTGGTTGAAAACATAGAACGAGGGGTGGATATGTTTGATTGTGTTATGCCTACTAGAAATGCTAGAAATGGGACTTTTTTTACAAATTTCGGCAAATTTAATATCAAAAGAGCTGAATTTATCAATGATCATGAAAGCATTGATAATGAATGCTCATGCTATACTTGTCGTAATTTCTCACGCGGATATTTAAATCATCTTTTTAAAGCCAAAGAATTAACCTTTTTTCGCTTAGCTAGCTTGCATAATTTACATTATTATCTAACCCTAGTAGCGCAAGCACGAGAGGCGATAAAAAAGTCTGAATTTAAAAAATTTAAATACGAATTTTACGCCAAAAGGCTAACTAATGGTATGTGATGAGAATTTAAGTAAATTTCTTGCAAATAAAAATTTAAATACCTTATATATGGATTTTTTAGGGCAAAAAATTTTGATTTTAAATTCTTACAACCCAAAAACTAAAAAGGGAAATTTTAGTGTTTTTGGATTTGAGGATGATAAAATATTTAAACTTGAAGATACTCAATTTAAACCCTTTTCTTTAAATGATTTTTTAAGTACCATTCGCACTATTTTAGAGGATTATAAAAATGAAAATACCCACTTTGAGTACATTCTAGAGCGCAAAGAAAATATACTTTTAAAGGGCAATTTGATTAAAAATTTTTTCAAGAAAAGCTTTATCCTAAAACAAAAAATCAATAAAAACTTAAAAAATATCTCCTTGCTTGATGAAGCTTTAAGCTCACTAGCGGGAACGAGTCCGCATAAAAAAGCTTTAAAGCCGATTAATTTTGCTGTTGGAATTGCATTAAAAAACAATAAAGAAATGATTACTAGACTGAATGAACTTCATTTACTAATGAGTGCGATTAAAAATGAAAAAATAAATCAAAGCTTATATTTTTTAAGCATATTATCTGCAATATTTTTACCTCTTAATCTAATAGTGGGTTTTTTTGGTATGAATACTAATGATTTGTTTTTAAGCAATGTCAAGAATGCAACTTGGTATGTTTTTGCTCTTATATGTTTTATTTTATTAAGTAGCTTGATTATTTATCGTAAAAAAAGAAAAAAAGAATTAGAATTTGAAGATAAGATCTTAAGCAAATAACCTAATTTTAAGAAAAATTTTTATATAATTACATCTTTAAAAATACAAAAAAGATGCGCTCATAGCTCAGCTGGATAGAGCATTTGATTGCGGTTCAAAAGGTCAGAGGTTCGAATCCTCTTGAGCGCACCATTACTTCTTAATATCATTCATTTCAATTTATCTCACTTAATAGCTTTTTATAAAAAAATCTAATTATATTACACCTGCTTAAAAAAGAATTGATATTTGTGTTTGACTAAAATTTAGCCCCTACTTCAAGTTTGGTACTAAAGTCTATATTATCTTTAAATTTTATGCATATAAGAGCCACACGATATTCTTCGGTATTGCCTAAACTATTATCCCCAAAATCTATATTGATGGCTATACTCTCTTTACCTGTGACTTTTAGTTCTCCATTGTGATCAATAACATGATCTTTTCCATAAGCGATTAGCAAAGTGTTAGAATAATCTCCCAAGGTATAAACCTTAGCACCATTGGCTACAATCAATTGGTTATTAGTTTCCTATGCGAATACCACTTACAGCTACACCACTAGATAAAATATCATGGTTTTGAGTGGCTGTGTTATTGCTACCATAGATATGCAAACCCACTCCGTATTCTGTAGGATTGTATTCTCTTATAAGCTATTTGCCATCTTTTCTAGCCATAATAACCATGATCGCTTTACCAGTTTTAAATATCGTTTTCATAAATAGAATCCCATAATAAAGTTTTCTATCAAAAACATAGCCTAAATCCTGAAGCAAGGCTAATTCTGCTTCCATATAGAAGTTATAATTACGCCAACTTTGGTGACTCATTAAAGAATTATCAAGCTCAATATGAGCCATATCTAAATAATCCCCTTTGCTTGGGTTTTAACTATTCTCATCTCCACTTGAGCTTTTGCTCATCATATACAAATGATCACTAAAAATGTTTAAAAAACCATCAATAAAACATTCTCCTAAATTTCCCTCACAATTACTGATTAAAGATAGCATACCCAAAGCATGAAAAAGCTCATGAGTGAAGGTGGAAAAAGTATCAAATTGATTTCCATTTTTAGGTAAAGCAGTAGGATAAATATTAATATGCCCTAAATATTCTACATCTTCTTTAGTAAAAAACCCTTCTGCTATATCTATAAATTCTTGTCTGATAGTATCTATACTTTCTCCTTACAATACCCTATTAAACACAGGATCAACTTTTCCCTTGATTTCATCTCTTTATAAATCTCTCCAAGAATGAATATGTATCTTATTTAAAAAACCTCTTAATCATAAGCCAAACCTACTTTTATTCATTAAAAAAAACAAAATAACAATTAAAGTATGCGCGAAAAACTTTTACATATAAATCTTTATCTTATAAATTCCTCTTGAGCGCACTACTTTAATTTTTTAGTTTATTATCCTCACCTCACCCTTAAATTCATCAACATTGAAGTAAGAGTATAAGCTTTATCCTTGTTTGACTTTAAATATAAAGTCTTAATATTATTTTGCGTTAAAGCTTCTAAAATCTTTATGAGTTCAAATTTATTTAAAGTCTTAAAATTATTAAGAAGTTTTAAATAAAGTCCTAAATTCATTTTAAAATCTAAATCCATGTATTGATTTTCAATATTTTGAATCTTTTTTTCATGGATATAAAAATGATTATCTTTAAAATAAAAATAAGAATTTAAATTTTTATCCTTCAATAAAAGATTATAAAAATTTAAAAGACTTTCTTTGCTGTTTAAGTCTATAAAATTAAGATAAAAATTCTTTTCTTCTAAAGCTAATTTTAAAGCATTAAGATTAGTAAAAGAAGTATTAAGATTTTCATCATTCTTTAAAGCATAAACGACATTTTCTTGTTCTTGTTTTTGAGTGATAGCATATTGTAATAAAGGGTTTTTATAGTATGTATCACTATTGATTAAAACATTGATATAAAAAGCTTCTTTGCTTTTTTGAGTTAATTGAAGTAAAGATAAAAGCGTAGAAGGGATATAAAAAGAATCAAGCTTTAAGTTTAAATACTTATCATAAGTATTTATATAAGTTAATTCTTGATTAAAATCTAAAGGCTGTTCTTTTAAATTTAAAAGCATTGTTCCGCCTAATCCTAATAAAGCTAGATTTTTAAAATTCTCTAAAGCTTTTCTTTTTTCTAAATCGATTTGAAGTGTTTTTTGCATTTGTTTTTCCTTTCTTTTGTGGTTTAATCTTTGATATTATGTTCTTTAGCATAAGCTAGTATCTTAGCTCTAAGTTCCCTTGGGAAATTATATCTATAAATAGCAGGGATTCTTGGATCAAGGAGTTTATCAAGCTTATGTCTTTTATAAATAATTTCTAGTCTTTCAGGGCTATAGTATCTTGGAGCATTAGGATAACCTTGAGGAGGAGTGAGGGCTGCGAGTTTGGCACTTAATACTAAAGTATCTCTATCTAAAGCAGCTTGTTGTTCACTCCATTCATTTGGAGTATCTACATCAAATCTAGTTACCATTCCATTTTCGTATCCATCCATAGCATCATCAAATTCTTTCCTGCTTTCAGAAGTAGAATCCACATCTCTTGGATCTTTTAATTTACCTTTTTCAATATCATTATATAAAGCCCAAATGATTCTACCTTCTTCATCAAGAGCAAATTTATATCGATTTAAATCAATCACCCAATTTACTCCCATAATCTCATCTAAAAAAGGTAGCATACCAAATTCATCAGGCTGTATAGTTTTAGCTAAATCTTTTACCAATTTAGCCCTTAAAGGATTTTTATGTATCCCTGCCATACCTATACCTATTTCTAAAAGATTATCAGCATAATTATAAATTCCTCTTTTTATACCTAATTCTTCATATCCTCCACCTGTGAGTTGAATATATAAAATAAAACATTGTATCATTCTAGCATTAAAGCCATGATTTTTAGAACGCACAAAATATTCAGGTTTTCCTAGTATTCCTGCTGCTATACCCCATTCTTGTCTAAAAAGAGAAGATTTTAGGGTTTCTTTATTATTGTTAACTTCATCATAAATATAGGCGTATTCTTCATTGATTAAATTTCCTTTTTCATCTACATTACAATATGCTTCATAAGGTATATCTATAACAGTACTTCTAAGTCCACTTCTTATAATTAAATATTTATATCTTTCTCTTTTAGTTTTTAAAGATTTATAATAAGCTTTTTCTGCTTTAGTCCAAGGAGCTATAGCTCCTTTAATGGGATCTTTTAAATATATGCTTTGCCATTCTTTAAATTCAAGCAAAGTGGATTTTTGCCCTGTATAAAAGTTAGGATCTAGATATATTGGTTGATAGTCTTTGTAGGGGAGTTTTTCATAATATAATAAGATTCAAAAACCGCTTTGGAATATTCTTGAGTATAATTGCCTGTGGGTTTAATATTTTCTTTAAATAGTATTTTATTGGTATCTTTTTCCACATCTAATGTTAATCCATTGGGTGTATAAATCTCATAAGTTTCGCTCATTATTTATCCTTTGTAAAATCCAATGTAAAATCCAAATAAACTCATCTATTAATCTTTCCTATCCATCTTATAATATTACCCTTATCATCAATCTCTACTTCTAAATCTTTGTATTTGTTATAAAATTTAGGAGCTAAGATTTCATTAAAATATTTTGTGCCTTTGGGGGTAATAATTGCATTAATATTATATTTATTCCAACTACTTGGAATATCCCAAGAAGCAATACAAAAATCATCTATATAAAAACACTCTTTATTGATATAATTATCTAAAAAATATTTCCAATTTTTATCTTTATCTTTAGTATAAGCTGATAATGTATTTTGTTTTTCATCGTTTATATAAAAATCAATTAAATCATGTAGAAATAATTTTGTAAATACTTTTACAAATTCACCTTGATAATCTTTTGTATAAAGGTTAAAAATCATAAAAAATTCTGCATAATCACTACATTCTAAGAAATCGCATAAAAAACTATACTCTATAATCTCTGTTATATCATTTTTATTTACTTGTTTATGTGTGGAAAATATATCAAGAAATGAATTTATATGCAAATCAAGCAAGACATCCCATTGTGGAAATAATTCTGCATTTATAGTTTCTAAAACTTTAAATTTCATTAAGGTTTTCCTAGGTTATTAATATGTATTTTATAATCTTTATTATTAATTTTAGTATCTATCGTGGGCATATTGTCACTTTTGTTGCTTGAATAATTTCTCAACATTAATCTTGTGTCATCTTCTAAAATTCTTATAATTCTAATTCTTTTACTATTTGTTTCCACTATTTCTTTTTGATAATTTTTTGTTAACTTGTCCCATAAAACCATCAATTCATTTATATCATCTACTAAATAAATTCTATTGTGAGATTTTTTTAATTTTTTAATTTCATTTAAAATTTCATCCTTTGTCAATGATTTTTTCTTAATAATATTTTTTGCATTTTTGGGATTTTTCACTGCGCCAAGCATTGCTAAGGTATCACCGATAATGCTGACATTTTCAAGTGAATTTGAAATATCTTCCACTATACCTTCTAATGGGGTAAATAAAGGCTTTATGGCTCCGCTTGATGATTTTTCCCATTCTTTAAATTCATCAAATACTATCTCGATAAACTCTCCACTGCCATCTTGTGTTTGTATTCTTATAACATTATCAGGGATGATTTCTTGAGTATTGTTATAGTTTTCATTGATGTGAGCTTGTGTGGTATTTGTATCATCTTTTATATTATCACTTATAAGCATATCTTTATTATTTGCGTTAAAATAATCCTTAGTATAAACATTAAAGCAACACACATTTTCATTATCAAGCCACTCATCTAAACCTTTTGCAATTTCAAAATCAATCTTTTGCATTTTAGAAGGAGTTAAAAAAGTTAAATGATATTCGTTTAATTCTTTCTTATCTTCTAAAGAATTTTTAATGATTTTATCATATTCATGTAGCTGTGTAAAATACCCTGCTCCTAGATCTTTGTTTTTAAATTCTTTATAAGCACTTTTATAAACTTTGGCAATGTTTTTGGGGATAATGAAATAAAGCTTGATTAAATTAGTATCAAAGCTAAGATTTAATTCTTTAAATTCATAATCTTTACTAAAGTCTTGTTTAAGAGTATTTAGTACATTAATATCATTTAAATTGAATAAATCATTTTTAGATAATTCTAATTTATCTAAACCTTGTTCGTTTTGATATAGGGTATCGTTTAGATATAAATTAGTGATTAAAAGATTGTCTTTTTGATATTTGTGTTCTTTATAATACATTCTTAATCTAGCTTCTTTTAACTCTATTTGATTTTTACTTTGTTCTCCTAAGCCCTCCTCAGGATCAAAGCTGTGAGTGATAGTAGTGCTTTAGGTGAAAAGCTCTTCTTCATCATAATTTACAGCTATGGAATTTTCACATTGATATAAGGCTTTTAAATATGTAATAGATGAATTTTTATTTATTTTATTTATTTCATCATTGTTTATAAATGCAAGTCTTGTTATAAATAATTCTCTATTCATTTTTTCTCTAAATATTTAAGATAAATAAATATTATATCAAATATATTAAATTTTTTGGTAGTCTTTAAAGATTTTAATACATCACATACACACCCGCCATTAATATAGGATTACACGCAAACCCTATAAACCAACTTAATTTTTTGCGTTTTTCTCCTGTGCTATAACATTTAAATAAATAAGCTTGTAATAAACAAGGGAGTATAAAAAAGTGATTGCCAAAAAAAACATAGTTGTAAAGGTTAAAAATTTAAAATAATTATGTGCTTTATATTCTTGTGGTGATAATTTTTCAACTTCTGGAGGACCAAGTAATACAAGTCCCCTAGAAGTTTCAAGATCATAAGTAAGATAAAATACGATAACAATAGCTGTAAAAAAGATAATAAAAGATATTAAAAAATAAGATTTTACAAATTCTTTTATATTAATCTTAATCCAATAATTTAAAATAGAAAAGACAATAAGCACAGATAAAGCTATAAGATAAAATTTTGTGATAACAGCAATGGATAGCAATGAACCTACAAAAATAGAAAGCGTAATACTATCTCCCATTTAAACTCCTATATTATAAAGCACATTATAAGCTTTATCTTTAAAATCAAGTTTATTTATATATTGTGTTTTTTATTTGCATATCGCCACAATGCACTTGCTCTCTTTTTAGTCCTAAGAACACATGAGGGTTTCCCTCACTGCCCATCATAAAGCCCCAATCATTAACATAGATTCCAAGAGAGTATTTGTAATTATATATCATTAATTCTCTTTCTTTTGTTTGAAATTAACTATTTGGCGATAAAGTGTATTATACTCATAATGATAAGGTGAATATCGTAAATATTCTTCTGTGCCTATATATTCTTTATTATCAAATGCCTTTTGTTCCATTATCTTAACATTTTCTTTCCAAGTTTTACCATAAAGCAAAGGCTCACATCTTATATATTTTTTAGAATCATCATGCATAGAAAAACTTTTTCTTGTCCAGCCTGTATAATATTCAAAACCAGCTATATGTAAGTAAAAAATTTCGTCTTCTCTTGTTGTAACATTTTCTATCAACATATACATATGTCTGCTTAAAGCAACACGTCTAACACTCGTAGAAGGCAAGTTAAACAAATCTTCCAACTTTATACCATGTTTTATAGGTCTTGCATATACTACCTTTCCTACTTCCTCTTTACATAATCTTTCAAACTCTTTATACTCGGAATCTAAGCTTTTTGGTATAAAAGCACGATAACTTGTAGGATAAAAACAACCTTTTACTGAAACAAATACAATCAAACCTAGAATAAAAGTCAATATAATATATTTCATACTTTATTGCCTTTTACTATGATTTTTTAGATTAGTTACCCCATCTGCATAAAGCCATAAAGGAGGAGTAAAAGCACTATCAAAAAAACCTTTTTCATCATTCTCATCGATTAAATCAAGCATTGCATAACTAGCATCTGCTATATTAGCATAGTCTTTGATTTGAGAGATAAGTTCTTTAGGGTTCATCAGTAACTTTGTCCTGTATATTTTTCATCACTTTTTATAAATTTACCATTAGTAAAATAATGAAAAGATCCTCCGCCTGCACTTTTACGACTAATGCTTGAAAAGCTAAATCCTCTTCCTTCATCTCCAAATAATCCATAATTTTTTACTTTATAATCTATCATGGTAGCAAAAACAACAGGATATTTTTTACCCTCACACACATAATAAGTTGTCATACCTAAATAAGGTCTTAATTTTTTATAGTTTTCTTCACCCATATATGCTTTAAATTGATCTTCATAGTATGCAAATTCGGGTTTATCATCGAAATTAAAATTAGATTCGCCTATTTTATAGCTATTAATATAATCATCACGATAATATTTACAACCATTAGAAAGGACTTGGGGGAATTTTTTCTTCAAATAAGAAAAATTCACAAAATGAGTTTCATTTCCTACTTTAATTTCACTACCCAAATACTTACTACGAAATTCTTCTCTTTTTTTCTCTAATTCCAATATCTCTTCTCTTATTTTTTTATCAAAGATATAAATTCCACCATAATTACTTGCAAGAGTTTCTATTTCACTTGCTTTTTTTTCTTTAAAAGCACATGCACTTAAAAATACTAAAGAAAATAAGCTTAGAATTATCATTGTGATTTTCATTTAATAATCCTTTGTTTAAAATAAGCATATTATAAAATAATTTTTATGTGAATTGATTTTAAGACATAAGGGCAAATTTAAAAAATTAATCCGGTTTTATTTTTCTTCTTTAATCTTTCTTTTTGCCAAGCCCATCTGCTCATAGGCATCGATTTCTTTTTTATAAGAAGCAGAAATTTTTTTAAGCTCTTGATTTAAAAAGCTTATAGTTTGAGGGCTAGCTTTAGGGTTAGCAGCTAGGGCGGATACAAATTCTAATTTATTTTTCGTTTTTTCATCTAGCTCTTTAGAAGTTTTAGAACCTAGTTTATGCGTTTGAACAAAGAGCTTTGCTAGCTCCTTTAAATCACTATCGCTATATTTTAAATCACTAGCTGCTACTATCATCTTATTTAAATCGCTATCAATTTTACGGGCTTGAACTGTATTTTCAGTGTTTTTTTGTTTTACATTTCTCTTTTTATCATCGCTGATAATCAAATAAGCTATCAAACCCAAAAAAAGGAGCAAAGCTCCAGAGGTGCAAACAATCACCCAAAATATATAACTCATTAAAGCTTGCCTACAAACTCACGCTTTCTTCTTGCAAGCAATGCTAAAACGATCATAATCGCAATTCCCCAATAAACATAACTAGGAATTTGAGCAGCTTCTCCTGCTGCATAAGAATGCAAACCTACTAAGAAATAATTTACCCCAAAATAAGTCATGATAACAACCCAATAAGCAAACATACTCCATAGTGCAAATGTAAATTGATTAGAGTATTTTGGAATCATTCTAATATGCAAAATAGCCGCATAAACCAAAATACTTACCAAAGCCCAAGTTTCTTTTGGATCCCAACTCCAATATCTACCCCAACTCTCATTGGCCCAAATTGCACCTAAGAAATTTCCAACAGTAAGTAAGCAAAGCCCAAAAATCATCGACATTTCATTGATACGAGTTGCCTCTGTGATATTTCTTAAAATACTTTGATTGTATTGATTGTTTTCTTTTAAAAAACACATCAATATTAAAGTAAAAATTCCAAGCAAAGAGCAAAGCCCTAAAAATCCATAGCTAGCAGTAATAACAGACACATGGATACTAAGCCAATACGAATTAAGCACTGGCATAAGATTTGTAATTTGTGGATTCATCTCACTTAAGTGAGCCACAGCTAAAACAATACCCGCAAGTATAGAAGTTAAAGATAAAGCAATCGGACTTTTTCGAGAAAAGAAAATTCCTGAAAGAGATAAAGCCCAAGCTATATAAACCATGCTTTCATATCCATTACTCCAAGGGGCATGATCTGCTAAATAAGCACGTAATCCAAGTCCTATGGTATGGATGATAAAGGCTAAAATATTTAAAATATAAATAATTTTAAATATAAGAGAAATTTTAAGCTTTGGTGCAACCATTTTAAGCAAAAGAACGATCAATAATAAAAATCCCGCGATCAAATAAACAGGAGCAAGCTTGACAAAAATTTCAGCCTTATTTGAAAAAATCTCCATCTCTACTTTCGTTTTATTAGGCATAACCTCATGCCCTATTTTCTCTTGATATTGCTTGATAAGCCCTAAAGCTTCATTAGCTCTTGTCCAATTTCCATCATGAAAAGCTGTATCTACGGAAGAAAAATAGTTTTTTATAAGCGCCAAAACAAACTGACCCTCTTCGCCCTTAAGTGTTGTAATAGCAGAAAAAGGAGCTAACCATGCATTATTGTCATGATTTTGTATAGGAATAAATTTAAAAAGTTCTCCACTAAAAACTAAATTTACAACATTTGCTCTTTCGTCTAGATTAATGATTTCTTTATCAAATACGCCTCTAGCATTCGGATTTTTGCGATTAGCATTTTCCACATATTTTTGAAGTTTATAGCGATTATTAGCATCAAAGAAATCCTTATATTTGACATATTTTAATTCTGGAGAAATTTCTAAAATTTCAGCGATGGCTTCACGAACATTTTTATTGCTTGGCATTAAGATAAAAGCTTCATTTTGCCATAAATCCACATTAATAAGCATTGAAAGCATTATAGCACTTGCTTCTTGTCCTTTATAGTCCGCACTCTTATGAATTTTTTCCAAAATTTCTCTAGCTAAAGTATCAAAAGGTATCATTCTACCATCTACAGATTTTTGCACGATAAGGGCTTTAAGCTCTTTAACATGTGTTTTATCTACTATAGGCATATTTTGCTCTAAGCTTATATTTAAATCTTGAGCAAGCATTTTATCTGCTCCAAATAAAGCTACAAGTAAAGCTAAAGCACTAGCAGTATGCTTTAAGGCATCTTTATTGATAAGTCTTGCTAGAGTTCTAAATCTTGAATGTGGGTTTAAGAAATTTAAAAACATACCCAAACAAAGCAAGAAATAACCTATGTATGTAGGAATTTTACCCGGGTCTTTATTGACCGATAATATCGTCCCTTTTTCATCCTGATCGTAAGAACTTTGATAAAATCTATAACCCTTATAATCTAAAACATTATTCATGAAAATCCTATAATCAAAAGTATCTTCATTGTTTTTAACTGTAATTTCACTTGCATAAGAAGCAGGAGACATAGATCCAGGATAACGATCTAAAACAAAATCTCTTAAATAAATTTCAAAAGGTAATTGCTCATATGCAAGCGCCCATGAGATAAAGAATTTTTGTCCAGCAAGTTCTATTACAGTAGGTTTATTGTATTCAAATACATAAAATTCTTTACTTTCATTCTTATAATCTAGTTGAAGTTTTAGCGCATGCGCTCCTTTTAATTCCAAAGCCTGATAATCTTTACTCATAGCAAATTCTTTAAAATTTGTAAGCCAAGAAGCTTTCCAATTTTGTGGTTCTCCAAAACTTGATATCATTACAGTTCTTGCAAATTCTAACCAAGCTGATTTAAACCATAGCCAAAAACTTTCATCTTGAGGCCTATTAACACCTTGAATTTCTTGAGTTCCATGCAAAGAGGCAAATTTCACTACAAAATTTAAATTATCTAAACTATACAATCTAAGATCTTTAGCATTTGCTTCTTCGCCGATTTTAAGAGTTGAATTTTCACCTTTTTTCATATTGAAAACATTTAAATTTTCACTCGAACTTAATTTTAAATTTTTATCTATTTTAATATAAGGCTTAGCTACATCATCATTCATAAAGGCAAAATTAATCCCATTGATATTTTGTACCTCTCCTGATCTAAATTCCAAATTTGCGCCTTGAGAATTTTTTTCAGAAACAGTCAAAACAAGCAAAGGTGAAGAAATATTGTCTTCTTTGTAAACATAATCCGCATCTAAAATTAAATTTTTGTATTTTAAGACAGCTTTTTCATCTCCCATATTTAAATTTAATTTAAAGGAATTTGCAAAAGGTAAATTTCCTATATAACGATCATTTACAGAAGTATAACGCTCTCCATCTTTAATGGTGGAAATTCTTAAAGAGGTTTTAGAACTTTCAACTAAGGCATTTTGAGTATGCTCGCGAATCGCTAGTAAACCTTCAAAACCACCATAACGAGTCATAGCAGAGCCAAGTAAGATAAAAAGAAAAGAAAAATGAAAAATCATCAAAGGTATTTTTTTTAAAGCAAACATCTTATAACGAAGCATGCCAAACAATAAATTTATACCCAATAAAAGCTGTATATACTCAAACCAAAAACTATCATATACCATTGCCCACGCAGTAGGCGTGCCATAGGCACTCTCTATAAAAGTTGCCAAACCACAGGATAAGGCAAAAAGCAAAAATAAAACTATAGAAATTCTTAAATCACCTACACTTTTGATAATATTTTTCATATCCCAACCTCTATACTATAATCCTAAATATTTTTTCCTAATATTGTCATCGCCTATGAGTTTTTTAGCCTCACCTTGCATTGCAATAAGTCCATTTTCTAAAACATAAGCATAATCACTTATCTTTAACGCAGAGTAAGCGTTTTGTTCTACTAAAAGTATAGTAATACCCTCTTCTTTTAAACGCACTATGATATCAAAAACCTCTCCAACTATCTTAGGAGCAAGTCCTAACGAAGGCTCATCAAGCATTAAAAGCTTAGGTTCACTCATCAAAGCTCTTGAAATAGCAAGCATTTGAGCTTCTCCACCGCTTAAATTCCCCGCCATAGCATGTTTTTTATTTGCAAGTCTTGGAAATAACTTATACATTTGTTCTCTTAAATGCTCATAATTTTCACTATTATTGTAAGCGCCTATTTTTAAATTTTCTTCAACACTAAGATTAATAAAAACGCGTCTTCCTTCAGGCACCAAAGCTATACCTTTTTGCACTAAAGTATGAGTTAGATGCCTTTTTGTGTCATAACCTAAAAAATTTACTTCTCCGGTGCGTTTTACTGCGTTTAAAAGCGCATTGAGAGTAGAAGTCTTTCCTGCTCCATTTGAGCCAATAAGAGAAACTATATGACCCGTTTCTACTTTAAAATCTATACCCTTAACTGCTTCAATCAAGCCATAATAAACATGCAAATTTTTAACTACTAGCATCAAAATCTCCCAAATAAGCAGCAATTACCTCTTTATGATTTACAGCATCACTTATTTTTCCTTCAAAAATAGTCTTACCATAATCAAGCACCAAAACTTTATCACAAAGCCTATTAACAAATTTCATATCATGCTCTATAAGCAAAACACTGATTTTATAGTCTTTTCTAAGCTTTAAAATAAGCTCTGCTAATTCATCGCTTTCGCTAGAATTCATACCTGCAGCAGGTTCATCAAGTAAAAGAAGTTTTGGATTTGTAGCCATAGCTCTTGCAATTTCAACCTTTCTTTGCTGACCATAACTCAAACTTGTAGCTTTCTCATCTGCAAATTCACTAATACCTAGTTCTTCTAAAAGCTTATAGGCTTTATTTTTAAATTCTTGCTCAACTCTATGAAAACGTCCTAAATGCAAAAAAGCTTCTAAGACACTATATTTCATTTGCTTATCAAAACCTATCATTACATTCTCAAGTACACTCATACTCGAAAATAATCTAATATTTTGAAAGGTTCTTGCTATGCCTAAATGTACAATTTTGTGAGGTTTTAAATCATTGATTTTCTTATCTTGAAAAAATACCTCTCCACTTGTTGGTTTATAATTGCCTGTAATGATATTAAAAAGCGTTGTTTTACCCGCACCATTAGGACCAATTAAAGCAAAAATCTCACCCTCTTTAATATGAAAAGAAGTTTCATTAATAGCTCTAACTTCTCCAAAATTCTTAGTGATATTCTTAAGCTCTAAAATCATTTTTTGCATCCTTTTTTAGAAGGTCTTTTAAAAAAGGAATTAAGCTCTTTATCACCAAAAACCCCTCGTCTTGCAAAAAGCATTACTAAAATAAGAATTAAAGAAAAAACTACCATTCTAAGCCCTGGCATAGAGCCCATATCGATACCTAAGAAATCGATTTTAATCTGCATTTCATCTAAAAATCTTAACCACTCTCTTCCGCCTATAATCAAAATAGCTCCCAAAATAGCTCCTGTGGTAGAACCTAAGCCACCCAAAACTATAATTATAAGCAACATAAAGGTAAATTCAAAACCAAATTGTTCTGGAGAAACAGAAGCAAGGAGACAAACCAAAAGTCCTCCACCTACACCCTCTAAAAAAGCAGAAGTTCCAAAAGCAAGAGTTTTAGTCCAAAAAGTATTTACTCCCATAGCACTTGCAGCATCTTCATCATCTCTAACTGCCTTCATTGCTCTACCAAATTTAGAATAAACCAAATTTAAAATCAAAACAACAGATATGATTGCCACTCCACCTGTCCAATAAAGATTTGAAAGCAAGGGAATGCCATTTAAACCCATAGATCCGTTTGTCCAACTTGGAAAATTAATCGCTAGTTTTTGAATGATGATACCAAAACCTAAAGTTACAATAGCTAAATAGTCTCCTCGCACACGAAAAACGGCAAAGGCAAGGATTAAAGATAAAACACAAGCACTAAAACCAGCAACTAAAAGCGCTAATACAAAAGAATTGGTGTGCAAAGCTAAAATGATAGGATTTGGATTTTCTAAGCTAAATAAATCTAATTTTTGCTCTGAGCTTAAAAGCACCAAAGCTGCAGCATAAGCACCTACTGCTATAAAACCATTTGGCTCCAAAGAAAACTGACCTGTGACTCCATTGATTAAATTATAACTCACTGCTAAAGTGATATAAATAGCAATTTGATTTAATATACCAATACCATAGCCATCAAAAAATTGTGGAGCAAGCATAATAAAAGCAATAGCCAAAATAATATAAACTAAAGCCGAAATTTTAATTCTTACCATTTTTAAAACCTACTCTTTTCAAAATTTATGCCCAAAATTCCCGTTGGTCTAAAAAGCAAGATAAACACAAGAAAAATAAAAGCAAAAGCATCTTTAAAGCCGGAAAGTTCTGGAAAGAAAGCCACAGCCATAACCTCAGTCAATCCTATAATAAGTCCTCCTAAAACTGCTCCTACCACAGAGCCAATTCCTCCTAAAACTGCTGCCGCAAAAGCTTTAAGTCCAACCAAAGTCCCCATGGTAGGATAAACAGAATAGTAATTGCTCGACCAAAAAATTCCCGCTAGAGCAGCCAAGGCAGATCCTAAAGCAAAAACAATAGCAATAATTCTATTTGCATTAATTCCCATTAAATTTACAGTTTGTATATCAAAAGCCAAAGCACGGATAGCTATGCCGTATTTGCTTTTATAAAGGATAAAAAGGACTCCAAGCATTACTATTAAAGTTACCAAAGGCACAAGCAGTGAACCTAAAGTTGTACTGACACTTCCTATACTAACTAAAGTTTCAAATATCGGCGGCGCTGGAAATTGCTGTTCGGTTGAAGTAAAAATCACATTAAAAAGATTTTGTAAAAAAAAGCTAATACCTATTGCAGTTATTAATAATGAAATTCTAGGAGCTTTTCTTAAAGGTTTGTAAGCAATTTTATCTATCAAGATCCCTACAATAGAAGAAAAGATCATAGAAGCTACAAGCGCAGCTACAAAAATAACAACTAGATATTTTCCAAGCTCATCACTGCCAAAAAAAGTTTGATTTAAATGATTGATAATTGGAGAAAAAAAATTTATCAACAAAAGTGCAATATAAGCACCCACCATCATAATATCGCCATGTGCAAAATTAATCAGTCTTAATACACCATACACCATGGTATAGCCCACGGCAATAAGTGCATACATACTGCCTAGACTAAGACCATTAACAAGTTGCTGTAAAAATAAAGTAGAGTCCATATTTTTCCTAAGGATTTATAGTATCTTTATAAGTTTGCTTTTGATTTTTAATTTCTTTCACTACTACAGAACGAGTTGCATTTCCACTTTTATCGATGCTAATAACCCCAGAAACTCCTTCATAATTGTTTGTTTGGTGAATTTTTTCATTGATACACTCACTTGTAAGTGTATTTTGGCAAGCATTCATAGCATTAAACATTACAAAATAAGCATCCGCGCCCATAGCTGTAAAATTTGGAACCTCTTTACTTTGATTTTCCTTTGCGTATTTAGCTATAAAATCTTTACTTAGCTGGGTTGTAGGATTATTTGCATCAAAACTATCTGTAAAAATATATCCTTCACTTGCATTGCCTGCTAATTTAACAAAAGTGGCATCTGCAACTCCATCAGCTGAACCCATTGGGGTGTTTAAACCTATAAGCTTTGCTTGTCTAACAAACAAAGAAGCTTCACTATAATAAAGTGGAAGGAAAATAAAGTCAGGATTTAAAATTTTAATTTGAGTTGCTATTGCCTTAAAATCTTTATCACCCGAATTTACTCTAAGGGTTTTTAAAATTTCGCCGCCCTTAGCCTTAAATTCTTTTTCAAAAGCCTTAGCAAGCCCTAAAGAATAATCCGTGCTTTGATCTACTACAATCACAGCTTTTTTGTGGTTTAATTTTTCAAAAGCATACTTTGCTAAAGATGAGCCTTGAAAACTATCCATAAAACAAACCCTACTTGAATACAATTTGTTTTCCAAAAGCTTATCTCCTGTTGCAGCAGGAGCAATAAGAGGGACTTTATTTTCTTCAGCTATACGCATTACTTGTAAAGTATTTGCAGTAACCATTTCACCAATAAGCCCTAGAACCTTATCTTGATTTACAAGACGGGTAGCAGCGCTTGCAGATTCAATTTTATCTCCTTTAGTATCTAAGACAACGAGATTAATTTTATCTCCATTGTCTAAAGTACTTTGCATTTCATTGGCTAATTTTATACCCTCTAAAGCACTTTGCCCATAAGCTGCTGTTGCCCCACTTAAAGGCAAAACAACTCCCAAATTTACTTCTTTTGCTTGTAAACTTAAAGCCAAAGCCGCTGCTAAGATTATTTTCTTTTTCATTGCTTTTCCTTATGGATTGATTAAAGTTTTATAAACTTGCTTGCCATCCTGTATTTCTTTTATAACAACAGGACGAACCGCATTACCACTTGCATCAATACTGATAATTCCGCCCACGCCTTCATAATTGTTTGTTTGGTGAATTTTTTCATTAATACACTCACTTGTAAGTGTATTTTGGCAAGCATTCATAGCATTTAGCATTACATAATAAGCATCTGCGCCCATAGCTGAAAAGGCTGGAAGATTTCTATTGCCTTTTATTTTTTCATACTCATTGATAAAAGTTTTACCGCGAGCAGTAGAAGGGTTGCTTGAATCAAAACTATCTGTAAAAATTACTCCATTTACAGCAGTTGAACCCAAATCTATAAAAGTTTGATTATTAACTCCATCTCCTGCAGCTAACAATTTATCAAAACCAATTTGTTTAGCTTGTCTAGCAATAAGAGCAGCTTCGGGATGATAAATTGGCATATAAACAAAATCAGGATTTAAGCTTTTAAGCTGTGAAACCACTGCTCTAAAATCTTTATCTCCTGAACTGATTGCAAGTTTTTTGATAACCTTACCACCATTTTCTTTTAAAGATTTTTCAAAAGCCTTAGCAAGTCCCAAAGAATAAACATTACTCTGATCTATAATAACAACAGCATTTTTAAAATTTAATTCTTTTGTAACATAATTTGCAAATTTGTCACCTTGAAAGCTATCGCTAAAACAAACACGAGAGGCGTATTTTTTATTGTCTAAGAGCTTATCTCCCGAAGCTACTGGAGCAATGAGTGGAATTTTTTTATCTTCTGCAATCGAAATAGCTTGTATAGTATTTGGTGTAGTAGCCTCTCCTATAATCCCTAAAACCTTATCTTGCGCTATAAGACGATTAACCGCACTTGTGGTTTCAAGCTTATCACCTTTAGTATCAATAACGATCAATTTTACTTCATCGCCATTATCTAACTTAGCATTTAGTTTATTGGCAAGCTCTATACCGTTAAAAACATCTTGCCCATAAGCAGCTACTGGTCCTGTCAATGGCAGCACTACTCCTAAATTAATTGTTTTTGCATACAAGCAATTTGCCAAAGCTAAGGCACTGAAAACTAAAGTAATTTTTTTCATCTTATCCATCCTTTCGTTAAATTAAACTCAATATCTTATTTTAAAAAAGTATTATGCTTCGTTTTTTGTGCTGGTTCTTCTTCTAATAAATCTTTTACTTGCAAATCAACAGCAAAATTTCCACCCTTAATATATGCAATGATATTATCCATATCATCATGGCTTAAATTTCTAGCATAAAAAGCCATTTGCGATGCATTTGCAGAAGTGCTACCATCAAGAGTATAGCCTACCAAGGCTGCTTTAATATCCTCAGGAGACATATCTTTTAATGTTCTAGAACCTACGACACTTTTTTCAGCATTATCTCCATGGCAAGTATTGCATTTATTCTTAAAATATAAATCCTTAGCCTGAACCATATCATATTGTTTATTTGCATCGAAAGTATAAGTGAAAAAAGATTTCAAATTTATACCAAAAAGTGCTACAACAAAAACTGAAAAAACTGCTAAGTAACGAAACATATCTTACCTCTATTTTATAGTGATTTCTGTGCGGTTTGTGACGTTGTGTTTTTTATTTTTATTATCCGTTTTCTTAACTCTTTGCGTCTCGTATCTATAACGCACAACACCTGAAACTTCAACATCTTTAAAAACTTCATCCAAGGGAGCCGCATAAGAAAAAGTTAAAACATTAATAACTGCCAACAAGATCAAAACTAGCTTTTTCATATATCACCCTTACAAACCAAAATTTCAATTATATCAAAAAAAGATAATCAAGTTTCAATGTCCGCCCTTGTGCAAGAAATAAAGCCCCACACAAAGAGCTAAAATAGATCCAGCAAGAAAAGCCATATCTGTAGGAGTGGCAAATTTCATTTGCAACACTCTTTGAAAAAAATTGACCACTAAAACCATGATAATCACTTTTGCAAGCTTATCTTTAAGCTGATCTAGACTATGTACTTCTAAGACTTTACTTTGTTTTGTTTGTTTAAATTCTTCTATCTCGCTAATAAAAAGCTCATAAACACCAAACGAAAAAATAAATAAAACCAAAGCCATAAGATAAAGATCCACAGCTCCTATAATCAAAGCTACCACATCTTCATGCAAATCAATCTTAACCGAAATGCTGAAAAAATATTGATAAGTATAAAGAATGACTTTTAAAACATCATAACTTGCGATAAAAAATAAAACAAAAGCACCCACAAGGCCAAATATTACGGGTAAAATTGTAACAATACGACTTTTAACAAGTAAGGATTCAAAAATTTTCTCTAACACTCTTTTACTCCTTTTATTTATTTTCCAGTTCTAACCATTTTTGAGCAATGCGCACTGCATTTGTAGCAGCACCCACACGAATTTGATCTGCTACACACCAAAGATGAAGTATGTTTTTATGTGTAACATCTAAGCGAATTCTACCTACATAGGTTTCATTCGTATCGCTAGTCATTAAAGGCATAGGATATTTTTTATCTTTTGGCTCATCCATAACAATAACACTCGGCGCATTTTGAAGTATATCTCTTGCTTTATTTACATCTACTTCTTTTGCAAAATGCATAGTAATTGCCTCACTATGGCTTCTTAAAACAGGAACTCTTACACAAGTAGCTGAAATTTCTAAATTTTTATGAAGAATTTTTTGTGTTTCATTGATCATTTTAAGCTCTTCTTTTGTATAGCCATTATCCATAAATACATCAATTTGAGGAATCAAATTAAGTGCTAGAGTATGAGGAAATGTTTGAGCTTCAAATTCGTCAAGCTTGAAAGCAAAAAAGCTTTGCATCGCACGAACTAATTCTTCCATACCTTCCTTGCCTGCTCCACTTGCAGCCTGATAAGTGCTTACATCAACACGCTTTAAATCAAAAGCATCATTTAAAGGTTTTAAAATATGCACCATTTGTATAGTCGAACAATTTGGATTTGCAATGATACCTGTTTTTTTCCATTCTTTAATATCTTCAGGATTGCATTCTGGAACAACTAAAGGCACATCTTTTTCCATTCTGAAATGGCTTGTATTATCAATCACCACAGCACCTGCTTCCACGGCAAATTTAGCATATTTTTCACTTATGCTTCCGCCTGCACTGAAAAAAGCTATGTCTACAGGATTTTCTCTAAAAACATCCTCAGTAAGTTCTTTTATCTTATAAGACTTACCCCTAAATTCTATTTGATTACCGGCACTTTTTGCACTAGCTAAAGGCAAAATACTTTCAACTGGAAAATCAAGCTCATCTAATACATTTAAAAGCTCTTCTCCAACCGCACCTGTTGCTCCAACTATAGCTATTTTTTGTTTTTTTGACATTATTTTTCCTTTATTTTGTATTGTTTAATTTTATTGTTTAAATTTTCTACACTCATTCCAAGTTCATTGCTTGCTTTTTCTTTATCAAATTCACATTGTTCTAAAATTTGCTCTAATAATTCTTTTTCTAAATTCTTTACATCTTTTTTTACACTTCTGGCTTCTAAAAATAAATCTTGCTCTGAAATTTCCAATCCCTCACTTAAAATACAAGCACGCTGAACTATAGAAATAAGCTCTCTTATATTGCCTGGGAAGTTGTATTCTAGTAAGGCTTTTTGAGCTTCTTGACTCAATTTTTTCATTTCAAATTCATATTCTGTGCATGTATTTTCTAAAACCTTTTGAGCTATACCCAAAATTTCTTCTTTTCTTTCTCTTAAAGGAGGTATATTAATAGGAACTGTGTTTAAGCGATAATACAAATCCGATCTAAATTCCCCCTTATCAATCTTATCTTGCAAATTTGCATTAGTCGCGCTAATAATTCTTACATCTATCTTAATACTTTTAGTACTTCCAAGTCTTGTAATTTCTTTTTCCTGCAAAGCCCTTAAAAGTTTTGCCTGAATTTCATAAGGCATTTCACCTATTTCGTCTAAAAATAAAGTTCCGTTATTTGCCATCTCAAAAAGTCCTATTTTGGTAGCATTGGCATCAGTAAATGCCCCCTTTTCAAATCCAAAAAGCTCACTTTCAATTAAATTTGAAGGAATAGCAGCCATATTAATAGCTACAAAAGGTTTTTGAGAGCGTTTGGAATTTTCGTGAATAAAACGTGAGAAAACTTCCTTGCCTACACCACTCTCGCCAAAAAGCATAACCGATGCATCTGTTTTGGCGGCTTTTTGACTCAAGTTTAAAACTTGTTCTAATTTATCAGAACTTGAGAAAAAACCATTTTCTTGGTTTTCTTCTTGCTTTTTTACTTTTTTATCCGCAGTTTTTTCTCGAATAACTTTTGCGCGCTTAATGGCTTCAACTAAAGTTTCTATATCAAAAGGTTTAGTTAAAAAATCCTTCACGCCCAAACGAACTGCTTCTATGGCACGATTTAAAGTCGCATTTCCTGTCATGATGATAAAATCATATTTATTTTCGCAAGCCTTGATAAATTCTAATCCATCGATTCCAGGCATATTAATATCCGTAATAATCAAATCCGTATCCGAATCAATTTTCTTTAAAGCTTCTGTGGCTGATTTGTAAGATTTTATTTGAAATTCTTCATATTCCCCAAGAGCTATTTCAAGGGATTTTCGCATATTGATATCATCTTCAACAATCACCAAATTCATAACTAGCCTTCGATTTTTTAGCAAATAATAGCAAAATACGGCTTAAATTTACTTTTTTTTAAGATAATAAATCAAAGCACTTCTTTCTCCAAATTCCACACTAAAACGCAAGGGTAAAATTTTAACATAGGTTTCATTCTGCGCCTTCAATAAATCTGTCTTAACTATATCCTTCACAGAAATTTTAGCACCCATAAAACAATCACCTAATTCATCTTTGTGAGCATTTAAAAAATCAAACTTAATAGCCTTGGGCATATCATCATCTATCATACCCAATTCTGTTCTTGGAAGTTTTTTTAAGTCATTCTCAGTATAAGAAATTTCGCAAGCAAATTCACTTATAGTATCTTTACTTCGCGTCATTGCAGGAGATAAATTTTGACTTTGATGAAAAAGGATTAAATTTTTATTAGAAAGTTCTGCCCAAAATATAAATTCATCTTGGGCAATTAGTTTAAAACTAAAAAATATTAATAAGCAAACAATTCTTTCCACTTGTCTGCATCAATCTTAAGTTCTACGTTAACTCTGTAAAGTCCTTGATTAAAATTCTCATCAATTATGCTAGCATTTTTGATTAAACCATTTACTTGCGCGGTTATAGTTGAGCTTCTAAGCATTGCATCTTTTACAGTGTCTTTACCATTAACTTTAACACCATAAAGTTTACTTGCAAGCTGTCTATAAGCATCTGTAATCGCAGCTCTTTTTGCCAATGCTAGAGCTTGAGCACTTGAAACAGTATTAAGAGGAGCAATTCCTTCTCCTACGGCACTAAAGCTAAGCTCGCTTTCACTTACATCAGGAGCTAGCATTTTTTCCTCTCTGATAATATCGCGAACATCATCCTTATCTACTTTTTGAACGACAATATCTGATGCTTGAGCCGAAGTGCTTGCATTGTTTGGATTTTTAGCTGTAGTATTGTTTGTACTCGCTGTACACCCTGCAAAAATTCCTGCTATTACTAGCATAAAATAAAATTTTTTCATATTTACACCTTCAAAATATTGTAATTATTTGATAAAAAAGCAAAAAGCGTTCCAACTCAAATAACTATTCTAAATTTAAATCTAAGTTTTCATCACCTAATTCATCCTCAAGCTCTTCTTTAGGACATTTAGCGATGCTAACCACCTCGTCATTTTCTACATTAACTACAATAACGCCACTAGTATTTCGCCCCGCTTTTCTAATACTTTGCATATCAACGCGTATCATTTTACCGCTGCTTGTTAGTGCCATTAAATCCATACTTTCATCTACAATTACAACGCTGATAAGCTCTTTAGTTTTATCGGTTAGCTTCATACAGATAACACCTTTTCCTCCTCTGCTTTGAAGTCTATACTCTCCAGCATTTGTTCGCTTTCCTATACCCTTAGCACTAATACTTAAAATCTCTTGCTCGTCGCTTTCTATAACAACAGCACCTACTAATTCGTCATTTTTCTCTTTAAACTTAATAGCTGTTACCCCACGACTTACGCGACCAATTTCACGCACCTTTGCAAGAGGAAATTTAATACACATACCTTTTTTAGTCACTGCAAAAAGCATTTTGCCCTTAATGGATTCAATTAAATTTTCATCAGAGTTTATATTTTCATCATTAAGACTGTCATCATCTAAAAGTCCTATTTCTTCATTCTCATCTCTTTGAACGATAATAGCAGTAACTAATTCATCATTTTCATCTAAGTTAATCGCTTTTACACCCACACTTCTGATATTTTGATATTCACTTAAATTGGTGCGTTTTACTATACCATTTTTAGTAAAGAAACATAGGGATTTATTTTCATCAAAATCAGTAGTCGGAATAATAGCCATAATCTTTTCATCAGCTTGTAAATTAATCAAATTAACAACCGCTTTTCCTTTAGCTGTTCTTGAGCCTTCAGGTATTTTATAAACCTTTAACCAATAAAGCTGTCCTCTATCAGTAACAAACATTAATGTATCATGGGTATTGGCAGTAAAGAAGCTTTCGATAAAATCATCATCATAAGTTGTTACAGCAAGCTTACCTTTTCCACCGCGTTTTTGTTTTTCGTATTGTTTACTTGGTACTCTTTTGATATATCCACGATGAGTAATGGTTACGACCATATTTTCATTAGGGATTAAATCTTCAATATCAATATCATCATAATCATCTTCTATTTGCGTAATACGCGGTACATCAAATTTGTTTTTTATCTCTTTTAATTCATCTCGGATAAGATTTTCTAGCAAAGTTTCGCTTTTTAAAATCTCATCAAGTCTTGCAATTTCTTTCATAAGCTCTGCAAGTTCATTTTCAATTTTTTCTCTTTCAAGTCCTGTTAAACGGCCCAATTTCATATCTAAAATCGCATTAGCTTGAAGCTCGGTAAGTCCAAATTTAGCCACCAAAGAATCTCTTGCTGTAGTATTATCAGGACTATTTTTAATCA
The DNA here is from genome assembly GCA_039516895.1 of Campylobacter coli. Classification (NCBI taxonomy): domain Bacteria; kingdom Pseudomonadati; phylum Campylobacterota; class Epsilonproteobacteria; order Campylobacterales; family Campylobacteraceae; genus Campylobacter; species Campylobacter coli. The sequence goes on along the minus strand of CP154437.1, from coordinate 774,274 downwards.
AAGCTATAACTTCATCAATATTATCTAAAGCTATTTTTAAACCTTCTAAAATGTGAGCTCTTGCCCTTGCTTTTTGAAGTTCAAAAATTGTTCGTCTGATAATCACTGTTTTTCTATGGTTTAAGAAAAGATTTAAAAGTTCAATTAAAGAAAAGATTTTTGGCTCTTTGTTGTGAATAGCAAGCATAATCACGCCAAAAGTGCTTTCCATTGTGGTAGATTTAAAAAGATTATTAAGAACTATCTCGCTCATTGCCTCACGCTTGAGTTCGATTACAACACGAATTCCTTCTCTATCACTCTCATCTCTAACTTCTGAAATTCCTTCGATTTGCTTTTCTTTTACAAGCTCTGCGATTTGTTCTATAAGTCTTGCTTTATTGGTCTGATATGGAAGTTCATCTATAACGATAATGTCTTTATTGGCTTTTTTTTCTATGTGAGTTTTAGCTCTTATTTTTACCCTACCACGCCCCGTGCGATAGGCTTCGATAATACCCTTTTTGCCATAAATTATCCCACCAGTTGGGAAATCAGGACCTTTGATAAATTGCATCAAGTCTTCTAAACTCGCATCCTTATGATCAAGTAAATACAAAAGCCCATCTACGAGCTCATTAAGACTATGTGGAGGAATATTTGTCGCCATACCTACAGCGATACCACTAGAGCCATTTAATAATAAATTTGGCACCCTAGCAGGTAAAACATCAGGCTCACTCATAGAATCATCATAGTTTGGAACAAAATCTACCGTATCTTTATCTATATCACGCAAAAGTTCTTCTGCTAAAATTGTCATTCTAGCTTCAGTATAACGCATTGCAGCGGCGCCATCACCATCGATAGAGCCAAAGTTTCCTTGTCCATCAATACTTGGATAACGCATTGAAAAATCTTGTGCCATTCTTACCAAGGCATCATAAACAGCAGTATCGCCATGTGGATGATACTTACCGATGACATCCCCTACTATACGAGCAGATTTTTTATATGCACTTCTACTTCCTACCCCAAGATCATTCATAGCATAAAGTATTCTTCTGTGAACAGGCTTTAAGCCATCTCTAGCATCAGGAAGTGCACGACCGATAATAACGCTCATAGAATAATCCAAATAACTACTTTTAATAGAATTTTCTATATCTATAAGTTCAATATCAGAATCTTTATTAAAAATATTCTCCATCAATTTTCCTTCGCAATTTCAAACTATTATTATAGCACATTAAACTTTTGCATCAGCTAAAACAACCGCAAAAAGAACAGAAATTTTATTTTTTTCTAAAAATTGTTTAGCTTCAAGCAAACTAGAACCCGAAGATACGATATCATCTACTAAAATTACAGGATTATTAATCTTTTTTAAGAGTTTGAAATTTCTTTTATTATCTTGTCTAAATTTTAAACTTTTTCCAGAATATTTTAGATGATTTTGTGCATGTAAGGCACCAAATACAGGCTTAATAGATTCTGTCTTTAAATATTTTGCTAAGATGGCCGAATGAGAATAAAGCAAATTTTCAACTCTATCATCTAAAGGAATAACATTAATTTGCTCATTTACAGAAAAAAAATTTTTAAATTTAAAAAAACTTAATTTTGCCAAGAAATGAAATACAAAATAACCATAAAATTTATGTTTAGCGTGCAAAAGATGTTTAATCTCGTGATATTTATAAAAAGAGTAAACTTTAAAATCTTTTTCAAGTTCTCTTACGCCTAAAGAAAATTCCGATAATTCTTCAGCGCAATGATGACAAAAACAAAGCAGAGTAAAAACTCCGCAATTTAAACATTTCAAAGCTCTGAGATTATACTCGCTGCTTTATTTGCCATCTGTTTAATAAGTAAATGTGTGTAAAAACTGATATCTTTTAAATTTTCAAAACCTTGAACATCTTGTTTAGTACGCAAGGTGAATTTTTTATTTCTATTGATATCATTTAAGCTTAATACTCCAACAAGTCTTGAATGCAGCCCCAAACTATCTTGTTTTGCACTATAGCCAATAAAAGCAAGATCAATTTTAGTTACATAGGGAGAATTGGCTTTATTATCATCAAGGACGATAATACCTCTTGCTTCAAGCTCTTGTTTTAAATAAACATAGAAAACAGCATTAAAATCAAGATTTACAAATAATTTTTGTCCATTGGCATTAAGTACTTTTTGTTCTTCTTTTAAATCATAAAATCTATGCAAATAAACTTTTTTTAAAGCTACGCCTGTATCTAAAGTTCTTTTATTTGCACAACATTGTATCCCAATATCGCTAACATATAAAAGGCCTTTAATTTTTGCTTCAAAACCACTAGAACTCTCGCAAGGAACACACTCAGAAGCTTTAGAGAGTTGATTTACTTGAGTAAAAGTATTTTGTTTGCTCGCACAAGCATTTAAAAATAAAGCCAATGCTATAAAAAATAAAATTTTCTTATTCATCTTTTCTCCTTAAAAAATATTTTGAAAAATATTTTTCAAAATTGTATTAAAAATATAAGTAAATTTCAAGAGATATTTCAAATTTGATTAATCAATCTTAAGCACACTTAAAAATGCCTCTTGAGGCAAATTTACCTTACCTATAGCCTTCATTCTTTTTTTACCCTCTTTTTGTTTTTCCAAAAGCTTTCTTTTTCTAGTAATATCCCCACCATAGCATTTTGCGGTTACATTTTTACCCATAGACTTAACCGTTTCTCTTGCGATGATTTTATTGCCTATGCTTGCTTGAATAGCCACTTCAAAAAGCTGTCTAGGAACTATTTCCTTCATAGCACTCACCAATTCTCTTCCCTTGCTTTGTGCTTTTTCATTTGGCACGATAATACTTAAAGCATCGACATTTTCACCCGCTACTTTAATATCAAGTTTTACCAAATCCCCTACACGAAATTCAATAGGCTCATAATCAAAGCTCGCATATCCTTTTGTCAAAGACTTTAATTTATCATAAAAATCCATCACAATCTCATTTAAAGGTACATCATATTCTAATAAAACGCGCTCAGGAGTGATATAATCCATCTTAACCTGCACTCCCCTTTTTCGATTTAAAAGAGTGATTAAATTTCCTAAAAATTCACTAGGAGTGATTATAGTAGCTTTTACATAAGGTTCTTTGATATGATCAATCTTATTAACCGGAGGTAATTCGCTTGGATTTTGAATTTTTATAAGCTCTCCATCAGTTTGATAAATCTCATAAGTTACAGTTGGTGCTGTGGCGATTAAATCAAGATTAAATTCTCTTTCAAGTCTTTCTTTAATCACTTCCATGTGTAAAAGCCCTAAAAATCCTACCCTAAAACCAAAACCTAAAGCCAAAGAAGTTTCGGGCTCATAAGTGATGGAGCTATCATTGAGTTTTAATTTATCCAAAGCATCTCTTAAATCTTCAAATTTATCTGTTTCTATAGGATAAAGTCCCGCAAATACAAAAGCCTTAGCCTTTTCAAATCCCCCTATGGCTTCTTTGGCTTTATTTTTTACTAAGGTTATAGTATCACCTACTTGCACATCGCCTACGGTTTTAAGCCCAAGCACTACAACACCTACTTCACCTGATTGTAAAGATTGGGTTTTAATAGGGCTTAAAGGATGAGGATAAAAAAGATCTTGAACTATATGTTTTTTTTCTGTACTCATTACCAAAACTTCATCATTTTTAGTAATGCTTCCTTCATAAATTCTAACCAAAGCCAAAGCTCCTAGATAATTGTCAAACCATGAATCATAAATCAAAGCTTTAGTAGGTGCTTCATCATCTGTTTTGGGCGCCGGAATTTTAGTGATAATAGTCTCTATAAGTTCTTTAATGCCCACACCTGTTTTAGCGCTCACGCAAATTGCTTCCTTGCAGTCAATTCCTATAATATGCTCGATTTCGTGTTTTACTTTTTCAACATCTGCATTAGGCAAATCGATTTTATTAATCACTGGAATAATTTCAAGATTGTTTTCAAGAGCTATATAAACATTAGCTATGGTTTGAGCTTCAACCCCTTGGCTTGCATCTACTACTAGCAAAGCTCCTTCACAACTTGCCAAAGAACGACTGACTTCGTAAGAAAAATCCACATGGCCTGGAGTGTCTATAAGATTTAAAATAAAATTTTCATTATTAAATTTATAATTTAATCTCACAGATTGTGCTTTTATAGTGATACCGCGTTCTTTTTCTATATCCATAGTATCCATAACTTGTGAGCTCATTTGCCTATCGCTAATAGCTCCACATTCACTTATAATCCTATCTGCAAGCGTTGATTTTCCATGATCAATATGTGCTATAATGGAAAAATTTCTAATATTTTTTACCGACAAAATAATCATCCTAAATGTTTTTTTAAATTTTTGATAAGGATTTTAGCAAATTTTCTGTTTAAAACAAATAAATTTTTATTTTGAAAAAACTTCAATTGAAATTTATATAAAGCATATTAAAATATTAAATGTTTAAAAAATATTTAACTCTTATCCACAAAGCTATAATTTTGGTTTTTTTACCCTTATCATTGTCTGCTTCAAATCTGCGCGAATTTATAGCACTAAGTCAAACCAATGAACAATATCTCATTAAACAAATGCAAAGCGAGCAAGCAAGTTTATCAAGAAGTCAAACTTTTAGAAATTATTTACCTAGCCTTAGTCTAAACTCAGCCTATATAGCAAACAATAAAGATTATTTTATCATCAATCCTAAAGAAAGTTTATTTGCCAAGCTTTCTCTTAATCTTTTGCTTTATGATGGAGGTGCTAGAGAAGCGAATTTAAGAGCCTTAGAAAGCAAAGAAAAACTAAGTCTTTTAGATAAAGAACAAAGTAAAAATTATCTTGCTCTAAGTGCTATAACACTTTATTTTAATACCCTAAGTCTTGAAAAAATTTTACTAGCCAATAAACAAAAGGTTGAATTTTTAAGATCTACTTTTGAAAGATTACAAAAATTTCATGATGCAGGACTAAGCCCTAAAGATGAACTTGAAAGCATTAAAGCTAAATATCATTTAAGTTTGTTAGAATTAAGCCAAAATGAATTAAAACTCACTAGTATACAAAAAGAAATTAGAATTCTTAGCAATACAAATTTTACTCCTAGTGGTAATGCTTTTTTAGAAAACCCCGATCAAGAAAAAAGTCAAAGTTATGAAGTGTTAATAGCAAAAGAGCAAATCAATCTAGCCAAAGAAAGCGTAAATTTAGCTAAAGCTGAATATTTTCCTAAATTTTATATCCAAGATAATTTTGGCTTTTATAAAAATAATTACAGTCCAGAAATTCCAGTATATTATCAAAATGTAGCTGATCGATTTTTACAAAAATATTCTCAAAATAATCAATTTATCTTAGGCGTAGAGTGGAAAATTTTTGACTTTAATGCAAGAGCCAAAGAAGTAGAAAAAGAACGCTTAAATGTTCAAATCGCTAATGCCAATGCAAGACTTAGTGAGCGTAAAAACAAAGAAGAATTAAATTATATTGATCAAAGCTTAAAAGTCTTAAAGCAACAAATTTATACTTTAAATTTGAGTCTAAATGCCGCAAATTTAGCTTTTGAGAGCGTGGATAAAAAATACCAAGCAGGACTTGTTTCTTATGTAGAATATTTACAAGCCTTAGAAGCCAAATTTAAAGCGCAAAGTGATTTGGAATTGGCCCATAATGAATTTGAAATTACTAAGGCAAATTATTATTTTAATGCCGGTATAGATCTTAACTCAAAGGTTAGAGAATGAAAGTGATTGTATTTTTAATATTTATTTTTAATTTAGCTTTTAGTGAGGAAATTTACGCAAGTTTTAATGTAGAAGCTGCCAAGCAAAGCAAACTAGCCCTTGAAAGTATGGGTTTAGTAGAACAAATTCCTGTAAAGATCGGACAAAGGGTTAAAAAAGGAGAGCTTTTGCTTTCCCTCGAGCAAACAAGTGAAAAAATTTCATTGCAAAATGCACAAAATTCTTATAAACTTGCTCTTATAGAATTTGAAAATACTCAAAGTAAGATGAAAAAATTTAATGCAGTAGAAAATGTGATAGACAAACAAAGCTATGAGGATATGAAAGCTAAATTTGAAGCAGCAAATCTTAATTTAACCAAAGCAAAGATCAATGTAGAATATTATAAAAATATCTTAGCAAAAAAAGAATTACGCGCACCCTATGATGCCATAGTTTCAAATAAATTTATACAAATTGGAGAAGGAGTGGGCGGAGTAGCCCAACCCTTAATCGAAATTTTTTCATACCCACAAAGCAAGCTTGTTTTAAGCTTTGATGAGAGATATAAAGATCGAGTTAAAATAGGTGATGAATTTTTATACAAAATCGATCAAAGCAATACAGAATACAAAGGAAAAATCACTCTTATTTATCCAAGTATTGAAGTTAAAACAAGAAAAATTTATGCTGAAGTAGAGACACAAAATTTAACACCTGGGCTATTTGGCGAAGGTAGAATCATCACTAGAGATTAAAAAATGTTTAAACTAGCTATAAATCGACCTGTTACAATGCTAATGTTCTTTTTAGCTTTGATGCTTTTTGGGATGATTTCTGCTTTAAGTATGAGTGTAAATTTATTTCCTAATGTTTCCATACCGCTTATAAAAATCACAAGTAAAGTTAATGGGGATTTAAAATTTGTAGAATCTAAAATAACCAAAGAGATAGAAAATACCCTAAGTGAAATTGATGGAGTAAAAACTATCACCTCAGCGACATATGATAATTTTAGCGTAAGCGTTGTAGAGTTTAAACTAGGAAAAGATCTTGAAGTGGCTGCTAATGATGTGCGTGATAAAATCGGCACCCTAAGCCTACCCACCAAACCTGAAATCGAGAAAATCAGCTCTGATTCAGGTTCTGCTATTTCTCTTTTTGTATATTCTAAAGATAAATTAAATCTTATGCGCGAAATCAATGATAAAATCAAGCCTTTTTTACAAAGGATTGATGGGGTAGGAAAAATCGAAGCTAAGGGTTTTTTAGAGCCTCAAATTCGTATAGAATTAAAACCAAATGAACTTGAAAAATACAATCTTAACGCCTTAGAAATTGCCAATATTATCAAAAATCAAAATTTTAAACAAGCTTTAGGAGAGCTTAACAATAACCAAAATAACTATATCATCAAAGGCTATTTTGAAGCTACAAATTTAGAAGAACTTGCAAATCTCCGTATTAAAACAGGAGTTTTTTTAAGCGATATAGCCAATATCTCAAATCTCTATGAAGATGAAAAACAAAGTGCGATTTATAAAAACCAAGAAGGTGTGCTTTTAGAGTTAGGAAAAATCACAAATTTTAATACTCTTAAAATGATTCAAAATGTCAAAAACGCCTTGCCGAATTTAGAAAAACAAATTTCTAATGATATAAGTATAGAAGTGCTTTATGATAAAAGCCTAAATATCCACAAACACCTTTCTCAAGTTATTTTTGATATGGTTTTGGGAATTTTCCTTACTCTTGTAATTGTATTTTTATTTTTAAGAAATTTAAGTGCCACTTTAATTGCTTGCATAGCTATACCTACTTCTATCATCTCAACCTTTTTTATCATTGATCTTTTAGGCTATGATCTAAACCGCTTAACCTTTATCGCTCTTACTTTAAGCATAGGAATTTTTATCGATGATGCCATAGTTGTAATCGAAAATATCGCTAAAAAATTAAAGACTTATCCACCTTTGCAAGCTGCTTTTTTAGGCATTAGCGAAATAGGCTTTAGTGTTTTAAGTATCAGTATAGTTTTACTTTGCGTTTTTATACCTATTTCTTATATGAATTCTATTCCGGGTTTATTTTTTAATGCTTTGGGCATAAGTGTTGCAAGCGGTATAGTTATAAGTTTTTTAGTTTCAGTATTTTTAATCCCAAGTTTAAGTGCTAGATTTTTAAATCCAAAAGAAAGTAAATTTTATGAAAAAACAGAAGCATTTTTTGAAAAAATGGAACAAAAATACGAAAATTTACTTTATAAAATTTTGAAAAACAAGGCCAAATTTATCCTAGCTACTCTTATTTTTGTAGCTCTTTCTTTTGCTTTGGCTACGCGTATAGGGCTTGATTTTTTACCTATGGAAGATGATAGCGAAATTCAAGTTTTACTTGAAAGTAAAAAAGATTTAAGTTTAGAGGCCATGAAAGAAAAAAGTCTTCATTTGCTTGAAAAAATTCAAATGGAAGAAAATATAGCTTATGCTTTTTTGCTTTTAGCTTATGATGATGCTAAAGATAGCACAAAGGCTAAAATTTATATCAAGTTAAAAGGCTTAGAAGAAAGAAAACTAAGACAAAATGCCATTGTCAATTTATATCGGCAAAAATTCCAAGATGAGGATTTAAAAATCAAAATTCTAGAACTGCCTAAAATAGAAGGTGCGGGTATTGATGATCCTGTGCAATTCTTGGTTTTAGGAGAGGATTTAAAAAGCTTAAAAGAAGCAGCCTCGCGCGCTAAAGAAATTCTTGCAAGCAATACACGTATTGTAGATATTAATGATAATGCTGATATGATAAAATCCGAAGTGGCTCTACATATCAATAGAGAAAAAGCAAAGCTCTTAGATGTAGATCCTGAATACATAGCTGGAATTTTAGGATATTCTTTTGCACAACTTAGCATAGGAAGTATGGATAGAGGGAATTCAAAAGATGATATTATTTTAAGTTTTGCTCCACAATTTAAAAAAGATATAGAAGCTTTAAAGCGTATCAGTATTAAAAATAATAAGGGTTTAAATTTAGATCTTGCAAGCGTGATCGATTTTACTTATAGTGAGGATTTAAAAACTATCAATCGCTACAATAAAAATCGATCGGTTAAAATCACTGCAGGGGTAAATGATCTTTCTTTAGGAGCTGTTCAAACACTCTTGCTTGACAATATAGATACTATTTTAGGCGAAAATACAAACCTAAATTATACTTTTTCCGGCTTTATCAATCTTTTAGACGAAACCGTACAGGGCTTTATAGTAGCTGTTATTTTGGCTTTTGTTTTAATTTATCTTGTTTTAGCTGCACTGTATGAAAGCTTTATTTTACCTCTTATCATCATGATAACCATGCCTTTGGCTTTTGGCGGTACTTCCATAGGGCTTTTTATAAGCGGACATAATTTTTCACTTTTTGTTCTAATCGCCATTATCTTGCTTTTTGGAATGGTAGGTAAAAACGCCATCTTACTTGTAGATGTTGCCAATAAAAAATGCCACGAAGGCTTAGATCCTGACGAGGCTCTTTTAATAGCTGGAAAATCGCGCTTAAGAGCTATCTTGATGACTACATTTGCTATGATTTTTGCTATGCTACCTCTAGCCCTTTCAAGAGGGGCAGGATATGAGGCAAATTCACCTATGGCTATAGCTGTTATTTTTGGACTTATAAGCTCTACTTTACTTACCTTACTTGTAGTACCCGCACTTTTTAAATTCTGCTTTAAACTTGATACTAGATTAAGAAAAATTTATGAAAGAGAGAAGATAAACTAAAAGACTGATTATAAAGTCTTTTAGGTATTGTTTTTATAAAGAGCTTTTAAATTATCATAAGCAATTTGTATTTTTTCAAATTGTTCTCTTGCATAAGCTTGCTCTATGGCACTTTTGCCTTGATAAAAATCAGGATGATAAAGCTTTACCATAATCAAATATTTATGTCTAATCTCGCTAAGATCGTTTTGTGGGGTACATTCTAAGGTATTAAAATAATTACTAAAGAGTTTGGCTAGGGCATTAAATTTCCATTTCATATTTTCTTTATTATGAATATTTTGACGAAAATTTTTATACTCTTGACGATCAACTTCAAAATTAACACAATATTTTAAATGCTCACTCTCATCAGCAAAAGCTTCAAAAAATTCAAAAGTGCTTTCATTTTTATAATCTAAGATCAATATACGAGTCATTTCATTGTATTCTATACAATGCTCTTTAAAATAGTTTTTCATATAGGTAACAAAAAGTTTTTCATTTGAACTGAGCTTCATTAAAATCTTATCCCCAGCAAAATCAACCTTGATAAACAACATGGGTTTAAGCACATTGTTTTGTTCAAAATTAAGCCTAAAGGTTTTAAAATGCGCATCTTTTAAATTTTCTATGCTTTCGTTAGAACTTTTGCGATACTTTTGATCTAAAACTTTTAAAAAATAACGGCGTTGTGGAATTTCATTCTCTTCAAAAAAAGAAAAAATCTTATTTTTACGCCCTACCACCTTTGTGAAATTTTTGGTAATCAAGTCTTTAAAATACTGAAAAACATTAATATCATCGGTATTAACATTGATAGTTTCTAAAGTTTGCACGATCTGCATCTCATCTCTCCCATAAAATCTCATTCTCAAAAAGCTCTCTTGTGCCTTTTAAAATTTCATTGGGTGTATAATCGGCTTTATACGATAAAGATTGACACTTTTTTACAAAATATCCTAAATAAATATATTTTAATTTTTCTTTCTTGGCTATCTCTATTTCATTAAGTAGAGAAAATTTACCTAAAGAAAGATGAGAAAATTCTGGATCATAAAAACAATAAATACTAGAAATTCCATCTTCAAGTCTATCAATCAAATCCACACAAACAAGCTTATCCTCTACATAAAAAGCAAGCTCATAGCCAAAATTCATAAATCCATCAATATAAAGATTATAATATTGTCTGAAATTTAAATCGTATCTTTTCCAAGTTCTTTTCTCTTCCATAAAACGGTGATATTTATCATATAAAAACAAATGCTCATTACTTAGCAAAGGTTTTCTTAGCATAATCTTGGTATTTGCATTTTTATTGATCACTCTTCTTTCACTGCGTGAAAATTTATACTCATCTGCCAAAATTCTAAGACTTAAACACTCTTTACAATCCTTGCAAATAGGGCGAGAAAAATACCTACCAAAACGACGCCAACCACGCCTGATGAGCTTGCTATTAATTTCCTTGGAACAATTTTCTATATATTTGTACTCTATCCTAGAGCGCCTATCTTTTAGATAAGGACACTCATCTTCAAGAGTACAAAAACCAATCTCTAGCATTAAATTTTCTTAATATCTGCATTTTTAATAAATTCCAAAAACTCATCCTGCAATTTTTCTTGTTTTAAAAAAACCTCTTGCATTTCTTTATCCAAGCTCATCTCTTGTGGCTGTGTTTTTATCTCTTTATTGAAATGGCTCATATCCTTTTTATTTGAATTTTTAGGGCTTTTTTGTTCCTTAGAATGCGTTTGCATTTCTTTTTTTATGCTCTTTAGACTGTCAAAAAAATCCATTATTCTCTACTTTCGCGTATTTTCTTCAAAGTAGCCGCGATTGCAGCAATAACTTCTTCTTTGTTATCCTGATGGCGATCTTCAGTATTTTCTAATAATTCTTGCATATGTGTTTCTATAAAAGAAGTATCAAAATACCCTCTTCTAAATTCTCTTGTTTTAGTAATCGCAATCAAAAATGGTATGGTTGTTCTAATATCTATGATAAATTCTTTCAAAGCTCTTTCAAGTTTATTTACCGCTAAATCATAACTTGTAGCTTTTATGATTAATTTTGCAAGCATAGAATCATAATAAGGAGGTACAGTATAATCTTTATAAATATGGCTATCCACCCTTACAGATGGCCCAAGTGCTGGATAATACTCCCCTATCTTACCCGGACTTGGAATGAAATTTTTCCATACATTTTCAGCCGTAATCCTTGCTTCTATAGCAAAACCTCTTGGCTTGATATCACTTTGTTCTAAATCTAAAATTTCCCCACCTGCGATACGAATTTGACGCACGATTAAATCCACTCCTGTGATTTCTTCAGTTACAGGGTGTTCTACTTGAATTCTCGTATTCATTTCCATAAAATAAAAACGGTTATAATCATCAAGCAAAAATTCTATCGTTCCCGCATTAGTATATCCAACAGCCTTAGCAGCAGCCACAGCAGTAACACCCATAGTTTTTCTTAGATTATCTGAAATTCCAGGACAAGGTGCGATTTCAATCACTTTTTGATGTCTTCTTTGAATAGAACAATCCCTTTCGCAAAGATGGATAATATTTCCATAATTATCCCCTAAAATTTGAAATTCTATATGGCGAGGATTGACTACATATTTTTCCATAAACACTTCATCATTATTAAAATAAGTCAATGCTTCTCTTTTACAAGAATCAAAAGCATTTTCTAATTCTTCTTCTTTATGAACGACACGAATTCCTCTTCCTCCGCCGCCTCCTGAAGCTTTTAAAATCACAGGATAGCCTATCTTCTCTGCAAATACTTTGATTTCATCCATACTGTAAGTATTTAATTTTTCTGTTCCTGGAACGATAGGAATTCCATTTTGAGCCATTAATTTACGGGCTATGTTTTTATTTCCCATTTTATGAATAACTTCAGATTTTGGACCTATAAAAATAATTCCTGCTTCCTCGCAAGCTTTAGCAAAATCATAATTCTCACTTAAAAATCCATAACCAGGATGTATAGCATCAGCTCCACAAGCCTTAGCGATTTCTATAATTCTTCCTACATCCAAATAACCCCTTATAGCATCTGTACCTATGCGATAAGCCTCATCAGCAATTTTCACATGCAAACACTCACGATCAGGCTCTGTAAAAACCGCAACACTTTTAATATGTAAATCCCTACAAGCACGGATTACACGGACAGCTATTTCAGCACGATTTGCTATAAGAATCTTATGAATTTGTACCATAATTTGCCTTTATAAATTTTATTTACATATCTCATATTCTAGCAAAATATCCTTACAAAAACTTAGCAAAAAATTTAATTTATTTTAGTTATAATAAACTTTTAAATTATTCCGAAAGAAAAATTACAATTTTACATGATTGCCGATAAAAAATTATTTTATTTAAGCTGTATTTTGATAAGCATAGGTATAGTATTTTCATATTCTCTTACTGTTTTTACTGTACTTTTTTTTGATTATAGTGAATTTCACTTTTTTATACGCCAACTCTTTTTTGGGCTTAGCGGTATATTAATCATGTTTTTTATCTCTCGCCTTGATCCTGATAAAATACTTGCCAAAAGAATTATCCTAGCTATACTTATAGGCTCTTTTATATGTATTATTATCTTACCTTTTTTACCCTCTGCCTTAGCAACTGCTAGTGGGGGTGCAAAGCGTTGGATTCGTTTAGGACCTCTTTCTATTTCACCTGTGGAATTTTTTAAAATAGGACTGATTTATTTTTTAGCTTGGAGCTATACAAGACGCATTGATGATAGCAAAAAAGCAATTAAGCATGAAGTTTTGATTCTTTTGCCTTATTGTATTTTAGCTTCGATTGTAATAGGTTACATCTATATCACGCAAAATGACTTAGGGCAAAGCGTTATATCTTTCTTTTTAATTTTAGCTCTAGCTTTTTTTGCAGGTGCGAGTAAAAGACTTTTTGCTTTTGGAATTTTAATCATCATGATGATAGGAATAATGGTAATTTTTAGCAACCAAAGGCGTATCCAAAGGATAGCTTCTTGGTGGGGCAATATCCAAGATGCTTTCTTGCCTATGCTTCCTGATTGGATGGCAGATGCTTTAAGAGTAAGTGGCAATAGTGAGCCTTATCAAATTTCACACTCCTTAAACGCCATAGCCCATGGGGGAATGTTTGGCGAAGGACTTGGACTAGGTACTTTTAAACTTGGCTTTTTAAGCGAGGTGCATACTGACTTCGTTCTTTCAGGCATCACAGAAGAAATAGGGCTTTTTGGCTTGGGGGTTATTTGCTTTATCTATCTTTGGATGATTTTAAGAATTTTTAGAATCGCAGGAAGATGCGAAGAAAAACAAGATTTTATATTTTGTTCAGGCATTGCTTTGCTTTTACTCTTTTCATTCTTTATGAATGCTTTTGGTATCATTTCTCTTACACCTTTAAAAGGGGTTGCAGTACCTCTTTTAAGCTATGGGGGAAGTTCAATGTGGGCAATTTGCATAGGAATTGGATATGTTTTAATGATTTCAAAAAAGGTTAAGTTATGACAATAGTTCTAACAGGTGGTGGAACGGGTGGGCACCTAGCCATTGTGCGATGTTTATTAGAAAGTGCGATTAAAAAAAATATAGATTGCGTTTATATAGGAAGTCAAAATGGTCAAGATAGAGCTTGGTTTGAAAACGAAACTCGTTTTAAAGCGAAATTCTTTTTAAGCTCTCGTGGGGTTGTTAACCAAAGCAAACTTGGAAAAATCAATTCCTTGCTCCACACACTCAAGCTTAGCAAAGAATGCAAACAAATCTTTAAAGATTATGATATCAAAGCGATTTTTAGCGTAGGAGGATACAGTGCTGCTCCTGCTTCTTTTGCTGCTTTGTTTTCACACTTGCCTTTATTTATCCATGAACAAAATTCAAAAAGCGGTTCTTTAAATAAACTTTTAAAGCCTTTTGCTAAGCAATTTTATAGTGCTTTTGAAAAAGAAATCGTACCCTACCCTGTAGCAGATAAATTTTTCGACAAAGCAAGAATTCGCAAAGAATTAAAAAATATCATTTTTCTAGGTGGATCCCAAGGAGCTAAATTTATAAACGACTTAGCCTTAAACCTAGCTCCAGAACTTCAAAAAAAAGGAATTGGTATCATTCATCAATGTGGAAAAAACGAGCTTGAAAAGTATCAACAAGCTTATAAAGACTTAAATATACAAGCTGATGTATTTGACTTTAGTCCCCATTTAGAAGAAAAAATGCAAAATGCAGATTTGGCTATTTCGCGAGCGGGTGCAAGTACGCTTTTTGAACTTTGTGCCAATACCCTACCAAGTATTTTCATACCCTACCCTCACGCTGCTAAAAATCATCAGTATTTTAATGCTAAATTTTTACAAGATAAAGCCTTATGTCAAATTTTTATGCAAAATAATACCTATTCTGATGAAATTTTAAAAGCCATACTGAAGCTAAATTTAGAAGATATTTCTACAAGACTTAAAGATATGGCGCAAAAAAATGGTGCGGATATTTTGCTTGAAAAAGCATTAGAAACTATGAAATAACCTTGCTTTTATAAGCTAGATATCCAAAAATATTAACAAGTATGCCCACAATAAAAAGTATACAAATAGAGCTTGTAAAATTCCCAAACATATCATGGAAAATCCCTATGATCCATTGCCCTTGTGCTGCGATTAAATATCCAAATCCTTGAGCAAAAGCTGAAAGCCTTGCAGCTATTTTTGCATTAGAACTTTTTTGAGCAATAAAGAGCAAAGCGATGCCAAAAACACCACCCCAAGGAAACCCTACAATAAATGCAGCAAGTATAATCATAAACCGAGTATCAAATGCAAGTAAAATTCCAAAAGATACCACATACATCGCACACAATATAGCTATATAAGGTGTATGCAAACTCTTTTTAAGTTTTCCTAAAAGCAAGGGGCCAAAAAGAGAAACTGGAGCAGCTACAAGCTGAGAAAAAAGCACCATATCGGTTGCAAAATCTTTATCATAGCCTTTTTCTACGATTATTTGCACATACCAAAAAAACAAAGAATAAGCTAAAAAACTTTGAAAACCCATAAAAAGAGTGATTTTCCAAGTGGTTGGATTTTTTAAAAGATTGATTTTTTTACTCTCTTTTTTCTTAGTGCGAAAAAAACGGCCATTTTTAGCTTGAGGATAATAAATCATCAAAGCAATAAAAGAAAAAACCGACCAAAAAACCATAGCACCCGCTAAATCAAATATATTTAATAAAGGCATAGATAAAGCAATTCCTGCTATAGAAGAAATGCTCAAAACAAGACTATAAATTCCCATCATACTTGCCATTTTTTTAGGAAATTTTTCCTTAATAAAACTTGGCAATAACACATTAGCAATAGCTATACCACAACCTATGCCAAGCATTCCTAAAAATAAGCCATAAACACCTAAATAAGAACGAATAAGTTCTGCGATAAAAATAAGAAAAATTCCAACAATAATCGCACGAATAGGAGAAAAATAACCCACTATAAAAGAAATGCTACCAAAAGCTATCAAAGGAAGGCTAGTAAGCACACCTGCGAGAGTGGAATTAAGATTATACTCATCTTGGATAATATCGATCATGGGTCCTATCGCAGTAATAGGAGCCCTAAGGTTAAATGCTACAATTATGACAATAGCAACATTTAACCAAAAAATTTTTTTAAAAGAAAGCATTAAATCCTTAGTTTTTAAGTTCTACTTTAAGTATTTTACCCTCTACCATCTTAGGAATCCATAAAGTATCACCTTCTATGAAAATATCTGCAGGACCTTTGATAGAAGGTAAGTCAAGTTTTAATGCTTTATCATCTTCTAAACGATAAATCACCCCGTTTAAATTTTCACCCCAAGAACTTACAAGTAAGGCATTTTCATAAGGAACGATTCCATCATAAGCTTCTTTTTCATTTTTAATCACACTAAGTTCCTTATTTTTTAAATCATAACTCATCACAACACCGCCACTAGCACCATCTGGATGATATCCTGCTATAAAAAGCTTATCATTTTTTCTATCTAAATAAAGTCCATTAGGACCGCCAAATTTAGCGATATCAAGTTTTAATAACTCATCATATTTTTTCGCTTTTAAATCCACTTTTAAAACAAGTCCTGTGCCTGTATCACTTACTAAAAGTGTATCATCATTTAATTTTTCGATAGCATTTAGAAAAATTGCACCCTTTATAGGCAAATTAAACACTTCCTTTTTGCTTTTTAAATCAAAACCACGCACCACATCAATATCCACCACATAAAGTGTATTTGCAACTTCCATCATACCTTTTGGGGCATTTAGATTGCTTATAAATTTATGCTCAAGCACTTTACCATTTTTATCAAGCTTAGAGATAAAACCATCATTATCTTTTGCTAAAGGCTCAAGTTTTTCACCTACATTAGATACATACACAGAATTTTTATCTACAAAAATACTTTCAGGGCTTTTAAAACCATCAAATTCTTGATATTTCAACTCGCTTGCTCCAAGCAAACTTGCTCCAACAAGTGCTAAGCTTAAAACATATTTTTTCATACTTTTCTCCTTTTGTTAAAAATATTTATGCTGATTATATTGATTTAGATAGAAAAAGTGTGCTAGTTTTTTGATAAAAAATACAAGTTTTTTGATTTTTGATATTGCTTAGGGGTTTGATTGTATTTTTCTTTAAATCTCTCGATAAACCAAGCCACCGAAGAAAAAGCACATTCATTGGCTATTTCATTTACATTTTTTTTAGAAAATTCAAGCAAAACTTTAGCTTTTTGCAATCTTTTTTCATCTAGCCATTTTTTAGGACTTTGTCCGAAGCATTTTTTAAATTCTCTAGAAAAAGTAGCAAAATCAAGCTTCGCAAAATCAGCCATTTCACTCACGCTTATAAATTCTCTCCCACAATACTCAAAAAGCTGTGAAAGATCCAAACGAAATTCTTTTAAAATTCCAGCTAAAAAGCCTATGAAATAAGTATTTTTATTTAAAAGTAAATGTAAAAAAATCTCTTCAAATTTAAGACTGACTATGGGGTCTAAGATTTGCGTATTCTCATCAAAATGAGGAGTGAAACTCTCTAAAATTCCTTGCAAAATTTTATCATTTTTTACCCAAAAAATTTCACTTTCTCCGTTTGCTTGCTCTAGCTTAAAAAGATCTTTATACTTATAAATAAGCTCGATTAAAAAAGCATTGTCAAAGAAAAACAAATAAGCTTCATAAACACCACTACTAAGTCCTACATTGCTTAAAGTATAATTTCCAGCTTTTAAAAATAAGGTTTCATAAGAGTCTATTTTATAGTCTTTTGATGCAGTATGTAAAATTTTATATCCTTTTCTTACGAAGGTTAAAAGATGACTGCCTACATTGACAAAAGAAGAGTGCGAGGTACTTACTTGCGTGTATTTTGCAAAAGTACAGGATTTAAAATTTTTATAATCCACACCTTTTAATTGTTTTAAATCTTGTGGCAAAGAAAGAATTTGCTCCATTTTTCACTCTTCATCAAAGCAAGTTTCTTTTGCATTCTACAAGATATTTTTTCACATCTTTTTCGCGCATTAAAACCTCACGCATACAAACACCAGCTACATTAATATCTTTAAAACTTGCAATATTTTGTACATTAATTCCACCTATAGCATAAAGTGGAATTTGACTAAAAGAAAGTAAAGAATTTAAAAACTCAAGCCCTCTTGGCTCTAAATCTTTCTTGCAAGAACTCTCAAAAATATGACCCACAAAAGCATAATTTACCCCATAGTTCATCGCTTCTAAAAGCTCTTCCTTGCTATGTACCGAAGTGCCTATTATATGAAAATACTTACTCATCTTTGGCTCTTGTCTTAGCAATGCAAGTGGCGCATGAAAATAGCGGTGCCCTAACTTTAAGCACTCCTTATCAAAAAAATGCAAAAAACAAGTTGTTTTGTGTTTAGCGCAAATAGCTAAAACCTCTTTAGCCAAATCATAATACTCAAATTCACTCAAATCCTTCTCTCTAAGCACAAAAGCATCTATACCTGATTTAGCAAGCTTTTCTACTTGTTTTAGAAAGTCTATCTCGACACATTTTCTATCGCTTATAGCAATGATTTTTTTATCCCACATAAATACTATCGCTCATCACAGCTTGTAAATTTGAGTTTTTAAGCATAGCTAAAATTTCATCCACACCTCGATCGTCTGAAATTTCAAATTGTCCATCACCTTTTTTATCGCCCTTATGCTCTCCTATACCCACGCTTACTCCTGCGCTCATTTTTGTCGCTCCAAGTTTTACAACCTCATCTCTAAAGCCTACTCTTTCACGACTTGATATAGTAATACCTGCAAAAGGCAAAAAAAGTCTATAAGCACAAAGCACTTGCAAAAGGCGTTTTTCGCTTACATCTTTAGGGTGAATTTTAGCATTATTGATAATAGGTCTTAAACGAGGTACCGAAATAGAAATTTCAGCATGCGGATAAGCCTTTTGTAAAAAATACGCATGAAGAGCTGTTGCAAGCGCATCTTTTCTAAAATCATCAATCCCCAAAAGTGCTGCAAAAGCTACTCCTCGCATACCCGCTCTTAAGGCTCTTTCTTGCCCATTAAAACGATAAGGAAAAATACGCTTTTCACCCCCTAAATGAATTTTAGAATACTTTAAAGGATTGTAAGTTTCTTGAAAAATGGTTACATAATCACAGCCATTTTCATGCAAAATTTTATACTCATCCTCATTCATAGGATAAATTTCAACACCTACAACCTTAAAATACTGCCTAGCTATCTTACAAGCTTTTGCGATGTATTCTACGCTTGCAAACTCTCTTCCTTCACCTGTTAGCATTAGAATTTCTTGCAAACCTGTTTTAGCAATAGCTTGCATTTCTTCATGAATTTCATCTTCACTCAGCTTGGCTCTTGCGATTTTATTTCCTTTTTGAAAACCGCAATAAACGCATTTAGAATTACAATAATTTGACAAATAAAGTGGAGTAAAAAGCGAAATAGAATTTCCAAAATATTTTTGCTTGGTTTTAGCCGACTTAAAAGCTAATTCTTCTATAAAATCTTCAGCTGCACTTGAAAGCAAAGCTTTTAAATTCTCAATACTCAAATACGTAGCATTTAAAGCCTCTTGCACTTCTTTAGCGCTGTATTTTGTTTCATCATAATTTTGAATTTCATCTAAAACCTTAGATAAAATATCGCTTTTTAACTCTTGCATATGAGGTAAATACTGCATATAATCTTGCATGATCAATCCCTTAAAAAGCCTGTTAATGGAGAACTAGCCTTAGCCTCGCTCACGCTTGCTAAACCTGCTAAATAACCCGCTCTTCCAGCCTGTATAGCCAAAGAAAATGCTTTTGCCATCAAAGCAATATCCTTTGCTTCAGCTATAGCTGTATTTGCCATCACTGCACTTACTCCCATTTGCATAGCCTCGCACGCTTGTGCAGGGGTTCCAATACCTGCATCTACAATGATAGGCAAATCGATCTCATTAAGCAAAATTTGTATAAATTCCTTAGCACACAAGCCTTTATTACTCCCAATAGGTGCTGCTAAAGGCATGATAGCTGCAGCCCCTGCATCACGCATAGCTCTAGCTGCATAAAGATCAGCGTGCATATAAGGCAAAGGGGTAAAGCCTTCTTTTGCTAAAAGTTCACAAGCCTTAATGGTTTCATAATTATCAGGCAACAAATACTTACTATCACCTATAACCTCTATTTTTATAAGCTCTCCGCAGCCAAGCTCTCTAGAAAGTCTTGCGATACGCAAAGCCTCATCGGCATTTCTAGCTCCGGAAGTATTAGGCAAGAGGGTTATATTTTTAGGGATATAATCAAGTATATTAGCAATCTCACCCGTATTTGCACGGCGCAAAGCCAGCGTGATGATTTCTGCTTTGGCTTCTTCTATGGCTGATTTTATAAGCTCTAAAGAATACTTTCCTGATCCTAAAATAAATCTTGATTTAAATTCATATTTTCCTATTTTTAAGCTATCATTTTTTAAATTTTCTTGCATTTTTTACTCCTTATTTGCCAAAAGCTCTAAGACAAGATTGCTTTGATGTCCAGCGCAAATATTTACACGCGGTGCCATAAGTCCATTTCCCACTTTAGCACCATTTACCAAATCCCCACATACATAGAAATTTTTAGCGATTTTTCTTGTTTGTATGCTATTACTATCGCCATATCCTGCAAGCCCTGAAGCACAGATTAAAGTAGTGTCTTTATAAAATCTATGAAAATTTTGTGCTATCATAGCCTTTGCAAGCGCACCATCAAAAGCCTCGCAAACTATATCCATATCTTTAAATAAATCAGGCAAATTCTCTTCATCGATTTTTAAAGTGCAAATTTCAGTTTTAATATAAGGATTTATTTCACTGATTTGCTCTTTTAAAGCCTCGGTTTTAAATTTTCCCAAATCACTTACGCGGTAAGCTTGGCGGTTAAGATTGCTAGGCTCAACCACATCAAAATCAATCAGCTTTAAATACCCCACACCACTTCTTGCTAAATTTATCGCTATATGTGAGCCAAGCCCACCCAAACCACAAACCGCCACGCGCCCATTTTTAAGCTTATCGTGAAGTTTTGGAGTGTGTCTTGCCCTCATCATCGCATCTAGAGCATCTTTTGGAGGTAAGGTGTTTCTTTCTATACAAAAAAGCTCATCATTTTCGTGAATTTTTATATTTTCTTTCGTTGCAAAACCATTGATAATCCACACATCATTTTCATTTTTGCTTACACTTTTGAAAAAATCCAAACTGGTGCTAAATTCTGTATCTAGTTCTTTACCATTGAATTTAATTCTCATCAGCCACCCCCTACAAAACTCACGATTTCCGCTTTATCGTCTTCTTTTAAAATCAAATTTTCAAATTCACTTTTAGGTATAATCTCTCCATTTAATTCTAAGGCGATAAGTTCGATTTTAAAACCCTTTTCTTTGATAAAATCCATAAATTTAAGCTCTTTAAGCTCAAATTTTTCTCCGTTAATAATCATACTTTTCCTTGTATTTGCTCTTCTACTTTAATTTTTGCATTATCTAATAATTGTTTAGATTTTTTCCTTAAATTAAAACTTTCTTGTATATATTTTGCAATTTTTTCTTGAGTTGTAGGATCTATTTTAGGGATAAAAATTTTAGACAACTCTTCTTTGTTTATAGCGCAAAGTATTGTTCCGCTTGGAAATTTCTTTAAATATTCTTGAAATATTTGACTTTTAAACATTACAAGCAAAGTTTCACTATTTAATAATTTTGAATTTAATACAAAAAACCCTGTTGAGACTAAATGCTTGTCAAATTCTTGGGTAATCAAAGCACAGCTTGATAGGCTACCCTCGATACTTGAAATAATTACATCTCCATTGCTTACTATTCTTCTTGCTCTTGTGGGTAAATTTTTTCCCAAATCACTAATTGGCTCGTTAATATTACCATTGTTGCCTATATTTGCAAGTTCTATGTAATTATAATTTTCATTGTTTTTAGGTGTAAAATTTGTGTCTTTATTGTTTATAATGTTTAAAAAGCTATCATATCCATTTGAATAAGATTTTATAAAATTTTCTATGTCTTCATATTTACTTTGATAATATTCACTATCCAACCTTCCTGTTTTTAGAAAAGATTCTTTTAGGGTGCGTATAGAAATATTTGGTGAGTTTGTAGAATTATTTGTTTTAGAATTTAGTAAACTTTGCAATGGATTCTTTGGATCAAGTCCTAGTTCATTATATAAAATTTCCTCTGCTTTTTTATACAACTCTTTGCTTTCTTCTAATGCTTTATGAGAATCTTTTACCATTTTTTCAATTTCTAACTGAAATTCCATAGAGAAAATGGGAATTTTAAAATAATTAAAATCTCTAGGATAAATTTCAATTTGCCCGGAAGTTCCACTATAATATCTGATTATTTGAATCTGACCATAGTAACTTTGCAGAAAAATAGTCAAAAAATAAGGGTTTAAATATGTTTTATTTTTAACAACAATAATATTAATATGACTATCTATACTAAAATCAAAATCAAGTATATTGATAAACACTCTACCTAAAGTTCCTATACCTGTTGCATTTATTAATACAGATTCTTTTGGAACAATTTTTCCATACCCACTTTTTGCATTTTCATAGTCAATATATTCATTCCTAATATATTGACTATTGATAACTTTCATCTTACTTGTCTCGTCATATTTCGGTTGCGAATACCGAGAATTAAATTTCGTATTATCACTCAAATATTCAACTTGATTTAATTGTATGGTCTCCATAGCATCAAAATATTCTTTCTTGAAAAACTCAGAATCTATTCTTTTACTCTCATTATCCTTTTGAGCTTCACTAAGTTTTAATACGCTAATTTCTAAATGCGGGTATTTTTCCTGTAAAGTCTGATTATACATTTTTGTATCCTTGATTAGCAATATATTTTTTTATATTTTGTAAGTATTTGTGCAAATATATAACAATGCTCAAATATCTTTCCTTTAAACCTTCTATTGTTATGTTTTTACCAAAATCTTGAAAACTAATTTCGCCATGTGCTAGTTTATTTCTATCTTCAGTATTTATTTTAATTGTATCTTGAATATCAATTTTACAAAGCCTATTAAATTTATTAACATCAATATCACTTAATATAATTTTATTAAGAATATTAGATTTTATATTTTTACAATTTATTGATCCAGCACTAAAGGGGTTTTCATTGTTAAAATCATTTTTCAAATTGATTTCCACCATTTCATTGCCCAATTGCTTTATTACTTCAATTAAATCATTCGCAATAATGGCATTAAAATGTCTTTCTTTGTTTTTAATTTTTGCTTGGAGATAAATCTTCTTCATATTATCATGTAAATCATAAAAACTGATTTTATTTTGTTTAATATGATCAAAAATATCTTGCAAGCTTTGTACAATTACACTTTCTAACATTGTATAGAGCATAATCACAAACTTTGATTTTATTGATTGTGCATATTTATTGTAAAAGTTGTTATTGTTTTCTTTATCCATTACCTCCATATCTTTTAACAAATCTTTTAAAAAGCTTTTTTGTTCTTTATATATTGTCCAAGATTCCATAGCTTTATTGCTTTAAATTATTTAAGATTAATTTAATATTATCATTGAGAGTTTTTAGACTACTGTTGTTTGAATTGTTTATAAAATCTTGAGACCAAACATCAAAAGTTTTATTGGCATAGTTTGGGTCCTCTTTAATATAAATCGCAATCGCTAACATAATCGCCAAAAGCTTATCTTTTTTTCTTAGTTTGTAAGAATCATTTTCTGTAATCTTACATCTTTCTATAATCTTGATTACATTTTTAAATAATGTTAGAAGCTCATCTTTATTTTTATCATCATCATCAAAACTCTTATTTTTTTCTTTCATATAATTTTCAAGCACAGCATTTATAGTTTCATTAAATTCTATTTTGTTGCTTTTAATATATAAATCATAATAAGCAAAAAACTTAATAATAAGCTCTTGCTGATACCCCCTTAAAGAAGCTGTTTTTCCAAGTTTAGCTATATTTTCAAATTCTTCAGTAGAACATTCACTATAAATAAATTCAACAAATTTACCGTAATTTGATCCTTTTCTTACTTCCATAGCTGTAGCATTTGTTCCTTTTGTATTAATGCGCTCAAATATTTTGTTTGCAATATCCTTGGCATTTTCTTCTTCATTGGATTCTAATACAATAATTCTCAATGAACTATCTTTCATTTTTCGCTGAATCGAAGGTGGAAAATCTTCAAATTTCATACCATTAAAATCACCCAAAATTTCTAATTTATTTAATTTATGTTCATTGTTAAAAAATTTATCCAAAGCTCTTATTCTCTGTGATCCATCAATCACTTCAAGCAATCCATCATCTGTTTGCTCTAAAAAAATCAAAGGTAATGGTAATCCTAATAAAATTGTTTCAATAAGTTTAGATATTTGATCTGGTTTCCAGACAAAATTTCTTTGATAAAATGGTATATTAATTTCAGTTTGATTTTTTTCTGTCTGTTTATGAAATTTGCTTAATACTAACTCAATAGACCAATCTTTTGTATCATATTTAATATTTTTTTGTTTTTCTTTTAATATATTGGTTATTTCATCTGAACTTAACATTGATTTATTGCTTGCCATTATAACCTCCAAAAACTCAAATTTTCACTCTTTGCAAATTCAATAAAAGCTTCCGCTATGCCATCTTTTTGCAAGTCTTTGTATTTTTCCACATTTAGCGTATATTCTTGCATTCTTTTATCAAAATCTTCTTGGCTTTCATCTTTTTGTTTTATAGGTTCATCTCCTTCTAAATGCGGATGAAATAGATCATGTTTTACTACTAAATGATCATGAGAATCTAAAAGTGGATAATAAATCTTTTCGCCTGAATTATCCTTGCTGGGCTCACTCATCGTAGCAAAGAAGATATTATAGTCCTCACACTTTGGACATAATTTATCATCCCATTTTTGTAAAAATAATACACTGGTTTTTGTGCCTGTGTGTGGTTTAAAGACATTTCCATGAAGTCCTACAACTGCTAAGATTCTAGCCTTTTGTGCGATAAATTCTCTTATATATTTATCACTTGAATTATTAAAACGCCCTTGTGGCAAGACAATAGCCATTCTACCGCCAGGACGCAACATATCTAAATTTCTTTCAATAAATAAAATATCTCTTCCTACTTTACTTTGAGGTTTGCCATTTTCTTTTTTGCCTAGCTCATATCTGGCTAAAATTCTACCTTCTTTTATATCTCCTGCAAAAGGTGGATTTGCCATTAAAATATCAAAACTAAAATCTCTATTTTGATTTTTAGTAGCTCTTAAATTTTTTAAGCGTTTAAAACCTTCAAAATACACATCTTGCCAATCTTCATCATCTTTTACCCACTCATCCCATCTATCAAAGTCAATGGAATTTAAATACAAGACATTTGTATGCCCATCACCTGCAATTAGATTAAGCATTTTTGATACACGAACGCTTTTTTCATCAAAATCTATACCAAATACTTTTTCTTTTACATAGTCTTGACACTCAGGAATCTTTTCTTGAGCTGTAAAAAGATGGCTTGCTTCTATGCCTCTTTCCTTATAGATTGAACGCCACACATAAAAACAAGTATGTATCGGAAATCCACAACTTCCGCTTGCAGTATCTATCATGCTTTCATCTTTTTTGGGATTTAGCATTTTGACGCACATATCTATCACGTAACGCGGAGTAAAATATTGCCCTTTTTCACCTTTTGAAGATTTATTCACTAGATATTCAAAAGCATCATCAATAACTTCTAAATTAGAATTGAACAATTTTACATTTTGCAAAGATGATACACATACACTTAGGTGCGAAGGAGAAAGTTTGATCTTCTCATCATTATTAAACACACCTTCCCATTTTTTCTTTGCTTTATCAAAAAGTTTTTCTATTTTTTGTTTAAGTTCAGAATCTGATTCTCCATAGTTTCTAAACTCTAAATTTTTTGTTTTATCTCTAGAGGCTTCTAATTCATCAAAAAGTTTTATAAATATAAGTTTAAAACACTCTTCAAATACATCGACTCCAGCATTTGCTAATACCTCATCTTCCATTTCTAGGATTAAATTTTTCAAACTTCTTTTTTGATTCTTTAAGATATCTTCCTTGATTAAATCATCAAAGGTGAAATCTATTCTTAAAATTTCTGGCAAGGTTTGATTGGCTTTTGGGATATTTGGAATAGCTTCAAAATAATTTGGATCTTTTCTGTGATAATAGCTAATTTCTTTACCATTACACCATACAGCCATGGTTGCACCAGTAGCATTGCAATAACTTTTTAATTGTTCTTTACCGTCTTTTAATTTTGGTTTTTTTACTTCTATGATGATGTAGGGAGTTGTGATTTGGATTTTATCCATTATCACAATATCAGCCCTTTTTACTTCGCGTCCAAAATGCACACCAAATTCAATTTTTATCATATCTTTTGGATAATCATATTCATTTAAAAGCTTATCAATATAAAGCTGGCGTACGATTTCTTCTGGCGTAAGTTTAATTTCTTTGTCGCGGACAAGGCAATTAGTATAGTATATAATTTGATTATTTTTGTTTGTCTTAGTTATAATTTTAGTTTCTAATTCAGCAATAGCTTTTTTACTAAATAGATCTAACTTATAATCACTATCTTTTAAAATTTCTTCAATCATTTTAAACCCTTAAAAATTCTCCACCAAATCTCTAAAAACAAGACAAAGTTTTTCAAATTCTTCCACGCTCACTCTCTCGTCAATAGCGTGAATTCTATCATTACAAACGCCAAATTCAACCACCTTAACGCCGTATTTTGCAAAATACCTTGCATCACTTGTGCCGCCTTTGGTATTAAGCTCTGGTACCTCATGAGTGATTTTTTGCACACTTTCATTCATTTTTTGTACGATTTTATTATCAATGCTTGTTAAAAAAGGTTCGCTTGATTGTGTTAATTCTAGCTCATAATTTAAACCGTGGCAAATTTTTTCAACATAAGCTCTTACATCTTCTAAATTTGTATCAGGAGAATTGCGAACATTAAACATAAGTCTTAAATCATTTGGAGTGACATTGCTTACTTGCATACC
The DNA here is from genome assembly GCA_039516895.1 of Campylobacter coli. Classification (NCBI taxonomy): domain Bacteria; kingdom Pseudomonadati; phylum Campylobacterota; class Epsilonproteobacteria; order Campylobacterales; family Campylobacteraceae; genus Campylobacter; species Campylobacter coli. Next base: position 747,098 of record CP154437.1, on the reverse strand, counting down.
CCCGCGAATATCGGTTATAACGATTTTTGAAGGGCTAAATTCAGCACTACCTGGATCAAGATCAAAACCTGCTAAAAGTTTTAAAACCGGTGCGAAATCATGCACAGGATTGATACATTTTTCAGGGTAAGCTGCATGACCTTGTTTTCCGCGTATCAAAAGCTTACCATTGATAGAACCACGACGCCCTATTTTGATACTATCGCCCATTTTTTTTACACAAGTAGGTTCAGCAACCACAGCATAATCAGGTAGCATATTTTTTTCTTTCATCCATTCTAAAACAGCTTTCGTTCCGTATTTTGCCTCGCCTTCTTCATCACTTGTTAAAATAAGGCTTAATCTTCCTCCCTTAAAGTTAACTTCCTTTACAGCATCGATAAAAGCAGCCACACCGCTTTTCATATCCTGCGCACCCCTTGCATAGATAAAACCTTCTTCTTCCAAAGGCTCAAAAGGATCATTTTTCCAACCCTCGCCCGCAGGAACGACATCTACATGCCCACCAAAAGCCAAATGCTCACCCTCATCGTTAAATTTCTTAGTAAGCAAAAGATTTTTAATCCCTTCTTTTTCTATAAAAAAAGCTTCAAAATCACTAAGTTCTAAGGCGATGAAATTTAAAGCACCATCATCTTCGGGTGTAATGGACTCAAATTTTAAAAGTTCGATCAATAATTCTTTTGCATTCATTTTTCTATCCTATAAAAGTTTTATATAATAAATTTAGAGCGAAATACTCTATAATCAAAGCTGAAACTATATTGATAATACGAATCACCTTTGCACTAAAAAGATAGCTGTATTTTGCGACAACAAAAGCTAAAGCAGCTATCCAAAAAAGAATAGCAACAACAAGCCCTAATATCGTAGAATAAGCGTGTTGATTGCTTAAAACTATGCCTGTGGCACTGAGCCAAAAACCTATCACATAAGGATTAGAGCCATTTAAAATGATACCCTTAACATAGCTTTTTAAAAGACTTTCTTTAAAATCTTTATGCTGATCTAAATGCAAATCTTCATTTTTCTTTTTTAACATCAAATAAGCCATATAGCTTAAAAAACAAAAACCAAAAATAGCCAAAGCACGCATAAAAATCACATTATCCAAGAAATTCAAAAGCCCAAATTGCAATAAAAGCAAATAGAGCAAATCCACACTAAATGCACCCAAGCCCACCGCTATGGAATTTTTAAAAGCCTTTAAAGCATAGGTTAAAATCAAAATATTTATAGGCCCAAAAGGAACACTTACCCCAAAACCCAAAAACAAACCATTTAAAAAAGAATCAAACATTGCCATCTTTCATAAAATTTTCAATATCCAGTGCGATTTTATCTATAGCACTGATTATATCTTCGGTGTAGATTTTATCAAAATATCGCTCCAAATTCACATCTTTTTCATAAATATTTAAAATACTTTTTTCACACATTGAAGCATATTGCCCCACAGGTAAAACCGCCCCGCTTGTGCCTATGCTAATAAATAATGAAGTTTGATGAAGCAAAGAATAAAGCGTAGCATAAGCAGGAGCCTGCTCTTCAAACATGACTATATTGTGTCTTAAATTTTGGCTTTTACATTTTGGGCATTGTTTATCAACGATTTTTTCATAGCCTATGTTAAAAATTTCATCACAAGATAAACAGCGAAGCTCGGGTAAAAAACCATGTAAATGTACCACATCTTTACAGCCTGCACGCTCTAGCAAATCATCAACATTTTGCGTAAGGATAAAAAGATTTTTACCCCATTTTTCTTTTAATTGTGCGATTTTTTCATGGGCATAATTTGGCTTTACACTTTGAAGTTGGACTCTTCTTGCGTCATAAAAATCAAGCACTTTTTTAGGATTTTTTCTAAAGCCTGTAGCAGAACAAACCTCCATTACATCATACTCTTCCCAAAGTCCATCGTTATCTCTAAAAGTTTTAAGCCCACTTGGAGCAGACAAACCCGCTCCGCTTAGTATCATAATGTTTTTCATTTTAAGCCTTGAATTTTTTAAAATTTAACATAAGCTATTACAACCTCACCACCTTAGCACCAAAGCCGCCTTGATTAATAGGTGCATCTTGAAAACTTTTTACACTCTTATGTGTTTTTAAAAATTCCCTTACTGCAAAAGCAAGCTTTCCTGTGCCTATGCCATGATAGATTAAAACCTCGTCAAATCCTGCTATCAAAGCATCTGAAATAAATTTATCAAGTCTAGCAATAGCCTCATCACTCCTAAGTCCATGTAAATCCAAACTCACACTTAGATTACTAGGCTTTGTTACACTGATACTTGTTTTTGCTACTTTTTGCTGTATCGCTCCGCTTTTTTTAAGAAGTTTTAAAGGCACGCGAAGTTTGATCCCATCGCTTTCAACCATGGCATCGTTTTTGGAGATGGCTACGATTTTTCCTTTGATTTTTTCATATTTTACAAAATCACCCACGCGCAATTCTTCATTTTGTTCCATACTCGGTAGAATGATTTCTTTTTTAAGCTCATTGGCTTTATTTAAGCTTCTTTGTTTTTCTTTTGTATCTTTAAGATGAATGGTTTTTTTAGCCTCTTCTATGGCTTTATGGAATTTAAATTCTAAATTTCTTAGATTATCACGAAATTCTTGCTCATTTTTTTCTTTTTGATCTTTTAAGGAAAGTAAAATTTCATCTACTTTTTGCTCTTTTTTTTCTACACTTTCAAGCTTGGCTTTAAGCTCTAATTCTAAATTGATATTTTTTCCCACAAGCTCTTCTAAGTTTTCTTTATCCTCTCCATAAAGTTTTTTAGCTTCACTGACTAAATTTGAAGGAATTTGATAACGCAAAGCTGTTTCAAAAGCATAAGATTTTCCTATGGTGCCTTTTAAAAACTCGTATTTTGGGCGCGAAAGCTCCTCATCATACAAGGCGGCGATAAGTTCAACTTGCTCATTTTTTGCTAAAAGCATGGCAAGGCGTTTATGGTGCGTGGTGATAACGATCTTAAGCCCACTATCTATCAATCTTGAAATAAGCACACTATACAAACAAGCCGCCTCTTCAAAATCTGTCCCAAGCTCTATCTCATCGATACCCAAAAGCAAGCTTTTTTTAGAAAAAAGCTTAGAAAAATGAAGCATTCTTCCTGCAAAGGTTGAAATATCATTTTTAACATTTTGCGGATCTTCTATAATGGCATCAAATTCCTTAAAAGAGCCTATTTTACTTTGGCTAGATTTTATCCGCATAGGCAAAAGATGTTTGGCTAAAAATGCCGCACTCAATAAAGACTTTAAAAGCATGGATTTTCCGCCCGCATTAACACCGGTGATAATCAAAACTTGCTTACTAAAATCCAAACTCACACTTTTAGGATTTTTTAAAGCAGGATGGGCAAAATCTTTAAGTATGATTTTATTGCTATTATCACATAAAACGAATTCATAGTCTTTTCTCTTAGCTAACAAAACCCTAGCACTATAATGATCAAAAAGATCAAAAGCATTGTTGATAAATTTTAAAAAAGCTAAATTTTTTGCTAAAAATGTAGAGAAATTTTTAGCATATTCATAGTAGATCTCTTCTTTTTGATTTTTGATTTTTTCTATGTCATTTTGCAAATTTTCAACACTAAGTGGAACGATGTAAAATCCTCCCCCACTACTTCTGCCTATGATTTTAGCTTTTATAGCGTGGTTAAAGCCCCCTCTTACAAGCAAGGCTTCAAGGCTGTTTATAAGATGCACTTGAGTATCGATTAGATAAGGCATTAAAGACTTTGTGTAGCAATATTTTTTAAATTCGGCTATGACTGCTTCATTTTTAAGTCTTAGAGCTGTATTGATATTTATCAATCTTTCATCTAAGCTTTCTTTTAACTCACCCTTTTCATCAAATTTTTCACAAAGATCTAAAATTCCATTAACAAATTCGATCTTTTCAAGCCATGAATTTAAATTGCTGCCCAAATTGAGCTTTTTGATCTTTTCAAAATAGCGAAAAATTTTTACGAATTCAAAAATCTCATCTAAATGCAAAACCCCTTGTTTGCTTAAATGCACCAAAGCCTTATCCAAATTTGAAAGCTCGGGCAAATTTGGAAATTCAGTCTCGCAAAGCTCATTGATACGCTTAAAATGAAGGTGAGAATCCCCCTGTAAAAAAATTTCTTTATCCCTTGCAAAGCAAGACTTAAATTCATGCAAATAAGTATTTAAATCAAGTTTTAAAAGTAATTCTTCTTTAATCTCATTCATCATTTAACCTACAATCTCTAATATCAATAATCAACGAATTAAAGCTTTGATTATTATCCTTTGATATAAAGCTTCCTGTCCCAAATTCGTAATTAAAATAAGCTTTAGAGATATTTATATCTTTACATAAAATATTTTTGTTTTGATTAAAAGCAACGATGATATCATTTCTTAAATGGCTTTTTTGTGAATTTCTTACTTCAAACAAGACAGCCAAAAAGATAAAAACTACAAGCAAAACACCAAACAAAGTTTTAGCATGCTTGCCTAATTTTTTACGCAAAGAAAATGCGATAAGTGCCAAAATGAGGATTATTAAGACATAAAGTAAAACTTTACTCATTTTGTTGCCTTAATTTATTGCTGATATCTCCCGCACCAAAACCTATAATCAAACCTTCATCAAAAACTTGCCCTTTAGAAGCGACTAAAAACTTTCCCTCTCTTTTGATATCTTCTATAAATAAAGCCTTAGGAAAAACTGCTTTTAAATCAAGCTCTATCTTTTCTTCTCCTGCACTATATACAGGTAAAATCACAAGCTCATCGACTCCTTCAAAGGCTTTAGCAAATTCATTTAAATTTGCAGCTAAACGCGTATAACGATGAGGCTCAAAAATAGCTACGATCTTTTTATATCCTGCTAATTTTGCGTATTCCTTAGCAGCTTTTAAAGTAGCTTTTATCTCGGTTGGGTGATGTCCATAATCATCGATTAATGCTAAGTTTTCATCAGCATGCAAGATATCAAAGCGTTTTTTAATGCCTTGGTATTTTTTTAAATTCTTGCGGATATTTTCTATATTTTCATAATTTAATGCCGCTAAAATCGCTAAAGCCGCATCGATAGCAATATGCTCCCCCATACCAAAAACACTAAATCTTCCAAAATTTTTCAACTCAAAGCTTGTAAAAGGCTTAAAATTTTCTATATGCATGGTAACATTTTTGATATCTTTACTCGGATAAAGCTTAATCGCCTCTTGTTTATATCCTTTCAAATACTCATCTTCTGCATTAATCACGCGAATTTTAGCCAAATCTAAAAAATCATCATAAGCCTTGTGAAGTCTGCAAACCTCATTACCATAATAATCCAAATGCTCTGCTTCTGCATTGGTAACAATAGCTAAAAAAGGATTTGAATTTAAAAAAGAGCTGTCACTTTCATCCGCTTCAAAAATCAAATTTTTGCTTTCTTTATAGATCATATTTGAGCCAAATTCTTTTAAAATCGCCCCGATAATCACAGAAGCGTCATTTATCAAGGAAGCTAAAATGCTTGAAGTGGTGCTTTTTCCATGTGCGCCTGCTACTGCAAAAACGCATTTATCTTCTAAAATCAGTGGCAAAGCTTCTTTTCGTGAAAGACATTTGATATTTAATTCTTTGGCGTATTTAAATTCAGGATTTTCTTCTTTGATAGCAGCAGAATAAATCACCAAATCCTTGCCCAAAATATTGTCTTTATGGTGTGGAATTTTTACCTCCACTCCTTCTTTTTCAAGTTCTTTGGTGATTTTGCTTTCTTTAAGATCACTCCCGCTTATGTTAAAACCTTTTTCTTTTAAAAATCTCGCTAAAGCGGAAATTCCTATACCGCCTATACCGATAAAATGGATATTTTGCATTATCTAAGCCTTTGTATTGTAAAGCCTAAATTTTAGCACTTTTTTACTAAAATAAAAATATAAAAAAGCTCTTAAAACTTTATAAAAAAGCATTATTTTTAAAAATTTATATATTCTTTATTAACTCCCAAATCATTTCACTTCTAAAAAAATCAATTTTTCATTTCCTTGTGTATTATTTTCATTCATCTTTTTTCTCTTTTCTGAGTTCCATTGCTTCTTTAAGGAAAGTAGTATCAATTTCGCTAAAACCGCTTACATGCGAAATGATTTTTTCAAATTCTTCATCACTTAAGCTTAATAAATAAGGCATTACATGAGGTTTTATAATGGCATTAATTTTTTCACAACAACCTTTTGTTGGATCATCGCCATCACTGAATAAACCAGGTTCAAGGTATTCTTTGACTTTATCTCCGAAGGTGTATATCACTATATGTCCTGGAGAAGGTGAATATGAAATTTGACGATAATATATAAAAAAAGTTCCTAAAGGAAAAACCAAATCATTTTTAATATAATACTCAATCACAAGTTTTTCTTTTGTGATATAAATTCTTTTAATATTTGCCATTTTATAGATCGCTCGTGCAAATGCATATATGCCTAAAAGAAATGTAAAAAAAACTATAAACCATTTATAATCTATTTCTTTGCTAGGATTAAATAATCTAGGAAATAAATAAAGAAAAAGACATAAAAGCACAATATATGTTATCCAAAAAAGCAAAAACGAAGGTATATGCTTTTTTCCTTCCCAAATGATTTCATCTTGGGTGTCTTGCTCTTTGATTTCTGTGTTATTGTTTGTTTCACTCATTTTTATCCTTTACTCTGCTTTTACTTCTCCACCTTTAACCACAAGTCCATTAGAATCTATAATCACTTCTACTCCACCTGCTTTAATTATAACACAATCTTTCTTGGTAACAATTTGAGTATCACCTACTTGATGGAGGATTTGATTGCCTGCTTTTACTTCACAATCTGTTTGAAAGTCAAAAGTAGAATTTTCTGATTCTAAAGAATATTGCTCTTCTATCTTTGTTTGCATGGAATTAGACTTTAAAGATGTGTTATCTTGTATATGGGCGGATAAATTTTGATGGACATTAAGGAAAAATTCTTTTTCTATTGTTTGGGTTAAAGATTTTTCTATTAATAATTTATTTTCTCCCTTCACATTCCTTATCTCATCTTTATGGATAATAGTATTTTGATTTGCACCTATTTCTATATCTTTGTTTTCTCCTACAAACTCATGAGAGTTTTTAGCTATTCTTACTTTATTATCTACTCCTACATTTAAAGTATTGCTTAATCCTACTAATTTTTCAAAAGCGGAAATTCCTATACCACCTAACCGATAAAATGGATATTTTTCATTATTTAAGCCCATATTAAAAAAGTTATTTATAATAAAAAATTTAAATTATAAATAAGCAATAAATATTTTGGTTTATAATTAACAAAAAACAAGAATTATAAAATTCACACTAAGCTTATTTAAATAAGCTTAGTGTGAATTCAATCTTTAAAGTCCTTTAACTATCTTATCAAAAGCCCAAATTTTTCTAGCTTCATCTGCTTTTTTAGGCTCTACAATAAGCATCTCCTCTTCAGAACCTAGCCTACTTTCTATTTCCCCAAAAGCATTGATAAGCATACTATCACCATAAAAATTCCATTCATCTTTTGTGGTGCCTATGCGATTTACTCTTAAGATATTTGTAGAATTTAAAAAAGCTCTTGTTTTTAAAAGCTCTTCCCATCTTTGCTTACTTTCAAAGGTGCAAGCACTAGGAACGATAACTAAATCAATCTTTTTAGCCATAATTTGTTGCCAAAAAATATCAAAATGCACCTCAAAACCAAAAAGTAAAGCACATTTTAATTTATCATAATTAAAAGTAAAAAGTTTTAAATTGCCCTTATTGGTTTTATTGCTAAAAAATTTTTCTTCATTCCAGTGATTATAAGGCATTAAAACTTGTTGCTCATAGGTTTTGATATGATTTGGAGCAACCTTTAAGCAAAGCTTTTTATATCCCTTGGTTTCTACACTGATATAAGGAGCGATGATTTCAAGCTCATATTTTTTAGCAAGCCTAATCAAGCTTTCTTTTTTGGCTTCGCTTTGCTCTTTAATCATAGACTTTGGCATGACCAAAAGCTCTGTAAAAAAGCTATTAAGCACATATTCGCCCAAAACGACTAAATTTGCTCCACTATCCTTAGAAGCTTTTAAATAATAATCAAGCCTTGATTCACTCAATGCCAAGGTTGGAAATTGCAAAGCAGCAATCTTACTCATCGATATGCTCCACTTCAAGCCTTGCTTTTTCAAGAGCAAGCCTTGCTTTTTCAATGCTTTTTAATCCTTCTTTGTAAATTTTCACACTTTCATCTAAGCTTAGTTCTTTATCATTGAGCTTTTCTAAGGACTCGTTTGCATTTTTTAAGTTTTCTTCAAAACTCATTGATTTACCTTATAATTTGGTGCTTCGTGGGTTATCGTTACATCGTGAACATGGCTTTCTTTAAGTCCCGCACTTGTGATTTCAACAAATTCAGCTCTTGCTTGAAAATCTTCTATATCTTTAGCACCCACATAACCCATAGAAGAACGAAGCCCTCCTAAAAGCTGATGTACGACATTTTTTATACTTCCTACATAAGGCACGCGTCCTTCTATACCTTCAGGAACTAATTTATCTTGTGCAGTTCCTTGCTGAAAATATCTATCCGAACTTCCTTTTTGCATAGCTCCTATCGATCCCATACCGCGGTAGGATTTGTATTGTCTTCCTTGATAGGTAAAAAGCTCACCTGGACTCTCATCTGTACCTGCTAAAAGGGAACCTATCATGATCGAACTCGCGCCCGCTGCCAAAGCCTTTGCAATATCGCCTGAATACTTAATCCCTCCATCAGCGATCACAGGAACACCATATTTTTTAGCTTCCATAGCACACTCATCAATAGCTGAAATTTGTGGCACCCCCACTCCTGAAACGATGCGCGTAGTACAAATACTTCCTGGGCCAATACCTACTTTAACAGCATCAGCACCTGCTTCACAAAGCGCTTTTGCAGCAGCTGCAGTAGCGATATTACCCGCGATTAAATCCAAATTTGGATATTTTTCTTTAACACTTTTTACTGTATCAATGATACCCTTAGAATGCCCATGTGCTGAATCAAGAACCACAGCATCTACTCCAGCTTCTACCAAAGCATCTACTCGATCCATTTGCCCTACTCCAATCGCAGCCGCTACGCGCAATCTTCCAAAGCTATCTTTATTTGCATCTGGATATTCTTTGCGTTTTTTAAGATCTTTTATGGTGATAAGTCCTTCTAAGCGTCCTTGCTCATCAACTATAGGAAGTTTTTCTACCTTGTTTTTGCTAAAAATTTTCTCTGCATCGTCTAAAGTACATCCTTTAGGAGCTGTGATTAAAGGAGCCTTAGTCATCACATTTTCAACCAAATTTGAATAATCATTTTCAAATCTCAAATCACGATTAGTAAGAATGCCTATGAGTTTTCTATCGCTATCTATCACAGGAACTCCTGAAATTCTATACTCTGCCATGATTTCCAAAGCCTCTGCTACACTTGCTTTAGGGCTTACAAAAATAGGATCTATGATCACCCCGCTTTCACTTTTTTTCACTCTTTTAACTTCTCTTACCTGCGAAGCTATATCCATATTTTTATGAATTACGCCAAGTCCGCCAAGTCTTGCCATCATGATAGCAGCTCTGTGCTCTGTTACTGTATCCATAGCAGCAGAGATTAAAGGCATATTTAAAGTGATGTTTTTAGTAAGCTTGGTATGAATTTTTACTTGTTTAGGTAAAACCTCGGAATAGCAAGGGCGTAAAAGTACATCCTCAAAAGTCAAAGCGCGCTTAATTATATTCATTTATTTTCCTTTATAATTTTTTCTAAACTTAAAGCTCCATCTAGCAAGGTTTGCTCATCATAAGCCTTGCAAATAAGCTGGGCTGAGATATTAAGCCCTTCTTTATCCTTGCCCACAGGCACACTAATACCCCCAAGCCCTGCCAAATTTAAAGAAATGGTATAAATATCTTCTAAATATACTTCCATAGGGCTTTTTTTTGCGTTGAATTCAAATGCAGTTGTAGGAGTTACAGGCATAAAAATAAGATCAGCATCTTGTAATATTTCTTCATATTTTGCCTTGATAAAAGCCCTAGCCTTTTGTGCTTTTATATAATAAGCATCATAATAACCACTGCTTAAAACAAAGGTTCCTAGCAAAATTCTTCTTTTTACTTCTTCGCCAAAACCTTCACTACGAGTATTGATATACATATCTTTAAGATTTTCTGTATTTTGTGAGCGTTTTCCATAACGCACTCCATCATAACGACTTAAATTTGCACTCGCTTCAGCTGTTGCGATGATATAATAAGCTGCAATATCAAATTTAGAATCAAGCATATTTTTATAAACAATTTCATGTCCATTTGCTTTTAACATCTCTATACTTTTTAAAAGCGCGGCTTTTACTTCAGTGCTTGCTTCATTGACATAATTTTCTATCACAGCAATTCTTAATTTTTTCTCTGCATTTAAATTAGGAGTAGTAGGTGTAAAATCTACTTTCGCACTTGTGCTATCCATTTTATCATAACCCGCAATAGCATCATAAAGAATAGCTGCATCTTCTACATTTTGCGTCAAAACGCCTATTTGATCAAGACTTGAAGAATAAGAAGCAAGCCCATATCGACTCACTCTTCCATAGCTAGGCTTAAACCCCACACAACCACAAAAAGCAGCTGGCTGACGCACTGAACCGCCCGTATCACTACCCAAACTAGCCAAAGCCAAACCGCCTGCTACAGCAGCAGCACTACCGCCACTTGAGCCGCCTGGAACGCGAGCAAAATTTAAAGGATTTAAGGTTTTTCCATAAAACGAAGTCGCACTCGAACTTCCCATAGCAAATTCATCCATATTGGTTCGCCCATAAGGACTAAAACCTTTAGATCTTAAATTCTTAATAGCAGTAGCATCATAAGGAGCTACATATCCTTGTAAAATTTTACTTGCACAAGTTAATTCCCAGTCTTTTACACTGATATTATCCTTAATCGCTATAGGTATACCTTCACCCCCATCGCTTAAGTCTTTACCTAAAAATTGCTCTATATAAGCACCTATTTTATTTTCTTTTTTAGCTTTATCATTGAGTTCTTTTTTTAGATTTTCAAGCTCTTCTTTAGAGTATTTCAAAGCTTCTTTTAAGGTTATCATTCTTTTTCCTTCTGTTTCTTTGCCAAATTTTTAATAAAAACAACCGCCACTGCACAAAAAACAGCGGTGATTGCTATAGTAGCGATAATAATGGAATTTGGGATAGGATTATCAAGCATGTTTTAAAACCTCAGCGCAACGCATGCAAGGCTCATCTTCTTTAGCGCTTTCTACTTTCCAACATCTAGGACATTTGCAAAGCGTGGCTTTTATGATCCTAAAGCTCTCATTCTCCACTTCAAATTCACACAAAACTTCACCTTGTAATTTTTCATCAAAACTTACCATAAACCAATCATTTAATTCTTCTTTAGGTATGGAATTTAAAAGTTTTGAATTCGTGTCAAGATTAAGTTCTAAAGTTGATTTGATCACTTTATCTTTTTTCAATATATCGATATTTTCAAAGAATTTCTCACGCACACTCAATAAAAATTCATCATCTATACTAAAATCATATTCAAATTTTTCTTCCAAGCTCAAATCAAATACATCTTTAGCATCGCCTTTTATCAAGCTATTAGCATGCTCTAAAGCCTCATCTACACTATAAGTTAAATTTGGAGCTAATAAATTTAAAAGTTCTCTAGCGATTAAAGCCATTGCCACTTGTGCGGATTTTCTGCGTTTGCTATTTTTAGCATCACAATAAAGTCTGTCTTTGCTTATATCAAGATAAATTCCACTTAAATCAGCGCTTAAAAAATTTAAAAGCACATTAAAGCCTTTTGCAAATTCATAAGCTAAGAAATTTTCTTTAGCACTTTTAAATACGCGTGTAGCACGAGTCAGTATCCATGTATCTATAAAACTAAATTCCTCTACTTCTAAATTTTCCAAGTCATTGGTATTTGCAAGTAAAAATCTTATAGTATTTCTTATTTTTCGGTATTGCTCGCCTACTTGTTTTAAGATATTATCTGAAATTTTTAAATCAGTAGAATAATCACTCAAAAGTATCCAAAGTCTTAAAATTTCCACCCCATAAGTTTTAGCTACATACTCAGGAGCTATAACATTACCTTTGGATTTTGACATTTTTTGCCCTTTTTCATCCGTGGTAAAGCCATGGGTTAAGATACTTTCATAAGGAGCAAATTCATTAATAGCTGTTCCTACAAGCAAAGAGCTTTGAAACCAACCTCTATGCTGATCGCTTCCTTCTAGATACATACTTGCTCTCTTCTCTCCTGCATCATAGATTCCGCTATTTAAAACTGCATTCCAAGTACTTCCACTATCAAACCAAACATCTAAAATATCATAAACTTTTTCCAAGTTGTCTGCGTTGTATTTTGAATTTTGCGGTATTAAGTCTTTAATTTCAAATTCCCACCAAGCATCTGCTCCATGTTTTTCAAATATATTTGCTACAAAATCAAAAAGCTCGGCATCAAAAATCACTTCTTTAGTGCTTTTATCTCTAAAGAAAGCTATAGGCGTCCCCCAATCTCTTTGTCTTGAAATACACCAATCAGGACGATTTTCCACCATAGAGCCTATTCTTTTTACTCCGCTTTGTGGATAAAATTTTGTTTTTAAAATTTGCTCTTTAGCACATTCTCTTAAAGTTTTACCCTTTAGTTTTGGCTCATCCATTAAAATAAACCATTGCTTAGTCGCTCTATAAATCACAGGTTTGTGGGTTCTCCAACAAAATGGATAGGAGTGTATGAATTTAGAAGAATGTAAAAGATGATTTCCTAAAAGCTCTAAAATTTTTTCATTAGCCTTGAAAATATGAAGTCCTATAAACTCATCAAGCAAATCAGATGGCAAGAGCCCTTTGTGGCGTAAAGTTTCATCATAACAACCTCCATCATCCACAGGCATGATCACTTCTATATCATATTTTAAACAAGCATAGTAATCATCCTCACCATGTCCTGGAGCTGTATGCACAAGCCCACTTCCACCTTCCATTAAAACATGTTCACCCATAATCAAGATGGATTTTCTTGAATTTAAAGGATTGATAGCTTCTAATTTTTCAAACTCTTTTGCATTAAGCTCTTTTTGAATTTCACCCTTTGTCAAACCTTTAGCGACCATACTTTCAAGTAAAGCACTAGCAAAAATCAATCCTTCTTTGGTAATCACATAGTTTTCATTTGGATTTAAAGCAATAGCTTGATTTGCCACCAAAGTCCAAGGAGTAGTAGTCCAAATCACTGCACTTGCTTTTGAAATGCCCAATTTTTGACAAGATTGCTCATCTAAGTCAAAAGCCACAAAAATAGAATAATCCTCTTTATCTTCATATTCTACCTCAGCTTCAGCAAGAGCTGATTTAGCCGCCCAACTCCAAAAAACAGGTTTAGAACGCTCACAAAGCAAACCTTTTTTAGCAATCTCGCATAAAGTGCGGTAAATCGCCGCTTCAAATTCAAATTTCATCGTAAGATAAGGCTTATCCCAATCCGCAATCACACCAAGACTTTTAAATTCATCTCTTTGGATATTTACGAATTCATTTGCATGCTCTCTACAAAATGATCGAATCTCTTTTTTACTCAAGCTTTTTTTCTTATCTCCAAGTTTGATTTCAACCTGTTGTTCTATAGGCAAGCCATGACAATCCCAACCTGGAGTAAAACGAATACTTTCTCCATTAAAATAATGCGTTTTGATAATCGTTTCTTTTAGAATTTTATTTAAAGCATGTCCTATGTGGATATGCCCATTAGCATAAGGAGGGCCATCATGAAGAGTAAAAGCTTTTTTCGCTTCCTTGCGTTTTGTTTTCATTTTTTCATAAGCGTAATTCTTGCTAAACCATTTTTCAAATCTTTTTGGCTCAAATTCTGCCAAATTAGCGCGCATTGCAAAAGTAGTATTTGGCAAAAGCAGGGTATCTTTATAATCCATTGTTCCACCTAGATGAAGTTTTTATAATCTTAAATTCTACTCAAAATAGTTTAAATTTTAGCTATAATTATATAAAAAAGGAAAAATTTATGAAACATTTGCTTTTTCTTATCGGTGATGAACTTATAATGAATGAAAATTTTAAGGATTATATTTATCGCAGCTATGAAAATAAATTTAAAGAAATTCATGAGACTCGTTTTCAAAATAAAACCGATAAAGAATTACCCTTTTTGCTTGAAAAATTATTAGACAAATATGATTTCATAACTCTTTTTACCACACCCAATCACTACGCTACCGTAGCAAAAATTTTAGCTACCCTAAGTGAAGATAATTTAGTCTTAAAAGAAGATAACTTAGTCCCTGATAAGGCTTATTTTGAAAAAGATAGCTTTATATGTGATTTTGTCAATTCAAAAGTCAATGTTATCAAAACAAACCCAGGGCAAAAACTTCCTCCTTTACTTGGAGATATTTTTCCTAATTTCGCTTATTTTTGTTTATTAGGCATAGATGATGAGAGCGCTGTTTTGCTACTTGATACCTTAACTAAATCTTATGAAGTCAGTATAAAATCAAGCAAATTATTAGAAAATCTTACTCTCATTAAAGCAAGTTGTGTCAATTTTGGCAAACTAGATGGTTTTTTAACGAGCGTAAGAAATCTTTTTGGACAAAAAGTATTTTTAGGTAAAGATCCTATACAATTTATCGTTTCAAAACTTTTAGAAAAGAAGATTAAAATTTCTTTTGCAGAAAGCTGCACGGGCGGACTTTGCGCAAGCACTCTTACAAAATTTAGCGGAGTGAGTGAAATTTTTGAAGGTTCTATCGTAAGTTATTCTAACAAAATCAAGCACGAATGGCTAGGTATAAGTGAAGGTGTTTTAGAAAACCAAGGTGAGTACAGCGAGCGTTGTGTGTATTTTATGCTTAAGGGTATCTTTAAAACTGCAAAACCTGATTTTGCACTAGCTATTAGCGGTGTTACAGGCGAACAAAATGAAGGATTGATAAAAGCAGGGACGGTTTATATAGGAGCGATGTTTAAAGATGGAACATTTATCCAAGAAATTCTTTATTTAAGTGGCGATCGTGAATTTATGCAAAAACAAGCTACCTTAGCGACTTTTTGTCTGCTTTTAAAATTAAAACCTGAATTGTTTGATTTTTAAAGAGTTTAACGATGAGAGAAATTAATTTAAAAGAAGACTTAGAAAAAATTTATCCTTTAATAAAACAATTAAGAAACAATCTGTCTTTAGAAGATTTTTTAGACAAATTTCAACTTGCTACAAAAACTCAACATTATAAACTTTTTGCATATGAAGACAAGGGAGTTTTCAAAGCAGCTTGTGGAGTTATGCCTTTTAATGTACTTTATCATAATCATTGTCTTTATATTTGCGATTTTGTTGTAGATGAAGCCCTAAGAGGCAAAGGCGTGGGTCAATCTTTCTTTAAAAAAATTCAAATTTGGGCAAAACAACAAGGATATGAAGAATTGGAATTAAGCTCAAGTTTTTTTAGAACACAAGCCCATGAATTTTATATCCAAAAAATGGATTTTGAAAAATCTGGCTTTGTTTTTAAGAAAAATATCAAACTATAATATTTTTTGATTAAGTTTTGCATTTTATAATTGATATTATTATTTTTAAATTAAGGATTAAATATGAATTTTAAAGAACTGATTTTAAAACGTAGAGCTTGTAAGCTTTTTAATGATAAAAAAATCAGCGAGGAAGATTTGCGTTTTATCTTAGAAAGTGGAATTTTAGCTCCTAGCTCGCATGGATTTGAACCTTGGAAATTTGTTGTATTAAACAAAAAAGAAGACAATCAAAAACTTGCCAAATTTTGCTTTAACCAAGAAAATGTAGCAAGCGCAAGCCACAATATCATCTTTCTAGCAAGAAAAGACTTGCAAAGCAAGGATGAATTTGCACAAAAACAGATTCGTCGTTTTGCGGGTTCTAAAGAAGAAAATTTCCAAAAAATTTTAAAGATTTATACCCACGATACTGATGCAATGGATGAAAAAGAACTTTATCATTTTGCACAACTTCAATGCTATCTTGCAATGATGCAAATGTCGCTAGCTGCGATGAGTTTGGGTATTGATTCTTGTATGATAGGGGGTTATGAAAAAGATAAGGTAGATGATTTTCTTAAACTTGAGTATCCTTTTGAAACCGCTGTGATCTTATCTTTGGGCTATCAAGCTCACGAGCCAAAATACCCTACTCAGCGTTTAAAATTTGATGAAGTAGTTGAATTTTATAAGGAGAAGTGATGAAAACAGAACTTGAAATTTTTAGCACAAGATATTCTTGTAGAAATTTTAAAAATGAAAAACTTAAAAAAGAAGATTTGGATACTATCTTAGAGATAGCAAGATTAAGCCCTAGTTCTTTAGGGCTTGAACCTTGGAGATTTTTAGTGGTGCAAGATGACAAGAAAAAAGAAGAGTTGGCTCAAATTTGCAACCAACAACAACATGTGAAAGATTGTGCGGCATTAATCATCATTGTTTCAAGGCTTGATTTTTTAGATTATTTTGAAGACAAACTTAGAAAAAGAGATATGAGTGAAGCAGAAATTCAAAAACGCCTAGACACTTATATGCCTTTTTTACAATCCCTTAGTCAAGAGCAAAAAATATCCTATGCAAGAGAACAAGCTCACATAGCACTTGCTAGTATACTTTATGGTGCCAATGCTTTAAATATAGCAAGTTGTACTATAGGCGGTTTTGATAAAGAAAAACTCGATTCTTATCTCTTACTTGATACCAAAAAAGAAAAATCTACCTTAGTGATAGCTTTAGGGTATTCCAATGATGAAAAAATTCCACAAAAAAATCGCTTTGATTTTGATAAGATAGTTCAATTTCTTTGATTTTTACCCTGCTCTTTTGAGCAAGGTGTTTATATTTTTTACATTATATTTCAAAAAAATATAAATTTAAATATTTTTTTACTAAAGCTTTGCCTAAATTTTATACAATTTCATCTAATTAGTTTTATCTTAATCTAAAATAAGGTTTTTTATGAATATACCTAATACTTTAGCTGTTTTAAGGATGATTTTAGCACCCTTGCTCTTTTTTTTATTGAGTTATAAATTTGATAATATACATCAAAGTTGGATTAATTATTTTGCTGCTTTGACTTTTGCTTTAGCAGCCTTGAGTGATTTTTTTGACGGCTTTATAGCTAGAACTTTACAACAAACCACAAAGCTTGGTGGAATTTTAGATCCTTTAGCGGATAAAATGTTAACCCTAGCAGCTTTTTTAGGGCTTCTTCTATCGGGAAAAGCTAATGAATGGATTGTTTATCTTATCTTGGTGCGTGAATTTTTCATCACGGGTTTTCGCGTGGTTATGGTAAGTGAAAATTTAAATGTAAATGCCTCTTTTACTGGAAAATTAAAAACAACTTTTCAAATGATAGCCATAGGATTTTTAACCATGGAATGGATAGGAGGGGATATTTTACTTTATATTGCTTTATTTCTTACGCTTTACTCGGGATTTGAATATATTTTTAGCTATATTAAACAAAGCAAGGGAAAATTACAATGAAATCTTTATTTTTTTTAGCTTTGATTTTAATTCTTGGTTTTAAATTTTACTCCATAGAATTTTTAGCAACCATTTTAGTTATTTCTTTTTTGATTTTCTTTCATGAACTAGGACATTTTTTAGCGGCAAAATCCTTGGGTGTTAAAGTAGAAGTTTTTAGCATAGGTTTTGGACAAAGTTTGCTTGAACGTGAATTTAAAGGCACCAAATATCGCTTGAGTGCTTTACCATTAGGTGGCTATGTTAAACTTAAAGGACAAGATGATATGCAACCTGGCTTAGAAAATCAAGATCAGGATAGCTATAGTATTTTAAGCCCTATAAAAAAAATTTATATTCTTTTTGCAGGACCTTTTTTTAATCTTTTCCTAGCCTTTTTACTTTACATAGCCATAGGAAATTTAGGCATACAAAAACTAAGTCCACAAATAGGAAATATCGCACCTAATTCAGCCGCAGCTTTAGCAGGACTTGAAAATAACGATACTATACTTGCTATAAATGGTATAAAAATTCAAAGTTTTGATGAAATTTCTGATCATCTAAGACTTGAACCTTTAAAAATTCTTATCGATAGAAAAGGAGAGAATTTAGAATTTATCATCACTACAAAATTAGGGCAAGCTTATAATGATTTTGGACAAATCATTCCAAAAGCTCAGCTTGGGGTAAGCCCTAGTGGAAGCACCGTTATAATCTATCATCAAGGCATGCAAAGTATAAATTATGCTTTAGATGAGAGCATGAAAGCTTCTACTCTTATAGTAAAAGGTATCATTAAACTCATAAGTGGTGAAGTAGAGGCTAAAAATTTAGGTGGTATCATCACTATGACTGAACTTACCTCAAAAGCAGCTGAAAAAAGTTTGGTTATATTGCTATTTATCACCGCTTTAATCTCTATTAATTTAGGAATTTTAAATCTCTTGCCTATTCCTATGTTAGATGGAGGACATATACTTTTTAATCTTTATGAAATGATTTTTAGACGCAAAGTTCCACCAAGAGCTTTTGAATACCTTAGCTATGGAGGAATGGCTTTACTTTTAAGCTTGATGATTTTTGCAACATTTAATGATATCATAAGAGTGATGCAATGAATCTATTTAATCTTTTCTATACTAAAAACTACCATAACTTACGCCTCATTGCTCTACTTATAGAATGTATCAAAATGCTTTGCGCATCTTTAAAACTCGATGCTACATTTGGAGTCTATGAAAAAAATCAAATCCGCTCTCAAAAAGGAGAGGATAAGGGCTATTTTGTTTGATTATCAAAAAATTTGGCTAGAAAATAGGGAAAGCTTGTCAAGATCAATAATCATTTATATTATGAACTTTCTCACAAGCGAAAAAATCTTGAAGAAATTCCAAGCAGCAAGCGTTCGGAGTACAAAAAACGCTTTGCTATGCTTGAAGAAATTAAACAAGCTTTAGATCAAAGCTTGTTTATATAATACTCTTTAGATATTTCACACTTCTTTCGCAACCCTCTTTTTGTAAAATTAAAAGTCTTTCTAGATGTTCTTTAGAAACTTCTTGAGGATAATAATACTGCATTGCTTTTAAGTCATCAAATAAAGGCTTTTCTATCTTG
Organism: Campylobacter coli; assembly: GCA_039516895.1. NCBI lineage: Bacteria > Pseudomonadati > Campylobacterota > Epsilonproteobacteria > Campylobacterales > Campylobacteraceae > Campylobacter > Campylobacter coli. Next base: position 727,874 of record CP154437.1, on the reverse strand, counting down.
AAAGCTCCTTTGCCTAGCTCTTTAATCCCACCTGCACCCTTTTCTCTCTTAAAAGTGGCACAGTAAGGATAGCATTGTTCTACATTGATGCGATCTAGTCCAGCTTGTTTTAAAATTTCCACACAAGCCTTAATATCCAAATTTCCTTCACCCAAAGGCACGCCACATACATACTCAACACCATCCTCTACAAATACGATATGATCTTTACAATGTGTACTAAAAGTATGTTTAGCCATATTTTCACAAGCTTTATTAGGCTCTTCATAAGCCATCATTGAATTTCCAAAATCATATAAAAATCCTATTCTAGGATGATTAATCAAATTTAACAATTCAAGCAAATCATCAGAAGTTTGATATTCATGATTTTCAATAGCAAGCTTTAAATCATACTCTTCCAAAAGCGGAATTAAAGCCTTGATTTCATCTACTGCACTTAAAAATTCACTTTTATCAAATTTAGTCGTGATTTTAGAATCATCATAGGCTCCATCACTAGCATTTTCAACCTTTTTATTTTTATCTGTCAAAGGTACATAAGAACGAATAATTTTAGCTTCCAAAGACTGAGCCACCTTGGCAATTTGTTCAAATTTATTCTTATCAAAACCCTTAGAATCAATCTCGCAATACATCCCATACGCGTCTAATTTTTCTTTAATTTTTTCAATATGGCTTTTATCATTGCTTCCTAAGCAACCCCACTCCTCATCCAATCCAAAATCTTTAATTATGTTTATAATAACACCATCGCAACCTAGCTCCTGAGCAAAATCGATATAAGAGAATATATCCATTCTGCCATTTTGAAACCAAAGGTGCATACTTTCTGTTTCTAAACCAATTTTCATCACGCTACCTCTTGTAATGTTTTTTTCTTAGCTATCATTCTAAGCAAGATAGTTGTTATAACCACTCCGCAAATTGCAAAAAATCCCATTAAAGCAAAAACAATTTGATAGCCCAATAAACCTTTAAATTGATCAATAATAAAACCATAAAGTGCAAAACAAAAAAGCTGTGGAGAATATCCAAATATACAAGCTATACTCATCGCAGCACCACTAATCTCTCTTGGCATTTTAATCTCATCTACGGGAGCAAAAAATGTAGCACGCATAGTAAAAACAATAGCTGCAAAACCTAAAGTTAAACTCATTCCAAAATAAATATTTAACTTTTCATGTGGCATAAAAATAAAAATTAAAATTGCAATCGCAGCTAAAATAAGAGCAAAACGCAAGTATCTTGTAGAAGAACGGAAAGTCTTATCTGCCAAGTAACCACCAATTGGTCCTCCAACTAATTTTAAAGTATATTGATTGATAATACCATAAGCACCTACCAAAGCTACTGGCATACCATAAATATCTTTTAAAAAAGGTATAAAATATGTAAGCCCACAATACACCGAATAAATAGTAAAAATTGTCAAAGAAACAACCCAAATTTCAGGAGTTTTAACAGCTTTCATAACCCCATTCCAAGCGGCTTTATTTTTACTGATTTCATGTCCTTGCTCATCTTTTGTATTAATCTTATCATCTTCAAGTAGAAAATAAGCTAATATACCCGCGATAATTACACAAGTACTATAGAAAAGTATAGCAGCCTTTAGTCCACCTGCTCCAGAACCCAAAAGTAAAAAAATCCCTAAAGCGCTAAAAGCGACTACAGTATCTACAACCCCGCGCCCCGCCTCTAAGAATCCAAAAAGTCTTCCTTGTTGAGTAGAGTCTCCAAGCAAACGAATAGCTTTTAAAAGCACAGGCCAATACACTACTTCTCCGAACAAAGAAAGCAAGCCCCAAGCAATTAAAATTCCATAAAATGAAGGAAAGGTAGAAATATAAATCCCAACCAAACCGACACAAATCAAGGAAAAAGGAATGAGAATTTTTTTAGAAAATCTATCCGCTATATAAATAGATGCAAAATTTCCCACAGTCTGAACTATCCCGTACACCGAAAGCGCAAGTCCAATTTGAGTATTGCTAAGATTCATAAATTCTTGCATAGGCACATAAAAAGCATCTTTTAAGGAAGAAAGTTTAAAAACCGTTCCTCCGCCAATCACTAAAACAATAAAAGTAAACCATCGTATAGGTTTTGTATTTTGCATAAAGTATCCTCCCGCATTTTAATTATCTAGACTTAGGTACCATCAATGTAAATAATAACATAAAATTAAAATAAGCAAGCATATAAATATTAAATTTCTTTTAATATGTTGTAATTAAGTAACAATCAGTAATTATCTATAAAAGCCAAATTAAACATTTTCCATTAATACCCGAAAAGTAAAGATTAAGTATATTTTGGTATAATTAAATCTTGCATTGTAAAAACTTTGCAAAATCCTTGCCTGTGAAACACATAGGCTTAACATCCAAAAGGAGAATATATGAAACATTATGAGGTTTTATTTATTTTAAAACCAACACTTACCGAAGAGGAAGTGAATGCAAAGTTGGAATTCGTAAAAGAAGTCCTTGTAAAAAATGGTGCAGAAATTGAAACAGTTGTTCCAATGGGCACTAGAAAATTAGCGTATAAAATCAAAAAATACGAAAGAGGAACTTATTTTGTAATTTATTTCAAAGCTCCTACAAATTTAATTGCAGAGCTTGAAAGAATTTTAAGAATTACAGAAGAAGTAATAAGATTTTTAATTGTAAAATATGAAAATAAAAAAGAAATTGCAGCTTGGGAAAAACTAAGCCACGGCATCAAACAGTCTAAAAAAGAGATAAAACCTTTAGACGCGCCTGAAATTCAATAAGGAAAAAAATGTTTAATAAAGTTGTTTTGGTAGGTAATCTAACACGCGATATAGAAATGCGTTATGGCCAAAATGGAAACGCCATTGGAGCTTCAGCTATTGCAGTAACAAGAAGATTTACCACAAATGGAGAAAGACGAGAAGAAACTTGTTTTATCGATATTAGCTTTTATGGTCGTACTGCTGAAGTGGCAAATCAATATCTTTCTAAGGGTTCTAAAGTTCTTATAGAAGGGCGTTTAAGATTTGAACAATGGAATGATCAAAATGGGCAAATGCGCTCTAAACACAGCGTTCAAGTTGAAAACATGGAAATGCTAGGAAGCAATCCTCAACAAGGTGGAAATTTTAACAATGGTGGGAATAATTATGGAGCCAATAATAATTATTCAAATTACGAAAACCAAAGTTATGATCCTTATATGAGTGAAAATAATTTTAAAAAAGCTCCACAACAAGTGCAAACAAAAACACAAAACCCTAACCAAAACCAAGAAAAAATTAAAGAAATTGATGTTGATGCTTATGATAGCGACGACACCGATTTACCATTTTAAAGGATAAACTATGGCAGAAAAAAGAAAATACTCTCGCAAATATTGCAAATACACAGAAGCAAAAGTTGAATTTATTGATTATAAAGATACAGCTATGTTAAAACATGCTTTATCAGAAAGATTTAAAATTATGCCTCGCCGTTTAACAGGAACAAGCAAAAAATACCAAGAAATGGTAGAAGTTGCTATTAAACGCGCTAGACATGTAGCTCTTATTCCTTATATAGTAGATAGAAAAGAAGTTGTAAACAATCCTTTCGAAGGACTATAAACATAAAAAAGGCAAAATCAATATTTTGCCTTTTCTTCTTTGCTTTGGATTTTAAACCAAAGCGTATTTTAAAACCTCACCAAAATCTGCAACTCCGATGATTTTCATATTATCTTTAACCTCATCAGGAATATCTTTTAGATCTCTTTCATAATTTTTCTTTGGAATTAAAGCTATTTTAATATCAGCCTTATATGCTGCAATAAGCTTTTCTTTAAGCCCTCCTATAGGCAATACATTGCCCGCTAAATCTATCTCTCCAGTCATAGCCACATCAGAACGAACCTTTTTATCGCTAAAAACTGAAGCAATAGCCGTACTCATCGTAATTCCAGCACTTGGACCATCTTTTGGAGTTGCACCATCAGGTACATGGATATGCAAATTATAACTATCATAAACATTATTCTTAGGATCAATAATCATCTTTTTAGGAATTTTAATTTTTCCTTCATCAATTAAAACCTTAATCACGCTAAAAGCAATTCTAGCAGACTCTTTCATCACATCACCCAAGCTTCCGGTAAGAGTTAACTCTCCCTTACCTTTAATCTTAATCGCTTCAACCTTTAAAACATCTCCCCCTACACTAGTCCATGCTAGTCCATTAACTTGCCCTACGCGGTTTTCTCCATCATGCTTTTCTATCTCAAAAACTTTTTTATCTAAAAATTCATTTAAATTTTTAACATTAATGCTTACTTTTTTGATATTTTCTAAAAGTAATTTTTTAGCACTTTTACGGCAAAGCTCAGCTATTTTTCTGCGTAAATTTCTTACCCCAGATTCTCTAGTATATTCGCTTATGATAAGCTCTATAGTTTCATCATTGATATCTAATTCACTAGATTTTAATCCATGTTTTTTAAGCTCATCAGGAATTAAATATTTTTTAGTAATATGAAATTTTTCATTTGGAGTATAAGAGCTTAGCTCTATAAATTCCATCCTATCCCTTAAAGGAGCAGGTATATTGCTTATATCATTAGCCGTTGCTATAAAAATCACCTTACTCAAATCAAGATTAAAATTTAAATAATAATCTCTAAATTTAGAATTTTGTTCAGGATCTAAAATTTCTAAAAGAACCGCACTAGGATCACCTCTAAAGCTTCTGTTTAACTTATCAATTTCATCAAGCACAACTACGGGATTTATTTGTTTTGCTTCAATTAAGCCTTGGGTAATACGCCCTGGCATCGCACCTATATAAGTACGGCGGTGTCCGCGTAACTCATTAACATCTTCCAGTCCTCCTAAAGCTATACGAATAAGTTCTCTTTTTAATGCCTTAGCAACGGAATTGGCTAATGAAGTTTTTCCAACTCCTGGAGGTCCATAAAGACAAAGTATAACCTTAGCTCCATCTTTATCCGCTATACCGCGCTTTTCCAAAAGCTCACGCACAGCAAAATACTCTTCAATACGTTCTTTTGGTTTATTAAGCGCATAGTGATCATGATTTAACTGCTTAGCCACTTCTTTAATATCAAGTTTTTTCTTTGCTATTTTTTCAAAAGGTACATCTAAAGCGGTTTCAATATAAGTTTGTATCATAGAAGCTTCAGAATTATCCTGATGAATACGTTCAAATTTTTCGATTTGCTTTTTGATTTCCTTATAAGCATCCTCGTGCATAAATTTCTTTTTGCTTTCTAATTTTTTATAATAATCTCTAAGCTCATCTTCTTTTTGATTATCACTACCCAATTCTTTTTGAATTTGTCTAAGTTGCTCTTTTAAAAAATATTCTTTATTAACTTTATCAATACGAGAATGAACCTTGTTTTTGATTTCTTTTTGGATTTTATTTGCTTCTATCTCTTGAGCTATCAAGTCTATCAATTTTAAAAGCTTTTCTTCCAAATTAGTTAAAATGAAAAATTGATAAGCTTCTTGCTTTTTAATGCGAATAGTATTTAAAATCAAATCACAAATTCTAGAAGCATCTAAACCCTCATCTATAGTTCGAAGTAAATCAGGCGAAAAATAATGACTGACATTTGCCAAAACTCTAACTTTTTCTTTTAAAACATCTAGTAAGGCTTCTTTTTTTGCACCTTCTAAAAACTCTTCTTTAATTAGCTCTATTTTAGCTTCTAAAGGCTTGCTTGAAAGCGCTTTTACAATCCTAGCCTTAGCATAACCTTGAAAAAGTATTTTTACTCTACCATCAGGTAAAGGAACTTTTCTCATAATCGTCCCAACCACTCCACAATCATAAATTTCATCAAAAGATCTTCCGTTTTCAAGCTTTGAAGGAGCTACAAAAAGCATTGAATCGTTTTTAATTGCCAAATCCAAAGCTTTCATATTTGCAGAATCGCTAATAAAAATTGGAGTAATCATAAATGGATATAAAAATAATTCATCCTCTACTAAAATAGGTAAATCACTTGGATAATTTTGCATTTCTTCAATTTGCATCAGTTTCCCTTAAATCTAAAATTTTTCAAATATGCTTCTATACCAAGGAAGCTCTGGCTTAATAATGCTTTGATGATAAAACTCACTTTCTTGCAGTCTTCCTTGGTAAATTTCAGCACTTTGAGTATGTCCTGTACGCTCATATAAATCGCGTATTGTATCATTTAAATAAAATACTGCTAAATTAAATTTAGTCAACATAGTTTGCACCAAAGGCTCATATTCTGTATAGGGATAATCATTTAAAAAACTATCTATTTCTTTTTGGCTTTCAAGCATTAAAGCTTGATTGCGATTTGGCACAGCAAAGGCATCAAATTTGGCTTTGATTTTAAGATAACGAATATAATCTGCATTGCGTGAATTTCCAAATTTTTTATTATACTCATCCAAATAAAACTCTGCTAATTGATATTCTTCTTCATCCATATGCGCTTGCGCTAAGATAATTTGAGTTGTCTCCAAAAGCGGATCTGCTATATGCTCGCTCGCCATACCATTATAATGATCGTCAGCCTTTTCTAAATCTTTATCTTGTAAATCTTTAATAATCTGTTTATACCATTCGCTTGCACTTAAATTATACAATCCTTCATCATTTTTTGTACTGCAAGCACTGAATAAAATCCCCAATAAAATACATAGAAAGAATTTTTTTTTCATTAATTTTTGCCTTTTTTATTTTTTAAGTTAAATACACTATTTTAAATACTTTATGATTATTTCTAAATTAAAATTATAGTGAAATTAGATAAATAAATTTAAATTTTGGAACTAATATTGCTTATTTTGTGATAAAATATTTTATTATAAACTCGAGGAGAAAAAATGACACTAGCTGTTAAATGCCCTATATTAGGTTTTGAAGAAACCAAAAATATGGAATTTTCAACCATTGATGAAGTGTTTGTAAGACTTAAAAGTCTTGATGGGAAAGATTTTTCTTTTGTTCTTATTGATCCTTATCTCATAAGACCAGATTATGAATTTGAAATACCTACATACTACCAAGAATTACTTTCTTTGACGCCTGAATCCAATATGAAAATTTTCAATATAGTAGCAATTGCTAAAAGCATAGAGGAATCTACTGTAAATTTCCTAGCTCCTGTAGTTATTAATCTTGATAATAATTCTATGGTGCAAGTAATCTTAGATACCGTAGCCTATCCTGACTTTTTTCAAGCGGATCAAATTGCAAATTATATTAAGAAGTAATGAAAGCTGACTTATATATACTTGCTAATGGTGCGATGGCACAAGCTTTGGCTTATGGCTTAAAAGATTCTTATAATATCTATATAGTCGGTAGAAATTTAGAAAAACTTCAAAATTTAGAAAAAGAAGGTTTTAAAACTCTACTTTATAAAGACTTTGATATAGAAAATAAAAATATTATCTTAGCTTTTAAACCTTATGCTTTAGAAGGTGTTGCGGCAAATTTAAAAGGTAAAGCAAAAATTTTAATTTCAGTTTTAGCCAATACAAATTTTGATAAATTAAGACTCATCGAAGCTGAAAATTACGCAAGGATAATGCCAAATACAGCTGCCAAATATAAGGCTTCTACAACTCCTTATGTTTTAAAAAATTCAAATTTTAAAGATGAAATCATAGAAATTTTAAATACTTTTGGAAAAGCTTATGAGTTAAGCGAAGAAAAACAAATGAATGCTGCTATGGCTATAAGTGGTTGCGCTCCTGCTTTTTTAGCTTTAGTAGCTGAAAGCATTGCTAATGCTGGCGTATATGAAGGTTTATCAAAAGAACTGAGTTTAAATCTTACGCGTTCACTTTTTAAAAGCACCGCAGCCCTGCTAGAAAATGAGCACCCAGCTATTATTAAAGAAAATATCTGCTCGCCTGCAGGTGTTACCATAAAAGGGATTAGAGTATTGGAGCAAAAAGGCATTCGTGGAACTTTCTTTGAAGCTCTTAATGCTAGTGCAACATGAAAGTTGCATTTTCGCTTTTAGAATTAATTCTTTGTATTGTTATTTTAGGATTGATTTTTGCAAGTATTTCTAAATTGTTTTACCAGCTAAATAAAAATCATGAATATTTAAATTATTTTGAAAGATTATATACACTACAAGATAAACTTTATATCAATCCTCATCAAAAGGATATAAAGCTTCATGTGCAAAATTTAAAAACTCTTGATTTTAAAGAAAATTATGTAGACGATAAAATCTTTCAATTTAAAAAATTACATATTCAAGATCAAGATTACTCACTATATTTTTACAATGAATAAAGCTTTTAGTCTTTTTGAAACTATTCTTGTATTAATTCTAGCCGGATTTTTAGCAGTTTTTCTATCTAGGACATTGTGGGAATTTTATTATTTAAACAATCAGCAATTAAAAATGAAAGAGTTGATACTAAAAACTCATTTAAGTGTGTTAAGGTTGGAAAAATTGCTTCAAAGCTGTGTTGATATTACTCTTGAGTCAAATCATATAAGCTGTTTAATTAAAGATGATTTATTATATCTTGATGATAATAAAGCAAAATTACTCAATTCTAGCCTTATTTTAGAAAACAATACAAGCTTATATTCTCCCAATAGCAATTTCAAACTTCAACTTCAAAATCGAAAAGAACTATACAACGATAAACAAAACATCGTCTATGCTCTAGCAGGTAAAGAAATTAAAAAAATATTCATTTATTCAGAAAACAATATCACTACTTCTTTTAAGGGTAATTTTATCCCTATCCAAGCTAGAATAAAATTATTTCTTAAAGAAGATAAAATTCATTATGAGCTCTATCCTTATTTTGATAATCGACTTGAGCAATATTCCATCTTTATGGATAATGTGAGTTTATTTGAAATACAAAAACAAAATCTTAAATTATGTTTAAAAGAATATAAGCAAGAATATTGCCTTACAAAAAGGTTATTCATATGAAACGAGCTTATATTTTACTATCCTTGGTATTTTTAATCAGTGCTTTAGGAATATGGCTTAGTTTAAATATCACTACTTCAAGCTATACACCAAGATTTGTAAAAGATGCTTATTATTATTTACAAGCCCAAATTTTAGCCGATGAAAAACTTGCTAAATATCTACTTTATCAAGCCAAATTAGACGGAAAGGAATGTTTGGATTCTGTCACGCTTCATTATCCTAACTTAAACGATAAAATCAAAATACAATACCACTATCCCATAGCTCAATGTAAAAATTTCAAATTTCAAGCAATCAACAAAGATGCAAATTTAAGCCAAGATAGTATCATAATTGCACATATAAGCATAGCATTAAATACACAAAAAAATGTCAATGATGAAATTTTAATAAATAAAACCTTTATCTTGCACACAAAAGAATCATTTTGGAATCAAGCTAAATAAGACTTTTAGCCAATTTCACACACTCTTTTAAATCTTGCTTAGAACTTATAAAAAGATGATCTATATGGGTAAGTTTTTTTGCTGTACTCTGCCCTATTGCTATAACCTTATCTTCCTTTTCTAAATTATATTGTTTTAAAAAATTTTCCACACTTAAAGGAGAGGTAAAAATAAAAATAGCAGGATGAAGGATTGTTTGTTTGCTCTCTTTAAAAACATTCTTATATACAATGATTTCTTTTAAATCCACCCCATAAGATCTAAGATCTAAATTTAAAGTAGAAGCTATATTTTCAGCCCTTAAATAAAGGCATTTTTGGTTTTTTAATTCCTCTTTAAAATGATTAAATAGCTCGCTTCCATAAGATTTTGGCGCAAATTGAACCTTTTTAAAACCCATATCCTTAGCAAATTCAGCAGTGCCTTGCCCTACTGCATACACATTAATATCTAAATTTAAACTATTTTTTGTTTTTTTTAAAGCCTTTAGGGCATTTTTTGAAGTACAAATTAAAGCGTCAAATTCGTCTAAATTAACACTAAAATCATAAAAAATTATCTCATTTAAAACAAGATTTTCTACACCCTCAAAAGCGGTTTCATTTAAAAGATAAATTTTCATTCATTTCTTGCCTAAGTTCTTTAGCTGCCAAATAAGCATCTTGCGCATCCATTATGGCTCTAACTACTGCAATGCCACTTATTTTAATGCCCTTTAATTTTTTAATCAGCTCTTTATCAATCCCGCCTATTGCTACAACGCCCACAGGGCTTTTCTCGCAAATTTGACTCAAGGTTTCAAGACTTATAACAGAACTTTCTTTAGTTGGGGTAGCCTTAATCGCGCCACAACCTAAATAATCAACTCCCTCGATATTTTTTAATTGTTCTAAGTTTTTAAGACTTAAGCCTATGATTTTTTCTTTGCCTAGAATTTTTCTTGCAAGATATACTTCTAAATCCTCTTGTCCTAAATGTACTCCATCAGCATTTAAAGCTAAGGCGATATCGATTCTATCATTGATTAAAAAGGGTATTTGATATTCCTTGCAAAGCTTTTGTACTTTCAAGCCAAGCTTGTAAAATTCTCTTGAATTTAATTCTTTTTCGCGAAGTTGGATTATACTTACTCCGCCCTTTATCGCTTCTTCAAGCGTGTTTAAAAAAAGCTCGTCACTTTTTTTTCCACGACTTGCTACAAGATAAAGACTAAGATCTAAATCATTTTTCATTTAAAAACCTGAAAAAATGGTTAGTTGGCCCACAGCCCTTCCCTAAATTTAAAGAATAATAAATCGCATTTCTTACATATTCTTTTGCCTCACTTACAGCATTAAATAAATCTTTTCCCAAGGCTAAATTACTAGCAATTGCTGAAGAGAGTGTACAACCTGTACCATGAGTGTTTTTTGTTTCTATGCGTTCGCCTTTTAAAATAAAAATTTCATTACCATCAAAAAGCACATCATTAGCATTTTCTTCACTATGTCCCCCTTTAAGCAAAACAGCTTTTGCCCCTTGTGTGCATAAATATTTAGCCGCTTTTATCATATCTTTTTCATCATTTATTTTAAAATCGCAAAGAAATTCCGCTTCTGGGATATTAGGCGTAAGAATATCTGCAAATTTCACTATGGTCTTTTTAAAAAAATCACAATTTTCTTGTGGCATTAAAGCAAAGCCATTTTTTGCAAACATCACAGGATCGATAACTACATTTTGGGGTTTGAATTTTTCTAAATTTCTAGCCACGCACTCCATCAGCTCACAAGTTCCTATCATTCCTATTTTAGTAGCCTTTGGCACTATATCTTCAAAAACAGCAAGCATTTGCTCATCCACACTTTGAACGGGTATATCATGAACTGAGATCACTCTTGCTGTATTTTCAGCTACTACACTCAAAACAACACTCATACCAAAAAGATTGTGAGCACTAAAAGTTTTAAGATCAGCTTGTATGCCAGCCCCACCACTACAATCACTTCCAGCTATACTCAATACAGGAATTAAATCACTTCCTTTTGCTTTCATTATTCTTCCTTTAAATTTTGAATCAAATTTTCACCCTCTAAAGTCAATTTTGCTCCCTTAAAGGCAACTTTTCCAAAAGCAATAATCAGAGCATGGAAAATTTGATAAAGTTCAAAAAGCTCGTATTTTTTTTCTAAAATTTGACACAAATTTTCTTGCTCATTTTCTATGCCACTTTCAAAAAATTCTCTTAATTCTTCATAATTTTCAAATTCATAACCCAAATGCATAGCCAATCTTTGCGTATAGCTATCTACAACCAAAATTTCTCTTTTGCAAAGATAATTTAAAATACTATCCACACTTTCAAAACCCAAACCTTTGGTATTTAAAAGCCATTCTCGATCTACATTTTTCTTAAAATTTTCTATATCGCTGTAAGTATCTAAAATCTTATTTGCTAGTTCTTTTAAACGCTTGGCTTTGGTATTGTAAAATCCACTTGGTTTTATCAGTGTAGCAAGTTCTAAGTTGGATAAATTTAAAAGCTGCTCCAAGCTTGAAATTTGCGCATTTTTTAAGTTATTTAAAGCCTTTAAGACATTATCCCATTTTGTATTTTGGGTTAAAATCACAGAAATTAAAAGCTCAAAATCACTCAAACCTTGATTTTCAAGCCAATCAAATTCTTTAAAATCCAAATTGCAAGCAAGAAGTTTTTTAAAGATATCAGCACCATTCATTCAATACTTTCCTTAAAAGCTAAATAAAATTGCTTTGCAGTTCTTCCACTTCTACTTGCTCTTAAATTTGAAAATTCTTTTGCTTTTTTGTGTAAAAGTTCCTTATCACATTTTATATCTTTAAAATAAAAATCAACAAGTTTTAAATACTCGTTTAAATTCCCTTGATAAAAACTAAGCCAAAGACCAAATCTATCACTTAAACTCAATCTCTCCTCAGCCGCATCACTTGCATGAAGCTCTGCGTGAGCGACTTGAACACCTTGATTATCGCTGATACTTTCACTTAATAAATGACGTCTGTTAGAACTAGCATAAATAATAATATTTCGTGGAGGTGCTTCTATGCTACCCTCTAGCAAAGGCTTTAAAAATTTATAACTATCATCGTTTTTTTCAAAGGAAAAATCATCACAAAATAATATAAATTTAAAAGGCTGCTCTCTTAGCTCATCGATAATATCAACTAAAGCAAATAAATCATCTTTAGCTAATTCTACAAGTCTTAAGCCTTTGTCTTTAAATTCATTAAAAATAGCTTTAATTAAGCTTGATTTACCCGTACCCTTAGCACCCCATAAAAGTGCGTGATTTGCTCCTTTATCGTGGATAAAATTTAAAGTATTTTGATAAAGAGCATTTTTTTGCTCTTCCATGCCCAATAAATCATTCAAGCTGATATTATCAAGATCTACAATGGGCTTTAAATAATCCTTTCTAGATCTATAAATTGCCGCATAAGTTTTATCCCAATCAATCATTGTCTGTCTTTCCTTAAATATGTTAAAACTGCTTCTATAATATCATCATCATCTTTGCTTCTTGCTTTAATAAACTCTTTTTCATCATTGATTTTTACAAATTGTATATTTTGCTCAAAATTGCTTATGGTTTTAAATTTCCCTAAAGCTAAAATTTTAATTATAATCAGCATTAAAAACTGCTTTGTATAAAGATCAAGTTTTCCAAAGCGATCCTCTATCTCACCTTCAATCTCATAGACTTCATCTATGTTTTTACACTTACTAAGCCTACGATAAAGCTCTAATCTTAGACGATCTTCATTGATAAGTTCTGAATTTAAAAAAGCATTGATAGTAAGTTTTAAGTCTATTTTTTTCTCTTCAAAACTTTCCTTTTTAGTGAGTGCATTTAACTCATCTTCTAGCATTTTAAGATACAAACTAAGTCCGATTTGCTCTATATGACCGCTTTGATCGATGCCTAATAAATTTCCACCTCCGCGAATTTCAAGATCATGATAAGCTAAAACCGAACCTGCTCCCAAATAAGAATTACTCTCTAAAGAGATAAGTCGCTTCAATGCATCTTGAGTAAGCTCTTCTTTGTTTTCAACTAAAAAATAACAATACCCCTGCCTATCACTCCTGCCTACACGGCCGCGTAATTGGTGTAAATCAGCCATTCCAAACCTATCGCTTCTTTCAACTATCATAGTATTTGCATTAGGTAGATCAATACCGCTTTCAACAATAGAAGTACTTAAAAGTAAATCGTATTCTTTATTTTCAAATTTAAGCATTTCTTCTTCTTGAATCTTTGCGTCAATTTTAGAATGCAAAATCAAAATCCTTAAATTTTTAAATAAATCAAGTAAATGTTTTTTACATTGTTCTATACTTGCAATATGATTGTGTATATAAAAAATTTGTCCGCCGCGTCTTAATTCTCTTGTTATAGCTTCTTTTAAAAGCGCATCATCGTTTTCTTTCACAAAGGTTCTAACATCAAGTCTATCTTCTGGAGGGGTTTGTAAAACACTATAAGATTTTATGGAGCTTAAGGCTTGATTTAAACTCCTTGGTATAGGAGTAGCTGACATAGATAAAAGATGAGAATTTTGAGTTAATTCTTTTAATTTTTCTTTTTGCTTTACTCCAAATTTATGCTCCTCATCAATGATAACAAGGGCTAAATTTTCACACTCTACATTTAAAAGTGCATGGGTGCCAATCACCACACAGGCTTTGTTTTGCTCTAAATTCAACATTAAGGTTTTTTTCTCTTTGGTGCTTGTAAAACGATCCAGTTTAAAAACTTCAATATCAAAAGGCTCAAAACGCTTTTTTAAACTCTTATAGTGCTGATGAGATAAAAGCGTAGTGGGCGCAAAGAAAAAAGCACAAAAACCACTTTTTACCACAGGATAAATAGCATTCATCGCAACTTCGGTTTTACCAAAACCCACATCGCCACTTAAAAGCCTATCCATCACTTTACCATTTTCAAAATCGTTTAAAATTTCTTCACAAGCTTTGTTTTGATCTTGTGTATAAGAAAATCCAGCTTTTGAAACAAAATAAGCTTGATCTGCATAATCTATCTTGATTTCTTTTGGTTTGATCAAGGCTCTTTTAGCCGCCATAATAACAATCTCAGAAGCAATGGCTAAAAGCTTGGTTTTTAATCTTTCTTTGAGCCTGATAAAAGTCATTTTTCCTAAGCGATCTAAAAGCGGTATCCCTCCGCTTGCTCCTAAATACTTGTCTATCATATAAAGATTTTCAACCGGCAAAAGAAGCTTGTCACTATTTTGATATTCAATCGCAACAAATTCTTTCTTAGCTCCACTAATACTAATCATCTCAAGGCCTAAGAATTTACCTACACCATAATCCTCATGAACGATAAAATCGCCGATTTTTAACTCATCTATAATCAGATTTGCTTTACGCTTGTATTTTTGTTTTTCTTTATGATTTAATGAAATGATAAGCTCTTGATTGCTGATTAAATTAAGGATTAAATCGCTTTTTTGAAAAGAAATATTTTGTGTATTTTCAAGCTCTAAAGCTTTAAACAAGGCTTCATTTTTAGCCAAAATTATAATTTTTTTATTTTGATGCAAAGAAAAAAAGTCTTTATTGTAAGAACTTTTTAAATCCTTATAAACAGAAGCTTGGGGTATAATTTTAGCATTGATTTTACCAAGATCTTTATCCCATTCTTCTTGATTGAATTTTTTAATACTTATAAAATCAAGTTCTAAATAATCACAAAAATCATCAATGCACCAAAATCCTAAAGAATTAATATCATTGACCAAAACATCGCTATTGAAATTTTCTAGTTTGTCTTTAAAATCTTCATAATTTTCTTCAGAAAAATATGTCAAAAAAGGACAAATTTCAAGCTCTTCATATTCTTTGGGAAATGATTTTTGATTCATAGGATCAAATTTTCTAATGCTTTCTAACTCATCTCCAAAAAGCAAAACCCTAGTGGGTAATTCTTCATTAATACAAAATATATCGATAATCTCTCCGCGTATACTCACTTCACCCTTATCTTGGACCATATCCACAAATTCATATCCAAGCTTGATGAGTTCATTTTTAAATTCACTTAAATCAAAAGCATTCTTCTTGGAAAGATTATAGCTTTTTAAATGTTTTTGACCAGGTAATTTTTTAAGTATAGTAGATAAAGGGGAGATAAGAATTTTAGTATCTTTTTCCTTATGATAAGCATTTAAAACTTTGCAAAGCTCAAAAAGCTCTTTGGAAAAAGCTCTTAAATCATCCCCGAATTCAGCTCTAAAATCAGGCAAAACGAATGTTTTCAAACCCTTAAAAAGAGCAACTTGAGAAAGCAAAAAAGATTCTTTATCATCTTCGCAAAGTATCAATTGTGCTATATTTGAACCTTGCAAATACTCAAAAAAATTTGCTTGCATTATTCTGAGCTATTCTCTAACAACCTTACAGGCTCTTCCTGCTTTATCTTGCTTGTCCCATTAAAACGACCGCCATTTTCTATAGCCAAGTCTTTAATGCTAATATTTCCACTAACCACGCCGCCTGCTAATATTTCAAGGCTGTCAGCCTCTAAATCACCTTCAAAACAGCCATTAACAACTATCTTATCAGCCTTAAGCTCGCCCTTTAAATTCCCATTTTTTCCTATAACCACTATGCTTTCAGAATGCACTATACCATTAAGCTCTCCATCTACATGGAGCATAGAAGCAAAATAAAACTTACCCTCTATTCTCGCACCTGATGAAATTACTGTTGTTTCGGAACTGGAGCTAAGTGCTGTGCTGTTACCGCTTTTATTAAAGATTGCCATGGAACTCTCCTTTCTTGATTAAAAAATTCATTCATATTTTTTCTTTCTAAATTTAAAAAATATAAAGGCTCTAAGGTTTTATTAATAAACCTCACTTCATAGTGCAAATGCGGACCAGTTGAAAGTCCTGTATTGCCAGTATAACCTATCAATTGGCCCTTATTGACAAACTGACCCGCTTTGACAACGTCTTTTCGTACCATATGAGCAAAAACAGTTTTAAAGCCAAAATTATGCAATAAAATAACATTATAGCCATAACCATTATCGCTATATCCTGAAAACTCGACAACTCCGTTAGCAGGTGCATATATAGGCGTACCTACTGCTGCTCTTAGATCAATGCCTGGATGAAATTCTCTTCTTTTTAAAAGAGGATGCTCTCTCTATCCAAAATTCCCAGTAACTCCTTTGTTTTCAATAGGCCATCCATTGGGAATTTGCCCCAATATCCCAATCTGCTGCTCATTTGTAAGCTTTAAGTTATCAAGTCTATCTGTAATAGTAAGATTATTTTCAGCCTCTAGACCTAAAGCTTCTTCAAAAGAAGCGATCTTATCTTCTATGGCTGCATATTGCTTTGCCTTTTCTTCAACATTTTTTTGCATTTGCGCATTAGCAAGCTCTAACTCCTTGCTCTTTGCTAAAAGCTCTTCTCTTTTAGTACTGATATCGCTGAGTTTACTGTCAAGATATTTAATATAAAAACCGCTAAAAATTAAAAATAAAAATATAAAAGCTACTACATAAAGAACGATTTTTTTAATAATCTGATTTAAATAAAAATGCCTTGAACCATTGATATCTGTAATGGTGATGGTAAATTTATTTTTTATCACTCCACTCCTTTAAAAAACTTTCGACTAAGGCGAAAGAACCAAAAACTAAAGTTTTTTTCCTTTCATCTAAAGAAACAAATTCTTCACACCTAAGATTTAAATCATTGGCAACTTGATAAATTTCATCATTAGCCAATTTTCTTTCTAAACTAATATATTTATATATTTTTATTGTATCAATAATAGGCTTTAATGTTTTTAAAATCTCAAAAATATCTTTATCAAGATAAGAATTGTAGACTAAAACAAGTTTTTCACCTATAAATTTTTTACACAAGGCGTTAGCAGCCATAACATTATGACCCACATCCACATATAAATTAGACGCAACTTGCTCGCAGCGTCCTTTTAATTTTAATTTTCCTAATTTTAGCAAAGCTTGACTAAGTTTTTCTTTAGAAAGTAATATTTCTAATGCATTTAAGGCTAAAATTAAATTGTGTCTTAAAAATTCAGGTAGGTTGTATTTTTGAACATAATCATCAAGCTGCTCTAAAATTTCACCCTTAGGCTGCCATGAAAAATACAATTTTGTGTTTTTTAGAGATGCTATTTTTTGAGCCATTTGCAAAACTCTTTCGTCTTGCTCGTTTGAAATCAAAGCTTGTTTTGCCATAACTTTGAATTTTGTTCTAGCAATCTTTTCTAAAGTATCTCCCAAAATTTGAGTATGATCAAACCCCACCTTTGTAAAAATACTCAGTTTTTTATCAAAAACAGAAGTTGCGTCATATTCACCCCCTACCCCTGCTTCAAAAATCATATAATCACAATCTTTAAAGAGCTCCACCGCTAAAAAAGTGGCGTATTCAAAATAGCTAAGTTTTTTTAAATCCTCTTTAAAAATATCTAGCAAATTTTTATGTGCAAGCTCTAAATCATTTTCACTAACACTATCTCCATTTTTATAAAAGCGTTCACGAAATTCAAAAATATGCGGACTTGTATAATGCCCCACTTTAAAACCTAAACCTTCTAAAAGTTGAGTTAAAAATCTACCCGTACTTCCCTTTCCATTTGTCCCTATGATATGGATAATGGGTTTAACTAAGAAATTTGTTTTATATTTTTCATACATTCTAAACATAACAAAACGATCAATCTTGTCATAATTTGTACTCTTTTGTGCTAAAAATTCATCAACTTTACTGATCTTTTGCATCGTTTCTTTCATCTAAATTTGAAATTTCATTTATTAATTTTTCTAAAATATTGACATGAGGCATGCTTTGTTTATCCAAATAAGCTGTGATAATCTTTGGAGTAATAATATCTTTTTTGTAAATAAAACGAAAATTTTCAATAGTCTTTAAATTTTCTCGAACAAGTTGTGCGACTTTTTCTTTATTTCTTCCAGGCGATATAATAAGATAACTCTTTTCATCTAACATCCAAAGTTCATCAAATTCAGTACAACTTTCTTTTAAAATCTTTTTAAAACGCACAAAAATCTCATTTAAACTGCCCACTCCATATTTTTCCATAATAAAACGATAATTTTTTATAGAAAACAATGCCAAAGAATAATTAACCTTATACTTGTTGTAATTCTCATCCAATCTCTCAAGCTCTTTTAAAACACTCCAAGATTCGCGCTCTTCTAAATTTTGCGTAAATTCAATTTGTGCATTTAAAGAATTAATCTTCTCACTAAGCTGCATAAATTTTTGCTTTAAAAGTTCAAAACTAAGTTTTACTTCTCCTTTGTTATCGGGTTTTAAGGTGTTTATAAAATCTATATTTTGTTCATTGGACTTATTTAGCAATATAAAAAGCTCATAGATCTTTTTTAAATTATCATTAAAAAAATTTAAATTTTTTTGCACGTACATATTATCAACCATCACGCGACGATTGACAAATTCCAAAAGTTCATTTTTAAAACTGCTTTCACTTAAAAGAAAGGGCCTTTGAAGTAAATTTTGTGCAAAGCCGTGAATTTTAAGATCCTCAACTAAAGATGGATTTAAACAAGAGGTTAAAAGCTCAGCAAAAACTTCTAAACTTCTTTCTTCTAACTTATTTAAAAGTTTTCTAACCACCGTATCAAAATCATCATATTTTGCGATACCATATCTTCTTAGTTCGCCTTCTAAATCACTTTCATTATAGCTTTTTTCAAATTCTTTCCATTTTTTAGAAAGTAAATAAATACTTTCGCTGTCCATAGTTTTTGAAATTCTAATAGAAGTAATTTTAGCCAAGTCTCTGATTTTTTTATCCCTACTTACTTGTAAACTCTTGGATAAAGTAGCTAAAAAATCAAAAAATTCACTGAATTGTTTTCCATTTTGCCTATTTAAGGCGGAAATTAAAAAGCTTATTAATTCTTCTAAAGTGCGGATAGATTTAGAATTTAATTCTTGTTGATAGTTTGGCAAAAGCAAGGCTTTGTATTTTTCAAGCTTTGCTTTATTTGAGCTTATTAAGCCATATTTTTTAGAAAGTTCTTCAAAAATTTCTGTATAGTTTTCGGGAGTAGGACGAAGCTTTCTATCTTTGAGCGTAATTAAAGTTTCTTTTGCTATTTCATTAATATTGGGTAGCACGCTTTTGTCCCTTTATGGCTATTACTGAAATAAATTCATCAAAAGCTTCGCTAGAAGCTGCTCGTATAGCTTCATAACGCGCTGAATCACTGATAATACTATTAGGCGATATATCAAAATTATAGCTTCCGCTTGTATTAAAATGTTCAACAGTACCATCTTTAAATACCACTTTAAATTCTAAATTAAGTTTAGCTTTATAGCTTACAACATAACCATTTTGATCATAGACTAAAGGGATAAATTCAAGATTATTCATTCTAACATTGATCACATCATCTGCCTCATGTTTTAAAGCCAATTTTCGCCCTAATTTTGAAATAACCATCTCTTTAAGAGTATCGGCTACGAAAATACTATTTCTAGGATCTTGAAGGCTTAACTCCACATTGACATATACTTTATCATTAAAAATATTATCCGCTACTTTTGAGGTCGGAATATAACCGCACGCCCCCAAAAATAAAGCCACGATAAAAAATAAAATTCCTTTCATTTTATCACCAAATTTACCAATTTTCCCTCTACATAAATCTCTTTAACTATATTTTTACCCTCTAACCATTTTGAAACTTTTTGCTTTGCTAGTTCTAAAATTTCATCTTGGCTTGCTGAGCTTGAAACTTCAACTTCTCCGCGCTTTTTACCATTTACACTGATACCCAAATTCAAGCTATCTTTTATAAAAACTTCTTCTTTTAATTTTAAAACCTTAAAATTCTCACATTTAAAAAGCTTATCACTTAATTCAAAACACACATGAGGAATAATAGGCTCTAAAATATTTAAGATAATATAAAAAGCTTCCTGCTCTAAAGCTTCATTTTTGCAAACAGCTAAGGCGTTAAGCGCCTCCATACAAGCAGCGATTAAGGTATTAAAGGCGAAACTTTGAGTATAAACTTCAAAAGATTTTTTCAAAGCTTCATACACTTTCAATCTAGCGTATTTTTCTTCCTTATTCAAATCCTCATGCTTAAATTCTAAAAGCTCTCCAGCTCTAACATTTTGAGCCCTATCATAAAGCCTGCAAATAAATCTATAAGCTCCTTCAACCGCATCATCATTCCACTCAAGTTCTTTAGCAGGAGGTGCAGCAAAAAGAATAAAAAGCCTTGCTGTATCAGCTCCATATTTATTGATAATATCATCAGGATCGACTACATTTCCTTTAGATTTAGACATTTTAGCACCATCTTTTAAAACCATGCCTTGGGTTAAAAGTTTAGCAAAAGGCTCATTATCTTCCAAATACCCCAAATCTTTTAAAACTTTTTGGAAAAATCTTGCATAAAGCAAATGTAAAATCGCATGCTCTATACCACCTATATATTGATCAACATTCATCCAATATTTCACACTCTCTTTATCCAAAGCCTTTTCTTGCCATGTTTTCTCATCGCTTGCAAAGCGTGCAAAATACCATGAACTTTCAAAAAAAGTATCTAAAGTATCGCTTTCTTTTTGAGCCTCTTGTCCGCATTTTGGACAAGTGCAATTTTTCCAAGTGGGATGTTTTTCAAGCGGATTACCCTCTCCTGTGATTTGAATATCTTCAGGTAAGGTAATAGGTAAATTTTCAATTTTTTGAGGCACGATCCCACAAGCTTTACATTTTACCATAGGTATAGGAGCACCCCAATATCTTTGGCGAGAAACTCCCCAATCGCGAATTTTAAAATTAATAACCCTTTTTCCTAGTTTTTCATCTTCAAATTTTGAAATAATTCTTGCTCTTGCTTCATTACAATCAAGCCCATTAAATTCGCCACTTTGGATAAGCTTTCCTGTTTTTTGAACATAAGGAAGCTGTGCATCTTCGCACTCAATCACTTGTTTGATTTCAAGTTTATATTTATTAGCAAATTCAAAATCTCTCTCATCGTGAGCTGGAACAGCCATTACAGCTCCGCTACCATAATCAGCTAATACAAAATTTGCTACCCAAACAGGGAGTTTTTCTTGAGTCAAAGGATGAATAGCGTAAATTCCTAAAAAGCACCCTTGCTTATCAGCCATTTGTCTTTCTCTAGCACTTTGTTTTTGCATATTTTTAATTTGCTCTACTTTTTCATCATCTAAACAATTTGCCTGTATTAAATTTTGCACGATTTTATGTTCAGGCGCTAAAGCTACATAAGAAATACCATAAATAGTATCTGCACGAGTGGTAAAAACTTCAAAAGATTGCGTCTTTGTTTTTTCCAAGCTTTCTTTGTCTAAATTTAAAGAAAATTCCAAACCCTCACTTTTACCTATCCAATTTTCTTGCATGGTTAAAACCTGAGAAGGCCACTTATCTTTTAAATTCTCAAGCTCACTTAAAAGCTCTTCCGCATAGGCTGTGATTTTTACATAATACCCTGGCATCTTTTTTTGAACTACTTCATGTCCACAACGCCAACACTTTCCATCTTCTACTTGCTCATTTGCTAAAACAGTTTGATCTTGCTCACACCAATTTACATTCGCTTCTTTAGTATAAATCAAGCCCTTTTCATACATTTTGATAAAAAATTCTTGTTCAAATTTTGTATAGAGTGGATCAGAGGTCGCAAGCATTCTTTTTTTTGAAAAAGAAAAACCTAAAGAAAAAAGTTCATTTTTCATATAGGCTATATTTTCATAAGTCCAAGATTTTGGATGAATTTTGTGCTTAATAGCTGCATTTTCAGCTGGCATACCAAAACTATCAAAACCAATAGGATGCAAAACATTATAACCTATCTTGCGATAATATCTAGCAATAGCATCACCTATACTATAATTTCTTACATGTCCCATATGTATACGCCCGCTAGGGTAAGGAAACATGGATAAAATATATTTTTTAGGTAAGGTTAAATCATCTTTAGGTTCAAAATACTCATTTTTATCCCAAATTTCTTGCCATTTTTTTTCTATCAAATTTGCATCATAAGCCATAATCTTCCTTTAAACCGTTCCTTTTTCATACATTGCACGATTGCGTTCTTTTTCTTGCTTTCTTTTAAGTTTTTCAAGTTCTTTATTTCTAAAATCAATAACACTGAATTTAAACCAAAGTAAAGTTGGACTAGCTACAAAAATTGAACTTAAAGTTCCTACAACAATACCCACTATCAAAGCCAAAGAAAAACCTTGTATCATCTCTCCGCCAAAAAAATAAAGTATCACAACAGTAGCCAAAGTAAGTCCTGAAGTCAATACTGTTCTAGATAAGGTTGCTGAGACACTTTCGTTGATAATAGGAGCAAGTTCGCTTTTTTTACTTGTCTTAATCCCTTCTCTGATTCTATCAAAAATGATAATTGTATCATTTAAGGAATATCCAAGCACTGTTAAAACTGCAGCCAAAGTATCTAAATTGACATCAATTTTAAATAATGAAATCGCTCCCAAAGTAATCACAACATCGTGAATTTCGCTAATAATTGCTGCTAATGCAAAACGCCATTCAAAGCGTATTGCAATATAAATCAAAATAGCGACTAAGGATACAATGATAGCCATAATACCCTTATTTCTAAGCTCATCGCCCACTTTTGGACCCACGACATCAGCACGACGCACTTCAAATTTGCCCGTATCTTTTAAAAGAGTACTAATATGCTCACCTATATCACTACCTAAGCTATCATTACTTCCTAAAAAACGAATAGTAATCTCTTCTTTACTTCCAAATTCGGTTACAGATAAATTTTGGAAACTGCCTTGTTTTTCTAAAATTTCACGAATTTGAGGAATAGGAGCTGCTGTATCGTATTTAAGTTGGATTAAAGTACCCCCACTAAAATCAATACCAAATTGCAAACCTCTATCCCAAAGCAAATAAATAGAACCAAAAAATAAAACAATAGAAAGAGAAATTGCAGCAAAACGCATTCTCATAAAATCATAAATTTTCTTTTCGCTAAAAAACTGCATTATTTTCTCCTATAACCAAACCAAAATCTTGTATTATTACTTTTTTCAATGCGGCGCATAAAATAATCAAACATTCCATGCGTTCCCCAAATAGCAGTAATCATAGAAACAACAATACCAATCCCCAAAGTCACTGCAAATCCTTTAACAGCACCTGTTCCATAAGCATAAAGTGCTATGGAAGTTACAAGAGAAGTGATATTAGAATCTATTATCGCACTCATAGCATTTTTATAACCTTGCTCTATGCTTGCTTTGATATTTGCCCCTTCGCGCAAAAGCTCTCGAATACGCTCATTAATAATAACATTAGCATCAACAGCCATGCCCACAGTTAAAACAAGTCCTGCCATACCTGGTAAGGTCAAGGTTGCGCCAAACATTGCCATCACAGCCACAACAACCAAAACATTAACAAGCATTGCGATATTGGCAAAAATTCCTGCCATACCATAATAAAGCACCATAAATACTACGATAAAAATCGAAGCACCTATAAGAGCTATCATACTCATTTTGATACTATCAGCACCCAAAGATGGACCTATACTTCTTTGTTCTAAAAGTTTAACCGGTGCCAATAAAGCCCCACTTCTTAAAGCCACAGCTACATCTCGCGCCTCTTCTTGAGTAAAAGCCCCGCTGATTTGACCACTTCCACCACCTATGCGTTCATTAATCGATGGAGCAGAATATACTTTATTATCTAGCACGATAGCCAAACGCTTTCCAACATTTGCCCCTGTATAATCAGCAAATTTCTTAGAACCTTCAGCATTTAAAGTAAAATTAATAACAGGATAATTACTTTTATCACTAAGTCCTACTCTAGCATCTGTAAGCATAGAACCATCTAAAATAGGAATATTTTTTAAAGGATACTTTAAATTTGGATTTCTAGAATCAGGAACCAAAACAAGCCCATAACTCGCTGCTTCAGCATCGCTCATATTAGAAGCTTGACTCATTTTAGAATCATCTACCTCCATGAGTTGCAAATGAGCTGCTTTAGTAATGCGCTCTTTAGCTCTTAATTCATCTTCTTTGGTTTTAATTCCTGCTAATTCGACCAGAATTTTATCTTCACCTTGTTTTGCGACCGTCGGTTCTGCTAAACCAAATTGATCCAAACGATTTCTAATCGTCTCAACTGCTTGCAAAAGAGCAAAATTTTCTATACTTTTAACCTCTTCTGGGGTAAAAGAAACTATATAATGCATATCTTCTCTTTGCACATTAAGCCCATTAATTTCTTTGAGTAAATTTTCGGTCTTAACTATATCTGCATTATCCAATAAAGTAAAATCCAAACTATCATCGTGAATATTTAATCCATCATTTAAAATATTCTCTTTATTAAAAGAATAACTCAAAGAAGAAGCGACGGATTTGATTTTAGATTTTACAGCTTCTTGATTATCTACACCCAAAAGCATATAAAGTCCGCCTTGCAAATCAAGCCCTAAATTGATTTTCGCTCCTCGCTCGGATTGCAAAAAAGAAGGGAGCGAAAAAACAACTCCAAAAATAAATACCGCAATAAAAACAACTAATCGATAAGTGATTTTAGAATTACGCATCAATTTTCTTTGCTATAAATTCTCTTGAAATTTTTGCAGTAACATTGTCTTCATTAAGCTTAACTTTGATAAAATCGTCCTCTGGTTTTACGACTTCACAAATAAGTCCACCATTGGTGATAATCTTATCGCCTTTTTGAAGGGATTCTAGCATTTGCTTATGTGCTTTTGCTTGTTTTTGTTGTGGTCTTATAACCAAAAAATAAAAAATTGCAAATAGCACAACAAGAGGTAACAATGAAGTTAAAATTGAATTTTCTGCCATATTTTTCCTTTATTCCAAAAAAATTAAACACTAATTCTACCATTTTTAAAATAATAAAAGTCTTTTTTATAGCATTTTTACTTTCAAATTGTATTTATTTATCTTTTTTTGAAAATATTTTTACCCAAGCTATCAGTTCATTCCTCGCAATTTGGGGCTTAGTTTTACTTTTAAAAAGCAAAAGTCCTAAGCAATATTTTTGGATAGGATTTTTTGTAGGGGTGCTTTGGTTTTGGTGGATAGGGCTTTCTTCGATTTATTTTGATTTAAATTATTTAGTGCCTATAGTGATTATCCTTATAGGTATAGTTTATGGAATACTCTTTAGAATTTGTTATTTACTTAAATTTGATTTTTTACGCCTTTGTGGAATTTTTTGTTTAAGTTTTATTCATCCTTTAGGCTTTGATTGGCTTAATTGGGGAATTTATACTGTATATGGTTTTTTTGATCCTAGCTATCGTGGTATTATTTGTATTTTTTTACTAGCATATATTATTCATGAAAATTATATTTCAAGATATTATAAAATTGCTATTCTTTTGATTGTATTTTCTATAGGTTTTCAATACGATGAAAAAAAATCAGAAGATTTAAATCTATCCTATAAGCTTATTTCTACAGATATATCTCAAGATCAAAAATTCCTTCAAGAAAATGTATCTGTAAATTCAGATAATTTAATCAAGGAAATTATCCAAGCTATCAATGAAAAAAAAGAACTCATCATCTTACCAGAAACCGCTTTTGCATTTAACCTCAAAAATACCTCATACGAGAAAATGCTAAAAGAACTATCACATCAAATTATCATCATAACTGGAGCATTTAACATACAAGAGGGTAAAACTTACAATAGCACATATATTTTCAAAGGAGGCAATAGCTATATACTCAATAAACATTTTTTAGTACCTTTTGGGGAGGACATTCCATTTTTTAAAGAAACAATACAAAAATACTTTTTACCCAATATAGCAGAATTTGATCAAGGACCATTACAAAGCAAATATAAACTCAATGATCAAATCATTACCAATGCTATTTGTTATGAGGCTACAAAAGAACAAAATTATAAAAATTCAAAAATTATCATAGCTATAAGCAATAATGCTTGGTTTAATTATTC
This sequence comes from Campylobacter coli, assembly GCA_039516895.1. Lineage (NCBI taxonomy): Bacteria > Pseudomonadati > Campylobacterota > Epsilonproteobacteria > Campylobacterales > Campylobacteraceae > Campylobacter > Campylobacter coli. The sequence goes on along the minus strand of CP154437.1, from coordinate 701,390 downwards.
TAGTGAATACAAACTACAAAAACTACTCATGCAATTTTATGCAAGCAAACATGGAGTTAGCGTATATCATGCCACAAATGGCAAGGAAAGTGGCGTGATAAAACCTAAAGAAAAATTTGTGCAAAAGATTAAAAATTATTTTAACAAGCAAGATAAAAGTTAGAAATTTTTATCTTTGCACCAAAAATTAGAATAAATACTGTATGTACAAGAACTCTCAAAACGCCAATGACAAAAAGATTGTTTCAAAACTTTGACAACATTGCACATGATGAACCACAATGAAATAGCTGAACTGATTTATTTTTTAACAAGTCTAAAAGCAAGCTCTTTATAACTGGTGGATTTTATTTGATTGATGGTGGATTAACAGCAAAAATTCCTCATTAAGTATAATTTTTGCTTAATAAAAAATCATTTTTGCCGATTTATCTTGTAAATCTTATTTTTATAAGGTGGCAAAATGATTAATGGTATAAATTCTTATTCAAACTACAATTACACAAATACTTTTAGCAATAATACTTCAAATACAAAATCATCTAATACCATCAATGAAACTTCAAACCTTGTAAGCGATAAATCACAAGCGATAGATAAAATCTTAGGTTATGGTGTAGATAAAGATGGATTTTTTACAAGTGATTTTAACGAAGCTGTAGGATTACCGCAAGATTATAAAATTTATACTAAAGATGTTGAAAGTTTTGTGAAATTTCAAGAAAGCGGAGAGCAGTTTTTGGCTATGTATAGCAAAATTGATATAGCTAAAACATTTAAAAATGCCTATAAAGTTTTTTCTCAACTCGCTCCCCAAACTTCCAACTCTAGCTTTTCTGCAGAAGATTTAGCAAATATCCCTTTTGCTTTTAGTATGGATAAAAATTATAATGTAACTAAAATTTACACCAAAGATGAATACGAGAATATAACCTTAACAGCCGATAAAATCAATGTTAGCTTCAATGTATGGAATGGTTCGTATTTTGAAAATATTAACTCCGAAAATATTTTCAATAAAAATGGCGATGTTAATCTCTATAAAAATTTTTATACTAATACAGATGGTAGCGTAGATAAAGGTGGGGTTTTGATGGCATTTCTTAACTCTCAAAAATTTGGTGCAACCCATGACTTATTAGAGGGTGATACTAAGATACTTGGAAAAATTACATTTGATAAAAATATTAGTGATGAAGAGCGTGAAGCCTTTCAAAATTTTATGGATAAAAATCATATCAAAAATACATTTTTAGAAAATTCTAGCATAGGTGATACATATTGGGATATTTTCAGCGAACAACTTTCAATGCAATTTAATATTTTACGAAGTCAAAACACTGGAAATAAAGAACTTATAAAACTTGCTAGAGAATTGGCTAAAGAGCACAAAGAAATGATTAACTCTAATATGAGCCTAGATGAGTTTAAAGAAAAATATTTAGACTTCAAACAAAGACACGATGAGTTTGTAAAATCACTAGAAGAAGCAGAAAAGGCGCAAGGTATAGATTATAGCAATCCTTTAAAAAATATAAATAACAAAGAAACTTCAGAAGAAGACAAAGAAAAGCCTTTTAAACCTATACAAGGTGAAAGCAAAAGCGAAACCTACAAAGATGATAATAAAATGAATGAGCTTTTAAAAAAGCTACTAGAAAATAAATTTAGCACAAGCGATGAGTTAGAAATTCTTTTTGGTGCGAAATTTAGCAATGATGATACAGGGGAATTTAATAAAATTCTTTCTTTAAATTCTGCACCAAAAAGTATAGATATTAAGGCTTAAGAATTATTTTTATCAATCAAGCCTTTTAATATCCCTTGCATTTTTTTAGAATTTTTAACCATTTGACTATCAAGATAAAAATCTTTGGCTTTATCCTTTGCTTTTTGCAAGGCTTTTAAGTCTTTAAAATCTCTTGTTAAATATTTAAATAATCGCTTGTCTTCTTTTCTTTCAGCTATTACAAACAAGTTTTTTTTATCTTCTTGATATTCATAAGAAATGGACTATCATACCTTGTATCGTGGATACTTTTGCCTATATATTCTTTTACAATCTCAATAAGTCTATTGATAAAATTGTGGGTTAAATTGGTTTTGTATTAAAACAAATCTTGAAGTATGATAAGCCTTGAAAAACAAGGCTTATTTAATTAAAGTCTTAAATTGCTCCACAGCATCAAGTTTTTCCCAAGGATAATCCTTTTGTCCTACTTGTCCGCGAGCTGCTACATCAGCATAAAGAAAAGTGTCTTTGCTAGGTTTATCAAGACCAAATTTATCACGAATCCAATTTGGCGTCAAAGAGAAATTTTGCATTACAAAATCACTCAAAACATCATCATTTACTCCTGTATTAGTTCCTAAACAATCTACGCTTACAGAAGTGGGTTTAGCAACACCTATAGCATAGCTGAGTTGAACTATACACTTTTTAGCAAGTCCTGCTGCAACTATATTTTTAGCAAGCCATCTACCTGCATAAAGTCCACTTCTATCAACCTTAGTATAATCCTTGCTAGATTGTGCACCCCCTCCTATAGGAGCGTATCCCCCAAAACTATCTACTATAAGTTTTCTTCCGGTTAAACCACTATCATGCAAAGAAGAGTGATTGACATATTTTCCTGTTGGATTGATCAAAATCCTAGTTTTTTCAGGATTAAAAAGTTCTTTGGGTAAATCACTTTCTAGGATTAATTTATTGACCAAAGCTCTTAAATCCTCTATTTTCATACTTTCAACACAAGGCACAGAAACAACAATAGTATGAATACTTTGTGGTTTGCAATTTTCAAAATTCGCCTTTGTGCCATAATCAATAGTCACTTGAGTTTTAATATCTACACCCAGTTCTTGTGGATGAGCTTTTGCATAAGTATAAACCTTATCGCAAAGCGCTCTTGCATAGCTTATAGCTGCTGGCATATACTCTTTAGCTTCACAACTTGCAAAACCAAACATAATACCTTGATCCCCAGCACCTGTTTCGCCATCTTCTTGATCTACACCTTGATTAATATCAGGGCTTTGCTCATTTAAAAATACCATAACATCGACTTCATCAGGATGCAAACATTGTTCTTTACTAAAATATCCTGCTCCATCATAGCCTATATTTTTCAAAACATCTTTAACTAAATTATCGTAATCAGCTTTACTAAGCTTGTGATTTGATTTAACTTCTCCTCCTATCACAACCTTATTTCCTGCGACAAAAACCTCACTCGCCACCCTTGAATTTTTGTCATTTTTCAAGAGTATATCCACTATTGTATCAGCGATTATATCAGCACATTTGTCTGGATGACCTGCGCTTACGACTTCTGAAGTGAATAGATACATAAAAAGTCCTTTCATAAAAAATGAGTTACAATTCTAGCTCAAATAAATTTATTCAAGCTTAATGCTTTAAAAAATTCACTAAAATTAAGCAAAAGTTCGTTAAAATCAAGTCCGATATATTGCATCAAATTTCAAAATAATAAAGGTTCTTATGTTCTCAAAACTAGTTCAAAGCTACGCCAAAGGTAGTCTAATCCTTCAAATCTGCGCAGGTATAATTCTAGGCATACTCGTAGGAATAAGCTCTAAAGAAATGGCCGAAATTGTCAACTTGCTAGGAGTTTTATTTACCAATGCTTTAAAAGCTATAGCTCCTATTCTTGTCTTTATACTCATTCTAACTTCAATTTGCACGAGAGATTTTTCTCAAAGTAGTTCTAAGATAAGAAATATTGTCATTTTATATATTGTAGGAACTTTTTTAGCAGCAGCATGTGCGGTGATTGCAAGTTTTATGTTTCCTGTAGAATTAATCTTAGAAGGAGTTCAAAAAGCGGAAAATACTTCTCCTATGCATTTAAATGAAATTTTTAAGAATTTACTTTTAAATATAGTAGATAATCCTATCAATGCGCTTTCAAGTGGAAATTATTTAGGAATTTTAGCTTGGGCAATAGGCGGTGGTATAGCTTTGAAAAATTGCTCGCAAGAAGCAAAACAAATTTTTGTAGATATCAATGAAGGGGTTTTAAAAATTGTTAAATTTATAGTAAAACTCGCTCCTTTTGGAATTTTTGGTTTAGTGGCTAATTCTGTGGCGCAAACAGGAGCGCAAGGCTTATTAAGCTATGCAAAACTCTTGGTATTACTTGTGCTTACTATGCTTTTTGTTGCTTTTGTAATCAATGCCTTAATTGTTTTCATTTATACTAGAAAAAATCCTTTTCCTTTGATTTTTATCTGCTTAAGACACAGCGCTTTTTTTGCTTTTTTTACAAGAAGCTCAGCTGCAAATATTCCTGTAAATATGGCACTTTGCGCTAAACTTGGAATCAATAAAGAATTTTATAGTATCTCCGTCCCTCTTGGAGCAACGATAAATATGGCAGGTGCAGCAGTAACCATAGCTATATTAAGCCTTAGCGCCGCACATAGCGTTGGCATACAAGTAAGTTTTTTGCAAGCCTTTTTATTAAGTATTATCGCTACTTTTGCAGCTTGTGGCGCAAGTGGCGTAGCGGGCGGTTCGCTTTTACTTATCCCTTTGGCTTGCTCTTTATTTAATATAGACTATGATATCGCTATGAAAGTAGTTGCAATAGGGTTTATCATAGGCGTAGTACAAGATAGTGTTGAAACAGCGCTAAATAGCTCAACAGATGTTTTATTTAGTGCTATTTGTTCTAAAGATGAGTTAAATTACGATATAAGGTAAATACAATGAGGCATCTCATCACAACAAAAGATTTTACTAATGATGAAATAATGGAGCTTTTTGAAGAAGCAAGAAATTTTTTAGATGAAAAACCTAGAACCTTACTCGAAGGCAAAAGTGTTACAACGATATTCTTTGAAAATTCCACGCGTACACTCTCATCCTTTGAAAGTGCCGCAAGAAGACTAGGAGCTAGAATTTTACGCCTTGATGTTTCAAGATCGAGCTCTAGTAAAGGCGAAACACTCTATGATACAGCGGCTAATTTAGACGCTATGAGTCCCAATGCTATCATAGTAAGACATGCAAATTCAGGAGTGCCTCATATTTTAGCTTCTCATATGCATTGTCCTGTTGTAAATGGCGGAGATGGCAAACATGCACACCCTACTCAAGCTCTACTTGATCTTTTTACAATTTATGAGCATTTTAAAGGTGATATTAAAGGTAGAAAAATCTTAATTGTAGGAGATATTAAAAATTCAAGAGTTGCCTCTTCAAACACTGAACTTTTAACAAGATTTGGTTTGGATATCACCCTTGTAGCACCACCTCATTTTATGCCTCATTCACCTTTGAAAAAATCCTATTCTTTAAATGAAGATTTGATCTCAAAAGCCGATATTATAATGAGTCTAAGAACGCAAACAGAAAGACATAATAAAATCATTTATGCCTCTTTAAAAGATTATGCGAATGATTTTTGTATCAAACTTGATTTGATTAAAGATAAAAAACTCATTTTGCTCCATCCTGGCCCTGTACATAGAAATATTGATATAAGTGATGAAGTGATGGATGATGAAAGAGCTTTAATTTTAAAACAAGTTAAAAACGGCGTTGCAATCAGAATGGCTGTTTTAAAAAAATTAATCTTAGAAAACTGAAGGAAAAGCATGTTGACTTGGGACTTAGAGGTATTGTTTAAAAACGAAGATGAATTAGAAAATACAACACAAAACTATATTCAACAATCTAAAGAATTCAAAAAAAATTATTCTACTGCTTTAGATAAATTAAACCCTGATGACTTTCTCAACGCTCTAAAAGAATACGAGCATTTACACTTAATACTCTCAAAAATTATGACTTATGCTTATTTATGTTTTGCTAAAGATAGTTCTAAGGGTTCTTTTTATGCTAAATATGAACAAGAATGTAAAAAAATAGAAGAAAATTTATTATTTTTTGAACTAGAATTTTGCGAGCTTAGCGAAGAAAAAACTAAAGAATTGATTGAATTTTGCAAAGGTTATGATTTTTACTTACAAAATCTCATTCAAAATAAACACTACAATCTAAGCCAAAAAGAAGAACGCGTAATGCTTTATCTTTCAAATACAGGAGCAAATGCTTTTAGTAGATTGTTTGATGAAAGCATGGCTGCATTAAAAATTCCTTTCGAAGGCAATAAGCTTAGCGAGGAAGAAATTTTAAGCAAACTTTACAATAATGACAGAAAGATAAGAAAAAAAGCCGCTAAAAAATTTACCAAAGCCCTTGATAAAAATTTAAATTTGCTCACTTTTATTTTCAATATGATCAAAACAGAATTAAGCAATATTTGCAAATTACGCGGATATGAAAGCGCAGAAACTCCAAGGCACTTACAAAATCAAATCACCCAGCAAAGTGTTGATTCGCTGATTCAAACAACACAGAAACATTTTTACCTCGTATCTAATTTCTATAAAAGAAAAAAACAAATTTTAGGCTTTAACAAACTTAAAGATTATGATCGTTATGCACCCATTGGCAAAGAAGCAAAATTCAGTTTTGAAGAAAGTAAAAAAATCATTCTAAATGCTTTTTATGATTTCTCCCCTGTTTTTGGAGATATTGCAAAAGAAGCATTTGAAAAAGGTTGGATAGATGTTTATCCACAAGATAAAAAACAAAGTGGTGCTTTTTCACATTCAGCTACCCCAGATACTCATCCTTTTATCTTGTTAAATTATACAGATGGAAGGCGTGATCTTTTTACTCTTGCTCATGAATTAGGACACACTATACATCAAAAACTTTCTTATAGTGTTTCTTTTTTAAATCAAAATACTCCTTTAACTACAGCTGAAACTGCTTCAGTATTTGCTGAAATGTTGGTATTTGATTATGTTAAAAATAAGCTCAAAAAAGAAGAATTATTAGCACTTTATGCTGCAAAAATTGAAGATATTTTCGCCACTCTTTATAGACAGATTAATTTCACTTGTTTTGAAAGACGCATTCATGCTAATGAAAATGAGCTAAAAAGTGAAGAAATTTCTCAAATTTGGATGGAAGAATCTCAAAAAATGTTTGGTGAAAGCGTGGAACTGAGTAAAAATTATGCCCTTTGGTGGAGTTATATTCCTCATTTTATCCATAGTCCTTTTTACTGCTACGCTTATGCTTATGCCCAGCTTTTAGTACTTGCACTTTATGGGCTTTATAAGAGCAATACTTGCACCGATTTTAAAGAGCTTTACATAAAAATGCTTTCTCTTGGAGGAAGTGTAAGCCCAAAAGAACTTGTGGGAATGTTTGGGTTTGATATAGAAGATAAGAGCTTTTGGGAAATAGGTATAATAGAAATCAAAAAACTTATCGATGAATTTATGAGGCTAAAATAATGATAGAAAAAATTCTAGAAAATGAAAATTTTATTGCTTTAATGCAAAAAAATTGCTATGACTTACTTTCAATCTTAATCCAAGAAAATATAGAATTTTCCGTAGTGGCTAATACAAATTTTATTGATTTTGATCCTGTGCTGCCTGAAAATTTAGATGTCAAGCAAAATCCTTTTGCATTATTTGTCCTTGGAGGATATACTTTTGAGTCCATTCAATTAGAAAAAAATCATATACAATTTCATGCGGGTTTTGGTCCTGATGATTTTGCTAGCTATGTTAAAGTAGATCTTGGAGCAATTACTCAAATTCAAGTTGAAAATAGTGTTTTGTTTGTTAACTTTAGCTTTTACAAACGCAAAGATAATACAAAGTCACAAAAATCCAAAAATATCTTCTTAAGCAACCCTAAAAACAAAGACATTTTCAAAAAATGAATTTATTTACAGGTTTAAATGAAAGTCAAAAAGAAGCTGCAAGCCATATCGATGGCCCTATGCTTATACTTGCGGGTGCAGGTAGTGGTAAAACCAAAACAATCACAACGCGTCTTGCTTATATGATTGGGGAGGTTGGAATTCCTGCTATCAATACCCTCACTCTAACCTTTACAAATAAAGCTGCAAGTGTAATGAAAAATAGAGCCTTAAGCCTTCTTAATAGCAATGAAAATCCTTTACTTTGCACTTTTCATAAATTTGGTTTATTGTTTTTAAAACTCCATATAGAAAGACTGGGAAGAAAAAATAATTTTATTATCATTGATAATGATGATTCTAAAAAAATTCTAAAAGAACTCATTAATGATGATAAAACTAGCCCTCATCAAATTCTTCAGTTTATCTCGCATTTTAAAAATGAAAGCAAAAGCGTTCAAGATGTATTTAGTGATCTAGAATTGTTAAAAGATAATGAAATCAAACATCAAGCCTTGCAAAAAATCGCTATTTATTATCAAAATTATCAAGAATATTTACTCAAACACAATTTCGTAGATTTTGATGATCTTTTGCTTTTGACCAATACTCTTTTAGAAAATGATCAAAATTTCGCCAAAGAGCAAAGTTCTTTTTATCGTTATATCACGGTCGATGAATATCAAGATACCAATGCTTTACAATACAAAATTCTTAAAAATCTTTGCTGCATTCATGAAAACATATGTGTTGTAGGCGATGATGATCAAAGTATTTATAGCTGGCGTGGTGCAAAAATAGAAAACATTTTAAATTTTCAAAGTGAATTTTCAAATGTAAAACTTGTTAAATTGGAGCAAAATTATCGTTCTGTGGGTATGATTTTAAAAGCTGCTAACAATCTAATATCGCACAATAAAAAACGCCTTGGAAAAACCCTACTTTGCACAAAAGATGAGGGCGAAGATATTCAAATTCTAAGTTCGGATAATGAAAAAAACGAAAGCGCATTGGTGGCTAAAAAAATCAAAGAGCTTTTAAATTCGGGCATTTATGCTGGAGAAATTGCTGTTTTATTTCGTATCAATGCTCTTTCAAGATCCATAGAAGAAGCCTTTATGAAGGAAAAAATTCCTTATAAATTGCTAAGTGGAATGCGTTTTTATGAAAGACTTGAAATCAAAGATCTCATTTGCTATTTTAGAATTTTAATCAACCCTAATGATGATTTATCTTTTAAACGCATTATCAATAGACCTAAAAGAAGCATAGGTGAAAAAGCTTTACAGAATTTGGAAGATTATGCGCAAAAAAGAAAAATTTCACTCTTTGAAGCATTATGCGAAAGTGATGGTGGTGTGGGAATTTTTTCTCTTAAAAAAGCACAAAATGAGGCAAAAAAATTCATACAAAATATTTATAAACTTAAAGAATACTCTGATTTAAAAAAAATGATTGAAAAATTTGAAGAACTTTTTGCTCTTAAAGAATTTTACTCTCTTCAAGAAGATGGCGATGAGCGCGTATTGAATATTGATGAATTTTATGCAAGCATTAAAGAAAAAATAAAAGAAGAACCACAAACAACCCTAGAAGATATTTTAAGTGAAATTTCACTGCTAAGCGATCAAGATGGGATTGAGGGCGAATGTGTATATCTTATGAGTGTGCATGCGAGTAAGGGTTTGGAATTTGATCATGTATTTATCGTAGGACTTGAAGAAGGATTTTTTCCTTTAAATGAAAGCGATATAGAAGAAGAAAGACGCCTTGCGTATGTGGCTATCACTCGTGCTAAAAAATGTCTATCACTAAGCATTGCGAAATCTCGTTTTTACCGAGGAAGTCGCACGGAATTAGACTCTAGTCGTTTTTTAGAAGAAAGCCAATTAACAAAAAAATTCTCTGTAAGTAAAACCGAACAAGGATATCACAAAGGAGATCTAGTAAAACATAAAATTTTTGGCATAGGACGCGTTACTAGTGTCAACAAAAGTGCAAAAGAAGAAAAACTTACTATAAATTTTGGCGGAATAGAACGCATTATTATGGCAAGTTTTGTGGAAAAAGCCGTATGAATAAAATTTTTGTTGCTTTTAAACCCGCAGAAATGAGTTCTAATGCTTTTTTAGGCCAGATAAAAAAAAGATATAAAAATAAAAAAGCAGGCTATTCAGGAACCTTAGATCCCTTTGCTAAGGGAGTTTTAATAATTGCTTTTGGGCAATACACTAAGCTTTTTAGATTTTTAAAAAAAACTCCAAAAACATACCGAGCAACACTTTGGCTTGGGGTTAAATCTTTAAGTCTTGATAATAAAAACATACAAGAAATAAAACCTATAAAAGCTTTTGATATCAAACTCTTAGAACAAATCAAAATGGAACTTTTAGGAAAAGTTTCTTACACCCCACCTCAATTTAGCGCCAAAAGAATAGAAGGTAAAAGAGCTTATGAATTTGCCAAAAAAGGTGAAAATGTCGAGTTAAAATCTTGTATAATGGAAATTTTCTCTTGCAAAATCATACATTATACTCACCCTTTTTTACAACTTGAATTAAGCGTTAGTGAAGGAGCTTATATAAGATCTTATTGTGAGCTTTTTGCTAAAAAATTAGGTATTAATGCTACTTTAAGTTCTCTTGAGCGCATCCGCGAGGGAGAATTTTTTTATAATCACGAAAAAAGCTTAAATGTGTTAGAATATTTAAATTTAAAGCCTAATTTCATTAAAGATTTAACAAAACTTGAAAATGGCACTAAAATATCCTTAGAAGAATTAAAATTTCAAGATGAGGGCTTTTACTATATAGAAAATGAAAAATATTTTAGTATTATAAATATTAAAGAAAATAAAGTAGAATATCTTTTAAATAAGGTTGAAAAATGTTAATATTATCGCGAAAAGAAAATGAAAGTATTGTTATTGGTGAAGGAATTGAAATTAAAATCGTTCAAACTGGAAAAGGATATGCTAAAATAGGCATTGACGCTCCAAAATCTCTAATGATTTTAAGAAAAGAACTCCTTACTCAAATCAAAGATGAAAATTTACATTCTGTAGTAAAAAACGATGTTAAATTAGATGACTTAAGTAAAAAATTGATCCAATGAAAGCATACGCTAAAGCAAATATTTTTTTAAAACTTGTCGGATTTGATAAAAGACGATATCATCTTTTAGAATCTCGCTTTATACTTTTAAAAAATCTTTTTGATGAAATTTATATCGTTGATAAAAGCTCTAATTCTCCTAAAGGTTTTGAAATCATTAGCAATTTTAATTGTGAGGACAACATCATCACAAAAGCTTATTGGCTCCTTTGTCAAAATGGCTACCAAAATGAATTGGAAGAATTTTTTAAAACCAAAAGCCTAAAATTAATCAAAAATATTCCCGCATGTGCAGGACTTGGGGGAGGTAGCAGTGATTGTGCAAGCTTTTTAATGCTGATTAATGAAGAATTAAACTTAAAATTAAGCACTCAAAAACTTATAAAATTAAGCACTCAACTAGGCAGTGATATTGCTTTTTTCTTAAGTGGTTTTGAAAGTGCTAATGTCAGTGGATGCGGTGAAATTATAGAAGAATTTAATGATACTATACCGAGCTTAGAATGGATCTTTCCTGAAGTATCTTGCCAAACTAAAAAAGTTTATGATGAATTTGACAAAGGGGAAATTAATTTTGAAAAAAGCATTCTTGATGCTAAAATTTACAAAAATTTAAACACAAAAGAACTTCTAGAAACATTTAAAAATACCCAACTTAATGATTTATTTACTCCTTGTGTAACTTTATATCCTAAAATGTTTCTTTTTTTACAACAAGGTTTTTTTCTAAGTGGAAGCGGAAGTAGTGTTTTTAAGGTACATCGATGAAAATCATTGCTAGAAATAAAAAAGCTTTATTTGATTATAGCATTATAGAACGCTTTGAATCAGGGGTGGTTTTAAAAGGCAGTGAAGTTGTAGCATTGCGTGCTGGAAGGGCAAATTTAAAAGATTCTTTCGTGCGTATTATTAAGGGTGAATTATTTTTACTAAATGCTCACATATCACATCTTAATACTACACATTCTTACTATAAGCATGATGAAAGAGCCGCTAGAAAACTTTTAATGCACCGCAAGCAAATAGATAAGCTTTTGGGTAAAGTTAGTATCGAAGGATACACTTTAGTGGTATTGGATCTTTATTTTAATAACAAAAACAAGGTTAAAGCCACACTAGCTCTAGCTAAAGGAAAAAATCTACACGATAAACGAGAAAGTCTAAAGAAAAAACAAGCAGATATGGAAGCAAGATCTGCTATGAAAAACTACAAATAAAGGATGGGTATGAAAAAAAAAGCAATATTGTCATTTTTTATCTTTATAGGTTTTTTTATAAGTGCTTGCTCGCACCAAGAAGATATACAAAATGATTATATGTTTGAAGAATACAATAAGGGTGATAAAATTGTATTAAATAGTGTAAATGGGGGAGCTAAGACCCTAATTCGTACTGATAAAGGCTTTATTGTTGAGGGTGAGGAAAATAAAGTATTAATGATTGATTTTTTTGGAACTTTTTGCACCCCTTGTAAGGAAGAAGCCTTAGAGCTTAGTAAACTTTGGAAAAACAACTCAAATAAATTTATTATCATGGGACTAACACATTTTGAAAATGTAAGCGATGAAACGGTTAAAAAATTTGCTGATGATTATGGAGCTTATTATTTTTTAAGCAATGATTCGCAAAATGATCGCATAGTTGCTCAAATTTTAAAAGATATTAATTATCAAAGCATGGAACAATTACCCTTTAAAGTAGTAATGAAAAATGGAATTTATCAAAAACTTAGCAATTATTGGGATAATAATACTTCAACAAATTTTTATTTAGGTAAAATTCCAACAGATTACATACAAAATGATTTAAATAAAATTTATAAAGAAAAATAATGCCAAAGTTAAAAGTATTAGAAAAAAGTAAGCTTAAAGAGCCTAAAATGTTTAAGGTTATATTATTAAACGATGATGTAACCACGATGGATTTTGTTATTGAAATTTTAATCAATATTTTCTATCATGATTTCGAAACTGCTAATAAAATTATGTTAGAAGTTCATCTTAATGGAAGTGGAGTTTGTGGAATTTACACTCAAGAAATTGCGCTTTCAAAGCAAAAAAAAGTTTCTAATGCTGCTAAATTGGCAAATTTTCCTTTACAAACTAGAGTGGAAGAAGAATGAAATATCAAGAAAATTTACAAAAATACCTTGATAATGCTAAACACTTAAGCACTATCAATCGTCATGAATTTATAACTTGTGAGCATGTACTTTTTGCTATATTAAAACTAAGTTCAGATTTTAAATCAATATTTGAAGAGCTCGCAGATGCTGAATTTGAACTTTTAGAAAGTGAGCTTAAAAATTATATAGCAGAAAAAAATCAAAGCTTAGATCAAGAAATCGAACCTGTTAATTCTATAGTTTTAGATGAAATTCTTCATCATAAAAATGAAATAAAAATCATCGATTTTTTAGAAAAACTCATCCAAGATGATAGAACATATTCGAGCTTTCTTTTACAAAAACATGGTATGAATTTGGAAAAAATTCAAGATTTTAAACAAAATAGCGAGATGGAAAATTTAAATTCCTACGCAAGCGATTTAACGCTTTTAGCACAAAAAGGTAAAATAGACCCTTTAATAGGGAGAAAATTTGAGCTTGAACGCATCGTGCAAATTTTATCAAGACGTAAAAAAAACAATCCTATTTTAATCGGAGAAGCTGGGGTTGGAAAAACTGCCATAGTCGAAGGACTTGCATTAGCTATTGCTGAAAAAAAAGTTCCAAAAAATCTACAAAATGCTAAAATTTTTAGTCTAGATATAGCAGGACTACTTTCAGGGACTAAGTATCGCGGCGATTTTGAAAAACGAATCAAAGAAGTCTTAGAAGGACTTCAAAAACTTCCTAATGCTATTTTATTTATAGATGAAATTCATACCATAGTTGGAGCTGGAGCAACTGGAGAATCTCATACAGATTTTTCTAATCTTCTCAAGCCAGCCCTAAGCAATGGCACTTTAAAATGCATAGGTGCAACGACTTTCATGGAATATAAAAATACTTTTGATAAAAACAAAGCTTTAAGCCGTCGTTTTGCCAAAATCAATGTAGATGAACCAAGTCAAGAGGAAGCTTTTCAAATTTTGCAAGGCTTGAAAAGCAAATACGAGGATTTTCATAAGATTAAATTTAGTGATGAAATACTTCAACAAGCTGTTGTTTGGGGCAAGAAATTTTTCAGTGATAAATACCTTCCTGATAGCGCTATAGATCTCATAGATGAACTTGGAGCCTCTTATGTTCTTAATGCAAAAGCTAAAAAAAATGCTGATATTAAAGATTTAGAACAAGTTTTAGCCAAAATGACTCATCATCATAAAATGTTTGAATTTGATCAAAACAAAGCCTTGATGAATCTAAGTCTTAATTTAAAAGCAAAAATATTTGGCCAAGATGAAGTTATTGATAAGCTTGTTGCAACCTTAAAACAAAGTTTTGCAGGATTTAAGAACTTAAACACTCCACGAGGAGTATTTTTATTTACAGGATCTAGCGGGGTTGGAAAAACTGAACTTTGCAAGGTTTTAGCAGAATTTTTAGGCTTAAATTTAGAACGTTTTGATATGAGTGAGTATGCAGAAAAGCACAGCATAAGCAAACTCATAGGTTCTCCTGCAGGATATGTTGGATATGAAGATGGGGGACTTTTAAGCAATGCGGTTCGAAAAAATCCTTTCAGCCTTATCCTTTTTGATGAGATAGAAAAAGCTCACCCTGATTTAAGCAATACTTTCTTGCAAATCTTTGACAATGCAGAGCTTACAGACAATAGTGGCCTTAAAGCCGACTTTAAAAATACCATTATAATAATGACTTCAAATTTAGGACTTAAAGAAAGCAATGAGCTTGGATTCTTAAGTAAAAATGAAGAAAAAAGCAACCGTGCTATCAAAGATTTTTTTGCGCCTGAATTTATCAATCGTATTGATAAAATTCTTCATTTTAACGATCTAGATGACGCTGTACTTGTTAAAATCATTCAAAAAGAATTAGACGAAATTTCTAAAAATCTTAAAAATATCCAATTGGTTGCTGATGAAAAAGCTAAGCTATACCTAGCAAAAAAAGCTTACAATAAAGAATTTGGAGTAAGATTATTAAAACGCATTATTTCCGAAGAAATCGGAGAAAAAATCAGCGATGAAATTTTATTTGGCAAACTCAAAAAAGGCGGAATAGCTAAAATCAAGCTCAACAAAAATGGAAAGCTCGACCTTATATTCTAAACTAGTAAATGCGCCTAAAGACGCACCCGTTTTTTTAAGTCAAAAACTAGAACCTAATTTTATCTTAAAAGCCTATAATTTTGGGCTTTTTCCATGGACTAACAAACCCGTTACTTGGTGGTGTCCTGATCCTAGATGCATATTAAATCCTAGCGAAATTCATATCCAAAAAAATATGAAAAAATTTATCAATCTTTATCAAATCAAACTTGATTATGATTTTTTAAATCTTATCCATCTATGTCGCACTAAACGCCCTCAAAGTTGGATTGATGATGAATTTATAGAAAATTATTATGAGCTTTTCAAGCAAGGACATGTCCATACTTTAGAACTTTATGAAGATAAAGAATTGATTGGAGGAATTTATGGACTGATTATAGGCAAAGTTTTTTTCGGAGAAAGCATGGTAAGTCTTAGAAAAAATGCTTCAAAAATAGCCCTAATCAAACTTTGCGAGCTTCTTAAACCCTACGATTTTATCATAGATTGTCAAGTGTATAACAAACATTTAGAATTCATGGGGGCTAAAAATATTGAAAGAAAAGTATTTTTAGATATTTTAAAAGAAAAGTGTAATCAAGAAAGCGGATTTACAAATTTTAACGCCTTGATCAATCAAACATAATTTTTAACATCCTTTTGCGCTTGTTTGCTGATATTTATATTTTATATCAGCTTTTTATTGCTCTTCATCAAATATTAAATATATTCTTCACACCTATTATAATCATCTTACATCCCATCGCTACAATGAAAACTTGAGCTATACGAGAAAAAACATGCAAAATAAGCTTTCCAACAATTCTTTCAATTGTAGCAGCAAAATGAAAAAGTGCAAACATAAAAATAAAAGCTATTATCACACCTCCAAAAGCCACATCTAAACCACCGTCTTCTGAAATCACTATCACACTAGCTAAAGTTCCAGGACCTACAAGCATTGGAAAAGCCATAGGTACTAAGCTTTGACGTAAAATTTCTTTCTCATTCATTTCTTGATAAGAATCAAAACTTTGAGTTGCGAGTTTGGTTGAAAATAATAAATTTTTAATTGCCATTATAATTAAAACCAAGCCCCCAGAAACCCTCAAATCATCCAAAGAAACTCTAAAAATATAATTCATAAACAAAGGTCCTGAAAATAAAAAAGCAAGCACGATAGCCAATGCTGTATAAAGTATAGTTCTAAAAAGTTTCTTTCTAAGTGTTAAAGGTAGGCCATCGCTCATGGCTAAAAATTGCGTTAAATTACCAAAAGGATTTAACACAGCTAATAATGTTATGCCCGCAAAAAACATTAAATAAAGCTCAGAGCCTACACTTGAAAACATTTATTATTCACCTTTTACAAATTCTAAAGAGATAGAATTAACACAATGTCTAATATTTTTAGCCGAAAAACCCTCTCCTTCGAACACATGACCTAAATGGCCATCGCAATTAGCACATACAATTTCCGTGCGAATGCCATCTTTATCAGGAAGTCTTTTTACAGCTCCTTTAATTTCATCATCAAAGCTTGGCCATCCGCAACCTGACTTGAATTTATCCTCAGATCTATAAAGCTTAGATCCACATTGCTTACAAAGATAAATCCCTTTTTCGTAAAAATTATTATATTTACCACTAAAAGGAGCTTCGGTGCCTTTATTTAAAATAACCCTAGCCTCTTCTTCGTTTAATTTTTTCATGTTTTTTCCTTATCCAAATTATTCTAAAATACTACTTGAGAATTATAGCAAATTTTATTTTTATCAAAATGTATTATTTTCTAAAAAAGCTTCAGTTTGAAAAATTTTTATAGTAAATCGTTATAAAAATTTAGCTTTATATACTAAAATCAAAAAAATATTTTTAGAAAGATTGTAAAATGCAAAAAGAATTTTTTAACGAACTTGAAAAAATCCTATACGAGCAAAACACTGATAATAAATTTGAAAAATTTACCATATTTTATGATGATTTTAAAAGCCAAAAATTAATTTTTAATCATGAGCAAGGAAGTATTTTTAAGACAAATATTAACCCTAATTTGAAATTATTACACCCTACTCGTATAAGACGCCCCAAACTTGTAAATTCTACTCATTCTTTAGCAAAAATTATTCATTCTATTGCACATATAGAATTTAGCGCTATAAATTTGGCCTTAGATGCAAGTTATCGTTTTAAAAATCTGCCTCAACAATTTTATATCGATTGGTTAGAGGTTGCTGATGAAGAAATTAAGCATTTTAAGCTTTTAAACGCAGCATTAAATGAACTGGGTTACAAATATGGAGATTTTGCCATTCATGATAATTTAGAGGCTGCACTTGAAGCTACAAAGGATTGTTTAAATCTAAGAATGGGAGTGGTACACAGAGGATTAGAAGCCAAGGGACTTGATGCAAATCCCTTTGTAGTGGCAAAACTTGAAAGTTCAAACCATCCTATAAAAAGCCTCTTAAAAGATATTTTACACATTATCTTAAATGATGAAATAAAACATGTAAGAAAAGGAGATAACTGGTGGAAATTTTCTAATCAAAATAATTATGATTTTATAGAAATTTGTAAAATGTTTAATCAATTCTCTTTAGCAGGCAAAACACTCAATATGCAAGCAAGAATAAAAGCTGGATTTAGCAAAGCAGAATGTGAAGCTATAGCTCAATTTTATACTTAAGATTTTATCTTAAATTTAGAAAAAATAATAGTATAAATCGCTCTTACTATTCCATAAAGCACATATAAACTTGCTAAAATTACTAGACTTTCAAGTGGATAAAGATACAAAAAAGAAAAAACAATAATTAAGATAATCAAAACCTTTAAAACACTTGATCTATTAAAATCCAATTTTTTAAAGCTAGGATAGCGTATGTTGCTAACCATTAACAAGCCTAAAGCCGCCTGTAAGATTAAAAAAATGATTCCATAGGCTCTTAAAAAATCATAATAATAGTAACTATAAGTCCAAATAGCACTTACCACAGCAGCAGTAGGTATAGGAAGTCCTATAAAAACAGATGGTTCGTAAGTTCCTGTAGTGACATTAAATCTTGCTAGGCGTATTGCTCCAAAGACAACAAAAAAGGCTGTTATTAAAGAGCCATATCTTCCATATTCAGAACCAATAGCCATGTAAAAAAAGATAGCCGGTGCAGCCCCAAATGCTATTAAATCAGCCAAAGAATCAAATTCAATACCAAATTTAGAAGTGGTTTTTGTAAGCCTTGCTACACGACCATCAAGACCATCGCATATTAAAGAAAAGATAATATACAATAAAGCCATATAATAATTACCCTGTATAGAAGCAACAATAGAAATTACACCCAAAAATGCTGAGGCTGCTGTAAAAAGATTAGGTAAGATATAAATAAATTGTGATTTATTATTGTTCATTTTTTATCCTTAAGCTAGATAGCCTAATAAAGAACCTGATTTTAACTCATCTCCAAGTCCTACATGAATTCGTGTATCTCTTGGCAATAAAATACTTACAGTTCCATTGATTAAAAAGCCCATTTTATCTCCAACTGTCAAACTATGAGATAAATTATCAAGCTTCAATTTTCTATCAAAAGAGCCTGCATATATCCGTAAAACAACATTAGATCCACCACTTGATGCAAAAATGCTTACATTTTCATTCATCATTCTAGCACTTTTTAATTCACTGCATAAAAAAAGTCCATGTCTTAGCACAATATCGCTAATATCCATTTTAAAAGGAGTGTAAAAGGCCCCAGCATCATAAAATGCATTCTTAATGCTTATTTCAACACTTTCGCCTAAGTATTTATCAAAAACATTTTCTATTTTAGTCACCCTACCATCAATAGGTGATAATATGGCCTTACTATCGTTGCAAACTATTACACGATTTGGAATTCTAAAAATAAATAAAAGCACCAATAATAATAAAAAAAGAAGAACAGAAAAGCTATAAAATATCCAGCAAATAACAAACAAGATAAAAACTATAGCTATAAACCAATGTCCTTCTTTGGCAATATATTTTCCCATTACTCTGCTTGCTTACTTTCTTCTTTATGTTCTTCGTTTATTTCTTGCAAACGCGTAGGAAGATTGTTTTCATTTTCATAGGTTTTGATAATATCTCTTACCTTGGCACCTTCTATAGTTTCTTCTTCATAAAGTGCTGCAACCATAGTTTCGATCGCGCCCTTATAGGTACTTAAGGTATTCTTAACATCTTTATAACGCTCATCTAAAGTCTTTTTAACATAGTCATCTAAAGATTCTGCCATTTTTTCGGAATAATCTTTTATAGTTTGACCCCCTGTTAAGAAAGTATTTCTTTGCTTTTCAAGCACCATCAAACCTGCAATTTCACTCATGCCATACATTGAAATCATAGCCTTGATGATATCTGTTGCTCTTTCAAGGTCATTGCTTGCACCGGTAGAAATTTCACCTATAAACACTTCTTCCGCAGCACGCCCACCTAAAAGTACATCAACTTCAGCGATAAGCTCATGCTTTTGCATTAAAAATTTATTTTCTTCAGGTGTGTTGAGTGTATAGCCAAGTGCAGCAAGTCCTCTAGGAATTACAGAAACCTTACTAACACGTTTTGCACCCTTTGTGGTTTCAGCAATTAAAGCATGTCCACATTCATGATAAGTAACGATTTTTTTCTCTTTATCGTTAATACGACGCGATTTCTTTTCGAGTCCAGCTATAGCTCTTTCAACAGCTTCTACAAGATCATTTTGTTCTACATATTTTTTCGAATCCCTGCCCGCTAAAAGTGCTGCTTCGTTGATAATATTTGCAAGATCAGCTCCTGCAAGTCCTGCGGTTAAACGCGCTATATCTTCTACTTTAACCTTTGGAGAAATTTTAACATCTTTCATATGCACTTTTAAAATGTCGCATCTACCTTTAAAATCAGGTTTATCAACCAACACTTGACGATCAAATCTTCCTGGTCTTAAAAGAGCTGCATCTAAAACCTCAGGTCTATTAGTAGCCGCTAAAACAATCACTGGAGAACTTTCAGTTCCAAAACCATCCATTTCAGCCAAAAGCTGATTTAAGGTTTGTTCTCTTTCATCATTACCACCCATCATACCGCTTGCAGCACGACTCTTACCTATAGCATCAATTTCATCGATAAATATGATAGCTGGGGCTTCTTTTTTTGCATTTTCAAACAAATCCCTCACACGAGAAGCACCCACACCAACAAACATTTCTATAAAAGATGAACCTGAAACGCTAAAAAACGGCACATCAGCTTCTCCTGCCACTGCTTTTGCTAATAATGTTTTTCCTGTACCTGGAGGTCCTACAAGCAATAAACCTTTTGGAATTTTTGCACCAAGTTTAATATATCTTTCTGGATATTTTAAAAAATCTACTATTTCTTTAACTTCCTCTTTTGCTTCCTCTACACCCGCAACATCATTAAATTTAACTTTTGGTTTTTCCGAATTTACAAGTTTTTTAGAGCTGCCTATACCCAGTATAGAACTTCCCATATTTTTTTGCATACGGCTTGCCAAAAACATCCAAATTCCAAAGAAAATAAATACAGGCAAAACCCAAGAAAACAAGATATCTGTAAACCAATTTGTTTCAGAATAAGCTCCATAAGCAATATTCTTACTATCAAGCAAGCTTACAAAATCTGGATCGCTAACCTTTTTGGTTGTATAAACCGTATTTTGAGCACTAGAAACTGCTTTTATAGTAGTTTGTCCTATGCTTACTTGATTGATTTGACCGCTTTCAATAAGTTTTTTTAATTCAGAATAAGGTACATTTTTACTAACCTCGGTTCCGTTTAAAGCACCACCTAAAGATCCATTACCATCAAAAAAACCCTTAAAGACAATTATCATAACAATAGCAAAAATCGCAAAAATAAAAATTGGATTCTTGTTAAAAAAATTATTGCCCTGCGGATTACCCTTATTATTAGGAGCATTGTTGTTATTATTCATCATTTTTCCTTTATTTTATTTTTATATACCAAAGAGCACCATTCATTGATTTGCATTTCATCAATAAGCTCTAAATCCTGAAATTTTTCTTTTATTCTTGTTTTATACTTATCCAAAATTCCAGATAAGATAAGTATAGCATTATCTTCTAAATGTTTTTTAATATCTTTTTCTAAAATCAAAATCACATCGGCAATTATATTTGCAACTACTAAATCATATAACCCCTCTGCCTTATCCACAGAACCATGCCAAGCTTGTGCGAAATTTACATTATTCAACCTTGCATTCTCTAAAGCACTTTTAATGGCTAAATCATCAGTATCGCAAATTTCAACCTCACATCCTAATTTTGCCATAACAATAGCCAAAATACCGCTTCCACAGCCTATATCTAAAGATCTCAAATTATTTTTAGCAAATTTTTGTAGAAATTTTACACAACCATAAGTGCTTTCATGATGCCCAGAACCAAAGGCTAGAGCGGGATTAATTTTAATATTGAGATAATTTTCTTTTTCTTCTTGCCAAGTGGTATGAATATAAATATTATCAATTAAAATAGGTTTTATTCCTTTTTTATACTCTTCCACCCAGTCTTTATTTTCTTTTTTTTCGATACTTTTGCGAAGGAGAATATTTTCTTTTAAATTGAATTTTTGACTCAGTTTTTGGGCAAAAATTTCAATCGCCCAAGTAAGCTCTTCTAAATTTTCTTCCGAGCGTATATAAATACCATTGCCTTTTTCTTCTATAGCGTCTACGCCCAAATCGAAAACAAAATCAAGAAATAAATTTTTATACTGCTCTTGAATTTCAAGAAACAGTTCATAATAAAATTTTTGCATTAATTATTAAAAATTACTCAGCCTCAGAGTCTCCGTTGCCGGTACCTAAGACATCTTCAAGTTTTTCTTTTAATACTTGTGGAGTAAAAGGCTTAACTATATAATTGTTTACCCCTGCTTTTAAAGCAGTAATCACCTCAGCCTTACCCCCTTCAGTGGTAACCATAATAATAGGCATATCTTCATATTTTTTTTCTGCTCTTACTTTTTTAACAAGCTCTAAGCCATTCATCTCAGGCATATTCCAATCAGTAATTAGAATTTTAATATCTTCATTTTTTTCAAGCAAATCCCAAGCTTCAACTCCATGTTCGGCTTCAAGAACATCATTATGCCCAAGTCTTGTTAGGGTATTTTTTATAATCCTTCTCATAGTAGAACTGTCATCAACAACTAACAATTTCACAATTTCGTCCTTTCAAAATTTTCATAAATTTTATATATTGTATCCTTTTTAGCCTTATTAATCAAGTTTCTAAAAAATTTTAAAAGCGAATTATAGCATTTTTTACTATATTTTTGTTTAATTTTTTTTATAAAAATGATTGTTTTTTAATTTTTTATTCCAAAATTTCATAAAGAAATTCAGTAAAATCAAACTTTAATATATAT
The DNA here is from genome assembly GCA_039516895.1 of Campylobacter coli. Classification (NCBI taxonomy): domain Bacteria; kingdom Pseudomonadati; phylum Campylobacterota; class Epsilonproteobacteria; order Campylobacterales; family Campylobacteraceae; genus Campylobacter; species Campylobacter coli. Next base: position 678,864 of record CP154437.1, on the reverse strand, counting down.
TAAAATAATATTAATTACCATCTTTATTATGATTAAATTCAGGAACTATTTCTTTTAAAATTTCGGCTACATTTTGACAATCTTGCAATTTTTTAATATAGTCATTTAAAATTTGCACATCCATCTTTTCATTTTTAGCAACAAAAATACTCTCATATTCTGTCTTTGCATCATTCTCATCGATTAGCAATTCTTCAAAAAGCTTTTCTCCGCGTCTTAAACCTGTAATTTTTATCTCTAAATCTTCTCGGTTGGATAAAATAAGCATTTTTTTAGCCAAATCCATAATCTTAACCGGCTCACCCATATCTAACACAAAAAGCTCGCCCCCTTTTGCGATAGCTCCAGCTTGCAAAACAAGCTGCACCGCTTCACTTACCAACATAAAATAACGCACTATATCAGGATGAGTTAAGGTTAATGGCTCATTATTTGCAATTTGTGCTTTAAATTTAGGTATCACACTTCCACTTGATCCTAAAACATTTCCAAAGCGCACACAAGAAACTTCAAAATTTTCATCACTAGAATTTAAAGTATAAAGCTCGCATACTCTTTTAGTACATCCCATGATGTTTGTTGGACGCACTGCCTTATCTGTGCTTATCATGACAAATTTCTTGACTTTATTTTTTTTAGCTACATCACATAAAATTTTAGTTCCTATGATATTATTAAGCACAGCAGAATGCGGATTTTGCTCGCAAAGAGGCACATGCTTATAAGCAGCTGCATGCAAGATCAATTCAGGCTTATACTCCTTGATAATCTCATCTAAACTTTGCTCATCTAAAATACTAAGCAAAACAGGGGTAATTTTTTCTTTATATAAACTTAAATCTTCATTGATTTTATAAAGATTATATTCACTATGATCAAGCATTATAAGATGTTTTGCACCAAATTTAATACACTGCTTACAAAGCTCACTTCCTATAGTTCCACCTGCACCACTTACTAAAACCACTTTATCTTTTAAAAATGAAGCTACAGCACTATCATCTAAATCTTTGGGTTTTCTAGCAAGTAGATCTTCTATGCTAATATCCCTTGCTTCATTTCTTGTAAAAGAAAAGATCTTAACATCACTAATTCCATAAGCAATAAGCTCTTCAAACAAAGCCTTAAGCTCGGCTTGATCCAATTTTAAAGCTATAATAGCGGTTTTAATGCCTTCATCAACATAATCTTTTATTTTACTTTTATCTTCAACAATAAATTTATCACAATATGTTCCTATAAGCTCTCTTCTAGCATCCACAACACCCACAGGAAAAAGTCCTAAAGAACCTTCCTTTGCCCCTTTTAATAAATGCAAGGCCTTTGAAGTAGCACCCACCACTATACAAGGAGTTTCTTCTTCTTTTGCACGGGAAGGCTTAAAGTCTACAAGCATTCTTTTAGAAATTCTTAAAGTGCCCACAAACATATAAGAAAGAATAAGATCAATACCTATAACCGAACGCGGGAAAGGGTTGAAAAAATCATCATAAAAATAAAAAATCAACAAAAAACAAATTTCAGCTAGAGCCAAAGCAAAAAATATTTTTCTCGCTTCACTTAGAGAAAAAAACCGCCATGCTACCTTATAAATCCTAAAAATAAATAAAAAAGCTATTTTTAAAACCAGTAAAATAAGCCCCGCTTTAATCATACCCTCATAAAAAATACTAGGAATTTCCCCACTAAAACGCAAAGAAAAAGCTAAAAATATAGAGAGTATAAATAAAAATGCATCAAAACATAAGAAAAAAATCAGCCTTTTACTTTTATAAAAATCCATCATCAAGCCTTTATGCTCTTGATAATAAGTTCTGAAATTTCACGCACATTATCTTTACTCATCGCTGTACCACTTGGCAAACATATCCCTTTTTTAAAGAATAACTCACTATTGCCATTTATATAAGCTTTAGCACCTTTGAAAACCTCTTGAGCATGCATAGCTTTCCAAAGCGGGCGTGTTTCAATTTGCTCTTTTTGCAAATCTGCTATAAGTTTTGAAATTTTTGGATGCAAAATCAAGTCTTTTTGTGAAATTTCTATACATTTTTGGCAAGAATTAAGCTCGTTTTCATCAAAATCAATTAAAGCTGTGCTTAGCCAGCGATTGCTTCTTGAATTTTCAAGCTCATCTAGAAAGACAAAACTATCGCCTAAAAATTCTTTATACCACTCATAAATTTCTCTTTTTTTAAGTACTCTTTGTTCCAAAACTTCCATTTGCGCTACACCAATAGCACCTAAAACATTGCTTAAGCGATAATTATAGCCATAATCTAAATGCTCATAATGCAAACAATTTTCCCTTGCTTGAGTACTATAAAATCTTGCTCTTTCGATTTTTTGCTTATCTTTACCTATAAGCATACCACCGCCTGAAGTGGTAATGATTTTATTTCCATTATAAGAATAAGCTCCAAATTCTCCAAAAGTTCCTAAAGCTCTGCCCTTGTAAAAACTTCCCAAAGCCTCGGCAGCATCTTCGATTAAAATAATATTTTCTTTTTCGCAAATTTGGACAATCTCATCCATTTTGGCCGCATTGCCATAAAGATGAGTTAAAATCAAAGCCTTTGGTTTTTTCTCACTCTCTTTAATAGCAAGCTTTAATAAATCAACATCAATATTAAAAGTCTCATCACAATCGATAAAAACAGGTTTTGCCTTGAGATAACAAATAGGAGCAACTGAAGCAATAAAAGTAAAAGATGAAGCTAAAACAATATCATCTTGCTCCACTCCTGCTACTCTTAAAGCCAAGTGCAAAGCAGCCGTAGCTGAATTTAGCGCCAAAGCATTTTCGCATTGAGCGTAATCTTTAACACTTTCTTCAAAACGATTTACAAATTCACCCAAAGGAGCTATATAATTGCTTTTAAATACTTCTTCTATATATCTTAACTCATTGCCACCCATATGCGGAGGAGAAAGAAAAAACCTCATTTTTTATCCTTTATTATAAAAAGTGATTTTACTAAAATGATGTATTTTATCTAAAATAATTTACTAAGTATCAAACGCTAAAATTCTTTTTGCAATCAAAGTTTATTTTTATACCAAATTTTGAGTTTTTCTAAGTCTTCTTTTTTATACATACTTTCAAAACATATCATTTTTTTATATTTAGTTTTTACAATAAGAATGAATACCTCTTTTTTGCAAAATAATCAAATTTTATTGTTTTGTCAATTTCTAAATCTTCTCATTTTACAAAATGCATATAAAAAGATTAAATCGACCAACTATAAATTCCATCTTCGCAAATTACCATTAAATTTACAATAGAAAAAAAGCAATAAAAATATACCCTTTCATAAAAAAACCGATATCTGTAAACTCCAAAGCACTTTTGAATTTTTATGTTCTAACTCAAAAAAAAAGGGGGGGGGTGATAAAAGTCTTAAAAATTACACCAAATTCCTATTGATCCACCAAAAAAACATAGCAATGCCGGTATATTTTACAAGCTTGCTGGAGTTAAACTTTAAATTCACTTTAAGTTTAAAAAGTATTTTATGTTTGAGAGAATTTTTTAAAGCAAATATGTAACATACTAAACATATAGTTAGTAAATTTATAACAATCCACCCCAAAGGCGAAGGACTTGCTATATAATCAACAAAATCATGCTTAAACTCGTTTACATCCTTTTTGCAGGCACTCCTACAAAAACACCCTTTTCACTTTGACTTTTCACTAAAGTCGCCCCACCCCCTAAAATACTATCATCTGCCAAACTTAAATTCGGCAAAACGCAAGAACTAATCCCTAAAAAACAATTTTTGCCAATTTTGACATTTCCTGCACACTTAGCACCAACGCTTATATGGGAAAACTCGCCCACCACACACTCATGCTCAATCACACTTGAAGTATTTAAAATCACACCTTTTTCGATTTTTGCCTTTGCATTTACCACTACATAGGGCATTATTAAAATTCCTGCATCTTCTGCTATATCCGCACTTTGGCTAATAATCGCACTTTTATGGATAAGATTTACAATCTTAAAGCCACTTTGTGAAATTTGATGAAAAAGCTTTTTTCTTATTTCATTATTTCCAATGGCTATAAAAATATCGTATTTTGGTAAAGAACTTTCAAATTTTTTACCCTTAAAATCATCTAAAAAAACACATTCTTCATAACCCAAGCTCATGGCTACATCAGCACAAACAAGCCCATGTCCACTCGCGCCATAAATGTAAATTTTTTCAGTTCTTGCCATTGAATTTCTCCGTTGTAACATGCCCTTCTTTGCTTACTCCGCTTCTTTTTAAAACCTTTAAGGCTGTTAAGAACATAATTTTTAAATCCAACAAAAAAGAAATATTTTTTACATAATACACATCAAGTTCAAATTTTTTTTGCCAAGAAATCGCATTTCTACCATTTACCTGTGCCCATCCTGTGATACCAGGACGCACTTTGTGACGGAGTTTTTGCTCTTCATTATAAAGGGGTAGGTATTCTACCAAAAGGGGTCTTGGCCCCACAAAACTCATATCGCCCTTTAATACATTAAAAAGCTGTAAAAGTTCATCTAAACTTAAACTTCTAACAATTTTCCCAAAAGCTTTTAAACGCAATTCATCACTTAAAAGCTCACCCTTTTCATCTCTTTCATCACTCATTGTTTTAAATTTATAAATTTTAAAAATTTTTTCATTTAAACCTGGACGATTTTGAGTAAAAATCACGCTACCTTGAGTTATTTTTAAAAGTAAGGCAGTGATTAAAATAAGAGGCGAAAAAAGTACCAAAAGAAACAAAGCCAAAACAAAATCTAAAATTCTTTTTATCCATTTTTCATACATTTTTAATCACCTTATCATAAAGTTCTAAATAACGCTGTGTGATAACATTTTCATCATATTGCAAGGCATCCTTGGCTGCATTTTTGCCTAGATTGATTCTTAAGCTTTCATCCTCTAATAAAACTTGTATTTTTTCGCTTAAATCTTTACTATCTTTAGTTTTAGCCCAAAGCCCATCATAAGCATTTGAAATTGCCTCAACACAACCCTCACAATCACTCACTACAATAGCTTTGCCACAAGCTTTCGCCTCTAAAACACTTACTGGAAAACCCTCTTTATAACTGGGTAAAACAAAGATATCACAATTTTGCAAAAGTTCTACTATATCGCTTCTAGCACCCAAATAAAAAACCTTGCCTGAATTTAAAAATTCCAAACTTGCACAAGAGGGATTATTATCTCTTCCGCCTACTAAAACAAAATTTGCTCTATCTTTTAAATGCTCTGCACTTTCATAAAATTCTTTTACACCTTTATGCCATAAAGCTCTAGCTATCATCAAAACAATAGGTTTTTCATCAATTTTTAAATTTTGCCAAAAAGCTTTTTTGGTTTCTTGATTTACCCTCATAGGAAAGAATTTTTTAAGATTAATGCCTACAGATTTAATCACGCAAATTTTATTTTCCTTAAGTCCTAAATTTTGCATAAAATCCGCATTAGCTTGATTTACAAAGATGAAAGAATCAGCGATTTTAAAGCTAAGTTTATAAAGAGTATTGATAACAAAACGCACTAAATTTGCTTTAAAGCCCTTCTCTATATAAAAAGATCCAAGTCCTTCGACAAGCCCAATTTTATAAGGAATTTTGGCACATTTTGCAGCTATTAAGCCAAAGGTATTGCTTTTATGCGCCCCACTTTGCAAAAGATCCAAATTTAAGCTTTTTAAAACATTTTTAAGATGTAAAAAATTTTTAAAAACAATTAAAGGATTTAAACTCGCTCTTGAAAGCTCATAAACAACGATATTTAAATTTAAAGCCTTTAATTTTTCGGTATATTCATCTTGTGGGACTATGACAAAAACCTCATCTCCTCTTGCAATCAAAGCTTTAATTATAGGCAATCTAAAATGATATATGCTTGCTCCTGCATGAGTTAAAAAGCCTACTCTCATTGTAAAAACCTTTAAATTTTGAGTTTAAAAACTTTTGCATCTCTAGCATTAATCACTAAATCATACAAATTTTTATCATAATTTCCAAGGAAAAACATTTGCACATAAGCACTGTTAAACATGGTTTTATCCATTAAAATAAACTGAGCATAAGGTATGGTGCTATCTTTAAGATAGAAAATATAAAATTGAGCCGTATTATCAATAGGAGTAATTTTATATTCACCTTGCTTGATAGAATTAATCTCTATGATGCTATTTACAGATATAGTACTGTTATTTATTTTAAAACTTCTAAAATCATCGTTTAATACAATGCCATTGCTAAGATAAATTTCTCCATTTTTAACATCAAGTGGATAAGCCGCGCTAAAAGTAAAAGGTTTGCTTATCTCACCTGTATCTAAATCCACAAAAGAAAAACTAGCCACGGTTGAGAAAATCAAAGACATTCTAGCTGGCATATAAATATATATATCACGTGTTTTTGGTGTATTGATTTTAAAATCAGGCTTGGAAAGCGAAGCTAAAAACAAATCCACATTATTTTGATTATAATCTTTCATCATGGCTTGTAAAAGATCATTTTTTAAAATATCATTTGGAGCAGCATAAAAACTTTTTTCTGTGTATTCTACACTAAGTCTTGCCATATTTGCAGCAGCTACTTGATCTTTACTTAAGGCAAAAGATGGGAAAAAATTATCCTTGCCTAAATGCTTACCCCCATCAGCCAAAGTCTTAACATCGCTGTAATACCTAATAGGATATCCATAATCCCACCAAGCTACCACATAATCTTCTCTTTGTGCAATTTCTTTAAGTTCATCTAATTTCGTAGCCTCACTTTGAGAAAAAACTGTCGGCGCTTTGTAGTTGTTGATATGATAGAACATAGGAATTAAGCTTAAAAAAGTCAATATAAAGACTCCTATATTGGCCCACCAAAAGGTATTATTGTTTTTTTGCTTTCTTTCTTGTAAAAGGCTCATTAAAAAACCAAATCCAAGTGCTAAAACAGGTACTGCATAAATAGTAAAACGAAGCCCGCTCTTAAGTGCTAAAAATCCTAAAGCTAACATCGGTAAAGCTAAAATCATACTTTTATGTTTTCCAACAAGTAAAACAAAACCAACTAAAGATATAAAAAATACAAGGACACTTCCGCTAATCCTTTGCATAAAAATACTCAAATCTATACTTTCTACTTCTTGTATGGTTTGATTTACATTAAAATACATAAAACCTTGGGCTAAATTCGCACTCTCATCGCTTCTAAAAATATAAAATTTAAGCTGATAAAGTATAGGATCAACCCCGCCACTTAGTATCAAAAATACCAAAGTTGCCAAACCTAAAATCCCAAGCAAAGCAAAGCTAAAACGCTTATTTTGCAAAACAAAAAGACTAAAAAGTATGACAATGATAGCGCTTTGATAAAACCAAGCTATATTTGAAAGCGTGATAGAAGCTAGAATGATAGCCATATAAAGCATTTTTTCTTTTATATGAAAAACCAAGGTATAGATAAATAAAAGTCCTAGCAGAGCAACATTTAAAGTATAGCTTGATGGATACCACCAAAGATAAATTCCTACAAACAAAGGCAGCGCTATCAAAGACAATAAATCTTTTCTTAAAATCAGTCTTATCATAAAGAAAACTATCATCATCGCAAGAACTATAACAAGCATATCAGTATCATAATATCCGCTCATCGTGCGATTATAATAACTATTGGCTATACTGGCTAGCAATGCTGCAACAAATCCCATTAAAGGACGTTTATATTCATTAGCGATTAAAATCAAAGGTATAACCACCAAAGAAGATAAAAAAGTACTGATATATATAAAAATGCTTTCTAAAGAAAAGGGGGTTATTTTATAAAACCAATATGTAAGCGTTGAAAGCGAAGAACCATAATAACTCAAATCATTAGGCTGATGAAAACCCGCTATCATATCTCTTGCACCTTCTGCAAAAGCATATCCATCATTGGAGATAATCATAAGTTCGTTATTGAAAAAATATTCATTAAATTCACTTGCCCAAAAAATCCAATAAAACCTACATAAAACACTAAAGGTATACGCCAAAATTATAAAAGCAAATAAAATAAAAGTTGGGTTTTTAAAGTATTCTTTTTTTAACATATTTTATCCTAATAAATATTTTAAAGCATTGCGTGCTATTTTTACCTTATCAAAATCAAGAGCTCTATCCCTTGCCTTTTTTTTGTAAGCTTTTCTTAAATTTTCATCCTCAAGCATTGTTTTTAAGCCCATAAACATAGAATTTTCATTATTTACTTCTACCAAAAGTCCAAACTCATCGTCTCCAAAAAGCTCTCTTGCACCACTTCTATGATCAGTGCAAACTACTGCACAGCCACAGGCTAGACTTTCGATTAAAACATTTGAAAAACCCTCAAATACAGAAGCAAAAGCAAAAAATTCACACTTAGACATGTATTTATAAGGATTATTATCAAAACCTAAAAGCAAAACCTTATCTTCCAAATTTAAGTCTTTAATCAAAGCCAAAAGCTCATCTTTTAGCACACCTTCACCCAAAATCACAAGCTTTAAATCTGTTTTTAATCTCGCATAAGCACGGATAAGCAAGGCGTGATTTTTACCCTCATCAAGCCTTCCCACGCTTAAAATAAATTTATCTTTTAAACTTATATCTTCAAGTGCTTTTTGCTCTATTTTTTCCAAATCTATGGCATTGTATAAAATTTCACACTTTGCTTTGTTGATTTTAAAATTGCACAATAAATCTTCTAAATTTCCTTTAGAATTAGGCAAAATCAAATCAGCTTTTGGATAAAGCAAAGAAATCAAAAGTTTATTGGCTAAAGAATTGAAATTGTTTTTAGCATACATCACGCTTGGAGTGGTACATTCGTTGATTACAAGGCGAGTTTTATTGCCAAATATTTTTGCCATCAATGCGATATAATTAGGCCTATTTAAAAAAACAAATTCCGTATCGATATTTAATTTTTGGCAAAGCTTTTTATATTTTAAAGCCAAAAAAGGAAGTTTTAAAAATTTTAAAATAGGATTTTCACTAGGTTTTGAACGCTCTAAAAAATGGATTTTGCATTCAGAAATTTCATAAGAAATTTTATCATTCATTAAAATTAAATGCACTTCAAATTTCAAACTTAAAATCGGAAGTAAAGTTGCCACCACTCTTTCGGCACCTCCGCTTCCTAAAGAATAAATAAAAATCGCTAATTTTTGCATAAAGCCACCCGAATTTTTGATAGTTTTTCAATCATTTTATTTGGAATTATACTTAAAGTAAGTAATATCAAAGCAGGAGTATTGATTTTAATACTCAAACTTTTGAATAAACAATGATAAAGTGCTTTATAATTTGCACTTAATTTTGCATAATAAGCTGCCATTTTATAATAACTCGCACAAGTTTTCCTATAATCATCATCCCCAGAAGCTTTTAACTCATTTTCTAAAATTCTCGCAAGCTCTAAATACCCCAAATACACCCTATGAGCATTTTTACTCGCTCCTAGTGTAACGCTATCTTTTCTAAAAACACGATAAATTCTAAAAGCTTTATGGATATAAAAACTTTTTTCTTCGTATAAATTCACCCAAAGCGTGGCTTCATTGCCATAAAATTCCTCATTAAAACGCTTATTTTTAAGCAAAGAAGCCTTAAAAACAGAAAAAAATTCCCCACTAAAACGCTGCATTAAAAAATCTTTCTTAGAAATTTCACCCTCTTTTTCCAAACCTCTACCGCTAAACTCATCGCTTAAAATTCCTTCTTTTTCTATAAGGCAATTTCCAAAAACATGAGAATAACCCTCATCTGCTTTTTGCATTAAAACGCCCAAGGCATAGGGTAAAAGCTCATCATCGTCATCTAAAAAGGTTATAAATTCTCCACTGGCCTTATCTAAGCCATTGTTTTTATTGCCATTAGGGCCTTGTTTGTAATTTTGATTTAAAAAATACTTAATGCGTTTATCGCTTTTTTGCAAATTCTCTACAACACTTTTAGTATCATCGCTAGAATTATCATCACTTATAATGATTTCTAAGTCTTTAAAATCTTGATTTAAGATACTTTGAACTGCCTTTTGAAGCAAGGAAGAGCGATTAAAAGTAGGAACTATAACAGAAAGTTTAGGCATTTTTAACCTCATCAATAAGCTCAAGCCATTGCTTTTTAATGTGAGAAATTTCAAAATCTTCACATCTTTTTTTAGCATTCATAACGATGTTTTTTCTTAGTTGTTCATCTTTTAATACAAGCTCAAGCTTTCTAGCCAAAGCTATTTCATCATCACAGCCCACTAAAAATCCGTCCTCATTATCGCTAATTAAGTCCTTAGCTCCATTATAATAAGAAGTTGAAATTCTACACACTTCAAAATACAAACTCTCAATCAAAACCGTTGGCAAACCCTCAACAAAAGAGCAAAGACAAAGCACTTTGGCTTTTTCATAAAGCGCTTTTACATTCTCAACACGCCCTAAAAATTTCACTTTTACGCCTAAAGATTTTGCTTTGTATTCAAGCTCTTGTCTTAATTCTCCATCGCCAGCTACAACAAATTCATAATTTTCTTGTAATTTTTTATCTAAATGTGCTATAGCTTTTAAAAACATTTTGGGGTTTTTGTTTTGATCTAAACGACCTATAAATAGCACTAAATTTTCTTTTTCAAAATGCTCATTTAAAGAAATTTCTGTGCTAAAATGACAAGGATTAGGTAAAAGCTTTACTCTTTTTACAAATTTTTCATAATAAATCTTATCGCTACTTCCAAGCACACTCAAAGCATCGCAAAAAGGATAACTCAAGCGTCTTAAGAAACGCCAAATTTTGGATTTTAAATAAGCTTCATTACTATGTTCGCTTATAATTAATGGGGTTTTTAAGCCTATCTTGGCAAAAATACAAGCGATATTTGTCGTATCTAAAAAAGAGATAAAAACATCGCTTTCATTTTCTTTTAAAGCTCGTCTTAATGCTAGGTATTTTTTAAAACGGCTTGCGATTTTATGATACAAAGTGTCAAATCTAAATTGCTCTAAAGTTATAAGTTTGATATTTTCTTCAAGTTTATAAAAAGAATCGCCCGCATGAAATTTGATAATGCTTACTTCATACTGAGTACAAAGCGCATTTGCTAAAGTTGCTAAAACACGCTCAGCACCTCCTGAATTTAAAGTGGCTATGATAAAAGTTATCTTCACTTTTTATCCTCCTTGAAAAGTTTGCCGTTTTCTAAACGATAGATGCTATCACAACGCGTGATAGTTGAAAGACGGTGCGCGATAATAATCATGGTTTTATCTTTAGAAATCTTATAAATTTCATCCATAATCCTTGCTTCACTTTCCGTATCAAGTGCGGAAGTAGCCTCATCAAGAACTAGAATTTCAGGATCTAAATACAAAGCTCTTGCGATAGCTATGCGTTGCTTTTGTCCACCGCTTAAATTACTCCCGCCATCGCCTACTTTTGTTTGCGCTCCTTGGGGTAAATTTTTCACAAAATATTCTAAATTAGCTTGTTTGATCACTCTTTGAAGCTTTTCTTCATCTACCTCATCTCCAAAGCTGATATTCTTAGCAATGCTGTCGTTAAAAAGATAGATATTTTGCGGGATATAACCTATTTTTTGGCGATAATTCTTAACATTTTTCATATTTAGCTCATTTTCATCAAGAAGTACTCTACCCTCTCTAGGACTTAAAAGTCCTATGATTATATCTACTAAAGTGCTTTTTCCACAGCCACTTTCTCCTATAAATGCGATCTTTTCGCCTTTTTTTATGCTTAAATTTAAACAAGTAAATAAATTCTTTTTATCCTTGTATCCAAAAGTTAAATTTTCTAGCCTTAATTCTTTATCAAAATCAATTTTTTCTTCGCCCAAACTCTCTTCTTTTTGCTTTAAAATTTGATAAATAATATCCAAAGAAGAGCGATAATAAAGCAAATCATGATAGCTTGTAATGATACGATTTGCACTTGGCATCAAACGATAAAGCGCTAAAACAAAGATAGAGATAGTCGCTAAAATTCCAGATATATCACTTTGATTTTTAAATACTAAAAAAACCACTATGAAAACAAGTACGCAAAATCCAACTCCTTCAAGATAAATTCTTGGCATAGCACTTACACTTTCATTGGTGATATTTGCCCTAGCAAAGATCTCACTTTGAGTTTTAAAAAGATTTAAAACACCATCTTCTTTAGTTTTGAGTTTTATTAATTTAAAATTATTTAAATTTGTATTAAGAATTTCAAAAAAATTCTTCATCGCTTCCTCGCGTTTAAGACCTGCTTTTTTAACGATAGGACTAAGAACTTTGATCAAAATAAAAGCATTTATAATCATAAAAAGACTTAAAAATAAAGTGATTTTATAATTTACTAAAAGCATGAGAGTATAAAGCAAAAGCACGACAAAAATTTCGCTCATCATCAGCAAAAATGATGAAATCATGGTGCTTAGATTGTAAACTTCTCCGGTGATAGACTTTAGAATTTCGGATTGATTTTTTTGAGTAAAATTTTCATAATCTGTATTTAAAAATTTTGCAAAAACTTTATAAGCGATAGCATGATACCTACCCTTTGAAAAGCGGGCTAAGAGGTGAAAATAATAACTATTTAACAAAGCACGCAAAACATAAAAGACAATAAGCACCACGCCAAAATAAACTATAATCTCAAAAACAGGTAAAGCAAGATAGTCTTTAAGCTGGATTAAATACTTATTTTTATCAAAATAAGAAAAATCACTAGCCAAAGTGATAAAAGGCATCACTAAAGAAATAGCAAAACTTTCTATAAAAGAAATAAAAACCGAAAAAAGCAGTAAAGAGAATAAAAATTTTTTATCCTCTTTGCTTAAAATAAAAAATATTTTTTTTAGCACTGCTTTTCCCAATCAAATGCAGATTTGCAAATAAGATCCAAATCATCAAATTTAGGCTGCCAAGAAGTAAGATTTCTAATTTTGCTTGCATCAGAAATCAAAACTGAAGGATCGCCTGCACGGCGTGGGGCAAGCTCGACTTTAAAATCCACCCCACTTACTCTTTTCATCGCATCAATAACCTCTTTTACACTAAAACCATGACCATAACCTACATTAAAAATATTGCTTTCATTATTTTCTAGATAATCCAATGCCGCCAAATGAGCACTTGAAATATCATCTACATGGATAAAATCTCTTATACAAGTACCATCTTTTGTATCATAATCATCGCCAAATATAAAAAGCTTGTCGCGTTTTCCTGCTGCACATTCTGCGGCTACTTTGATAAGTAAAGTCGCTTTAGGATAGCGTTGTCCTAATTTATAATCCATACAAGCACCTGCAACATTAAAATATCTTAAAATGCAGTATTTAAATTCAGGATGAGCCATATTTGCATCACGCAAAACCTCTTCGCTCATAAGCTTGCTGCGCCCATAAGGATTAATAGGCGCTAAAGGACTACTCTCGCTTACAACAGGGGTTGTAGGTTCGCCATAAGTAGCTGCTGTAGAAGAAAAGATAAATTTACCTACCCCTGTTTGGATACAAGTTTGGATTAAATTGGTTGTATTGATTGTGTTATTCATATAATATTTTAAAGGATTTTGCATGCTTTCAAACACTTCAATACTCGCTGCAAAATGCACCACTGCATCAAATTTTTCCCTTTCAAAAAGTGCTTTTACACCTTCAAAATCACTTAAATCTTGCTCAAAAAATTTAAATTCTCTTATATTTTGCAAATCATCAATAGCAATTTTAGAACCCTTAGAAAGATTATCTAAAACGCAAATTTCATGATTTGTTTTTAAAAACTGCCTTAAAGTATGAGATCCGATGTAACCTGCACCACCACTAATAAGAATTTTCATTTTTTACCTCGATGATTTAAAATTAAAAATCAATTTTAATATATTTATTTTAACGATTAAATTTTCATTTTAGAAATTTCATTTTCGCAAGCTTTGCAAAAAATTTCCACATAGGCACGATTTGCTTTTTTTGCTTTTAAAAATTCACTCATAGAATTTAAAAAATAAACATAATCCTCATCGCTCACATTGCCCTTAATCAACTCGTATTTTAAAAAAAGCATATAAGTGTTTAAAACATCACTTTCGCAATACTCATGAATTTTTTCAATCTTATCTTCATAATAAAGCTTCATCACCTCATCACCATGTATATCGTATTTACCTGGTAAATCTGCCATAGCGCAAATCGTATCGAGCTTTAAACCCCTTGTCGAGCCAAAACTTTCAAATAAATCACAATGTTTTAATTCAGAAAATCTAGTTTTATAATTATTCCATTTATCGCTTTGCGTATCAAGGTAATTGGCCGCTTTGATGTTGTATTTTAAAGCTCTTAAGACAAGTAAAGGCATATCATAATTCTTACCATTAAAGCTGACCAATTTTGGCTCGTATTTTTCAATGAAAGCAAAAAAATTATGGATCATTTCTTTTTCATTTTCTCCATCGATTTTATTTACTTTTATAAATTTTCCATAATGATCACTAATAACTGCACAAATGCTTACGATCTTGTGATAAGGCAAGGGTAAAAACTCATTTCCGCTTTGCTCTTTTTGCCACTCAAGCGCTTTTAAGCTTACTTCTAAATCCTCTCCTTCAAAAGCCAAAGTTTTACGAATCAAATCCGTATCTGGAATGCTTTCGCAATCAAAAATGCAAATATAACCTTCATTTTTCATCATTATTTAACCTTTTTTCAAATAATTTTGCTAAAATCATAGCAAAAATTTAAAAATTTTAGGTTTTAATGAAAATAGCAATCATTCGTTTATCGGCTCTTGGAGATATTATCCAAAGTGCTGTGGTTTTACAATTTATCAAAAAATTTAAAAAAGATATAGAAATTCATTGGTTTGTGGATGAAAAATTTGAAGGTATACTCAAAAATCATCCTCTAATCGATAAACTTTATGCCTTGCCTTTAAAAGATAAAAAAATCGTTCAAAGTTTAAAAATACTTTTAAAAGCTAGAAAAAATAACTACAATGCCGTTATGGATCTACAAGGACTTGTAAAATCAGCTCTTGTAAGTAGAATTTTAAGTAGAAATAATTTTGGTTTTGATAAAAATAGCCTTAAAGAAAGCTTTGCGCATAATTTTTACAACCAAAAATTAAACATTGATTATAATGAAAATGTTTTTGTAAGATACCTAAGCCTAGCTTCTTTCACCCTTAATAAAGATTTTGATCCTAAAGATTTAGCTTTTAAGGAAGATGTTTTTAGCGTAGATGAAAAACTAAAACAACTCTTAAGCGAAAAATTGCAACTTGCAAAAAATAAAAAAAATATACTCATTCATGTGGGATCAAGTGAGGAAAATAAAATCTATCCTAAAACCAAACTTGCATTACTTTGCAAGCTGATCATCAAAGAATTTCCTGAAATAAAAATTTTCTTAGGCTGGGGCAATGTTAAAGAATATGAATTTGCAAAAGAAGTCATAGAGCTAGGCGCCATAAGTCAAGACAATATAGAAATAGCCCCTAAATTTAGCCTTGAAGAGCTTATAGTTTTTACAAAATCTATGGATTTGATCATAGGAAATGATAGTGGCCCAACCCATCTAGCCTTTGCTCTAAATAGGCCTTCTATAACAATCTTTGGTGCAACACCAAGCCACCGCAATGCCTTTAAAACAAATATCAATAAAATTATCGATACAGGCAAAAAAATCACAAACGCAAAACATCTTGATAAAAGTGACTTTTGCATAAGCACTATCGAGGAAGAAGATATCTTAAAACTTGTCAAGGAACTTTTAGGAGATGAATAAAGACTATCTTTACCTTAGCGCTTATTATATACTTAAATTTTTAGTCCATACTATGCCTAATTTTATTTTGAATTTTCTTGCTTTTTGTGTTTCAAAGATTGTCTTTAAACTCGATAAAAAACATAGAAAAATTATAGATATAAATTTAAAACTTTGCTTTCCTCATAAAAATGAAGATGAAAGAAAAGAACTTGCTTTTAAAATTTATAACAATTTTGCCAAATTTGGGATAGATTGCATTAAAAACCAAAATACAAGTAAAGAAAAAATTCTAGATAAAGTCGTCTTTGATAATGAAGAAATTTTAACCCAAGCCCTAAAAGAGCAAAAAGGGGTGATTTTTGCCACTGCTCATTATGGAAATTGGGAGCTTTTAAGTCTTGCTTATGCTGCTAAATTTGGGGCGATTTCCATAGTAGGTAAACAACTCAAAAGTCAAAAAATGACCGATCTTTTAGCTAAAAATCGCACCCAATTTGATATAGAACTTATCGACAAAAAAGGTGGACTTAGAAAAATGCTAAGTGCTATTAAAAACAAGCGCGCACTTGGTATACTTACAGATCAAAATTGCACTGATAATGAAGGAATTAAGCTTGATTTTTTTGGTAAAAGAGTAAATTATCAAGCAGGAGCTAGTATCTTAGCTCGAAAAACAGGAGCTTTGATCATACCTGCTTATATTTATCAAGGAGAGGATAAAAAATTTCATATTAAATTTTTCAAAACCCTTGATCCTTTAAATTCTAGCTTAGAAGAACTTACAAAATATCAAGCAAAAACTTGCGAAGAAATGATCCGATTTAAGCCTGATGAGTATTTTTTCTTTCATCGCCGCTTTGCAAGTTATGATGAAAAACTTTACAAAGGTATCAAATGAATCTTGAAAAAATAAGCGTTATCATCATAGTTAAAAATGCTCAAAATACCCTGTTTGAATGTTTAAACTCTTTAAAAGAATTTGGAGAAATCATACTTTTAAACAATGAAAGCACTGACGATACCTTAAAAATCGCTAAAGAATTTCAAAAAGAATTTGCGCATTTATACATTTACGAAAGCAAATTTATAGGCTTTGGAGCTTTAAAAAATCTTGCTTTAAGCCATGCTAAAAATGAATGGATTTTAAACATAGATGCAGATGAAATTTTAGAAAACGAAGCCAAAGAAGAATTAAAAAAACTTGAATTTAAAGAGCAAAATATCCTAGCTTTAACGCGCAAAAACCTTTACAAAGGAGAATGGATAAAAGCTTGTGGCTGGTGGCCTGATCATGTTTTAAGAGTGTTTAATAAAAAACATACAAAATTTAATGAAAATTTAGTCCATGAAAGCTTAATCTTACATCCAAATACTCAAAAGGTTTATCTTAAAAATGGACTAAAGCATTTTGCTTTTGAAAGTATTGATGACTTGCTTGACAAACTTCAAAAATACTCCAAGCTTTGGGCTTTGCAAAATTTACACAAAGAAAGTGGAATTTGCAAGGCTTTGGTGCGTGGGTTTTGGACTTTTTTTAGAAATTATGTTTTAAAAAAGGGAATTTTTTACGGATATAAAGGCTTTATCATAAGTGTATGTAATGGTTTGGGAGCTTTTTTTAAATATATGAAACTATATGAGCTAAAAAAGCAAAAACCAAAAACTTGTGCCCTAATCATCACAACTTATAATCAACCCAAACGCCTTGCTTTAGTACTCGATAGTGTAAAAAATTTAGATCCTTTGCCTAATGAGGTTTTAATAGCAGATGATGGAAGTAAAGAAGATACAGCAAAACTTATACAAGAATATCAAAAAAATTTTCCTTGTGTATTAAAACATATTTGGCAAGAGGATGATGGGTTTAGATTAAGCCAAATTAGAAATAAAGCCATACAAGCATCTAAAAGTGAATATATCATTGTCATTGATGGAGATATGATTTTGGAAAAAAATTTTATCGCCGATCATTTAAATTTTTCACAAAAAAAGATATTTTTACAAGGTTCTAGAGTGATTTTAAACCAAAAAGAAACTCAAGAGCTTTTAGATATAAATGACTTTAATTTGGCATTTAAGAAAAAAGGTTTTAAAAATCAAAGAAATATTTTTTTAGCCAAATATACATATAAGTTTTCAAAACTTGATAAGAAAATTTTTAAAAAAACACAACTTATTAAAGGCATAAGAGGATGTAATATGAGCTTTTATAAAAGTGATTTTGAAGCCATTGAAGGATTTAATGAAAAATTTGTTGGTTGGGGTAGAGAAGATAGTGAGTTTGTAGCTAGATTTTTATTTAATAATGGCTTATTTAGACGCCTTAAGTTTAATGCTTTAGCTTATCATATATATCATGAAGAAAATAGCAAAAATATGCTAGAAAGCAATCATCAAATTTATCTAGATACTATAAAAAATAAAAAAGTGACTTGGAGATGAAAATTTTATTACTTATTGGTGATATTACCATAGGAGGCGGTGCTGAAAGAGTTGTTATAAATCTAGCAAATGCACTTTTTGAACTCAAGTATGATGTTAAAATTTTTAGTTTTTATAAGCAAGGGCAAGATATTGCTTATGAGTTAAATGAAAACATTAAAATAGACTACTTATATCATAAATCAAAAACCGATGTAAAAAAAGAAAAGCCATTATATAAGCTTTATTACAAGCATTACGAGAGTTACATCTTAAAGCAAAAATATAAAGATATTGATGTAATGATTTTTAACAACTGTCCACATTTTCCTTTTTTTAAAAATAAAAATACAAAATATATTAATTTTATCCATATGAGTTTTAAAAAATATAGAAAAAGAAACAATTATTTTGATGCTCTAGTGATATTGTCTAATAAACAAATTGAACAATGGAAAAAATATCATAAAAATATTTGGGTTATACCTAACTTTTTATCTTGCAAATCTTTGCAAAATGCAAATTTGTGCAATAAAAATATTTTAAGCGTTGGAAGAATGGCTTTAGAAGATCAAAAAGGTTTTTTAAGACTTATTGACATTTGGAAAATGGTGCAAAAAAAAGAGGTGTATAAAGATTGGACTTTAACCATAGTGGGCGAAGGTGAGCTTAAACAAACCATAGAACAAAAAATAAAAGCATATGAATTAGAAAATTCAGTCATCTTAAAACCTTTTACAAAGGAAATAGAAAAAGAATATTTACAAGCTAGTATTTATGCAATGACTAGTTTATATGAAGGATTCCCCATGGTATTAGTTGAAGTTAGCTCTTAT
Organism: Campylobacter coli; assembly: GCA_039516895.1. Lineage (NCBI taxonomy): Bacteria > Pseudomonadati > Campylobacterota > Epsilonproteobacteria > Campylobacterales > Campylobacteraceae > Campylobacter > Campylobacter coli. The sequence goes on along the minus strand of CP154437.1, from coordinate 659,820 downwards.
GGGGTTCCATTGGTTTCCTTTGATATTAATACAGGTCCAAGCGATATTATAGAAAATAAAAAAAGTGGTTTTTTGATAGAGGATGGTAATTTGCAAGAATTTGCAGATAAAATTTGTTTATTGATGGATAATGAAAAACTAAGAAAACAAATGGGGCAAAATGCTAAGGAAAAAATTCAAAATGAGTTTTCCAAAGAAATCATTATGCAAAAATGGATAAAACTTATAAATTCTTAATATCTCTTGATTTATGGGCATACTTTTCATACATTTTAATCATTTTATATGATTTTAAAATAATATTAATCACACCCTTTTTATGTTTTCTAGCATATAAAACCATTTCACCAAGCATACAATAAAGACCATATTTATCATCATTTAGTCCTTTTGCAAACTCTATGAGTTTTGCATCGTGCTCTGTTTGAAGAAGTTGTTTTATAGTGAATAATTGATATTTTTTACATAAATTATATAGAGTAAAACCAAGTCCTGCATAAAGTAAATAATCTTTTATATTCTCTTTTTGCCTCAATAGTTCTTCTTTAAAAATAGGCACTTCTTTAGCTATATCCCACCAATAATCACTGATATTTCTATTTTGCAAATCCACATAAGATTTTAAAAATTTCCAAGGTTTTTCACCATAATGCAAAATTTTTGGATTTTTAGCACTTTGGGTAAATTCTTCGCGGGTATAATTTAATCTATTTTTCTTTTCATCTTTGCATATCACATATAAAAGTGTGATAATATTAAAATTGTAAGCAAAGCTAAGTTTTAAAATTTTATCTTTAGGGATAACAGCATTAAGCAGATCCTGATCAGCTGCTTTAATATAAATACATTTTTTGGCTAATTCTTCGCATTTTTTTTCAACATTTGCCTTTTTATACTCTTTGGCATTTATAAGTAAAAAACCTGAATTAAAATAGTTTTCATCAAATTTTAAAACTTTTTTTGTGTTATTTTCTATAAATTTAATTTTTGATCTTTTACTTCCAGGATCTCCGACAACTCCTATTATTTTGCCTTGCAAATCTATAGCAAAAATCTCTCTTATATCACACATGCAAAGCATATCAGAATCCAAATATAAACACTTATCAACATTATCATCAAGCAAAGAAATAAATTTCAACCTATAGTAAGGCAATTTAGAATTTTGTGCCGCACCCGAGCTTGGAAAGTTTTCAAATCTATCATCACTCATGATATGAATTGATATTTCACAAGGATAGATTTTACTAAGTTCTTTTTTTAACTGCTCTAATTTTTCCCTTGTTTCCTCACTAACAAAATTGCTCAATATATGAAAACTATAAGACCTATTTTGAAAATGATTTTTTGGGTTGGTATTTTTAATAATACTTGTTATTAAAACAGAGGTATATTTAATATAATTTTCATCAGCACTAAAAATTATATGGTACATTGTTTTCCTTCTAAGATATACTTAGCCTTCTTAATTAAAATGTTTTTTTTAGATTTTAATTTTTTTCTATATATTCTTAAAATAAATTTATAAATAAAATTCTTAGCTATATTTTTATAGTATAAATCATATTTATGAAGTTGAAGGCAATTGATGATGTATTGACAAAATAAATAACAGTAAGCATTATCATAACTATAGGTAGAAATTTTTTGAATGCAATATTCCAAATCTTTTATATGATTTTTTATCTGATTAATGTTTTTTTGACTCGTAGCCGAATTAACATTTTCACAATTATAATTATATAAACATCTCTCAAAGGTTTTTACATTTTTTATATCTTTTATATAACTTGAAAAAATTAATGCGTCTTCAGCCATTGTAATTTTATCATTATTTAAATTAAGTTCTTTAAAGGCTTTTAATAATTTATCTTTTTTAAATAATTTGCCCCAAGCATTCCACGCAAAATTATCTTTTTTAATAAGATATGGAAAAAATTTTTCTATTGAGTAGGTATCGGTGAAGTAATTTTCAATGGGAATTTTTGCATTATTTATAATATATGCATTAAAGCAAATCATTTCGGTATTCTCGTCTAAAATTTTAACGCATTCCTCACACGCATCAAGTTCTAAATAATCATCAGAATCCAAAAATAAGATGTAGGGCGCTTTTGCTACTTTTACGCCCTCATATCTCGCTCTTAAAAGCTTCAAATTTTCCTCATTATGAATAATCTTAATTCTATTATCTTTAATAGCGTATTCTTTAGCTATTTCTATACTTTTATCATTGCCACAATCATCTACTACAATTATTTCTATATCTTTAAAAGTTTGATTTATGCAGCTATCTAGTGCTCTAGCAATATACTTTTCCACATTATAAGTTGGTATAATAATAGAAATTAAAGGATTATACATGTATATTTTCTCCTTAATTTAATTTTTTAGTATTTTAACAAAAAAAGGCTTTAATTTATAAAAATAAATAAAGTTATTATAAAGATTTTATCATCTCTAATATCTCTTAAAATATTCGATTTTGATAAAAAATCAAAGGACAAAAACTCTCCTTTGAATCCTTGGGCTTTTATAAGGGTTAAAAATGAAGCTATAACCTTAAGAGCCTCTCTTTAAAGCATATTGCCCGCCATACAAAGAGGTATTATAGGTTATAATGATTGTGATGATGGAAGTGAAGAAATCATTTTAGAATTTTGTAAACAATATCCATCTTTTATGCCTAAAAAATATCCACATAAAATTCAAATAGAAAATCCACAAAGTGAAAAAAATAAACTTTATACTTATTATAATAATGATTTTCCATACTTTTCATTTTAACAATAAATAAGATCTATATCGTTATTAAAAACATAATTTGATTTGCATCTTTTGAAACAGAACTATTAAATAATTTACTCTTAAAAAATTAAAAAGCTTTTGCTTAATTTGTCAAGCATATAAATAATAAATATTTAATACTGATTAAAGTATAATATCAGTTTTTATCTTAAAACAAAGATTTATTATGACGCTTTATCTTCACATTGGGACAATGAAAACTGGGACTAGCTCGATTCAAGATTTTTTATTTGTCAATCAGGATATTTTATTAAAACAAGGCTTTCTTTACCCTATAAGTATCAAAAATATATACCATCTAAATGATCACAATCCACTAATAGACTCATCGACAGAAGATAATATTTGCGGTAAACAATTGAGAAAATTAAAGAAAGAGTTAAATCAAGCTAAAGCAGATAAAATTATCATATCCGCTGAAAATATACAATGGCGTTTAAACTCTATAGAACAGATTCAAAACATGAAAAATTCTTTCCAAAAATTAGGCTTTAGTCAAATTTATATTATTTTATATTTAAGAAATCCTGTAGATTTATTTATATCAATGTGCTCTCAGTCATTAAAAGATAATCACTTTAACAATTTTTCTTCACTTTTGCCTCAACAAAATCAAAAAGCACTAATATTATGCAATCACAAGCAAACTATACAAAACTATGAAACGATTTTTGGAAGAGAAAATTTAAAAATTCGATTATTTGAAAAAGATGAATTTTACAAACAAAACCTACTTAAAGATTTTATTCAAGTCTTAAATCTTACTTGGAATGAAAATTTCTTAATACCTCAAAAACAAAATGAAACACTAAATCTTTTAGGAATGAAAATTTTACATAAAGTCAATTCAAGAAATATAACCTTACATTACAAGTCTAGATATATAGATATTGTCAATTTTTTTGATAAACATTTTTCAAATACAAAAGAGGATCGGTTAAAATTTTTACCTTCTCAAAAAATTTATCAAAGCTATCTTGATTATTTTAAAAATTCTAATGAGTGGGTTAGGCAAAATTATTTTGCTCACAGAAATACTCTATTTAAAGATAAAAATATATCTCAATATAAAGAAAATTACAAAATAAAAGAATTTAATATTTCCGATTTAGAATCAGTAATTAATTTTTCTTTAGATATCCTAAATTCTAAAAATAAAGAAATTAATACTCTTATGGAACTAATGAATAAAAAAGAAATGAAAATTGCAAATTTTATTTATAATATAAGACAAAATCTAAAAATATTTTTTAAAAAATATTCTCCCTTCTAAATCACCCTCCTCTTTCTCCAAAACCTCAAACAATCTTTTACAAAATTCATCGTTTTTTGATTTCAAAGAAAGCTTTTTTATAAGCTCATTGCTTCTTTTTTTGTCTTTGTAATTTTGCCACAAAATTTCTTTATTTTTGTTTTCATATCTACCCTTTTCATTAAATTCATAATGATAAATGCACTCTTTAAAAACACCCATTTTATCGCATTCTAAAAAATTCATATAGCAAAAAAGTACATCTTCTCCATAGCTCAAACGCTCGTATAAATTTATCCTTTCAAAGCTTTTTAAAATCAAATCTTTCCTAAAAAGCTTCGCCCAAACCGACCAACAAAAATGTCTTTGCTTGCCTAAAAATTCGAAAAATTCTTTTTGATTAAAAGCTTCATCTTGTTTAAAGCGATAAAATTGTTTGGTTTTGACTCTATGTACAAAAGCATCAAAACAAAGCAAATCAAAGCCTTGTTTCATCTTAGCTAAAGCCACCTCACAAGCATTTAAAGCCAAAAAATCATCACTATCTAAAAACATGATAAATTCAGCTCTAGATTTTAAAACTCCTAAATTTCTAGTCGCAAAAGTGCCTAAATTTTCATCATTTTGAAAGATTTTTACTCTCTCATCTTTTTTAGCAAATTCTAAGGCTATTTTTACACTCTCATCTTCACTTTTATCATCAACAACTAAAATTTCAATATCTCTTAAAGTCTGATTTATACAGCTTTGCAAAGCTCTTGTGATAAAATCACAAGAATTAAAAAGCGGGATTATAATAGAAAGTTGTGGCATATTTTCCCTAAATTTTGTTAAAATAATAAAAAGAATTTTATCAAATTTTAGGAAATCTATGAAAATTTTTATCCATCTTCCCACTTGGCTAGGCGATGCGGTTATGGCTTCATCTGCTTTATATGGAGTTTATCATCATTTTAAAAACGCTGAATTTATCCTTTATGGATCTTTTGTATCCACAGCACTTTTTAAAGAATTTCCTAATGCTAAAATCATTGTAGAAAATAAAAAATCACGCTACAAGCAAGCCCTATCTTTGCGTAAAAAACTTGGAAAAATAGATCTAGCCCTTTCTTTTAGATCAGCCCTTTCTTCCAAGATCATTTTGCACATCCTGAAAGCAAAAAAAAGATATTTTTTTAACAAGTATAATTTCAAAGAAGAACATCAGGTTTTAAAATATCTTTATTTTATAGAAAATTCACTAGATATCAAAGCTCATTCTAAGGATTTAAAACTCCCTTTTAGATTAAAATTTCAAAATCCTATTGTTTTAAAAAATGGCAAAAAAATCCTAGGCTTAAATCCTGGAGCAAGTTTTGGAAGTGCTAAAAGATGGGATGCGAGTTATTTTGCACAAGTTGCTTTAAATTTTAGCAAAACTCATGAAATTTTGATTTTTGGAGCAGGCAAGGCAGAACAAGAGCTCTGCGATGAAATTTTTCATATATTAAAAGAAAAAAATGTCAGGGTAAAAAATCTTTGCAATAAAACCACCATCAAAATGCTTTGTCAAAATATCGCAATTTGCGATATCTTCATCACAAATGATAGCGGTCCTATGCACATAGCTGCCGCTTATAAAACAAAAACCATAGCTATCTTTGGGCCTACTAAATTTACCCAAACCTCACCTTGGCAAAATCAAAATGCAAAATTAGTACATCTAAATTTAGCTTGTATGCCTTGTATGCAAAAAACCTGTCCTTTAAAACATCATCGGTGCATGAAAGATTTAAAACCGGAAAAAATTTTAGAAGCAATCCGAAATTTTACTTAAGATTTAATTTTTTCTTAATATAAAAAACATAGAGCAATCTTGAAACATCTCTATAAAGTCTAAAAATTTCTCTAATAATTTTTTTATAAAGCCTAGGCTTGATAAAAAGACGTCCAGCTTGAGAAATCATACTTTCCAATCCACAATCATGCTTTAACAATAAAGGTTTTTTCACAATATTTAATACCTTATGTTTATAAAACATATCCATATAATCATCCACAGGATAAATCCACCGCTTAGCGTATTTTATAAATTTCTTTGCAGCACTTGCTTTCAATATATAACCTTGAGTTCCTGCAAGTTTTTCAAAACTTAAAAGATAGTTGTTGTTTAAAGGATAAAATTTCTTATCAAACAAATAACAAAATCTTACATATTCATACTCACTCTTTGATAATTCTTCTATGTATTCTTCCCCATTATTTAAAAATTCATCGCTAAATTCCACATCATCTTCTAGGATGATTATAGGCTCATCAATTTTTACGCATTCTTGCCAAAGTTTATAATGGCTAGCAAAACAAGCCTTTTCTCCATCGCTAAGCTCTCTACCTAAAGCCCAAGAAGCCCACCAAGGAAAATGTTGTTTAAAATCTAAATATTCTTTATTTTTAGCATCAACGGCTTTAAAGAAAATAAATTCTAGCTTATTTTTTAGATCAGGGTTCTTTTCAAAAAGTTTTTGAATTTGCCTTTGCATGTACTCTTTTCTATCTAAAGAACGCTCTAAATTAATGATAAATGCCTTCATCAAAAGCTCTCATCTACTATCTGACAAAGTGTATGTATGATTAAGATATGCATTTCTTGAATTCTAGCTGTATCATCGCTTGGCACAACAAGATTATGATCGCAAAGCTCATTCATCTTTCCACCTCCTTTGCCACTAAGCCCCAAGCAAAGCATATTTAATTCTTTAGCTTTTTTAAATGCTTCTAAGACATTAGGACTTTTTCCACTGGTTGAAATGCCTATTAAAATATCATTTTCACTTCCCAAAGCTTCTACTTGTCTTGAAAAAACAAACTCAAATCCATAATCATTGCCTATGGCGCTAAGTGCTGAAGTGTCTGTTGTCAAAGCTATGCCCGCTAAAGCTTTGCGTTCTTTTTTATATCTGCCACTAAGCTCCGCTGCAAAATGTTGAGAATCCGCAGCACTCCCACCATTTCCACAAATTAAAATTTTTCCACCTTTTTTTAAACACTCACACAAAAGCTCGCCTACTTTTGCGATTTGCCCTTTTAAAATTTCACTTGCCTCGGCAACTTTTTGATGCTCTTGCCATTCTTTTTCTACTAAATTTATCATTTTTTATCCTTGATTTTTTCTATAATCTTACTTGTACTAAAACCCTCTTCAAAATCGATCAATTCAACTCTTGAAACCAAATTTGAACCCACTACAAGCTTGTCTTTATAATCAGCTCCTTTTACTAAAATATCAGGCTTTAAAAAGCTTATAAGCTCTAAAGGTGTATCCTCATCAAAAATCACTACAAAATCCACAAAATAAAAAGCCGCAAGCATGCAAGCTCTTTGAAATTCTGAATTTACAGGACGATCTTCGCCCTTGAGCCTTTTTACGCTTTTATCAGAGTTTAAGCCCACGATTAAAATATCGCCCAATCTTTTTGCTTTTTCAAGATATTTTATATGTCCAAAATGCACGATATCAAAACAACCATTTGTAAAAACGATCTTTTTATCACCTTGCTCTAAAATCTTTAAAAGCTCTTCTTTAGTCTTGATCTTTTTTTCAAAACCTACGCGTTTAAAGCTTTTCATCTCATCAAAGCTCACACTCACGCTGCCTATTTTACTCACTACGATAGCCGCTGCTTCATTTGCGATCTCACAAGCTTTAAAAATTTCCACTCCGCTAGCCAAACAAAAAGCCAAAACAGCGATGACGCTATCACCTGCTCCGGTTACATCATAAACTTCTAAAGCCCTAGCAGGAGCTATGCGCAAATTCTCATCAAAAAGAGCAATCCCTGCTTCTGAAAGCGTGATGATAGAATAACGCAAACTAAAATCTTCTTTTAATTTTTTAATACCTTTTTCTAAATTTTCACCCTCTAAATTCTCAAATTTCAAAGCTTCTAGAGCTTCTTTTTTATTGGGTGTTAAAAGTGTTGCACCGCTGTATTTGCTAAAATCATTTCCTTTAGGATCGATTAAGATAGGTATATTTAGTTCATTTGCTTTTTGGATAAAAGCTTTGCAGACTTTAGGTGTTAAAACTCCTTTTGCATAATCGCTTAAAACCACAGCTTTGAAATTGCTAATTCTTTTATTAAACAATTCTACAAGCTCATCTTCTAGTAAAATCGCACTCGTATCCTCTTCATCAAGTCTTAAAACTTGCTGATTGTGCGCCATAATACGATTTTTAAAAGGGGTTTTGCGTCCTTTTTGGATTAAAAATTCCCCTTTTAAATTTTCTTTTAGAAATTTCCCACTCTCATCATCACCCACGACACCAAGTGCAAAAACATCTGCTCCTAGACTTTTTAAATTTGCATAAACATTTGCCGCTCCACCTAGTCTTTTATCTTCTTTTAATGTTTTTGCTACTAAAACAGGAGCTTCAGGGCTTATACGCGAACAATCACACCAAGTGTAATTATCCACCATAAAATCCCCTATAATAAGAATTTTTGGATTTTGCTCACTTAAAAATTCAAGCATTTACTTCCTTTTCAAAAAGTCTTTTGATTTCTTCTAAATAATCCTTTATACCCTCTTCTAAACTGAATTTTGGCTTATAGTCCCAAGTTTCATCTAATTTTGCTTGAGTATGAAATTGATAAGATTTTGCATAAGGATTAGGGATATACTCGCAAGTTAAATTTGTATGAAGTTCTTTTTGTAAAATATCTACTATATCTTGAAAGCTTCTTGCTACTCCACTTCCTACATTATAAACCCCGCATTTTGATTCAAGAGCGATTTTATTTGCACTGATAACATCTTTAATATAAGTAAAATCTCTAAAAATTTGATCACTTCCCTCAAATAAACGCGGATTTTTTCCGGCTAAAATTTGATGAGCAAACTGCACCACCATCGAAGCGGTTTTGTTTTTATAAAATTCACCTTTACCATAAACATTAAAATATCTAAGTCCTACCAAATGGGCTTTATCGTAGTATTTTTTAGCTAGCTTATCCATCATAAATTTGGAAAATGCGTAAGGATTTTTAGGTTCTTCATCCTTACCTACGGTTTGTGGACTTTTTGCATCACCATAAACAGAAGCTGAGCTAGCATAAACAAGCTTTGCGTGAAGTTTTATGCTGAGCTCTATAAAATCTTTAAAAGTGTTAAGATTAGTCTGTAAAACCTTAGTTTGATCAAAAACTGTTGTATCTGAAATCGCTGCTTGATGAAAAATCACTTCGGGTTTAAAATCTTCGATTTTTCTTAAAACCTTTTCATCATTAATATCGCCCACAAAAAGTTCGCCATTAAAATCGAGTAAATTTTTAAAATGTCCAAAACTTTGCAAATTTCCATTTTCAAAAGTCTCATAACTACGCATTTTATCGATGATTAAAATTTCATGCTCATCTTGTAAATTTAAGGCAAGTTGTGAGCCTATAAAACCTGCGCCTCCTGTGATTGCTATTTTCATCTATCTTCCTTTTTTTTGAAAAAATCTAAAAGTTCATTTAAATTTTTAAATTGTCTAAAAAAATCACCTTCTTTTTCTTCTTCATTTACCAAACACAAAGTGCCAATTTGTGCGTTTTTTCCAGCTTGCATATCGCTAATATTATCCCCTATAAAAATAGAATTATCCATATCTATATCAAATTCTTCCTTAGCTTTTAAAAGCATTCCTGCTTTAGGTTTGCGACACTCACAACCCTCTAAATGAGGACAATGATAAATTTTATCAATTTTTATATTTTCTTTCATAAATTCATCAAGCATAAAACCACAAAGCTTCAAAAAATCTTCTTGGGTATAATACCCTCTTGCAATGCCTGATTGATTTGTAGCAACAAAAAGCAAGTATTTTTGTGCCAAAAAATATCTACAAAGCTCAAAAATTCCATCACAAAATTCAAAATCCTGAATTTTATAGACATATTTTTTATCTATATTTATAATGCCATCTCTATCTAAAAATAACGCTTTTCTTTTCATGGGTATATTATAATATAATTCAAATTAAAGAAAATAAACATTTTGATATTTTTAAGAAAAATGTTAAAGTTAAAAATATATAATTATTGTGTATTAAAACTTTTCAAGGAGAATATAATGAAAAAATTACTAGTAGTTTCTGCTTTAGCATGTCTTGGTGTATCAGCTTTCGCTGCAGATGGAGCTACACTTTTTAAAAAATGCGCAGTATGTCACGGTGCAAAAGCAGATAAAGTTTATCTAAACAAAGTTCCAGCATTAAAAAGCATCTCTTCAGCTGAAAGACTTCAATATATGAAAGAATACTCAGAAGGTAAAAGAAATGCCTATGGACAAGGTGCGATCATGAAAATCAACCTTAAAGGTTTAACTGAAGAAGATTTCAAAGCTATTGAAGCTTATATTGAAACTTTATAATTTTAAGGCTTTCAAATTTTAGAAAGCCTTTATTTTCTCTTTTTTAAAGCTTCCTTTTTTCTTTTTTCTAATTCTATAGCATCACGCAAAGCATCTTCATCATCATTTAAAGTAGTAAATTTATAATCATCATCAAATTGTTTAGTCCTTATCCCCCAAAGCAAAGTAGCCAGTATAATAAAAAAACCCAGTATTGAAACCCCTATCATCATCATGATTACACTATTCATTTTTTATCCTCAAAGCGTTTAAAATCACCATTATACTACTAAAAGACATAGAAAGTGCTGCGATTAAAGGATTAATTAAACCTAAAAATGCCAAAGGTATGGTAAAAGCATTGTAAGCTAAAGAAAGAATTAAATTTTGCTTGATAATTTTATAAGTATCCTTAGAAAGCTTAATGGCATATTTTAAAGAAAGCAAATCATTTTTCAAAAGCAAAATATCGCTATTTTCAATCGCCAAATCACTCCCCTCGCGCAAAGATATTGCCACAGCAGCATATTTTAAAGCCAAGGCATCATTGACTCCATCGCCCACAAATAAAACTTTTTTCTTATGGCTTAAATTTTCAATTGCTTGCATTTTATCTTGAGGCAAGCAAGATGCATAAAAAGAAGAAATTCCTAATTCTTTAGCAATTTTTTCAACCGCTTTTTCATTATCTCCACTTAAAATCATCGTATCAATCTTAGCTTGCTTAAGATAAGATATAAGCTCTTTAGCGCCCTCTCTTAGCACGCTTGAAAATTCAAAATAAGCAAGAATTTCATTATCGCGCGCAAAGATAAAATGAGAATTATTAAATTCTTTTTTGCATTTTATCCCATTATCTTCTAAAAATTTCGAACTTCCGCCCAAAAATAAAGCATTATCAAGATAAGCCTTGATGCCCTTTGCTTGGATATTGCTCAAACCCTTAAAATCCAAATTTAAAAGCTTTGCGTTTTTATCTTGTAAAAACTGCGCTACACTTTTAGCGATAGGATGATTTGAAAGCGATACAAAGCTATAAAACTCATCTAAATTTAGTTTTTCATCTAAAAAAACTTCAGCTATTTTTAATTGGGTTTGAGTAAGGACTCCTGTTTTATCAAATACCGCTATATCGCATTTTGAAAGTTTTTCAACCACACTAGAATCCTTAAATAAAATCGCTCTTTTTAAAGCCTGACCTAAAGCGATAAGATTGCTTACTGGAGTAGCTAAAGCTAGAGCACAAGGACAAGCGATGATTAAAACAGAAATTGCATGAACAAGTGAAATTTCAACACTTTCTTTATGATAAAACAGCCAAAAGAAAAAACAAAGCAAGGCAAGAGTTAAAATGGTGCGAGAAAAATAAGCAGAAATTTGAGAAACCAAGCTTTCAAGCCTAGCTTTTTTAGTACTAGCAAATTCCAAAAGTCTTATGATTTGATTTAATTTAGAATCCTTATAAAGCTTGCTTGCTTCGTATTCTATACTTCCATCTAGCACAATACAAGCTGAATTTACAATGCCACCTACACCTACAAAACAAGGCTCATTTTCACCACTTAAAGAAGAAGTGTCGATACTTGCTTCACCCTTTTTACAAATTCCATCTATGAGAATTTTATCCCCGCTTTTAAGTAAAATTCTATCTCCGATATTGACCTTTTGAACATCTTTAGGCTCAAAATCTTTGCCATTAAAAACCAAAACTTCATTTTGTAAAAAATCATTTAAGCCATCTACTGTATCCAAAGCGCGTTTTTTACTAAACATTTCAAGATACTTGCCTATAAAAACAAAACAAATAATCATAGCCACAGAATCAAAATACACCTCACCCACTCTAAAAAACATCGCCCATAAAGAGTATCCATAAGCCAAGCTTGCTCCGCTTATAACCAAGCTATCCATATTTAAACTACGCATTTTTAGGGCTTTAAAAGCGCTTTTATAAAAATTCGAACCCGTATAAAAAAGCACAGGAGAGCAAAGGATAAATTCAGCAAAATTTAAAATATCTTTAATATCCCTATCCATACCGCTAAAAAATCCCGCATATTTTGCTACTGCTATCCACATGATATTCATCACACAAGCAATGGCAACTATGAGTTTAGAATAAAATTCGCGCTTGATCAAATCCGCCTTTTTGGAATTTTTAGACGGATCATAAGCACTGGCTTTATATCCTATGCTTTCAATAAGATTTAAAATTTGCGCCAAAGAAACACTTTGCTCATCAAAAACAATGCGTGCTTTATGCGAAAGGTGATTGATATCTAACTCCAAAATTCCTTCTTGTTTAGTTAAAACTCTCTCATTAAGCCAAACACAAGCAGAGCATTCTATGCCGTGTATCATGAGATAAATTTCACTAAAACCCTCTTTGGTTTTGGTGATAAACTCATCATAATTTTTGTTAGAAAATTCCAAGCTAACTGGCTTTAGTGCATTATTGCCCAATCTTTCGTAAAATTCATCTAAGCCACTTTCATGTAAAATTTCCCAAACGCTCAAACAGCCCCTACAACAAAAAAATTTACCCTTAGCTTCTATCATTTGAGATTTTTGATAATCTAATCTACAATGTTCACATTTCATAATCATTCTTTAAAAAAATATTTTTTATAATTATAGACAAATTTGACAAAAAGTATATTTTTTTACTAAAATCACGGTTTTAATTTGCTACAAAATTACTGCTTTCTTGCGAGGACTTATGGAAAAAGAAAAAAAACAACATCAAAGAACCCACATTCCAGTGGAGGGTTATAAAATTGAAGATTTAAAATTGCTTGACTTAGAAAATCTAGTTAAAATAGCTAATGAATGCGAGATAGAAAATCCTAGAGAATTTCGTCGTCAAGAACTTATTTTTGAAATTTTAAAAGCTCAAACCAAAAAGGGTGGCTTTATCCTTTTCACAGGAATTTTAGAAATTTCTTCAGAAGGTTATGGCTTTTTAAGGGGTATGGATTCAAATTTAAGCGATAGTGTCAATGACGCTTATGTTTCAAACTCACAAATTCGCAAATTTGCCCTGCGCGTAGGCGATATAGTAACTGGACAAGTTAGAGAGCCTAAGGATCAAGAAAAATACTATGCTCTTTTGAAAATAGAAGCGATTAATTATTTGCCTTTGCAAGAAGCTAAAGAAAGACCTTTATTTGACAACCTCACTCCTATTTTTCCAACAGAAAAAATCAAACTCGAATACGATGCTATGAAATTAACTGGAAGAATTTTAGATCTTTTTACCCCTATAGGTAAAGGACAACGCGGACTCATCGTAGCACCGCCAAGAACGGGTAAAACAGAACTTATGAAAGAGCTAGCAAGTGCGATTGCTAAAAATCATCCTGAAATGCATTTAATCGTTCTTTTAGTCGATGAAAGACCTGAAGAGGTTACTGATATGCAAAGATGTGTAAAGGGTGAAGTGTTTAGCTCTACTTTTGATTTGCCTGCTTACAACCATGTTCGCGTAGCAGAGCTTGTTATCGAAAAAGCAAAAAGAATGGTGGAAACAGGCAAAGATGTTATCATTTTACTAGACAGTATCACAAGGCTTGCTAGAGCTTATAACACCGCAACTCCAAGCAGTGGAAAGGTATTAAGTGGTGGGGTGGATGCTAATGCACTTCATAAACCTAAACGCTTTTTTGGTGCAGCAAGAAACATAGAAAATGGCGGATCTTTGACCATAGTAGCAACTGCACTTATTGACACAGGTTCGAGAATGGATGATGTGATCTTTGAAGAATTTAAAGGAACGGGTAATAGCGAAATAGTCTTAGATAGAAATATTTCAGATAGAAGAATTTATCCTGCGATTAATATCATCAAGTCCGGAACTCGAAAAGAAGAACTTTTACAAGGAGTGGCAGAGCTACAAAAAATTTGGGCTATTCGCTCGGCGATTTCTCAAATGGATGATATTGAAGCGCTTAAATTCCTTTATTCAAAAATGTTAAAAACTAAAGACAATGTAGAACTTTTATCTATTATGAATGAGTAAAAATGCTTCAAGCCTTAGCGATTAAATACAGACCTAAAACCTTTGATGAACTCATAGGACAAAAAACAGTCAGCACGAGCTTAAAATATGCATTAAATCACAATCGCTTAGCTCATGCTTATCTCTTTTCAGGCTTACGCGGAAGCGGTAAAACCTCAAGTGCTAGAATTTTTTCTAGAGCCCTAGTTTGTGATAATGGCCCAAGCGATACTCCTTGTGGAACTTGTAAACAATGCCTTGCTGCACTCGAAGGCAAACATATAGACATCATAGAAATGGACGCTGCTAGCAATCGTGGGCTAGAAGACATACAAGCTCTTATTGAGCAAACCAAATACACCCCTTCTATGGCAAGATTTAAAATCTTTATCATCGATGAAGTACATATGCTAACACCTCAAGCTGCTAATGCACTTTTAAAAACACTAGAAGAGCCTCCAAGCTATGTAAAATTTATCCTAGCAACCACCGATCCTTTAAAATTGCCCGCTACCGTGCTTTCAAGGACGCAACATTTTCGCTTCAAGCAAATTCCGCAAAATGAAATTTTAAATCATTTAAAAGAAATTTTAAACAAAGAAAATGTCAAATTTGAAGAAGAAGCCTTGAAATTTGTCGCAAGAAGTGGAAACGGCTCTTTAAGAGATACTCTTACCTTGCTTGATCAAGCTATTATCTTTTGCCAAAACGATATAAGTACGAGCAAGATTACTGATATGTTAGGCTTTTTAGACCCTGCTAAAATCAAGGAATTTTACCATGCCATTTTAACAAAAAATAAGGATAGAGTTTTTGATTTTTTAGAAGAGCTTAAAGACTACGAAGCCTCGAGTGTGATCGATGAAATGCTTTTTTATTTAAAAGAAAGTTTTTTTGCAAAAAGTAGTGAATTTTCAACTCTCATTTATGAAAGATTTTTCCGTATCCTAGCAAGGGCAAAAAATCTTATCTGCGATGATGATGGCTTTACACTTTGCGTGATGGCTTTTATGATGATGGAAGCAAGTCATTTAAAAGAAATCGATACGCAAATTAACGAAATTCAAAAAAACCTCACAAATACAAATTCTAATCCAGAAAAACAAGAAATAAAAACCCCTATAGCAGTAGAAATTCAAAAATCTTCACCGATTAAAAATGCGTATGAAATTTTACTTGAAAAAATCTACGATAGGGATTATGAACTTGGAGAATGTTTTAAACAAAGCACTCAATTTATAAGTTATGAAAATGAAATTTTGACTATTGGCTCAAACGCACAAGGAAGCAATCGTGATAAGCTTAATAAGGGCTTTAAACTGATCCAAGAACTTTTTAGAAATCATTTTGGTTCCAATGCTAAAATTGCTGTACAAAAAGCAATCATTATAGATGAGAGCAAATTACAATCCTTAACCCAAGAACTACCTCAACAAAATAATGAAGCGCAAAGTCCTAAAAAAATAGATCTTCACTCTTCTTTTAATGAGCTAAAACAAGGGGCAAAGAAATTTGATCCTCAAGAGGATACAAAAGAAGCTTTAAGAGAATATTTTGGAGAACCCAAAATAGAAAACTAAAACTCTAAGGTTTAGACTTTTCTAAGCCTTAGAGAATTAAGCACTACACAAAGTGAGCTAAAACACATCGCAAGCGCTGCTAAATGAGGGCTTAAAGTGATAAAAGGCACAAAGCCTGCAGCTACGGGAATACAAAGAATATTATAAAAAAATGCCCAGAAAAGATTGAGTTTGATAATATTTTTTGTCTTTTTGGCAAGCTTAAAACACCAAGAAATAAGCCTTAAATCATCTTTCATAAGTATAAAATCTCCAGCATTTTTAGCCAAATCACTTCCTTCTTTAAAACTCATACTCACACTCGCCAAATTTAAAGCAGCCGCATCGTTAATCCCATCTCCTACAAAAAGTGAATTTTGCTTATGTTCTTTAATGATTTGCAATTTTTCTTCAGGCAATAATCCTGCCTTAAAATCAACAATACCCAATAAATTTGCGACACCCTGTACGCTTTTTTCATTATCTCCGCTTAAAATAATGCTTTGAATTTTTTGCTTTTTAAAATCCTCTATAAGCTCTTTAGCTCCTTCTTTTAGGGTATTTTTTAAAGTAAGCACCCCCAAGCACTCACCATTTTTAGAAAAATACACACAAATTAAGGCTTCTTCTTTTAAGCCTTGTAAAAATTCATCTGCCTTTTCTAAATTTTTCACCCCGCTCTCTTGCATGAATTTTAAATTTCCTAGCAAGTATTCTTCATTTTCTTCTGTGTATTTTACACCCTTGCCTATAAAAATTTCACTACTTCCTTTTAAAATTTGATCTTTTATCTTAGAAGCTTTAAAGATAGCCTTAGCGATAGGATGAGAACTTGAACTTTCGATTAAGGCTAGCATTTGAAAATCTTTAGCATTTAAATTATGCCTAAAAAGCTCTAGATTGTTTTGCGTTAAAGTGCCTGTTTTATCAAAAAAAGCTGTCTTGATTTTATTTAAATTTTCTAAAGCAGCAGGGTTTTTAATCAAGATAAAATTTTTCATCGCCGCACCTTGAGCGGTGATTAAAGCGATAGGAGTTGCAAGCCCTAAGGCGCAAGGACAAGAGATTAAAAGAACTGCGCAAGCGTGTAAAAAAGCCTCGCTTACACCTGCTTTAAAGCTCCAAAATACAAAAACTGCCAAGGCAAAAGCGATAATTGTAATGACAAAATATCTAGAAATTTTATCGACTGAATTTTCTAAAGGAGTTTTGATATTTCCTGCTTTAAAGACAAGATCTTTAATCTGCTCTAAAGTACTATCCATAGCTTTTTTACTTGCTTTTATATGCAAATTTCCATTTAAAAGTATAGAACCTGCTTTTATCTCATCATCAACCCTTACGCTACTAGGCAAAAATTCTCCACTTAAAAAACTCGTATCAATCTCGGCCTTACCTTGAATCACCACCCCATCAACTACTACGCTTTCACCCTCGCTTACTACTATAATATCTCCATTTTTAACAAAAGCACTTGGAATTTCGCTAAGCTCTCCTGCTTCGTTTAAAATTTTGGCCTTTTTTATATCAATTTCATTGAGTCTTTTTTGATAATTTAAAGCCTTAAATTTAGCATTTGTCTCTAAAAATTTACCCAAAAGCACAAAACTTATAATCATAGCTGCACCGCTAAAATAAAGATGCTTTTCATCTTCAAAAAGATTTAAATATATACAAAAAGAGTAAGTAAAAGCACTGATACAGCCTAAAGCGATTAGAGTATTCATATCTAAATTCCAATTTTTTAAACCCTTAATCGCATGAGAGAAAAAAGTCCTGCCGCAATAAAAAATTGCAAAAAAGCTTAGAAGCATTTGCATATTTTGGCTTAAAAAGCTTGTATCAAACATCTCAAAATACATAATCAAAGCACTTAAAACTATACTTAAAAGCAAATTTTTACGCAAAGCAATGAGTTCTTTTTTGCGGTATTCTTCCAAATTTTGCTCATTTTCTAAAATTTCAAAGCCAAGATTTTGAATTTTTTTAACCACATCTTGACTCCTTGCTTCATCTTCGAGCAAAAACACTCCGCTAGAATTCACATAAGAAACACTTGCATCACTCACTCCTTGTATTTTCTTGCAAGCGCGCTCTATGGCATTGGAGCAATTTACGCAAGTCATTTTACCTATTTTTACACGAAATTCTTGCATTATTCAATCTTTTCTAAAACTTCAAAACCAAGCTCACTGAGTTCTTTTTTAAACTCTTCTTCTCTTGAATTATCTAAATTTAAACTTAGCGTGCGTGGATTTGCATCAAGATCTATCTTGATCTCTCCAAAAATATCTTCTAAAGAATTTTTAATCAAATTTGCGCAATTTTGACAATTGATATTTGCAACTTTAAATTTCATTTTTACTCCTTAAAGGTTGAATGGTAATATGCCCTATTTCAAATCGGTGCAACAAATCATGCGATAAATCATAGGATAATTGTTCAAATTCTTTTAAATCATCGATATTAACTCGTAAATGCATAGAAGCTACTAACATTTTATTGGTAATTTGCGTGATATGTAAATCAATCACCTCTTCTACTTTAGAATTTAAAAGCAAAGCTTGTTTTACCTCTTCTATATCCACAGGAGAAGTTTCAAGTAAAACATTTACACTTTGCTTAAGAAGCGTTACAGACCATCTTAAAAGTAAGAGCGATAAAATAATAGCTAAAATCGTATCTATATAAACTATGCCGCTAAAATATACAGCAATACCACCTATAATCACCACCAAAGAACCCAACAAATCGCTCATCATATGTAAAAAGGCTGATTTCATATTGACATTTTCTAAATTTGCACCTCTAAACATCATAAAAGCATTTATAGCATTTACCAAAAAACCTAAAACAGCTACAATTATCATAGTTTTAGCATCAATACTGCTTGGATTTATAAGTTTTTCTATGGCTTCATAGATAATAAAAATCGCAGATAAAATGATGGTTAAAGCATTGATAAATGCGACCAAAATTTCTAAGCGAAAATAACCAAAAGTCTTTTGATGATCCTGCCATTTTTCTATAGCGATGATAGCTAAAAAGCTAAGTGTTAGGGCAAAAACATCTGAAAACATATGTAAAGTATCACTTAAAAGTGCAAGAGAATTAGAAAGTAAAGAATATACAAATTGAACCAACATCATTGAGAAGGTCATCAAAAGAGAAATTTTTAATATTTTCTTATCCATACTTCTTGCATCAGCGTGATGATGTTCATGGGAGTGATCTTCGTGATTGTGTTTGGAATTTTTATTTGCTAAGGGTTCGTGTAGTAAAAATTCATACATTTTATATCCTTTTTGCTTGATATTTTAAGATATTAAACTAAAAAGGATATAAAGATTTATATTTTTCATAAATTAAAAATCAAAAAGTTCGCCTAGCCAGCTTTCTCTTTTTTTCTTTTTATAATAATGATCGTGATTTTGGCTATAAGAATGATCGTTATATCTAGGTTCTTGTCTTGGAGCTTGATTAAAACTTGCTGTGTTAGGAGTGCTGCGTTCTATGATTTTATCGAGTTCTCCGCGATCAAGCCAAACGCCACGACATTTTGGACAATAATCAATCTCAACCCCACTTCTATCGCTCATTACTAAATCAACATTACAAACAGGACATAACATATATTTTTCCTTTTTTATAAAATTTTCAAAATTATAATAAGAAAAATTAAACAAAAATCAATGCTTTTTAGCATGCCTTGTCATCATAAAACTCTGCTCAAAAAATATAAGCAAAGTAACGCTCACTCCTATAGCCAAAGCCAAAGTTACCGAAAGTGTCGTAAAAAAATAATCAAAAAATTGTACCAAAAATTCAGACTTAGCCTTTAAATCATCACTGCGTATGAAAGAGATAAGGTATAAAATAGCCTTATAGGCATAAATACCTGGTATCATAGGAATAAGCGCAGGAAAAGCAATAACTTCAGCAGGAGTTTTAATAATCTTAGCCAAAGCAATACCCAAGCAACCCACACAAAAAGAAGCTATAAAGGTTGCAATTGCTAAGGTTTCAAAATGAAAATATTCTATCAAAGTAAAACGAAGTCCATGAGCAATAGCTGCCAAAAGTGCAGATAAAATAAGAGTTTTTAAAGGAGGATTGCAAGCATACGCAAAACCAAACCCAGCCATAGCAGCAAAAAACATATCTTTTAAGATAAATTCAATCATTGCAAAATCCCAAATTTTGAAATACTAAGAGTCATATAAATTCCAAGAGCAATGCAACAAATTAAAATAGCTACACTGATAATACGACTCAAACCCATTAAAATATGATCTTTTAATATATCGATTATAGAATTGATAAAAAATACCCCTGGTATAAGATATAAAATACTAGAACCAAGTGCTGCATCTGAAGTATTTGTATATCCCATATCCAAGCCCAAAAATACAAACCAAGAAGAAACAAAAGAACAAAGAATGTATTGAATTCTTAAATCTATTTTTATCTTAGTAAGGGCAAATCTTAAAAGCAGTCCCAAAAAAGTCGCAAAAAATACCAAAACTCCTGCACCAAAATCCCCACCAAAAAGCCTACAAAAGCCTGAATTAGCTATAGAAACAAATAAAAGATTTAAGATATAAGAATGTTTTTTTTGAATGCTTATAGTATTAAAAGCTAATTTTGCTTTTTCAAGTTCGTATTTATGATCATATATAGCCCAACTTAAAGCACTTAATTCAAAAATAAGCTTAAAATTGATATGTGCATGATGATTGGGTATTACATAGGTTCTTTGTATGGAATTATCTTCAATATCTACAATGTTTAAAGTAATATGATGAAAAAAGAAATTAATATTTATCTCATATCCATAAACTTGAGCTATCCTGCCAACACATTTAGCAACTCTAGCTGTGTAAGTTCCCGCACTTAAAAGTGTTTTCGTATAGTCGATTAGAAAATTTGTTAAACTTTGAATATCAGGCTTTTGCATATTTATAATTTCTTTAAATCAAATTTATATAATTATAACAAAATTTCAAAGCAAAGGAAATAAAATGTCAAAAATCGGTATTGTGGGTTTAGGTTTTGTAGGTGCAGCAAGTGCTTATAATATTGTTGTGCAAAATATTTGCTCCGAACTTTATTTATATGATATCAAACAAGATTTAGCCTTAGCACACGCAAGAGATTTAGAAGATATGTCTGCGATTCATTCTTCTTATACAAGAATAATTCATGCTACAAATTTAGAAAAACTAGCAAATTGCGATATTATCATCCTAGCTTTCAGAAAAGAAAATTTAAAAGAATTACCGAGTCGTTTGGTTGAGCTTCAAAACAATATTACCGAGCTTAAGGATATTGTTTTGAGTTTAAAACATGCAAATTTTAAGGGTAAATATATCGTTGCTACAAATCCAAACGATACGATTACTTACTACACTCAAATTCTAAGCTCTTTACCTAAAAACCATGTTTTTGGAAGTGGAACCAATCTTGATAGCTCTAGGCTTAAAAAAATTCTAGCCAAAGATTTAAATCTTAATCCCAAAGATATCACCGCTTATATGATAGGAGAACATGGGGATTCGCAATTTGCCGCCCTTTCTACTGCTAGCGTTTTAGGGCAAAATTTACTAACATTTTGCGATAAGATGGGTAAAAAATTAGATATAGAAAATATCGAAAAAGCAGTTGTTGATGAGGGGTATTTTATCTACAAACGCAAAGGAAGAACCGAATTTGGCATAGGAACTTCTTGTGCAAATTTAGCTAAAGCTGTTTTAGAAGATAGAAAAAGCTTGCATCCTGTAAGTGTGGTTTTTGATGATTTAGCATTTTCATTGCCTGCTATCATAGGAAAAAATGGAGTAGAAAAAATCTTTGAACTAGATTTTAATGAAAGAGAAAAAACGAAGCTAGAAAATTCAAAACTGCAAATTAAAAATGCTATACAAAGTGTAAGCGATAAAATTTAAGCTTTTTTAGCAAAAGGCTTTTTTATTTTTATATAAATTAAACTTGCCAAAATTATAAAAATAACTATAGCAATGAGAATTTGAGTCAGATAAGCTTTAATCAGCTCTTCATTTTCTCCTATATAATAACCCAAAAATGCAAGTATACTTACCCAAATAGCACTACCTAGTGCAGTAAAAAGCACAAAATTAACAAGTTTCATTTTAACCAAACCCGCAGGCATGGAAATATACTGACGAATTCCTGGCAAAAGCCTACAAGTAAAGGTGGAAAATTCTCCATGTTTATTAAAGAAATCTTCAAATTTTGCAAATTTGGCCTCATTGATACCAAAATATTTACCCCATCTAAGTACGAATTTTTTACCCCAAAAAAAGCAAATATAATAATTAATCAAAGCCCCTAAAACAGAGCCTAAAACCCCACTTAATATACAAAAAACTATATCAAGCTCACCCTTATGTGCTAAATATCCTGCTGGAATCATCACGATTTCACTTGGAAAAGGTATAAAACAACTTTCTAAAGTCATTAAAATAACAATACCTAAATATCCCCAATCACTAGCAGTTTCGATGATAAAATGAATGATTTCTTGCATATTAGCCTTATAGAAGAAAAATTTTCAAAATTGTAACTTAAAAAATTAAACAAATTAAAGCAAGTATTTAAAATCATATTTTCTAACTAAGATTTATACAAAAGCTATTTTAGCTAGTCTAATAAAAGACTAGCTTTATAGGTAAGATAAAAAATTAATGTAAATTAAATTTTATCACAGATTTTAATATCGATGATTTTATCACCCTGACGAATAGAATCTAACACTTCTAAACTTTCTTTATCTTCAGGATTAATTTGTCCAAAAACAGTGTGAACTCCATCTAAATGAGGCTGTGGACTGTGGCAAATGAAAAATTGAGATCCTCCTGTATCGCGTCCTGCATGTGCCATAGATAAAGTCCCGCGTTGGTGCTTGTGTGCTTGATCATCACACTCACAAATAATCTCATATCCAGGCCCGCCTATACCATTACCGTGTGGGCAGCCCCCTTGAATCACAAAATTTGGAATCACACGATGAAAATTTAAATCCTTATAAAAACCCTCATTTGCCAAATTTGCAAAATTGCAAACAGTTTGTGGAGCTTCATCACCAAAAAGTTCTAATTTCATTGTACCTTTTTCAGTTTCCACAAGGGCAAATTTATACTCATTAACCTTACTTGTATCAATTGTTTTTAACATTTTTTCTCCTTATTCTATATTCGTATAAACAGCTTGAACATCATCGTCATCTTCAAGTTTATCTAAAAGTTTTTCTATATCTCCAAGTTGCTCTTCGTTAAAACTTACTGGATTATTGGCTATATATTCAAGTCCTGCTTTTTTAAGAACCAAGCCCTTAGCTTCTATAGCGGTACTAAGCTCGCCAAAAGCTGTATAATCTCCACTAATTACTAATTCTTCTTCATTTTGCTCTAGTTCTTCAAGTCCTGCATCGATTAACTCAAGCTCTAATTCTTCCAAATCTCCATCAAATTTCTCAAGATGGAAAACCGCTTTTCTTGCAAACATAAAACCCAAAGAACCGTTTTGCAAAACCTCTCCGCCATTTTTACTAAAAATAGCTTTTACATTGGCTACTGTACGCGTAGGATTATCCGTCATACATTCTACTATCACCAAAGCTCCGTGAGCAGCCTTTCCTTCGTAATGGATATTTTTAATATCAGCACTGTCCTTACCACTGGCTCTTTTTATCGCTGCATCGATATTATCTTTTGGCATATTATTTGCCTTAGCAGTAGCTATAGCACTTCTTAGCTTAGGATTCATATCAGGATCAGCTCCACCCTCTTTGGCGGCTACTTGTATAGCTTTGGCAAGTTTAGGAAAAAGCTTGCTCATTTTATCCCATCTAGCTTCCTTAGATGCTCTTCGGTATTCAAATGCTCGTCCCATCAATTCTCACTTTCTTTAAGATTTCTAAAGTTAAAAGTATAAAATAAAAAGGCTAATTAAAGCTTTAAATGATATGATTTTGCCATTTATTTTTAGGAGGGCTTTCTTGAATTTAATAAAAAAAGAACTCTTTATAGCCTGGTTCTTTCTTATTAGCGCAATTGTTTTTGAAGTTTTGGGTACAAGTTTTTTAAAAATGGATAATCCTATTTTAGCCTATGGTTTTATGGCTATTTTTATAGCTTTTTCTTATTTCTTTATGGGAAAAGCGATTAAAAAAATTCAAGTAGGAATTGCTTATGCCGTGTGGGAGCTTTTGGGTATTATTCTTATACTTTTAGTTTCTTTTATACTTTTTAAAGAAAGCTTAACTTCGACTCAAATGCTAGGCATTGCTCTTTCTATCATCGGAATCATCCTAATCAATATAGGCGAGGTTAAAGAATAAATGTATATAGCAATTATAATTTTATCAGCATTCTTAGACATCGTTGCGAATTTATTATTAAAAAAATCTGATGGTTTTAGACATAAATCTTGGGGTATAGCTGCAATCATCAGTGCCATACTGGCCTTTTTTCTACTTTCTTTTTCTTTAAAATATGTTCCGCTAAGCATAGCTTACTCAACCTGGGGTGCTATAGGAATCATAGGAACTTGTCTTGGTGGGTGGATTTTATATAGAGAAAAATTAAACAAAATAGGAATTTTAGGTATTGTTATCGTAATTATAGCAGTATTTTTACTCAATCATTAAAACAGTAAAAATACTGTTTTAATGTTCCATTTTATTCTTAGCTTCAATTCCCATTAAAGCAAAAGCTGTCTTAATGCTAAGTGCAACCAAAGCAAAGAGTTTTAATAAATCATTTTCATTAACAGAGCCTACAACTTTGTTTTCATTGTAAAACTTATGGAAACTAGCAGCTAAATTTTTAAGATAATCAGGAATTTTTTGTAAAGCGCGCGCCTCAAAAGCATCGGTTAAAACAGCTTTTAAATTTAAAGCTTCAAAAAGCAAATTTACTCCATCTTGATTTAGACTTTGCAAATCTGCATCAATTACATCATCGATTTTTTTACCCGCTTTGCCAAAAACTTGATGAATTCTAGCGTGAGCATAATTAATATAAAACACAGGGTTAGAATTATCTTCTTTTTGTAAATCACTTATATCAAATTCTAAATGAGTGTCGCACTTCTTACTTAAAAAGATATAACGCAATGCATCACTTCCTATCTCTTCTACCACATCACTCATTAAGATAAAATTTCCAGCCCTTTTACTCATCTTATAAGGCTCTCCATTTTTAAGCAAAGAAACCATTTGTGCTAAGATAATTTCAAGATCATCAGCTTTAAAGCCTAAAAATTCCATAGCGGCTTTCATTCTAGATATATAGCCATGATGATCTGCTCCCCAAATATTGATACATTTATCATAACCCCTGCTCATTTTATCCTTATGATAAACTATATCTGCTGCCAAATAAGTCCCACGACCATCTTCACGGATAATAACACGATCTTTTTCATCTCCTTTTAAAGATGAAGCAAGCCAAATTTTACCCTCTTGTTCGTAAACACCCCCATGCTCTTTTAAAGCTGATAGCGTTGCCTCCAAAGCACCATAATAAGATCTTTCACTGGCATAAGCATCGATTTGAATATTTGCTTGACTTAAATTATCCTTAATCAAAATAAGCATTTTATCTTTAGCCCAATCCGCTAAAGCAGGGATATTTTCTTCAGTAAAAAAATCTTGAGGAAAGTGTTCATAAGCTTCTTTTGCAAGATCTATAATATAATCACCCTTGTAATACTGCTCAGGATATTCCACTTCTTGTTTTAAAATACTTTCTTTGATATTTAAGAAAATAGAAAGTCCTAGTAAATAAATTTGATTACCCGCATCATTGACATAATATTCGGTGTCAAATTTATACCCTAAATGTTTTGCAACGCGCGCTAAAGTATCGCCAAAAACCGCGCCTCTTGCATGCCCTATATGCAAAGGACCTGTAGGATTGGCGCTGACATATTCAAGTAAAAAACTTTCAGTTTTACCCTCTCCTTTGGAGAATTCATTTGGATTTTGTAAAGCTTTGTTTGCAAGATCATTTAAAAAGGTTTTTGATAATCTAAAATTCAAATACCCATTGAGCGCTTCAACCTTATCAAAATAGCTATGCTCTTGAAATTTAGCAGCTAGATCATTTGCTATAGCAATAGGTGATTTTTTTAATTCTTTAGCCAAAGAAAAAGCCAAAGGAGTAGCAAAGTGAGCTAGATTTTTATCCTTTGGATTTTCAAGCGCAAAATCACACTCTAAAATTTTTTTAACCTCATTAAAAATAATATTTTTCAAAAACTAAGCCTTAAGATTTTTTTACTTCATCTATATTTGCATCAGTGCTTGTATGATTGGTTGTATTTTGCTTTTCTTCGATTTTATGTGCATTTGCATTTTTTGCTGCTTCATCTTCATTGCTCATTTCATCTTTAAAAGTCTTAATACCTTTACCCAAGCCTTTTGCAAGCTCCGGTATCTTTTTAGCTCCAAAAAGTAATACAACAATTAATAAAATAATTAACCAATGACTTGGACTTGACCAACCACCCATTTTATTCTCCTTTATTCCAAATATTTTGAATTTGCTCTAGATTTTGCCCTTTAGTCTTAAACTTATGGGCGATTAAAATTGCTCTTAAGGCTTCGTAACTTTCCTCTAGCTTATCGTTAATGATCAAATAATCATACTCGTTAAGCTCTTTCATTTCATCACTCGCATTTTGCAATCTTTTCTCTAGTTGCAATATTGTATCAGTATTTCGCTTAATAAGTCTTTTTTTTAATTCATCTTTATTTTTTGTAGTGATAAAAACAGAAATGATTTTTTCAGCCATTTTCTCTTTAGCTATCTTAAAACCTTGCACATCTATATCAAAAACAACTATTTTGCCATCATTTAAAGCATTTTGTGTATGTTCAAGCGAAGTGCCATAAAAATTTTCATGTACTTTAGCCCATTCTAAAAACTGCTCTTTATCTATACCTTGTTGAAATTCATCATGTGTGATAAAATAATAATCCACCCCATGTTGCTCACCCTCTCTTGGCAAGCGTGTTGTTGAAGAAATAGAAAAATAAAGTTCTTCTTGAAATTCATCAAAAAGTCTTTTTAAAAGAGTAGATTTTCCTGCTCCGCTTGGCCCTGAAACCAATAATATAAAAGCACTCAATTTTTATCCTCGTTAAAACTAATGCTAATATTTATATTCATATTCATACCCTTAAGTGCTGCTTTTAAAGTATCATCTTTAATGCTTGAAGTGATAGCCCCTGCTATACTTTGACTCAATTCATTAACAATTTCTTCACCTGCTTCACTTGCTAGTTGATCTTCTTTGGTTTTTAATTTCTCGCTTTTATTATCTTCTAAAGTAGATATTTCTTCACCTAAGGCTTCTTGTATATCGCTTTCTTTTAAACTATCAAAATCGTTAATTTCTAATTTTGGAACAACGATTTCCTCATCATTAATCGGTAAATCTTTGTCATCTAAAATAGGCTCTTCTTTAAAATCCTCTAAAACCTTAATACTGTCATCACTGTCAATATCATATTCAAGTTCATCAAGTTGTGCTAACTCTTCTTTAATTTGATCTTGAGTGCTTAAATTACTCATCTCTTCAAATTCATCATGCTCATCTAAATTTTCTTGATCTTCTACAACAGGCAAGAAATCCTCTACAGCCTCATCCTCTTCTTTTGTTTGTCCTAAAAATTCAGCATCTTCTGGAATATCATCAAAATCAACTTTTGTTTCTTGTTCTTCAACGATAGGAAAATCATCGGTGATAAGATCTTGTGATTGAATTTTATCAAGACTTTCCTCTTTCTCTAATGCTTCAATTTTTGTTTCTTCTTTTATATCCAAAGCATCATTTGCATTTACTTCTTGACCTTCATCAAATTCACTATCTTTTAATAAATCTTTGTCTAATTTATCAGTTTGTTCTTCAAGCTCTTGAATATCTTCTATTTTATCTTGAATTTCATTTTGTTCTTCAAAATCTTGCTCTTGGTTTGTAGAATTTTCTTCACTAATTTTATCATCTAAAATATCATCTTGAGATAATACTTCTAAAGATTCTTGATCTTCATTTTTTTCTTCTAAATGATTCACTGTAGCTTCTGATGTATGATTCTTTTCTTGCTCTTCATCAAGACTTAAGTCATCTAAATTTAACTCTTTATCGGTATTTTCATGAGCTCTTGCATCCTCTTTTATATCATCTAGAGCTAAAGATTCTAAATTTTCTTCCATAGAGAGCTCATTTTCTTGTATATCTTCAGTTTTTTCATCAGGCAAATCATCTAAATTTAAATCATCTAAATCTAAACTGATATTAGCATAAGGATTTTCAGCTTCTTCGATTGGTAAAATAGCGTCATCCTCGATTTTAAGATTTTCTTGATTTAACAAATTTAAAAAGTCTGTAGGCAAAAATGGTTTATGTAAAATTAAAGCATCAACATCCACGCTTTGATTACGCGGGGCTAAAAAAATTAGTTTATCGCATTTTTCTTTAAGAATTTTCAAAGGAGCAGGCGTATCACTGTCGACTATAATTGCATCATAATGACCTAAATTTTCATCATAGGCATTAACTTCCTCAAAATCATAAGACATTTTTTTCGCACTCAAGCTTATAAGTCTTGATACAACAGGGTTTTCATTCAAAAGTAAAATTTTCATCACTTTAATCCTTAAAAATAATTGCTATTCTATAACATTTTCATTTATCCTTTGCTTAGGCGAAAAATAGAGTTTGCATATGAGTAAAAACCTCCAAAATCAAATCTTTAAAATATTGCATCATTACAAGTAAAATAGCTATTAACACTATAAATCCTAAAGCTATCTTAATGGGATAACCAATTACCAAAAGATTAAATTGCGGCATAGTTTTCATTAAAAGCCCAAAAATAGTATCTGCCAAAAGAGAAATTCCAAGTATTGGAAAACTCATCGTAAAACCTATAATAAAAATATTTAACATTCCCATATTTAGATAATGCATTAAATTTTCATGAGGATAAAAACCACCAAGACTAATATAACCCAAAGAATGACTTAAAAATAGAAGCATTAAATGATGACCATCAAATGCAAGAAAAAATAACAAAGCAATCAAATGTAAAATTTGTGAAGTAATAGGCATATTTGTTCCAGAACTTGGATCTAAAACACTAGCCATAGTAAATCCCATAGTAAAAGCTATCTGCTCACCCGCCATCATGATAATAGCAAAAATAATCTGCAACATAAGCCCAGCTATCATTCCAAAAACAATTTCACTTAAAAGCTGTATAATAAAAAAACTATCTAAATGTAAAATTTCAAGTTTTGCCAAAGGAAATAAATACATTGTTAAAAATA
Organism: Campylobacter coli; assembly: GCA_039516895.1. Taxonomy (NCBI): domain Bacteria; kingdom Pseudomonadati; phylum Campylobacterota; class Epsilonproteobacteria; order Campylobacterales; family Campylobacteraceae; genus Campylobacter; species Campylobacter coli. The sequence goes on along the minus strand of CP154437.1, from coordinate 630,474 downwards.
ATGCAAAAGTCGTTTTGATAATTATAGGGATAGAATTATGAGAAAAAAAGGGAAAAAATACTATAAGTCCACTCATTCTAGCAAAGAGCAACATAAAGGTGGCTACATTTTTATCTCCTAAATAATTAACAAATTCCATTAGTATTTAAAATATAAGTCTTATCACAAAATTGAGCAAGCTTAGAATCATGAGTAACAAAAAATAAAGCGGCATCATTTTCTTTGGCATAAGAAACCAAAAGCTCTATAACATTTTTAGCATTATCAAAATCCAAATTTCCCGTAGCCTCATCAGCAAAAATAATTTTTGGTTTTTTGCAAAGCACTCTAGCTATGCTTACGCGTTGTTGCTGACCTCCGCTTAATTTACCTATTTTTTGTTTCAAAAGCTCATGAATACCTAGTTTTTTTAAGATTTTTTCATCTAAATCTTGGTTTGATAAAACACTAGCAAGTTCTATATTTTCTAAAGCTGAAAAACCTTTAAAAAGATAATGGGTTTGAAAAATGATGCCCAAGTCATAACGACGAATTTTCAGTCTTTCATTTTCACTTATCTTGTAAAGATTTTGACCCTTAAAAAAAACTTCGCCCTTATTTGGTTTTAATAAAGAAGAAATTATATGCAAAAGAGTGGATTTTCCGCAGCCACTACTGCCTTGTATAGCAATACAATCTTTTTGATTTAAAGAAAAATTTAAATTTTCAAAGAGCGGATAATCAAAGCTATGACCTAAATTTTCCGCTCTTAATAATTCCATTTTAATACTTTAAAGCTGTGCAGCAACTTCAGCAGCAAAATCTTCGGTTTTCTTTTCTAAACCTTCTCCCACTTCGAAACGAATGAATTCAACTATTTTGATTTTTCCGCCTAATTCTTTTTCTTTTTCAGCAATCACTTGTTCAATAGTTTTTTTATCATCCATTACATAAAATTGACCCATTAAAGTAAGTTTACTATCAAGTTGAGAATTATCCGCTATAAAGCTATTCATTTTACCAGGGATAATATTGTCCCAAATTTTCTCAGGTTTGCCTTGAGCCTTAAGCTCTTCTTTTATATTTTCTTCAGCTTCTTTTAAGATTGCATCGCTGAGCTGTTTACGGCTTGCAAATTTAGGAATTTTATGCTCTGGTTTGTTTGGATCTTTAAGTCTGCGTCTTTCTTCATTTTCTTTTTCAAGCTCTGCGACTAAAGCTTTATATTCATTTTCTACAAATTCCATATCCAAATCTTCATAGCTTAAATAGCTTGGCTTCATAGCAGCTATATGCATGCAAAGTTGTTTTAAGAAATCTCTTGATTTATTTGCTACTTCAGCATTATCACAAGCTGCAGCGATGATAACACCCACACGACCATTAGTATGGATATATCCATTTACCACACCATTTGCACCTGCTTTTAAACTAGCAAATCTTCTTACAACTAAGTTTTCACCGATAGTTGCAATTTGACTTTTTAAATATTCTTCAAATTTTACGCCATTGATTGTGCTAGAGTGAAGTTCTTCAACGCTTTGTAGGCTATTATTTTGTATATGTGCTGTCGTATCTTTTGTTAATGCGATAAATTGATCATTTTTAGCTACAAAATCTGTTTCTGAATTAATTTCACTTACCGTTGCACTTGTAAAATCATCACTTACTTTAACACTTACCAAACCTTCAGCAGCAAGTCTATCAGCTTTCTTAGCGGCTTTACCCAAACCCTTTTCTCTTAAAAGTTGAACTGCTTTGTCAAAGTCTCCATTTGTTTCACTTAAAGCATTTTTACAATCCATCATCCCCGCGCCTGTGCTTTCGCGGAGTTCTTTTACCATTGCAGCAGTAATTTCAGCCATTATTCTTGCTCCCCATTAAAATCTTCTTCGCTCATTGCTTCGTCTAAAACTTCTTTTTTCTCTTCATCTGTGATTTCTTTTTCTTCACTTGGTAAAGCTTCACCATCTTGTTCTCTTAATGCTTTTCCTTCATTGATAGCTTCAGCCATTTCTTGGCAAAAAAGTTGAACTGAACGAATTGCATCATCATTTCCTGGGATAGGATAAGTTACAAGATCAGGATCGCAGTTTGTATCTAGTGGAGCTACTACAGGAATTTTTAATCTATTTGCTTCTTGAACTGCAATTTTTTCTTTTACTGTATCTATAACGAAAATCATATCAGGTTGTGTTTTCATATAACGAATTCCACCAAGATAAGCCAATAATTTCTCTTTTTTTCTCGTAAGCATTAAAGCTTCTTTTTTAGTTAAAAGTTTAATACTTCCATCTTCTTCCATTTTTTCAATAACTTCTAATTTTCTAATTGATTGGCGAATAGTTCCAAAATTTGTCATCATACCGCCTAACCATCTATGATTTACATAAGGCATACCGCATTTTTCAGCGTATTCCTTAATCGCTCCACCAGCTTGCTTTTTTGTACCCACAAAAAGTATAGTTTTTCCTTCAGCAGCGGCATCACGAACGATATTGTAAGTATATCTAAAATATCTCAAAGTTTTTTGTAAGTCTATTACATAAATACCTTTTCTCTCACCAAAAATAAATTTTTTCATTTTTGGATTCCAGCGTCTTGTTTGATGTCCAAAATGTACACCACATTCCAATAAATCTCTCATACTAACCATGAGTTTCTCCTTATAATTTAGCTTTATTCCTCCGCATCCCTTAATTTATACAAGCTAAAAAGGATTGATGCGTGCGAAATGAAGCTAAGATTTTATCAAATTTAAGTTTAGTATTTACTTATAAATATACTCTTTAGTAAGACTAAGATTATTATTGATTTCTTTTGTAATTAAAAATTGAAACAAATCTACACTTCCAACGCGAAACGCAGAAGCACAAGAGCGAAGATATAAATCCCACATTCTTATAAATTCTTCATCATATTTTTTTCTTACTTGAGGTAATACTTGATTAAAATTATTACTCCACATATCTAAAGTTTTTGCATAGTGTATTCTCAAGCTTTCTGCTAAAAGAAGGTGAAAATCCCATTCGCTCATAGCACTTACAACCTCTCTTAATGATGGCAAATAGCCTCCTGGAAAAATATATTTATCTATCCAAGCATTAGTTTTTCCTTCAAACATTGCCAAAATTGAATGCAAAAGCATAGAACCTCCTGGTTTTAATACTTGTTTTGCTTTCATAAAATAAAGTCCTAAATTTTCTTTGCCTACATGTTCAAACATTCCCACTGAAACAACTTTATCAAAATAATCCTCAAATTCCAAATCTTGATAGTTTTGAAGTCTTATCTCTACTCTATCCTCAAGCTTAAGCTCTTTTACTCTTTCTTGGGCTTTCTTGCATTGTTCTTCTGAAATAGTAATTCCAACAACCTTAACTCCATATTTTTGTGCCGCTATAATAGAAAGCCAACCCCAACCACAACCTATATCTAAAAGCTTTTCATTGGGTTTTAAATCAAGCTTTTTAAGGGTATGCTCTATTTTATTGATTTGAGCTTCATAAAGAGTATCGCTAGAAGTCTTAAAATAAGCACAAGAATAACTCATTGTATCATCAAGCCAAAGTTTATAAAAATCATTACCTATATCATAATGACTTTTGATATTTTTACTTTCCTGTTTTTGGGCTATTTTACTCAAGATATCCTCTGTATTTTTTAAAAAACGCTTATTTGAAAAATAATACAAAACTTTAGCTATTTCATCATAATCACCTTCAATTTCTAGTTTAGACTCCATATAGTGTTTTGCAAAAACTAAACTCGTATCACTAAATAATTTTAAAAAAGGTATTTTTTCTTTGAAAATTAAAGAAAATTTAGCAGGCTGATTACCCACATGAAATTCTTCTTGATCCCAAAATACAATTCTAAAATTTCCATAATTCCATTTTGAAAGAATAAATTTAATCATTTGTTTTTCAAGCATGATATACTCCAATTAATAAAAATTATTATTTGATAGTATCTCTTAATTAGGTTTAAAATTTAATAAAATCGAAGAAAAGATAGAATTTTTGCCACAGATATAAAATAGTGGCAAAAATTTTATAATATTAATGTAGTTTAGACCAAACAGAACGCTTCCAGCCTATAGCAAAAATACTTAGAATTACAAAGAATATCATTACATAAATTCCTATGCTTTCTCTTTCTTCTTTTTTGCTATCACCCACTTTTTCAAGATAAGAAACAACTTTAGCTTGTGCATCTTCTGTTAGACCTACTCTTGGCATAGCAGTTCCTGGAAGAAGTTTTTGAGTATTATTGATAAAATCATGCAAGTATTGCTCTCCGCGAGATCTAATCATCATAGAAAGATCAGGTGGAACTGAACCTAAATAATTTGCCAAGTCATTATGATTAGATGGGGTAAAGAAATTATCATACTTAACATCATGGCAACGACCGCAAGCTTCTATAAAAGTACTTTTATCTTTAGCAAAAGCAATTTCTTTTTCAACCAAAGCTGATTTCTCATTAGCATCTTCAATTTTTGAGTATTTAAGCTCTGCCTCTTGTTTAATTGTAGCATTTTCTTTAGCTTCAAATTTAACACCTACTTCTTTTAAATAAGCAATAACATCAGCTATATTTGCATTTACAAGCTCTTCACTATCTCCTGAAGTTTCACTATTGTAAGCAGTCATGATAAAAGCATCGCCAAATTTATGATCTACTTTTAAAGCAAGAGCAGGATTCATGATCAAAGCGGCTAAAAATTTCTCATCAAAAATAACACCTGCTGAACTAAGATCAGGTGGGATTACACCCAAAGAAGAATCTGTAATATTTGCTGCTATATCATCTTCTTTAACGCCATGACATGCAAAACAATTATTATTAAAGAACTCCTTGCCTTTTGCGGCGTTTCCTTTAGTAAAATCAATTTTTGCAACATCTGCCCAAAGCTCTTCTACTTTAGCTAAATTTTCTTTAGCCTTATCTAGATCTTTTTGAGCACTTTCTATTCTTTTTGCATCATTTGATTTTTTCGCATCTTCTAAAGCTATTTCTTTTTCTGCTATGATACCTTTAGCATAAGCTGTATCTTCTGCTGCATAATCAAAATTAGCAGGAGCAACATGGGGTTTCATTACAGAGTGCGCATAAGGCTCAACTCCCCAATAAACAAGAGCAGTAAAAACCACTACTACTAAAAATATTTTTAGTTCTCTCATTACTTAGCTCCTTTTCTTTCCATGATAGTTATTACAGGTAAAACGACTATAAATAAAAGTAAAAATATTATAGAAGCATAAAAACCAACCCAAGCATTTACACCTGTTGGAGGTAATTTTCCATAAATAGTTAAAACGATGAGATCTATAAGCAATACCCAAAACCAAATAAAAAATAAAGGTCGTTCGTGAGCAGGTTTAACCACATCACTTCTATCAAGCCAAGGAAGTAAGAAGAAAATAACTTGTGCAATACCAAAAGCAGCCAAACCTATATCAAAAGCTTTAATACCTGCAATATCAAAGAAAAATCCTCTTAAAACTTCATAACTCCACAAGAAATACCACTCAGGATAAATATGTGCTGGAGTTTTAAGTGCATTAGCTGGATCAAAGTTGATAGGATCCATTGCAAAACCAAACTTAAAGCATACCAAATAGAAAAAGAAAATCATAAAAAGACAAATATACATGAAGTCTTTAGATAAAAATCCTGGCCAAAAAGGAATTACTTTAGAACCTTTTGTATCGCCTGCCATATATTTTTCAGCTTCTAAATCAAAGTCTAATTCTTCAGCGATTTCATTATTTACATGAGGAATTCTTAAGGAATAAAAGTGAAATGCTATGATAGCAATGATTACTATAGGAAGTAAACATACATGAAGCATAAAAAATCTTGTCAAAGTTGGATCAGAAACTGCATAATCACCACGAATCCAAATAACAAGCTCAGGTCCAATAAGTGGAATTCCACCAAAAAGATTAGTAATAACTTGAGCTGCCCAATAACTCATTTGTCCCCAAGGAAGCATGTATCCACTAAAAGCTTCAGCAGAGAATACTACAAAAAGTAGCATACCGCTTACCCAAATCATCTCTCTACCACGCTTATAAGAACCATAATAAATTCCTGTTAGCATATGAATATAGATAATTAAGAAGATAACCGAAGCGGCAACACCGTGCATATGACGCCAAAGCCAACCATATTCCACTTCCTGCATGATAGTTTTATTTACACTATCAAAAGCAAGAGCAGTATCAGGCTTATAATACATAACAAGCAAAAGCCCTGTAATAAAAAGCACAGTAAAAAGAGTAGTTAAAATAACTCCCATTGCCCAAAGAAAATTGATTTGCTTTGGAATCCAATATTTTACCATTAAAACATCAAGTAATTTATGTACTGCTAGTCTTTGATCAAGCCAATCCACTAGCCCATTAGCCTTTCTAATATGCGCCATATTAAGCTTCCTCCGTCATTTTTTTGTATTCTGGACCTTCTTCACCTAGAACAAGTTTGGTTCCATCTATTTTAAAAGGAGGTATATCAAGAGGTCTTGGAGGAGGCCCAAAGGTATTTTTTCCACTTGTATCAAATTCACCACCATGACAGGCACATTTAAAAAGTTGCTCACTTGCGTGATAAGCAGGAATACAACCCAAATGAGTACAAAGTCCTATAACAACAGTATATGCAGCATTATCTACCACAACATCTCGCTTTGTATCCTTTTCCATATTTGGATCTTTTTTTAAGATAAAAATAGGCTTTTTACGCCATTCTATAGTTCTAAGCTCTCCATCTTGCATTCCCGATAAATCTACTGTAGTAAAACCCGCAGCTTTAACACTTGGAAGCGGATCCCAAGTTTTTTTCACTGCAACGAGTGAAAAAACACCACCTACAGCAGCTACTGTTCCAAATGCAAAACCCATAAAGCTTCGTCTACTTTCAGATGTAGCCATAACTTCGTCCTTTCGTTTTTTATTTTAACCAAATCATTAGTGTATCTAAAATAAAATAAATTTTTTCTTTGTTTACTAAGTTTTATTTTAATATTGCAAAACAAGTGCAAAAAGCGAACAAATGAGCACTGGAAAAGTGATTAAAAAACCAAATTTACAATACTTCCAAAAAGAAATTTCTACACCTTTTTTTGTCAAAAGTCCCAGCCAAAGTAAAGTAGCTAAAGAGCCTATGGGAGTAAGTTTTGGTCCTATATTGACTCCTAAAAGGTGTGCATAAACCATACTTTGAGGAAAATTTTTCAAGGCTAAATCACCAATCAAAGTCATAGGTAGATTATTGAATATAGAAGAAAGAAAAGCCGAGATAAACCCTGTTCCAAAAATGGCAGTAATTTTATTTTGAGCTAAAACATCATAGATAGAAATTAAAATATTACTAATTCCAACCTTATGCAAGGCAAAAACTACCATATAGAGTCCAAAACTAAAAGCAAAAATACCCCAAGGTACATTTTTAATAATTTTTAATGCCTCCTTTTTCTTTAAAAAACAAACAAAAAACCAAAAGATCAAAGCACCGCTTATAGCAAAAAAGCTGACATTTAAGCTATAAAATTCTCCTATAAAAAAACTTGATACAAAAAATATTAAATAAACAACACAAAAAACAAAAAGTTTTACCGAAATACAATCTTTTGTTAAGATATTGATTTCAAGCTCCTTAGGTAATATTTTTGCAAAAATCAAAAATACCATTATAATAGTAGAAAACAACACAAATAAATTAGGCAAAAACATAGTCTTGGCAAATTCCAAAAAGTCAAGATCAAAATAATTAGCTGTAATAATATTTGTCAAATTTGAAATGATCAAAGCATTTGAACTTGCATCACATAAAAAAGAAACACTCAATAAAAATGCACTTAAGATAGCACTTTCTTTATAGTTTTTAAGAGTTGAAAAAAGTGCAAGTACAATGGGAGTAATAATCAAAATAGCCCCATCATTTCCAAACAAAGCCGAAAGACAAAAGACAAAAACAAGCATAAAAAGCATTAATTTTTTAGTATGGATTGTATGGAAATTTTTAACTTTTGAAAGGCGTAAAATTCTCACAGCAACAAAATTAAAAAATCCCAAAACCTCCAAACTAAAAGAAAGTATAATCAAACCCACAAGAGTTAAAGAACTATCCCAAACAAGATCAAAAACAAAAAAAGCGTCCTCTAAATTAACCAGCTTAAAAATAAATGCAAATAAAGCCCCAAAAATAGCAATCAACCATAGGGGCAAATTCCATGGGCGCCAAAAAAGTAAAATTAGAGTAATTAAGAAAATTACGCTAGCAAGCATTAAGCTTTTTTCTTTTGCATTTTTATATAAATTTGTAAGATATCTAAAGCTGCAGGGGTGATCCCACTGATCTCGCTCGCTGCAAAAAGTGTTAAAGGCTTATGTTTTTGTAGCTTTTCTACAACCTCATTGCTTAATCCACTCACACTTGTAAAATCAAAATCACTTGGAATTTTCATATCAATTAAATTTTTCATTTTTTCAACTTGCGATTTTTGCATAGCGATATAATGGTAATATTTAGCCTCGTTTAAAATTTCTCTTAAAGAATACTCATCCATATTTTCAAAAATCACATTTAATTTTTTTAGCTTTTCTATATCAAAACTCGATCTTGCAACAATTTTTTGCAAATTAACTATGGAGGTGATTTTTTCCTCTCCTATACTTGCTAAAAAGGTGTTATTTTCAGTATTTGGAGTAAATTCTTTTTCAAGAAGCAGTTCAAGTCCTTTTTGAGTATTTAAACGAATATTTTCTATAAACTGATAAGACTCATCTTCTAAAAGCCCCAATTCTTTGCCATATTTTCCAAGTCTTACAATGGCATTTTCTTCCCTTAAAAGCAATCTAAATTCAGCCCTTGAAGTAAACATTCTATAAGGCTCTTTTGTACCTTTAATAACTAGATCATCAATCAAAACGCCGATATAAGCCTCATCTCTACGCAAAATGAAAGGTTCTTTATTGTCCAAAGCTAAAACAGCATTCACTCCTGCCATAAAACCTTGAGCTGCAGCTTCTTCATATCCTGTAGTACCATTAATTTGTCCTGCACAATAAAGATTTTTAATCTTTTTAGTTTCTAGAGTATGATAAAGCTCTGTTGGTTCTATGTAATCATATTCTATAGCATAACCAAAGCGTGTAATTTTAGCCTCTTCAAAACCTTTTACCGAGCGCAACATTTGAATTTGGACTTCATAAGGTAAAGAAGTTGAAAAACCATTGATATAATATTCTGTTGCATCAATAGTTTGTGGCTCTATGAAAAGATGGTGGCTTTCTTTCTCGCTAAAACGATTAATCTTATCTTCAATAGAAGGACAATATCTTGGGCCTACTCCTTCAATTTGCCCTGTAAAAAGCGGTGCTCGGTAAAAATTGTTTTTAATAATCTCATGAGTATTTAAATTTGTCCTTGCAATATAACAAGGAAGTTGTTTAGGATTAAAATTTTTTGTTCTAAAGCTAAAAGCCTTAGGATTTTTATCACCATATTGAATTTCTAATACATCAAAATCAATACTCTTAGCATCTACCCTTGGGCAAGTTCCTGTTTTTAATCTACCCATTTTTAAATTAGTACTCAGTAAATTCTCACCCAATTTCACAGAAGCAAGTTCGCCCACTCTGCCCGCTGTAAGCTTATTTTCACCTATATGAATAAGTCCATTTAAAAAAGTACCCGTGGTTAAGATTACTTTCTTTGCTTTATAGCTATTTTGCAGGTTGGTTTTAACTCCTACAACGCTATCATTTTCATAAATCAATTCGCATACTTGTTCTTGAGAAATTTCTAAATTCTTAAGTTTTAAAAGCTTGTTGCGTGCAACGATACGGTATTTATCCATATCAATTTGTGCCCTACTTCCTCGTACTGCAACGCCCTTGCTTTCATTTAAAATGCGAAATTGTATCCCCGCTATATCCGTAATCTCACCCATCAAACCACCCATAGCATCAATCTCTTTTACGAGATGACCCTTCGCAAGTCCACCTATTGCAGGATTACAACTCGCTGCACCAATTTGCTCTATAAGTGTAGTTAAAAGCAATGTTTTTTTGCCCATTCTAGCGGAAGCAGCACTTGCTTCAATTCCAGCATGGCCACCACCTATGACAATAATATCAAACATAATTTACCCTAGAAAATTAATTTAAAGCGAAAGATTATATAATATCTAGGCTTAAAACAAACTCGCTTTAAGCCTTTTTTTACTTGGATTCTTGTAAAGAAAAAATCAATTCATTATAGCTTTTTCCAGCATTTTTGCAAAAATCATTCAGCAATTCTACACCCTTATTTATACTTTCTTTTTCAGCCCTAAGCAAATCACTATAAAGTTTTTCTATAGTATCTATCGCTTTTTTATTTGGCATACGACGCACAGAATAATATCCAATAATATTATTATTTGCATCTATAGAAGGTGTTACATTAGCAAAAACCCAATAATAACCATTGTCTTTAGTTTTATTTTTAACATAGGCAAAAATTTCCTTACCTTCTTTTATATAATCCCATAAAAATTTAAACACTGTACGAGGCATATCTTCATGTCTAACCACGCTATGAGGTTTATATAATACCTCTGCCATAGTATAACCTGCGTATTTTAAAAAATCATCATTTGCATAAACTATTTTCCCTTGTAAATCCGTCTTTGAAGTAATTAAGCTATCCTCTTGTAAAAAAATTTCTTTTGCCATTTATTTTTCCTTAAAGTTTTAACTTATCTAAAATATCAGCACTTTTTTGTTCTAACGCTTTAATATCACTTACAATATTATCATACACTTTTTGATCGATGTATTCAACATTTGCTTCTTTTATAGCCTTTTGAGCATTATCTTGAATAAATTCTTTAGCCAAAACCAAATCAGATTCTGATACAAGTTCATTAATCACATTTTTCGCTCTTTCATCTAAACAAAGATTTGATATAGGATCTGTACTTGCAAGATTGAATTTTTGAGCTCCATTGAGACTAAGATAAATATTTGATTTATATAAAATATGATCGATTTTAACAACAGATAAAATTAATCTTTTAGCAAAAGCTCCAAAATTTTTACCCAATGTCGAGCTATTTTCTTCTAGACCCCTAAATGCTTCAGAGAATTTATTAATCCTTTCTTCAGATTCGCTAACTATATTAAATACTTGTTCGCTACCACTTTGAATATTAACAAAATCTTGTTGCATGGTTTGAATAGCAATAGAAATCTCACTTGTAGATCTTTGCGTCCTTTCAGCTAATTTTCTAACCTCATCTGCAACAACTGCAAAACCACGGCCATGCTCACCTGCCCTAGCAGCTTCTATGGCAGCATTTAATGCAAGCAAATTAGTTTGATCAGCTATATCGCGTATAACTTCCACCACAGAGGTAATATTTTGCGAATTAGCAACAAAGGTTTGCACTGTTTCTTTGCTAGAATTTACCACTTCCATTAAAGACGCCATAGCATTTTGCAAAGAATCAACCTCAGAGCCATTCTCCGTAGCTACATGAGTAATGCTATCAACTGAATCATAAACATGTTTCATCGCGCTAATATCTTGGTTTAAGGAAGCTGAAATTTGAGACATATCTTTATTTTGATTGCCAAGACTTAAATCCATTAAAGTTCTTGATAATGCATTTTTAAATGTAGATTTTGCAGTAACTTCTATATTTGCTAAGGCTTTGTTAATAAAATCTATATTGCGTGCAAAAATCCCTTTTAAGCCTTCAGGTAAAGCCTTGCGATAAAATTCACCCTTTTGCGAACAAGAAATAGAAGTGTTGATTTCTCTTAAGTAAGCCTCTAAACCATCGATGGTATTATTAAGATCATCTGCAATTTCAGCTAGTTTCTTGCTTTTGGTCTTAATATACACTATTCTATTATCAAAATTTCCTTCTTTTAATTCTTTACAAAGCTTGTGTAATTTATCTATCATTATTTGCTCATCTTTATAATATAACAGAAGATAAGCCAATAAAGCAATAATTAAAATAAAAATTACTGCTCCAATATAAGCATGAACAAATATAGTCCCAAGTACACCTAAAAAACCCATAAAAATAGCCAATATAAACGCATTTTTCATATTGCATTTCCTTTTGTTTTTATATTTTAAGAATTTTATTCACACCTTGTAATATATATTACCTAAAAAATTTCGCAATTATATATTATTTATTATTAAGTATAGTTGAATTAGTTATTTTTTTGTAGATTAAAAATTAGATGATTATAATGAGTTTTATGTGAATTTACTATATCATCTAGAGTCTGAAGTCCTGCTTTAATCCCGCCTTGTTTTTCTTTTTCAAGTAGGATTTTATAAATTTCTTCTATAATGGGCAAAGCCTTGCGGTTAGGAGCACGTCGCACTGAATAATAATTTATAATATTGCCTTGTTTATCAAAAGAAGCCGTTATATTAGCAAAAACCCAATAATACCTTCCGTCTTTAGCTTTATTTTTTACAAAAGCAAAAATTTCCTTACCATTTTGTATATAATCCCATAAGCATTTAAAAACAGTGCGAGGCATATCTTCATGTCTGACTATATTATGAGATTTTAACAAGAGTTCATCAACTTCATAGCCTGCATATTTTAAAAAATCATTATTAGCATAAATAATATTTCCTTTAAGATCTGTTTTAGATGTAATAAGGGCATCTTTTGCTAAGAATATTTCTTCCATAATCTTAATTTTTTATATTCCTTTTTCTTAAAGTAATTATCAAAATATTATAAAGCATTTATAATAAAAAATAAATAAATAAATTATGATATTTTAAGATAAATAAAATCATAATAATTGAGAAATTTAGTAACACGATTTAAAAAATTAGTTTTACTAAAAACTTATTTTAATTATTTTTAAACTATGTTCTATTTATTTTTTGCTAAACTTTTAGAATTAGCTTAATCTCTAAAAGTGGAATTATAAGGAGTTATTTTGGAAACTTTAAGTCAAACCTTTGCAGAAAGAAAACCTCCATTATATAAACGCATGTTTAAAAGTTTGGGTTTTTGGGTTATTGTAGGTATTATTGCAGGCATTATACTTGGCTATGTAAACAAAGAAATAGCTATAGCGAGTAAACCTGGAGTTGATTATTTCATAAGCGCCTTAAAAGTTCTTATTGGTCCTATTATTTTTGTTACCTTGGTTTTAGGCATCATTAGCCTTGAAAGCCTTAAAAAAGTTGGAAGTATAGGTGCTAAAGCAGTTATTTATTTTGAAGTTGTAAGCACCTTAGCACTTGCTATAGGTATTTTTATGGCGAACATAATGCAACCGGGTCGCGGAATGAATCTTGATCCAAAACAACTTGATACTGCAAGTGTACAAAAATATATTTCTCAAACAACTGAGGTAAGTGCAAGTTCAGAGATCATGCACATTCTACAAGATGCTATGCCAAGGGATATTATAACTCCTTTTACCGAAGGCAAAACTATGCAAGTTTTAGTTATTGCTATTATTACAGCTCTTATTATTTCTTTAATGAGAATAGAAGATAGACAAGCTATCCAAAGAGTTCTTGAGGTAATTCAAAACTTTGTATTTAAAATTTTACAAGTCATCATGTATTTTAGTCCAGTCGCTGCTTTTTCGGCTATGGCGGTGCTTATAGCCCAATACGGCTTAGGCTCTTTGATCAATCTTGCATATTTATTATTGGTAATGCTTGTTTCTTGTCTTATTTTTATTTTTGGAATTTTAGGCTTGATTTGTTATTTTGCAAAAGTCAATATATTTAAATTTATGCGCTTTATTTCTAGAGAAGTGCTTATAGTATTTGCAACAAGCTCTAGCGAGTCTGCTCTTGCTCCTTTGATGAGAAAACTTGAAAAAGCAGGTCTTTCTAAGGCTACCGTCGGACTTGTTTTGCCAACAGGATATAGTTTTAATCTTGATTGTACTAATATATACCTAGCCATGAGTTTGATTTTCCTAGCTCAAGCTTTCAATGTAAATTTAAGCTTAGCTCATGAAATAAGCATTTTAATAGTCTTAATGATAGCTTCAAAAGGTGCAGTAGGTGTTACAGGTTCAGGATTTATTGTTCTTGGAAGTACCCTAGCAGCTTTAGGCAATATGGAAATTTCTGAGGCAAATGCAACCTTAGCACAAGTTTTACCTGTGGCTGCTATAGGAGTTCTTTTAGGTGTTGATAAATTCATGTCAGAAATGAGAGCGGTTGGAAATCTTTGCGGAAATTCGGTTGCAGCCTTAATCGTAGCAATATGGGATAAGCAAATTGATTGGGAAAAATTCCGCTATGCCCTAGATAATCCAGAAAAATTCCATAATGCTGGTATGCATTAACGCACTCTTTGCAAGAAGTCATAACGATTAACTTCTTGCAAGGCATTATCTTTTTTTCTAAGTTGCTTCATAAAACTTTCATCAAAATTAAAACTAAAACCCACCTGCAAAACAGTATCATCAATAGCTTCATTTGCACTAAAATCGCGGCGTAATATTTTTAAACTCAAAACGCTATAAGGTGAATACGATACTTGATAATTTATTTTCTCACTATCTTTACTTATATCAAAGATAAAAGCACTATAAGATGGGATAGCAAAGCTTATTCCGAATTGTAAATTTTCATCCGCTTCATTTGGAACATAATAATTGCTATAAGCTTTTATAAATTGATGATAACCCAATTCAGCTCCAAAGCTTTTGCTTTCTTTTTGTTCCTTTTGCCCATCGATGAAGCCATTTATACCCAATAAAAAATCATCTTTTTCATAACGATTAATCAATCCGCCTGAATAATTATAACTATCTTGTGTAGCGTAAAATTCTTTTTGAAAAAGCAAAGAATTATTCTCCCTCTCATAAAGCGAGTTTAAATTTTTAATTTGCACATTTTCATTTTGAAAATCTAAATTTCCATCGGTTTTATCAATACCATTTTTATTTTCCAATGTATTGGATAATATACCATTTAAAGCACTTTTAAAATCAATATTTTCTTCCTTTATTGTCGGCGCTTTTTTGGCAGCTTGATAATTAAATTTTTGCCATTGGTTTTGATTATTTTTTAAGGCATTATCTAGCTCATCAGCATTTAGCAAAGAGAAAAAAAGCATAAGTATATATAAAATACTTTTCATCGCTTTTCCTAAAATCATTATTTATTTTTCATTATAAAAAATTAAAATAAATAAAAATTAGCTATAAAGGATAAGAGCTGTAAAATTTGCAAATTCAGGATTATAAGGGTATAATTCAAGCTAAAAAAGGCTTAATTTTATGCAAAAAGATAATCTTATCGCATTTATCATTTTTACTATCAGTGTAATTGCATTTATCATTTGGGGATTTGGCTATATTTCCCAACACCAACTCATACTCTTTATACTCGCTTCTATCTTTGGAATATTTATGGCGTTTAACATAGGTGGAAACGATGTAGCAAATTCTTTTGGTACTAGCGTGGGAGCTAAAACTGTAACCATAAAACAAGCTTTGATCATAGCAGCTGTTTTTGAACTCAGCGGTGCCATTTTTGCAGGCGCTGAAGTGACTAAAACGATACGCAGTGGAATAGTTATATTTCCTGAACAATTTGATCCTATGCTTTTTGTTGCCATCATGCTAGCAGCACTTTTAAGCTCTGGAGCTTGGATTTTTATCGCCACAAAAAAAGGCTTACCTGTATCTACTACGCATAGTATCATAGGCGGTATAGTTGGAGCTAGTATTATGATGGGGCTTTTAAAATTTGATGGATCTCAAACCTTATCCATGGTTAAATGGAGTGAAATAGTAAGGATTGCTATATCTTGGGTTATTTCACCCCTCTTAGGTGGTCTTGTAGCTTATCTTATCTACTCCTATATAGACAAAAAAATACTCAAACCATCAGAAAAACTTAGCGAAGAACTAAAAAATTTAAAAAAAGATAGAAAAAAATTTAAAGAAAATTATTTTTTAAATCTTAAAACTAAAAGTATGGAAGAACAAATTAAAGAACTCTCAGCTATAGCCTTAGAAGATGAAGGACAAGAAAATAGCTTTTATAAAAATCAAATCAAAGAATTTAAAGAAAAAGAAAAAAGTATAGATATCTACTCTGTTTTAAAAACACATATGCCTATTATCGCTTGCGTTGGAGCTGCTATCATCACTGCTATGTTTTTATTTAAGGGCTTAAACAATGTTAGTACTTTAGATATTTTGCAAAATTTTTGGATTATAGGAATTATTGGAACTATTAGCTATATTGTAACTTTTGCTATAGTAAAGATTGTTAAAAAAACTGAATTAAACAAAACCACCGATAGACTTTTTGCTTGGTTTCAAATTTTTACCGCTTCTAGTTTTGCTTTCTCTCATGGAGCTAATGATATAGCCAATGCTATTGGCCCTTTTGCTGCGATCTTAGATGTTCTTAAAAATGGCACTATCAATGCAAATTCTCCTGTACCTTTTGCCGCTCTAGCTATGTTTGGAGTTGCCTTGGTTGTAGGGCTTTGGTTTTTAGGCAAAGAAGTTATTACCACCGTAGGTTCTAAACTAGCTTCCATACGCCCTACAACAGGATTTAGTGCGGAACTTGGAGCAAGTATAGTAATACTTTTAGCAACACAATTTGGAATTCCAGTAAGCTCTACGCACATTTTAATCGGTGCGGTTTTAGGTATTGGCGTGTATAATAAAAATGCAAATTGGATTATGATGAAACCTATAGGACTAGCTTGGATTATCACTTTACCGGCTGCTGGGATTATGGCAGCACTTGTATTTTTAGGATTTAAACTAAGCTTAGGACTTTAAGCTTAGTTTGAAATTATATTTTCGCCTTTTATAAGGTGAAGCTTAACCTTTCCAAAAAGTTTATCATTTGCATAAAGTGAACTTTTTGGAGCAGAAATTTCTTCGCTTTCATCAAAAAGAACTAAATTTGCTTCCTTTCCAACTTCTATTATTCCACTATTTAAACCCAAAAATTCGCTTGGATTTTGACTTGTTACCTTGCAAAGATTTTTCCAAGTTAAAAGGCCTTCTTTGATGAGAAAAGTGTAACAAAGGCTCATAAATTCACATATGCTATGAATTCCAAAAGCCGCTTCATCAAAAGCCAAATCTTTTAAGGAAATCGATTTTGCACTATGCAAAGAGCTCAAAAAGTCTATTTTTCCTTGTTTTAAAGCCTGCTTCAAACTTTCTTTATCTTCTTTGCTTCTTAAAGGTGGATTGAGTTTTGCTGCTGTATTAAATCCAATGCATGCATTGTCATCTTTGATTAGATGGTGTATGCTGATAAGTTTTAGATTTTCGTCCTCTAAAAGCTCTATAGAACGCTTAAGACTAAGCAAATCAAAAATCACTTTAACGCCATAAAATTTAGCTATTTCTTTAATCTTAGCCACTTCACTACTTTCAGCTACTGCACTCATACCCGCAAGGCCTAATTCAAAACTCATTTCACAATCATTCATCACGCCATTGTCATCAAAATTCTCATCATAACATTTTACAAAAATACTTTTTTCTTTCATTAGAGCATATTGCATACTTACACGCAAAATATTTGCATTACACGAACTCTTAAGCTCTAGAGCATGTGCGCCTTTATTTAAAAGTGTAGCTAAATTTTTAAGCTTGCCTTGTTTATCTAAGGTGCAAACACTAGGAAAAATTTGTATTTTTCTAAATTTTAAATTTTGCAAAAAAAGTGAAAAACTTTCTTCATCAAAATCCATACAATCACGCAAGATTATAGCGCCAACCCCTCCTCTTAAACACTCCTTTTCTAAAAGTTCTAGGTTGCTTAGGGAGAATTTATCATTTTTTAAATTTACACATAAATCCACAAAGGATGGCAATAAAGTCATTCCTTGAGCATCCAATACTTCATCGTTATCGTCTAAATTTGCGCCTATTTTTACTATCTTTCCATCTTTAATTAAAAGATCTTGTAAATTTTCACCATAAATTTTAGCATTTTTAATTAGCATTGAAACTCCTGATTATCCTTTGTTTTTAATAAATTTTGTACCGCTTGCTTGACATTTTTTCCTTGCAAGATCTGTACTATTTCGTTTACAATAGGCGTGTAAATTGCTTTATCTTTTGAAATCTTTTCTATAGCATAGGCTGTTTTTACCCCCTCTGCTACCTCGCCTAATTCCTGTAAAATATCATCAAGTTTTTTTTCTTTTGCCAAAGCCAAACCTACGCGATAATTTCTTGATAGCACGCTGGTTGCAGTTAAAAATAAATCTCCTGCACCCCCAAGTCCTAAAAAAGTTTCTTCCTTAGCTCCAAAAAATTTACCAAAACGATGCATTTCAATAAGACCTCTAGAAATCAAAGAAGCTCTTGCGTTATTTCCAAGTCCTAAACCATCGCTTATACCGCTAGCAATAGCTAAAACATTTTTATAAGCACCACAAATTTCAGCACCGCGCACATCATCATCTGTATATACTTTGATAAAATCTGGAAAAAAACTTGCAAATTCTTTACATAATTTTTCTTTTATCCCACTCACAACTAAAGCACAAGGAAGATTTTGCATTACTTCGGCTGCAAAAGAAGGACCGCTTAAAACACAAAGTTTATCCCTATCTACAAATTCGCTAAAAATTTCATCTAAAAACTTACAAGTTGAAGTATCTATACCCTTAGAAGCAATAAGAATTTTTTGACCCTTGTTAACAAAATTTTGTTTAAGCCAAGAATGAATTCCTTGAGAGCTTAAAGCAAAAACCAAATATTCACAATCTAAGGCCTGCTCTAAGCTCACAAAATAAGGCAAATCCCGCTGCGTGCGAGAAGTCATAAAACAAGTATTATTAATACTCAAAGCACTATATAAAGCACTGCCCCATTTTCCTGCACCGATGATTGCGATTTTGCTCATCAGCCCAGCTTTGCTTTTAAAATTTCATTGACCTTGCTAGGATTAAAGGCCCCTTTACCTTCTTTCATAGTCTGCCCCACAAAGAAACCAAAAAGCTTATCTTTTCCACTTTTATATTCTGCGACCTTATCGGCATTTGCATTTAAAATTTGCTCAATTACTGCTTCGATAGCTGAATCATCACTAACTTGCTTAAGCCCTAATTTTTCAATCGTCTCATCAATATCCATATCTGGATTTTCAAAAACATGGGCTAAAATATCCTTTGCCGCTTTTGCGCTGATAACGCCCTCTTCTATGCGTTTGATTAAAGCGCCGAGTTTAATTGCGTCTACGGGAGAATTTTCTATCGTTAATTCCCCTTTTAAAAGCCCCATAAGTTCAGTATTTAACCAATTTACACAAAGCTTAGGATTTAAATTTAAAGCAATCAAACTTTCAAAAAAACGACTCAATTCAAGCGATCCTATAAGCACCTCCGCATCGCTTTCTTTAATGCCAAGTTCATTTATATAACGCATTTTTTTCTCATCAGGAAGTTCAGGAATTTGAATATCTAAAAATTCATCTTTTAACAGCACAGGCAATAAATCAGGATCAGGAAAATAGCGATATTCTGCTGCTTCTTCCTTGCCGCGCATACTTCTTGTAACCAAATTTATTGTATCAAAAAGTCTCGTTTCTTGCACGACTTCTTTATCATAAACACCATCTTCCCATGCTTCGCTTTGTCTTTTTACTTCGTATTCTATGGCTTTTTGGATAAAACGGAAGGAATTAAGATTTTTAATCTCCACTCTAGTATAAAGTTTGGTATCGCCCTTCGGTCTTATGCTTACATTAGCATCGCATCTAAAACTTCCCTCTTGCATATTTGCATCAGAGATATCTAAAAAGCGTATGATAGAATGAAGCTTTTTAAGATACGCTACTGCTTCATCGCTACTTCTAAGTTCAGGTTCGCTTACAATTTCAAGCAAAGGAGTTCCTGCGCGGTTTAAATCTACTTTAGAATAATTATTTTCATGGATATTTTTACCCGCATCTTCTTCTAAATGTGCTCTTGTAATACCTATGCGTTTATTTTCACCATTTATATTGATAAAAAGCTCACCCTTTTCTACTATAGGAATATCAAATTGTGAAATTTGATAAGCTTTTGGTAGATCAGGATAAAAATAATTTTTTCTATTAAAAACACTTTTTTTATTTATGGTAGCATTTACCGCTTTTCCAAAAGCGATGGCCTTTTTTACCGCTTCTTCATTTAAAACCGGCAAAGCACCCGGTAAAGCCAAACAAGTGGGACAAACATTTGTATTTGGAGCTTCTCCAAAAGAAGTTGCGCATGAGCAAAATATTTTTGTTTTAGTATTGAGTTGAGTATGTACTTCAAGTCCTATGACTACTTCAAACATTGATTTTCCTTGAATTTTAATACTTTATTTTATCCTTTTTTCTTTTAGAAAGGCTTTAAATATTATTTTTAAATGTTATAATCTGTAAAATAATTTACACAAAGGAGTTAAAATGCCACTACTTGACAGTTTTAAAGTAGATCATACTAAAATGCCAGCGCCTGCCGTGCGTTTAGCTAAAACTATGAAAACACCAAAGGGTGATGATATTAGCGTATTTGACTTGCGCTTTTGCATACCTAATAAAGATATCATGAGTGAAAAAGGTACACATACTTTAGAGCATCTGTTTGCTGGTTTTATGAGAGATCATTTAAATTCGGATTCGGTTGAAATCATTGACATCTCGCCTATGGGCTGTCGTACAGGTTTTTACATGAGCTTAATTGGAACACCTGATGAAAAAAGTGTTGCTAAAGCTTGGGAGGCTGCAATGAAAGATGTTTTAAATGTGAGTGATCAAAACAAAATTCCTGAACTCAATATCTATCAATGTGGAACTTGCGCTATGCATTCTTTAGATGAAGCAAAAGAAATTGCACAAAAAGTTTTAAATTCTAGTATAGGCGTGATGAATAACGAAGAATTAAAACTTGAAAATATTTAAAAATTAATCCTTGAAATTTTCAAGGATTAAGCTTTTTTTAATATATTTTTTTTTACAATTCATAAAAATTAATTTTCCCAAGGAGAAAGAATGAAACTGATGTGCCAGATGTGTAGTATCTAGTGCGTCCTTTGGCTTTACGTTATGTTTCCAAAGGTCCAAAAAGGTGGATAAGGAGATATAATGTGTAGAAAAGTCAAAAGTTTTATTTTTTCAAAACACAACTTAAAATCCTAATTTTTAGTTAAATCCTACGAAACAAAATCTAAACATTAAGATATCTTCTTATCCTTAAATATAATTTTAAGGAGAGAAAATGAATTTACCTGTACTTGATTTAAAGATTTATGAAAAAGACAAAAGTACCTTTCTTAAAAATCTAAGAGAAATTACTTCAAATGTAGGTTTTTTTTATCTTATCAATCATGGTATCGATAAAAATTTAAATGAAAAATTATTTAAACTTAGTAAAGATTTTTTCAATCTTCCTAGAAGCTCTAAAGAACTTATCTCCATGGTGCATTCACCTCAATTTAGAGGTTATACAAGCGAAGGCTTTGAATATACTGCTGGAGAAAAAGATTATAGAGAGCAAATTGACATAGGCACAGAAAGAAAAGCTTTAAAATGGGATTTAAATTCGCCTCTATGGCAAAGATTAGAAGGTCCAAATTTATGGCCTGATGAAATTCCTGAACTTAAAGAAATATTTTTAGCTTGGCATGAACAAACAAGAAATGCTTGTTTAAAAATTTTACAAGCATTTGCTGAAGCTCTTGATCTGCCTAGTGATGCCTTTGGAAAACTCTATGGCGAAAATTCTTATGAACATTGCAAAATCATACACTATCCAAAAAGCTCCAAAGACGCCACTCAAGGAGTAGGACCACACAAAGACGGTGGGCTTATTACCTTTGTTTTTCAAGAAGAGCAAAACGGACTTGAGGCTTTTATTGATGATCAATGGATTAAAGTTCCCCCACTTGAAGGTAGTGTTGTGGTTAATATAGGAGAATTTTTAGAATTAGCTACTAATGGCTATTTAAAAGCTACCATACATCGAGTAAATTTAAGCCCGAAAGAACGCTTTAGCATAGCTTATTTCCTTGGAGTGCAACTCGATAAAGATATTCCTATTTTTCCATTAAATCCTGAACTTGCTCGAGAAAGCAAGGGTGTGGATACAGATCCAAAAAATCCGCTTTTAAGAAATGTTGCTAGTAATTATTTTAAAAGAATGATACGCTCACATCCTGATGTAGCGCGCATTTACCATAGCGATTTAATAGAAAAATTCAGTTTTGCATAAAAAGGAGAGATGATGACTATATTTGCAAAAGCTTTTTGCATAGCAACTCTTTTTACGAGCTTTGCTTGGGCCAATGAAGAACTTAAAGTGGGCTCTTCAGTTGTCCCACACGCGGACATTTTAAAGTTTATCAAACCTACTCTTCAAAAGCAAGGTTATGATTTAAAAATTTACGAATTTAATGATGGAGTGATTCCTAATATTATGGTGGAAAATGGCGAACTTGATGCAAATTATTTTCAGCATGAGCCTTATTTAAAAGAATTTAACCAAAGACAAGGTACTCATCTTGTAAAAGTTGCTAGTATTCATATTGAACCTATGGCAGTATATTCTAAAAAACATAAGGAATTTCAACCTAAAACAGGAGCAAGTATATCAATACCTAATAATCCTACAAATGAAAGTCGTGCTTTACGCATAGTAGCAAGTGCGGGATTGATCGAAATTAAAGATAGTGAACTTGTTACACCCTTAGATATTGTAAAAAATCCTAAAAATCTTAAATTTGTAGAATTAAAAGATGCTCAGCTTACAAGAAGTTTAGATGATGTAGACTACTCTCTCATCAATAGTAATTTTGCAATTTTATCGGGCTTAAACCCTATAAAAGATGGGCTTTATACAGAAAATAAATATAGTGAGTATGGTAATATCATCGCTGTTAAAGCAGGAAATGAAGATCTTGATAAAATCAAAGCTTTAGTCAAAGCTTTACAAAGCGATGAAGTTAAAAATTTCATAGAAGAAAAATATCAGGGTGCTTTAATCCCTACTTTTTAATTTAACAACAAAGGAGAACAACATGAAAAATTCAATCATTTCTTACCCAAGAATAGGTGCAAATAGAGAATTAAAATTTGCTATTGAAAAATATTTCAAAGCTCAAAGTTCTAAAGAAGAGCTTTTAGAAACTGCTAAAAATTTAAGAGCTAGACATTGGAAAGATATCCAAAATGCTGGGATTGATTTCATTCCTAGCAATGATTTTTCGCTATATGATAATGTATTAGATACAGCTGTGCTTTTCAATATCACTCCAAAACGCTATAAGGACTTAAATTTAGATCCTTTAGATGAGTATTTTGCGCAAAGTCGTGGTTATCAAGGAAAAAATGGAGATACTATAGCTCTAGCAATGAAAAAATGGTTTAATACAAACTATCATTATTTAGTGCCTGAGTGTGATGATGCAAGCATTATAGCTTTAAGCGGGGATAAAATTTTTAAAGAATATCTTGAAGCAAAAGAACTTGGCATAGAAACAAAACCTGTTTTGGTAGGAATTTTTACCCTCTTTAAACTCATAGCTTTTAAAGATGAAAACACTAAGCAACTTGCTAAAGACAAGCTTTTACAAGCATACATTGAACTTCTTAAAAAACTTAATTCATTAGGAGTAGCATGGCTAGAACTTGATGAACCTTATTTAGTTTATGATTTAAATCAAGAAGATATTGCTTTATTTGAAGAATTTTACAAAGAACTTTTAAAACATAAGGGAGAAGTTAAAGTCTTGCTTCAAAGTTATTTTGGAGATTTAAGAGATATTTATACTAAACTTCTAGAAAGTGATTTTGATGCTTTGGGGCTTGATTTTGTAGAAGGCAAAGAAAGTTTAAATTTAATCCAAAAATATGGCTTTGCTAACGATAAAATACTTTTTGCAGGTATAGTAAATGGTAAAAATATCTATGCTAATGATTACGCAAAAAGCTTAAAACTTATCAAAGAACTTCAAAAATACACTCAAAATATAGTTATAAATACCTCGTGTTCACTCTTGCACGTTCCTTATAGTACAGAATTTGAAACTAAATTAGATTCAAGTTATCTTAAACTTTTCTCTTTTGCAAAAGAAAAACTTAAAGAATTACAAGACTTAAAAGCTATCATAGATAGCAATGAAGAAAATCCTCTTTTTAAAGCCAATCAAGAACTCTTTAAAAATATTCCTAATCGTTTAGATGAAAAAGTAAAAGCTAGACTTCAAACTCTAAAAAAAGAAGACTTTGTAAGAAAGCCTGAATTTAAAGAGCGTATCCAAATTCAAAAAGAATTTTTAGAACTTCCTCTTTTACCAACTACAACCATAGGATCATTTCCTCAAAGTGCTGATGTGCGTTCCAATCGTCTTGCTTTTAAACAAGAAAAAATTTCAGCACAAAACTATACCGAATTTAACCAACAAAAAATTAAAGAATGTATCCAAATTCAAGAAGAAATAGGACTTGATGTTTTGGTGCACGGGGAATTTGAAAGAAATGATATGGTGGAATATTTTGGAGAAAACTTGAAAGGCTTTTTATTTACTCAAAATGGCTGGGTTCAAAGCTATGGAACAAGATGTGTAAAACCACCTGTAATTTGGGGCGATGTATCACGCACAAAACCTATCACTCTAGCATGGTCTAAATTTGCTCAAAGCTTGAGTAAAAAAATCGTAAAAGGTATGCTAACAGGTCCTGTAACTATACTCAACTGGTCTTTCCCAAGAGAAGATATCAGCCTAAAAGAAAGCACTGAACAAATAGCTTTAGCTTTAAGAGATGAAGTTTTAGATCTTGAAAATGCAGGCATTAAAATCATACAAATTGATGAAGCAGCCCTAAGAGAAAAACTGCCTCTAAGAAAAAGCGATTGGCATAGCGAGTATTTAGATTGGGCGATCCCTGCTTTCAATCTTGTACATAGCGGAGTAAAAACCAAAACACAAATTCATACACATATGTGTTATAGCGAATTTAGCGATATCTTAAAAGAAATTGATGCAATGGATGCAGATGTAATATCTTTTGAAGCTTCAAGATCAAATCTTAATCTTTTAGATACCCTAAAAGCTGTTAATTTTCAAACCGAAGTTGGACCAGGAGTTTATGATATACATAGCCCTAGGGTGCCTAGCGTGGAAGAAATAAGCTCAACCATAGAAAAAATTCTTAGCAAATTACCTAAAGAGCAAATTTGGATCAATCCAGACTGCGGACTTAAAACAAGGGGTTATGAAGAAGTTGTAGCCGCTCTTAAAAATTTAGTTATCGCCACACAAAAAATAAGAGAGAAATTATAAGGAGGTCTTATGTGTAGCTTTTCTTTTGAAATTTTTCCACCAAGAAGAGATGAAAACATTAAGAATCTTAATGCAATTTTAGATGATTTAGGACAATTAAGTCCTAATTTCATCAGCGTAACTTTTGGTGCTGGTGGCTCTATAAATTCAAAAAATACCTTAGAAACAGCAAGCTTAATTCAAGAAGAATATAAAATTCCTAGCATAGTACACCTACCTTGCATTCATTCTAGCAAAGAAAAAATTACGAGCATACTTCAAGAATGCAAAGAAAGACAACTTGATAAAATTCTTGCCTTAAGAGGGGATGTGTGTAATGATTTAGAAAAAAGTAAAGATTTTTCTTATGCAAGCGATTTGATTTCTTTTATCCGAAAACAAGGAGAATTTGAAATTTATGCAGCTTGCTATCCTGAAAAACACAACGAGTCTCGAAATTTTATTGAAGATATACACCATCTTAAAAATAAAGTCGACGCAGGCACAGACAAACTTATCACTCAACTTTTCTATAATAATGAAGATTTTTACACTTTTAAGCAAAATTGTGCTTTAGCAGGTATTAATATTCCTATTTATGCAGGCATTATGCCTATTACAAACAAAAGGCAAGTATTAAAAATTTCACAGCTTTGTGGAGCTAAAATTCCGCCTAAATTTGCCAAAATTTTAGAAAAATATGAAAACAATACTTTAGCTTTAGAAGATGCTGGGATCGCTTATGCGATAGATCAAATTGTTGATTTGATTACTAGTGGGGTGGATGGAATTCATCTTTATACTATGAATAAATCCAAAGCAGCTATCAAAATTTATGAAGCCGTAAAATATTTACTAAAAGAAGAACTTCACGCTTAAAAATAAAACTTACTTGCTTTTATCTTGATTGATTTTAAGTTTTAATTCATAATTTTCTATAAGACAAATAAAAACTAAAGATAAAAGCAAACCCGGAAGAAGCCCTAAGAAAAAATATAAAAAAGAATGAAATTTAAAAAAGAAAAAAAGTGCGCCAAAAAGCATTAAAGCCAAAGACGCACCCTTGAAGAATTCTAAGATATAAATCAATGACCTTCCTCAACTATCGTTGCACCCGCTAGATAAACATAAGTCAAAATCATAAAAATAAATGCTTGCAAAAATGCCATAAAAGTTAAAAGAACATACGCAGGAAGCGGAGCGATATAAGGGACAAGAGCTAAAATTACCATTAAAAATAAATCATCACCCTTGATATTTCCAAAAAGACGAAAAGATAAAGAAACAACACGAGAAAGGTGAGATACTACTTCTATAGGAAACATTAAAGGAGCAAGGAATTTAATAGGACCCATAAAATGAGCAAAATATTTTACAAAACCTTGAGTACGAATTCCTTCAAAATGATAATAAATAAATACGATAATAGCCAAAGAAAGTGTTAAATTTAAACTCGCTGTTGGAGCATGAAAGCCTGGTATAATACCGATGATATTACTAAAGAAAACTATAATTCCTAAAGTTGCTACAAGAGGAAGATATTTTCTCGCACCTTTTTCATCTCCCATGGTGTCGCGTCCCATTGACAAAACACCTTCTAAAAACGCTTCACCTAAATTTTGCATACCGCGTGGAACAAGTTGCATAGAACGAGTAGCCATTGAAGCACAAATGACAGCAATCAAAGCCACCAAACCTAAATGAAAAAAATAAGAAAAAGTATGACTTGAGTCAAGTAAAGAACTGAATAAAAATAAATCTTTCATAATTTCCTCGCTATTTTTTTAAACTCTAATTATATTATCATCTTGCTTATATTTTAATGAAAACTAACAAAATACTTATATGCGTTTAAATTAAGAAAATAAGCACCCTCACCTCACCCTTAAATTCATCAACATTGAAGTAAGAGTATAAGCTTTATCCTTGTTTGACTTTAAATATAAAGTCTTAATATTATTTTGCGTTAAAGCTTCTAAAATCTTTATGAGTTCAAATTTATTTAAAGTCTTAAAATTATTAAGAAGTTTTAAATAAAGTCCTAAATTCATTTTAAAATCTAAATCCATGTATTGATTTTCAATATTTTGAATCTTTTTTTCATGGATATAAAAATGATTATCTTTAAAATAAAAATAAGAATTTAAATTTTTATCCTTCAATAAAAGATTATAAAAATTTAAAAGACTTTCTTTGCTGTTTAAGTCTATAAAATTAAGATAAAAATTCTTTTCTTCTAAAGCTAATTTTAAAGCATTAAGATTAGTAAAAGAAGTATTAAGATTTTCATCATTCTTTAAAGCATAAACGACATTTTCTTGTTCTTGTTTTTGAGTGATAGCATATTGTAATAAAGGGTTTTTATAGTATGTATCACTATTGATTAAAACATTGATATAAAAAGCTTCTTTGCTTTTTTGAGTTAATTGAAGTAAAGATAAAAGCGTAGAAGGGATATAAAAAGAATCAAGCTTTAAGTTTAAATACTTATCATAAGTATTTATATAAGTTAATTCTTGATTAAAATCTAAAGGCTGTTCTTTTAAATTTAAAAGCATTGTTCCGCCTAATCCTAATAAAGCTAGATTTTTAAAATTCTCTAAAGCTTTTCTTTTTTCTAAATCGATTTGAAGTGTTTTTTGCATTTGTTTTTCCTTTCTTTTGTGGTTTAATCTTTGATATTATGTTCTTTAGCATAAGCTAGTATCTTAGCTCTAAGTTCCCTTGGGAAATTATATCTATAAATAGCAGGGATTCTTGGATCAAGGAGTTTATCAAGCTTATGTCTTTTATAAATAATTTCTAGTCTTTCAGGGCTATAGTATCTTGGAGCATTAGGATAACCTTGAGGAGGAGTGAGGGCTGCGAGTTTGGCATGAAGTATCAAAAGGTCATCAAATAATCTAGCCGATTCTTTACTTCTACTATCGCGAATATCAGAGGAAAAATTCATTCTATTACCAAAAGTATAAGCATTAGCTTCTTCATCGAATTCTTTCCTGCTCTCTGGAGTAGAATCTATATCTCTTGGATCTTTTAATTTACCTTGTCTTACTTTCTCATCTAAAGCCTTAACACTACCGCCATCACCATCATAAGCAAATTGATATTCATTCAAATCAATCACCCAATCCACTCCTATAAGTTCATCTAAGAAAGGTAGCATTCCAAATTCATCATAAGGAGGATTTTTAGCAAAGTCTTTTAGCATTTGAGCTTTAAGAGAGTTTTTGTGTATACCATCTGTTAAACCTCTATATGCATAAGAATCATAAAGACTTTTAAAACCTTGTTCATGTCCTAGTTGTATGAGTAAAAAATTTATTGCTTGAGTTCTTGCTTTAAATCCTGTCATGGAAAGTTGTAAGGCTCCTATAAATCCTTTTATATCTCCTAGTATTCCTGCTGCTAATTCCCATTCAGCGATAAAGAGCCAACCTTTATGCATATTAGCCATACCTCTATTAGCTTCTACTTCTTTGTAAAGTTCTTTATAGTCTTTATTGATTAAATTTCCTTTTTCATCTACATTACAATATGCTTCATAAGGTATATCTATAACAGTACTTCTAAGTCCACTTCTTATAATTAAATATTTATATCTTTCTCTTTTAGTTTTTAAAGATTTATAATAAGCTTTTTCTGCTTTAGTCCAAGGAGCTATAGCTCCTTTAATGGGATCTTTTAAATATATGCTTTGCCATTCTTTAAATTCAAGCAAAGTGGATTTTTGCCCTGTATAAAAGTTAGGATCTAGATATATTGGTTGATAGTCTTTGTAGGGGAGTTTTTCATAATATAATAAGATTCAAAAACCGCTTTGGAATATTCTTGAGTATAATTGCCTGTGGGTTTAATATTTTCTTTAAATAGTATTTTATTGGTATCTTTTTCCACATCTAATGTTAATCCATTGGGTGTATAAATCTCATAAGTTTCGCTCATTATTTATCCTTTGTAAAATCCAATGTAAAATCCAAATAAACTCATCTATTAATCTTTCCTATCCATCTTATAATATTACCCTTATCATCAATCTCTACTTCTAAATCTTTGTATTTGTTATAAAATTTAGGAGCTAAGATTTCATTAAAATATTTTGTGCCTTTGGGGGTAATAATTGCATTAATATTATATTTATTCCAACTACTTGGAATATCCCAAGAAGCAATACAAAAATCATCTATATAAAAACACTCTTTATTGATATAATTATCTAAAAAATATTTCCAATTTTTATCTTTATCTTTAGTATAAGCTGATAATGTATTTTGTTTTTCATCGTTTATATAAAAATCAATTAAATCATGTAGAAATAATTTTGTAAATACTTTTACAAATTCACCTTGATAATCTTTTGTATAAAGGTTAAAAATCATAAAAAATTCTGCATAATCACTACATTCTAAGAAATCGCATAAAAAACTATACTCTATAATCTCTGTTATATCATTTTTATTTACTTGTTTATGTGTGGAAAATATATCAAGAAATGAATTTATATGCAAATCAAGCAAGACATCCCATTGTGGAAATAATTCTGCATTTATAGTTTCTAAAACTTTAAATTTCATTAAGGTTTTCCTAGGTTATTAATATGTATTTTATAATCTTTATTATTAATTTTAGTATCTATCGTGGGCATATTGTCACTTTTGTTGCTTGAATAATTTCTCAACATTAATCTTGTGTCATCTTCTAAAATTCTTATAATTCTAATTCTTTTACTATTTGTTTCCACTATTTCTTTTTGATAATTTTTTGTTAACTTGTCCCATAAAACCATCAATTCATTTATATCATCTACTAAATAAATTCTATTGTGAGATTTTTTTAATTTTTTAATTTCATTTAAAATTTCATCCTTTGTCAATGATTTTTTCTTAATAATATTTTTTGCATTTTTGGGATTTTTCACTGCGCCAAGCATTGCTAAGGTATCACCGATAATGCTGACATTTTCAAGTGAATTTGAAATATCTTCCACTATACCTTCTAATGGGGTAAATAAAGGCTTTATGGCTCCGCTTGATGATTTTTCCCATTCTTTAAATTCATCAAATACTATCTCGATAAACTCTCCACTGCCATCTTGTGTTTGTATTCTTATAACATTATCAGGGATGATTTCTTGAGTATTGTTATAGTTTTCATTGATGTGAGCTTGTGTGGTATTTGTATCATCTTTTATATTATCACTTATAAGCATATCTTTATTATTTGCGTTAAAATAATCCTTAGTATAAACATTAAAGCAACACACATTTTCATTATCAAGCCACTCATCTAAACCTTTTGCAATTTCAAAATCAATCTTTTGCATTTTAGAAGGAGTTAAAAAAACTCCAGTTCCAAAACCCCAAAAACCATCATTGAATTCATTAGGCTCTTTGGCTTCATACCATTTTTGATCTATCTTGTCCCATTCTTTGTTTTTAAGATATTCTTGTCTTAATTCTTTATCTATTTTATCAAGTTCATCAGGACTTTTATCTTTAGTAAGTCCTAAAAAGGCGTGGGTAAAATCTTCCGCATTAATAAAATTTTTATTTTCGCAATCTAAAAAACATTCTACCAATGGATCAATATAAATTGTTGCATAATATTTTATTATTTCTTTCATTTTGAAATAGTCCCTTCTAAAAGTCCATAAGGTATGATTCCTATAAATATCGCAAATTCAAAACAAAAATACATCATTAAAAATAAAAATCTAAATTTTAAATGTAATTTAACAAAAAAGAGCCATATTGTTATTAATAAAATATTCATTACCACAAGATTTAAATAAAAATCATTAAAAATTATATTAAAGATATACATAAAAGAATAGCAAAAAAGATGAATAAAAAAGAAGTTTTTATAAAAACTTAAGAAAATAAACCAAAATATAGCAATATAAAATAGCAAGATAGGAAAGAAAAAAACAATATAAAGCTCAAATTCCAAATTCTTAAGTTTATATACAACAACAAACACGGCACATATTAAGGCAATATAGCCACTCCCTAAACACCAAGCAATTTGCCCACTTGATATATTGTCTATTCCTTTACTTTCTAGTTTTGCTTTGAGTTTAGAATAAATAGGAATTTGCAAATTTGCTCCTAATATAGATAAATTGTTTTATTATAAACTAATTTGCTTAAAATTTTTGTCTTAATTCTTTATCTATTTTATCTAACTCATCAAGACTTTTGCCTTTGGTAAGTCCTAAAAAGGCGTGGGTAAAATCTTCCGCATTAATAAAATTTTTATTTTCGCAATCTAAAAAACATTCTACCAATGGATCAATATAAATTGTTGCACAATACTTCATTTATAAAATCCTCCTAATAACTCAAATATATATACCATAGCCACTAAAAAAATATATCCGCATAAAAAAGTTATTAGAATTCTCCAAGCCCTTAAAAAGATAAGAATTATAGGTGCAAAAATAAAAAATAAAATTTTAAAATTATAGATAAACTCATGATATTTCATATATATAAATATCAATATTACAAGTAATAATAATGCAAAAAAATTTTTAGTATAAAGCATATTTAATATAAAAATAAATATCATAAAAAACAAAATAATAAATTGATTGTAATTGTTGCTAATATAAAGATACATCATAGGAATGATAAAAATACCCACGCTACACACAAACCAAGCAATTTGTCCGCTTGATATATTGTCTATTCCTTTGCTTTCTAGTTTTGCTTTGAGTTTAGAATAAATAGGAATTTGCAAATTTACTCCTTAGTTTAAAAGGTAAATATATTTAAGTATCACTCAATGTTTTTTATCTTTTTGCCTTTATTTAACCCATATACACCCTTGCTAGATGATAGTGGCTAGTTTACTTGCAAAATAGCATCACATCCATTCTAAAACTTGGGCAAGCTCTTTGGCTACAAAGCATTTAAGTCCTACATCTTCTAAAGGTTTAGATGGAATGATAGCATTTTTAAATTTTTGCATTTTGGCTTCTTTTAAACGAGTATCAAGACTAAAAACTTCTCTTATTTCTCCATTTAAACTCAATTCCCCTATAAAAACACAATCCTTACTCAAAGGACGATTTTTAAAACTAGAAATAATAGCCGCAACCACAGCCAAATCAGCCGCAGTTTCATTCACTCTTACTCCACCACTAATATTTATAAAGACATCATAATGTCCAAGTGGAATTTCTAATTTTCTTTCAAGTAAAGCTAAAAGCATGTCAAGGCGATTTTTTTCATAGCCTGTGGCACTGCGTTTAGGATAAGAACTCTCACAAACTAAAGCTTGCACTTCTAAAACCAAAGCACGAGAACCCTCCATTACAACACCTAAAGCACTGCCTGAAGTAGCCTTACCTCGTGTAAAAAAACGATTGGCTAAATCTTTTGCACTGATCAAACCTTTAGGAGTCATTTCAAAAATTCCCACCTCACTTGTGCCACCAAAGCGATTTTTAAAACCCCTTAAAAGTCTAATTTCTTTAGTTGCATCCCCTTCAAAATAAAGCACCACATCAACCATATGTTCTAAAACCCTAGGACCTGCTATGGCTCCTTCTTTGGTAATATGCCCTATTATAAAAGTGCTGATATTATAAGTTTTGCTTACTCGCATAAGTTCAAAAGTGATCTCACGCACTTGAGTGATACTTCCAGCCGCTGAAGCAATTTTGTTTGAATATAAAGTTTGTATGGAATCAATAATCAGAATTTCATAATCTTTCTTATGCAATTCTTCCAAAATATTTTCAAGACAAAGTTCTGTAAGTAAAAATAAATTAGGAGTATTAGCCTCAAGTCGATCCGCTCTTAATTTGATTTGCGCTTTGCTTTCTTCTCCGCTTACATAAAGAACTTTTTTATTTTTTTTAGCCAAATTAGAAGCAATCTTTAGCAAAAGTGTAGATTTACCTACTCCAGGACTACCACCTATGAGCACCAAAGAACCCTCAACAAGCCCTCCGCCTAAAACCAAATCCAGCTCATCATCATCAGTACTACATCTTGAAAAATGCTCAAGTTCTACATCTTCTATACAGATAGCCTCGCTTGCCCTTGTGCTTGCTTGTGCGATTTCTTTTAAAACTTTAATTTGTTCAGATTTTAATTCTATAAAACTATCCCAAGAACCACACTCAGGACATTTTCCAAGCCATTTGCTTTGCTGATTTCCGCAAGCTTGGCATTCAAAAAGAATTTTATTTTTAGCCATGATACTTCTTTAAAGAATATTTATTGCAATAATTTTTCACATTATAACCAAAATTAAATTAAAATTTAACAAAAAGTCAAATAAAATTAAGTTTTATATGATTATAATTAAATAAAATAAAAAAGGCTAGAGCATGCAAAAATTACTAAAAGTCGCCCTAATCCAATTTGCTCCAAAATCTTACGAGGTTCAAAACAATCTCGATAAAGCCTTAAAACTTGCCCATCTTGCATTGGAGCAAGGTGCTAGACTGATAGTTTTGCCTGAACTTTACGATAGTGCTTATTGCGTAGAAGATCAAGATGAAAAATTTAGCTTAAATTTACATCAAGCACATCCTAATCTTGATGCATTACAAAAATTAGCTAAAAACTATCAAGCTTATATCGTAGCATGCTCTATAGAAAAAGATACCCAACTTTATGATAGCGCTTACATCATTAGTCACAAAGGTCTTTTAGGTGTTTATAGAAAAATTTATCTTTGGGGTAATGAAAAAGAAAGATTTGCAAGAGGAGATAAATATCCTATTTTTGAACTAGAATTTGAAAATTTTAAACTCAAATTAGGTTTGCAAATTTGTTATGAAATAGGCTTTAGCGAAGGATCTAGATTTTTAGCACTTCAAGGAGCTGAAATCATTTGTTTTCCTTCAGCTTTTGGTAAAGCAAGGACTTATGTTTGGGATTTAGCAAGTAGGGCTAGAGCTTTAGAAAATGGTGTTTTTGTCTTAGCTGCTAACCGATCTGGAAGTGAAATTTCTAAGATAAATAATGAAACTTTAACCTTTGCTGGAAAATCAAAAATTATCAATCCTAAAGGAGAAATTTTAAAAGAAATCTTAGAAGAAGAAGGTTTTATCATAGCTGAACTTGATCTTGAAGAAGTTCAAATTCAAAGAAAAAATTTACCTTATCTTAAAGATTTAAATCTCAAATTAAATCAAGAAATATTAACAAACATCCATCTTAATACAAAGGAGTAAAAATGGCAAAAGAAATTCTAGTTGCTTATGGCGTGGATATTGATGCGGTAGCAGGATGGCTAGGAAGCTATGGCGGTGAGGATTCTCCTGATGATATTTCAAGAGGTCTTTTTGCTGGTGAAGTTGGTATTCCTAGGCTTTTAAAACTCTTTAAAAAATATAATATTCCTGCAACTTGGTTTGCTCCAGGACATTCCATAGAAACCTTTCCTGAACAAATGAAAATGATAGTGGATGCAGGACATGAAATAGGTGCCCATGGATATTCACATGAAAATCCTATTGCAATGAGTGCTAAACAAGAAGAAGATGTTTTACTTAAAAGTATAGAACTTATAGAAAAAATCAGCGGAAAAAAACCAAGTGGATATGTAGCACCTTGGTGGGAATTTTCAAATATCACCAATGAGCTCTTGCTTAAACACGGCATTAAATACGACCATTCTTTAATGCATAATGACTTCACACCTTATTATGTGCGTGTTGGAGACAAATGGACTAAAATTGATTATAGTAAAGATGCCAAAGAATGGATGAAGCCTTTGGTACGCGGACAAGAAACAGATTTGATTGAAATTCCTGCA
The DNA here is from genome assembly GCA_039516895.1 of Campylobacter coli. NCBI lineage: Bacteria > Pseudomonadati > Campylobacterota > Epsilonproteobacteria > Campylobacterales > Campylobacteraceae > Campylobacter > Campylobacter coli. The sequence continues at coordinate 595,423 of CP154437.1, read as the reverse complement.
AATTGGTATTTAGACGATCTTCCTCCTATGATGTTTATAAAAAAATCTCCAAATAGCTTTGGTTTTGTTTCCCCAAGAGATATAGGTCAAATGTGGATAGATCAGTTTGATTGGGTTTATAGAGAAATGGATTATGCTATTTTTCCTATGACTATACATCCTGATGTAAGTGCTAGACCTCAAGTTTTACTCATGCATGAAAGAATTATTGAACATATCAACAAACACGAAGGTGTAAAATGGGTAAATTTAAACGATATGGCGGATGATTTTTCAAAACGCTTTCCAAGAAAAAAATAAATTCGCAAGGCTTTTAGCCTTGTGAATTCAAAAGGATAAAAATGTGTATTTTATGTGGCGAAATGATAAGTACTTTGCATTGGAGCGAGTTAAATTTTAAAGAAGAAAAACACGAACTTAGTGTAGGTGAAGAACAAAAAGAAAGATTAAAAATAAGGCTTAAAAAAGTCAAAATTTTAAATGAAATTTTAGAATTTTATGGATTAAAACTTAAAGAATGGCAAAATTCAAAATACATATTAAGCAATAAAAAAGGTCGCGATATTATCGTTAATGATTTAGGCGATTTATGGATTAAAGCTAGCGAGCTTGAAAAAAAATCATTCGATGTGTTGGATGAAAATCTACTTCATTTTTTAAGAGCTAAACATGGCTAAAATTCCCGTTCATGTTGTTACCGGTTTTTTAGGAAGTGGAAAAACAACCTTTTTAAAAGAAATATTAAGCAATCAAACCCTGAATGATATTGCTCTTGTAATCAACGAACTAGGAGAGGTTTCCCTAGATCATAAACTTATACAAACAGATTTTATCGAGGAACAAACTTTATTTTTAAATGCAGGTTGTGCTTGCTGCAATAAAAGAGAAGATTTGCAAAAGAAATTTAAAGAATTACTTGACAGTTTTGAAAACAAGGGTAAAAGACCTCAAAGAGTTATATTAGAAACCTCAGGCTTAGCAAATCCTGCACCTATCATTTTCACTTTTCAAAGCGATGTGTTTTTAGCTAACCATTTTGAATTAGCCAATATTATCACTTGCATTGATGCTTTTGAAGGACTTAATCACTTACAAAATGAAGAAGCTTGCAATCAAGTATTAAGCTCTGATTTTTTAATACTTACAAAAAAAGATCTTAATCCCAATACCCAAAGCTTAGAGGAAAAGATAAACACTTTATATCCCAATATACAAATCATAAGCAAAGAAAATTTTAATTTCGATATGCTTTCTAGCCATCATAAAATTCAAAAAGAAATTAAAAATATAGAAATAAAAAGTCATAAAGATGATATAAGTTCCATAACTCTTATTTTTGACAAGGCTATAAATTGGAATATTTTTAGCATTTGGCTTAGCATGCTTTTGCATGAACACGGATCAAAAATTCTAAGAGTAAAAGGACTTATCAATACAGAGGAATCTTATCTAACCAACATTAATGGAGTAGGACATCTGATTTATCATCCTACGCATACTAAAATTTCGAGCCTAAACCATCCTTCGCAGTTAGTATTTATAGCAAAAAATTTAAAATTAGACAAGATTAAAGAATCTTTAGAAAATTTTTTAAAACTCGAGCAATTAAATTAATCAAAAACACCCTCTAAGAGTGTGTCTAAGAAATTTTGTGCATTAAATTCTATCAAATCTTGCATTTTTTCACCCACCCCTATATACAAAATAGGAAGTTCTAATTCACGCGCTATACTAAAAAGCGCTCCACCTTTTGCTGTGCCATCAAGTTTAGTAATAATAACTCCATCAAGCTGAACAAGCTCATTAAAAGCTTTAGCTTGTAAAATGCCGGCATTACCTTGAGTGCCATCAAGTACTAAAATTTTTCTATGCGGGGCATTAGGCATAGCTTTAGCTGAAATTCTAACGATTTTTTCTAGTTCGTTGGCTAAATTTTTTTGATTTTGCAAACGACCTGCTGTGTCAATGATAACTCTATCAAAATCCTTAGCTCTAGCCTTGCTAATAGTATCAAAAGCGACTGCCGAAGGGTCATGACCTTGTTGAGTTAAAACTATATCCACCCCTACTTTTTCAGACCAAAGCCTTAATTGTTCTATCGCCCCTGCCCTAAAAGTATCACAAGCGCCTAAAATCACTTTTTGACCTTGGCTTTTGTATAAATTAGCAAGCTTAGCTATGCTTGTGGTTTTGCCTGCACCATTTACTCCTAAAATAAGTTCTACAAAGGGTTTTTCATCTAGGAATTCTTTATTTTCATAAAGAAAATAAGAACCCATTACACGCTTTAAATCTTCTTTCTTAACCTCATCACTAGGTGGCAAATAATAAATAATTTCTTCTACAATCTCATATGCTACATCTGCTTCAAGTAAAATTTCCTCTAGTAAATCTTTGGTGATTTTTTTATTTTCACCTTTAACACCCACTATACTTTCAAGTGTTTTTGCAAGTCCTTTTTTAAAAAAATTAAACATTAAAGTATCGCCTTTTGTATATCAATTTCCAACATTTCTTCTGGAATCAATCCTAGATATTGATTGACAAGCTGGGAATTTTTATCATATAAAAACATAGTAGGAATTCCATTTACTCCGCCTAAAATTTTAGCCAAAAGATAATTATTTTCACCATTGGCTATTTTATATAAAATTTGATTTTCTTCAACAAAAGCCTTAAGCTCCTCATCACTCTTATCTTCAAGCAAAACGCCTACTATATTAAACTGCTCTTCATATTTTTCCTGAAGCTTGTTAAGATGAGGAATTTCTGCAATGCAAGGAGAGCACCAAGTGGTAAAAAACACAAATAAAGTCGCCTTATCCCCATCGGCAAAATTTAAATTTTCATTGTCTTTTTTTACAAAAACTGAATTTCCGTCTATTAAATTGAGATTAAATCTCAAGCTATCACTTTGGCTTAAGCTTGATTGAACGCTTGCATTCATATCGCTTTGATCTTTTTCTTTATCATTACTACATGCAACAAAAAAACTCAAGAGTATAGCTAGTGTAAATACTTTTTTAATTTTCATTCTATATTTTCCTTGTATCTTTGTAAAAAATGTTAAAATTATATCATAGTTAAGATAATAATTTTTAAAAAGGCACACGATGCAAAAAACATCTTTTAGGACTCTGCAAAAAAACCGCCTCGCACAACACAAAAAACTTAAATTTAAACAAGATTTTATAGTATTTAAGGAATGTTTTAACTTGATTAAAAAAACAAAAGCAAAAAATATTCTTATTTTTATTCCTCTGGGGTATGAGCCAAATTTACTCAAATTTAGACATATTTTTAGTAAAAATCATAAACTTTTTGTCCCATTTATGCAAGATAAAAGTTTAAAAATTGTAAAATTAAGATTACCTTTTGTTAAAAAAAGGTTTGGGGTATTAGAACCCATGGACTCCTTTTTGAAAACTAAAATTGATATAGCTATCATTCCGGTTATAGGAGTAGATAGAGAGTTAAAAAGAATAGGACATGGGCAAGGTTTTTATGATAGATTTTTTGAAAATTTAAACTATAAACCTCTTGTAATTTTTACTCAAAGTATCAATGCTATAAGTGAAAAAAAATTAACCCAAGAGCATGATATTGCGGGTGAATTTTATATCAACCCTTATAAAAAATATTACAAGAAAGACAACAAATATGATAGAATCACTTATCGCACTTATAACCGCTATAGTCGGTCTTGGAATAGGATATTTAGTTGCAAAAAAAATCAATGATGCCAAATATGAAATTTTTGTCGAGCAAGCAAAAGCGAAGGCAAAAGCCATAGAATATGAAGCCGAATTGATTTTAAAAGATGCCAAAAATTCAATCCTTAATGCCGAACTCGAAGTGAAAAAAAAATATGAGGATAAAACTCACAAAATTCAAAAAGAATTCAATCAAAAATTCGATGAATTATCCAAAAAAGAACAAAAACTTCAACTTCAAGAAGAAAGCTTAAAAGAGAATCAAGAAGAATTACTACGCTCCAAAAAACAAATGCTTGATTTACAATCAGATGCTGACAAACTCAAAAATCAATACCAAGAAAAACTCAATGATGTTTTAAATATTTTAGAACATTCAGCAGGGCTCACTCAAGATGAAGCAAAAAATATCATTCTTGAAAAAGTAGAAGAAAACTCACGCAATGAAATTGCCCATATTGTTAGGAGATACGAGGAGGAAGCTAGAAATGAGGCTAAAAGAAGGGCAAATTATATCATAGCACAAGCAACCTCTCGTTTTGCAGGAGAATTCGCTGCTGAAAGACTTATTAATGTTGTTAATATCAAAAACGATGAGTTAAAAGGGCGCATTATAGGCAAAGAAGGACGCAATGTTAAAACTTTAGAAATGGTTTTAGGAGTAGATATCATCATTGATGATACACCTGGAGCTATTATAGTAAGTTGTTTTAATCTTTATCGCCGTGCTATTGCTACTAAAGTGATTGAACTTTTGGTAGAAGATGGAAGAATTCAACCTGCGCGCATAGAAGAAATTCATGAAAAAGTATGTAAAGAATTTGATAATGCTATTTTAGAAGAAGGTGAAACTATACTGATGGACCTAGGACTTTCTAAGGTCCACCCAGAAATCACTAAACTTATAGGAAAGCTTAAATACCGCGCAAGCTATGGACAAAATGCTTTAGCACATTCTTTAGAAGTAGCTCATTTAGCAGGAATCATCGCTGCTGAGTGTGGAGGGGATGAAAATTTAGCACGACGCGCGGGAATTTTACACGATATAGGCAAGGCTTTAACACATGATTTTGAAGGCTCTCATGTGGATTTGGGAGCAGAGCTTTGCAAACGCTATAAAGAGCATCCTGTGGTTATCAATGCTATTTATGCTCACCATGGACATGAAGAAGCTACAAGCATAGAATCAGCAGCTGTTTGCGCAGCCGATACGCTCAGCGCTGCAAGACCGGGTGCTAGACGCGAAGTTTTAGAAGCTTTCTTAAAAAGAGTAAGTGAACTTGAAGAAATTGCCAAAAGCAAAGAGGGTATTAAAAACGCTTATGCGATTAATGCAGGAAGAGAAATTCGTGTCATTGCAAATGCAAAACTTGTAAATGATGATGAAAGCGTGCTTTTAGCCAAAGAAATAGCCGCTGAAATTCAAGAAAAAATGCAATATCCTGGAGAAATCAAGGTAAATGTCATACGCGAACTAAGAGCCATAGAATACGCTAAATAAGGGATCAGTATGCAAGATATGATAGATACCTTATTAAAATATGGTTATATAGTTTTATTTTTCTATTCTTTAGGTGGTGGAATGGTAGGTATTTTGGCTGCTGGAGTTTTAAGTTCTCAAGGAAAAATGGACTTAACTTTATGTATAAGCATAGCTTTTGTAGCCAATACCCTAGGATCCACCTTACTTTTTATACTTGGAAAATACTATAAAAAAGATATTATGCCTTATTTTAAAAATCATCGCCGAAAACTTGCCCTTGCTATGATGAAAACCAAACAGCATGGAGTCGTTTTGCTTATAACTCAAAAATTTGTCTATGGCTTAAAAACTTTTATCCCCATAGCTGCAGGTATAGCAAAATATCAATTTATTAAATTTTTCATCATCAATACTCTTGCTAGCTTGCTTTGGGCAGTACTTTTAGGATATAGCGCTTATGCTTTTGGTTTTGTTATAGAAGCAATTTTTAACAAATTAAGCTCTTATCCTTATATCGCACCTTTATTTTTAATCGTATTGGTTGGAATTATTTGGTTTTATTTGGCTAAATTTTCTAAGAAATAATGTCTTTTTGGAATTCTTTGTATTTAAACCTTAAAGAATTCCGCTATTTATTCCTATTTGGTCTTATCGTTTTTATTTTTAATATATTTTTAGAATACAATCATTTTTTAACCCTCAAAGAAAAGAAACATTATCTAGTAGAAAATGCCTTGCTTTTACATTATTATCCAAAATACAATAAAAATAATAAAAAATACTGGGTTTTAAAACTTAAAACAAAGGATTTTATCCTTTATAGTACAAGTTTTAAGGATTTAAATTTGAGTAAAAATCAGCTTTTAAATTTAAAAATAATTACAAACAATATTTCTTTTAAGGATTATCTTAGAAAAAGCTTTTATGCTCCTAGCTACGGTTTTGAAGCATCAGGATATTTTAAAAATAATGTTATCATTTCTTATTTTTTAAACCAACATACAAATGAAAAAATACAAGAATTTTATGGAGCTTTATTTTTTGCTTTACCCATCTCTTCGGAGCTTAGAAAAGATGTTAATTATTATGGTGTTGCTCATTTAATAGCAATCAGTGGTTATCATATAGGTTTGCTTTTTGCTTTGGTGTTTTTTATACTCACGCCCTTGTATAGTTTCTTTCAAAAAAGATATTTCCCTTATAGAAGCTTACGCTTTGATTTAAGCGTTTTTATTTTTATCTTGCTTTTTGCCTATGCTTATCTTATAGGTTTTGTACCTTCTTATATTCGCTCTTTAATCATGGCTCTTTGGGGTTTTTATCTACTTTGTAAAAATATAAAAATTCTAAGCTTTTTTACCCTCTTTATAAGCATATATCTTTGTATAGCTCTTTATCCTAGGCTTTTATTGAGCGTGGGATTTTTATTTTCTTGTTTGGGAGTTTTTTATATTTTTTTGTATTTACACCATTTTTCAAAATTCTTTCATAATTTCTTAAATATTGTTTTACTGAACATATGGACATTTTTTTGTATGATCATCCCTGTGCTTTATTTTTTTCCTCTTATTAGCTATCAACAATTCTTAGCTATTATTTTGAGCGGAATTTTTATAGTCTTTTATCCTTTGGTTTTATGTTTGCATTTTATAGCACATGGGAATCTTTTAGATACTGTATTGATTGATTTTTTTAATATTAAATTTTATGCTATAGATATTAAAATTCCAACTTGGATTTTAATATCTTATCTTACACTCTCTTTTATAGCTATGCGTTATAAAATTTTAGCCCTTCTTTGTGTTTTTGCGAATTTTATCCCCTTTATCATGATTATGATTTAAAAAATAATAAATTTTAATCCCAAAAAGATAAACAATCCAAGAAATATAAATCCAAATAAAGAAAAAAAGTATAGTAGAAAAAGAACCATAAACACTGGCATAGGTTTTATTATAAACTATATAATACACAAATAAATTCTTTCCTATATACCAAATAGCTCCCGCTGCAAAGGAAACTAGTATCAAACTCTTAAGAGTACCTTTATGAATAGAACTTGAATAAGATATAAAAAACAAACCCCAAATAATCACAAAAGGCAAAATTTCAAAAAAATTAAAACCTATTTTATAATCATCTAAAGCTTGCTGAATCAAACCCGATATATAAAAACTAAGTCCTAAGCCTAGTGGGACAAGAGTTAAAAGCGTCCAGTAAGAACTGATGCTTTGCCAAAGTCCTTTTGGCTCATTTTTTGTAATGCGATTGATTACAAAATCGTAGCCTGAAAAAAAAGCTAAAGAAGTAAAAGTCATCGCTATAAGGCCCACTATACCCAAATTTACACTATTGTTTAAAAACGTGTCAAGATAAGCAGCAACTATATCTTGTTGTGCAGGTATTAAAAAAGCAAAAATGATTTGTTTAGCTTTTTCATAATAAACCTTAAAGCTTGAAATTTGCGTAAAAACAGAAAAACACACAAATAAAATCGGTATTAAAGATAAAATAGTATAAAAACTAAGTGCTGCGGCATAATTTAAAATTTCTTTATCCCGCAAATTAGACAAAATAGCAAAAATTCTCTTCAATATTTTCCTTTTTAAAGTCCCATTTTAAAAGGATTAAGAATATTATTTGGATCAAAGGCTTTTTTAATATTTCTCATCAAATTCATTTCAGCATCAGAAAAAGCTAATTTCATAAAAGGAGCCTTAGAAAGCCCTATTCCATGTTCACCACTTAAGGTTCCTCCAAGCTCCACAGTAAGTTTAAATACTTCTTCTACTGCCTCATAACCTTTTTTCACTTGTTCTTCATCATTTTTATCAGGAACCATAACATTAGTATGCACATTTCCATCACCAGTATGACCAAAACAAGGGATTTTAAAACCATATTTTTTAGAAATTTCATCTATGCCTTCAAGTAAAGCAGGAAGTTTTGATCGCGGCACAGTAATATCCTCATTTAATTTTAAAGTCCCATACATAGCTATACTTTGAGAGCAATTTCTTCTAGCAAACCAAATATCTGCCGCCTCTTGTTCATCTTTAGCTATTTTAAATTGACTTGCACCTGCGTCTAAAAAATGCTCTCCTAAAATTTTTAAATCTTCATCAATAGCTTCTTTTACATTGCCATCTACATCAGCAATCAAAATAGCCCCTGCATCCACAGGCAAACCTTTGTTAAATTTACTTTCTACCGCTCTAATGCTAAGATTATCTAAAAATTCCATAGATACAGGATTAACCCCACTTGCAAGACTCTTATAAACTGCATTCATAGCACTTTTTACACTTGGAAAAATTCCAAAAGCTGTTTTCTTAAATTTAGGCAAAGCGATAAGTTTTAAAGTAAGCTCACTTAAAACCGCTAAAGAACCCTCACTCGCGATTAAAATACCTGCAAGATTATACCCTGCAACATCTTTGATGGTACGCTTACCCGCACGAATAATTTCTCCATTGGGTAAAACAGCCCTTAAAGCCATAACATAATCTTTAGTAATGCCATACTTTGCAGCTCTCATACCTCCAGCATTTTCGCTTACATTGCCCCCTAAGCTAGAATACTCCATACTAGCAGGATCAGGCGGATAAAAAAGCCCATGTTTGGCCACTTCTCTTTGTAAATGTATATTAATCACACCTGGTTGCACTACTGCGACTAAATTTTCAAGATCGATTTCTAAAATTTTATTCATATGCTTTTCAAAACTTAAAATCAATCCCCCATTGACAGCCAAAGCACCCCCTGTAAAACCCGAACCTGCTCCGCGAGGAATGATGATAATATTGTTTTCATTGCAAAATTTTAATATTTGAGAAATATCCTCTTCGTTTCTTGGAAAAAGTACTCCATCGGGCAAATAATGCTTTTTTGTAGCATCATAACTATAAGCACGCTTATGAATATCATCAAAATAGGCATTTTCACTGCCTAGAAGTTTTATAAAATATTGTTCAAATTCTTTTTTCATTGATCTACCTTAGAATATTAATTAAAGCATCATAATATTTATAATAATTACCCACTTCTTGAGAATTAAAATCAAAAAAATTACTTTTATAGCCACCTATACGAGAATAAAAAGGAACTTGTATACTACTTGGCTTAGGTATAGCTAATTCATAAAGCTCACTAAAATCTTGACAATCAACTATCTTTGCCTTATCCTCTAAAGCAAAAATCAAAATTCCCACAGCATTGTCTGCACAAAATTTTCTAAAATCACTACGCTTTGGAGCAAGAGATGAAGAACGGATGAGTTGTGCTCCTAAAATATCAATATGGGTAAAATAAATTTCTGGAAAGCTAGATACAAGTTCATTATAAGTTTGTTCATCTGGAGCGATCACCAAGCCTCTATCATAAAGAAAATTTAAAACCACCTCATCACCCTTTTGCGGCACAACATTGGGTAATGGTAAGGCATCTTGTTCAAGATCGGCAAAAACACTGAATTTTAATTTTGCCAAACCCTTTTCTTTAGCTATAACACTAGCTCTTGCTATAATGCTTTTTGAAGTTTGAAAACGCTGTATAACAACTCCGCTTGAGTTTAATTTAATATCAGGACTATCTTCAATATAACCATAAATGTCTTCAACCTTCAAAAGTTCCATTTTTACAGGCTTTAAATTTAAATCTACTGCAAAAAGACTGATGCTTAAGCTTAAAATAAATGCTAGAAATTTAAGCAAACTAACTCCTTAAAAAATCAATTTAATGTATTATAATCCTTTTTTGTTAAGCAATTGTAAGAATTATAAAGTAAAATATAGCTTTTGAAAATTTAAAAATCCTCGAAAAATAAGGTCTTTATATGAAAAAACTCTTACTCTTATTTACATTTGTTATTCAAAGTTTTGCTGCACTTAGTGTTGAGGAGCTTACTTGGGATAATGGCGATACTTTACTTAAATTCTTACAAAGAAATTCTATCCCTATATCTCTTTATTATGGGCTTGATAGAGAAGATCAAGAACTTGCTTCTGATATAGCCTATAAAGTAAAATACCAAGTTTTAAAAGATGAAAATAACAATATAGAACAAGTTTTGATTCCAATCAGTGATGATTTACAAATTCATATTTATAAAGATAAAAACAATCAATACACCCTTACCTTTACTCCTGTTTCTTATCAGAAAGAAGATAGAATTTTACATTTAACAATCGAAAGTTCAGCCTATCAAGATGTTTATGAAGAAAGTGGTAGTAGTACTTTAGCTCGTGCTATGGTGCGCTCTTTTCGAGGAAGTGTTAACTTTCGCAATATCCAAAAAGGCGATGAAGTTACCCTTTATTACGAGCAAAAAAGACGCATGGGAAGACTTTGGGGAGATATCGCTGTAAGAATGGCTACGGTAGAAATTAATAAAAATGCTCAAGAAGTATTTGCTTTTAATGATATTTTTTACGATCGTGACGGAAAAGAAGTGGAGGCTTTTTTATTAACTAAGCCTGTAAATTACACAAGAATATCATCAACTTTTAGCACCGCAAGATATCATCCTATACTCAAACGCTACCGTGCGCACCTTGGTATAGACTATGCAGCACCTACTGGAACACCTGTAAAAAGTGCAGGCAAAGGAACGATCACCTTTGTAGGAACTAAAGGAGGATATGGAAATGTCATACAAGTAAAGCATGATTCAGGCTATATGACTTTATATGCTCATTTAAGTCGTTTTGCAAAAATTAAAAAAGGTCAAAAAGTAAATCAAGGTCAACTCATTGGCTACGTAGGATCAACGGGTATGAGTACAGGTCCTCATTTGCATTTTGGTGTTTATCTAAACAACAAAGCCATCAATCCTGCTTCAGTAGTTAAAATTGCCAAATCAGAGCTAAGTGGTAAAGCCAAGGAAGAATTTAAAAACACCATAGTAAAATACAAAGGAATTGTAAACGAAGCTTTAGCTGCTAATAAGCCAAATCCTCCTAAAGAAGAAGATTTTGAAAATTATATAGAATTTTAAGGATTGCTAAGCAAAGCCTTATCTTTAGCCTCAATCAAGGAATTAAGAAGAATTATAAGCCCTTCTCTTTCCTTGCTTTCCATCTCTTTAAATTCAGCATTAACAAGCTGATTTACTAAAGCTTCATTAAGTAAATCCGCATCCCCAAACTCTCTAGCTTTTTGAATGATTTTCAATACTCTTAAATCCTTTTTTTCATACATTCTTAACCCTTTAAATAAACAACGCTCACAAAGCGTTTTGAAGTCTTATCACGACGATAAGAATAAAACGTCTTATCATCAAAACTACAAATATTACTATCTACGATATTTTTAATACCTAAATTTTGAGCCTGAAATTTTACTAAAGCTTTTAAATCAAGTCTTCTTTCATATAAAAAATCTTTAAATTCTACTTTTGCAAATTCTAAAATTTCTCCGTCTATTTCATAGTTTTTAGCACAAATACTAGGCAGGATAAAAAGATGAAATTTTTGCATATCTAAATTTGGATTTTTTGTATAAATTTTATCCACACACTCTTTTAAAATATTTTCAAAACTCCCTTTTCTTCCTGAATGAAGTGCTGCTATAACGCCACTTTCATGCCATAAAATCAAAGGCAAACAATCTGCGCTTAAAACACAAAGTGCGGTATTTTTCTCTATGCTTATCAAACCATCACAACTTAGATTTTTTAAATTCTCATCATAAATTTCAACTTTACTGGAATGAATTTGATCCATAAAAACACATTTATCAATATCCTTAAAACCTAGATGAGAAAATAAATTTTCTTTATGAACTTTAGCTCTAAAGATATTATAGTCTTTATCATAAGCGCAAAAAACACTGACTTTTTGATTATCTAGTAAAGATAAGTAATTCTCTCCACTTCTTCCCATGATAATCCTTTATTTTTATCTTGCATTTGTGCATAAATATAACGAGCAAGCAAATCGCTTTCTATATTGATTTCTCGGCCTATTTTATACTCTTTAAAAAGTGTTTCCTTAAAAGTAATAGGTATAATGGTTAGTCTAACGCCATTTTCTACAATTTCATTAATAGTAAGGCTAACTCCATCTATACCTATACTGCCTTTTCTTGCCATAAATTTCATTGCTTCTTTAGGTAAGCTTATATAAAAATCAATTCCATTTTCATCTTTTTCAATCTTTTCAAGCTTTCCGATAAAATCAATATGTCCTTGCATCAAATGTCCATCTATTCTATCTCCATACCTTAAAGCAGGTTCTATATGCACTTTATCTTTTAAATTTTGTACTGCTATGTGCTTACGACTCTCGTGTGAGAGTTCGAGTTCAAAACCATCACTATGAAGTTTAGTCACGCTCAAACAAGCTCCATTAACAGCTACACTATCGCCCAAATTAGGGCGATAATTTGCCTTTAAATTTAAAACATTATTTTGATAAGATTTAACCTTAGCAATCTCTCTTATAAGTCCGTTAAACATTATTTAACCTTAAAAAATTTTATTCAATAATTTATTGATACCCTCATCCACTTTTTCTCCTGCTTTTTGAACTCCATCTTGGGCTTTATCGCCTACAATATTTTTAATAGAATTTACTACACTACCCGCTTCAAGTTTAACTTGGGGCTTTTGTGTTGTTCCTGTTATATTGCCTTTAAAATTGGCTCTATCTATCTTGATATCAAAAGGCAAATTCAAGCTTCCACTTTTAGAATTCAGCATACCTGAAGAAATAAGGACATAAGAACGATCCGCTTGCATATTTAAATCAAGCTTGATATTTTCTTTGTTAATAAGTGCTTTAGCATTGGCAGTATGAAAAACATCAGTAGTGATATCTTTTAAGGTAATAAGCTTAAGAGCTGCAGTGATAGCATTAGGTTTAAGCTTACCCTCTTTCATATCTGCATTAACCTCTCCTTGCTCGCTTATAAGATTATACTTAACTTCTAAATTTGCCTTGCCTTGATATATATCTATAAAATCAAGTCCACTTGCCAAAGTGCTTAAATTTACACCCTCTAACTTTGCATTTAAAATATTATTTTTCAAAGTGCTATCAAGTTTTCCTTCAAATAAATTTTTACTCAATGCAGTAAAATTTAAAGTTTTATCAAAGCCGATATTTCCATTAAAGCTTGCTTTTCCCTTGAGCTTTCTATCGAGTAAGAAACCCAACTTTGAAAAATCAGCAATATCCAAAACATAATTCGAATTTAAAATCATTTTATTAATGTCAAATTTTCCTTTAAAATTACTAAGATTAGCCAAAGAAGAATTTAACACACCCTCAAAATCAGCAACATTGTTTTTTAAATCCGCTTTAACATTTAAGTCGTAATTTGTATTGTTTGGAAATTTTTTATCCATTAACTGACTTAAAACTGCAGCATTTAAAATACCCTTAGCATCTATATTTACCTTGCCATTAAGATTGTTAAAATTTATATCATCTAAACGCGCTTTTGCATTAACTATCCCGCTTGCATAATTTGGCATACCCACAATAGTAAAAACCTTAGAAAGATCAAGCTTGTTTATATCTAAGTCTAGTTTTTTTCCATTAGAATTTGCTTTGATTAAACCACCTGCTATATTTGCATCAGCGTTTAAATTCTGAACTTGAGCACCTATAATATGCGCTTTTGCATTAAGTTCTGCCTTGCCTTGTAAATTTTGCCCTGCTATAGCATTAAATTGAGATAAATCATCGATAAAAGCATTTAAATCCGTACTTAACTCCGCACTTTTAAGATCATAAGTTCCATTAAGTTTTTTAATATTGAGCAAATTAGATGCTAAGAGCGCATTATAAGATATATTGCCATTTTTAGCCTTGGCTTTAGCATCAAGACTAAAGCTCGTATTTGGAAGTTCAAGTTTGGCTATTTTTTTAATCTCAGCACTATTTAATTTTGCATTATTGATTTTTACATCCGCATTAAAATTTGCAAAGTCCAATCCCTCGCTCACAAGATTTGCATTTAAATTCCCAGAAACAATACCACCATAACCTATAAGAGCTAGTATTTTTTCTAAACTGGCATTACTTGCATTAAGATTTAATTGATTGTTTTTTAAATTTGCCTTCACTTCTCCGCCAAGCCCTATAACATTAGCATTTAAACTAGATAAAGCATTATTAGCCACACTCGCATCGCCTTTTACTTCCAAAGATCCATTTAGCTTTGTTTTGGTAAGTTTTTCAAGCTTTGCAAGATTAGGAACCGATAGATCAAAATCTGTATTTAGGGTATTTTGAATAAGATTATAAAGAGTTTTTTGAGTTTGTAAAGCTAAATAACTATTATAAATTTTACTCACTGTATAGACTGTATCATCTTTGATATTTGCTAAAATTTCAGCTTTAAGATTAGAATTCTCAGGTAAATCTATATTAAATTCTTTTTTGATTTCTGCATAATTTATATAAGTATTATCAAGTTTAATGATAGCATTTCCATCAGGTTTTAAATCTTTAGCAGAAATTTTACTTGCTATATCTATGGTTCCTTTAGCCAAATTTCCTCGTCCAAAAAGTGCGAGCAATTCAGAAATTTGAAGATCGTTAGCGCTTAAATTTAAAGCGATAGGAGAATAATCATAAATTCTAGCATCCAAAAGTACATTAGAGCCAAACAAATATCCCTTGCCATTGATCATAAAATCGCTCGATTTTCCATTAATCTTCCCTGAAAAAGCCAAATTTTGATTCAAATTTAAACCTAAATTTTTAGCATAATTTTTATCTAAATTGATGATATAATCAAGATCAAAACCGAGCTTAAAAAGACTCAAATTTCCTTCTAATTTTAAATCAGCCATATTAGCCAAATTTGCCTCAATATCAAGACTTGAAAAACGCAGAGTAAACTGAGTGATATTGGCATCAAGACCTGTACTTTGCTTGATTTTATCTTGGATAAAATTTGCGACTATATTATTACCAAAGCTAGTAAAAAGCAGAGTATAAAATGCTATCAAAAGCACTACAATAAAAGCCACTATTCCATAAAGAATTTTCTTCATTTAAACATCCTTTAGTTTTTTTAATTAATTATCTTTAGTCTTATTAACTAAAGTTTTATAAATATTTTTACTCAAAGTATTGACAAAATTCATTTTTTATAGTATGATATTATCACTCAAAATTAAAGAGTGCTAAAAATCAATATTTTTAAGGATGGACAAAATGAATTTTCAACCTTTAGGAAAGCGTGTTTTAGTAAAACGCGTAGAAGAAACCAAAACAACAGCTTCAGGTATAATTATACCAGATAATGCTAAAGAAAAACCACTCACAGGTGAAGTTGTTGCAGTAAGCAAAGAAATTACTGATATTGCAAATGGAGATAAAATCGTATTTGCTAAATACGGTGGAACAGAAATCAAACTTGATAATAGCGAATATTTAGTTTTAAATTTAGATGATATTTTAGGAATTTTAAAATAATTTATAAAAAAGGATAAACAAATGGCAAAAGAAATTATTTTTTCAGATGAAGCAAGAAACAAACTTTACGAAGGTGTTAAAAAATTAAACGATGCAGTAAAAGTTACTATGGGACCAAGAGGACGTAATGTTTTAATCCAAAAAAGCTTTGGTGCACCTACTATTACTAAAGATGGTGTAAGCGTAGCCAAAGAAGTAGAACTTAAAGACAGTCTTGAAAATATGGGTGCTTCACTTGTTAGAGAAGTAGCAAGCAAAACAGCAGATCAAGCAGGTGATGGTACAACAACTGCAACTGTTTTAGCACATGCTATCTTTAAAGAAGGTTTAAGAAATATCACAGCTGGGGCAAATCCTATCGAAGTTAAACGCGGTATGGACAAAGCTTGCGAAGCAATCGTAGCCGAACTTAAAAAACTTTCTCGTGAAGTAAAAGATAAAAAAGAAATTGCTCAAGTTGCTACAATTTCAGCAAATTCAGATGAAAAAATCGGAAATTTAATAGCAGATGCTATGGAAAAAGTAGGCAAAGATGGTGTTATCACTGTTGAAGAAGCAAAATCAATCAATGATGAATTAAATGTAGTTGAGGGTATGCAATTTGACAGAGGTTATCTAAGTCCTTATTTTATAACCAATGCAGAAAAAATGACTGTAGAGCTTTCAAATCCTTATATCTTGCTTTTTGATAAAAAAATTGCAAATTTAAAAGATTTATTACCGGTTTTAGAACAAATTCAAAAAACAGGAAAACCACTTTTAATCATTGCTGAAGATATCGAAGGTGAAGCACTTGCAACTTTAGTTGTAAACAAACTACGCGGTGTATTAAATATCTCTGCTGTAAAAGCTCCAGGCTTTGGAGATAGAAGAAAAGCTATGCTTGAAGATATAGCGATTTTAACAGGCGGTGAAGTAATCTCTGAAGAACTTGGAAGAACTCTTGAAAGTGCTACAGTACAAGATCTTGGACAAGCTTCAAGTGTAATCATCGATAAAGATAATACAACTATCGTAAATGGCGCAGGCGAAAAAGCAAATATTGACGCAAGAGTAAATCAAATCAAAGCTCAAATAGCTGAAACAAGCTCTGATTATGATAGAGAAAAATTACAAGAAAGACTTGCTAAATTAAGCGGTGGTGTTGCAGTTATTAAAGTAGGTGCAGCAACTGAAACTGAAATGAAAGAGAAAAAAGATCGCGTTGATGATGCTTTAAGTGCAACTAAAGCAGCAGTTGAAGAAGGTATAGTAATAGGCGGTGGCGCAGCTTTAATCAAAGCTAAAGCTAAAATCAATCTTGATTTAAAAGGCGATGAAGCTATCGGCGCGGCTATTGTTGAAAGAGCTTTAAGAGCACCTTTAAGACAAATCGCTGAAAATGCAGGATTTGATGCAGGTGTAGTTGTAAACAGCGTTGAAAATGCTAAGGATGAAAATACAGGTTTTGATGCTGCAAAAGGCGAATATGTAAATATGCTTGAAAGTGGAATTATCGATCCAGTTAAAGTAGAAAGAGTAGCTTTACTTAATGCAGTTTCTGTAGCTAGCATGCTTTTAACCACAGAAGCAACAATCAGCGAAATCAAAGAAGATAAACCTGCAATGCCTGATATGAGCGGCATGGGCGGAATGGGTGGCATGGGCGGAATGATGTAAGCCCTACTGCCAATAATCAGCAAATTTTTGCTGATTATTTCTTTTTAAACTGCCAAATTTTGTAAGATACAAAAAATAAAAAATTAAAATACGCATTAAAAATCTGCCAAGATACAATAAAAAACAATATCATGATCACGCCATAAAAATTTTCAAAGCGAGTCTTTTATCAGAAAATCTTCGCATTTATCAAAATATAATCTAAACATAAAAACGAAATTAAAATATAAAAATTGCTTAAATCATCATAGGTCAATGATCTCGCAAGAAATGATCTTCCTGTGTATGTTTACCCATACCAAGCCTTATTAAGTAGCAACAGACACAGCTATCCTCTTTGCTCTTTAGCATATTTACGAACAGCTTACATGGCCGTATAAGATAAATCAGCTTTTTTAATAAATTTATTTTATAGAAAAATAAATTTTTATTGATAATAACTATAAAATAAGAAAGTGTTTATAGAGCTTCAAGCAAGTGAATACAAAAATTTTATTATCCTTTTTCAGATCTTCTTTGTATCCCAACTTAACTTAAAAACACTGCCTTCATTTTCCACTGATTCGCAAATGATTTTAATATCATTATCATCGCAAATTTTTTTTACCAAAGAAAGCCCTATGCCAAAGCCTCCTTGATCAGTATTAAATCTCGCATACCTATCAAAAATGTGCTTAAGATTTGTCTTTGAAATTCCACAACCTGTGTCTGCAATGCTTAAAAAACCTGTTTTTAGCTCCACCAAAATCTCTCCACCTTTTTTGTTGTATTTGATTGCATTACTTAAAAGATTGTCTATGAGTTTAGAAATTTGGTTTTTAGAAGCGAAAATACTTGCTTGATGTAAATTAAGCTTTAGACTGATTTTCTTTTGCTCAAAAAATATTTTAAAATATTCTAGTCTTTCTTCAATCAATGCTTTTAAGTCAAGTTCTTGTTTATTAAGCTCTAAGGTATTAGGAAAATTATAAAAAACAAGATCTGAATACACTTGAGACAAACTTTTTGCAGCTAATTTTATCCTTGTAAATTTGGTATTATGCTCTAGTTTTTGATTTTCAAGTTGTTCTATACTCATCAAAATCACGCTTAAAGGGGTGTTAAGCTCATGGGTTGAATCTTTGATAAATCGGTTAAGAGTGATGATCTTATCTTCTAATGGTTTTAGAGCAATTTTTACTAAAATATAAGCTATCAAGCCCAATACACAAAAAGCCATGATGGCAAAAGAAAAAACTTTTACTCTAATCCAAACAAGATCCTTTTTAACGTCCTCGCCTTGGATTAAAATTTTCAATCCGCTTTCAGTATGTATATTATCTTCATTTGCATGCTTTAAAAAATAATTATCCGTATTCATACGATCAAGAAAAAATACTTTACCATCATAAATTCCCCTACCCTTAAGCTCAACCCTTGCTTTTCTAAAATCAAAATCCAGATTATCAAAAATAGCCTGTTTTTTATCAAAAATAGCAAATTTAAGTCCAGTGCTTTGGGCGATATTGCTAGCACTTTCATTCATGGGAACAAAACGAGAATTTAGGATATTTATAATGATATTTCTATGATTTTCCCTTAAAGAAGTACCTTTTACAACTACTAATTCTTCATATAATTTTTGATACCATAAAGTAAAAAAGATCGCTAAAAAAATACCTGTGGTAGTCAAATAAATCAATAAAATTTGCCTAATGACTTTTTTAGCCATAGCAATATCCTCTGCCCCTTTGATTGATAATTTTTTCTTTTCCTAATATTTTACGCAAATTTTTAATATACGCTCTTAAACTAAGTTCACTAGGCTCTTCATCATACTCCCAAAGTTCTTCAAAAATTCTTTCAGTGCTTAAAAAATTATTTTTATTTTTTAAAAGTAAAGATAATAATTTAATCTCTTTACTTGGCAAAGTTAAAGCTTTATCAAAATGGTAAAGAATTTGCGAGGTAAAGCTAAATTTAAACCCATTTCCTAAATCTTCATAATCTTCATTTTTATGAGAAAAAGCCCTCTTTAACAAAGCTTGAATGCGAATTGAAAGTTCTGCAAGCTCAAAGGGCTTGCGTATATAATCATCACAACCGGCATTATAACCCTCTTTTAAATCTTCTGTTGTATTTAAAGAAGTCATAAAAATAGCAGGAGTTTGTTTTCCACAATCTCTTAATTCTTTTAATAAAGAAAATCCATCGCCCAAAGGAACCTTAACATCTAATATCCATACATCAAAATGTTTTTCATAAGCGAGTTCTAAAGCCTCTTTAGCGTTGGTACATAAATAAACTTCATAGCCCTCATCAATTAAAAATTCTTCTATAATCTCACTTAAACTTAAATCATCTTCTAAGAGCAGAATTCTAGCTGCCACAAGATACCTTTCTTTGATATTTCTTGAAATTGTATCAAAAAATATTGAAAAAATGGTTTAATACAAATTAATTTATATTTAACTTATTTTTATGTTATAATCTTTAATGCAAATAAATTTTTCAAGGAGTCAAAATGCTTCCAAAATGGGACAGCAGTTTTAGTGTGCACAATGCCAAAATTGATGATCAGCATAAAAAACTTTTTGAGCTTGCAGCAAAGGTTGAAATTGTTTCTGATAGATCAGTAAGCAAAAATGAAGTAAAAGAGCTTTTAGCTGAATTTTTCAACTACATGAAAGATCATTTTAATGATGAAGAGAAATATATGCAACTCATTGCTTATCCAGCATTTGAAGAACATAAAAAAATTCATAAAGAAATTATACAAACCATGATTAATCTTATTAAAGATATCAAATCAACAAATGATCTTAAAGAAAAGCTTTATATTATAGCAAAAAAATGGCTCTTAGAGCACATACTCTATGAAGACATGAAAGTAGAAAAATGGAGAAGCTCTTCTTTAGCAACAGACGAAGGTAAAGATGTCAGCTTTGAAGCAGCGGATGATAGCGACGATGACAAGCCGCAATTTTATCTTTATAAATGCAATTGCCCAGGTAAAGTACATGATGTCCCTTATGGCATCCATCAAAAAATTGAATTACAAGGACACAAATTCACTTGCAAAACCTGTAAGCAAGCAATTACATTTTTTCAAAAACATTCCTAGAAAGGTTAAGTTAATGAAACAAGAAACTAGAAATTATTCCCTTAGAATGCCTTTAGAACTTAAAGAACGCTTAGATAATTTGAGTAAAAATCTTTCCAAGCCTAAATCAAGTATAGTTAGAGAGGCCTTAGAAGCTTATCTTAATGAAATTGAAGATTTTTCTTTTGCAGTCAATGCCTTAGAAGAACTAAAAGACGGAGATTATTCAAAAGCGAGTAAGAAGATAGATAAGGTTGTAGAAAATCTTCAAAAGGAATCAGATGATTTAGGTGATTTTGATTTTGCTATCGAAGCCTTAGAAGAACTAAAAGACGGAGATTATTCAAAAGCGAGTAAGAAGATAGATAAAATCGTTAAAAATCTCAAAAAACCAGAATAAACATTATAAATACTTTATCACATTGTGATAAAGTTTATTAAGTTATATCAATTAAAAAATATGATTTTATACAGAGTTAGAAGTGGCTCCGGATGTAGGATTCGAACCTACGACCAATCGGTTAACAGCCGACTACTCTACCGCTGAGCTAATCCGGAATATCTTAAAAAGTAAAATGTAATTATATTTGATTTTTAAAACTTTGTCAAGTATTTTTTCAAAAAAATGCAAAAAAATTCATTCTTTAACAATAATACTTTTTAAATTTCTAAAATAAAACAAATTCACACCCTCTTCATAATCATAATCAAGCTTCATTCCATGAGATTCTAAAATGGTATTAACTATATAAAGTCCAAGTCCAAAGCTTGATTTTTGCTTTGAGCCTCCTTGAGTAAAAGCTTGAGTGTAATACTCTAAAGTATTGTTTAATTCAGGACCTCTATTTTTAAAACAAATATAATCATCCATTATATCAATTTGTATAAAGCCATTTTCAGAATGCTTAATACCATTATCAATCATATTTTTAATCGCAGTGGTAAAAAGCTTGAAATCTACATTCACAAAAAAGCTCTCATCCATAAAAATGCGTATGTTATTATCATCTCGCATAGCGATTTCTTTGGCCTCATCTAAAACATCTAAAATATTATATTTTTTGCGGTTGATAAATGCTGCTCCGGAAGTAATTTGTTCTATGGCTGCAAATTCGTTGATAAGAATTTCAAGACGATTAAATATGCTTCCTAATCTTTCTTTGTATTTGTTATCCTCTAACATTTCAAGAGTGATAAGTCCTTTAGTAATCGGGGTTTTAAGCTCGTGCATAATATTTCTTAAGAAAAATTGACGCGATTGATTGAGCTTACGAATTTGAACGATTGCTTGATAAAAAGCTTCACTTACTTGAGAAATTTCATCCACTCCCGTGCTTACATCTTCTATATCATTAAGTTTTCCTTGAGCAAATTTATCAATTTGCCTCTTTAAAGCTTTTAGAGGTTTTAATTTTTTAAATATATAAATATAAAGCAATACAAGTATACAAATAACAGCTACGGCTATGGCTTTAATGATAAAATATCTATAAGTTTGATAATCTTGATCTTTATAAAGATTTACCTTGCCATCAAAAATAATATTTAAATACACTTGTCTATCATAAGAGATGATTTCAATCAAGCCATTATTGACCTCGACTCTAGCTAACACTTCTCCGCCAAATAGAATTCTACGAATTTGCCTAACCTCTACAACAGACTCCATTTTGTTATAGTTTTTTGTTTGCTCTTCAAATTCTTTTTCGCTAATTATCCCTGCAAAATTTAAAAGCCTTGCGTTAGCTATTAAAGAATACTTGGTATTTAATTCTCTAGTGTAATTTTGCTGATCATATTCTATGAGCCATAAAAAGCCAAGAATAACACTAACGCCAGCAAAAATAAAAATAAAAGTTATGGTATAGAAAATAGATGAACGATTCATTGAGTAAGCTTATAGCCTATACCTCTGATAGAATGGATATATTTTGGAGTTTTTGGATCATCACCCATTTTTTGACGAATGCGGCTAATAATTACATCGATACTTTTATTGCTCGAATCTTCACTGATTGAAGAACAATTATAAACAAGCTCTTCGCGACTGACAACACCGCCTTCTTTTTTGATCAAATAGCTTAAAATGTCAAATTCTGCATTGGTTAAAGTAAGCTCTTGACCCTTCATTGTGATAATGTGCTTGTATTGATCATAAACAAGATCTTTAACACTTTTTGCTATGGCACTTTTTGTATTTGAAATGCGTCTTAAGTGACTTTTGATGCGCGCTTGAAGTTCTTTAGGATTGTAAGGCTTTGGCAAATAATCATCCGCGCCCAATTCTAAAGCATTAACCTTATCTGTAATATCATGTCTAGCACTTGAGATAATAATAGGCGTATCATACTTTTTACGAATTTCTTCACACACTTCAAGCCCATCAAGTCCTGGTAAAGAAAGATCTAAAATTATAAGTTGATATTCTTTTAAAGCAAGCTTTGAAAGTCCTATATAAGGCTCATGTGCGATATCAACTTTCATATCAAATTTTTCTAAATATTCAGCCGTAATTTCAGCAAGTTCTAAATCATCTTCTATCATAAGGATATTTGTCATTGCATTCCTTTTACTATATTTAATCTCGGTTTTTAAATTTTAAACTAAAATATATAATGAAAGGGAAACCCTTTCGTAAAAACTATTTAAGTATCAACAAAGTTGCAAAACCATTGCGATAAACCCAAATTTTAGTAAATTCTTTTTTCTTTACTTGCTTTAAAGCTTGTTCTAAATCTTTTAAATTTTTAATTTCATTTTGTCCTACACCTATGATGATATCACCTTCTTGAAATCCTGAATCCTTAGCCCTACTCTTATCTTTAACACTTTCTACAAAAACCCCATTTACATCTTTTGGAATTTGCAAACGCTCTTTAAATCTTGGATCCAAATTCCTTAAAGTCATACCCTCAATCAAATCATTTTGAACAGTCTTAGGATTTTCTTTTTCTCCTTTGAGGGTAAAATCAACTCTTTTATTTTCCCCATCTCTTTCATAATCAAGTATAATTTTTTGACCTATCTCTAAAGTACCTATATAGTTTTTAAGATCACTTGGACTTTTAATTACTTTATCATTCACCTTAGTCACCAAATCTCCGCGCTTAAGTCCTGCTTCATCGGCACTTGAGCCTTTTTGCACATCAGTAATTAAAGCACCATCTTGATTTTTATAAGCTTTTTTAGTATCACCCTGTAAAGCAGAAATAGTTACACCCAAAAATCCTCTATCAATCCTACCTTTTTCAATGAGCTTTTTAGCTATATCTTTTACCATATTTGAAGGTATTGCAAATCCAATACCATTATTTCCACCCCCACGAGAAAGAATAGCTGAATTTATCCCTACTAAAAATCCACGACTATCCACTAAGGCACCACCTGAATTTCCAGGATTGATTGAAGCATCTGTTTGAATAAAGTTTTCATATTGGTTTAAACCTATATTGTCTTTATTTAAAGCAGAAATTATCCCACTTGTAACACTAAATCCAACACCAAAAGGATTTCCTAAAGCAAAAACAACATCTCCTTCCATTAAATCATCTGAATTTGTGAAAGTAATAGCCCAAAGATTATTTGCCTCTATTTTAATCACCGCTAAATCTGTCTTTGGATCCTTGCCTATAAGCTTTGCTTTATATTCTGTATCACTGCCTGGTAAACTTACGCTAATGGTATCTGCATCATCTACTACATGGTTATTTGTAACAATATAACCATCTTGCGAAATAATCACGCCTGAACCCAAAGAACTGACCACTTCTTTATCATTCCCTCCTCTTCTTTGTGGAAAATCAAAATCAAAAAATTGTTTAAAATAAGGATCATTAAAAAAATCATCCAAAGGACTTGGACGATTGACCCTTGTGATAGTTTTTGAAGTAGAGATATTTACAACAGATTTTTTAGCATCTTTTATCGAATCATGATAAGAAAGAATTGTATCTCCAGCCGCAGGATTAACACGATTGGTTGTTATGCTTGTTTCATTAAAATTGATATTTGCAGCAAATAAAGCACTTGCTAAACTCAATGATAAAATAAGCTTTTTCATTTTGCTTCCTTTTTTGTTTATATTATTCTTAAAAAACATATGATTTGTAAAATATTTTACGCATTTCATAAGTATAAAACCGAAAATTTACAAAATTGTAAATGAAAGCTTGAGTGATAAAAATTTATAAAACTTGATTGACTTAGGCTAAAGTTTTTGATATAATTTCTACTTAAATAAAACAATTATATATTTTTTAAGGAATAACATGAATAGCTTATATGAAACACTTGGAGTGTCTAAAAATGCTAGTGCAGATGAGATAAAAAAAGCCTATCGTCGTTTAGCAAGACAATATCATCCTGATATCAATAAAGAAAAAGGTGCCGAAGAAAAATTTAAAGAAATTAATGCTGCTTATGAAATTTTAAGCGATGAAAAAAAACGCGCACAATATGATCAATATGGAGACTCCATGTTTGGAGGGCAAAGTTTCCATGACTTCTCAAGAAATGCAGGTGGAGTCAATTTGGATGATATCTTAAAAGATCTCTTTGGCGGAGGTTTTGGAGGAGGCTCTTCTAAAGGAAGTCGTTTTAATGGTTTTTCATCAAAAGGCTTTAGTGCTGGATTTGGGGGTTTTGGTGGATTTGAAGAAGAAGATTTAGATTCTACTATAGAACTTAGCATTCCTTTTGAAAAAGCAGTAACAGGTGGAGAATATAGCTTTAGCCTTCAAGGAGAAACCATCAAATTTAAAATTCCACACGGAATCAAACAAGGAGAAAAGCTTAGAATTCGCAACAAAGGCAAAAAGGGGCGTAACGGAACACGCGGGGATTTAATTGTTGTAGTCAAATTAGGAGAAAGTGAAATATATCAAAGAGAAGATGATGACTTATATCAAAAAGTTGACATCTCTTTAAAAACGGCTCTATTTGGTGGAAAAGTTACCGTTAATACCCTTAAAGAAAGTAAAAAAGAAGCCACCATAACCATACCTGCAAATTCTAAAAATGGACAAAAAATTCGTCTTAAAGGCTATGGAGTACAAAATCGCAAAAGTGATATCTATGGAGATATGTACTTGGTATTAAATGTTGTTTTACCAAATACTGAAACCCTAGATGAGAAATTAATCGAAATGTTAAAAGAAAAACTATCATAAAAAAGGAGTAAAGTCATGGAACACCATTATGATGAACCCGTATATCTAATAAGCGTTGTAGCAAAAGTGTTGAGTATACATCCACAAACCCTAAGACAATACGAAAGAGAAGGCTTGATAGAGCCTAGTAGAACTGATGGAAAAATAAGACTCTATTCTCAAAGAGATATCGATCGTATAAAACTTATCTTGCGTTTAACGCGCGATATGGGGGTAAATCTAGCAGGAGTAGATGTAATCTTAAAGCTTAAAAATCAACTCCACGAATTTGAAAATTTAATCGATGAGTTACGCTTAGAGCTTAGTAAGCAACAAAATCCAAACGCAAGCTCGAAAGCGGTTGTAAAACATAAAAATAGCTTTGATTTAATTTTTTATGAAAAAAAATAGATGGGTAATTTTTTAGAAATTTTTTTAATTACAGCTGCCATAGCTATCGTTCTTAATGTTATTTTTAAGAAATTTGAAATTCCTACTATTATCGGCTACATTGCCGCAGGAGAGATTATTTCTGAAATTTATCATCTAAGCGGCAAGGGTGAGATTGCACATATTGCTGAATTTGGTATAGTATTTTTAATGTTTACCATAGGGCTTGAATTTTCTTTTAAGCATTTAATGGCTATGAAACAGGAAGTATTTTTAAATGGCTCCTTGCAAATGCTTACCTGTGGCTTTGTTTTTATGTTGCTAGCTATAGGAATTTTAGGACTTGGTGACAAAAGTGCAACCATAGTAGGTTTTGCTCTAGCTCTTTCTTCAACCGCTGTGGTGCTTAAAATTTTAAATGATAATGGCGATATCAATGAGCAATATGGAAGAAAAGCTTTAGGAATTTTACTTTTTCAAGATATAGCTGTTATTCCTTTATTATTGCTTGTAGATTTCTTCTCTTCAAACAATCAAAACATAGGACAATTATTACTCACAACCCTTCTTTCAGCGGCCATTTTAATTGCTCTGCTTTTCTTTATAGGTAAATACTTAGTCGATAGGATATTTAGGCTCATCATACGCGCCTCCTCACAAGAAATTTTTATCAGCACTATACTTTTTATGGTGATTGGAGCAAGCTTTTTGGCGCATTATTTTGGTTTTTCTTATTCTTTAGGGGCGTTTATTGCAGGAGCCTTGATAGCAGAAACTAAATACAAACACAAAATCGAAGCAGATTTAATCCCTTTTAGAGACTTGCTTTTAGGTTTATTTTTTATAACCGTAGGAATGCAAATTCAACCTAGCATCGTAGCGCAAAATTGGTTTATTATCTGTGTTTTAACTCTGCTCATAATGGGTTTAAAATTCGGCATAGTGTGTGGTTTTTTATTTTTATATACCAAAAAAAGAGTGGCATTAAAAACTGCCTTTTCCATTGCCCAAGTTGGAGAATTTGCCTTAGCGATCTTTTCGCTCTTGCAAGCAAAAAGCATGTTAGATGTTGAAACTGCTCAAATTTTGATTGTCGTTTCTATTATAACTATGATTATCACTCCTTTTGTATTAAACAATATAAGAAAAATAGCCAATGTAGTAGAAGATATGACTTTAAATACCAATGTCGTTCAGCAAAGCACTCACAGCACTCTAAAAA
The DNA here is from genome assembly GCA_039516895.1 of Campylobacter coli. Lineage (NCBI taxonomy): Bacteria > Pseudomonadati > Campylobacterota > Epsilonproteobacteria > Campylobacterales > Campylobacteraceae > Campylobacter > Campylobacter coli. The sequence goes on along the minus strand of CP154437.1, from coordinate 568,297 downwards.
ATCATCTTGTAATCTTTGGATATGGACGCTTAGGGCAAGAGATAGTGCAAAAAATCAAAAATACTGGTGTTCCTTATTTGGTTTTAGAAAGTGATTTAAATTTGGTAGAGCTTGGTATAAGTCGGGGCGAAAATGTCGTTTTTGCTAATGCCGCTCAAGAAGAAACACTCAAAATAGCCAACATAACAGAATGTGCAGTAGCAATCGTAACCATAACCAACGAAGCTAAACTCGAAATGATTTGTCAAGTCTTAGCTTCTTATCCAAAGCCTATTGACACAATTATCCATGTCAATGGTAGTCTTGAAAAGATGCTTTTTTCAAGCATTGATGAGAATATTCGCATTGTAAGATCTGAAAAAGTCATCGCAAGAAATTTGGTCCAAGAAGCTCTAGAATGCAGAATTCATAAAAACACTTAAAGGATAATATTGGCAAAAATTGATGAAAAAACTCTAAGAGTTAAATATTTAAGAGCTTTAGAAAAATTTGCAAATGCAGCTATTTCAGCTTTAAAAAAAGAAAATTTTGATAAAGAAAAATTTCAAGAAAGAATGGAAAAAAATAAAAAAATAGTTGAAAAATGCGAGGCAGTAAATTTAAATTCAAGCTATAATAAAACCTTAGAAAATTTTGTAAATAATTGCCTTGACTTCTCAAAACAAAAAGAAGAGCTTCTAAGCCTTGCAAATGCTTTGGATAAACTCAAAAAAGGCGAAAAAAAAGAAAAACATAAAACTTATTTGAAGGATTATTATGATTAATGTATTTTTTGATATGGACGGCACCTTAATCGACAGCGCAAACGCTATATCTTGTGCTGTTAATGAGATAAGAAATGAACTAAACTTAAGCCCACTTTCTAGGGAAAAAATTATGCAAACCATCAATACCCCAAATGTAGACTGGGCAAAAGAGCTTTATAGTATCGATAATTTTCATCATTCTAGCTTTAAAGATGGTTTTGAAAAATATTTCATCAAACACTATGAGCAAAGCGTAGTTTTATTTGAAGGGATTAAAGATATATTGGAATTTTTAAAAGAACAAAATTGTTTTTTAGCTATCGCTACTAATGCACCCCAAAGCTCACTTTCTAGTATACTTAAAAAACATGAAATCATTCCTTATTTTGATAAAATTTTAGGCGTAAGTCTTGGTATAGAACCAAAACCCCATCCTATGATGCTTGATCTTTTAAAGTCTGAAGCACCCCATAAAACAAGTATTTTTATAGGCGATAGTCAAAAAGATAGAGAATGTGCAAAAAATGCGAATATACCTTATTTTCACGCTAAATGGTATCAAAAGGATTTACAAGAAAATGAATTTAGCAATGCAAGCGAACTTAAAAACTTTTTAGAGAGATATTTATAAGTTTTTTAATGAAAATTGAGTTAAAATAAAATAAATTTTTAAAAGAGTAATATATGAGTGAATTATTAATAGAAATCGGAACAGAAGAGCTACCTGCTATTCCTTTACTAAAAGAATTAGCCAATATAGAAAAAAAATGGAAAGATGTTTTAGAAGATTATCGCTTGGTGAGTGATTTTAAATTTTACTACACTCCTCGTCGTTTAGTGATTTTTCATGAAAATTTCGCAAGCAAACAAGAAGATAGCTTTGCTGAATTTATAGGTGCGCCTAAAAATGTCGCTTATAAAGAGGGGCAATTATCAGCCGCAGGGCAAAGCTTTTTACAAAAAGCAGGTATTAGCGAAAGTGAGCTTTCTTTTAAAGAGATCAAGGGTAAAGAAGTCTTATATCATCAAAAAGCCATTAAAGGTTCGCAAAGTCAAGAAGTTTTAGGAGAAATGATTCATCAATTCTTAAAAAGCCTTAACTTTGGCAAAAGTATGCGCTGGGGTGCTAATTCTTTTGAATTTATCCGTGCAATCCGCTCTATAGTTTGTATTCTAGATGATAATTTAGTCGAATTTGAAAGCTATGGCGTTAAGAGTGCTAAAAAGACTTTTGTACATAGAAGTGTAAGCTATGACTTGCAAGAATTTAATAACGCAAAAGAGTATTTTAGCCTTTTAGAGAAAAATCATATCATCTTAGATCCGCTCCAAAGAAAAGAAAGAATACTCAAGCAATTTAAACTCCTAGAAAGCCAAAACAATATCCAAATAGGCGAAGATGAAGAGCTTTTGGCTGAAGTTATTGCCATCACAGAATATCCTAATGCACTTTTAGGAAGTTTTGAAGAAGAATATCTTCAAATTCCTAGCGAAGTTATCATTACTTCCATGAGAGAAAATCAACGCTATTTTGCAGTCTTTAATGAAAAAGGCCTAAGTAATCATTTTATCGTGGTAAGCAATGCGGTGTGCGAGGATTACTCAAAAATCATTCATGGCAATGAAAGGGTTTTGCGCGCAAGGCTTAGTGATGCAATGTTTTTCTATCAAAACGATTTGCAAAGTGGCTTAAATCCTGAAAAACTCGCTAAAATGACTTATCTTGAAGGCTTAGGAACAATGCAAGATAAAAGTCTAAGAGAGATAAAAATCGCTGAAGTTTTATGCCAAATGCTAAACAATGATAAAATCGCGAACATAAGTACTGCGATCAAATACGCAAAAGCTGACTTAGCAACGCAAATGGTCTATGAATTTACAGATTTGCAAGGGATTATGGGAAGCTATTATGCACAAAAAATGGGCTTAGATTATGAAATTTGTCTTGCTATAAAGGAGCAATACCTGCCAAATTCCGAACAAGCTCCACTTCCTAGCACTGAATTTTCAAGCATAGTTGCCCTTGCGAACAAGCTTGATACTCTCATAGGACTTTTTAGCATAGGCAAAATTCCAAGCGGTACGAAAGATCCTTACGCTTTAAGACGCGCTGCTAATGGGATAATCAAAATTGCCCTAAATTTAAACAAAGAATTTGACATTCAAGCACTACTAGAAAAACTAGCAAGCCACTATAAAAACTTTGATATGCAAATTTTAAAAGATTTTATTTTTGAAAGACTTTATACCTTTTATAGCGTTAACGCTTCTTTTATCAAAGCGGTTTTAAGTTCTAAAAATACAGATCTTATCCACATCAATCAAAGCGTAAAAGCCCTTATAGAATTAAGCAAAAAAGCTAATTTTCAAGAAAATTTCACTACCTTTAAAAGACTGGCCAATATCGCTAATAAAACTTCACACAAAGTCGATGAAAACCTCTTTATTGAAGAAGCAGAAAATAAACTTTATAAAGCCTTTAAGGAAAAAATTCAAGCACACTCTTTACAAGAAAAACTTGAAAATCTCTTTTCGCTTAAACCTTTTATAGATGAATTTTTCGATAAAGTAATGATCAATGCTGAAGATGAAAAACTTAAAAATAATCGCCAAGCACTTATCTATGAAATTTACGAAGAATTCCTAAAAATCGCTGATCTTAAAGAGTTAAGCCTATGAAAGCTTTTTGGCTTTTTCTAAGCCTTGCTCTTTGGCTTTTTGGTGCTCAAAATTTCGAGCTTATCAAAGGACAAGCTTTATTTTTGGAACTGGATAAAAAAGATTTTATTTCTTTAAAAAATGAGGATAAAATTTTAGCCACCTTTCCTCATCCTAAAAATCAAGAAAAAATTTTAGCTATATTTTCACTGCCTTATAAAAATCCACCTCAAAATACAAAACTGATTGCTCTTTACAAAAACAAAAAAGAAGAAATTTTTATAAAAACTTTAGAAGGCAATTATAAAAGTGAAAAATTAAGCGTAGAAAATAAAAAAATTTTTCCACCTAAAGCCGTTCAAGAACGCATTGCTAAAGAATTTAAAGAAGCTAATGCAATTTATAGCTCTTATACTCCAAAAGCTTTATTTGATGGCTCTTTTAATACTCCTTTAGATTCTTTTATCACAAGTGATTTTGGCAAAGCAAGAACCTTTAATGAAAAAGTTGCAAGCTATCACAGCGGAACGGACTTTAGAGCTGCTGTGGGAACTCCTATCTATGCGGCTAATTCAGGCATAGTAAAAATAGCAAAAGATCGTTATTTTGCAGGAAAATCCGTAGTCATTGATCATGGTTTTGGAATTTACTCGCAGTATTATCATCTTTCTAAAATCGAAGTCAAGGTAGGACAAAGGATTAAAAAAGGTGATTTTTTAGGACTGAGTGGGGCTACAGGAAGGGTTAGTGGACCACACTTGCATTTTGGTATTTTAGCTGGAGGCAAGCAGGTAGATCCTTTGGATTTTATCTCTAAATTCAATACACTTTTTCAATGAAATTCAGTGAATTTTTTCATACTTGGCTGCATGAAAGTTATTATAAAAACGCTGTTAGTATAGGTAAAAATGGAGATTTTTTTACCGCAGTAAGCGTGGGAAATCTTTTTGGCACTCTTTTAGCAAAGCATTTTTTAGATCTTGTAGATAAAAAAGTCTTAAAACTTCCCTTAGAACTCGTAGAAATAGGAGCCAATGAGGGCTATTTAAGCAGGGATTTTTTAGCTGCTTTACTTGAATTTAGGCCTGAAATTTTTTCCAAGCTTTCTTTTTTTATCATAGAACCTCATGAAAAATTAAGAAATTTACAAAAAAAGACCTTAGAAGGCGTGGAATTTACACATAAGAGAAGCTTAAAAGAATGTCATTTTGAAAATGCCTTTTTCTTTTGCAATGAGCTTTTTGATAGTTTTGCTTGTGAATTGATAGATAATGATAAAATGGCCTTTGTGCAAGATTTTAAACTTGTTTTTGAACCCATGGAGGCTAAATTAAAAGAAAAATGCGAAGTTTTAAATTTAAAAAAAGGCGAATTAAGCCTAGAATTGGAAGAATTTTTTAAAGATTTGGATAAAGCTTCTAAAAAATTTATCTTTGCAAGTTTTGATTATGGCGTGTTTAATCCCGAACAATTTAGCATTAGAATTTATCAAAAACATGAAGTTTTTAATCCTTTTGAAATCACTTTAAAAGATTTTTTTGGTAAAAGCGATTTAACCTATAATATTAATTTTACGCAAATTCAACAGCTTATAAAAGAACATGATTTTAAACTCTTAGCTCTAAAAAAACAAAACCAAGCCTTGATTGATTTTGGTTTTGAAGAATTATTAAAATACACCAAAGATAAAAATCTTAAGACTTATGAAAATTTTCTTTCACAAAGTAAAATTTTATTTTTTAATTTTGATGAAAAATTTCACTTCTTTGAATTTGCAAAATTCTAGCATTAACACTTCTCATAAAATAAAGCGTTGAAAGTTTATCTTTATAATTTTTTACATAAAAACAAGAATGATTAAAAATTTAAATCAGCCATACAAAGCCCCTCTCTTAAACCCTCATCAATCACTATAAGCTTTTCTCTCTCAAAAATGCTAAAAAGTAAAAAGCATCCCGCAACCAAATAATTTTTACGCGTATTTCCTACCCAAAAACTTGCTCTTTTTTCATCCATATACCAAAGTTTTTGCCCAAAATTTAAAAAATCATTGACATTTAATCTTGATCCATTGATTTTCTTCGCATCGTATGTTTCATAGTTTAATCCTTTTTTTAAAGCCGCTAGAGCCGTAGGAACGCCTGAATTTAAAACGATATTTTTCATCTTACTTTGTTTAAGCATTTTTTTTAATTCATTGCTTTGTTTAAAAGCCTCAAAAGCCATGGTTTTTAAAAAATTATCATGGATTAAAAAATGGATTTTTAGCTTTTTATCTTTAAATTTATAAGGAAAATCAGGATATTTTTGAAGTATTTTTTTAAAAGAAAAAGAATTTACGCTTCTTTTTATCTTGCATTTTTCATAAAAACTGATAATACCAAAATCAAAACTTTGAAAATTCTCTCTAAAAGAAAATTCACAAGATGCACCCCCTAAATCACAATATCCACAATCCAAATTTAAGCCTAAATTTAAAAGCCCCATTTTCATACCCAAAACACTGATTTTAGCTTCACTTTTGGCATCTATAACCTTAAAATCGATTTGAAATTCTTGCTTTAAACGAGTAAAAATTTCACTTGTATTGCTTGCCTTTCTAAAAGCTGCAGTTGCGGCTGCTTTTGCTTGGCTTAGATCGTATTTTTTAGCTATTTCTTGAAGTGCGTTGCAAAGTTTTTCTATGGCTTCATCGCTTATCTTTCCCGTTTTATCTAAATTTTTAGCCGAGCCTATGATAAATTCATATTCATCTAACTTTTCCAATTTTTCATTTATAAAAACCGCTCTTAAAGTATTTGAGCCAAGATCTATACCTAACATCGCTTTCCTTATTTAAATTTATAGTATAATAGCAAAAAAGTTCTAAAGGAAAAATATGCTTTTAGGTGTAAATATCGATCACATTGCAGTATTAAGACAAGCTAGAATGGTAAATGATCCTGATCTTTTAGAAGCTGCTTTTATAGCAGCCAAATTTGGGGATCAAATCACTTTACATGTAAGAGAAGATCGCCGTCATGCTCAAGATTTTGACTTAGAAAATATCATACGCTTTTGTAAAAGTCCTATTAATTTAGAATGTGCTTTAAATGATGAGATTCTAAACTTAGCGCTTAAATTAAAACCTCATCGCATCACCTTAGTGCCTGAAAAAAGAGAAGAGCTTACCACAGAAGGTGGACTAAACTTAAATCATGATAAAATTAAAGAAAGTATAGAAAAACTTCAAAATGCAGAAATTGAGGTTTCGCTTTTTATCAATCCTAGCTTAGAAGACATACAAAAATCATATGAGTTAAAAGCTGATTTTATAGAACTTCACACAGGGCATTATGCAAATTTACATAACGCACTTTTTAGCAATATCTCTCACACCGCCTTTGCCTTAAAGGAATTTGATTTAAGTAAAAAAATATTGCAAAATCAATTTGAAGAAGAATTAAGCAATATAGAAATTTGTGCTAAAAAAGGAGTAGAGCTTGGATTAAAAGTCGCTGCTGGGCATGGACTAAACTATAAAAATGTAAGCCAAATAGTAAATATCAAAGAAATTTGCGAGCTTAATATCGGCCAAAGTATTGTAGCAAGATCGGTTTTTGTAGGGCTACAAAATGCGATTTTAGAAATGAAAGCGCTGCTTCAAAGATGAAAAAATTAGCCATCAGTATAGGCGATATCAATGGCATAGGGCTTGAAATTCTAGCACGCTCACATGAAAAATTAAGCCAAATTTGCACTCCTTATTATTTTATCCATGAAAGCTTGCTCCAAAAAGCTTTAAAACTTTTAAATTTAGAGCTTTTAAATGCAAAAATCGTAGCTTTTAAGGATGCTAAAAATTATGAATTTACACTGCTTAAAAAGCATAATTCTCTTGAAATTTATTCTTTTGGCTTGCCTTTAAATTTAAAAGTGGATGAAAACTTTGACATTAAAGCAGGAGAGATAGATGCAAAAAGTGGACTTTATAGCTTTTTAAGCTTTAAGGCGGCAAGCTATTTTGTTTATAAAAACCACGCACACGCCCTACTTACTCTACCTATACATAAAAAAGCTTGGGAGAATGCGGGGCTTGAATTTAAAGGACATACTGACGCACTAAGATTCTTTTTTAAAAAAAATGCCATCATGATGTTAGGATGTAAAGAACTTTTTGTAGGACTTTTTAGCGAGCATATTCCCTTAGCAAAAGTAAGCAAAAAAATCACTTTTCAAAATTTAAGTATTTTTTTAAAAGACTTTTATCAAGAAACTCTCTTTAAAAAAATCGGACTTTTAGGCTTTAACCCGCATGCAGGAGATTATGGGGTAATAGGCGGCAAAGAAGAAGAACTTATGCAAAAAGCTATCGCTTTCGTTAATGCTTTTTTAAATTCTAAAAAAGATGAAAAATTCTTTAAAAAAGCTCTAAAAGATGAGAATTTGCAAAAAGAATTGCTTTTAAATTTTAATTCAAAAGGTGTTTATTTGCCCTACCCTTTAGTCGCAGATACAGCTTTTACAAAATCAAATTTAAAAGTATGCAATCGCTTGATAGCTATGTATCACGATCTTGGCTTAGCACCTTTAAAGGCTTTGTATTTTGAAAAAAGTATCAATGTGAGTTTAAATTTGCCCATTATACGCGTAAGTGTTGATCATGGCACCGCATTTGATAAGGCCTATAAAAATGCTAAAATCAGTACTAAAAGCTATTTTGAAGCAGCTAAATTTGCTCTAGAATTGCCCTCTAAAGCTTCAATTTAGCCTTATCATCGATCAAGCCCTCTTGGGCTAGATTATCTATAAAAATTTCCAAATCTATAGGATCTTGAATGCTTATTTGGATTAAATTTTCATACCTATCTACTTGATTATTAAAAATTTGCTTTAATCTTTCTTTGCTTTGAGTATCTTTTTTAGCTTTTTGCATAAGCTCTAAAAACGCTCTAGCATAAGTTTTTTCTATACAATCAGTCTTGTAAACAAAAGGCGATTGAGGATCTTGACTTGCTTGGATATAATCATTTGATGCGGCTTTAGTGCAATTTTTTCTTTCTCTAAACATTTTTTTAACAACCAATTTAAAATCTTCTTTTACATTTTCATTTGCATTTTTTAAAAGCTCTTGATATAAACTTATAAAGATATTATCCATCAAAGCAAGTTTTTTATTTTCAAATTCATTAATAGCACCTATTTTATTGCATATAATTAATTCATCATCATTTTTGCCATTATCTTTAACCTTAAAACAATCAAAGCTTGGTTTGACTTCATTTTTATATATAAGCTCATCAAAACTCAAGCCCCATAAGCTAAGAAAACTTAAAATTGTCAATAAAATTATCTTCATTGCCTCTCCTTGTTTTTTGTTTTATTGTAACAAAAATATTTTTAATTTTTTTAAAAAAATCAAAATATAAAATTTTTAACCATCACAATACGGATTTATTTTAAGAAAAATTAACAAAGCCATAAAAACTCTTTTTATCTTAATTTTTGATAAGTTATTCAAAATTTGCAAAAAAATCTTTTAAAAATTCTAAATTGGAATAAAAATTGCTTATCTAATTTAAAATCAACAACAAAGGAGGAGAAAATGGTGGTAAAAGATATCCAAACAACTTCAAGCTCTATGTTTAGTGCTACAACCAAAGTTAAGGAAAAAAGCACTTCAGCAGATGAATTTCAAGCTACTCTAAATGAAGTTAAAAACAAAGAAGATAAGGAAGATAAAAAGACAAGTTCAAGCGAATTTACTAATGAAGATCTTGATCTTAGTGCTGTTAAAGAAGATTTTAAATCTTACGCTTGGCAAAAAATGAGAGAAGATCAATACAAGAAAAATGAAGAAGATTTACTCAATAAACTTTTTGCAACCATCGATGCGGGAAATACTGCTAAAATATAAATTTAAACTTAAAATTTCATTGCGAGAATTTTCAATTCTCGTATAAATTTATAAAATACCAAAATAAGACAATCATAAATCTTTCACACAATAAAACACATTTATTTTTATCAATTTCTGTTATAATTTTATCAAAAAAACAAAGGAAAACTATGATTTTTATCGACGCTTGCTTTAAAAAACCCACACCTTATACACCCGTTTGGATGATGCGTCAAGCAGGAAGATATTTGCCTGAATATATGAAAGTTAGACAAGAGGCGGGAGATTTTTTATCTTTATGTAAAGACTACAAAAGAGCTTCGGAGGTTTCTTTACAACCTGTTGATATTTTAGGGGTTGATGCAGCGATTATCTTTTCAGACATTTTAGTAGTCCCTCTTGAAATGGGAATGAATTTACGCTTTGAAAAAGGCGAAGGACCGGTATTTCAAACACCTATTTCAACCCTAGAAGATCTTAACAAGCTAGATGATCAAAATGCTTCTAAAAAACTAAACTATGTTTATGATGCTTTAAAACTAACACGCGAAAAATTGCCTCTTGATAAAGCTTTGATAGGATTTTGTGGCAGCCCTTGGACCATAGCAACTTATATGATAGAAGGAAGTGGGAGTAAAAATTATGCAAAATGCAAAAAAATGCTTTATCAAAATCCAGAACTTTTGCATGAAATTTTAAATAAACTCACCCAAGTTTTAAAATCTTACCTAGAAGAACAAATCAAAGCAGGCGCGAATGCAGTACAAATTTTTGACAGCTGGGCGAGTGCTTTAGAATGTGATAAATTTTTTGATTTTTCATTTAAATACATGCTTGAAATTTCTGATTTTATCAAAAATAAATACCCTCACATACCTGTAATTTTATTTCCTAAAGGTATTAGTGGTTATTTGGATAAAATCGATGGAAATTTTGATGTTTTTGGGGTTGATTGGAGCACTCCTCTTGATCTAGCGCGCGATAAATTATCCCACCAATACACCCTACAAGGCAATATGGAACCTTGCAGACTTTATGATAAAAAAGCTATCAAACAAGGCGTAGAAAATATTCTTGAAATTATGCAAAATAAAGCCCATATTTTCAATCTAGGACATGGAATCTTACCTGATATTCCTGTTGAAAATGCAAAATACTTTATCCAGCTCGTGCAAGAAAGTTCAGCCAAATGAAAATTCTCTTTGGTCCCATCAATTCAAGACGCTTTGGAAGATCTTTAGGCATTGACCTAAGTCCTAGTAAGAAACAATGCAATTTTGATTGCGTATATTGCGAACTTGAAGCTCAAAAACCTCAAGCAAAGCAAGATGAGATTGTAAGCGTAGAAGAAATTATTTTAGAAGTTCAAAGCGCTCTTGAAAAAAATGTCTTATTTGACTTTCTTACCTTAACAGCCAATGGGGAACCAAGCCTTTATCCGCATTTAGATGAATTAATCTCATCCTTACGCAAGATCGCCAAAGATAAAAAATTGCTCATTTTAAGCAATGGCACTGCAGTTTTAGATCAAGATAAATTCAATACCTTGTTAAAGCTAGATGTGGTTAAATTCAGCCTAGATAGTGCTATTTCTAAAACCTTTTACCGTATCGATAGAGCTTTAAAAAATATCGATTTGGAAAAAATGATAGAAAAAATGGCAGAATTTAAAACCCAATTTAAAGGCGATCTTGTAATGGAAATCCTTGTCGTAAAAGATCTTAATGACAATGAAGAAGAATTTATCGCTTTAAATCAAGCTTTAGCTAAAATAGCGCCCTTAAGAGTTGATTTAAGCACTATCGATAGACCTCCAGCTTATGCGGTTAAAAAAATAAGCAAAGAAAGACTTTTAGAACTTTCTAAACTCATAACTTCCACTCCTGTGCTTTTACCTAAAAGGCATTATGAGGGCGAAAAGTTAAATTTTGGTGAAGAAGAATTATTAAAAATGCTTCATCTACGCTCGCAAAGTGAGATAGATATAGAAAATAAATTAGATAAAGCTTCCCAAGTTCTTTTGGATAAGCTTATAAAAGAAGAAAAAGTGAAGATTCTTAATCTAGCAGGAGTTAAATTCTATAAAGCCTAATTTTTAGGCAAATATTTTCTAATCAAAGCTATAAGATCATTTCTACTGATATCATTTAAAACTTCACTTACGCAATCAAAATCCCTCACTCTTTCTTTAGAAAAAAATATAATATGACTTTGAGGGTGTTGCTTTTTATAAGCACTAAGAATAGAACGCATCTGCTCAAGATCAAATTTAATCAATTCATAATCAAGCAATACTAAACGATAAGCTTCCTTTTTTAGTTCTTTTTTTAATTCGCTAAAAGAATTTACACGCATATTTTGAGAGCATTGTTTTTCTATGATATTGAAAAACAAAGTTGCATCAAACTCATTTTGTTTAAAAAGCAAAACATTATTTTGATAAGGAGTTTGAAATTTTAAAACACAAATTTTATCAAGTTTTCTTTGCAAAATATTTTCAAGCTCTTTTTTTTCAAAAGGCAAGCTTAAAAAATACTCATAATATAAGTTTTTACTACGCCCAAACACGATAAAATCATCGGCTTTTTTAGAACTTTGCTCTAAAATTTTATCCTTAATGAAAACCACATGAAAATCATTAATATCAAAACTCAAGCTCTTAAAAATAGTATTTTCTATACCAAAATAAGACAATAAATTGGCTAGCAAAAATGACTCAAGCTCATCATCGCTTACTATTGCAGCACTTGCTTCAAATTGCAAAACATTACCCTGTGCTACTCCTATGCTTTTATGATATTCTAAAGCTTGATTGAGTCCAAGTCTAATTTGTTCTTTTTGATGTTTTAATGCATTTAAAACAAGTGATTTGATTTCTCTACTTGCTTCTTCCTCATCTAAACATCTTACAACACCCTCGATATTGCCAATTTGATATAAACTATCTTCTAGCAATTTTGCGTAAGTTTCTTTTTCATGAGAAATCTTGAACAAGTCTTGATTTAAATGTGCTATTTTTTCCCGAATCAAATCCAAACTCGTTTCGATATCTATCTCTTTAGAATGTATAAATTCATTTTTAATTAATAAAATTTTTTGATCTTTCTTAGCCAAAGCTCGCTTTTGCCAAAAAAGGAAAAATATTAAAGTTAAAGACAAAATAAAAATACTAGCAAAAAAAGCAAGTTTAATTTGCTCAAAACTTTCATGAATTCTTGCAAAGTCTATACTTAAAAAAGCCAAAATAATATTAAAAATAAAAATAATCCAAACCAATAACAAATCAATCTTCCTTTATTTTTTGCGCTGATTTTTTTCCTACTAATTGGCACAATTCTTCAAAATTTGCCTCATAAATAGCTTCAAAACTTCCATAATACGCCAAAAGTTTTTGTATAGCTCCTGCACTAAGACCTGATTTTGCAAGCTTAGAGCTTGATAAATCTTGTTTTTTCTTAGTATTTTGATGAAAACTTATGGCAAAACGATGTGCTTCATCTCTTAATTTCTGTAAGAATTGTAATTTTTTATCGTTAATACTTAGGGCAAATTCTCCTTTTAAGGAATGAATTTTGTCTTTAGCCCCTCCTTTAGCACGATGAGCTTTAGCATCGATTTTTTCTTTTGAGATTGCTAAAATATCAACATTTGCCCCGCTACTTAAGATGATTTCCTTAGCTAAATCAAGCAAAGCCTTTCCCCCGTCTATAAGCCACAAATCAGGAGCAGGCATTTTATCAAAATCTAATGCCCTACGCGTTAAAACTTCGCGCATTTGCTCATAGTCATTTTTATATTTTAAATGAAATTTTCTATAATTTGACTTATCCCAAGCACCCATTTTATAGGCTACCATAGCTCCTACATTCGCCACACCTTGCATATGAGAATTATCAAAAACCTCTATATAATTTGGCAAATTTTCAAGCTCAAAATAATTTTTAAGTTCTTTTTGTATATTAAAATCACTATTTTTTTGCTCTTTTTGTATATTTAAACACGCATTTTGAAATGCCAAATCACAAATTCTTCTTTTTTCTCCTATTTTAGGAACCTTAATACTGATTTTTTTATCAAATCTTTGACTTAAAATTTCTTCTAAAAGCTCCCTATCTTCAAATTCTTCATAAACATAAATAGTATTTGTAACCAAGGGAATGTCTATGCTAAAATTTTCTAAAATAAGTTGTTTATAAATCTCATTTTTATCAAAATCTGTATTATTTTTAAGCGGGGTGATTTTAGAATTGGCACTGATGATTTTTCCATTTTGCACGACAAAACGCAAAGTTGAAAGCATAGAGCTTTCACAAGCTAAAGCAAAAATTTCAAAGTCTTCTAATTTAGCGATATCAATCTCAACTTTAATTTCCAAATCCCTTATCGTAGCGATCTGATCTCTTATTTTTGCCGCTTCTTCATAATTTTCATTTTGGGCTAAATGAAACATTTGTTTTTCCAAATTTTTCACTAAAATACTAGGACTTAAAAGGGCGTTAACAGCTTTATCTAAAATCAAACGATATTCTTCTTGAGTGATTTTTTTAGCACAAGGTGCAAGACAGCGAGAAATTTGGTAAAAAATACAAGGGGATTTACAACTTGCTTTTTGTTTTAATGGATAATACAAATAAAGTGCATCTAAAAGCTCTCTAGCTCCTTTAAAAAAGGGACCAAAATATTTAATTTTACTCTTTTTTACTAATTTTCTAGTGATTTCAAAACGCGGGAATTCTTCATTAAAATCTACATAAATATAAGGATAAGTCTTATCATCTCTTAGTAAAATATTGTATTTTGGATGAAGTTGCTTGATAAAAGAATTTTCCAAAATCAAAGCATCAGCTTCTGAATTTGTCGTAATAAATTCCAAATGCACTGCTTCTTCTATCATTTTTTGAATTCTTAAAGAGTTTTTTGGGTTAGCATGCAAATTCGGAGTAAAAGCAAAATAAGATCTTACGCGGTTTTTAAGATTTTTAGCCTTGCCTACATATAAAAGTTTTCCTTCGGCGTTAAAATACTGATAGACTCCAGCATTTGAAGGTAGAGTTTGAAGCTCTTCTTTGAGAGTGTTTTTAAGCAAAATTTCAGTCATTTTTTATCATTTGCCTTATTTCTTCAAATTTCTTTGCTAAAATTTTATTTTCAATTTTGTTTTCAAATTTTCCAAGGCTTAATTCTATGTAGGGTTTTTTAGCCGTGAAATTTTCATTATTTTTTATTATATTGTTATATTTTTGTGTGAAAATTTTTAAATCTTTTATATCTGAAAATCCACTCAAAGGATACATTTTTCCGTATTTTTTTATGAGAACTTTAATGTAAATTTTGCTATTATCGTGATTTAATTCTTGGTAAGCGGCTGAATTTAAAGTCACTATATTTAAAATATGATTTTTTATATAAATTCTAGCGATTAAACGCTGTTTGGCAGGCGGAAAAGAATTTAAAAAATCTTTACAAAAAAATAAGGTTTTTAAGGGTCGATAATGAGACTTACTCATCAAGTCATTAAGAATGGCGCTAGTATTTTTAATTATCTTTGGACTTTGAAATTTTTCCATAAGATGATTTTAGCATTTTTTTTCTTAATTTTTTTGTGTGCTTGTGGCTATAAGGGTAACCCGCAATACACTAGCTACGAACAAAACGGTTCAGTAAAAAACATTAAAAAATACGAACAATTAAATAGGTGGTAGAATGAAAAAAGCAGATATTTTAGTTTTGGATTTTGGATCGCAATATACTCAGCTTATAGCAAGAAGATTGAGAGAGCAAGGCGTTTATGCTGAGATTTTGCCTTTTAATGTAAGTTTAGCAGATATAAAAGCAAAAGAACCTAAGGGTATTATTTTAAGCGGTGGCCCTGCAAGTGTTTATGCAACAGATGCGTACTTTTGTGATAAAGAAGTTTTTAATCTAGGCTTACCGATACTTGGAATTTGCTATGGTATGCAGCTTATGGCTCATCACTATAAAGCCAATGTTGCTCCAGCTGGACACAAAGAATACGGCAAAGCAAGTATAGAAATTCAAAAAGATAGTGATTTGTTTAAAAATCTACCTAAAAAACAAATCGTTTGGATGAGTCATTCTGATAAGGTTGAAAATTTACCACAAGGTTTTGAAGTTTTAGCAACGAGTGAAAATAGCCCGTATTGTGTTTTTGCAAATGAAGAGAAAAAATTCTTTGCTTTACAATTTCACCCTGAGGTGCAGCACAGCGAATTTGGTAAAAGTATCTTGAAAAATTTTGCAAAATATGCTTGCAATTGCGAAAGTATTTGGAATATGGGATCTTTTGCAAAAACTCAAGCTGAAAAAATTCGCGAAGAAGTGGGCAATGATAAAGTTCTTTGTGCTGTAAGTGGCGGGGTAGATAGCAGTGTCGTAGCAGCCTTGCTAGCAAATGCGATCAAAGATCAAGTTATAGTAGTTTTTGTAGATAATGGACTTTTAAGAAGTGGTGAAAAAGAACAAGTTGAATTTATGTTTAAAAATACCTTAGGAATTAATCTTATAAGTATTGATGCGAGCAAGATTTTCTTAGATCGCTTAGCAGGAGTAACTGACCCTGAACAAAAACGCAAAATCATAGGCAATACCTTCATAGAAGTTTTTGAAGAAGAGGCTAAAAAGCATAAAGATGTGAAATTTTTAGCCCAAGGCACACTTTATACCGATATCATAGAAAGTTCGGTTATAGGTGCAAGTAAAACTATCAAAAGTCACCACAATGTGGGCGGATTGCCTGAAAAGATGAATCTTAAGCTTGTTGAACCATTAAAAGAAATTTTTAAAGATGAAGTGCGTGCCTTAGGTATCGAGCTTGGATTAAGCAAAGAAATAGTTTATCGCCATCCTTTCCCAGGCCCTGGTCTTGCTATACGCATCATGGGAGAAGTCAATCGCCCAAGCCTTGAATTATTACGCAAAGCGGATGTTATCTTGCTTGAAGAATTAAGAAGTACAGGTTGGTATGATAAAACTTGGCAAGCTTTTTGTGTATTGTTAAATGTAAAAAGTGTTGGCGTTATGGGAGATAACCGAACTTATGATAATACTGTTTGCGTTCGCGTTGTTGATGCAAGCGATGGAATGACGGCGACTTTTTCACATATACCTTATGAAATTTTAGAAAATATCTCGCGTCGTATTATCAATGAGGTTGAAGGCATTAACCGCGTAGTTTATGATATCTCAAGTAAACCACCTGCAACTATAGAATGGGAATAAAGTAAAAAATCTGAAAACCTGATAACAATACACAGGTTTTCAAGAATTTAAATCTTCTTTAGCGAATTTTTAATACTTAAAAAAGTCAACATGCAAAGCATGAAAAAAGACTATATCAAGCGTATTGGTTTTATTTTATAAAAAAAATCAAAAAATGTTATAAGTTTTGAGGGATATACAGATGGAAAATAGTATAAAAGATTCGTACAATAAAATTTGTAAAAAGTGGAGTGATTTTCGAAAAAGCACTTCAACCAATAAATGCATTATTGATTTTGCGAATGATTTGAAGTCAAATTCAAGAGTGTTAGATATTGGTTGTGGAACAGGATATCCTATTGCTTCGTATTTATCAAAACAAGGTTTTCAAGTTACTGGGATAGATATTTCAGAAGAAATGATAAAACAAGCACAAAAACTTAACTTACATAATGCTACTTTTTTAGTAGAGAATATTTTAAATTTCAAAACAGATAAAAAATATGATGCAATCATCGCATTTGATTCTATTTGGCATATTAGTCACGATAAGCAAGAATGTATTTATCAAATCATTTCTTCTTTGTTGACACCTGATGGATTGTTTTTATTTACCCATGGAAAAAATGATGGCGAAATTATCAGCACAATGTGGGGAGAATCATTTTACCATAGTGCTCTAGATTTAGAAAAAGTACATAAATTATTAAAGCAAAACGGATTTGATATCTTATCTTCCATAGAAGATTATATGGAAGAAACTACGGGTGATCGAGAATTGCTCATTATTGCTAAAAAGAAAGAATTATGATATAGCTTTACTCAAAAGAAGTAATCTAGAGCAATTACCAAGCTTAGCCCAAATTTTACAAAATCCAAATGCAATGTATGCGTTCTAAGATAATCTCATATCATAAAGCGTTAAATTATTTTTTAGCAAAAAATGGGTGTAAAATCTATTTCTTACAATAATACACCACAGCAGGTGGGAAATTTTGCCAAACAACTCTTGAAATTCTTACCTCTGAAAAAAAAGAAAATATCTTTTGACGGAATTTTAAACTTGAAAAAGTAGGCAATACATAAGCAAAAGTGCTAAAATAACCATTGGGTTTTAAGCTTTTATGAATGATTTTTAAAAGCTTTTCTTGCTCATGATCTTTAAGCAAACTCCACGGAATTCCACTAACAATCACATCTGCGTTAGCTATACTTCTTTGCCTTAAAAAATAAGGTAAATTTTCAGCACTTCCTATTTCTATATCCAAATTTGCAATTTTTCTTTTAAGTTTCTCTGCCATATTTTTATTGATTTCTATAGCAAAAAATTGCGCTTTTTTGTTTTTATATTTTAAAATATTTTCCGTAAAAACACCTGTGCCAGGTCCAATTTCTACGATATAGTTTGCTTGACGCAAATTAATATTTTGAGTCATAACAAAACCTAGTTTTTGGGAGCTAGAGCAAAAGGCACCGATTTGTTTTGGATTTTTAAGATATTCATAAAAAAACATTCAATTTTTCCTATAGTAAAAAATATAACTAAAAAAATTTTTAAAATCAAACATGCGATTTTATCCTTTTGCTTATAAAATTTTTATAAAAATAAAGCTAAAATTATCTTTTAAAAACTTTCAAGGATGAAATATGCATGGAAAAATAGCTATATATATGGATTCCACAGGGCGTGGAACTGTAACAAATTCGGCAAATACTTTTTTTGACTTTAGTCGTCAAATTTGGAATGATAAGAAAAGTATGCCCAGCGTTGGGATGCTTGTTGAATTTCGCACGCTCTCTAGTGATAAAAAAGCCGAAAATGGCGCTCCTGCACCTGTAAGCAAAACTATCACAGGGATAAAACCTTCCAAATTTCAAGAATTTAAAGAGGGTGATTTTATCACTGAACATGATTTTTGGAAAACCGATAGCGATGATGAGCTTGAAGATTTACAAAATTCTCGAAGAAGTGCATATATTACAGAACTTTATAGAAGCATTGATTTTGATTCTATAGAAAAAATTCCATTATCTTTTACCATTCCTCAAGCTATACAAAAATATTTTGCCCATGAAATTTTATCTGTTGAAGCTTTGCAAGCTAATTTACAAGATGAAAAAGATATTCCTTGTATTTTGGATTATCTTATCCTTAAAAGATTTTTATTTAAAGCTTATGATACTTTAATTTTTATGGATAATAGCATAGATCAAACCCAATTTAGCGCCTTAAAAAGCATTATGATGCACTTAGAAAATTCCTACAAACAAATGATAGCAGATAAAAAACCCAATATCACTAAAATATTTAATGAAACTTTCTTATCTTTACAATGTCATTACCAAGCTTTAATAGCTACCATAGATACAAGAAAAAACCGCCTTGCTTCACTTGAGGCACAAATGAAAGCTTTACAATCTGAAATTCAACTCAAAAGCAATGCGGCCAATACAGATCCTGAAAAACTCAAAGCAAGACAAGAAAAATTAGCAAAACTTCAAAAAGAAGCGGAGTATTATAGAACAACCCTTAAAAGACTGGGTGCTATACAAGAGGATTTTTATAAGAAAAATTATAATATTTTTGAAAATGCTTTCAAACTTTCACGCGAAAAACTCTTTAAAAAAATAATTACAGGTCTTAATTTATGTGCTACGATAATGGATGTTAAAATTTGGCACTTATCCTTAAAATCATCAGGGGTTAAAAATTCATATTTTACAATGAGCAATATAGAAAATTCCTTTTGTTCTCTTTCATTTGCAGAACATTATCTAAGTCGTTTAAACAAAGCAGCACTCAATCCTTTTGATCAAAAACTTTTAGTTTATATCCAAAAAATTACCAAAGAACAAAGAAAAAAATTTTTAGTCGTAACTTCGGATTTGGATTTGCTTTGCAAATTAAAAATAGAAACCTTTGCACAAAATCCCTATTTCATAGTAAAATACGCTCCTAAAAAAGTCAATTATCAATCCTTAATGCGTGATAATAGTTTTGATATAGTTTTTATCGATGAAAAGCATGTATGGGAAAGTGTAGCAGATATTATTTTAGAAGGAAAACATTTTGATAAAATAGGGAAAACCAAATTTAAACTGATTTAAACATAGAATTTTAAGCTAAATAAAGCTATAATTTACTTGCCTAAACAGTTCGTGATATTTAAAGTGATCCAACATATTTTTATTAACTGTGATTGTGCGATTTACCGTGTTCTGTGGCGTCGTTTGAGTTTCGAAAGAAGCGAGAAGTTGCAGCCTTTAAAAATTGCCTAGCGGTTTTCTTTGACTTTTTGGGGTCAATCTTTATTAAGCGGCTGTTTGGGTTTGATACAAGGAGAATAAATGAAAATAATGATTTTGGGTAGCGGCGCTCGTGAATATTCTATCGCTTTAGCTCTAAAGCGTGTGGATGAAAATTTAGAATTTTATTTTGCTCCTGGTAATGGTGCTACCGAAAGTCTTGGAACCAATCTCAACTTTAAAGATCCTGTAGTTTTAGCTACTTATGCAAAAGAGAAAGATTTTGATCTATGCATAGTAGGTAGTGAAAGTTTTTTAGCTGAAGGCATTGTAGATATTTTTAAACAACACAATATTCCTATTTTTGGCCCTACAAAAGCTGCGGCTATGCTTGAAACTTCTAAGTCTTTTATGAAAAGTTTTTTAAAAAAATACCGTATCAAAACGGCAAAATTTTTAAATACAAACGATATAGAAAAAGCAAAAAACTTTATATTAAGCTTAACGCCTCCTATTGTCGTTAAAGCCGATGGGCTTTGTGCTGGCAAAGGGGTAATCATTGCAAAAACCCATGAAGAAGCTATAGAAGAAGCATCTAAAATGCTTAGTGGAGAAAGTTTTGGTGAAGCAGGCAAGCTTATTGTGATAGAAGAATTTTTAGATGGTTTTGAGCTTAGTATTTTTGCAGTATGCGATGGTAATGACTTTGTGCTTTTACCTGCTGCACAAGATCATAAAAAACTTTTAGATGGAGACGAAGGACCAAATACAGGTGGTATGGGGGCATACGCTCCAAGCTCCTTAGCAAATGAAAGCTTGCTTAGAAAAATACAAAAAGATATCATTATCCCGACTCTTGCAGGTATGAAAAAAGAAGGTAGTGAATTTTGCGGGGTATTGTTTATAGGCATTATGGTTGTAGGTAACAAACCTTATGTTTTGGAATTTAATGTGCGTTTTGGAGATCCTGAATGCGAAGTTTTAATGCCTTTGATTGAAAATCCTCTAGAGCTTATTTTAGCCACTACGCAAAAACGATTAAGACATACTAAAATAAAAATCAAAAAAGACTATGCAGTAGGCGTAGTATGTGCGAGCGAGAATTACCCTTACAAAAGCTCTCCAAAAAGTGAAATTTCTATAACAAATATTCCTGAAAATACACATATTTCTTATGCTGGAGTAAGCTTAGAAGATGGCAAACTTATGGCAGATGGTGGGCGTGTATTAGTTTGTGTTGGTACAGGTTCAAGCATAGAAGAAGCACAGAAAAAAGCTTATGAGCTTTGCGAGAATGTTCATTTTAAAGGCAAACAATTTAGAAAAGATATTGCTCATCAGGTTATTCAATGAAAGAAGATTTGCTTACGCGTCTTGAGCGAGAAAATCTTACCATTGCTAGCTTTAACAAAAGGATATTGGCATACTTTATTGATAATCTTGTACTTTCGCTGATTGTATTTGTTATTTTTTACGACAAATTGCTTAATGCTAAAGATTTGTTTGATACAGCTCAAATTTTAGGTGATTTTTACTTAGGATTTTTATTGCTTCATATTACCTACCAAACAATTTTTACTTATTTATATGGAGCAAGTTTAGGAAAAATGGTGTGCAAAATCATTATTTTAGATGAAGATTTATTAGACAAGCCCAATTTAAACCAAAGCTGCATACGCTCAATCGTAAGACAAATAAGCGATATGGCATTTATGTTAGGCTTTGCTTGGGCTTTGAGCAATGATTTACGCAAAACTTGGGAAGATTATCTAGCAAGGACAATAGTAGTTAATGTGGCGTAAAATTTTATTTTTAAGCGCTAGCCTTACCTTACTCGATGCCGCCCAAGTGGATATTTATGCACTTGATGCTAAAAAACAAGGAGATATACTCACTGCAAATGAAGATGTAGTTATTTTTTCAGACTTTTATTTTATCACCGCCAATAAAGCTATTTACAATGAAAAAACCGGAGATTTAGAACTTTTTGGTGATGTAAATATATTAAGAGGCCAAAATGAACGCTCTCATTCTAACTACGCTAAAATCAATTTAAATTCAAACAAGGCCAATTTTAACAATTTCTTCTTTTCTAATAATAATCTAGAAGTATGGTTTCAAAGCAAAACAAGCTATTTAGATGAAAATATTTTCAAAAGCGAAATTTCAGCTGTTTCAAGTTGCAATGTTGAAGATCCTGATTGGGAAATTCGCTTTTCTGAAGGATGGCTCAATAGGGAAAATAATTTTGTCCATTTATATAATGCCAAGCTATATGTTAAAGATTTTCCTGTATTTTATTTGCCTTATTTTGGCTTTAGTGCGGATACTCATCGCCAAAGTGGACTTTTAATCCCAAAGATAGTCTTAAAAAACAGCGAGGGTTTATATTATGAGCAGCCTATTTATATAGCGCCTTATGAAAATTGGGATCTAGAATTAAATCCTCAAATCAGAACCAATCGTGGCTTTGGACTTTACTCCACCTTAAGATTTGTTGATTCTCCTTATTCCATGGGAGAGGTAAATTTAGGAGCCTTTAGGGAAAATTCATCCTATTATCATGATGAAAATTTAAAAAATCAAAGTCATTATGGTGCAGAATTAAAATATGCTAGAAATGATTTAATTAAAACCTTACTGGGTGATAATTTTCAAGAAGGCTTATGGGTAGATGCTACCTATCTTAATGATATAGATTATCTTAATCTTGGCAGTAGGGATTATCGTGATTTAAATTCATTGGTTACTTCAAAAATCAATTATTTTCTAGCAGATGAAAATAATTATTATGGGGCTTATGCAAAGTATTATATCGATACTTCTGCATTAAATAACGATAATACCCTGCAAGAATACCCAAGCTTTCAATATCATCGCTTTTTGAATAATTTTTTTGATGAACGCTTGCGTTATTCTTTTGATGCATCTTTTCATAATTTTTATCGTCCCGTAGGCCCTTATGCAAATCAACTGAATTTAAATTTGCCTATTTCTTACCATAATGCTTTTTTTGATGATTTCTTACATTTTACTTTTACTGAACGCTTTTATGCTTCATTTTTAAATTATAGTCATTATCCTGAAAAAGAGCATGAGCATTATTTTAGAAATACACATGATTTTAATCTTTATACTGATTTATCTAAAGCATATGATAATTTTTTTCACACTCTTAATTTTGGTTTAGGGTATATTCTTCCAGGAGCCAAATCAGGAAGTATTTCGGAGGATTATCTTGAAGAATCCAACAAAGAAGAAGAACACTTTGGCCTTTATACTACTCAATACTTTTACAATAATGAAGGCCAAAAAAAAATCAAACATAGACTTAATATTGATTATTTAAACAAGCAAGGCAGTTTTGATGAAATAAGCAATTTATTAAGTTATTATTATAATAACAATATCAGTTTTAATAGTGAGATTGTTTACTCTGATCTTCAAGATCGTTTTACAAATATCATCAGTCAAATGGAAATCAAACCTAATTCTAAATTTAATTGGAGCTTTTCGCACGCCTATCAAAATGATGAGTATGGAAAATATAGCTTTATAGGTACTCGTGCAAATTACCTTGCTAGTGCAAATTATCATTTATTTGGAGGAATTTGGTTTGATACCCAAAGAGCACATGCTAATATGTGGGAACTTGGATATACTTTTCAACGCAAATGTTGGAATTATTCTTTAATGTATAGAGAAAGAATTGATCCGCAACTTACAAGTGCGGGAATTACTGCTAAAAATCAAAGCGGTATTTATTTTATTTTTAACTTCTATCCTTTAGGTGGAGTTAAATACGATTTTTCTTTAGCAGAAACGGAGAGTAAAATTTAAAATTAAGGAATGAGATTTGCTAAATATTTTTAAAAGTTTGACAAATTTATTATATGGAAAAAAAGGACAAATTATGCAATACAGTATAGAAATTAATGGTAATTTAGAAGTATTTGATATAGAAAAAGTAGCTAAACAAGCTGCAGGTGCTGTACTTATGCGACAAGGAAAAAGTGTCGTTTTAGCTACAGTTGCAAGAGAAGAAAAGCCTGTTGAAGAAGACTTTTTACCTCTAACTGTTCAGTATATAGAAAAAGCTTATGCAGCAGGAAAAATCCCAGGTGGTTATGTTAAAAGAGAAACTAAACCAAGCGATGCAGAAACCTTAACTGCACGCATCATAGACAGAAGCTTGCGTCCACTTTTTCCAAAAGGATATGCTTACCCAACTCAAATTGTCGTAATGGTTCTTTCTGCTGATCCACAAGTTGATCTACAAGTTATGAGTCTAAATGCAGCAAGCGTAGCACTTTATCTTAGCGATATTCCTATGAAAGCTCCTGTTTGTGGAGTTCGCATAGGACGCATAGAAGAAAAATTTGTCCTAAATCCAAACAATGAAGAGCTTAAAAATAGCACCCTTGATCTTTATGTAGCAGGGGTTAAAGATGAACTTTTAATGATAGAAATGCGTGCTTTACCTAATCAAAAAGAGGATGAAATCTTTATCGAAGCACCTTATGCAGATGTTTTAACTCAAACAACTTCACAAAGCATGAATGAACTTAGCGAAGATGAAATTTTAGAAGCACTAAGCCTAGCTCAAAAAGCTATATTAAATGGCTCTAATGCTTACGAAGAAGCTTTTTTGAAACATAAAAAATCAAGCGATTTAAATTTCAAAGATGAAATAGAAAATTTCGAACTTCTCGCCTTTATAGAAAATAATTTTCACGATCAAATCGCACAAGCTATCAATCAAATGGCAAAAAGTGAAAGAGCGAGCGAATTAAATAAAATCGCTGAAAAAATATTAAATTTTGAAAGCGCAACAAAATGGGATGAAGAAAGCATTTTAAATGCTTTAGCAAAAGTCAAACATAAAATCGTTCGTAGCCAAATTTTAAATACAAAAAAAAGAGCGGATGGTAGAAATTTAAATGAAGTGCGTCCTATCACCATAGAAACAAATATTTTACCTAATGCACATGGCTCTTGCCTTTTTACACGCGGACAAACCCAAGCTTTAGTTGTAGCGACTTTAGGCAGTGAAAATGATGCGCAAATGGTTGATGTGTTAACCGAAAAAAATCCTATCAATGAACGCTTTATGGTTAATTATAATTTTCCAGGCTTTTCAGTAGGCGAAGCAAGTCCTATCAAAGCACCTGGAAGAAGAGAATTAGGACATGGAAATTTAGCTAAAAGAGCCCTTTATCCAAGCATAGATGAAAATTATCCTTATGTTATCCGTTTGGTAAGTGAAATTTTAGAAAGCAATGGCTCTAGCTCTATGGCAACGGTTTGTGGAGGGTCTTTAGCTTTAAGAGCAGCGGGGGTGCCTAGCTTAAAACTTGTAGCAGGAGTAGCTATGGGGCTTATTTTTGAAGGCGATCAATATGCTATTTTAACTGATATTATGGGCTTAGAAGATCATGATGGGGATATGGATTTTAAAGTAGCAGGTAGTAAAGACGGTATCACAGCTTTACAAATGGATATTAAATTGGGCGGTATTGATCAAAAAATACTCAAAGAAGCCTTGTATCAAGCTAAAGAAGGTAGAATTCACATCTTAAACATCATGGAAGAAGCACTTAAAGAAATCGTTGTTAATGAAGAGGTATTGCCAAAACTCGAACTTTTCAATGTTGATCCTTCAAAAATAGTCGATATCATAGGCCAAGCTGGAAAAACTATCAAAGAAATTATTGAAAAATTTGGCGTTTCTATAGATTTAGATCGTGAAAAGGGTGAAGTAAAAATTGCGGGCAATGAAAACGAACAAATCAAAGCTGCAAAAGATTATATTATCAATATCACAAGCTCTCAAAAAAATAACAAAAGAGGCTTTAAAGAAAAAGATCTATCAGACTTTGAAATAGGCGAAGAATTCGAAGGAAAAGTCAAAAAAATCACGAATTTTGGAGCCTTTATAGAACTTAAAAATGGAATCGATGGTTTGCTTCATAATTCTAAAAGTAAAAATCTCAATTTAAGCGAAAATCAAATTTTAAAAGTAAAAGTAAGTGAGATTAAAAATGGTAAAATCTCTGTGGATTTATGCGAGTGAGTGAGTTTTTAACTCATCCTTTTAAACCCTTTTTTGATAAGGATTCTAAAATTTTGATTTTAGGATCTTTTCCTTCAGTTAAATCAAGAGAAGATGGATTTTACTATCAGCATCCAAGAAATCGTTTTTGGCCTATATTAGAAACACTTTTTGATACAAGATTAGAAAATATAACAAAACAACAAGCGTTTTTAAAAGAAAAAAATATCGCCCTTTGGGATGTGCTTCAAAGCTGCAAGATTAAAAATTCAGATGATAAAACTATAAGTTACGCAAAAGCTAATGATTTAAATTTAATCCTTTCTCAAGCACAGATCCAAGCTATTTTTACCACAGGGAAAAGTGCTTACCAATTTTTCACTAAATTTCATCCTCATTTAAAAGCCATAGCCCTACCCTCAAGCTCTCCTGCAAATTTAAATTTTTCTTTTGAACAACTTTTGCAAAGCTATAAAATAATTAAAAATTTTATAAAATAATTTTTGATTACGTATGTAAAAAATACCCAAAAGCATATATAAAAATAAAATTATTTCACAAAAAAGTAATACATATAAAAACACACCTTCGCATATAAAAAATATAATTCCAAAAAAGACAAATAAAAATAAAGCTAAAGTTCCTAAAAACAATTTAGAAAGATCTTTAGCACAAAAAATCATATAATTTATAAAAAAATCAAACATTTTAAGATTTATGATATTCTTTGCAAAGTCTATTTTTGCTAGCTTCTATATAATAATTCATTTTTACTAGCATAAGTTTTATCTCCAACTCCTGGTGCATTACACCAAGTCCCATTCCAAACATCAAAGCAAAAGGTACACCTCTTTCTTGTTTTTACTCCAAATATTCGCAAAAAGCATTAGCACTACCATACAACAACATCGTTCCAAAAAAACATGCAATAATTTTATACATATAAGCCTCTTTTTAAGGAATGTTTTGTATCAAATTATAATCTTGTTTTTATAAATTTAATATTAATTATCAAAATAATTTTTATAAAAAATGAGCTTTTCTAATAAGCTTGTATTAATGTTTTCTATTTAAAATTATTAAAAAATATATAAAGGAGTTTTAAATGCCTTTTGTAAATATACGCATTACTAAAGAAAACGGCGAGCCTACAAACGAACAAAAACAAGAACTTATCGCAGGAGTAACGGATTTACTCGCTAGAGTTTTAAATAAAAACAAAGCCTCAACCGTAGTAATCATTGATGAAATCGATACAGATAATTACGGCTTAGGTGGAAAAAGTATCACCCAAGTAAGAAAAGAAAAAAGCTAGTTTATATCTAGCTTTTGAGTATTGTCCTTAAATTCAAACTCTACCTTTTTTGCTCCAAAACCTTTGGCTATAGCCTCTAAAGTATCTCTAGCGCTTTTGTGAATTTTACTTTCTAAATTTCTAATAAGATTTAATGACAATTCTTTAACCTCTTCTTTAGCTTCTCTTATGAGCTTATTTTTGTCATTTTCACTAAAGCTAAGTCCTGTGCTATTAATAGAATCAGGCAGCAAAAAAGGCAAAAATTTAGCATTTTTTTCATCATAAAATTTCATATCTATAATGCTGTGCTTGTATTTGCATTCAGGCATAATAATCTTATAATAATCATTATCTAAAACTATGATTTCAAAATTTTTATCTCTTAAATCATATAAAAATGTAATCTCAAATTCAAAAATCAAAGCAATCTGTCTTTCGCTTAAAGACCAACCCAAAATACTTTTCCAAATTCCGTTAAAAGCACTATCTTTTTTGGTAACAATTTCTTTACTAAAGACTTGAAAAACACTGAGTTCTCCTATGGATTTAAGCTGGGTAATATCATTGCTAATATGAATATCTTTCTCTTCTGTTTTAGAGCCATTTTTAAACTGCTTTATGATGACAAATACAAGCAAAATAACAATCAAACTAAGTAAAATGAGTTCCATAAAATCACCTTTCTAAATTATAAACCTTGATTAGAAAAAATATAATTTCTTTCAAATATCAAAAAAATTATAGCATTTAAAATAAAAATACAGCAAATAAAAGCAAAAACAAGTTCTACACTAAAATGCGCTGTTATCAATCCTCCTCCAAAAGCACCGCAAAAATTTCCTAAAAACTGACAAGTTTGATTAAAACCAAATACAAGGCTTAAATTTTTAGCACTAACACCTTTTTTAAGCAAAGCATTCACACAAGGCAAAAGCCCTCCAAGACCTATTCCTATGAGCAATCTTACAAAAATAAGTGCATAAACATTTGTAGCTAAGGATTGTAAATAAAAACAAATTCCACAAAATATCAAAGCACCAAAAATAATCTTACTAGGGCCGATTTTATCTGCTATTTTTCCAAGTTTGGGCGCAAAGAAAAGATTACTAATTCCGCTTGCAGCCACAACCACACCCGCCCAAAGAGCTAAATTTCCACCTTGATAAATTTGTTCTACATAAAGACTTAAAATAGGCATTACCCCAAAAGTTCCAAACTGAATAATAAAAGTTGTGATGAAAATAATAACAATAAGTTTTTTATTTTCCTTAAATTCTTGAGTATTCTTTTTTGCTTCTTTTTGAATTTTTCTCTCACGAATAAAAAGAAAAATTGTCACAAAAGAACAAGCAAGCAAAAAGGCTACCAAGTCAAAAACAGCACTAATACTAAAAATTTCTGCCACAACTCCGCCAAATAAAGGACCCAATAAACTCCCACTGATAGATGCAGTAGAAAGCGTACCTAAGGCGTAAGCTACTTTTTCTTTGGGTGCTATTACAGCAATAAAAACAACAGCTGCTGCGGTAAACCCTGATACAATGCCTGTTAAACCTCGTATCAAAACCACTTCCATAGCATCATGGGCAAAACTAAGCCACAGCGTTAAGGCCGACATTCCCAAGCTTGCTCGAAGTAGCATATTTTTATAGCCGTATTTTGCACCCAAATATGCCCACAAGGGCGAAAAAATAGCCATTCCAAGCGGTGTAATTCCAAAAGCTAATCCTGAGTAAAATGCGATTTCGCTAGTATTTGTATGTCCTAATTCTTTGATATATAAAGGCAAGATTGGAGCGATTTGGCTAAGTCCCATACTTGTAGTAAATACGCCAAACCAACATACCCATAAAGTCCTATTGAAATTTTCCATAAAATTATTGTATGATATTTTTTATAATTTTCAATTAAATTTCAAGGATGAAAATGAAAAAGATAGTTTTTGTATGTCTTGGAAATATTTGTCGTTCCCCCATGGCCGAATTTGTCATGAAAGATCTCATTAAAAAGGCAAACTTAGAAAAAGAATTTTTTGTAACCAGTGCAGGAACCTCAGGAGAGCATGATGGAGAAAATATGCACTATGGCACTCAAAATAAACTCAAAAGCTTGGATATAAAATATCAAAATTTTACAAGCAAAAAACTCACTCAAGTACTTTGTGATGAAAGTGATTTTTTAATTACTATGGATAATTCCAATTTCAAGAATGTTCAAAAAAATTATAAAAATACTCAAAATAAACTTTTAAAAATCACTGATTTTGCTTCTCATTTAGGATATGATGAAGTTCCTGATCCATGGTATAGTGGGAATTTTGATGAAACTTATCAAATCATTTCTTTAGCGTGTAAAAATCTTTTAAATCATCTACAAAAATAAATTATTTATCTTTGCAGTATTTAAATATATATCTTTCTAACATAGAGGAATTTCCAGAAATTCCTCCTTGGTGGATATAAAGCAAGGGATTTTTCCATTCTCTTTTTAAGGCTATACTCAATCCTAGCATATCATAAAGTAAATCAAATTCTACTAGACATTCTTGTTTTAAATCTTTATAAAGCTGATAAAATTCTAAATAAGGTTTAGCAAAATGATATTTTTTATCACTTTTTAGAATTTCTAAATTCGAAAAATCATAATTTTTAATAAGATTTAAAATTTGAGTTTTAAGGTAGTACTCATCTCCAACACAAGCACAAGTAAAAACTTTAAATTTGGAATTTTTAGCTAAAAATGCAGCCGAAGTTCCCGTGCCTGAGGGTAGAAAAATATCAAAATCTAAACCTAAATTTTTACTTTGACTTTCTATTTCCTTGGCCAGTTGAATATAACCTGATTCGGCATTTAAATTAGCAACTCCTTGCTCTATAAAAATATCATCTTTTTCACACAAAGAAAGCGCAAATGTTTTTAAGTCTTTATCGCTGTGATTTTCGATAAAATAAACATTGTTTTCTAAGGCTAATTTATAATTTCCACAAGGATTATTTCTTAGATAAGCAGGAATCTTTTCACAAGCATAAACAAGAATCAAATTTCTTTTAGTCGCAAATATACTAAGTGCTACCAAAGCATTACCTTGAATGCCACCATAACTTATAAAGCGTTGACCCTGATCATAGTTTTGAGAAAGATAAAAAGCAAGTTTTCTAGCTTTGTTTCCATTGATTTCTCCTAGCAAATCATCACGCTTGATATAAAATTCAAATCCTTGAAATTGAATTTTTTCTATGGGAGAAACTAACATTTAAAATTCTTAACGAAATTCAAAAAACTTTTCAACATCTTTTAAAGCATTGTCATTTTTAATACTGAATTTAATTTCTATGCGGCGGCTTTTGTCTTTATCCTCTACCCCATTAACAAGAACAGGATCAGAAAACGATCTACCACTTGCCATCAAAAGTTTTTGCAACCTTGTATCCTTATAAAAAGTATAGATAAAATTCATTACCTCATAAGCGCGTTTTTGAGATAAATCAAGATTATAAATATAAGATCCATCACTATCTGTATGTCCTTCGATGATGATATTTTCTATGTTAGATAAAATCTTTGGATCATTAATAATAGCATTAAAATACTCACTTAAAATTTTTCTTAAACTCGCCTTGGCTTCATTTTTAAGCGTGTAAGAATCTTTATCAAATAATACCTCAGAAGGTAGAGAAATAGATCCTGTTTTTTGATCTATGGTAATATTACTATCAAGTTTAGCTTGCAATTCTTTGCTTAAATTCTCGCGAATCAAACTTAAATTTTGAACCTTTTCTTTTGCCTTGTCAAAGCTTTCTTGCAAATTCCTAATTTCTTCATCTTTCTTTTCTAGCTGACCTAACAAAATCAAAATTTGCTTATCTTTGCTATCGATAGATGAATTAAGCTCTTTACTTAATTGTTCATAATTAGTGATATTTGCTTCAAGTTCTGCTTTTTGAGAATTTATAAGATTTAAAGCACTTGAAGCATTATTTAAATCAGAGCTTAATTTAAAAACAATAGCTTCTTTATTTCTAAGCTCTTCTTTACTTTCTTCTAAGCGTGCTTCTTGTTTGTTAAGATTATCTTTGATTTCTCTTAGATCACTTTGAGTTAAAACGTATTTAACTACAATAGCACCTATTAACAGGATAAAAACAAAAAGTAGCCCAGCCATCAAGTCAGCATAGGCTATCCAAAAATTACCTTCTTCTTGCTCATTTTTCATTTATCTTCTTTTTCTTCTTTATTAAAATTTTTATTAGAATCTAAAGTATCGCTATCGTTTTGTATTTCTTTAGTTTGTTCTGTATTTTCAGTTATCTTTTCGCTTGAAAGAATTTCATTTTCTATATTATCTTGCTCTTCTTGAGTAATACTAGGAGTTTTACCTATCTTAGCCATCACTTCATTTGTTTCTTCATTTAAATTCTTGATTTCTTGCTTTAATTTATCCATCATTTTGATTTTCGCATCGATACTTTTTTCTTCCTCATAAACTTCTTTAAATTTATGCATACCCTCAAAAAGACTTGTCTTAAAGCCTTCAAAAACCTTTTCTTGACTTTCTAAAATAGCTTTTTCATATAATTCAAAATTTTTACCAAAACGATCCACCTTTTCATCAAAAGCAAGCAAGGTCTTATCAAAATGCTGAATTTTTTCATTGCTGATATCAAGAAGACGGTTATATTGCTCAGACATTCGCATATTGATTTCTTTTAAATTTTGATTAAGCATTCCTATACCATTTAGCATTTCACCATACATTTTTCCAAGATCTCTTTGATCTCTTTGTGCCCTGCTTAACTCGCCCATAGTTTGCTTAATATGCTCCCCACTCAATCTTATAGCTTTTTCTTCTACATTGAGCATATCTTGAAAAATTCCAAATTTTCTATCTATAGTATGATCAAGTTCTGCAAAAAAATCTTGATTGCTTACTTGTTTAAAAATAGCACCGATTTTTTCAAAATGTTGCAAGCTTTCACTCAAATATCTTTGATCAAGTTCTTCTTTTGTCCAAAAAAATCCGCTTGTAGAATTTTTTTGGCGATTTAACAAACGCTCGATCTTACTCTTTCCAAATTTTTCAAAAAACATCCACCAAAGAGCTAGAAAAATACCATAAATTGAAACATAAAAAGCAGTCCCTACACCACTTAGTAAAAGAGCGATCTCTTGCTCTAAAGCCGCTGTATCACTAGAGCTAAAATTAGGCATAGATAATGCTATACTGATAAAGGTTCCTAAAATTCCCATCATAGGAAAAATAGCCGCACCAATACTAGCAAAATTTTCATTCCTTGAACCCTTAACATAAGCATAAGCAAAATCATCAAAACTTGCATTGGATTTTGTATCTTTACCTATGGTAAGAAAATGCTTCATAATATGTCTTTTTAAGGCTTGTTTAAATTCATCTTTTTGTTGTTCAAAAATACTATATGCATACTCAGAACTATGCCTTGCAAACACAAGGGCTGTGAAAAAAATAAAGCCTATCATAACAACAGTATGCAATTCGACTTTGAAATTTATAATATTATAATAACCCAATAAAATAAAAACATAAAGTAAAGCAGGTATAAAAATAATTTTTAAATAAACTAAATATCCTTTTTTCTCTTTACTTTCTGGCAGAATGAGTTCTGAAATTTCATCCGATCTTATATCCATAACACTAATACCCCATTAGCTAAATTCTATTTTAAAGATTATTATCAAGAAATTCAAAAAATCTTTAAAATAAAATTTAGGAAGATTAAGCCAAAGGCTTAATTTCTTCCTATACAATTTAAATCTTCAAAAGCAAGCTCTAAACGTTTTATCATACCTTCCTCACCGCTTCTTAGCCAAACACGCGGATCGTAGTATTTTTTATTAGGCTTATCATCGCCTTCTGGATTACCAATTTGACCTTGTAAATATGCACGATTCTTTGCTTCATACTCACGAACTCCATCCCAAAATGCCCATTGAGTATCTGTATCGATATTCATTTTTACCACACCATAACTCACTGCATCTTTGATATCTTTTAGTTCACTTCCGCTTCCACCATGAAAAACAAAATTGATCGGCTTATCAGCTTCTAGGCCAAATTTTTCTTTTACAAATTTTTGTGAATTTTTAAGAATTTCAGGCTGTAAGCTTACATTGCCTGGTTTATAAACTCCATGCACATTTCCAAAGCTGGCTGCTATTGAAAATTTATCGCTGATTTTTCCAAGTCTTTCATATGCAAGTGCTACATCTTCAGGCTGGGTATAAAGTTTAGAATTATCAATACCTGTATTATCCACTCCATCTTCTTCTCCACCCGTGCAACCAAGTTCAAGTTCGAGTGAAATTCCCAAAGAATCAAGTTTTTTAAGATATGTTTCGCAAGTGCTTAGATTGTCTTCTAAATCCTCTTCGCTAAGATCAAGCATATGAGAGCTAAATAAAGCCTGTCCATGAGTTTTTTTATATTCAGCATTTGCTTCTATAAGTCCATCTATCCAAGGCAAAAGTTTTCTAGCAGCATGATCTGTATGCAAAATCACTGGGATACCATAAGCCTTAGCAAGCAAATGCACATGCTTAGCTCCACTAATCGCTCCTAATACATCACCTTGCGGACAATTTTTCCCTGCATAAAATTTCGCCCCTCCATTAGAAAATTGGATAATAACAGGAGAATTTACTTTTTTAGCAGCTTCTAAAACAGCATTGATCGAATCAGTTCCCACTACATTAACAGCAGGGATAGCAAAACCTTGTGCTTTAGCGTATTCATAAACTTTATTAAGCTCATCTCCGCTAACAACCCCTGCTTTTACGATGTCTAACAAGCCCATTATTTGTATTCCACTTTAGCATTGTTTAACAAATCTTGACCTTTTTGATTGATCACTTTTTTAAATTCTTCAAATTTCAAACCATTTTCAATGCCTTTTTTAACATCATCAAATTTAATTTGTTCTTTTGCACGAGAATTTTCTTTTAAGATTACATGGTAACCAAAATTTGTTTTTATAGGAGTGGTTGTAATAGTACCATTTTTAAGTGCAAATGCTGCGTCAGTAAAAGGTTTTACCATTGTTGATTGATCAAACCAACCTAATTCTCCACCTTGATTTTTTGAACCTGGATCGATTGATTTTTCTTTAGCAAGTTGACTGAATTTATCATCTAAAGCTTTACCTTTTAAACCTTTGAGTTCTTTAATAATATCTTTAGCCTCTTCCTCGCTAGATACTAAAATGTGCTTAGCTTGAACTGCAGCAGGTTTGATATATTTTTCTTTATTTTGTTCATAAAATGCTTTAACTTTAGAAGAATCAATTTTAATAGAATTAAGAATTTTTTCTTGATAAACATTAATAAGTATGCTATCTTTTGCACGTTCTAATTCTTTTTTATAAAGAGGATCTTTTTCCAAATTTTGTTTTTTAGCATCTTGTAGTATCAAATCTTGCATGATGTATTGTTGCAAAAGAGCATTTTTTTGATGATCAGGCAAGCTTTTAAAATCCTCTCCTCTAAGCATCGGTGCAAAAAATTCACTCACTTCAGTATCGCTTATATTTTTACCATTTACAGTAGCTATAGTAGCTGCATTTAAATTTAAAGCTACACCTGCAATTAAAGCTGCGGCAATTAAAGAAACTTTTCTCATTTTAGACTTCCTTTTTTAATAAAATAGATTAAAATCAATTATATCTCAACTTGGTTTAAAGCTAATTAATTAAAATAAAAAAATGAAAAGAAATTCAGAAATCAAAGAACTTTTTTTAAAACATTTTGACAAGCCCACCACAGAATTAAAGTTTTCAAATCTTTATGAACTTTTAGTCTGTGTGATGCTTTCTGCGCAATGCACTGATAAAAGGGTTAATCTTATCACCCCTGAGCTTTTTAAAGCTTATCCTGATATCACAAGTCTTGCAAATGCAAATTTATCGAGCCTTAAAACCTATATACAAAGCTGTTCTTTTTACAATAACAAAGCTCAAAATCTCATCAAAATGGCTCAATCAGTCTGTGAAAATTTCAATGCCCAAATTCCATTAGAGGAAGAAAAATTAAAATCCTTAGCTGGAGTAGGGCAAAAAACAGCCCATGTGGTTTTGATTGAATGGTGCGGTGCAAACTGCATGGCAGTAGACACTCATGTTTTTCGCGTTTCTCATCGCTTAGGACTTAGTAAGGCCAAAACTCCCGAAGCTACCGAAGAGGATTTAACACGCATATTTAAAGATAATCTTAACTATCTCCATCAAGCTATGGTGCTTTTTGGGCGCTATGTTTGCAAGGCTAAAAAACCCCTATGCAAAGAATGTTTTCTAAACCATCTTTGCAAAAGTAAAGACAAGGAGCTTGAATGAAATTTATTATCTTTTTACTAGCATTTACACTTCATGTTTTTGCTTTAGAAGCCTATAAACCCGATAAAGATTTTGCATCTTATTTTAATCCTCTAAATTGCTCCGTTGTTTTGGATAAATTTTTTTATATCAATTGTTATGATTATAAACTCAAAGGCACCAAAGCCGTAGCTTATAAGGTAGAAGCGTCTAATCTGAAAGAAAAACAGATCAAAAAACGAGCTCGCTTTGAAGATGATACAAATATCCCTAAAAAATACCGTAGCACTTGGAGCGATTATAAAAATAGTGGCTATACCCGAGGACACATAGCTTCAAATGCCTCTTTTCGTTTTAGTAAAGCAGCACAAACATCAGTTTTTTTAATGAGTAATATCACTCCACAAAATGCACAAATCAACGCAACGGTTTGGAATGAAATCGAACAAAGAGAAAGAAGTCTTGCTTTTAAATTTCAAAGTGTTGAAGTGCTAAATCTAATACTTTATGGTAAAAATCCTAAATTCATTAAAAATGGTATCGCTATACCGAGTTCTTATATTAAGATCATCAAAACTCCTCGATTTAAAGAATGTTATGAGGTGCCAAATAACGATATCCAGAGTGAAGAAATCAATGATTATAAAATTTCTTGCAATAAATTCTAAGGGCTATCAATGGAAATTAGTGCTTTAACTATAACTATACTCTATATTATAGGAATTTCAGCAGAGGGCATGACGGGTGCTTTGGCTGCAGGCAGACATAAAATGGATCTTTTTGGAGTAATTTTCATAGCTTTAGTAACTGCCATAGGAGGCGGAAGCATACGCGATGTGCTTTTAGGTCATTATCCGCTTACTTGGGTTAAACACCCTGAATACATTGTTTTAATTTGCCTTTGTGCTCTTGTTGCTACTAAAATTCCACGCATTGTTAGTAGATTAGAAAGTTTATTTTTAACACTTGATGCCATAGGACTTGTAGTCTTTAGCATACTTGGTGCACAAATTGCAATAGAACAAAACCATGGCTTTATCATCGCAATCTCTGCAGCAGTAATCACAGGTGTTTTTGGTGGAATTTTAAGAGATATTTTATGTATGAGAATTCCTTTAGTTTTCCAAAAAGAAATTTATGCAGGAATTGCAATCATAGCAGGGGCGATTTATTACGCTTTAATGGTTTATCTTCAACTGCATGCTTTAATTTGCACGCTTGTAACGCTATTTGTAGGAGTTACAGCAAGACTTTTAGCAATCAAATATCAATGGTCTTTGCCTATTTTTTCCTATAATGAGGAAAAATAATGAATTGTATTTATAAAAATTTGCTAAGATAAAAAGAAGCGTGATAAAAGTTTAATTATGCTTTTTAAGGAAAATACTATGAATAAAGCAATACTACTTACCCTTATTGGTTTATTTTTTACAGCTTGTGAACAAACCAAAAGTGTAGAATACTACAAAGCTCATCCCGAAGAAGCCAAAAAAAGAAGTGATGAATGTCGCTTGAAATCTATCATCAGTCAAGATTGTGTAAATGCTCATAGCGTTGCCATCCCAAAAGAAGATTGGGATGAAGGCCATGATACACAAACAAGATAATTTTTATTTAAAGGCTATAAAGGTTTCAAAATTAACCCACTTAAAAACACTTTCTATTTTTTCAAATCCTGCATTTTTAAGCATATCTAAATTTTCTTTTTCACTATAAGGGATAAGAACATTTTCCAAAGCCTCCCTTTTGGCTGCAATTTCGATTTTAGAATAACCTTGTCTTTCTTTATAATCCGCATAAAGTTCTATCATATTTTTAGACAAAAAAGCATCTTCATAAAGAATTTTTTCGCTCATGATGAAAATACCACCTTTGTTTAAATTCTTATAAATTTCATTAACAAGTTCTTGTCTTTTAGGCGGACGAATAAATTGCAAAGTATAATTAGCCACAAATACATCACTTTGAAAAAATACAAAATCACACAAATTCGCTTCAAAAAATTCTATATTTAAGCCATAAGCTTGTGCTTTTGATTTGGCGATTTCAAGCATAGAAGGAGCATTATCCACACCAAAAAGCTTAAGATCTTTTCTTAAGCTGGCTAAAAAAATTAAAAAATTCGCACTAGAACAGCCCAAATCACAAACCTTTGCCCTCTCTTTAGTCAATTTTTTTATCAAATTTGCACAAAGTTCTAAATTTTCTTTATAAAAAGGCACAGAGCGGTTAATCATATCATCAAAAACACTTGCAACACTCTTATCAAATTCAAATTGTTTGGTTAATTTTTCTTTAAAAAGTTCATCTTTCATTCTCTATCCTAAACACGCTTTAGCTTGATTTATATCTTTTGAAATTTGTTCTTTAAGTTGGGCAAGGTCGTTAAATTTTTGATTTTCTCTTAGAAATTCTACAAATTCAAGCTCTAAAACTTCCCCTATAGCCAAGCTTTCATCAAATTTTTCTATAATATGACTTTCTATAGCAAATTGCATATCACTAGAGCGCACACCTACAAAACTGACGCTCTTATAGCATTTATCTCGAAAACTCACAATGCTAGCATAAACTCCATTTTTAGGTAAAAAATATTCCTCGCATTCTAAATTTAAAGTTGCAAAAAGTTCTTTTGAGCCAAGTCCTTGACCTTTTATAAGCTTGCCTTTGATTGCATAATTTCGCCCCAAGAAAGAATTTGCCTTTTTGATATCACCCTGTGTCAAATACTCTTTAATCAAGCTTGCATGAACACCCACTCCACCTAATCTAAATTCATCTATAATCGTTGTTTTAATCCCACTAAGTGCTTCTATATCTTTTGCTTTATAGCTTCTATTTTTTCCAAAAGAAAAATCAAAACCTACAACTATACGCTCCAAATTTACAAATTCTTCTTTTAAAGCTTGTAAAAAATCCTTACCATCTAAAGCCTTGATGCTTTCAAAATCAAGTTCTATAATCTCTTTTTGAGCTAGGAATGCTTTGTCTTGATTGGTGCAAAGTTTTTTACTCTTAAATTTATCGATAATCAAAAGAGCCCCCGAATCATCTAAGCATTCTATAAGTTTTTTATGCCCTAAATGAACTCCATCAAAACATCCTATGGCTAAGGTTTTAATATTATTTTTTAGTGTAGTAGTAAAAATATTCAACATTGCCCTCTTTTCCTTTGATTTTAGACTCTTCACAACATTGCAAGATCCAACCTAAACGCGCACAAGCATTTTCAAATTCTCTCATAGCTTTAAACACAGCCTTTTCATCTTTTAAAACACCTTTTTTATCTCTTTTTGCTTGCTTACCAACTTCAAATTGGGGTTTAAAAAGTAAAACTATATCTTTTAAAGCTAAATTATCAATATACGAAAGCAAATGAGTTAAAGAAATAAAACTGACATCACAAGTGATAAAATCAAATTTTTGTTCGCTTTTAAAAGTTCTTAAATCCGTATTTTCAATAACTTCAATCCTTTTATCATCACGTAAACTAGGATGGAGTTGATTATCGCCCACATCTAAAGCGCTTACTTTTAAAGCCTTGTGTTCTAATAAAATTTGCACAAAACCGCCTGTGCTTGAACCTATATCAAGGCAGGTTTTATTTGCTATATTGATATTATGATTTTCTAAAAAATATTTAAGCTTAAAAGCCGCACGAGAAACATAAAGCTCACCCAAAAGCTCTAAATTTAATTCTTTGGAATTTAAAAGTTCTTCTTGATCTGCTATCTTGTTTTTAAGCAGATTTTGCACATCAAAAGAAGCTTTATAAGGCTTGGAGTTAAGCAAAATTTCTTCATTTTCTATCAATTCTAAAGCTTTATTTCTGCTAAGATTTAAACGCTTTGCTACAAAAATATCATATCTCATTGAAGACTTTCATTTAAGGATTTTTGCAATTCTTCTTTATCTTTAGAAAACCACCAAATTCCTATTTCGAAGGCATTTTTATCCAAAAGTTCTTGCACTTGTTTTAAGTTTTTAACTAGTCTATCTTTATCATTTTGAAGCATACTTAAATTTTGCTCTTTTAAAAAAGAAAGATTATTCATCATCAAAACAAGCTCTTTTTGATAAGCTTTTGGATTTTGGTTTTTATCCTCTACGATAAAAAATGAAGCTAGAGCTACAAAAAATGAAAAGACAAAAACATAAGTTTTCTTTTTTGCCTTAAAAGCAAAATTATAAAGATAGGCCACAAAAGAGCAAAAAATAAAAAAATTAATAAAATCAAAAATAAAATTTAAAACCCTAAACCAAAAAAGACCCAAAGAATACAAAAAATACTCTTTTAAAGCATTTATAAGTGTTAAAATTTGAGAAATTAAATCAAAAACAAAAAACTTTGAGTTTTTATAATGAATAATACTTTGATTAAAATCTTCAAGATTAAAACTTTGTATAGGATTTACCACTCCATTAAAAATCGCATATAACAAAGCTAAAATCAAACTTGATAAAATGATTATTCTAAAATCATTATAGGCATTATCTAAAAACTGCAACTGAAGTTTTTGCTTGAAAAAAAATAAAAATAAAGGCAAGAGCACAAACAAAAAAAATCCATCTTGTTTTTCAAAACTGATCAAATTTAAAAACAAAGAAGCAAGCGCAAACAAAGCCATAAAAAAACTCAAGCTATAGATATAAAAATCTCCCGCACTCACACGATAAATCAAACTATTTTTAATCATCGTTGCTTCTTTTATGATATTTTTTCTAAGCCTTAAAAAATAAAAAAATTCCAAAAAAAATGCTAAAAAAATAGGGATTAAAAAAAGCGAAACCCAAGCAAATTTTTGCCAAAAAAATAAAAATGCAAAAATACTAAATAAAACAAATAGCTGAATATTATTTTTCAATAAGCTCATTAAATTCGTTCTCATCAATACATTTTACACCCAGCTCTTGAGCCTTATCGAGTTTAGAACCTGCTTCTTGACCAAAAAGTACATAATCAGTCTTTTTAGAAACCGATCCGCTAACCTTGCCTCCAAGGCTTTCTATTAGATTTTTAAACTCATCTCTAGGGCGCGAAAGCGTGCCTGTGATCACAAAAGTCTTGCCAAAAATAACACTATCTTCTTGAATTTGTACTTTTTGCTCTTTTAAATTTAAAAGCTTATAAAACTCATCAATTCTTGCGCTATTTACACGAGAAAACTCACACAAAGAAAGAGCCATTTGCTCACCAAAGCCTTCTAAATTGGCATAAGCTTCCAAACTTTGCTTGTGCCATTCTTTACCAAAACTTAAAGCTAGCTTTTTAGCAGCCACTTCTCCAATATGCTCGATCCCCAAAGCAGTGATAAAACGAAAAAGCTCACAATCCCTTGCTTGCTCAATAGCATTTAAAATATTATTGATCTTTTTTTCTTTAAAACCTTCTAGGCCTTCAAAATCACTAAATTTGAGATGAAAAATACTCTCAAGAGTGGTTATTTTTTTTTCTTTAAATAAAAGTTCGACTATACTTTCTCCAAGCCCATCGATATTTAAACATTTTTTAGAAACAAAATGAATGATAGAATTTACAAGCCTATCTTCACAATCAATATTTTGACATTTGATCAAAGTTCCCTCATCTAAAAGTTCGCTTTTGCAAGTAGGACAAAACTGAGGTCTAGCTATATCAAGCTCTAAGCCATCTCTACGCTCTTTAAAAACTTTAGTGATTTTTGGTATCACATCACCACTTCTTATCACGCTTACAAAATCATTGATCTTTGCATCAAGTCTTGCAATTTCATCAAAATTATGAAGTGTGGCAGATTTTACGATAACTCCATCTAAATTTACAGGCTCTAAAACCGCCACAGGAGTGATTACCCCGCTTCTTCCAACCTGCAAATTTACCCCTATTAAACGCGTAGTTTTTTCTAAGGCTGGAAATTTAAAAGCTGCCATAAATTTTGGAAATTTCACAGTATGGCCTAGCTCTTTACAAAGTGCAAGGTCATCTACTCTTACCACCATTCCATCCATCATCATAGGCTTTTTATCTCTTAGGCTTAAAAGCTCGTTATAAGCTTTTAAAACCTCATCTAAATTTGCACAAAGCTTTACAAAGTCATCTTTTAAAAAGCCAAGCTCTCTTATAAAACTCATAATCTCGCTGTGTTTGCTAAATTCAAGTGAGTTTTGCCCTACCCCCCAAGGATAAAATTTCAAATTTCTTTCTCTTGTGATACTTGTGTCAAGTTGTCTTAAACTCCCACTTGCGGCATTGCGTGGATTTGCAAATAAGCTTTGGTTTAAACGGGCTCTTTTTTCATTGATTTTTTCAAAATCATCTTTTAAAATCACCACTTCGCCGCGAATTTCTATCTTTTCTTTATAGTTTATAGTTTTTGGGATATTGTCGATTTCAAGCACATTAAGCGTGATATCCTCACCTATTTCCCCATCTCCTCTTGTCGCACCGCTTATTAGTCTACCATTATCATAAAGCAAATTTAAGCTTGCTCCATCAAATTTAGGCTCTATAAAAAAATTCTCTTCACATCTTGCACGCTTTGCCCATGCTCTAAGCTCGCTCTCATCAAAAACATCTTCCATCGACCACATACGACTTAAATGAGAAAGTTTTTTAAATTCGCTTTGTATAGTAGGGGCTATTTTTTGCGTAGGAGAATCAGGAGAAATTTCATTTTCATTTTGCTCTTCAAAAGCTCTTAATTCTCTAATCAAAGCATCATATTCTGCATCACTTGCTAAAGGCTCATCCTTTTCATAATACGCCCTCATCCAAGAAGCAGCCAAGGCAACTTTTTCTAAGTACTCTTTTTTTGTCATTTAAACTCCTATGCTTTGCATCGCATTTGCCATTGCAAAAAGCTGTTTATGCTCATATAAATCATGCACTCTTATGATACTTGCGCCATTTTCAAAAGCCTTTAAATGCAAATACAAAGTCCCCGCTAAGCGATCTTTAACTTCACTTTCATAATATGCATTGATCACACTTTTACGACTTGCTCCTACAAGCAAGGGCTTTTTAAATTG
Organism: Campylobacter coli; assembly: GCA_039516895.1. Lineage (NCBI taxonomy): Bacteria > Pseudomonadati > Campylobacterota > Epsilonproteobacteria > Campylobacterales > Campylobacteraceae > Campylobacter > Campylobacter coli. The sequence goes on along the minus strand of CP154437.1, from coordinate 525,858 downwards.
CAAAAAATGTTCTAAATGCTTGATTAAAATCATATTATGTTCTGCACTTTTACCAAAGCCAATTCCCACATCTAAAATGCTTTCTTTCACTCCTAAGGCATCTAAAATTTCAAGTTTTTCTTTAAAAAAACTACTCATTTCATCAAGTAAATCATCATATCTTGGATCATCTTGCATGGTTAAAGGATCATTTTGCATATGCATAAGGCAGTATTTTGCATTGTATTTACTTGCAAGTTTAGCTAAATTAAGATTTCTTAAACTGCTAATATCATTGATAAATTTAAAGCCCTTGTTTAAAGCGTATTCTAAGCAATATTCATCAAAACTATCCAAACTAAAAATGGCTTTTTTATAATAATTTTTATCATAAATTAAATCCAGCACATTTTTCAGTCTTCTAAACTCTTCTTCCTTGCCACAATACACGCTTTTTGGCCTAGAGCTTACCGCTCCTATATCAATATACTCAGGATTTAAAGCTAAAATTTCATTTAATCTTTCTTCAAAATCTTTATAACTCACCCTAGAATCAGCATTAAAGCTATCTTCATTGACATTTATAACTGCCATAAGCTCTGCTTGCTTTGGTTTTGAAAAATCATTTTCTAAAAATCTAGCTAAATTTTTAAGTCCAAAATCTTGAAGCTTTTCTTTGTTTATAAGTTTGTGAATTTGTTCTTTTGTAGCCATTAAAAGCGCATTAGAATGTGTGATTTTAGCAGTGATAACTTCCTTGTGTGTTATCAGCTCAGCTCCCACTCTTAAGGCGTCTTGTTTTAAAATATTTGCCGCAGGAGTAGTTATATCTTTAATCAAAATAAAATGAATTTGAGTTTTTTCACTCATAATTTTTTGCCCCATTTTATGAGGATTTATAAAAGAGCAAAGCAAGCTAAAATCAGTGTTTGGATTGATTTTAAAAAATTTCATTTTTCATTCTTTGTATAATAATTTAATAAAAGCGTAGCCAGTATCAAAGAGCTTTTGGAATTTAACTTTGCAAGCTCATAGCTTTCATAAAAAAATTCAAGCTCATCGGCATTAAAATCTTTAAATTTAACACTTTCTTCTGCAATCAGTGCAATTTTTTCCATTAATTCTGCTTTATCTAAATTTTCATTTTCTTGTAAAAACTCAAACAAAGTCTTTAAATCCATTTTATTAAGTTCTAAATTTAAAGTATTTTTAGCCTTTATTTTGTTGCGTTTTTCACAAATAAGACGCGATTTTATGGTGGGTAAAAGTAAATTTTTAGAAGGAACTACGATAAGAAATTTAATATTTTTTGGCGGCTCTTCAAGAAGCTTGAGTAAAAAATTTTGAGCTTCTATCCTAAAAGAATTTGCCATTAAAACAATGATTTTTTCACTTGTTTCTGCGATATAGCTTTCCTTTTCAACCGCTTTAGCATCATCGATTAAAAACTCACTTGCAACTTCTTTAGGTATAAAACGCAAAGAATTGGGATGAAATTGCTTTAAAAGTTCAGCCCTAATACCATCAAAATCATCGGTGATGATAATTTTACTTACAAACACTAAAGACTCACTTTGGAAAATAAAATCGCATCCAAACTCGTATCAAAAAGTTTATAAAGAGTGATGAGCTTGACATCTAAATCTTTATCTTTGGAATTCAAATAAAAACTATCTTGCAATTGCTCATCAAAAAGCCATAAAAGACTATCGTCGCGTGATTTAGCGATTAATGATTTCTTATCGCTTGCACTCCCTATATAAAAATAAATAAAGCCATTAGGAAACGAAATATCAAGTAAATCATTAAGCAAGGCTATATCTTCGATATTTTGTATCTTTTTTTTACATAAAGATTTTAAAGACACAAAAGGAAGCATGGGGCGAGTAGTTTTGGAATTTATATTTGCTAAAAAGTATTCTTCATACCAAGCCCTTTGTTCATCACACATTAAAACAAAGGTTCGCCCCTCTAAAAGGTATTTTAATCTTGCGGCCATTAAAGGAGCCCATTCTAAACGACGAGACTCCATCCAAGCCATAAATGTTCCGCCATTGCGGATATTTTCAAGCGTAAAACTTAAAAAATCGCTCATTTATTTATCAAGCCCATAACACTCATGCAAGGCTCTTACTGCAAGCTCGCCATATTTTTCATGCACAATCATTGAAATTTTAATCTCGCTTGTAGAAATCATGCCTATATTAATACCCTCATCTGCTAAAGCTTTAAAGGCTTTGCTTGCTACACCTGAATGTGATTTCATACCTACGCCCACTATAGAAACTTTAACCACAGCACTATCACTTTCTATAGTTGTTTTAGAGCCTAAAATTTTTTGCATAGCATTTTTTGCCAAATCAAGCTCATTTTGAGGCACAGTAAATCCTAAATTTGTAGCTCCATCTACTCCAACATTTTGTATAATCATATCTACATTGATATTTTCATCCGCTAAAACAGAAAAAATTTCAGCCGCGATTCCTGGTTTATCTTCTATATTTCTTAAAGTTACTCTTGCTTGATTTTTATCTAAAGCAATACCACTAACTAAAGCTTGTTCCATTCCATCTTCTTTTGTTATCATTGTACCCTCATTATCATTAAAACTACTTCTAGTAACTAATTTTACATTTAATTTTTTTGCAAGTTCAACCGAGCGATTTTGCAAAACCTTAGCTCCCAAACTAGCAAGCTCAAGCATTTCTTCATAAGAAATTTTATCAAGTTTTTTTGCCTTTGGTTCAATCCTTGGATCTGTAGTATAAACTCCATCCACATCGGTATAAATTTCACACAAATCCGCCTTAAGAGCTCCTGCAACAGCAACCGCACTCAAATCACTTCCGCCACGCCCTAAAGTTGTAACATCACCCTCTTTATCAACTCCTTGAAAGCCCGCTACAACGACTATTTTTCCTTCATTTAAAGCCTTGGTAATTTCTTGAGTGTCAATATAAGAAATTCTAGCCTTTGTAGAAACGCTATCTGTAACAATTCCTGCTTTTCTCCCTGAAAAAGCAAGAGAAGGATATCCTCTTTCATTGAGCGCAATAGAAAGTAAAGCACTCGTTACGCGCTCTCCACTACTTAAAAGCATATCCATATCTTTGCCATTAGGATTTTTGCTAAAGTATTCTGCTTGCTCTATTAAAGTATTTGTAACTCCACTCATCGCTGAAACTACAACCACAAGCTGATGTCCCTCTTTTGCACTTTTTATAACACGCTCTGCTACCGCATCAATGCGTTCTAAAGTGCCAACGCTTGTTCCGCCATATTTTTGAACTATAAGCATTAAATATAACCTTTCTCTTCAAAATATTTAATAACTTTAACATAAATATTTCTCTTGAAATGATTTATGGTTTCAAACACTTGTTTTACTCCGACAAATTGATAAGCATCAAATTCAGGATGTTTTGTATTAATATTAATTTTAGCACCGTGTTTTAATCGCACTAAAAAATATTTTTGGCTTTGCCCATCATAAGGATACATTTTTTTAGCAATCTTTTCTGGAAAGTCATAACTCAACCATTCAGGATGCTCAGCTATGATTTCCACTTCATTCGTGCCAATCTCTTCCTTAAGCTCTCTTAATACAGCACTTTTAGGGTCTTCTCCCTCATCGATACCACCTTGTGGAAACTGCCAAATATTATCCATATCGCTTCTTTTGGCTATAAAAAGCTTACACTCAAAAGGATAAGCACTTGATAAAACAATAGCAGCGACATTGGGTCTATACTTTTTTTCTTTTTCCACTTTTTTCCTTCAATTTTAAGCTTATAATTTTAACCTAAATGAAATCAAAATTTCATTAAAATAAGAAAATAACATTATAAAATTTAAGGTTTTTATGCATTTATATATTCATATCCCTTTTTGCGAAAGCAAATGCCATTATTGTGCTTTTACAAGTCTAAAAAAACATGATTATGAAAACAAATATTTTGAGGCTTTATATAAAGATATTTCCTTTCATTTGCAAAAATTAAATATTAAAAAAAATAGCATTAAAACCCTCTTTATAGGAGGAGGCACTCCAAGTGCTGTTAGTGCAAAAAATTTTGAGATGATTTTAACACTTATAGAACCTTTTTTAAGTAAAAATATAGAATTTTCAAGCGAGGCTAATCCCAATTCAGCCGATATAGACTGGCTTAAAACAATGAAAAATTTAGGCCTTAATCGTATCTCTTTTGGAGCGCAAAGCTTTCATCCTAAAAAACTAGAATTTTTAGGAAGAATTCATGATCAAAAAATGATTTTTAAAGCATTGGAAAATGCGAATAAACTGGGATTTAAAAAGATTAATTTAGATCTTATTTATGATACAAAATTAGATGATAAAAAAATGCTTCAATTTGAACTTGAACAATTAAAACAAATTAAAAATTTAATCACTCATCTAAGCGCTTACAATCTTACCATAGAGCCACTGAGTGCTTTTGCAAAAAAGGATCATTTTAAAAAAAATGCACCCTATTTGATGAAATTTTTTATCCAAGAACTTCAAAAGCTTGGATTTTTACAATACGAAATCAGTAATTTTGCCAAAAATAAAGCCCAAATTTGCAAACACAATTTAGCCTACTGGAAAGGTTTGGATTATCTAGGCTGTGGTTTGAGCGCGGTGAGTTGTTATAAAAATGAGCGTTTTTATACGGCTAAAAATTTAAAAGCTTATCTTCAAAATCCTGTCTTTAGGGATGTTGAAAAACTAAGTCAAGAAGATTTAAATTTAGAACATCTATTTTTAGGACTAAGAAGTATAGTGGGTATTGAAGAATGCAAATTAAGCGAAATTCAAAAAGAAAAAGCCAATTTACTTGTAAGAGAAAAAAAGCTTAAATTTGAGAAAGGGCGTTACTATAATCTTAACTTTTTAATTAGCGATGAGCTTGCCTTATATCTCTCATCTTAAATTCAACTTTTTTAAGTAAAATATTTCTTTTATAAAATTTCAAATATTTTAAGAGTATTGTTTATGAGTTTTGGTGAAATTATTGTAATTTTAATAGTAGCAATTTTAGTTTTAGGGCCTGATAAACTTCCTGAAGCCATAGTGCAAATAGCAAAAATTTTAAAGGCTTTAAAACGCAATATCGATGATGCAAAATCAAGCATAGAAAAAGAAATTCGTATCAATGATTTAAAGGAAGAAGCTAAAAAATACAAAGATGAATTTTCAAGTGCAAATGAAAACATCCGTAAAAAACTTAGTTTTGAAGAATTTGATGATTTAAAAAGAGATATTTTGGATAAAACTAAAGTGGATTTGACTTTTGATAGCAGAGAAAATTCCACCCCTAACCCAAACGAACAAAATCCAAATGAAAATCAAAAACCCAAACTCAATCCATTTGAAAATCAAGAAAAAGTAGAAAAATAAATGTTTGAAGAATTAAGACCCCATTTAATAGAACTTAGAAAGCGTCTTTTTATTAGCGTTGCTTGTGTGATTGTAATGTTTATAGTATGTTTTGCTTTTCGTAGCTATATCTTAGATGTGTTAAAAGCACCTCTTATTCAGGCTTTGCCTGAAGTGGCTAAACATGTCAATGTTATCGAAGTTCAAGAGGCTTTATTTACAGCTATGAAGGTAAGCTTTTTTGCTGCTTTTATTTTTTCTTTGCCTGTTATTTTTTGGCAATTTTGGAAATTCGTAGCCCCAGGCCTTTATGATAATGAAAAACGCCTTGTGGTGCCTTTTGTAAGCTTTGCAAGCATTATGTTTGCTCTAGGAGCTTGTTTTTGCTATTTTATTGTAGTGCCTTTAGCTTTTAAATTTTTAATCAATTTTGGTTTAAGTGAAGATTTTAATCCTGTAATCACCATAGGAACTTATGTGGACTTTTTTACAAAAGTAGTTGTTGCTTTTGGCTTGGCTTTTGAAATGCCTGTTATAGCTTTCTTCTTTGCCAAAATTGGACTTATTGATGATAGTTTCTTAAAGCGCCATTTTCGCATAGCTGTTTTAGCTATCTTTGTATTTTCAGCCTTTATGACTCCACCTGATGTTTTATCTCAATTTTTAATGGCTGGACCACTTTGCGGACTTTATGGACTTTCTATTTTAATCGTTCAAAAGGTAAATCCTGCTCCAAAAGATGAAGAAAAAGAAGAAAGCGATAAATGAAAGATTTACTTCTTTCAAGCTATGATTATACCTTACCCAACGAACTTATAGCTACTTATCCTGTGCATCCTAAAGAAGATGCCAAACTCTTAGTTTTTGAGCGAAAAAATAATCAAATTTCTCATACTACTTTTAAAAATTTACAAGATTTCTTACCCGATTGCACCCTCTTTTTTAATGATACTAAAGTCATTAAAGCAAGAATTTATGGGAATAAATCAAGCGGTGGAAAAATAGAACTTTTTCTACATCAACCCTGTTTAGGTTCGCAAGATTCACTTTTTTTAGCACAAATTAAAGGGCGCGTTAAAAAAGATGAAATTTTATCTTTTGAACAAAATTTAAAAGCTCAAGTTGTAGAACTTTTAGATGATGGCTTACGCAAGGTGCAATTTTTTCAAAATAATGAAATTTTAAATACTTTCAAACTTTATAAACTCCTTGATACAATAGGACATGTACCCTTACCTCCTTACATCAAAAGAAGTGATGAAAAAAGTGATTTAGAAGATTATCAAAGTATTTTTGCTAAAAATTTAGGAGCAGTAGCGGCTCCTACGGCTAGTTTACATTTTAGCGAAAATATGCTTGAGAATTTAAAAAAGAGGCATGAAATTTATCATTTGACTTTGCACGTTGGCGCAGGCACTTTTAAAAGTGTAGAATGTGAAAATTTAGAAAATCATAAAATGCACAGTGAATTTTTTGATATTCCTAAAAAAGCATGTGAAGTGATTGATTCTCAAAAAAAGATTTTAGGTATAGGCACTACAGTAACAAGGACTATAGAATACTACGCAAGAACTAAACAAAGCCAAGGCTTTTGTGATCTTTTTTTACATCCTCACAACCCGCCCCTAAGACAAGACTATCTTTTAACTAATTTTCATCTACCAAAATCAACTCTAATTATGTTAGTTTCAGCATTTATAGGAAGGCAAAATTGCCTTAAACTTTATGATATTGCCATAAAAGAAAAATATCGTTTTTACTCTTATGGCGATGCTATGCTTATTTTATAAATTTATTCTTTAAATTTCATAGCAATTTTTGCTTGAAGTTTAAGCCAATCTTTTTGAAGCATTATAGGAAAACCTCCATAAACTCTACCGCCTTCAAGATTTTTACTCACACCACCACGAGCTGCAATGGTACTAAAATCCCCTATTCTTAGATGTCCACTCGTTGCACTTTGTCCACCCATAACCACATTGCGTCCAAGCTCACTTGAGCCTGAAATTCCAGTTTGTGCAACGATGATACAATTTTGCCCTATATCACAATTATGCCCTATTTGGACAAGATTATCTACTTTTGTTCCTGCTTTGATGATAGTGCTATCAAACACTGCTCTATCTATTGTTGTGCAAGCTCCTATTTCAACAAAATCTTCTAAAATAACATTACCATTGTGATAGATTTTATAATGCTCTCCATTTTTATTGTGTGCATAACCAAACCCATCACTTCCTATTACGCAATTTGCAAGCAGATGGCATTTTTTGCCAATTTTGCTATCATTATAAATCACCACATTAGGATGGATAATACTCTCTTCGCCTATGCTGACATTATCTCCTATATAAGCTCCTGCCATAATAACAACATTTTCGCCTATATTGACATTATTGCCTATATAAACATTTGGCATGATTTTTGCACTTTTTGCTATATTTTGAACTTTTTCTTTTGCATTGCTAAATAAAGGCTTAGCAAAAATTTTACTCAAAAAAGCAAAGCACAAATGCGGACTTTGGGTAATAAGAGCCTTTGTATCTTTAGGCACTAAATTTTCATATTCTTTAGCGACCAAAATCGCTGCTGCTCCTGTGTTGGGTATATCTTTGATATTTCTTTCGCCATCACAATAAGTAAGCTCGGTAAAATTTGCTCTTAATAAAGAATTTAAAGCCGTTATTTCAATATCTTCGCCTTCGTATTCTAAACTTAAAAATTCCGCTATTTCTTTTAATCTCATTTAAGCTCCATTAAAACCGATCCACTACGAACAATATCGCTAGGATTGTATTTTTTAATTGTTTTTAGAAAATTTTCTATGCGGTTTGTATCATCAGCTACAAGTAAGAAAAGAAAATTTTCATTACTATTTGCAATAGTACCATTATAAGCTTTCAAAACGGCATCAAGTCCACCTAAATTTTCACTGAGTGGAATTTTTACAAGTGCCATTTCTTTTTCTATAAATTCATCTCTTTCTATTACTTTATAAGTAGGTATGAGTTTATGCAACTGCTTTACTATTTGCTCAAAAACACGCTCATCTCCAAAAGTTACTATATTGATACGAGAAAATTCTCCACCTGGCAAAGGAGCGACGGTTAAGCTATCGATATTATATCCCCTACCTGAAAAAAGTCCTACAATACGAGAAAGCACACCATGTTCATTTAAAACTATAACCGATAAAACACGTCTCATTGCTTATCCTTTAATTTTGGTAAAATCATATTATAAATAGCTCCGCCCGCTGGCACCATAGGAAGTACATCTTCAAAACGATCTATAAATACATTAAGCAAGCTTGTTTTATTGGACTCTAAAGCTTGCTTAAATGCTGTGTGAAATTCATCTTTTGTTTTTATATTATATCCTTCACATCCAAAACCTTCAGCTATTTTTATAAAATCTGCTTGCAAACTTAAATCTGTAGCCGAAAAATGCTCTTCATAAAACATACTTTGCCACTGGCGAACCATTCCTAAGAATGAATTGTTTAAAATAATATTTATGGTTTTAATACCATTTTCATAAGCTGTCATTAATTCTTGAATATTCATTAAAACAGAACCATCACCCACAAAATTTATAACAACTTCTTCTCCTACTGCAAGCTTTGCGCCCAAAGCAGCAGGTAAAGAATATCCCATTGTTCCTTGCCCACCACTGGTTGCAAGCTGTCTTGGATAATTAAAAGGATAAAATTGCGCAACCCACATTTGATGCTGTCCCACATCAGTAATTATCCTTGCATCTGGAGCAAGTTTTGCACACTCTTGTATTACCCATTGAGGTTTTAAAACCTCATCGCTATCTTCATAAGCTAAAGGATAAAGCTCATCGTAGCGTTTAAGAGTTTGTCTCCACTCATGGATATTTGACTTAAATTGATTTTTTTTCAATTCTTCCAAAAGCTCTTTAACAACTTCTTTGATATCTCCAACTATAGGGAAATGTGCATTGATAATCTTAGAAATAGAACTTGGATCTATATCAATATGCACTATTTTAGAATGCTTAGCAAATTCACTTGTTTTACCTGTAATCCTATCATCAAAACGCGCGCCTATTGCTACTAATAAATCACATTCACTTAAAGCCATATTAGCCGTATAGCTTCCATGCATTCCTGCCATTTTAAGATTTAGCTCATCATCGCTTCTTAAGGTTCCAAGAGCCATTAGGGTTTCAACGGCTGGAATTTGAGTAATCTTAACAAGCTCCCTGATCTCATCAGCCGCATTTGACGCTATACATCCACCCCCAAGATAAAAAAGAGGACGCTTGGCTTCTTCTAAATTTTCAGCCAATTTCTTAATTTGTTTTGAATTTCCTTTATAAATAGGCTTATAAGTTTTCATTGAAATTTCTTTTGGATAATCCCAAATGCCAAGTGCTGCGCTTACATCTTTTGGTACATCAATGTGCACAGGACCTTTTCTTCCACTTTTTGCTATGTAAAAAGCTTCTTTTAGTATTCTTGGAAATTCTTCTATACAAGTAACTAAATAATTATGTTTTACACAGGGACGAGAAATTCCTACAGCATCAATCTCTTGAAAAGCATCAGTGCCTATTAATGAATTTGCAACTTGACCTGAAATCAAAACCAAAGGTATAGAATCACTATAAGCTGTCGCAAGTCCTGTGATAGTATTGGTAAAACCAGGACCACTTGTAACAACAGCTACACCCACTTCACCGCTCATTCTCGCATAAGCATCAGCTGCATGCACAGCAGCTTGCTCATGACGCACCAAAATATGCTTAAAATACTTTTGTAAATAAATTTCATCATAAATATTTAAGGCTGCTCCACCAGGATAACCAAAAACTATCTTAACATTCTCTTCTTTTAAAGCTTCGCAAATCATTGCCGAACCGCTTATTTTTCTCATAAGGCCTCCTTTGAAAATCAAATTATAACAATAATTCAATCTTTTATTTAGATAAAATATAAAAAAGTTTGAAAATTTTAATTTAAAAGCTCTCTAAGTGTTACATTTAATCTTTTTCCATCCACTCTGGCTCCAAATTTAGCCTTTGCTTCCTTCATTACCAAACCTTGATCTTTTAAAGAACTAACCCCTAAATTTGCAATCAACTCTTTTAAGGCTGTTTGTAATTCCTCATCGCTTAATTGTTGAGGTAAATAACTTTCAAAAAGTGCTATTTCTTTTTGTTCTTTTTGCGCCAAATCTTCTCTTCCACCTTTGGAATAAAGCTCTATAGCATCTTTGCGCTTTTTAATCTCACTTGTGATAATTTTTAAAATTCTTTCATCATCTAATTCTATTCTTTCATCTACTTCAACCTGTTTAAACGCAGCATTTAGCGTTCTTAAAGTATCGCGTTTAAAATCATCTTTTTGCTTCATTGCTTCTTTAATATCATTTAATATCTGTTCTTTTAAAGTCATTGTATATCCTTTTATTTTAGTTAAAATTACAAATTTTAAGATTTAATCCAAAACCTTTTAAGCCTATATAATCCTTATCGCAACTTTGCGACATAAGCTTAATCTCTTCTATACCAAAATACCTTAGAATTTGCGCACCTATGCCATAATTTTTAAATTGAGTTGCGCTTGATTTTTCACCCTGCATAAAAACTATCACTCCTCCATTTTCACTTAAAAAACAAATTTGATCTAATAATTTAGAAAATTTATCAGAAGTTAAAAGCTCAAAATCACTTCCACTAATATGAAATTTAACATTTTCACATTTTTGAATTTCTTTGAATGCAAATGCTATATGTTGAGCATTATTATGATCTGTAAAAATAAATTTTTGCGCTTTAAAACCTGCTAAAATAGCATCACTTTTTTCTTGTAATTTAATAAGGCTTTCATTCTTTAAACGATATTCTATAATATCAGAAACGGCTATCATATTTAGATTATGCTTGGCGCAAAATTCCTCCAAATCACTTCTTCTTGCCATATCTCCATCATCTTTAACAATCTCACAAATCACACAAGCTTGTTTAAGCCCTGCTAATTGACAAAGATCAACCGTTCCTTCTGTGTGACCTGTGCGTTCTAAAACACCACCTTTTTTAGCTATCAAAGGATTTATATGTCCAGGGCATACAAAATCACTTGCTTTTGCATTATCATCTGCAAAAATTTTTATCGTCATATCTCTTTCATAGGCACTCACACCTGTGGTTGCATCTTTTGCATCCACTGTGATCGTAAAAGCTGTTTCATGATTTGAAGTATTTTTGGGTACCATTAAAGGAAGTTCAAATTTTCTTGCAAGCTCTTCTGCGAGTGCTACACATACAACTCCTCTAGCTTCTTTTATCATAAAATTTACCTTTTCTTTAGTGCTAAATTGAGCTGGAAAAATCAAATCTCCTTCATTTTCTCTATCTTCTGCATCTACCATTACAAGCATTTTTCCTTCTTGTAAATCCTTAATCGCTTGTTCAATGCTTACAAACTTCATTAATAATCCTTAAATATTATTTTTTTTAAAATTATAACTTTATTTGCTTGACAAATAAATTAAAATTGATTATAATCTCGTTTTTACTTTTTGAAAATTAAATCATTGGGGTATCGCCAAGCGGTAAGGCAACAGGTTTTGGTCCTGTCATTCAGGGGTTCGAATCCCTTTACCCCATCCACAAATCAAACTTCAAACACAAATTCAGTTGTCGCGAAGTAGAGCAGTGGTTAGCTCGTCGGGCTCATAACCCGAAGGTCGGGAGTTCAAATCTCCCCTTCGCAACCAAAATCTATCTACAACTTTAAATCCTAAATATACAAAAATTATTTATTTTAATTTTTTAGAATGTATTTTTTAATCAAAAAAGTCGCATTATAAAATAATAAAAAATAAATTATAGCTAACATGTTAAGATATAATATGAGATAAATTTTTAGATAAAATTTAAATGAATAACTTAGGAAGAAATTAAAGTCATTTTTAATAAAAAATAAAATGATGGTGGTTAGAGGCAGAATCGAACTGCCGACACGCAGATTTTCAGTCTGCTGCTCTACCGACTGAGCTATCCAACCAAATCATCTTTAAAAAATAAAGTGTAATTATACTTTTTTTCTTTAATTTAAGTTTAAATATAAAAATAAAATTTTATTTGCCTTAAAGTTTTAATCCGATAGAATAGTCGATTTAAAATCAAACAACCAAAGAGGATTTTTTGAAACAATTTGGCTTAGACAGACGAACTTTTAAAATTTTGCTAGCAGGATATATTGTGATTGCTTTACTTGGTGCTATTCTTTTGCATTCAAGCTGGGCTCATACAAGTCCTATTAGTTTTATCGATGCTTTTTTTACTAGTACTTCAGCCGTTAGTATGACTGGACTTATTGTTAAAAATACAGCAGTTGATTTTACCTTGGCAGGACAAATTATTATTTTAATTTTAGTTCAAATTGGTGGCTTAGGTTATATGAGTATAGGGCTTTTTGTTTACTTAATCATACGCAAAAAAGTAGGTTTTAATGGTAGAAATTTGCTTAAAGAATCTTTATTTTATCCTTCAATGGAGGGACTTTTTAAATTCTTTAAAAAAGTTTTACTATTTATTTTCACAATAGAACTTATAGGCACCATACTTCTTACTATGCGTTTTGCACTTGAAATGAATTTTGGCAAGGCCTTATGGTTTGGATTTTTTCACTCAATCAGCGCTTTTAATAATTCAGGCTTTACTATTTTTGAAAATGGACTTCTTGCTTACAAACACGATGTAGCTATTAATCTTATCTTTACTTCTCTTATTATCATTGGTGGGCTTGGGTATTTTGTCTTAGTTGAATTGTATTTTTTTCAAAGAAAAAGACTGCAAAATTTAAGCTTGCATACTAAAGTTGTTATTATGGCGACCCTTTTTCTTATTGTTTCTTCAACTCTTATTATTTTTCTTTTAGAATATGCTAATCCAAAATCCATAGGTAGCTTTTCTCTTTTTGATAAAATTTTAAGTTCTTATTTTATTGCGATCAATTACCGCACAGCAGGGTTTAATACACTCGATATGAGTGGTTTGCATGATGCGAGTTTGTTTTTTGGCTCTTTGTTTATGGTGATTGGAGGAGCACCGGGTGGGACGGCAGGCGGAATGAAAATCACAACTGTTGTAGTGCTTTTGTTTTATGCTTACTGGAGCATTCGCAATGGAAGAGTAAGAATTTTCAACCACGAAATTCCACAAGAGATTATTTCAAGAGCATTTATTATAGCAGTGGGTTCGGCTGTTTATATAGTTATAGCGGTTATTTTCCTTTCTTTGCTAGAATCAGAATTTAATTTTATTCATCTGCTTTTTGAAACCTCATCAGCATTTGCAACAGTAGGAATTTCAGTAGGAGATGGAGGAGATCTTTCGCTTTGTGCTTTATTTAGCAATCCAAGCAAAATTATTATTATTATTATGATGTTAAGCGGAAGGATTGGTGTTTTTGCATTTTTACTTTCTGTCTTTCAACAAGATAAAGCAATGCATATCAAATTTCCTAAAGGAAAAATCTATTTATAAAGGTTAAATATAATGAAAAAGCTTAGTTACGGGGTTATAGGACTTGGAAAATTTGGATCCGTAGTCGCAGATGAGCTTATTGCTGGAGGGCATACTGTAATCATAGCCGATAAAGATGAAGAAGCTTTAAAAAGCATACAAAATTCACCAAGCTATGCTTATATCTTAGATTCTACTAATATTTCAGCACTTAAAGAAGCAGGTTTTCATGATGTAGAAGTCGTGATTGTAAGCATAGGCGAAAATGTTGAAAAATCCATACTTACCCTAATGGCTCTTAAGGACATAGGGGTTAATAATATTATCGCAAAAGCTACTTCTAATATTCATGGGCAAATTCTATCCAAACTAGGAGCTACAAAAGTAATTTATCCCGAAAAAGAAAGTGCTAAAAAACTTGTAAAAGACTTTTTAACTAAAGATGCAGATTATGAAGTTTTTGATCTATCGGCTAATACCATCCGCGCTATTAAAATCACCATAGATGATAAATTAGCAGGAAATTCATTAAAACACATTGCGCAAAATATGAAAGTTATCAGCTATAAAAAGCTCAATACAGACTGGGAAATACTGCCTGATTTAGAAACAACTACTGTTTATGGTGGAGATGTTGTAATCTTACTTGGAACAGTTAAAGAACTTAGAGAATTTGAACATTAATCAAGTAGGATTTAAAGCCTTGCAAGCTTTTATAAAACGCTTTAAGGCTGCTTTTTCTTTGGTGGAAATTTTATAATATATAATTTCATCTAGATAATATCTCATATCTTTTATATCCAAATTTCTCGTTGTCGCATAATTTTGAAGTATATAATAAGGAATTTTAATCTTTGTTTTTGGAAATTTTTTTAAGATTTGTTTATATAAAGCTTTTTTTTGCACACAAGAAAATCTAGCAAAAACAAAAGGTAATCCTGTTTTTTCATGCCATTTTGCACACAAATCAATATACTTAGAAGGATCTTGCAGATAAAGCTTTAAAGCCTTATCACCTATAATCACCCTCCCCTCTTGTTTTAAAACCTTAGCTAAAGCATTAGAAGTTGCCGAGCTTGGATCTTTAGCATTGAGCGTATTTCTTTCCACTAAAACACTCAAAACTCTTTTATTGGCACAAATGCCCAAATCTAAATTTTTATATTTTTTTCTAGCACTTTCTATGCTTGAAACAATAGCAGCATCAACTCTTCTATAAAACAAATCCTTATTTAGCTTACTTGGCACACCTTTTTTGTATTCCATGCTTGCTTTATAACCATTGGGTAGTGGATACTTTTTAAGATAAATATGCAAAGGTAAAAGATTAATATAATCAATTTTTCCAAAAATCATTTTAATCCAAGGTATTAAAAACCCTATCTCCCGCATCCCCAAGTCCTGGAACTATATAACCTTTTTCATTTAAGCTTTCATCAATTGAGGCTACATAAAGTTCAACATCGCTGTGAATTTTTGCAAAATTTTCAAGACCTTGAGGGGCTGCGAGTATAGAAATGAATTTAATCTTTTTTACCCCTTGATCTTTTAAAAAATTGCAAGCATCTATGGCTGTACCACCTGTTGCGAACATAGGGTCTATAACAATAGCAGTGCGTTCTTTTGCATCTTTAGGAAGTTTTTGAAAATAAAAATCCGCCTTGAGCGTTTTTTCATTTCTAACAAAACCCAAAAATCCTACACTAGCATCAGGAATAAGTCTAAAAATACTATCAAGCATACCCAAAGCCGCCCTTAAAATAGGGCATATCATAATCTTTTCATCTAATCTTTTTACCTTGGCATTAGCAACAGGGGTTTGAATTTGTGTTTCTTTTAAACATAAATCTTTAGTCGCTTCAAAAAGCAAGAAAGTAGAAATCTCATCAATGAGCATTCTAAAATGAAAGGGTTTGGTTTCTTTATCGCGCAAAAATCCTAATTTATGCTCTATCAAAGGATGGCATATATGATGAATATTTTTCATTTTAAACTCTCAAAATATGCTTTTTCATCAAATTCTTTAAGCAAAGCTACCCCATCTTTTACAGCTGCAGCAGCCACTGCAGTACTTACAACAGCCTTAACTCTCTCATCAAAAGGTTTTGGGATAACATAATCTTTTCCAAATTCTAAGTGGCTTATATTGTAAGCATTTTTCACCGCATCGCTTACAGGTAGCTTTGCTAAATCCGCCAAAGCTCTTGCTGCAGCTACTTTCATATTTTCAGTGATTTTTGTCGCACGCACATCTAAAGCTCCACGGAAAATAAAAGGAAAGCCTAAAACATTATTGATTTGATTAGGATAATCACTCCTTCCTGTTCCTACAATAGCATCTTTTCTAAGTCTTGCTACATCTTCAGGCATCACCTCTGGAATAGGATTTGCCAAAGCAAAAATAACAGGATCTTTTGCCATAGACAAAATCATTTCATCATCTAGTATCTTTGGTGCACTCAGTCCCAAAAATACATCCGCATCTTTCATAGCCTCTTTTAAAGTATCTGCTTGTGTATCGCTTACAAATTCAAGTTTGTATTGATTTAAATCCGTTCTTTTTTTATTGACCACACCCTTACTATCTACAAGAATGATATTTTTAACACCTAAATTTCTATACATTCTAGCACTAGCAATACCCGCAGCTCCTGCTCCGCTTACAACAACTTTAATGTCTTCAAATTTTTTACCGCTTATCTCCATAGCATTCATAAGCCCTGCAGTTGAGATAATAGCAGTTCCATGCTGATCATCATGCATTACAGGAATTCCTAAATTTTGCAAAGCCGCTTCGATTTCAAAACATTTAGGCGCTGAAATATCTTCTAAATTGATTCCACCAAAAGTCGGTGCTATGGCTTTGCAAAAAGCAACAATTTCTTCAATGCTGTGTGCTTCGATTTCTAAATCATACGCATTTACATCAGCAAATTTTTTAAACAAGCAAGCCTTACCTTCCATAACAGGTTTAGAAGCTTGCGCACCGATATTTCCAAGACCTAAAACCGCAGAACCATCACTAACGATAGCTACTAAATTCGCTTTGTTTGTATAAGTATAAGCAAGCTCATTGTTAGAAGCAATTTCAATGCAAGGTTCTGCAACACCTGGGCTATAAGCCAAAGATAAATCATGGCTTGAATTCATAGGTTTTGATGGTTTTATATCTATCTTACCCCCTAAGTGGTATCTTAAAGCCTCTTCTTTTAAATTCATTATTTTCCTTTAAAATCTAAAAATTTTTCTATTCTTTTTTTACATTCATTGACCCCTAAAAACTCTAAAACTTCAAAAATGCTAGGACTAACCGCACTTCCTGTTAGAGCTATGCGTATAGGTTGAGCCAAATCTTTTAATTTTACCTCATTTTTTTGTAAGAATTCGTTAGTAAATTCTTCAAAATCTTTTGCACTTTTCTCTTCATTTAACTCATTTGCATAGTTTTGAAGCAGTAAAAGATTATTTTCATTTATAAATTTATTTATAGCATTTTCATCATAATTTTGTGGCGCTTCAATGATACTTTTAGCTCCGCTAATAATTTCAAGTAAAGTTTTTGCACGCTCTCTTAATAAATCCAGCAAAAATCCTGCTTTTGCATAAGCACTTAAATCAAAGCCTAGATCTTTTAATTGACGATTGATTTCTTCAAAAGGTAAAGTCTTGATATAATGAGCATTGAGCCATTCAAGTTTTTTAAAATTATAACAAGAAGCACTTTTGTTAATATGATTTGGATCAAAAAGCTTTTTAAGATCTTCTAAAGAAAAAACCTCATCATCACCGTGACTCCATCCCAAACGCACCAAAAAATTTAATAAGGCTTGAGGTAAAATTCCCATAGCCTTGTATTCCATCACATCGGTTGCTCCATGTCGTTTTGAAAGCTTTTTGCCATCTTCTCCATGTATCATAGCTACATGGTAAAATTTAGGAATTTCAAATCCTAAAGCCTCATAAAGCACGATTTGCTTAGGGGTATTTGAAAGGTGATCATCTCCTCTAATCACATCACTTACTCCCATTAAAGCATCATCAATTACAACTGTAAAATTATAAGTAGGACTTCCATCGCTTCTTGCTATGATAAAATCATCTAAAATATCTTCTACTTTAAATTTCACCTCTCCTTTAACACCATCTACAAAACAAATTTCACCCTCTTGAGGAGCTTTTATACGCACTACAGGTTCTATATTTGCTGGAGGAGTGCCTGTAAAATCTCTATATCTGCCATCATATCTTGGACGTTCTTTAGCTGCTTCTTGTTTAGCACGGAGCTCATCAAGTTCTTCTTTACTCATATAACAATAATAAGCCTTGCCCTCATCTAAAAGTTTTTGTATATATTTTTTATAAAGATCAAAGCGTTCAGATTGGTAAGTTACCTCGCCATCATAATCCAAACCGCACCATTTAAAGGCTTCTATGATAGCTTGCGTAGCTTCTTTAGAATTTCTTTTTAAATCCGTATCTTCAATACGAAGTAAAAAATTACCCTTGTTTTTTCTTGCATACAAATAGCTATAAAGAGCAGTTCTTAAACCGCCTATATGTAAATATCCTGTAGGGCTTGGAGCGAAACGAGTCGTGAGTTTTCCTGTCATTTTTTGCCTTTTCTTAAATTTTAATTGATATAATGCGATATTTACACTTAAATAAAGGTTTGAAATGAAGAAAATTTTACTAAGTTTTATATTTTTTATAAGCTTAACTCATGCAAATACTATAAATGCTATTGCCGTAGTGGTAGATAAAGAGCCTATTACAACCTATGATATAGAGCAAACCATGAAAGCTTTAAATATATCTAAAAATCAAGCTTTGGGAATTTTGATTAATGAAAAAATGGAACTTTCACAAATAAAACAATTTGGAATTTACACAAGCGAACTTGAGCTTGATAATGCTATTGATAAAATGTTAATGCAAAATAAAATTTCGCTTGAAGACTTTAAAAAAGATTTGCAAATCAAGGGGCAAAATTACGAACAATTTCGTAGTAATTTTAAAAAAGATTTCGAAAAAAGAAAACTCTATGAAAAAATTGCCAGCACCGCTAAAACCGATTTTAGCGATGAAGGAGCTAAAAATTTTTTCGAACAAAATAAAAACAAATTTACATTTTTTACCGAAATTAATGTAAATATCTATCGTTCTAATAACGCTCAAGATCTAGAAAATATAAGAGCTGCTATAAAAACTCCACTTAAAGCAGAAAAAGCTATTCTAACTCCTAACAATTCAGATCCAAGACTCCTAGGACTTTTATCACCTATCCCTTTAGGAGGCTTTTCTCCGGTTTTAAATTCACAAAAGGGTTATGAAATTTATCAAGTAAATGATAAATCTAAAGGGCAAACTCCAGAATATTATCAAATTAAAAATGAAGTGCTCAATGCCTATGTAAGCGAGCAAAGACAAAATTATATACAAGATTATTTTGATAAATTACGCTCAAAAATCAATATAGAATATTTAAGATAAAATCAAGATGGAAAAAATCCATCTTGATCAATGTCTAGCAAGATAGTTAGTATCGTAATTATTATTAATAAAATCAGGATTATCCATCATTGCAAGATGAAAATCTTTAGTGGTTTTAATCCCACCTATAATCAGCTCATCTAAAGCTACTTTCATTTTTGAAATAGCTTTGTTGCGATCTTCTGCCCAAACCACAAGTTTCCCTATCATAGAGTCATAATACGGTGGCACGCTATAGTCTTGATAGCAATGGCTTTCCATTCTGACATTGCGTCCTGCAGGTGGAACATACTTGATAATTTTACCTGGACTTGGCAAGAAAGTCTTAGGATCTTCAGCTGTGATTCTACACTCTATAGAATGTCCTTTTAATCTTACATTTTCTTGAGATGGTAAAGCATAGCCTTCAGCTACTTTGATCATTTGTTCAATAATATCAATCCCACTTACCATTTCACTCACACAATGCTCAACTTGCAAACGCGTATTCATCTCTATAAAATAAAAATCCAAATTTTTATCCACTAAAAATTCAAAAGTTCCTGCGCCCTCATAGCTTATAGCCTTAGCAGCTTTTACTGCTGTTTCATGAAGTCTTGCACGGGTTTTTTCATCGAGTAAAATTGCTGGAGATTCTTCTATAAGTTTTTGGTGGCGTCTTTGCATAGAGCAATCTCTCTCGCCAATATGGATCACATTTCCAAAACTATCTCCAATGATTTGAACTTCTATATGGCGTGGATTTTGTATATATTTTTCCATATACATAGTCCCATCACCAAAAGCTGTCATCGCTTCACTTTCAGCTGACCAATATGCTTTTTCAAGATCTTTTTCATGCTCTACTACACGCATTCCACGACCTCCGCCTCCAGCTGCTGCTTTTAAAATCACAGGATAACCGATCTCTTTGGCAAGTTTTTTAGCTGCTTCAGCGCCTGCTAAAGCCCCATCACTTCCTGGTATAACAGGAACTCCTGCTCTTTGCATCACTTGCTTGGCTTTTGATTTATCGCTCATCAAATTCATAGCTTCAACCGAAGGTCCTATAAATTTGATATTGTGTTTAGCACAAATTTCAACAAAAGTTTGATTTTCACTTAAAAATCCATAACCTGGAAAAATCGCATCCGCTTCTGCAATTTCAGCTGCTGAAATAATAGCAGGTATATTGAGATAGCTTTCAGAACTTCTTGCTTTTCCTATACAAATACTTGCATCTGCATATTTTAAATACAAAGCATCTTTATCTGCTTCAGAATAAACGCAAATTGCTTTTTTTCCCATTTCTTTAATTGTTCTTAAAGCTCGAAGTGCTATTTCTCCACGATTAGCAATTAAAATGCTTTTAATTTCCATTTTATAATTTCTCCACCGTAAATAAAGGCATACCAAATTCTACAGGCTGACCATCTGCAACTAAAATTTCTACTATTCTACAATCAAATTCAGCTTCGATCTCATTCATGATTTTCATCGCTTCGATAATAGCAATAGTATCGCCTTTTTTAACTGAACTACCCACTTTTACAAAAGGAGCTGCGCCTGGGCTTGGAGCCTGATAGAAAGTACCCACCATAGGGCTATTTATACTTGGTTTGTTTGACTTTGCACTTGAAGGCTGTGCTTCATTAACTACATTAACATTTATAGGTTGTGGAGCTGGAACGGGTGGACAAGCCAAAGGAGCTGGAACATCACAACACATATCTCTTTCAAGTTCGATTTCAAATCCATCTTGCTCTTTGATTTTTATTTTGCTGATATTAGCTTCAGCAAATAAATTTACTAATTCTTTAATCTCTTCTTTTGTCATATTTTCATCTCCTGATTTTAAGAACTTAATCTAGTATTATATTAAAAAACTTGAAATTTAACTTTAAAAAATAAAATTTCACGCTTAAAAGTTTCATAAAATATAAAAAATAAGCTATAATCCAAAAAAATTATGTTTAAAAAATAAAGGTATATTAAATGGGTTTAAAAGCAGACAATTGGATAAGAAAAATGGCACTCGAGCATCAAATGATAGAGCCTTTTTGCGAAGCAAATATAGGCAAGGGCGTAGTAAGCTACGGACTTTCAAGCTATGGTTATGATATACGCGTGGGGCGCGAATTTAAGATTTTTACCAATGTAAATTCTACCGTAGTAGATCCAAAAAATTTTTTAGAAGAAAATGTGGTGGATTTTGAAGGTGATGTATGTATAGTCCCTGCTAATTCTTTTGCACTTGCTAGAACTATAGAGTATTTTAAAATGCCTGATGATGTTTTAGCTATTTGTCTTGGAAAAAGCACCTATGCAAGATGTGGCATAATCGTAAATGTAACTCCTTTTGAACCAGGCTTTGAAGGGCATATAACCATAGAAATTTCAAACACTACCCCCTTGCCTGCAAAAATTTATGCTAATGAAGGCATTGCACAGGTATTGTTTTTACAAGGTGATGAAAAATGCGATACAACATACAAAGATAAAAAAGGCAAATATCAAGCTCAAACAGGCATAACCCTGCCAAGAATTTTAAAATAGGAACGCTTATTGCTTTAAGTTTTTTAAGTGATAATTTGGCAAAGGAAGGCAAAATGTTTAATGGAAAAAATATCTTAATTACTGGTGGTACAGGCTCTTTTGGAAAAACCTATACTAAGGTTTTATTAGAAAATTATAAGCCTAATAAAATCATCATTTATTCTCGCGATGAGCTTAAACAATTTGAAATGTCAAGCATTTTTAATGCTAATTGCATGCGTTATTTTATAGGCGATGTAAGAGATAAAGAACGCTTAAATGTTGCTATGCGCGATGTAGATTTTGTTATACATGCTGCTGCGATGAAACATGTTCCTGTTGCTGAATATAATCCTATGGAATGTATCAAAACCAATATCCATGGTGCTCAAAATGTAATCGATGCTTGTTTTGAAAATGGGGTAAAAAAATGCATTGCCCTAAGCACAGATAAAGCTTGCAATCCTGTAAATTTATATGGTGCTACCAAACTTGCAAGCGATAAACTTTTTGTTGCTGCAAACAATATAGCAGGCAATAAACAAACACGATTTAGCGTTACAAGATATGGAAATGTAGTAGGCTCAAGAGGCTCGGTAGTGCCTTTCTTTAAAAAGCTTATCGCGCAAGGTGCTAAAGAACTTCCTATCACAGATACTAGAATGACACGCTTTTGGATTTCTCTTGAAGATGGGGTAAAATTTGTATTGAGTAATTTTGAAAGAATGCACGGAGGAGAAATTTTTATCCCTAAAATTCCTTCGATGAAAATCACGGATCTAGCCCACGCTTTAGCTCCAAATTTAAGCCATAAAATCATAGGCATAAGAGCGGGAGAGAAACTTCATGAAATCATGATTTCAAGTGATGATAGCCATTTAACCTATGAATTTGAAAACTACTATGCTATAAGTCCTAGTATCAAGCTTGTAGATCAAGAGAGTGATTTTAGCATCAATGCCTTAGGCGAAAAAGGACAAAAAGTAAAAGATGGATTTTCTTATAGTTCAGATAACAATCCACAATGGGCGAGCGAAAAAGAGCTTTTAGATATCATCAATCATACTGAGGGTTTTTAAATGATTACTTATTCTCATCAAAATATCGATCAAAGCGATATAGAAGCGGTTTTAAACGCCTTAAAGGATGAAATTTTAACCGGTGGTAAAAAAATCGATGAATTTGAAGAAGCACTTTGCGAATACATAGGAATTAAGCATGCTTGTGTCTTAAATTCAGCCACTTCCGCTCTTCATCTTGCCTATACAGCTTTAAATGTCAAGGATAAAATAATCTTAACCACTCCTTTAACTTTTGCGGCTACAGCTAATGCAGCTTTAATGGCAGGAGCTAAAGTAGAATTTATCGATATTAAAAATGATGGCAATATAGATGAGAAAAAGCTCGAAGCAAGGCTTGTAAAAAATAGCACCGATATAGGAGCTATTAGCGTGGTGGATTTTGGAGGCAATAGCGTTGAAATGGATGAGATTTCAAATCTTGCTAAAAAATACAATATCCCTTTAATCGATGATGCAAGCCATGCTTTAGGTAGCGAGTATAAGGGTAAAAAAGTGGGCTCTATGGCGGATTTAAGTATTTTTTCTTTTCACCCTGTTAAGCCTATTACCACTTTTGAGGGTGGCGCTGTAGTAAGCAATAATGAAGAATTAATCTCCAAAATAAAACTTTTAAGAAGCCATGGTATCGTTAAAAAAAGACTTTGGGATAGCGATATGATGAAACTTGGCTATAATTATCGCTTGAGTGATGTTGCTTGTGCTTTAGGGATAAATCAACTTAAAAAACTAGATCACAATCTTGAAAAACGCGAAGAAATTGCAAGTTTTTATGATAAAGAATTTGAAAAAAATCCTTATTTTTCCACTATAAAAATCAAAGATTATAAAAAAAGTTCAAGACATTTGTATCCTATTTTACTCTTTCCAGAATTTTATTGCCCCAAAGAAGAAATTTTTGAAAATTTACTCAAAGCTGGGCTTGGAGTACAGGTGCATTATAAACCAACTTATGAGTTTAGTTTTTATAAAAAGCTCTTAGGAGAAATAAGACTTGAAAATGCGGATAATTTTTACAAAGCCGAACTTAGCATACCTTGTCATCAAGAAATGAGCTTAAAAGATGCAAAATTTGTAAGAGATACTTTATTTAGCACACTTGAAAAAGTTAAAAAGGACTATTGTGGATAAGCTAGACTTTAGACACAAAGACTTTGAACAAACAGGAAAGGCTATGCATGAACTTGCCAAGGAGCTTTTTCCTATCCCTCGAAGTATCACAGGACAAGGTTTTAGAGCTAGCTTAGAAATTTTAAATAAAACTCTGGGGGGGGGTATACTCAAATTTCATTCTATCAAAAGTGGTACAAGGGTTTTTGACTGGATAGTCCCTGATGAATGGAACGCTAAAGAAGCCTATATCATCACACCAGAAGGAAAGAAAATTTGTGATTTTAAAAAGCACAATCTACATCTTTTAAACTACAGCGAAGCCATAGATAAAGAAATAGAACTTGAAGAACTTGAGAAACATCTTTACTCCATAGAAGAAATGCCTGATGCCATCCCTTATGTGACAAGTTATTATAAAAGGCGTTGGGGATTTTGCATCACGCATAATGAAAGAAAAAATTTAAAAAAAGGGCTATACAAAGTCTTTATCGATGCAAAACACGATGAGAATGGAGTTTTAAATTATGCTGATTTTATAATCCCTAGCACTCAAAATTCAAAAGATGAAATTTTACTCTCAAGCTATCTTTGTCATCCTTCTATGGCAAATAACGAACTTAGTGGCCCTATAGTAGCTATTTTCTTAGCCAAATGGCTTTTGGGTTTAAAAGAAAGAAAATACAATTACCGCTTTGTTATCATTCCTGAAACCATAGGCTCTATAGTTTATCTTAGCAAGCATTTAGATCACTTAAAAAAACATGTTAAAGCAGGTTTTGTGCTTTCTTGCTTAGGAGATGATAATGCTTACTCGCTTATACATACTCCTAAAGAAAATACTTTAAGCGATAAAGTTGCCATGCACACACTCAAAAATAAGGAAAATTTTAAAGAATTTAGCTTCTTGGAGCGTGGGAGCGATGAAAGGCAATATTGCTCTCCTTTAATAAATTTACCGATAGCTTGCGTATGTAGAACTAGATTTGGGGATTATAAAGAATACCACACTAGCAAAGATGACTTAACTTTTATCAGCGCAAAAGGACTTAAAGGTGCTTTAAAAGCTATGCAGGAAGTTATCATGAATTTGGAAATCAATGAAATTTATCAAATCACAACCTTTTGCGAACCAAATTTAGGTAAAAGGGGTTTATACCATACCTTAAACCAAGGAATTACAAAAAAACCAATCTCTACCGATTTTTTAGCATATTGTGATGGAAAAAATGATGTATTAGATATAGCTTCAAAACTTAACATACAAGCTTATGAATTGAAAGAATTGATAGACAAAATAAAAATTTACGGACTAATAAAATGAAATATTTTTTAGAATATAATGATAAAAAATACTCTGATATAGATTTAATAGATACCTTTATTAAACTGGATATAAAAAAAGGTGATATTTTATGTGTACATACTGAACTTTTTAATTTTGGTATACCCCTGCTCTCTAAAAATGAATTTTTACAAACTATACTGGATTGTTTTTTTGAAACAATAGGCAAGGAAGGAACTTTAATCATGCCAACTTTTACTTATAGCTTTTGCAAAAATGAAATTTACGATAAAATCAATTCTAAAAGCAAAATGGGTATTTTAACCGAATTTTTTAGAAAACAAGAAGGAGTAAAGCGCACAAATGACCCTATTTTTTCTTTTGCTGTAAAAGGTGCTAAAGAAGAATTATTTTTAAAAGATACCACAAGTTGCTTTGGAAAAAATTGTGTTTATGATATTTTATATAAAAATAATGGAAAGTTTATTACTTTAGGCGGGATTGGACATACCCTAACACATTACGCGGAGGAATACTTCAATGTTGACTATCGTTATCATAAATTTTTTAAAGGAAAAATAATTGATGAGTTTAGAAACCTACAAGATGCAAAAATTGCTTATTATGTAAGAAGACTTGACAGAGATTCTATGCCAAATTTAGAAAACATTATTAGTATAGTCAACAAAAGTAAAAATCATAAAAAAATTCAATTTGGAGGAGAAATTATTAGTATTTATAATGCCAAAGAATATGTAGAAATACTTTGGCACGCTTTAGAAAAAAATAGCACTATTTTAATACATTCGTATTAAAATATTTTTCAAAAAAAGGATGTAATTATGGAAAAAAAATTTTATGAAATTTTAGAAAATATACTTGAAACCGAAGTAAATGAAAACACCAATATAAACATGGAAAATTGTAAAAGTTGGACTTCTTTAACTCATATTGATATTATCATGAGCTTAGAGGAAGAATTTGATATTAAATTTAATAAAGAAGATTTAAATAATTTAAAATCCCAGCAAGCCTTACTAGAAAAAATTCAAACCCTAAAGGTTACAAAATGAAAGAAAATATTGAAAAATTATTTGAAGCTATAGCTCGAAAAAATGCCATTCATTCTAAATATCTTAGAAAAATAGAATTTTGCCAAGAGGATGAGGAAGAATTTGATAAATTAATTTCGTATTATATTCAAGATCATATCAGCATCGAAGAACAATGTGATTGTTATTTATTGATACTTAATGATACTTTAGAAGAAACAAAATTTTTCATAGAAAATGGACATTATCGTTATTCTAGTTTTGATGAAATTAAAGATAAGGTTTATTTCAATGAAAACTATATGAAACAATACATGGTAGGTTTAGCTCTTTCTTCTTATATCTGGATAGCTCACATTAAAGTAAGAAAGTATTTCTCACAATATTTACAAGATTTTGCTCCAAAAACGACCTATTTTGAAATTGGTCCTGGTCATGGGGAATACTTTGCAAGAGCAGTTAAAAGCAATAAATTTTCTTCATTTTATGGACTTGATATATCTCCAACAAGCTGCGAACTTACGCAAAAAATGGTAAAGCAACAAGTAGGAAATTTAATCAAAAAATGTGAGTTTTTATGTCAGGATTTTTTTACTTATAACTTCAATAAAAAAGCTGATTTAATAGTTATCGGAGAAGTGCTAGAACATGTAGAAAAACCTCTTGAATTTCTTAAAAGATCCAAAGAGTTTCTTAATGAAGGTGGAGAAATTTTTGCAACCATTCCTATAAATGCACCTGCCATTGATCATATTTATTTATTTTCTCACCCCGATGAAGTTAAAGACTTGGTAGAAAAATCGGGTTTAAAACTTAAAGCCTATGAATGTTTCATGGCAAATGATTATAGCTTAGAAAAGGCATTGAAATTTAAAAATGCCATCACTATGGCGGTAGTATTAAATGCTTAATAAAACACTAAATTTGCCTATACATCATATAGGCGTAGCTTGTAAAAATTTAGAAAAAGAAAGGGAAATTTTTTTTAAGTTGGGCTTTTGCAAAGAAGCAGAATTTGTAGATGAAAAACAAGGTGTAAAGGGAGAATTTATCATTCCTTGCAATGAAATATTTCCACTATATAGATTTGAACTTTTGCAAAATTTAAACGACAAAGGTCCTTTGGATAGCTATTTAAAAAACAATACCAAAATGTATCATTTAGCCTATGAAAGTAAAAACATTAAAAAAGACTTGACTCTTTTGGAATCCAAAGGAGGAATTTGCATTGTTCCTATTATGGAAGCAAGCTACTTTTCCAAACTTTGCTTTATCATGATGCCTAATAGGCTTTTAATCGAACTTGTGGAGTTATAAAATGAACCTCTTTTCGCAAAATTTAAAACGCAATGAGCTTATAAAATATAGCAAAGAATTAGATTTTAGCAAAAATCAAGAAATTCTCATCAATATCCATAGAAATCATGCTTTTGAGGGAGTGCAAAGCATTATCACTCCTTTTTTACATTTTGCAAATTTAAAAGCGGATTTTAATTTTAGCTCTTATGATGATAGCCTAAGTTTTAATGGCTTTAAAAAAGCAAATTTAGAACTTTTATGGTTGGATTTAAAACGTTATAAAGATAATATACAAGATTTTTTAGAAGAAAGGCTTTTAGCATTAAGAAAAATTTCACAAAGCCCTATTTTGGTCCTTAGTTTGGGTGAATTTAAAACAGATAGAAAAATTTTAAATTGCGAAATTTTTAATGTAGAAAAACTCATAAAAGAGTATTTTAATCAAGATGATATTTTAGACTTAGATAAAGAAGAACTTAGCGGCACAAAATTAAGCAATAAAGCTCTAATTTTCTTAGCACAAATTTTAGGACTTAGTCTTATCCCAGCACTGATAAAACCCGCTCTTAAAGCTCTTGTGCTTGATCTTGATAATACCTTATATCAAGGAATTTTAGGCGAAGATGGTATGGATAATCTTAAATTAACCCCTTTGCACAAGACTTTACAAGAAAAAATTAAAAATTTTAAAAAGCAAGGATTTTTACTTGCCCTAGCCTCAAAAAATGAAGAAAAAGACGCAAAAAAACTTTTTGAAACTAGGAAAGATTTTATTTTGCAATGGGATGATTTTGATATTAAAATGGTCAACTGGGAGCCAAAAAGTGAAAATATCTTAAAAATAGCTAAGAAATTTAATATAAACACTGATGCTATGCTTTTCATAGATGATAATATCGCCGAACTTGAAAATACTAAATTTACAGGTATCAAAACACTTTTATGTGATGAAACCATACTTCACAAAATCAAACTCTTTCCTAATCTTCTCAAGCTTTCAAACACTCAAGAAGACCAAATTCGCGCCAAAGATATAGCAGCTAACGCTTTAAGAGAAGAGCTTAAAAGCTTAAGTGATGAAGAATATTTTAAAAATCTTGAAATTTGTTTACATTTTGTCAAAAACGACACCCAAAACATCTCTCGTATTAGCGAACTTTTAGGTAAAACCAATCAATTCATAGCCAATTATACACGCTTAAGCCAAGAAGAAGTACAAAAACACATGCAAGAAGAACTCATTGTAAGCGTTAGCATGAGCGATAAATTAAGCGATAGTGGGATTATCGCTATTTTTGTTTTTTCCTGCAAAGAAGAAAGATTATTTATCGATGATCTTTGTATTTCTTGTAGGGCCTTAGGCAGAAAGCTAGAAGCTAGGATGTTTTTCAAATCCTTTGAATTAGCTTTAAATTTCTTTAATCTTAAAAATACTGATATGATACTTTATTACAAAAAAGGCGAAAGAAACACACCTTTTTTAACTTTTCTAGAGCAAATTTCTAAAAAAATCAAAGAAAATTCGGCCCTTATTTCATTTCAAAATTTAAATTTCAAAGGACTTACAATCTATGAAAACTAAATTTGATAAAGTGAAAATTTCAGGCATTTGCGTAAGTGTACCTGAACATAAAATTTGTATCGATGATGAGCTAGAAAGTGTTTTTCAAAATGATACAAAAATTCTTAAGAGAATGAAAAAAGTCATAGGCTTAAACACCCGCTATATTTGCGATGAAAATACTTGCGTAAGCGATCTTGGAAAACATGCAGCTAATGCTCTTTTAAAGGGTTTAAACACAGATAAAAATAGTCTTGATGCGCTTATTGTAGTGACACAAAGCCCTGATTTTTTTATGCCTTCTACGGCTTGTTACTTACACCATCTTTTAAATTTGGATTCTAAAACCATAGCTTTTGATTTGGGGCAAGCTTGCGCAGGGTATTTATATGGTTTATTTGTAGCACATTCTTTGATACAAAGCGGTGCCATGAGTAAAATTTTGCTTATATGCGGAGATACTTTAAGCAAATTTATCCATCCTAAAAATATAAATACAGCTCCCATTTTTGGCGATGGAGTAAGTGCGACTTTGCTTGAAAAAACAGATTTTAATGAAGCATTTTTCAAGCTTGCAAGTGATGGCAAACATTTTGATAAGCTTATCATCCCAAAAGGTGCGATGAGAATACCTCATGCAAATATTTTCAACAACGACTCCCTCATGCAAACGGAAGAATTTAGGCAACTAGAAAACCTTTATATGGATGGGGCAAATATATTTAATATGGCTTTAGAGCATGAACCTAACAGCTTTAAAGAAATTTTAGAATTTTCTAAGATAAAAGAAAAAGATATCGCTTTTCATCTTTTTCATCAGTCTAATACATATTTAGTTGATTGCATCAAAGAAGAATTAAAACTTAATGATGATAAAGTTCCTAATTTCATCATGGAAAAATATGCTAATTTAAGCGCTTGTTCTTTACCTGCTTTACTTTGCGAACTAGATACTCCAAAAGAATTTAAGGCGAGCTTGAGCGCTTTTGGTGCAGGACTTAGCTGGGGAAGCGCTGTGTTGAATTTTAAAGATTTATACACAAAAGATATTTTAATTTATACAAAGGAGAAATAATGACAAAAACTGAATTTTTAGAAGAATTGAAAGAAGCTATGCATCGCGATGAAGATTTAAGCGAAGATATGTTGCTTGATGATATTGATGAATGGGACAGCTTGGCTTTTGTTTCCATTATGGTGCTTTTTAAGAATCTTTTTGAAATGAAAATCACAGGAGAAGATCTTAAAAATTGCCAAAAAGTAAGTGATTTGATAAATCTAGCAAAACTTGATTAAAACCTTTAAGGTTTTAATCTTTTATCTTAAGCTCAAATTTATCTCCCACATCTTTAAAAGTAAATACTTTATTTCTATATTAATTTTTTAATGATGTTTTCTAATAAGGTCTAAAAAAGAAATATTGGTATTGACACCTGCTTAAAAGAATTCATTTCAAAGGTTTGATCTGTAAGCATTTAAAGGCCTTTTTTATTAATTTGTAGATATTATATTACAAAAAACAAAAAGGTAAACTATGACCACCCATATCTACAACTTTTTAGAAAAAAGCCTTACTAATTTTAGCGACAAAACTGCTTTTGTAGAGCCTTTTGCCAAAGAAAGAAAAGAAATCACTTATAAAAATTTTGATCTTTTTTCTAAAAAAGTAGCCAGTGAAATTTTAAGAAAATTAGGAAATGACAATCCTACTCAAAGCCCTATTTTGATAATACTGCCTAAAGGAATTGATTGTTTGATTTCATTTTTTGGAGTGGCACTCAGTGGAAATTTTTATACACTTTTAGATGAAAAAAGTCCTAAAGAAAGAGTAGAAAAAGTCATAGAAATTTTAAAGCCTAAACTTTTTATCACTTCAAAAGAATTAAAATTTGATTTAGCTTTACCTACGCTTTACACAGAAGATTTTAAAAGCTTTGATACAGATGAAAACTTGATCCAAGTTGCCAAAGAAAAACATATCGATACCAATTTACTCTATGTTCTTTTTACAAGTGGAAGTACAGGAATTCCAAAAGGAGTAAGCATAGCACATAAAAGTGTGATTGATTATACTTTTTGGGTGTGTGAAACTTTTAAATTCGATGAAAATGAGATTTTAGCCAATCAAGCACCATTTTATTTTGACAATAGCATTTTAGATATTTTTTCAAGTGTAAAAGCAGGAGCAACTTTACACCTTTTACCCAATCATCTTTTTGCTTTTCCAAATAAAATTTTAGAATGTCTAGAAAAAGAAAAGGTTAGCACTATATTTTGGGTTCCTTCAGTGCTAATTTACTTTGCAAATACTAACGCGGTAAATGCTTCTACTCTAAAAAATTTAAAAAAGGTGTTATTTTGCGGAGAAATCATGCCTAATAAACAATTAAACATTTGGCGTAAACATTTACCCAATACACTTTTTGCAAATCTTTATGGACCTACTGAAATCACTGATGTGTGTTCTTTTTATATAGTAGATCGTGAATTTAAAGATGAAGAACTTTTACCCATAGGCAAAGCTTGTAAAAATACAGAGCTTTTGGTCTTTGATGAAAGTATGAATTTGATAAGTTCTAAACAAGTGGGCGTAAAAGGTGAGCTTTATGTGAGAGGAACTTCTTTGTCTTTAGGGTATTATAACGATAAAGAAAAGACACAAAAAGCTTTTATACAAAATCCTTTACACGATAACTACTTAGATCTTTTATATAAAACAGGAGATATAGTCGCTTATAATGAACGAGGTGAGCTTTTATGCTATGGACGCGCGGATAATCAGATCAAATACATGGGACACCGCATTGAACTTGGAGAAATAGAAAGCGTGATCAACTCTCATCCAAAAGTCAAAAATAGTGCTTGTATTTTCAAAGAAGATATTATTTGTTTTTATGAAGGCGAAGAAGAGATTAATTTTAAGGCCTTTTTAAAAGAAAAATTGCCTAGCTACATGATCCCAAAAAATTTCATAAAGCTTGATAATTTTAAGCTTAATCAAAATGGAAAAATTGATAGAAAGGTGTTGGGTGAAATTATTTAGACAAACATTTTATAATTTTAAAAATCAAAGGAGAAACAATGCAAGAAATTAAACAATTTTTTATCAACATAGAAAGAACAGATATTGATGAGAGTATGGATAATCTTGTAAGCGAAGATTTTATCGATAGTATTGACATCATGGCTTTGGTTGCCGAAATAGAAAAATTTTATAAAAAGCCATTAAAAGCAGAATTTATCACGCCTGAAAATTTTGAAAGCTTTGAAAATATCAAAAAAATGCTTGAAACTGCAATGAAAGACTAATCTTTTCTTGCAAATTCAAGTTGTTCTTTTAAGGAACTGATTATATCATTTTTAGAAACAATAATTTGTGCTATAAAATCTGCCACATCATCCCAATCTTTGCTCAATGTATGAGTTAAAGTATAATTTTCCTCATATTCTTCCCAATTTACAGGCGTAAAAAGAGAATTTTTATGTGGAAAATATTTATTTTTTACCCACTCAAGCGAAGGAGCAAAATAATCCACATAAGCCTTAGCAATATCTTTTCGCACTGCAAATTTTAATCTTTTCTCCCTAGTCCCTTCAAATTTTCTTCTTGCCATAAAGAGCAAAGAATTAAGATTATCTTGCTTTAAATCTTTTTGATTTAATCTTGACATAAGCTCCATTCCTAAAAGATTGAAACTTTCATTTTTGGTTTGCTTTAAAACAAAACTTTCATCCCATTGAAGTCCCAAATGATAAACAAAATCTTTAAGCAGGGTTCCTCCTATATAATCCTCTCTTAGAAGTCTTACTATCAAATTTTCTTCCCCAAACACCTCGGCATGAGTTTTACAAATCCACTCATAATCAAAAATATATTTTCTAGGATGATCTTGTGGAGCAAAATCAGCAGAATAATATCCCATATTGTTTTTATGATCTTGAGAGCAATGCGAATTTAAATAACCCAGAGTATCTCTAAAATACACAATGATATAAATTTGAGTAAAGCCTAATTCTCTCATAATCTTTTCTAAAATTTGTACATGTTTTTTGGTAGAAAAATCCCAAACTATACCCTCAGTCGAAAAAATAAATTTTTTATCCTTATGCAATGCGCTTTCGCTTTTAAAATTCTCTATAACCCTAAGAAGTCTTTCGTTTTTAATACAGCTTAAAACACTCTCTTTTTGCAAAATATCTTCTTTTTGAACTAGTTCCAAAACCATATCCACTAAAGCCCAATGCCTATTTGCCACTCTAAAGCTTTTTGGATAAATATAGCCTTTTTTAAATATTTGACGTTCATTTGCAACAAGAAAATTTTGTATACTTGTTGTCCCTGTTTTTGGTGTTCCTATATGTAAATATGCTATCATTATTTTACCTTAAGATGAATATTTATGCTATTATAACAGATAAATATCAAAGGATGTTAAAATGAAGCTTTCGTTAAACTCTCACAATATCAAAGCCATTAGCGTGGTGTTTCCAAAAAATTCCCTCACGATAGATGAAGAATTGCAATTATGTGGTTTAACAAAAAATAAATTTAAACTTCTTAAAAAAACTTCTAATTTTTCTTCTCATTATATAGCTGACAATAACACATTTGCTAGTGATTTAGCTACCGAGGCTTTGAAAACCTTATTTGAAAATAATATATGCTCAAAGGAAGAATTAGATGTAGTATTTCTTGCCACGCATACTCCTGATTTTTTTGCACCTCAAACTTCAAGTATTGTACATAAAAATTTAAATTTAGATAAAAAAACAATATGTATAGATACAACAACATTTTGCTCGGGTTTTTTACAAACACTTATGCAAGCTTATTTAATACTAGATAATCCTGATATTCACAAAGTAGTTATTCTTACAAGTCTGGTAAAAAGCAAAAAAACAGATATGAAAAATGATAAAATATCTTATCTTACACATAGCGATTGCGCATCTGCAATTTTAATTGAAAAATCTCAAAAATCGAATCAAAAAGCTTATTTTTCTCAAGAAATATACAGTCAATATGCCTTAGAAGAAACTTTACCCCTTAATGCTTACAACACAAACTTTAATGAATATTTATATATTAATAATACTTTATTTTTTAATTTCATGTCAGAAAACTATCCTGAATTTTTTAATGATTTTTTTAATTATTTTGACATTGATAAAACAAAAATATCAAATTTCTTTTTCCATACACCTAATGATTTTTTTCTTCAAAAAAATTTAGAAAATTTACATATGGAAAATTTTCCATGCTTTCACCAAACATTTAAAATCTATGCAGATTGTAAAATCAGCAATCTGCCTATAGAGCTTTGTCTTTATAAGCAAAATCAAGAAAAAATGTATTTAAAAATGGGGGGGGGGTGTTGAAAAATATATTTTATCGAGCTTTGGATCTGGAATTATCTTCAATATAATGGCCTTACATATAGATTTTGTTAATCTAAAAACCTTTATAAAAATTAAGAAATTTCCAATATAAATTTATCTCCCACATCCTTAAAGGTAAAAATTTTATCTCCACAAGGATAAGGGATAGAATTTTCTTGCATTAAAGATTTTCTTCCTTGTAGTTTTTCAAGCATTAAAGGAAGCTCTTTTTTAAATAAAGCTTTATCTGTAATTCTCATGCCATGATTTAAATCTTTAATAAACCTACCATCTATTTGACTTTCACTTTCTATTAGATGCAAAGTAGCATCATAGCCCAAAGCATTAAAAACTTTGTAAAGCATAACTTTATCTTTAGCTGGAGCTCCCATATCTTTAGCGCTATGATAACTTACAAATACAGTATCAATACGAACATTTGCTTGAATTTGAAGATGGCTTGAATTTAAAAGCGATCTTATTAAATAATTCTCATTACCAAAATAATAAGGAGAATTTGCACTCCTTGTCCAATATTTTTTTAAAAAGCAATATAAATTTAAATCTTTAAGACTAAAAACAAATTCAGGAACTCTAGATTCTCTTCCTAAAATCATTTTCAAAGGTGGTAAAGCCGGCCCCGAATTATCAATCACCCCATCCACATACCAAGGAGCTATCTTGGCTATCAGCAAAGAAAGATATCCTCCATATGACCCTCCTCCATAAATTTTTGGAAGATTTTTAAAATTTGGAAATTTTTTCACAAGATCTTTTAAAACATTAATATGATCAATAGCTGCCATAATGCCAAAATTTTGATAATCTCCATTAGGCGGAACAAAATCACAAAAAAGTTCTATTTTTTGACTTTCATAAACTAAACCCGCTTCTTTAATCTCTCTAGCTCTTTGCTCGATAAAAGGAATAATTTGTTCAAAATTATCCTTATTGGCAACTAAATGAGACAAGTTGATATTTTTTAAAATACTATTTATGCGCTCAAGATCCTCTTTATTGGGTATAAGTTTTGGGTTATATTTTTCATCAATACTTCTTCTAGCACAAAAACAATGATAAAAAACATGCACCACTACAACATCAAAATTTTTAGCAATATACTCTCTATCAAAATCTAAAAAAGAAATATTAGCATTAACACCAAACCCTCCTATGATAAAAACGATAGCTTTCATTTCTTTTTCATCATCATAACTTATACGATATTCAAGTTTTGAAGTTCTTTTAATACCCAATTCTACATCATCACAAGAGTCTATTTTAAAGGTTTGATTTATAAGCATTATTTTCCTATCTGTATTCTTTTATGTGTATTTAAAGACAATTATACTTGATTTTTGATAAAATAATTCCCAAAGAATTAAGGAAAAAAATGAAAAATCTTTGCATAATACCTGCTCGCGGGGGTTCAAAGAGAATTCCTAAAAAAAATATCATTGATTTTTTAGGAAAACCTTTGATCGCTTATAGTATAGAAAGTGCTTTAAATTCGGGTATTTTTGATGAAGTTGTTATTTCAAGTGATGATGAGGAAATTATAAAAATAGCTTGTCAATTTGGCGCTAAAGCTCCTTTTGTCCGTGATGAAAAATTAAGCGATGATTATAGTTCTAGCACAGCAGTGATTCAAAATGCGATTGAAATTTTAGCTAAAAAAGGGCAAGTTTATGACAATGTTTGTGCTCTTTATGCCACTGCTCCTTTAATTAGCGGTGAAATTTTAAAAAAAGCTTATGAAAATTTTCTAGAAAATGGAGGTAAGTTTTTATTTTCAGCTACCGAATTTGACTATCCCATACAAAGGGCTTTTTATCTAAATGAAAAAAATCAAGTTCATATGTTTGATGAAAGTTTTTACAACTCTCGCTCACAGGATTTAACCAAAGCTTATCATGACGCAGGAGCTTTTTACTTTGGCAAAAGCAAGGCTTGGCTAGAAAATGATTTTTTATTTAAACCCTATTCTAGCGTGTATTTACTACCACGAAATTTAGTTTGCGATATCGATACTTTAGAAGATTTAGAATTTGCAAAAATACTTTATAAGGTAAATTATGAAAGTTCTCTTTAGAAGTGATAGTTCTAGTCAAATAGGCTTTGGCCATATCAAACGCGATCTTGTCTTAGCTAAACAATACAGCGATGTAAGTTTTGCCTGCTTGGCATTAGAAGGCTCTTTGATCGATGAAATTCCTTACCCTGTTTATGAGCTTGAAAGTTCAAGCATTTATGAGCTCATCGATCTTATCAAAGAGCAAAAATTCAAACTTTTAATCATTGATCATTATGATATCAGTTGTGATGATGAAAAGCTTATAAAACTTGAAACAGGAGTTAAAATCTTAAGTTTTGATGATGAGATAAAAGCTCATCATTGTGATATTTTGCTCAATGTCAATGCCTACTCAAAAGCAAGTGATTATGAAGGTTTGGTGCCTTTTCGTTGCGAGTTAAGATGTGGATTTTCTTATGCTTTAATTAGAGATGAATTTTATAAAGAGAGCAAGATAAAAAGAGAGAAAATTTGGGATTATTTCATTTGCATAGGTGGCACAGATATCAAAAATCTTTCTATGCAAATTGCCTCTGATTTACCTAAAAACAAAAAAATTGCAATCGCTACAAGCTCGTCCAATAAAAATCTCAAAAAACTTGAAAAATTCACTCAAGATCATGAAAATGTAAAGCTCTTTATAGATGAAGAAATTTCAAAATTAATGAACGAAAGCACAAAGCTTATCATCAGTGCTAGTTCTTTAGTCAATGAGGCCTTGCTTTTAAAGGCTAATTTTAAAGCCATTTGTGTCGCTAAAAATCAAGAAAAACTAGCCAATTGGCTGGTTCAAAAAGGCTATGAAGTGGAGTATAAATTATGAAAATAGCCATACTTACCTCGCCTAATCAATGGTTTATCCCTTATGCTAAAGAACTTAACCAACAAATAGAAAATTCCAAGCTTTTTTATAATCATACAGAGATTTTTAATTTTGATATAGTATTTATACTTTCTTATCATAAGATAATAGATAAAAATTTTCTAAAACACAATAAACACAATATCGTCATCCATGCTTCAAATTTACCCCAAGGAAAAGGCTGGGCTCCACTTTTTCATCAAGTCATAGAAGGCAAAAATGAAATCACCTTTTCGCTTTTTGAAGCAGATGATAAAGCTGATAATGGTGACATTTATCTGCAAAAAAACCTTAAATTAAATGGCTTAGAATTATATGAAGAACTAAGAGAAAAGCAAGCTCGGTTTACTCTAAATATGTGTTTAGATTTTTTAAAACTATATCCCAATATACAAGCAAAAAAACAAGTAGGCAAAGAAAGTTTTTATCCTAAAAGAAGTCCAAAAGATAGTGAACTTGATATAAATAAAAGCTTAAACGAACAATTTAATCTCTTGCGCATCGCTAGCAATGAAGATTTTCCAGCATTTTTTTACAAAGATGGTAAAAAATTTATACTCAAAATTTATCTAGATTCTATGGGGGCGGGTAAAGCCTTAATTTTAATACTGCAAAATTATACCCATCTTTCAAATAAAATTAAAGAAAAACTAAGGCTCTATCGCAATCATTTAGGAGTCAAGAAATACCTCTATACAACGCATTATATATCAAAACAAGAACATAAAAAATTTATCCAAAAACTTAAAAAAACCAATAAAAAAAGTTATTTTTGCGTAAGTTGCAATAAGCAAATTTTAGGAAGTGTAAATTTTTTTACAATAAATAAAGCTGTAGAATTTGGGTTTTACGCCAATCCTTATTCTCATTTGAATGGATTGGGCAGAATTTTGGAACAAATTATAATTTATTATAGTTTTAATATCTTATATTGTAGCGATATATACCTTGAAGCTTTTCAAGAAAACTCTCAAATAATCAATTTGCATAAAAAATTTGGCTTCAAGGAAATATGTTTTAAAAATAAAGAAATTATTAAAATGAAATTAAATATAAAAGGATTATATAATGAAAGAAATTAATATTTTAGGTTTTGGAACTATGGGTAAACAAATTGCTGCTTTATTTCATCTTTTAGATTATAAAGTCAATATTTACAACAAAACTGAAATCAAACATGATGATTTTCTAAAACAAATCAAAATATTAGAAAAAAAATACTCTTTCAAATCAAATAATCAAGAGTTAAATTTTTATTTAGGATTTGATATAAAAAAAGATTTACTTACAATTGAAAGCATTGAAGAAAATTTACAAAATAAAAAAATCCTTATTGAGAATTTTAAAAAACAATTTTCTAGTCCGATATTTTCCAATTCAAGTTCCTTTTCATACAGCGATCTATCTTGTCCTTTAATACACTTTTTCAATCCTATTTATCTTAATTTAGTGGAAGTTTTTGATCCTAAAGATGAACTTTCTAGCATACTATTAGATCTACAATCTTTAAATTTTATTATTATTAAATCCAAAGGAAATAGAGGCGCTTTAGCCAACCTAATCTTATTTGGCGAAATTTCAAATATCTTTAAAATTATAGAGCAATTAAACTATTCTTACAAAGAATGTCAAGATGTCTATAATATCTTATATGAAAAAAGAAATATATTTAATATTATAAATACTATAGGAATAGATATTTGCGAGGCAATTTTCAAAAATATCAAAGAAAACGATCCTAGCTTTTACCATCCAAAAAGTTTTAAAAAAGCCTTAAGCAAAGGGATATTAGGAAGAAAAAATAAAACAAAAATAGAAGATCTTTTTACACTTTATTAAAATTTTTGCTATAAAGTCGATTTAAAAAATATTAAAATAAATTTTGGATCAAAATCATGCAAATAGGAAATTTTAATACCGATGAAAAAGTTTTTATCATAGCAGAGCTATCCGCAAACCACTCAGGAAGCCTTGAAATGGCACTTAAAAGCATAAAAGCAGCCAAAGAAGCAGGAGCAGATGCGATAAAAATTCAAACCTACACTCCAGATAGTCTTACGCTAGATTGTGATAAAGATGATTTTATCATCAAAGGGGGGCTTTGGGATCAGCGCAAATTTTATGAACTTTACGAAAGTGCCAAAACCCCTTATGAGTGGCATTCTCAAATTTTTGAAGCTGCACAGGATGCGGGCATACTTTGTTTTTCAAGCCCTTTTGCAAAAGAGGATGTAGAGTTTTTAAAACGCTTTGATCCCATCGCTTATAAAATCGCCTCCTTTGAAGCAAATGATGAAAATTTCGTGCGTATGATCGCCAAAGAAAACAAGCCTACCATTGTTTCAACTGGCATTGCAAACGAAGAAGAGCTTTTTAAAATATGCGAAATTTTCAAAGAAGAAAAAAATCCTAATCTGATCTTTTTAAAATGCACCTCAGCTTATCCAGCACAAATTTCTGATATGAATTTAAAAGGCATTATAAGTTTAAAAGAAAAATTTGGCGTTGAGGTAGGGCTTAGTGATCATAGCTTTGGACACTTAGCTCCTGTTATGGCGGTTGCGCTTGGAGCTAGAGTGATAGAAAAACATTTTATGCTTGATAAAAATATAAAAAGCGAAGATAGCAAATTCAGCCTTGATTTTGATGAATTTAAAGCCATGGTGGAAGCAGTAAGAGAGGCTGAAAGCGCTTTGGGCGATGGCTCTTTAGCCTTAGATGAAAAAAGTCTTAAAAACCGCGTTTTTGCTAGAAGTTTATATGCAAGCAAAGATATCAAAAAAGGTGAAATTTTTAGCGAAGAAAATGTAAAATCAGTGCGTCCTTCTTTTGGACTTCATCCTAAATTTTACAAAGAGCTTTTAGGAAAAACTGCCACTAAAGATATAGAATTTGGCACAGCTTTAAAACAAGGAGATTTTCAATGAAAATCCTAGTAACAGGTGCAGATGGTTTTATAGGCTCTCATCTTTGTGAGAGTTTGGTTCAAAAAGACTATAAAGTAAGAGCTTTAAGTCAATATAATTCTTTTAATTTTTGGGGACATTTGGAAAAAAGTCCGTATTTAAAGGATATGGAAGTTGTAAGTGGGGATTTAAGAGATAGCTTTTTTTGTGAAAAAATCACTCAAG
The DNA here is from genome assembly GCA_039516895.1 of Campylobacter coli. Classification (NCBI taxonomy): domain Bacteria; kingdom Pseudomonadati; phylum Campylobacterota; class Epsilonproteobacteria; order Campylobacterales; family Campylobacteraceae; genus Campylobacter; species Campylobacter coli. The sequence continues at coordinate 485,164 of CP154437.1, read as the reverse complement.
GAATGGATGCCATTTTTCACCTTGGAGCTTTAATTGCCATTCCTTATTCTTACGAAGCACCGCAAAGTTATGTAGATACTAATGTAAAAGGCACTTTAAATATGCTAGAAGCTGCGAAAAAAAATGAAATTTCTCATTTTATACACACTTCTACAAGCGAAGTTTATGGCACTGCAAGATATGTGCCTATCGATGAAAAGCACCCTTTACAACCTCAAAGCCCCTATTCTGCTAGTAAAATCGCAGCGGATATGATGGCGCTTAGTTATTATAATGCTTTTAATTTAAATGTAAATATTGCTCGCCCTTTCAATACCTATGGACCAAGACAAAGTGCAAGAGCTATCATACCCACTATCATAACACAAATTTTAAGTGGGGCAAAAGAATTAAAGCTTGGGGATTTAAGTCCGACAAGGGATTTAAACTTTGTCCTTGATACTTGCGAAGGCTTTATCTCGCTTTTGAAATTAAATCATTTTGGAGAAGTATATAACATAGGCTCTGGGACTGAATACTCCATGCAAGAAGTGCTTGATCTTATACAAAAAATTCTAAATCAAAATGTAAAAATCATCCAAGATGAAAAAAGATTGCGTCCAAAAAATAGTGAGGTTTTTAGACTAAAATGCGATTCAAGCAAGCTTCAAAATGCAACCCATTGGCAAAGCAAAATAAGTCTTGAAGAAGGCTTAAAACTAAGCATAGAATATTTTAAAGAAAATTTAGCAAGTTATAAAAGTGAAATTTACAATGTTTGAAAATGAAATCGCTTTTATCAAAAAACTTTTCAATAAAGAAAAAATCGCTTTGCACGAACCTTGCTTTATCGGAAATGAAAAAAAATATCTCTTAGAATGCATTGATAGCGGTTTTGTTTCAAGCGTGGGTGAGTTTGTAACGCGTTTTGAAGAAGCTTTAAAACAAAGAACAAAAGCTCGATTTGTCATCGCTACAAATACAGGCACCGCCGCACTTCATATCGCTTTACTTGCAAATGGTATTGATGAAAATTGTGAGGTGATTACCCAAAGCATTAGCTTTGTTGCAACGGCAAATGCTATTGCTTACACAGGAGCTAGGGCTATTTTTTTAGATATTGATGAAAATACTTTGAGTTTAAGTCCTAAAGCTTTACAAAATTTTTTAGAAAATCACAGCTACCAAAAAGATGGCTTTACTTACAATAAAATCACGCATAAGCGCATCAAAGCTTGCGTTGTAATGTATACTTTTGGTCTTAGTGCTGACATAGAAAAGCTTTGCGAAATTTGTAAAAATTATAATATTTTTTTAATCGAAGATGCCGCCGAAGCTTTAGGAAGCACTTATAAAAACAAGGCTTTAGGTACTTTTGGAAAATGTGGAATTTTAAGTTTTAATGGAAACAAAATCATCACAGGTGGGAGTGGTGGAGCGATTTTATGCGATGATGAAAATTTGGCAAATCTTGCAAAGCATTTAAGTACTACTGCTAAAATACCTCATCTTTATGAATACGATCATGATATCATAGGCTATAATTATAGACTGTGCAATATAAATGCCGCAATTTTACTTGCGGGACTTGAAAAGCTAGATTTCTTCCTAGAAAACAAAAGAGAATTGGCACAAATTTATAAGGATTTTTTTACAAATCATAAAGCTTGTAAATTTATAGATGAAAGAAAAAATTCAAAAAGCAATTTTTGGCTCAATGCTTTATGTTTTAAAGATGAAAATTTAAGAAATATATTTTTACAAGAATGTTTAAAAAACAATATCTTTGCGCGTCCTGTATGGAAAAGCTTGCCTAGCCTTAAACCTTTTCAAACTTGGCAAAAAGATGAGCTTTTAAATACTCAAAAATTAGAAAAATGTTTGGTAAATTTACCTAGCAGTGTAAGATTAGATAAGGAATGATTTGTTAAAAGAGAAAATTTTAATTTCAATGCTCTAAACACAAAAGACTTTTAAAAATTGCTCAATTTAAAGGAGATATTAACATGCAAGAAAAATTCATGATATTTACCACCAATGAGCGGGGGGGGGGGATTTAAAATTTTACTTCTTCTTTTTAGGAGAAGTCTATGAAAAATGTTATTATTATAGGCTCTGGGGGTTTTGCTAAGGAGCTTTACTCTTATTTAAAAGATGCAAATTATAATATTATAGGTTATATCGATATACAAAAAAATGATTTTTATAATCTAAACTATCTGGGAAATGAGGATAATTTTGATCAAAATTTAATCCATAAAGCATTCTTTGCTTTAGGTATAGGGCAAATCAGCCTAAGGAAAAAAATTCTTTTAAAACTTTTAGACAAATCGTGTAATTTTCTTACTTTTATACATCCTAAATCTTTTGTTTCAAAAGAAGCTAAGATCGGACAGGGTGTAATTATCTGTCCTTTTGTAACTATTAATGCTGACTCTAATGTAGGAAATTTTACACTCTGCAATATTTATTCTAGCATAGCTCATGATTGTATAGTAGGAGAAGGGAGTATTTTGAGTCCTTATGCTACACTCAATGGAGGCGCTAAAATAGGAAAAAACTGCTTTCTATCAACTAGGGTAAGCTTACTGCCTCATGTCAACCTTGGTGATAACTGTATAATCAGTGCTGGAAGTGTCATCTCAAAAAATTATACTTCTGATCAGCTCATTTTTCATAAAAACATCATCAAAACAAGGAAAAAACAATGAAGCAAATTAACATCATAGGCTTTGGTTTAATGGGGCGGCAAATAGGTGCTTTATTTTATCTATTGGGTTATAAAGTGGGCATCTATAACAAAAGCGAGCCTAATATTGATGAATTTAATAAACAAGTCAAATTTTTAAAAAGAAAATTAGATTTTTCCAATTTTCAAACAGGAAAATTATTTTTTTATAAACAAATAGAAGATTTTAAAGATAGCTTAATTATAGAAAGTTTGAACGAAGATTTAGTCTTAAAAAAAGAAATAATTGAAAATCTCAAAAAGAAAGGCAATACAATTTTCTCAAATTCAAGCTCTCTTGGAGCCAAAGATTTAGCTTGCAATTTTATACATTTTTTCAATCCCATCTCTATTAAACTTATAGAAATTTACGGATTAAATATAAATGAATTTGATTTTCTTAAAGATCTTAAAGATTTTGGTTTTTACATTATACATAGCAAAGGAAATAGAGGTTCTTTAGCAAATTTACTTTTATTTAATGAAATTTCCTCTTTTTTTAAAATCATAGAAACATATAATTATAACATTCAAGATTGTCAATTAGTTTATGATCTTCTTTATGAAAAAAGAAATTTATTAAACATTATAGATACTATAGGCATAGAGTTATGTGATGAAATTTGTAGAAATCTTAAAGAAGAGGATGAAAATTTCTACCATCCTAAAATATTTCAAAAAGCTTTAAAAAATGGTATTTTAGGTAGAAAAAACAAAACACATATTTTAAATATATTATAAACATAAATTAAGAATGTATTAAATCAATAATCGATACAATCTAAACATTTTAATTTTAAATAAAATTGGAGGATTAAATGCTCTATTGCGATCATTGCGTTATGCCAAATACAAGACCTGGTATAAAATTTTTCAAAGATGAAAAAGGTAAAAACATTTGCTCTGCTTGTATCAACCATAAAAACAAAGAAAAAATTGACTATAAAGCAAGATTTAAAGAGCTTGAAAATCTATGTGATAAATACCGCAGAATGAATGGCAAATTCGAATACGATTGCGCCATAGCTGTAAGCGGTGGCAAAGACTCTCATTACCAAGTGCATATCATGAAAGAAAAATTAGGGATGAATCCTATACTTTTTAGCGTAGAAGACAACTTTACCATGACAGAAGCAGGCAAGAAGAACTTAAGAAATTTAAGCGAAACCTTTGGCTGTCATCTCATCAGTCTTAAGCCCGATATCAAAACACAAAAAAAGCTAATGCTAAAAACTTTTGAAAAATACGGCAAGCCTACTTGGTTTATAGATAGACTTATATATAGTTTTCCTTTTGGTATGGCTTTAAAATTTAATACCCCTTTGCTAGTTTATGGCGAAAATGTAAGCTATGAATATGGGGGAGGGGACGACAAAGAAACGCCTAGTGCAAAAGCGATCTTTGAAAATGGGGTTGCAAGCGATTTAGATATAAATGAATTTATTGATGATGAAATAAAAGAGGAAAATCTTCAACTTTTCTTTAACCCAAGCGCTGATGATCTTAATAAACTTGATCCGATTTATCTTAGTTATTTTATAAAATGGAATTCTTACTCAAATTATATCTTTGCTAAAAGTCGTGGATTTAGTGATTTGCAAAATGAGTGGGATAGAAGCCATTGTGCTGAAAATTTTGACCAAATTGATACCATAGGATACATACTGCACGCTTGGATGAAATATCCAAAATTTGGTCACGCAATGGCAAGTGATTACGCATCTCGTTTTGTGCGTTATGGAATGATGAGTAGAGAAGAAGCTGTAAAAATCGTGAAAGAAAAAGATCATAAACTAGACAATAAATGTATCGAAGATTTTTGTAATTTTACAGGCATTAGCAAGACTACTTTTTGGAAAATTGTTGAAAAGCATTACAATCTTGAACTTTTTTACAAAAATGAACTCAATGAATTTAAACTCAAAAATCCATTAAATTAAAGGAAATAAAATGCAAAACTCACTTCAAACTTATACTCAAAAATACGATGAAAACAATTACGGACTTTTATATCCTGATTCTCATGTAATTAGATTTTATGAAAGAATTTTAAAGTACAAACTTGGCATTACAAGCGGAAATTTACTTGATTTTGGTTGTGGCAATGGGGTTCATTCTAAGTATTTTTTAGACAAGGGTTTTAAACCTTTTGGTATAGATATTGTGCCGAGTTTACAAAAAAATTGGGATGCTAAAATCAAAACTTCAGGGGGGGGGGGATTGTAAAATCATAGAGCCAAATTCTAGTATCAAAGGGCTTTTTGATGAAAAAATGGATATTGTCTTTGCAAATCAAAGCCTTTATTATATTCCTAAAACAGAACTTAAACAAAATATCTTAGAATTTTATGAATGCTTAAATCAAGGTGGAATACTTTTTGCTACAATGATGAGTGAGAAAAATTACTATTTTTCTCATAGTGAAAAAGAAAATGAAAATGGATTGTGTAGAGTTAGCATACAAGGTCGCTTAAACGAAACAACTTATATTCATTTTGCTAAAAGTATCGATGAGTTACAAGAACTTTTTAAGCCTTTTGAAGCCTTATTTTTGGGGGATTATGATCCTATTAATTTTTATAATTTTGAAGGCTCGGCTCATCATTTTATTTACATTGGCATAAAAAGATAAAAATTTTTTGCCTTTATTGAAGGCAAAATAAAGGCAAAAAAATGAAAAAAGCTTTAATCATAGCAGAAGCAGGGGTTAATCACAATGGTGATTTAAATTTGGCCAAAAAGCTGATCGAAGTTGCTGCCAAAAGTGGAGCTGATTTTGTTAAATTTCAAAGTTTCAAAGCCGAACTTTGCGTGAGTAAAAATGCTAAAAAAGCAGCTTATCAGTTAAAAACCACAGCCAAAGATGAAAGTCAATTAGAAATGATTAAAAAACTAGAGCTTGACTTTAACGCGCACCAGCTTTTAATCTCTCATGCTAAACAATGCGGTATCGCTTTTCTTTCAACGCCTTTTGATTTAGAAAGCATTGAACTTTTAGATGATTTAGGACTTGAAGTTTTTAAAATTCCAAGTGGGGAAATCACAAATTTACCTTATCTAAAAAAAATTGCAAAATTAAATAAAAAAATCATACTCTCCACAGGAATGTCAAATTTAGGCGAGATAGAAGCGGCTTTAGAAGTACTTTGCAAAGAAGGCACCCAAAGAGCAAATATCACCCTACTTCACTGCACTACCGAATACCCCGCACCCTTTGATGAGGTTAATTTAAAAGCTATGCAAACCTTAAAAAATGCTTTTAATCTTGATGTAGGCTATTCAGATCACACCAAAGGTATACATATTTCTTTGGCCGCTATCGCCTTAGGGGCAAGCGTGATAGAAAAGCATTTTACCTTAGATAAAAATATGTCAGGACCTGATCATAAAGCCTCTTTAGAACCCGATGAACTTCAAGAACTTTGCACCAAAATCAGAGAAATCGAAAGTGCTTTAGGCGATGGCATAAAACAAGCAAGCAAAAGTGAAAGGAAAAATATCGAAATTGCAAGAAAAAGCCTAGTAGCTAAAAAGAAAATTAAAAAAGGAGAAATTTTTAGCGAAGAAAACCTTACCACAAAACGCCCTGCTAGTGGTATAAGTGCGATGCGTTATGATGAATACTTGGGCAAAAAAGCCAGTAAAGATTATGAAGAAGATGAGCTAATCCATGAGTAAAAGAAAAATTTGCATAGTCAGTGCAACAAGAGCTGAGTGGTATCTTTTAAAAAATTTATGCCTTGAAATACAAAATGATAAAGACTTAGAACTTCAAATTATCGCCACAGGAGCACATTTAAGCCCCGAATTTGGACTAACCTATAAAGAAATAGAAAAAGAATTTAAAATCGCTAAAAAAATTCCTATTTTACTCGCAAGTGATGATAAAATAAGCCTTTGTAAAGCTATGGCTTTGGCAAATATTGGCTTTAGCGAAGCATTTGAAAGCTTAAAACCTAATATCGTAGTAATTTTAGGCGATCGTTATGAAATGTTAAGCGTGGCCAGTGTGTGCTTGATGATGAATCTTCCCATAGCCCATCTTTGCGGTGGAGAGCTTACCTTAGGAGCCATTGATGATAGCATAAGACATAGCATTTCTAAAATGGCACATTTGCATTTTGTAAGCACCCAAACTTATAAAAATCGTCTTTTGCAACTTGGAGAAGAAGAAAATCGTGTATTTAATGTCGGATCTTTGGCAAGTCCTATTATAAAAAATATCAATTTTTTGGATAAAAACGAGCTTGCAAAAGTCTTGGAATTTGACTTAGAGCAAAATATTTATTTAATTACCTATCATCCTGTAACTTTAAATTTACAAAATTCTAAAAAAGAAATCGATATTTTATTAAAAACTTTAGATAAACTTAACAATGCAAGTTTGATTTTTACCAAAGCCAATGCAGATGAAAATGGGCTTTTAATCAATGAAATTTTAAAAGATTACTGCGAAAAAAATCCTAAAAAAGCTAAACTTTTTGACAATCTTGGCTCACAAAAGTATCTTAGCATTATGAAAATAGCCAAAGCCATGATAGGAAATAGCTCAAGCGGTATAAGCGAAAGTCCTTTCTTTAAAACCCCTTGTATCAATATAGGATCAAGACAAAAAGGGCGTTTAAGAACTCAAAATATCATTGATTGTGAATTTGAAAATTTAGATCAAGCTTTTGAAAAACTAGAAAGCAAAGATTTTAAACAAGCATTGTATCATTTTAAAAACCCTTACGAAAATGACAAAAATCCAAATATAATCATAAAAACTTGCCTAAAAAACGCGAATTTGGATACAATTTTACAAAAAAAATTCATTGATTTAAGGTAAAACCTTGGATATAAATAAACTCAAACTCACACCTGATTCTAGCATTGAAGAAGCCTTAAAAGTAGTAGGACAAGAACGCGTTCGCCTTGGAATCATTGTTGATAAAAAGGATAATTTCTTAGGTGTGATCAGTGATTCAAACATCAGAAAAGCTTTGATAAAGGGTAAAAATTTACAAAGCAAAATCAAAGACATCTATACTAAAAATCCTATTACCATCAAAGAAAATACAAGTAAAAATGAACTTTTAAAACTAAGCGCAAAGACTGATATTTATGATTTTCCTGTGCTAAATGACAAAAAAGAAGTCATTTCTATAAAATCCATTTCTTCCTTACTAAACCGCCAAGTAAATTCAAATTTTGTCATCATAATGGCAGGTGGACTTGGAACCCGTTTAAAAGAACTGACTAAAGATACTCCAAAACCTATGCTAAAGGTTGGAAAAAAGCCTATTTTAGAAAGTATAGTGCAAAGATTAAAAGAGCAAAATTTTGAAAATTTCATCTTTTGTGTAAATTATAAAAAGCAAATTATCGAGGATTATTTTAAAAAAGGTAAAGATTTTGGTATAAAAATTTCTTATATCAAAGAGCGCAAAAAACTAGGTACAGCAGGGGCTTTAAGTCTTATCAAGCAAGATTTTAAAGAAAGCTTTATCGTAATGAATGCAGATATTTTAACCGAGCTCGATTTTAACGAGCTTTTAAAAGCACATAAAGATTCTAAAGCTTTAATGAGCGTATGTGTAAGAGAATTTGAGCAGCAAATTCCTTTTGGAGTGATAGAACAAAATAAAGGCTTTATCACAAATATCACAGAAAAGCCGGTGCAAAAATTTTTAGTGAGTGCAGGAATTTATGTATGTGAGCCTGAAATTTTAGAACTTTTAAATAAAAACGAATACCTTGATATGCCAGAGCTTATTAAACTAGCTATGCAAAAAGGCAGGGTAAATACTTATTTAATCCATGATTATTGGATCGATATAGGAAGACTTGATGAGTTTGTCAAGGCAAATGAGGAATTTAAATGAAAGTTTTAATCATAGGCTTTGGAAGCATAGGAAAAAAACATTTTTTAGCCCTAAATGAACTTGGATTTTTAGTAGATGTGCTTTCAAAAAGCTATGAATTTTCGCATTTTGAAGGTAAAAACTTTAGACTTTTTAAAGATTTAGAAGAATTAAATTTACAAGATTATGACTTATTTGTCATCGCAAATATCACTACAAGTCATTTCAAAACTCTTGAATTTTTAGATCAAAATGTAAAAGAAAAAATCATACTTGTGGAAAAACCTTTATTTCAAAAGGATATGGAGTTTATTCCTAGCAACAATAATCAAATTTATATTGCTTATCTTTTAAGATTTCATCCTATGATTCAAGATTTAAAACAACTCATTGATGAAAAAGAAGTTTATTTTGCTAAATTTATTTGCAATTCTTATTTGCCTAATTGGCGAAAACTTGATTATAGGCAAAATTATAGCGCCAAAAAAGAGCTAGGTGGTGGGGTAATGCTTGATTTATCCCATGAGATTGATTTGGCTTTTTATTTTTTTAAAGAACTTTCTTTAAAATTTTCTCAAAATTTAAAAATTTCAGAGCTTGAAATAACAAGTGATGATTTTACTTTTTTGGCATTGAGTGCGAAAAATACTTCAATTCATATCGAGCTTGATTATTTTTCAAAATTAACTCAAAGAAAAATTCTTTTTCATACCAAAGAAAATAGCTTTGAAACCGATTTAGTTCATAATAAATTAAATATTTATGATAAAACTAACAATTTTAAAAGTAAAACTTATGAAAATGATACTTTTAAAACCTTGCAAAATATGTATAAAGCGATCCTAGAAAAGGATCAAAATTTATGCACTTTAGAAGAAGCAAGGAGGGTTTTAAGATTGTGTGATGAGGCAAGAAATGGGTGAAATTTTATGCACAATTTGTGCAAGAGGTGGAAGCAAAGGCGTTAAAAATAAAAACATACGCAAGATTAACGATCTTGAGATGATAGCTTATAGCATTATCCAAGCTAAAAATTCAAAGCTTTTTAAACATATCGTTATAAGCACAGATAGTGAGGAAATAGCCAAAATAGCGCTAAAATATGGCGGCGAAGTTTTTTTCAAAAGAGAAGCTCATCTAGCAAGCGATACAGCTGCTAAAATTCCTGTAATGCGTGATGCTTTATTAAGAAGTGAAGAGCATTTTAAATGCCAATTTGACACCCTAATCGATCTTGACGCTTCAGCACCGCTTAGATCAAGTAGTGATATCATAAAAGCTTTTGAAACATTTTGTCAAAATCAAAATGATAATCTAATCACCGCTGTTCCTGCTAGACGCAATCCTTATTTTAATCTAATCGAAGTGCAGGATGGAAAAGTTGTAAAATCCAAATCAGGAAATTTTACCACACGCCAAAGTGCACCTAAATGTTATGATATGAATGCGAGTATTTATATATTTAAAAGAGATTTTTTACTGCAAAATGACAGCGTTTTTGGTGAAAATACAGGGCTTTTCATCATGGATGAAAGCACTGCTTTTGATGTAGATAGCGAGCTTGATTTTAAAATAGTAGAATTTTTGATCAAAGAAAAAAACTTACAAGCAAAGGATTTTTAATGCTAGAAAATAAAATTATCTTTGTAGCAGGAGCTTGTGGACGCATAGGCAAAGCACTTTGTAAAAAGATATTGCAAAACAAAGGCATAGCCATTTTAGCCGATATCAATGAAAATCATTTATCCATATTAAAAACAGAACTTGAAAATGAGTTTCAAAAAGAGCTTTTAAGTCTTAGGCTTGACATTACTTCTAAGGAAAGTTTAAATTATGCTATCGATCAAGCCTTTGAAAAATACTCTAAAATCGATGGCTTTGTAAATTCTAGCTATCCTGTAGGAAAAGATTGGGGCAAGATAGCTTATTATGAGGCTTCATATGAGCAAATTTGCGAAAGTTTAAATTTGCATTTGGGGGGATTTATCTTAGCTTCGCAAGAATTTGTGAAATTTTTTAAAAAACAAAGCTATGGCAATATCATCAATCTTAGCTCTATTATGGGGGTTTTTGCGCCCAAATTTGAAAATTATGAAAATACCACCATGCAAAGTTCTTTAGAATACAGCGTGATCAAAGCAGGGATTAATCATCTTGGTGCTTGGCTCGCAAAAGAGCTTTTTAATACAAACATTCGTGTAAATACCTTAGCAAGTGGTGGAATTTTAGACAATCAAGCCAATATTTTTTTAGAAAAATACCGCAAATGCTGCGCAAGCAAGGGTATGTTAGATGCAGAAGATATTTGCGGAACCTTGGTATTTTTACTCAGCGATGAGAGTAAATTTATCACGGGACAAACCTTAGTTGTAGCTGATGGATGGGGACTTTAATGAATAATGAACTTTTCTTAAAAAATACTCAAGCACTTTTTGAAGTGGATCAAATTTTAGCTTATGAGTTAAGAAGAATTAAGCATTGTTTTAATTTCGCATTACAAGGCGATAATCTAGAAAATCTTAATATAATCCATCTATCTAGCAAAGAAAGTATTTATAAAAATCCTTATGAAGAATTAAGCAACAATTTAACTTTTTTCAAGCAAGAATACTCCAAATATCCTACTTTATTTTTTTATGGTTTGGGTAGCGGTGCGTTTTATAAAGCCTTGCTCACAAACCAAAATCACAAACAACTCATCATTTTTGAAAGCGAGCTTGAGCTTTTTTACTTGGCTTTTCATCTATTTGATTTTAGCAAAGATATTAGAAATGAAAGATTGATTTTGTTTTATACACCCAACTTAAATACCACCCAGCTTAATGCTTTACTAAATCATAAAAAAATTAAATTCAGCATTAAAACTTATGATTTTCATATTCATAGCGAATTTTATCTTTCTCATTATAAAGACATCATTCAAAATCTTAATCAAAGTCTTATTGAAATCATCAAATTTATAGTCCTAGCTTATGGTAATGATCCTAAAGATTCGCATATAGGCATTGAACATACTTTAAAAAACCTAAATACCTTAGTTTATGGGAGTGTTTTTCAACACTTTTTAAAATATAACCGTGCAAAATCCAAAAATGCCATCATCGTTTCAACCGGCCCCTCGCTTACAAAACAACTCTCTCTTTTAAAAGAATACGCCTCAAAAGCAACGATCTTTTGTGCTGATTCTTCTTATCCTATACTTGCAAGAGCGGGTATAAAGCCTGATTATGTCTTAAGTCTTGAAAGGGTAGCGGCAACAAGTGAGTTTTTTAATAATGATTTTAAAGAATTTGATAAAGATATTTTATTTCTAATCACATCAGTAACCCATGAAAATACCCTAAAATATCTTGAGAAAAATCATAGAAATTATATGCTTGTATTAAGACCTTTGCTTTTTTCTTCACATTTAAAATTAGATGATTTTGGTTATCTTGGTGTAGGAATGAGTGTTGCCAATATGGCTTATGAATTGGCTGTTGCTTTAAGACATGAAAATATCATTTTAATCGGACAAGATTTAGCTTATGATGATTTAGGACATTCTCACCCAAAAGATCATATTTATGGAGAACAAGGTGATAAATTTCAAGATAAACTTAGTGTTAGAGCCTATGGGGGCAAAGGACTTGTAAAAACTCAACTTTCTTGGCAACTTTTCAGACAAAGTTTTGAAAAAGATATACCTCTTGTTAAAGAAAAGCTACAAATTACTACATATAATTGCACCGAAGGTGGAGCAAGGATAGAAGGAAGTATAGAAAAACCTTTTAAAGAACTTTGTGAAAGTATACTTGATACAAATTTAGAAAAACCTTTTAAGAATGATTTTAAGTTAGAACCCAAAGAAGCGCAAAAAATTTTAGAAAAAACAAAAAAACACCTTCTAAATCAAGTAAAAATAAGTAAAAATTTAATAGAAGAAATTCAAAATAAACTCAAGACTTTGCCAAATATTTTAAACGAAAAAGATATCAATTTGGATTTTAAAAAACTTAAGAAATTAGAGCTTGATTTTCAAAGCTTGGCTACTAAAATGAAAAGCTATGGCCTTATGAGCGAGCTTTTACAAGCTTTAGTTTTTCATCAAGAGTGTGATCTTTTAAAACTAAAAGTACAGCCTTGCAAAAACCAAGAAGAAGAACAAAAACAAATTTTGCTTTGCTTGAAATATCATCATGAAAAATTCAGTGAATTGATTTTATATATGCAAATTCAAAACGAACTCATAGAAAAATACATCTAAAGGAGAGAAATATGACTTTTACAGAAGAGCAAAAAAATCGTTATAAAAAAAACTTCAACGCCCTATCTGATAACCTTATCCTTAAAAAAGATCTTGCAAAACTTTCTAAAAGTAAAAAATTTAAAATCCTACAAGGGCAAGATCCACTTGATATAAATCTTTTAAACACCTTTACCCACAAAAAAATTTACAACAAACCCTTAGAAGAGCTAAATGCTTTGCTTGCAAGCTATAATGAAAAATACATTCTATACCCTGTGCTTTATTTTTATGGTTTAGGCAATGGCATACTTTATAAGGCTCTTTGTCAAAACCCTAAATTACAACACATCATCATTTTTGAAAATGATATAGAACTTATCTTTACAAGCTTGCATCTTATTGACTTATCTCAAGAAATCAAAGAAGGAAAAATCCACATTCTCTCTTCTAAAAAGAACAAAGAGCAATTTCTTTCTATTTTTAATGTCCAGCCTTTTTTAAATTTTTTAAGGGTGTATTTTTTAGAACTTCATAGCGATTATTATGAAAGCGAACATGATGAAATCATCAAGCTCAATCAAAACATACGCCACGCCATTACAGAAGTAGTATGTGCACCTGGAAACGATCCAAAGGATGCCTTACAAGGCATAGAACAATTTGTTTTTAACTTGCCTAAAATGCTTACCCATCCTAACGCTAAAGAATTAATCAATACAAGAAAAGGCCTTGATAAAAATGCCATCATCGTTTCAACCGGCCCCTCACTTACAAAACAACTCCCTCTTTTAAAAGAATATGCCTCAAAAGCAACGATCTTTTGTGCCGATTCTTCCTATCCTATACTTGCAAGAGCGGGTATAAAGCCTGATTATGTGATGATGCTTGAAAGAACAGATGTAACAGCTGAATTTTTTAATCACGATTTTGGTGACTTTGATAAGGACATCATCTTTTGTGTTGCTGCTTTGGTACATCCTAAGGCTATTGAGTACCTAGAAAAGCAAAATCGAACCTATATTTTAATCGAAAAATCACTTCATTTTGAAAGCTATATGAAGCTACATTCTTTTGGTTATTTAAACCTAGTTTCAAGTGTGGCACATATGGCTTATAAGCTAGCCATAGCTTTAAAATTTGAAAATATCATTTTTATAGGACAGGATCTAGCCTATGCAAAAGATGGTTGTTCTCATCCAAAAGACTATCAAAACTCATCTACTTATGAAACAAATATGTATGAACATCTCTCAACCAAGGCTTATGGTGGAAAGGGCGAGGTAAAAACTCATTTTATATGGAATATATTTCGCACCATTTTAGAAAAGCATATCATCAACACTCCAAAAACTATCAAGGTTTATAATTGCACCGAAGGTGGAGCAAGGATAGAAGGAAGTATAGAAAAACCTTTTAAAGAACTTTGTGAAAATTTATTGACTAATGATTTAAATAAACCTTTTCCAAGTCTTAATCTTCCAAGTCAAGATAAGCAAAATGAAAGAATGTTAAAGGCCTTTTACAAAATTCAAAAAAGCATTCAAAATTGCGATAAATTAGAACTTTTTGTCCTAGAAAAACAACAAAGCATTCTAGAAAAAATCAACCAAGAAGAATTTAAAAACCTAAGCTATGATGATAAAGAATTAGCTCAAGGTATCATTGATGATATCGATACTTTAAAAAATGAAATAGAAAAAATCCACACTTTTTATCAAGATCTGGGTGAAATTTTACAACCCTTATATCATCAATTTGAGTTTAATTTGGCAAAAATTTATGTTTTAAATCCACTGACAAAAGAAGATTGGGTAAATAAAACTTTATTGTGGATTAAAGAGCATTTGGATTGGATTGCTTATATTTTAATACATCTAAAAGCTCAAAAACAAGCTTTACAAAGCAGTATTTTGCCTTTAGAAAATGAACTTTTACAAAGAAATTTTAAACACTTACTTGATCAAATCGAAAGGAAATCAAAATGAAAACAACAGATATATTTGAAAAAAATCTTCTTTCTCTTTCAGGAAAAGAATACGAGAATTTGGTTAAAAAACTTAAAAAAATCAAAGAAAGTAAAAAATTTTCTCCCCTTTTTGATGCTAAAGATCCGCTTAATTTAAACATCATAGAAAACTCCACCAAAGAAAAAATTTATCAAAATCCTTTGAAAGAATTAGAAAGCAAAATCGATCTCATTCAAAAAAAATACCTTAAATATCCCGTTTTATTTTTTTATGGCATAGGCAATGGCTTTTTATATAAAGCCTTATTACAAAACCCACATTTTAAACGCATTATCATTTTTGAAAAAGAAATTGAACTCATATTTCTTGCTTTAAATTTAGCCAATTTTACCCAAGAGCTTAAAAAGGGAAGATTGATTATCATTTTAAGCAGTGAAATGAATGATACTAAGGCGAATTCTTTATTTTCTTTGCCCGAAATAAAATTATTGTTTAAATCCTATTTTTTGGATTTGCATTCAGATTTTTATGAAAAATACTCAAAAGATATTATTAAAATCAACAATATCAATAAAAATATGATTATCTTCTCCTCTCTAAGACAAGGCAATGATCCTAAAGATGCTTTGCAAGGTGTGGATCAATTTGTAAGGCATATACCTCATATGATTACCCATCCAAGTCTTAGTGAGCTGATTAAAAAAAGATATAAAAAAGCTAAAAATGCCATCATTGTAGCTACTGGTCCAAGCCTTCAAAAACAAATTCCACTTTTAAAAAAATACCACAAAAAAGCTAGCATTTTTTGTCTTGATGCTTCTTACTCGATCTTGCATGAAAACGATATCAAACCTGATTATGTTTTAAGCCTTGAAAGAGTGGCTGCAACAAGTGAGTTTTTTAACAATGACTTTAAAGAATTTGATAAAGATATATTGTTTATCCTTTTAACACTTACCCATCCACAAACCATCAAATATCTAGAAGCTAATAAAAGATCTTATATACTTACACCAAGAGACTTGCCTTTTTCGCAAAGCATTAAACATTTAAAAGATTTCTCATCGCTTAATGGAATGAGTGTGGCACATATGGCTTTAGTTTTAGCTTATCATTTAGGGCATGAAAATGTGATTTTAATCGGACAAGATCTAGCCTTTGGGAAAGATGGATCCTCACACTCAAAAGGCTATGGCAGGGGTGAAGAGCTAGCTAAAAAAGAAACACAGGCTCTATCCCAAACTAAAGTAAAGGCTTATGGGGGGAAAGGTTTAGTTAAAACAACAACAGTTTGGGAGCTTTTTATTAAGGTTTTTGAAAACATAACTACTATCATCAATGCACAAAAAAATTGCACTATTTATAATGCTACAGAAGGGGGTGCAAGAATAGGTGGAACCATAGAAAAACCTTTTAAAGAACTTTGTGAAAATTTACTGGATAAAGAGCTTAAAAAACCTCTCACAAAGGTCAATAAATTAAGCAGAAAAGAGCAAAATCTTTTACTTTTAAAATCCTATAAACAAATCAAAACTTTCATCAAAAGAAGTGAAAAAATCGCAAAAGAACTTAGAAAAACCGGAAAGCAGATTAGAAATTTAACCCAAGAGATCAAGCAAAAATACAAATTAGAGCAAATCAGTAAAAATATAGATGAGATTAAAACAAAACTTGCAAGTAGCAATTATGCTTATTTGGCTGAAGTTTTAGGACCAAGTGTTTATCATGCAGAAAGCTCTTTGGGTGAGCTTTATTTGCAAAATATTAGCAATGAAAGCGATAAACAAAACAAACTCATTGCTTGGATTTATGCACATGAAGCTTGGATTGATGAAGTGCATAATTTAATCATCTTGCAAAATAGCGTTTTAAAAAATGCCATTATACCTTTAAGAGATATGGTAGAAAAAAGAAAGCTTGTGTAATCGCTCTAAAAAGAGCGATTTTTATTGTAAAAGTTTTAAAACATTTTGTTGTACAGCATTGGCCTGACTCATCGCATAAGATCCACTTTGAGCTAGGATATTGTATTTAGAAAAATTTGCACTCTCTGCAGCAAAGTCTACATCTCTGATGGTTGATTCAGCTGATTTAACATTTACTTGAGTTACAGTAATGTTGTTGATAGTAACTTGAAGTTGATTTTGCACCGAGCCTATATCTGCTCTTATTTGATCAAGATTGATTGTAGCAGTTTCAGCTATATCCATCACAGCCATAGCACCTTTTAGAGTTGTAACCCCTGCAGTTTTATCCGTTGAACCTAGTGCAGTAGCTTTCATTTGAGCAAATTGAGATTGCCCTGATCCAGCAGAAAAACCACTGCCTGCAGATACAGTATAAAAATTACTTAGCATAGATTGTTGAGTT
This sequence comes from Campylobacter coli, assembly GCA_039516895.1. Lineage (NCBI taxonomy): Bacteria > Pseudomonadati > Campylobacterota > Epsilonproteobacteria > Campylobacterales > Campylobacteraceae > Campylobacter > Campylobacter coli. The sequence continues at coordinate 468,049 of CP154437.1, read as the reverse complement.
CCAATAAAACCAACATTAGCGCTTAGCATTAAAGACATCTCTTTACCACTACCTACAGAAAAACCAGAACCAGCACTCATACCAGAACCATCTGAACTCATATATGTACTGATAGAAGAATAATCCGCTAAGAATCTTCCGCCACCTTCATAGTTGTTAAATCCCATAGCATCAGCAATTTGAGCTGAAATTTGTCCCTTAGTTTCTCTTAAAGATACTGAAGATTGAGAAATCATTTGACCATCTCCAAAACCTACTGCTGAAAGTCCGGTTCCTGAAATCGTTATATCTCTACCATCATTTTTAACAAGAGAAAGACGACCATAATTTTCTGCTTGTTCTGATAAAATACCCATACTTGGAGTAAAGCCACTGACTTTAATACCTCTACCCTCTCTTGAAGTAAGAACCAATCTTCCATCATCACTCAAAGAAGCCTCAACCCCAGTAGTATCTTTTACAGCATTGATAGAAGCTATCAAAGATCCGTTTTTATCACCTGTTTCAAATTCTATTTTACCAATTCTTACCCCATTGATTGTAAAATCATCCGCAGTACTTCCTTTTGTAATAGCCATTGCACCAACAGTTTGTACATTAAAACTAGCTCTAACGCCTGTTTTATCAGCATATTTATTGATCTCTTCAGCCAAAGCTCCAAGTCCTGTTCCTACTGAAGTAGAAATAACAACGCTTTGAAATGTAAAGTCTTCTATACCATTATAGTTTTTAATAGTAATTTGCGCAGTGCCACTGTCTGAAATCTGCGATCCCGTTTCAAATCTTGTTACACCGATTTTAGAAGACTGAGTCGCTCCGATGGTAGCTTTGATGGTTTGATTTGACTGTGCACCGATTTGGAATTCTTGATTGACAAAGCTACCACTTAAAAGTTGTTTACCGTTAAATGAAGTTGTATTTGCGATATTGTCAAGTTCTTCCATCAAACGATTGATATCTGCTTGAAGCATAGTTCTTGTTTTTAAACTTTGTCCATCTTGAGCTGCTTGAGTCGCTTTAGTCTTGATAGTATCTAAGATTTTAAGTTGCTCATCCATAGCCTTATCTGCAGTTTGCAAAATACCTATGGCATCATTACCATTGTTTATAGCTTGACCTAAAGTAGAAGCTTGTGAACGCAAAGAATCTGCTATCGCCATCCCTGAAGCATCATCTGCTGCAGAGTTAATTCTAAGACCTGAACTAAGTCTACTTAAAGACTTATCAAGCGCATTAGCATTAACAACTGAATTTGCATGTGCGTTTAACGCACCGATGTTGGTGTTTATTCTAAAACCCATTTTAAATCCTTTCAAAATATTGCATCAAAAGGACTAAAGCAAGAAGTGTTCCAAGTTTTGTTTGTGATTTGATTTTTAAATAAAAAAGCTCGGTATTTCTACCGAGCTTGGATTTGTATAAATTGCAGCATCCTTAAAAAGGATGAGATGATTTAAGTTACTATTGAAGCAATCTTAAAACATTTTGTTGAGAAGCATTAGCTTGTGCCATCGCATAAGATCCACTTTGAGCTAGGATATTTGCTTTAGAGTAGTTTGCACTCTCACTAGCAAAGTCTACATCTCTGATGGTTGATTCAGCTGATTTAACATTTACTTGAGTTACAGTAATGTTGTTGATAGTTGCTGAAATTTGGTTTTGTATAGAACCAAGATCTGCTCTAATGGTATCAAGATTAGTGATAGCAGTTTCAGCTACATCCATCACAGCCATAGCACCTTTTAGAGTTGTAACCCCTGCAGTTTTATCCGTTGAACCTAGTGCAGTAGCTTTCATTTGAGCAAATTGAGATTGTCCTGATCCACCAGAAAAACCACTGCCTGCAGATACAGTATAAAAATTACTTAGCATAGATTGTTGAGTTCCAATAAAACCAACATTAGCGCTTAGCATTAAAGACATCTCTTTACCACTACCTACAGAAAAACCAGAACCAGCACTCATACCAGAACCATCTGAACTCATATATGTACTGATAGAAGAATAATCCGCTAAGAATCTTCCGCCACCTTCATAGTTGTTAAATCCCATAGCATCAGCAATTTGAGCTGAAATTTGTCCCTTAGTTTCTCTTAAAGATACTGAAGATTGAGAAATCATTTGACCATCTCCAAAACCTGCTGCTGTAAGTCCGGTTCCTGAAATCGCTATATCTCTACCATCATTTTTAACAAGAGAAAGACGACCATAATTTTCTGCTTGTTCTGATAAAATACCCATACTTGGAGTAAAGCCACTGACTTTAATACCTCTACCCTCTCTTGAAGTAAGAACCAATCTTCCATCATCACTCAAAGAAGCCTCAACCCCAGTAGTATCTTTTACAGCATTAATAGAAGCTACTAAAGATCCGTTTTTATCACCTGCTTCAAATTCTATTTTACCGATTTTCACTCCATTGATTGTAAAATCATCTGTAGTGTTTCCTTTTGTAATAGCCATTGCACCAACAGTTTGTACATTAAAACTAGCTCTAACACCTGTTTTATCAGCATATTTATTGATCTCTTCAGCCAAAGCTCCAAGTCCTGTTCCTACTGAAGTAGAAATAACAACGCTTTGAAATTTAAAATCTTCTATACCATTATAGTTTTTAATAGTAATTTGCGTAGTGCCACTGTTTGAAATCTGCGATCCCGTTTCAAATCTTGTTACACCGATTTTAGAAGACTGAGTCGCTCCGATTGAAGCTTTGATGGTTTGATTTGACTGTGCACCGATTTGGAATTCTTGATTGATAAAACTACCACTTAAAAGTTGTTTACCGTTAAATGAAGTTGTATTTGCGATATTGTCAAGTTCTTCCATCAAACGATTGATATCTGCTTGAAGCATAGTTCTTGTTTTTAAACTTTGTCCATCTTGAGCTGCTTGAGTCGCTTTAGTCTTGATAGTATCTAAGATTTTAAGTTGCTCATCCATAGCCTTATCTGCAGTTTGCAAGATACTTGCTGCATCGTTACCATTGTTTATAGCTTGACCTAAAGTAGAAGCTTGAGTTCTTAAGCTATCTGCTATCGCCATCCCTGAAGCATCATCTGCTGCAGAGTTAATTCTAAGACCTGAACTAAGTCTTGCAAGCGATTGATCCAATGCTTTGCTATTTAGATCTGAGTTTGCTTTAGCATTTAATGCTGCAACGTTTGTGTTAATACGAAATCCCATTTTAAATCCTTTTAAATGAATTCAAACTCATCCATGAGCTTGTTACTCACTATATCGTTTAGAAAAAAAAATACTTTATAGTTTTTTGTAAAAAATTTATATCAATTTCTCATATTCTAACATTGCATCCCTTATAATAAAGGATTTCATCTCTAATTTCTCGATAAACTTTTCAAGCCATTTTTGATAAGCATGAATCAAACTTAAAAAATAATGTGTTTCATCCTCAAATCTTTTTTTTATAACTTCAGATAAAAAATTCCCACGATAGCCAAATGTTCCTCTTAAAACATCATCTTGTATAAAAGTGTTATTATCTAAAATAAAATCAAAATCAGCAATGCTTTTATAAATATTTTGTAAAAAATCTAAAGGTAAAGTTTTTTTCACATTTAATACATTTATCAAAGCATTATTTAACAAATGAGCATCTCGTAAAATATCTTGAGCACTTTGAAAATCGTTTTTTAAATGTAAAAAAATCTTAGACAAAAACTTAAGCGATCGATTATAGGTAAAGGGTTTGGGTATATTAAGAGAAGGTTTTTTCTGGGTAAAAAATTTTTCACAGCATTCTTTAAAACTTATATTTTTTGCAAAATTAATATAAGCACCCCCTTCTGTAGCATTATAAAATACTGCTTTATCATTATTTCTTGCAATAAGATATTCAAGCTTTATGCGGTAATCATTCCAAGCAATATGAGTTAAAACCTCACCTTTTCCTTCATAAGCTAGAACTTTTAGGGTTGGTATAGTTTTTTCTTCATTAAATTGTTCTCCATAACTAAACCCTTTTGAATGCGAATTTCCTTTTTCATCAAAGGCTAAATCTTGTCCTATCATAACGATATTTTTAAAACCTAGAGCTAGAGCCAAAGTATAAGAAAAATGACTTACATGAGTTCCTGTCTCTATATAACCAAAATCATCCAAGTAAAACTGCCTATATAAACACTCATTTCTTAATACAACGCAGCAAGGCAGTTTTGTTTGCACGTATTTTACAACATTAGGATGTGTATTTGCTGCTAAAACCGCTATGGTTTTAGAATAATCTAAAGATTTTGAACAATTAAAAAATTTCACTGCCAAATCTTCTATATCCAAATTCAATACATAGTCTGCAACAATACCCTCATTTTCAAGCATATTTAAAGCACCATCTGCACAAAAAATAACTACATTTTCTTGATATTGTCTTAACAAAGAAAGTTGTTTATGAAGACTAGGACCAGCTGAAACTACAACGGCTGTATCAAATTTGGCCTTACGTTCGCTTAAAAGTCTTTGAAAGGGTATATTTTGTAATAAATGGGGTATATTTTGCAAAAATTGCTTGTAACAAATAGTTGTTAATTGATCATTGGGATCAAAATTTCTAATAACTAAAAAAATATTATCTATACACTTTTTATCAGTTTTTGATATAGTATCTTGATAATACAATTTATAAAAATTACAATTTATAAACATCTCATAAAGATTTAACCATTCAAATATATCTCTTTGATCAAATAATATACTAAGCTGAAGCTCCATTTTTGGCTCACAAACATCCACAAGATAAATTTTCCCACTACAAAGCTCTTCACTCAAATCTAGTGCGCTTAAAGCTAAGATAAAAAGTTCTATCTCACTTTCAAATACAAAAAGATGTCTATAATGCTTAGCTAAGTTTTTGATAAGCAAGGCATTGCCTATACCATAGATACATATAAAAGGATATCTTAAAGTTTTTTCTAAAATGTTTTGATAAAAATAATTTAATTCTTCTAAGTTTTCATACATGAAAATATCATTGTTTTTATCATAGATATTTAAATTTCCATCCATACTAAAACGAGAGCAAGTCTTAGTTTGTATAAAATTTAAAAGTTTATTTCCTAAGGGTTCATTGACTCCGCTTAATAAAGCTTGTATGTTTTTTTCTAGGATACTCATGGAATTTCCTTAAGTTTTTGTGATATCTAGATTGATTTTATTGTCTTTTTCGCTAAAATGATATATCAAGCCATCACAAGGGTAGCTTATGCTTTTGTTTTTCCATTCTTTTCTAGAATTAGATAAAATTTTTTCAAGCATACAAGGAAGTTCTTTAGAAATCAAAGTTTTTATAGACATTCCCATACCATGATCTAAGTTTTTGATAAATTTACCATCAATTTGATCTGGATTTTTTATCATATGAAGCTCGGCATCAAAATCAAATTGCTTTAAATATTTATAAAGTTCTAATTTCTCATCGGGCGGAGCTATTTCTTTATCATAAAAAGAATGATAGCTTGCATAATAGGGTTTTGGATAATTTGCTTGATTTTCTATATGATTTGGCTCTAGTATGTATCTTATCATTCTTCTTGGTATAGAAAAAAAGTTATTTGAGCTTGAATTACTTGTCCAAAAAGTTTTATCCGAACAATAAATATGGATATGTTTAAAAAAAATAGCCGTTCCAAAACAATAGTATTTTGCAAAATCAATTTCCTTACCAAAACCTATAAGACGCCAAAGAAACTTAGCATAACTAGAATTATCTATCACACCATCTACAAGCCAAGGTGCAAATTTAGCTGCTAAATGTGCTAAATATCCTCCATGAGAACTACCTATCATGATAACGGGCATACCCCCCCCCATAGTGTTAAAAGGTGCATGAGCCTTAAGATAAAGAGCTGCATTTAATAAATCTTGCGCTTGCATTACTCCAAAATTTTGATACTCATTTTTAGCAGGCTGCAAACTTAAATGAATGCTTAGTTTAAAATTTGAAACAATTTTTCTTTGAGTTTTACGCTCTTCTAGGATTGTGTCTACTTTTTTAAGTGTAAAATTTAAATCTTCTAAAGAATTTAACTTATCTGGATTGATTTTTATGCCTAAAGTTTCACAACTCGTTTGCAAAATCAACTTATCTATATCATCTAAATAAAAAGTAGAACCTGTTTGGGGACGATTTCCTATACAATGATAATTTACGCTAACAACAGCTACACTAAATTCATTTGCTACAAATTCAGCTAAATGCTCACGATAATTTTCATTTGCATCCCCGCCAAGTCCAGGGACTATAAAGACCAAAGCTTTCATTTCTTTTTCATCATCAAAACAAAGTTTAAATTCAAGCTTTGATTCTCTTTTTATACCAAGTTCTACATCATCACAAGAATCAATTTCATAAGTTTTATTTACTATCATCAAATCCCCCTATCAAAATATAAGTTTGACTCGCTAAATTCTTAAAATTCTCATTTTTACTTAAGGCCACGCAAGCTTTATTTTTTGAGCTGCTTGTAAAGTCTAAGTTTTGAAATTCTTGTTTTGGGTTATTGGCTATGTTGATTATGGCATTTTTACTTGCTTCATTGCTAGAAATTCCCATCAATACAAAATCATTTTTATCAATGAAAATCAGCTTTATACACTCTTTATCCTCTCCTACCCTAAAATTTACTTCTTTTATACCTGTAAAATTTTTAAGATCAACATTTTCCACTCCGCTTACATTGCTCATAAAATTCATAGTGCTTAAATCACTATTTTTTAAGGCATAGATACTTATATCGTTGATTAAAGTTTTAAGATTGTTTAAGGATTTACTCACCTCAGCTTCATCTCTACTAGAACTGAATTTTGGCAAAGCGATTGCTGCTAAAATTCCTAAAATCACGATAACAAAAACAAGTTCCAATATAGTAAAAGCTCTTTTCACTTTTATATCCTTAAAAAATTTTTATTTTTTGGACTTAAAATCTCCTCTTCAAGTTCCACAAATTCTTTTCTTTTGTAAGTATCAACCCCAGCTCTTGCAATCATTAAAGCATTATCAGAGCAGTATTTTAAAGGAGCTAGTTTTAATTTGCTTTGATACTTTTCACATAAATTTTGCAAACGAGAACGCAAATTTAAATTCGCACTTGCTCCTCCTACAACACCAAAGGTTTTAAACTTGTAAAGATTAAAAATCTTTTCTAATTTATCCATGATATGTTCACATGCTGCATTTTCAAATCCATAAGCAATTTCTGCTTTTATATCTTCATCTAAATTTTCATGTTTTAAAATTTCCAAACGCACCGCATTTTTAAGCCCTGAAAAACTATAAGCAAGCTCTTTGGAGTGTTTTAAAGGGATATTAAAGTGGATATTTTTTAATTTGGCTTTTTGGGCTAAATTTTCTATAAGTACTCCGCCAGGATAGCCCAAATTCATCATCTTAGCTACCTTATCAAAACTTTCGCCAAAGCTATCATCGTTAGTTCTTGCTAAAATTTCTATTTTTCCATCTTTCCCAAGATAAAGAACCATGGTATGCCCGCCACTTACAAGCAAAATTCCCATATCAAGGCAAATTGGCTCTTCCAAAAAAAGACTATAAATATGGCCTTTAAGATGATTGATAGCCATTAAAGGCAAATTAAGACTAAGCGCTAAAGTCTTTGCCATACTTATGCCACTAAGCAAAGAAACACTAAGTCCAGGTTCATTTGTCACAGCTATGGCACAGAGTTTATCAAAATACCCCTTGCATTGCTCAAGTATCCTTGGCAAGGCTTCACTATGAAGTCTTGCTGCAAGCTCGGGCACTACTCCGCCATAAACATTGTGCTCCATTTCTTGAGAAATTTTTTTATGAAATTTACACTCTAAAGTATCTTTATCCATCACTGCTATAGAGCTATCATCACAAGAACTTTCTATGGCTAAAATAAGATTTTTCATTCAAATTCCACTAAAATAGAACCGATAAATTTATCTTTAGATCTTGCGGTTTTTAGAGTAGAAAGATCAAGAATTTTAGCATTTTTGATAAGCTTGCTTTCGACACTATCTTCTAAAAATTGTTGCAAATTAGCCCCTCTTAATTCATAAAATTCTACACGATAAATTTTTCCTGCCATATCTAAAGAATAAGGCTTTTGCATATTTTTTTTAGAAACTAACATATTGCTTTCATCTCTGCCATGATCAAAACCTATGATATTTACACGCACACCTTTAATCCTTGGCACAAGAAAATTTTCTTTAACTTGAAGTTTTGTTCCAAAATTAACTATAGTTTCATTGCCATCTACTTGTAGAGTTACTTTATCAAAAGGGTTGCTAAATTCAAGATATTCAGGATAAAGTCTTGTTTGAAATCGGTTGCCATATTGGATATAAAAAGAATTATTTTCAGCTATAACCGCAGTAAGCTCATTGCTAGTGTTATAATTTAATTCTTTGTTGATAGGAAAAGGTACATAATTGATAACTTGTCTTGGATTTTTTAAAGAAAGTAAAATTTTATCATCAAAAAGCTTGACTTCGAGCTCTTGATTGATAGCTTTATCAACACCTTGTGGGGTAAGCTCAAAAGTTCTAGTAAATTCAATTCCTGCTGTTTTTAGATAGTTTTCGATGGCCAAAAGATGGTAATAAGCCCTTAAATTTACAGGCAAATTTTTACTTGCTTCATTCGCAAAAGCGGCTTTGTGATTGGATATAACAAAATATGTTAAAGCTTTTAGCATTTCAGTATCGCCAAGCTCTTGAGTTTTGGTATTTTTAAGATGATAAGCATGTTTTGGATCAGCTAAGGAAGCATTGACACTATTTACAGTTTGAGTGGCTATACCTTCAAGATTGGGGTATTTACTAGCATTGATTTCACTTGTATCAATCACGCTTGAATTTCCCCAACGCTTAGGATTTTGCATAGCATCAATATATGTGGGCTTATAAAAACCCCAACCATCGTGAAGATTGATCACCATACTAACTTCAGGAAGCAAGATAAGCTCTTTAATGCGTTGAACTGTTTGATAATCAGGATCTTTTGGACTTAGACTTGCGAATTTGCGGTTTAAATCTCCATTATTTCCACGCGAGCGCTTGATAATACTATCAAAAGCCAAGTTAGGAGCAACTATGATTTTACCTTTAGTGATATTATAATCACTCAAAAGCAAACTTGCTGCGTGAAATCCACCAGGCTCATCACCTTGAATTCCCCCAAAAATCAAAACTGTATTATTATCATCTAAGCTTTTTCCATTTTCTCCTACACTAAATTCCAAATCCAAAGCAAAAAGTCCACTTATAAAAAAAATAATCGATATAAAAAATTTCATTTCATTCCCCTTAAATACTCTCTTGTTTTATAATCATACTCAAAAACTTCATCAATACTTGAAATTTTAGGCACGCCAAAATGATCCAATGCTTTAAAAATAACATGAGCAATATCTAAAAATTGTATTTTATTATCTAAAAAATTTTGTACCCCTATTTCATTAGCAGCATTGATAATCACGCCTAAATCAGGATTGTTTAAAAGCTCGTTTTTGAGTTTAAAAATAGGATATTTTTTTGTGCTGATTTTATAAAATTTTAAACTAGAAAGTTTAACAAAGTCAACAGGCTCTAAAATTTTACTATCATGCTTAGAAAAAATAGCCTCTGATATGGATAATTTCATATCTGCTCTTGAAAAATATGCCGTGCTTGCGCCATTTTTAAACTCGCACATAGCATGAACTAAAGATTTTGGTTCGATTAAAGCATCGATATTTTTAAAATCATACAAATGATAAGCTTCGATGATTTCAAAAAGCTTATTTGCCATTGTCGCACTATCTATCGTGATCTTTGAACCCATATTCCAATTTGGGTGCTTTAGAGCATCTTTAACACTCACATGGCTTAAATCTTTAATTTTATGCTTATAAAAAGCTCCACCGCTTGCAGTAATATAAAGCTTTGCTATATCTTTTTTACCCTCAAGCAAAAATTTCAAAGCCGAATGCTCACTATCTACGGGTAAAAACTTCGCCCCTTTTAGAAATTTTCCAGCAACTACCAAGCTTTCTTTATTGGCTAAAGCTATTTTTTTGCCAAGCTCCTTTGCTTTTAAGGTGCTTTTCAATCCTGCAAAACCCACAATAGCATTCAGTAGCAAATCATCTTCGCACAAACTTAAAATTTCTTCTAAGCCCTCTTGTCCTACAAAGATCTTATCGTGTTTTACTAAATGCTTATCTTTAGAGTTTTTAATCGCTACAAATTCGGGTTTAAATTGTTCTATTTGTTCATTTAAAAGGCTTATATTTTCCCCGCAAGCAAGAGCAGAAATCTTGATATTTTTTAAAGTGGCAAGTTTTAGAGCATTAAGCCCTATACTTCCTGTACTTCCAAAAACTATCATAAAAGAGCAACCATCACAAAAGCAGCGATAATCACCGCATCAATTCTATCTAAAATTCCACCATGTCCTGGTATAAGATCTCCGCTATCCTTTACACCCGCTTCTCTTTTAAAATAACTCTCAAGCAAATCACCAATAACTGCAAAAAATGCTACAAAAAACGAGCAAAGCAAAGAAAGCCAAAAACTATAAACAAAAATTCCTATCAAGGTACCCAAAATACTCGCACAAACAAGTCCACCTATCACGCCTTCTAAGGTTTTATTAGGACTGGTTTGTGAAAAGGGAGTTTTTCCCAAAAGCTTGCCTATAAAATAAGCTGCGCTATCGCAAATTGCAACAATAGCAATCAACCAAAACAAAGCAAACATTCCATCATCTAAATACACCTGCCAAAGCGCTAATACAGGCAAGCTCGGATAAAGATAAACCCAAACAGCCTTTAAGTTAGGAGCTTTTTTATATACAAGATAACCCAACACCAAAAGTGCTGCTAAAGCACCAAAAGCCAAAGGATTTTCACTAATGGTTCCAAGTATAAAGGCTAAAGCCAAAGGGATAATGCTTACATCTTCTAAATTAAATAATTTTTTTGCTTCATTAAAAGCTAGATACAATATAAACGCAAAAACAATAAAATTGATAATAAACTGATCGATTAAAGCAATGAGTATCACTGCTATGGCCATCACTACGCCCCAAATAATTCTTGCTGCATTAAACATTTTTTTCCTTATATGCTGATATCTATATGATGAATACTTTGTGCATTTTTAAAGCTTGCTTCTTCTGTTTGCTCTTCTAAGTTTTCATCCTTATCATCTTTTTTTGCTTCTTGTTTTTGTTTTTTCTTTTTTTCCTCTTGTTCGGCTTTTTCTTTAATCTCTTCTTTGATTTCTTGAGTTTCATTGACTTTTTCAAGCTTGTTTAAGGCTTTTTCTTTTTCATTAAAAGCTGCCATATTTAATGAAGCTGCAAAACCTTCCTTTGCAAGCTCATTACTTGCTTGAGTAGCAGGATAAGCCATATTTTGATTAACAAAATTCATATTTCCTATTGGGCTAACTGGCATTTTTAATCCTTTGTGATATTGATACTTTTAAAATTTGTATATTTTACAAACGCCTTTTGCTGAACCTTAACAAAATTCTTTAAAGTATAATCGACCCAATATGAACCTTTCTTTAATCCTGAAAAATTCACGCAAAGCCTCGCACTAAATTCTATCACTTCTTCGCTGATTTTTTGCTTGTTTGAAATAATCAAAACATGAGAGCTTGGAATATCCCTTACATGTAACCACAAATCATCTTTTTTTGCACTCTTTAGCAAATTTTCATTGCCTTTTTCATTTTTACCTACACAAATTTTAAACTCATTAAAATAAAAATTAGCTATGCCATTATCTTGCTTGTTTTCTTGATTTTTCTTAGTGCTTTTTTTAGGCAATAAAATTTCAAGCTCAAATTCATTTTTAGCTTTACTTAGCATTTCTTTTAAACCCTTAGCAAAGTCTAGTTTTTCTTTTAAATTTTCTCTTTGTAAATTTAAATTTCTAGCCTTTTGTTCTAATTTTTTAGCATTTTTATAAAATAAATTAGCACTTTCTTTTGGACTTAAATCAAGTTTAAATTTTACCTTTTTTCCTTCAAAATCATCAAGTTCAAATTCTCTTTCATATTCTTTTAAAATGCTTAAATTAGCAAATAAAATATCCGCTTGCTTTCTTAAATTTAAAGCCTGATCCAACAAAAGCTCTTCTTTATCCAAAGCAAGATAAAGCTCTTCTAAATTTTCTATTTTTTTATCAATTTGAGCGAGTTTAAGTGTTTGAATTTGTTTGATTTTATTTGCATGTAAAATTTCAAATTTTTGAGTAAAATAATCATTAAAATTTTTTATTTCTTCAAATTTTTCATCCATTTTATAAGGCTTTAAAGCCTCTAAAACCACATTAGGCTTAACAACGCGGTAACTTTTATCAATATGCCTTAAAGCCTCTATAATCAAATCTTTTTCATCTGTGATAATTACATTAGTATTTTTACCCGTAAATTCAAAATAAATCTTACTTTCATAGCTCTTATAAGCCTTATCAACCCTAACACTAAAACATAAAATACGATTGCCTTGAAGCAATTTCACTTCTTTGATAAAAGCATTGTTAAAGTATTTTTTTAGCATGAAATCAAAAGGAGCGTTATAATTTTTACTCATCAATTTTGCAGTATAAATAGCACTCATTCCACGAGTTAAATCAAAAATAAATCTTTGTTTATCAAAGCTTAGCTCTAAAATATTATCATTAACACGCTTGATAAAATCGATTTTTTTAAACTGGGAAAAAAATTTTTGTAATTGCATAAGTTCTGTGTATTTCATAAAAGAGATTATAAGATATTTTTGATGAATTTATGATAGAATTGAAATAAAAAAGGAAATTTTTGAAACTTGAAAATTTAAATTGTGTGATTTTATGTGGGGGTAAATCAAGTCGCATGGGAGAGGATAAAAGCAAATTGATTTTTAAAAATCAAACCTTAACCCAATTTCAAGTAGAAAAATTTTCAAAAATATTTAAAAATGTTTATGTGAGTGCTAAAGAGGACAAATTTGGAGCAAAATTTAAACTCATAAAAGATTGTCCTGAATTTGAAATTTACTCCCCCATGCTTGCGCTTTATTCTATACTTTCAAATTTTAAAGATGAATTTGTTTTTATTTTAAGCGTAGATAGTCCTAATCTAAGCGATAAAGAGCTTTTAAAAATGCTAGCCTTTTTAGAGCAAGATTATCAAATCATCATTGCCAAAACCCCCTCACACAAACATCCTTTATGCGGATTTTATCACAGCTCTGTAGCTTATCTTTGTAAAGAATTATTAGAAAAAAATGAGCAAAAAATCGCTTTATTGTTTTCTAAAGCGAAAACCCACTTTGTGGAATTTGAGGATGAAACTCCTTTCTTAAATCTTAATTTTTATCAAGAATATGAGCAATTTAAAAGCGAGTACGAGTGAAAAAAATTCTTTTTTTGATATTTTTTTATAGTTTAGTATTTTGTGATGATTTTGAACAAGCTTTAGAATTTGAGAAAAAAGGGCAATATGAAAAAGCTATGCAAATTTATAAAAAACTAGCCTTGCAGAATTCTTCTAAACAAGAATTCCAAGAAAATAATGCTTCTTTAAATTCAAACACAAAGCACGAAATGCAAGCTACCCAAAAAGCAGCTAGCACAAAAGAGGATTTTTCACGTATCGCTTTGGAAAATTATTTAGGAGAGGATTCAAGCTTTAATCCCCTTGGAATCAGCTCATATAAGATGAATTATTTTCTACCCTTTGCTTATAGCTTTGGCTCATTAGGCGGGGAAAATAGAAAAACTGAAATGAAATTTCAACTCAGTATTAAAAAAAGATTGTTTGAAGATTTGTTAGGATTGGGTGAAAAATATTATGTAGGCTATACTCAAACATCTTGGTGGCAAAATTATAAACATTCCTCACCTTTTAGAGAAACAAATTATCAGCCTGAATTTTTTGTAGATATTCCTTTGCATTTTGAAGAGTATAAATTTCTTAACAATCTAAGAGTGGGAATTTTGCATGAGAGCAATGGCAAAGGAGATGAGAATTTAGAATCACGCTCTTGGAATAGAATTTATGCTTCAAGCGTATTTTTATATCAGCGTTTTTTATTTGTTCCTAGAATTTGGTATAGAATTCCTGAAAACAGCGAAGATGATGATAATCCTGAAATCACACATTATATGGGAAATTTTGATATCAATATGGGATATTTAGGAAATGATTATTTTATCAATCTTATGCTAAGAAATAATCTTGATTTTCATGATAATAAGGCTGCGGTGCAAGTAGATATAGGATATGATATTTTTGATAATGGAATTTATTGGTATTTACAATACTTCAATGGCTATGGAGAGAGCCTCATAGACTACAACAAGCGCTTACAAAGACTTTCTACGGGATTTTTAATTTCATATTAAATTTAATTTTCTTTTTTATAAATTAAATTAAAACAATTGATTGAGATTTTACAAATTTTTATAGTTTTTTAAATTATTTTATTTTAAAATACGATTTTATTTTTGATAATTATTATTACTATAAGGAAAAAATTGCTTTTTAAACACTTGTTTAGTTTAAATATTCTTTTAATCTTACTTGTCATTTTTGGAATATTAAGCTTATTTATAGGGGTTATTCGTATCAATTTAGACGATATTTTTTCACTCAGCGCTACCCAGCTTGAAATCATTTTGCTTACAAGAATTCCACGACTTATCGCAATTTTACTCACAGGTATGAGTCTTAGTATATGCGGACTCATCATGCAACAACTCACACAAAATAAATTTGTTTCCCCAACAACTGCAGGGACTATGGATTGTGCTAAATTTGGTATATTGATTTCTTTAATATTTTTTGCAGGAGCCTCTTTTTTTACCCAAGCCCTCATCGCATCTATTTTCGCACTTTTAGGCTCTTTTATATTTATCCAAATTTTAAGAAAAATCAAACTCAAAGATGTGATTTTCGTGCCTTTGATAGGCTTAATGTTTGGCGGGATTATAAATGCTATAACCACTTTTTTTGCCTATGCTTTAAATTATATACAAAATATCCAAGGTTGGCTACAAGGCAGCATGGCAAATGTTATGCAGGGAAATTATGAATTGCTTTATATTTCTTTACCGCTTTTTATACTTGCTTATTTTCTAGCTCATAAAATCACTATAGCAGGTATGGGAGAAGATCTTGCTTTAAATCTTGGGGTTTCTTATAATACAATCTTATTTTTAGGTTTAATAATAGTTTCTATTATCACTAGTGTGGTGATTGTAAGTGTTGGAGTTATACCTTTTTTAGGTCTTATTATCCCTAATCTTGTTGCCATTTATCGCGGGGATAATCTTAAGAAAAATCTCATCTATATAGCATTATGTGGGGCTTTGTTTTTGCTTATTTGCGATATTATCTCAAGGCTTGTGATTTTTCCTTTTGAAATGCCATTAAGCATAACTGCGGGTGTTTTAGGATCTTTGATCTTTATTTTTCTTTTACTCAAAAGGAAAACTTATGCGTAAAAAAATCTTAATCTTGAGTTTTATAACTCTTATAATGGCACTTGTTTTTATATTTGCAGGTTTAAAAGATTTTGATGAATACGCATTAAAAAATCGCTCTTTGCAAATCGCAGCTATTGTTATAGTGGCTATTTGTATAGCTGTATCAACTATAATTTTTCAAACTCTTTGCAATAACAAAATTTTAACCCCTGCTATCATAGGCTTAGATTCTTTATATATGCTTCTTCAAAGCGCCCTTGTCTTTTCTTTGGGTTCTGCAAATTTGAGCGTATATAAAAATGATATTAATTTTTTAATCACTCTAGCTTGTATGGTTGTATTTTCTTTAGGGCTTTATAAAATTCTTTTTAGTAGCGACAAAAGTATTTATCTTATCATGCTTTTAGGCTTGATTTTTGGAACGCTTTTTAGCACCTTAAGCTCTTTTTTTGAAATTCTTATCGATCCTGATGAATTTATGGTTATCCAAGGAAGAATGTTTGCAAGCTTTGATAATGTAGCCTTTGATGTTTTAGCTCTTGCTTATATCGTTACTTTGCTTAGTTTTGTTTGGATTTTTCGTTATATGAAATTCTTAGATCCTTTAAGCTTAGGCAAGGATTTATCTATCAATCTAGGGATAAACTATCAAAAAATTTCAAAACACCTTATGATAATAATTGCTATTTTAACCTCTATTAGCACAGCGCTTGTGGGCCCTATCACCTTCTTAGGACTTTTGGTAGTAAATATCACTTACGAACTTTTCAAAACCTCTAAACATAGTATTTTACTACTTGCTTGCGTGCTCATTAGCATTTTAGCTTTGCTTGGGGGAGTGTTTTTTGTCTCTAGGGTTTTTGATTACAATACAACTATAAGCGTTATTATCAATTTTCTAGGTGGAATATATTTTATCTATCTTGTATTAAAGGGCAATAAATTATGATAAGATTACAAAATATCACTAAATGCTACGATAAAAAAGCTATTATTTCAGATCTTAGCATCGATTTTCACAAAGGAAAAATCACTTCTATTATAGGAGCAAATGGAGCAGGAAAATCTACTCTTTTAGCCCTTGCAAGCCGTTTAATCAAACCTGATAGCGGGCGAATCTATATCGATGGTATGGATTTAACACTATATAAAGAACAAGATCTTGCGCAAAAAATTTCCATTCTTAAACAACAAAATCATATCAATTTAAGATTAAAAGTTGAAGAATTAGTCGCATTTGGACGCTTTCCGCACTCTCAAGGAAGGCTCAATGCAAACGATAAAATAAAAATCGATGAAGCGCTTGAGTATATGGGACTTAATTCTCTAAGAAATGAATTTTTAGACAGCTTAAGCGGGGGACAAAAACAAAGAGCTTTTATAGCGATGATTATCGCTCAAGATACTGAATTTATCATGTTTGATGAACCTCTTAACAATCTTGATATGAAACACAGTGTGCAAATCATGCAACTTATGAAAAATTTAGTAAAAGACTTTAACAAAAGCATAGCTGTTGTGCTTCACGATATCAATTTTGCTTCGATTTATTCTGATGAAATTATAGCCCTAAAAAATGGAAAACTTTTAAAACAGGGATTAAAAGATGAAATTATCCACGAAGATGTTTTAAGACAAATTTATGATATGGATATCCCTGTAAGTCAGATTGATGGGAAAAAAATTTGTATTTATTTCTAAATAAAGGAGAATATATGAAAAAATCTTTAGTTTTTGCATTTTTTGCATTTTTTTTAAGTCTAATTTTAACGGCTTGCGATTCAAAATCTAATGAAAATAACGCAAGCGCCGCAACAAAAACTAGCACTACGGTAAAAGTTATACCTATTAGCATGAGTGATGAGGGCGATAGCTTTTTGGTAAAAGATAGTCTAGGTGAAAACAAAATTCCTAAAAATCCATCTAAGGTTGTGATTTTAGATCTTGGAATTTTAGATACTTTTCATGCTCTAAGACTTAACGATAATGTTGCAGGAGTTCCAGCTAAAAACTTGCCAAAATACTTACAACAATTTAAAGATAAACCTAGCGTAGGTGGGGTTCAGCAAGTTGATTTTGAAGCTATTAACGCTTTAAAACCT
This sequence comes from Campylobacter coli, assembly GCA_039516895.1. Taxonomy (NCBI): domain Bacteria; kingdom Pseudomonadati; phylum Campylobacterota; class Epsilonproteobacteria; order Campylobacterales; family Campylobacteraceae; genus Campylobacter; species Campylobacter coli. The sequence goes on along the minus strand of CP154437.1, from coordinate 450,480 downwards.
GATCTTATTATCATTTCTGGACGCCAAAGCAAATTCTATGAAAAATTAAAAGAAATCGCTCCAACTATGTTTGTAGGACTTGACAATGCGAATTTCTTAAGCTCTTTTGAAAATAATGTTTTAAGCGTTGCAAAACTTTATGGCTTAGAAAAAGAAGCTTCTGAAAAAATTGCAGATATTAAAAATGAGATAGAGCAAGCAAAAAGCATAGTAGATGAAGACAAAAGAGCTCTTATTGTTCTAACAAATTCTAACAAAATTTCTGCTTTTGGACCTCAATCTCGCTTTGGAATCATTCACGATGTTTTAGGTATTAATGCTGTGGATGAAAATGTAAAAGTGGGTACACATGGAAAAAGCATTAATTCTGAATTTATACTAGAAAAAAATCCTGATTATCTATTTGTAGTCGATAGAAATATCATCGTAGGCAACAAAGAACGCGCACAAGGTATACTTGATAATGCTCTTGTGGCTAAAACTAACGCTGCTACAAATAATAAAATCATTTATCTTGATCCTGAATACTGGTATCTAGCAAGTGGCAATGGATTAGAATCACTAAAAACCATGATTTTAGAAGTAACAAACGCCATTAAATAAACTATTTGTAAGAGGATAAACTCCTCTTACACCCTAACTAAATCTAACCAACATTAACAAATATTAAAATAAATTTAAGTTTATATCTACTATAAAAAATTCACTTTCGCTTCACATTCTTTTGTCAAAATACTATACAAATTGATAATCAAAAAGGAGAGAAAATGATTAACAAAAACAAATTATTTAGACAAATTCACATTTATGTGAGTTTATTTTTCTTACCCTGTGCTGTACTTTTTGCACTTACAGGGATTGTTTATATCTTTGGAGCCGATCAAGATACAGGCTTAAAGGTAGAAAATTATAAACTTGTAAAAAATATAGAAGTTGGTAAAGAAAAAGATGCACTCATCCAATACCTACAAGAAAACAATTTAAAAATTCCATCTAATACTGAAGTTATTGAAAGCAAAGATAAGGGTATAACCATAGGTGGAGCACATTATAGTGCAAATATAGCTCTTGTTACTCAAAACGAGTATGCAATAACTCTTAAAACTAGATCTTTACTAGGCGATATGATCATGCTTCATAAAGATAAAGGCGCTTGGTATTTTTCTGTGCTTAGCATAGGTTTTGGTATTGCTTTATTTTTGCTCTATATTTCAGGTCTTATAATTACTTTATTTGCTAGCAAAAAAGACAGACAAAAACAGCTCGCAACGCTTGGAGCTGGGGTTGTTATCACTATATTTTTAGCTTATCTTAGCCTTTAATTTTTTTATCTAGCTTTTTTAAGCTAGGTATTATCTAATTTTTTATATAATCACACTTTAATTTATTGGACAGATGGGTGAGCGGCTGAAACCACACCCCTGCTAAGGGTGCAGATCTTAATCGGGTCTCGAGGGTTCAAATCCCTCTCTGTCCGCCACTGACTTTCAAAAATTTATAATCCCATGATTTAAACACAATTTCAAATCAATGATCTTGATATTTTAAGCGGTATTTTTAATCTTTAATATTACTTTGCATAAAAATATCTAAAAAATTAAATTTTATCCCTACTTTAATCAGCTAAACAATATAGCATTTTAAAATTATAAAAACTCTTTATTGGAGCGTATTTAATTTTATATTTTACAAGATTAAGCTATTTATTTCTGATTTTAAAATGCTAAAAAATACATTAAAAATATAAGCTTAAATTATCTATTTTACATACTCTTATCTTTTTTTATAAAGCTTATACATGATAATGCTTTATAATCTAAAGCCAAATTGTAGATTAAAATTTTACTTTTATAAATATCGCATCACTTAAACACAGCGCATAAAAAAATATAGAATTTACTTGAAGGATATAAAAAGCCCTAAAATATAGGGCTTTTAAGAATTATTTTTTATCAATAACTTGATAATTATACGGAGCAAGGTTTTTATCGTGTTCTAAAAGTTCTTTTGGAGGATTGCCATTTACTTCTATTTCATCACCATAATAACGCTCCCCTGCTTTATGTCCATTAACATCTACTTTATAATAAAGCTCTCCAGGATTGAATTTTTGTATATCTTCAAAACCTAAATTTGAAGTTTTAAAATCATTAATGCCATTAGCATTAGCAATTTCTATAAGTTTAATTTGTCCTGTTTTAGCCATATCTACAGCTTGTAAAAGCATTCTTGAAGCCTCACGAGGATTGTGGAAACCTGTTGAATTTTCAGCATTAACAAAATCAGCTCTCATTTGAGATTTGCGGTGAAGTTCTAAAACTTCTTTAAGTTCTTCACTGATCTTGTTAGCATCAGCCTTACCATCAGTTTGGAATTTCTCCATATTTCCTAGCTCATCGCGTAATTTTTTAGTATCCATGATTAAGCTAACGATAGCATATTCAGCTGTTCTTTGATCGTGTGCTACGCTATTTTGTATATCACGAACTTGAGCTCTTAAATAATCCTCGCTTTGTTTATGGCAAGTTTTACAAGCAGAATTAATATCTCTTAATGGAGAAGTGATATTGTGTTGAGAAATTTTCTTAGCACCTTCTCTAACATAAGGCATATGACAATCAGCACAACTTACTCCATTAGCAGCATGTACACCGCCACTATAAAGCTCACTTTCAGGGTGTTGAATTTTAATGATTGGAGCACCTGTTAATTTATGAGTGAAATCTGCACCAAATACATTGCGAACTTTTTCATAATAATCATCTAGCATTTCAATTCTAAAAGGCTGACCTTTTTTCCATTCGCTCCATGGGAATGTTAACATAATACCATTAGCTTCAATTTCTTTTGGCTTGTTGCCATCTCTCCAAAATTCATATTCATCATAATTCTTTTGAGTACCATCCCACCATTTTTTAGAGCTATCATCAACAATGGTTTCACCCATTACTTTTACTTTTTCTCCTGTTGGTTTAAAATAATACTCAACATGGCATTGTGAACAAACTAAAGTTCTCATCTCTTCTCTTGTAGCTTTTACGCCTTGTACTGGATCTTTTTCATAGCCTCTAGCAACCAAAGCATTAATTGCAGCAGGACGAGTAAGTCTTAAACTCATATCATTTGGATTATGACAATCTGCACAAGTAACACCCATTCTTTTACCACCATGCGGTCCTGCATGCTCTGGAGAATTTTCTACTATACCATCAACAGCTGGAACATTTTTAATCATAGTCCAATAATTTGTAGAGTTAAATGCGACAAAATCTCCCTTTGCAATATTATTAATAAGCCATGGAGTCCATCCACTATGACAATTCATACAAGCTGCTGGCTGACCCTTAAATGCTTTAAGTCCGTGAGCATTAAGAAAATCTTTATTATTTCTTGCGGTTTTCATTTGATCTACTTGAACCCAAAAATGCCCTCTTTCTTCGTTAAAATCAAGACTGAAAGGATATCCGGCCCAAAGTATAGTTAATTGAGGAAAACGAATAAGTTTTGAATAAGATAAATTACCCCCAAATTCAGTAGCCTTAGGTTCTTCTTCTTCAACTGTTAAATACATTTTAAGTTGTTCTGGAAAAACTTTCCCCCATCTTTCAAAATTTGGATTATCATCGCTAAGTAAAGAAAAATCCGCATTTGCAGCAATGGCATTTTTATTTGCCTCGTCTTCTTTTTTTTGATTTATATCATTATTGAGCCATAAAACTCCCACTATAAGCAAAACTAAAACAACGATAGCTAAGCGTAAAAAATTTTTTTTCATTCAATTTCTCCTTAATTAAATTCCATGTTTGTGACCCACATCTTGATGACAAGAAGCACATTTTAAAGATTTGTCTGCGTGTGGATTTGTTGTAGCATTGATGGCTGTTTGAGCAAAATCAGCATGACAGCGAACACAATTATCTTGTATCATTTTTCTGCTTTTCTCAGTCGCACTCAAATTTGTAGGAAGCTCATCGAGTTTAAAAGTAAAAGCATAAGCATGATTTAAACCACTCTCTGCTTTAGCTATCCACTTAGCCAAAAAACCATGGGGTAAATGACAATCAACACAGGTTGCCCTAGCTTCTCCTTTTACCTTTTGTGCATGCGGTCCTGCCATATATTCATTATAAACCTCATTCATAATATGGCAATTATTACAAGATTCACTTGCATTACTTAAGTAAGATGTACCTTTTGCATTATAAAAGGTGTAAAATCCTACCGCAAAGAACACAAAAAGCAAAACAAGAAAAATACCAAAAAGATTCAAAGATTTTTTCAAAATTTTCCTCCTTAAACTTTCAGAATAAATGAAATTGTGATTTTAACATATAGCTTTTTAAGATAAATTTAAAGATATATTTACTCTTAATTAACCAGAATAAAAATTTTGAATTTTATTTCTATAAAAAACTCATTATTTTCAAAAATAAATGTTAAAATAACACCAAAAAAAGGAGTTTTAATGCAAACAAATCCGAATATGTTTTTAAATAGAGAACTTTCTTGGCTACGCTTTAACTCACGGGTACTAGACCAATGTTCGCGTCCATTGCCTTTATTAGAACGCCTTAAATTTGTAGCTATATATTGTACTAATTTGGATGAATTTTATATGATACGCGTTGCAGGATTAAAACAACTTTTCTCAGCTGGAGTTAATATAAGCAGCAGCGATGAGATGTCTCCTTTACAACAATTAAAAGCTATACGCAAATATCTTCACAAAGAAAAAGATCTTTTAGAGCATTATTTTAATGAAATTATAAGCGATCTTGAAAAAGAAAATCTTTTTATTAAAAGCTATGAAAATCTAGACAACAACCTAAAACAAAAATGTGATGAATATTTTTTCTCTACTATCTTTCCTGTTATCGTTCCAATCGCTGTAGATGCAACTCATCCTTTTCCACATTTAAACAATCTTTCATTTTCCTTAGCGGTTAAAATTTGCGATAAAACCCATCCTGAGCTTATCAAATTTGGAATGATTCGAATTCCAAGAGTTTTACCTCGTTTTTATGAAGTGAGTGCAAATGTTTATGTTCCAATTGAAAGCATAGTGGAAAAACACACAGAAGAAATTTTTCCTGGCTATAAACTCCTTGCTTCGGCTGCTTTTAGAGTAACTAGAAATGCGGATATGGTGATAGAAGAGGAAGAAGCTGATGATTTTATGATGATACTAGAGCAAGGCTTAAAACTTCGTAGAAAGGGTGCTTTTGTAAGATTGCAAATTCAAAAGGGCGCAGATGAACAAATCGTAGAATTTCTTAATACCCATATGAAAATTTTCCACAAGGATGTTTATGAGTATTCTATCTTACTAAATCTTCCTAGCCTTTGGCAAATTGCTGGCAATAAAACCTTTACTCATCTTTTAAGCCCGCTTTATGCACCCAAAACCTTGCCACCTTTTGATGAAAATTTATCCATCTTTGATGCGATAGATAAAGAAGATATACTCATCATTCAACCTTTTGAAAGCTTTGATCCTGTTTATAAATTCATCAAAGAAGCAAGCAAGGATCCTGAGGTTATTTCCATAAGAATGACTCTTTATAGAGTAGAGAAAAACTCTAATATAGTCCAAGCTTTAATCGACGCAGCAAGCGATGGGATACAAGTTACAGTTATGGTAGAACTTAAAGCCCGCTTTGATGAGGAAAACAATCTTCACTGGGCAAAAGCTTTAGAAAATGCTGGAGCTCATGTGATTTATGGAATCACTGGCTTTAAAGTTCATGCCAAAGTTTCTCAAGTTATACGCAAAAAAGGCGATAAGCTTAAATTTTATATGCATTTAAGCACGGGAAATTATAATGCAAGCAGTGCTAAAATCTACACCGATGTAAGTTATTTTACGAGCAAAGTTGAATTTGCAAGGGATACAACAAGCTTTTTTCACATACTTTCAGGATTTAGTAAAAATCGTCGCCTTCAAACCCTCTCTATGAGTCCAAATCAAATCAAGGAAAAAATTCTAGAAATGATAGCTTTAGAGGCAAGTAAGGGGAGTGAAGGAGTTATCATCGCAAAAATGAATTCTCTTGTAGATAGCGATATCATAAAAGCTCTTTATGGAGCTAGCATAAAAGGAACTCAAATCGATCTTATCGTTCGTGGAATTTGCTGCTTGAAACCTAATGAAGAATTCAGCAAAAACATACGCGTTAGAAGTATTATAGGAAAATATTTAGAACATGCTAGAGTGTTTTATTTTAAACACAGCGAGCCAAATTATTTTATATCAAGTGCGGATTGGATGCCAAGAAATTTAGAGCGTCGTTTAGAACTTATGACTCCTATATATGATGAAAGAAGCAAAGCAAAATTAGCACAATTCTTACGCTTGCAACTCAGCGATAATTTACTTGCTTACGAGCTTCAAAATGATGGAGAATATACAAAAGTTGCTAGCAATGAAAAAGTGATTGACTCACAACAAATTTTAGAAGAATATGTCAGTAAAATCTATAAAACTCTTAAAAAAGATGCTGATCAAAGTCGCGCAACTTATCTAGCCTCTAAGCTTTTTAAAGAAAACTGATAAAATGGTGGAAGCGAGGGGAATTGAACCCCTGTCCAAAAATAACCCCACAAAGACTTCTACATGTTTAGCAAAGGTGAAAACTTCATCTAGCTAAACTCACCTTCCAAAATTTCAGGCTAGACTAAGACTTTAACTTCGATTAAAAGTTGTCAATTTTCAATCTACACTATCAAAGATGACCAAAATTCAAGCTAGATAGTATCACTTGAGTTTCGGGCTCAACTGAACTTACGCAGCTTTAGCGTAAGCAGGAGCAAATTTAACGTTATTTGCGTTTAATTTTAATTTGGACTTTTTACGCTTTGTCCAAAGCGACATGCCATCTAAGCAGACTTACTCCTGTCGAAGCCAAGTCGCTCCCTTATTTAGAAATAATATTTGGAACATTAACAATTAAAGGATTAAAAACGGCTAAAACAGAATCATCATTTTCATACGAACGACAATATTTTTCAAACTGATCGCTCATTAAAAGCATCCAATCTGTAAATTCATCGCTAGCTGGCCCATTAAAACGATTTGCTTGAGCCATCATCTCTTCGCAAAATACACAAAAATCAGTTACTTCTTCAAGATTTAAACGCCTTGCTGCCCAAGCGGTATTATGCGCCAAAGTTTCGAGTTCTTTTATAGCTTCTTTATAACGCACACTATCGCTTCCAAGCTGTATGATTAAAGGTTCAAATCTATCGCACATTGTTCTAAAAAATTGTAAAAATTTTTCTATGTCGTCGATTTCGTAATCTAATTCTAATTTTGTTAAAATTCCCATTTTTAAACCGTATTGCTAAAGTTTAATGCAAATTGTAGCAAATTTTAGCTAAAATCTTATTTTAATTTTCCAAAGTGTAAGAATGAAAATATGGACAGAATAGTAGAAATAGAAAAATATTCTTTTGATGAAACTTATGAAACTTCTTTGCGTCCTTCAAATTTCGATGGCTACATAGGGCAAGAAAATATTAAAAAGAATTTAAATGTTTTTATTAGCGCTGCAAAAAAAAGAAATGAATGTTTAGATCATATACTTTTTAGTGGGCCTGCGGGACTTGGCAAAACCACATTGGCTAATATTATTTCTTATGAAATGGGTGCAAATATCAAAACAACCGCCGCACCTATGATAGAAAAAAGTGGAGATTTGGCTGCAATTTTAACCAATTTAAGCGAAGGAGATGTGCTTTTTATCGATGAAATTCATCGCTTAAGCCCTGCTATTGAAGAAGTACTTTACCCTGCAATGGAAGATTATAGGCTAGATATCATCATCGGTAGTGGCCCTGCGGCACAAACTATAAAAATCGATTTGCCTAAATTTACACTTATTGGTGCTACAACCCGTGCAGGAATGCTTAGCAATCCTTTAAGAGATCGTTTTGGAATGCAATTTAGACTCGAATTTTATAAAGATGAAGAGCTTGCTATCATACTTCAAAAAGCTGCACTAAAGCTCAATAAAACCTGTGAAAATGAAGCTGCGCTTGAAATTGCTAAAAGAAGTCGCTCTACCCCTAGAATCGCACTTAGACTTTTAAAAAGAGTGAGAGATTTTGCAGATGTTAATGACGAAGAAACGATCACCAAAGAAAGAGCTAAAGAAGCTCTAAATTCCTTAGGTGTCAATGAACTTGGTTTTGATGCAATGGATTTAAGGTATTTAGAACTTCTAACAGAAGCTAAAAGAAAACCTATAGGACTTTCTAGCATAGCAGCAGCTTTGAGCGAAGATGAAAATACTATTGAAGATGTAATAGAGCCTTATTTGCTTGCGAATGGCTACATAGAACGCACTGCCAAAGGTCGTATAGCAAGCACAAAAAGCTTTAGCGTGCTCAAACTTAATTATGAACAAACTTTATTTGATGAAAATTGAAGGAAAAAAATGCAAACTGGAAAAATTTTTCTCATCTGTTTTACTTTAGTAGTTTTATCTCTTTTGCTTTATCTTTTTAAAGATTTTTTACTCGTCATTATTATCGCAAGCTTGATGGCAGTTGCTACCTCAAATGCAAACGCTAAATTCTTAAGTCTGACAAATGGACGCAAATTTTTAGCATCTATGCTAACAACTGCATGTATGGTTTTGCTTTTCTTCGCTCCCTTTGTCTACGCAATGATCGAACTAGCTAAGGCTTTCAAAAACTTTGATATCAATCTCGTCACACAAACGCTCAATTATGTTAAAAATTATCAATTTACCCTACCTGAAAGTCTTAGCTTTTTAGAACCTAAAATAAAAGAATTTCTAGCTTCTATAGACTTAAATAGTATCTCTAGGCAAATTTTAAATTATGCTTCAAGTTTTACAAAATCAGGAGCTAAATTTCTTATAGATATGGTGCTAATCTGTATATTTTATTTTTTTGCCAATCTATATGGAACAGAACTGGTAATCTATATAAAATCTGTCATTCCTATTGACAAACAAGAGCTTGATGATATTTTAAGCGAAGTGGGTAATGTTATGGCTGTGGTGCTTTATTCTATGATCATTATCGCCATACTTCAAGGAGCACTTTTTAGTATCATTGCTATGTTTTACGGATACGATGCTATCTTAATGGGTGTAATCTTTGCTGTAAGCTCTCTCATACCAGCTCTAGGTGGAGCTTTGGTATATATCCCTATAAGTCTTTATGAATTTGCTTCAAGTGGTCTTGGTTCAGCACTTGTTATTTTTATTTATTCTGTTGTTGTTATCTCTTTTATCGCTGATACTCTAGTTAAACCTTTAATCATTAAATGGATTAATGAAAAACTCGTAAAAACACCGACTAAAATCAATGAGCTTTTGATTTTCTTAGCGATGATAGCTGGAATTTCAACATTTGGTTTTTGGGGTATTATTTTAGGGCCTGCAATTTTAACTTTTTTTATTTCAACAATAAGACTTTATATAATTTTAAAAGATAAGAATTTAATTTAAAATAAAAAATGTTTCTCTCGCACAAGAGAGAAACATCAAGTTAGACTTAAGCTTTTGGTCCTATCATTTTAGCAGGATCAACAAATTTAGCAAAGTCTTCTTCACTAACCAAACCTAACTCCATAGCACTTTCTTTCAAAGAAATACCTTTTTTATGTGCATTTTTAGCTACCTTAGCAGCATTTTCGTATCCAATATGTGGATTTAATGCAGTAACTAACATTAAAGAATTATGTAGATTGTATTCTATTTTTTCACGATTTGGTTCTATACCTACAGCACAATGAATATTGAATGAATGCATAGAATCAGCAAGCAAATCAAGACTTTGTAAGAAGTTATAGATAATCACAGGCTTAAATACATTGAGCTCGAAATTTCCTTGACTTGCAGCAAAACCTATAGCAGCATCATTTCCCATAACTTGAACCGCTACCATAGTAATAGCTTCACATTGTGTAGGATTAACCTTACCTGGCATGATGGAGCTTCCTGGTTCATTTTCAGGGATATTAAGCTCACCAAGTCCGCATCTAGGGCCTGAAGCTAACCATCTGATATCATTTGCTATTTTCATTAAATTTGCAGCCAAGCCCTTCATCGCTCCATGGGTAAAATTGATAGCGTCATGGCTTGTTAAAGCGTGGAATTTGTTTGGACTTGAAACAAATTTTGTACCTATAAGCTTGCTAAGCTCCTCACTCACTTTTTCGCTAAGCTCTGGATGTGCATTCAGTCCTGTTCCTACTGCTGTTCCGCCTATTGCCAATTCTCTTAAAGTTGGTAAAGAAGCGATAATTTGCTCTTTTGAGTGTAAAAGCATAGAAAGATAGCCACTGAATTCTTGTGCTAAAGTAAGCGGTGTAGCATCTTGTAAATGTGTGCGTCCTATTTTGATAATTCCTTCAAATTCTTTTACCTTTTTTTCAAAAGTAGCGATAAGTTCATCAAGCGCAGGAATAAGTTTTTTTTCTACTTGCTCTACTGCAACTATACTCATAGCAGTTGGGAAAGTATCGTTAGAACTTTGAGACATATTTACATGATCGTTTGGATGTACAAGTTTTTCTTTACGAAAATCTCCACCCATAATTTCAGTTGCACGATTTGCAATCACTTCATTCATATTCATATTGCTTTGTGTGCCTGATCCTGTTTGCCAAATTGCGAGTGGGAAATTATCATCAAATTTACCTGCGATAATTTCATCGCAAGCTTGAACTATAGCACTTTTTTTAGCATCATCTAGCTTGCCAAGTTTGTTATTTACCAAAGCCAAAGATTTTTTAAGATTTGCAAAAGCATAGATTAGCACCTTTGGCATCTTTTCGCAACCGATTTTGAAATTTTCAAAACTTCTCTCTGTTTGAGCACCCCAATATTTGTCATTTGGAACTTTAATTTCGCCCATAGTATCATGTTCTATTCTGTATTCCATTAGGTTTCCTTTCTAGAAAATTGTTATGCAATTATTTAAACAAAAATAAGCATAAAATTAGCTTATAATTTAAAATTTATTTATTTTTTTAGAATTTATGAGAGTTTATGTGCAGTTTTATAACTGCACGGGGTTTATTCAACGGTTACACTTTTTGCTAAATTTCTTGGCATATCTACATCATTGCCAAGTCTTATGGAAATTTCCATTGCTAGAAGTTGAGTGATTACCATCATTTCAAAAAATTCACACATATAGTGATCTTGCTCATTGGTTTTTATAAAATCATCGCTTAAATCAAAATCCAAAGGAGAAACACAAAGAACAGTAGAATCTCTAGCTATCAACTCTTCAACATTTGATTTGGTTTTTTCATAAAGCAGGGTTTTAGGCATTAAAGCTATGGTATAAAGTTTAGAATCAGCCAAAGCTATAGGTCCATGCTTCATTTCTCCTGCAGGATAACCCTCAGCATGCAAATAAGAAAGTTCTTTTAATTTTAAAGCTCCTTCTAAAGCCAAAGGATAGAAAACATCTCTACCTATAAAGAAAAATCCATGGCCATCTAAATAACGCTTAGATAAACGATGAATTTTTTCATGCAATTTAGTACTTACTGCAACACAATTAGGAGTGTGCAAAAGAGCTTTGATTTCGGCACTCATATCGATTTTTTTCTTTTGAGCAATAAAAATTGCCAACATCCAAAGTGTTAAAACCTGAGTTGCAAAAGCCTTGGTTGAAGCTACACCTTTTTCAATGCCTGCACGCGTTAAAAGGCTTAAATGTGCCAAACGGACTATATTAGAATTATCCACATTGCAGATGGCAAATGTTTTAGCTCCTTGCTCTTTTGCAATTTTTAAAGCTTCTAAAGTATCTGCAGTTTCCCCACTTTGAGAAATTACGATAAATAAAGAATTAGGCTTTACAATCGCTTCTCGGTAGCGAAATTCACTAGCAATTTCTACCTTAGCTTTAACCTTAGCTAAACGCTCAAACAAATACGCGCTTGCCATAGCAGCATGATAACTAGTTCCACAAGCACAAAGCGTGATTTCATCAACTGTACTCAAATTCTCATTTTCAAGCTCATCAAAAACCACTTCATCGCCATTAATGCGTCCCATCAAAACCTCGCTCATTACGCGGCTTTGTTCATAAATTTCTTTTTCCATAAAAAAGCGAAAGCCATCTTTTTTTGCATAAGCTTTATCGCCTGAAAGCTTGGTAAAGGAATTTTGTTTTAGTTGATTGTTTTCATAAATAACAAGTTCATTTTCACTAGCATAACCTAAACTTAAATCCTCAAGATAAATCACCTCATCACAAAGTCCTATCAAGGGTGTATCAGCGCTTGCAAAATAAAATTCACGATTTTTAGATTTTCCTACAATTAAAGGAGCGGCATTTTTAGCAAAAAATACACGAGTAGGATCTTTTTTACTCACTAAAAGTGTGGCAAAAGCACCTCTAAGCTCTTCTATCGTTTTTTTCCAAGCTTCAAAAACTTCCATTTTTTCTGCATAAAATTCAAAAAGTTGAACTATAACTTCTGTATCCGTTTGACTTAGAAAACTCACTCCTTGACTTTCAAGCTTATTTTTAATCTCTTTATAATTTTCTATAATACCATTATGAATCACACAAGAATACTGACCTAAATGAGGATGAGCATTGATTTCAGTAGGTTTTCCATGGGTCGCCCAGCGTGTATGCCCTATAGCAAAACCAAATTCTTCACTTGTAAAATTTGCGCATTTATTGGCCAAATTTTCAAGCTTACCTACGGCTTTAAAAAAATCAAGCTCTCCATTTTTCATCACCGCTAAACCCGCACTGTCATAACCGCGATATTCAAGTTCTTTAAGCCCACTTAAAATAGTATGTTTTTTTTCATTTTTTCCTATATAACCTACAATTCCGCACATTGTTTACTCACTTATTAAAGAATTTAATAGTTTTTCTTCATTTTTCTCTAAATTGTCATTTTTTTGAAAAATAAAGGTATTACGCGTTCTTTGGCGTATGGTTTGAATTTTTGCTGCAGATAAAACCAAACCCAACTCGTTAAAAATATTCATCATATATGCCATTAAACCTTGTTGATCTTTTGTATTCAAGCTAAGTTTTGCATAGATTTTAGAATAATTTAAATCCAATTTTAACTCATCTTTTTTAATGATTGGCTTTTTGATCTTTTTTGAAGAAAAACCGCTTAAATTTGAATTTAAAAGTTCGCAAAGTTTGATTTTTTGCTCGTCTGTAATGATATTATCATACTCAAATCTTAAATAAATTTTATCATCAAATAACTCAAACAAATTCATAAAAACCAAATTTAAATTTGCTAAAGCAGTTAAAACAATTTCTATTTTAAAATCCTTAAAAGCAACGATTTGAAGGCTTAAATTTGTACTATTGCTAAACCAAAATTTAAAATCATTTTCCTTTGCAAATCGTGCAATTTCAACAATATCTTCAAAAGTATTTTTAATGATAAAAAGATTGGATTTTATATGAGTGATTTTATCCTGTAAAATGGCATTTTGATCTAAGAAAAGCTTTGTTCTCTTAAGTGTTAATTCTTTTTTTACGCGCCTTGCAGTTTCATCGAGTAAATTTTCATCATCAAAACCTTGTTTGGCATTTTCTAAAATTCTATCTATAACCTTATAAAAAAATGGATTACGATTTAAAGCTTTTGCTTTTAACCAAGTAAGAGTATGCAAGAGCTCTAAGGTTTTTAAATTTTCAACCTTAGAAAGCAAAGCACATATAATGATAGGATTATAAACATCTTCTTTTTCAGCAAGCTCTTTTAAGGCATTGTGATTTTTAAAAATTCTAAGCCCAAGTTCAAAAATATCATTTTTTAAATTAAATTTAACACAATAAGCTCTATATATACTTGCTAAAGAAATTTCATTTTCATTATTAATAGCACTTAAAAGTATAACTAACTTTAAAATCATTTTCTCATCTGCATTTAAATTTTTCAAACTCTCAAGCTCGTCTTCGTATTTTTCAAATTCTTTTAAAAGCAAAAATGCTTGCTCATCAAAACTATAATCCCCCTCCTCATCGCTTAAAAAACGCACCATACCAAAAGGCTTACATAATTCTTTTAAAATTCCACTATCAAGCAAAAGTTTTAAGATGCAAAAACTATGTCTTTTAAAAAATATTTTTTCAAAAAGAGCTAAAGCTTTCTCTAAATCCTTTTTTCCATAACTTAAATTTTTAAGAGCAAAAACCAAATCTAAATCAAAGACAATATCTTGATCTTCTAAATCCAACAAAAAAGTCAATGCTTCTGCTAAATTTTTAAATTGGTATTGTTTTTGCGTAAGATTTTGCAATTCATTTTGGATTTTATAAGCTAAAAAATGAGTATAAAAACCTATGGTATGCATACTTTGCAAGGCTTTTTGCACTAAGATTTTTTCAGCATCTAGATTTTTCTTGCCCTTTCTATACATCAATTCTGCAATCTCGTGAATATTGCTAAATAAAAATTCATCTTGATCTTTATTACTTTGCAAATTTATAGCAGATTTTAAGGACAATAAAAAATCAGCCGCTAAGCGCAACTCGCTTAAATTTTTTTCATCTATAAAATTTAAAGCATAATTTTTAGGGGAGTTTTTAAAAAGAATCAACAAACTTTCCAAGGCTCGTAAGTGATCTAAGCCTCCAAAATCTTTTTTTATGTTAAATTCTTGCTTGATAAAAGGAAGGTTAAAATCTTTAAAATTTGCAAGTAAAATTTGGGCAAATTCGTTTTTATTTGCATGAAGTATGCTATCAAATTTTTCCTTGACTGATTTAAATAAAATTTTAGATCCACATATAAATCGAGCACCTATTATGGTTGTTTTAAGTTCATTACTGGCATTATAAAGCCCATTTAGCTCTAAAACCACATAATCAATTTGCAAATGCACATCATTTAATATTTCTATAAAAGCTTTAATCATAGGTTTTAAATGATAAGCTTTGATATCCTTATAAACAAAAATTAAAGAAATGCTTTCATTTGCACAAAGATTATTTTTTGCATATCCTTTACTTGCCAAAACACAAAAAGGTATATTATCGCTTGCAGGCAAAAAATTTTCAAAACATTCTTTTAATACTATATCATAAGTTTGCTTTAAAAAATTATCCATATTTTTCGAATGATAAAGACTAAATGATCCTTGTTTTAAAAAAAATTTTCTATAGTTTTGTGCATAAGTATTGAGATTTTTCTTAAAAAGTTCTAATTCTTTATTTAACAAATCTTTACTCTCTTTTAAAATTTTATTTATAAGATTTTAACAAAAATATCTTTTATTTTGGCTTTGCTATAAACTCTTTTTCAGTAAGCAAAATTTATAATGTTTTTTTAAAAATTCTAAAATTTTATAGAAGTGAAAATCAATGAAAAATCTACTTGAAAAACTAGAAAATGAAGAAAGATTAAACGAAAATGAGGCAAATGCTCTATGGGATTTAGATCTTTTTACCTTAGCTAAATTTGCTCACAAAAAACGCACTAAGCTTCATGGAAAAAAGGTGTATTTTAATATAAATCGTCATATAAATCCTACAAATATTTGTGCGGATACATGCAAATTTTGCGCCTTTTCGGCACACCGAAAAAATCCAAATCCTTATCTTATGAGTCATGAAGAAATTATGAAAATAGTTGATGATACTATCACTCGTGGCACTAAAGAAGTGCATATTGTTTCAGCACACAATAAAGACACAAGTTGGCAGTGGTATTTAGAAATTTTTAAAATGATTAAAGAAAAATACCCCCAAATGCATATAAAAGCCATGACAGCAGCAGAAATTGACTTTTTACATCGCCGTTTTAAAATGAGCTATGAAGAAGTGATAGAAAAAATGCTTGAATATGGCGTGGATTCTATGCCTGGAGGTGGAGCAGAAATTTTTGATGAAGAAATACGCAAAAAAATCTGTCATGGAAAAGTAAGCAGTGAAAATTGGCTCAAAATTCACAAACTTTGGCATGATAAAGGCAGACAAAGCAATGCTACTATGCTTTTTGGACATATCGAAGAAAGGCACCATAGGATCGATCATATGTTAAGACTTCGTGCTTTACAAGATGAAAGTGGAGGTTTTAACGCATTTATTCCTTTGGTTTGGCAAAGAGATAATAGCTATATACAAACAGATAAGATTATGGACAGTGAAGAAATTTTAAAAACCATAGCTATTTCTCGTTTGGTGCTTGATAATATCAAAAATATTAAAGCTTACTGGGCGACTATGACTTTAAATTTAGCTATGGTTGCGCAAGAATTTGGCGCAAACGATCTAGATGGCACCATAGAAAAAGAAAGTATACAAAGCGCAGGAGGAGCAAAATCTGCTAAGGGTACTAACCTAAAAACCTTTATCGAAATGATAAAAACAGCAAATTTAACTCCTGTAGAACGCGATAGTTTATATAATGAACTACAAACCTACTAAGGATTAAAAAATGGATTTTTTTAAACTCAAAGAAAATGGTACCAATGTTCGAACTGAAGTTGTAGCGGGGCTAACAACCTTTTTAGCTATGGTTTATATCATTCCTGTAAATTCAAGCATAGTAGGTAATACAGGTATGCCTATAGAAGCTTTAATTACCGCAACTGCTTTAATCACCATTGTCGCGACTGCTTTTAATGCCTTTTTTGCTAATACTCCAGTAGCCATGAGTGTTGGAATGGGTTTAAATGCTTATTTTACTTTTGCAGTTTGCTTGGGACAAAAAATACCATGGCAAAGTGCCTTAGGAGCAGTGTTTATCTCAAGTGTTATTTTTCTAATTCTTTCTTTTACATCCTTTCGTCTTTGGGTTATACGCAATATACCTAAAGATTTACGCTTAGCCATTTGCGCAGGGATTGGATGTTTTATCGCTTTTTTAGGTTTAAGCCAAATGGGCATTATAAGCTCTAATAAAGATACTTTAGTCAGTATAGGAAATTTTAAAAATCCCCATGTACTTTTTGGAATTTTTACTCTAATTTTAATTATATTTTTTTGGGCTATAAAACTAAGAGGAGCTTTTATTTTAGGTGTTTTAATAAGCTCTATTATAGCTTGGATTTTTGGGATTGATAATGCAAGCTTTCCTGAGCAAATCTTTTCCTTGCCTAATTTTAGTAATGAAAATGGCCTAGGAGCTATTTTTTTAGAACTTGATATCAAAAGTGCTTTAAATATCGCTATGATACCTATTATCCTTACTTTTTTTATCACTCAACTTTTTGATAGCATAGGCACTATTACAGGCATAGGCGAAAGGGGTAAAATTTTTGATGATGCAAAAAATGGAGAGAAAAAATTAGGCAAAACTCTCATGGCAGATGCTACAGGATCAGCCCTAGGTGCCTTAGGCGGAACTTCAACTGTGACTGCTTTTGTAGAAAGCACAACAGGGGTTGAAAGTGGAGGTAGAACAGGACTTACTGCTTTAGTTGTAGCTATTTGCTTTGCTTTTACACTTTTTTTGCTTCCACTTTTTAAAGCCATTCCTGCAAATGCCATATACCCTGTGCTTGTAATGGTGGGAATTTTAATGTTTATGGAAGTTAAAAATATAGATTTTAAAGACAGTGCTATTGCAGTAGCTAGTTTTTTTACCATCATTATGATGCCTTTTGCTTATTCGATTACCACGGGTTTTGCTTTTGGTTTTCTTTCTTATTTATTGGTTCGAATTTTTAAGAGAGAATGGGATAAGATTAATCTTGGCATTATAGTTTTAAGCTTAATTTCCTTAGGAAATTTCTTACTCATTGCTTTACAATAAAAAAAGGGGGACAAAAATGATTTTTTATTCTTATGAAGAATTTAAAGAAGATGTTAGAATTTTAGCTAAAGAAATCAAAGAAGATTTCAATCCTGATGCACTTTTAGCCATAGCAAGAGGAGGGATGAGCCTAGGACATTCTTTAGCAGTTGCTCTTCAAACACGCAATCTTTTTGCTCTAAATTCCATCCACTATGATGATACAAAAAAACTTGATACTATTGAGATTTTTAACATTCCTGATCTTAGCAAACATAAAAAAATTCTACTCATTGATGATATTGTGGATAGTGGGGAAAGTTTAGCTGAAATTAAAAAAGTTTTGCTTGAAAAATTTCCACATATCGAACTTAAAATTGCTACGATTTTTTATAAAAAAACCGCTCTTTTAGAGCCTGATTTTAAGATTAAAGAGGCTAAAGAATGGGTTGAATTTTACTGGGATATTCACATTGATTAAAATCTGCTATAATAGCGGCTTTTAATTTTTGGGAGTTTTATTTGAGATTAAAATTAATATCTTGTATTTTACTCTTTAGCACGATCTTTGCTTTTGCAAATGAGCTTGATTTAAATGATTTTGAAGAAGAATATCAAAGCTATAAAGTAAATGACCCGCTTTCTGGCTATAATAAAGCAATGACAAGCTTTAATGTAACCTTGTATGATTATGGTTTTCGCCCTATTCTTAAAGGCTACAATGCCATCACTCCTGAATTTATTCGCACGGGCGTAAGAAATTTTTTTGATAATTTATTTGCACCCCTACGCTTTGTAGGCAATGTCTTGCAATTTAAATTTGAAGAAGCAGGAGAAGAATTTAAAAGATTTAGTGCTAATACCATTATGGGTTTTGGTGGGATTATGGATCCTGCAAGCAAAATGGGACTTAAAAAACATCCTGCTGATTTAGGAACTGTTTTGGCACATTGGGGAGTAGGAAGTGGTTTTCATATCGTTTTACCCGTACTTGGACCTAGCAATCTAAGAGATATGCTAACCTTACCTGCAACTTGGTATGCAAGCCCAACAGCTTATATCGATCCTACTTGGGCAAGCATAGCTATAAGCGCCTATGGTTTTGGAAATGAACTTAGTTTTAGGCTTGATGAGATTGACGAAATTTATTATAATACTCCTAATTTATATCCATTTATACGCGATGCTTACGAGCAAAGACGCAATGAACTTAGCAAATAAAGGAAAAAAATGAAAAAAATATTTTTAATTTTAACTTTATCTTTAAATATTTTTGCCTTACAATTAGATGAAATTTCAGGCACTATGCAAAAAAATATCAATAAAAGCTTGCAACTTCTACAAAACAATAAAGAAGATAAAAAACAAGCTGCTGATGGAATTTTTCTAATTTTTGATCATATAATTGATTATAAACTCATGGCTCAACTGAGTCTTTCTAAAGATTATTCTAAATTAAATCCTAAAGAACAAGAAAAATTTACTAGTGCTTTTGAAGCAAGTCTTAAAAAAAGCTTTACCGATAAACTCAATCTTTATAAAGATCAAGTTTTAATGGTAAAAAATGGAGAATTAAAAAATGCAAAACGATATTTTTTAACCTCTTCAATGATAGTAGATGGAGAGGAAAAAAATATCATCTTTAAATTTTATAACAACAATAATGACTGGCTTATTTATGATATCGATGTTTTGGGTGTGAGTATAGTTCAAACCTATAGATCTCAATTTGGAGATATTTTAGCAAACCAAGATTTTGATACCCTGCTTCAAAAACTTGAGAATATAACTATAGAATAATGTTTGCGAAATTCTTAAAAATTTTTATTTATCATCCAAAAAGTACTTTTTTTACCACTCTTTTTATATGCTTGTTTTTAAGCTTTTTTGCTTCTAAATTAAGCGTAGATGCAAGTGCTGAGAGCTTGCTTTTGGAGGATGATAAGGATTTAAAAATTTTTAGAGAACTTTCTAAACATTACAAAAGTGATAATTTTTTACTTTTAGCTTTTAAACCCGAAGATGAAAATCCTTTTTCAAATAAAAATTTAAACAAATTAAAAAAACTTCATCAAGAATTAGAACAAGTTTCATTAGTTGAGCGTGTTTTTAGCATCATTAATGCTCCTTTGCTCCAAAGCTCTGAAAATACGGACTTAAAAGAACTTTTAAAAAATATCCCCAATATAGAAAGCAAGGATATCAACCTCACCAAAGCCCAAAATGAAATTTTAAACAGTCCTTTTTATAAAAACAATATCATTTCAAAGGATGGTAAAACAACAGGGCTTATCATCTATCTTAAACCCGATACAATCTATAACGAACTCATAGAAAAACGCGATCTTGGCACAGATGATAATGAAAAAGAACAAATTCGCCTAGCGATTAAAAAACATCAAGAACAACAAAAAGTCATTACAAAACAAGGCCTAGACACGATCAAAAATATCATCAAAAAATACGAAAAAGATGGAGATGGTTTCTATCTTGGTGGGGTAAGTATGATCGCTGATGATATGATAACTTATATAAAATCCGATCTCATACTCTATGGAATTTCTCTTGTGTTTTTATTGGCTTGTGCACTTTATTGTTTTTTTCGCTCATGGCGTTTTGTCTTTTTACCTCTCTTTATTTGTTTTATAAGCTTAAGTGCAGCAAGCGGTGTTTTTGCTCTTTTAAATTTTCAAATCACTGTTATTTCTTCAAACTATGTCGCCTTAGTCCTAATCATCACTCTAAGCGTAGTTATCCACCTCATCACACATTTTATAGAAATTAGCAAGCTTTATCCAAAAGCTAAAATTCAACGCCTTGTACTTCAAACCCTACTTGCAAAAGCAAATCCTAGTTTTTATGCCATTATTACCACCATGATAGGCTTTTTCTCTCTCATGCTTTCAAATATAGAACCTATTATCAAACTTGGTATTATGATGAGTATAGGCATAGGGCTTGCACTTATTTTTAGCTATTTGTTTTTAGCAAGTGCTTTGGTACTTCTTAAACCAAAAAAATACTATAAAAAAGAATTTAAATTTAATTTCTTAGCTTTTTGTGCCAAGACAAGTCTAGATCCTAAAAAACGCCCTATTATATACATACTCTCTATTGTTACCATTATCTTAGCTCTAGTGGGTATTTCTAAACTAAGGGTTGAAAATTCTTTTGTAAATTATTTTAAAGATGGGAGTGAGATCAAAAAAGGCTTATTGGTTATTGATAAAAATTTAGGCGGAACCTTGCCTTTAGATATCATTATTCGTTTTCCCAACAATGAAAACAACTCTAATTTGAATGATGTATTTGATAGCTTTGAAAGCGAATTTGATGCTCTAGCGACAAAGGATACTTATTGGTTTAATTCTCAAAAAACGCGTATTGCAAAAAAAGTACATGAATTTTTGGAAAATAAAGAATTTATAGGCTCGGTTCTAAGTCTTAATAGCCTTTTAAGCTTAGGAAAAAACATCAATGATGGCAAAGATTTAGATGATTTTACTCTTGCGTTTTTAAACGAAAATTTACCCCTAGAACTCAAACAAGAACTTCTTTCACCCTTTGTTAATATAGAAGAAAATGAGTTAAGATTTAGCATACGTATTATAGATTCTGATCCAAAACTAAGGCGTAATGAGTTTTTAACAAATCTCAAGCAAGAGCTCGAAACACTTTTAAAAAATGATGGTGTAGAAATTCAAATCACAGGCATTATGCTACTTTATAACAATATGCTTCAAAGCCTTTTTTCATCACAATTTGATACGCTTATTTTTGTTATCTTGGTTATCTTTGTATTGTTTATCATTATTTTTAGAAGTTTGAAATTTTCAATTATCGCCCTACTGGTTAATATCATTCCCCTAAGTATGGTCTTTGCTCTTATGGGAATTTTAGGCATACCTTTAGATATGATGAGTATTACCATAGCTGCTATAGCTATAGGCATAGGAGTAGATGATACCATACATTATATCTATCGTTTTAAAGAAGAGATTAAAACCAAAAGCGTAGAAGAAGCGATTTTAGCCTCACATCTTAGCATAGGATCGGCACTTTATTATACAACCATTGGTATAGTTTTAGGCTTTAGCGTTATGATGAGTAGTAATTTTATCCCTACGATTTATTTTGGAGTTTTAACTGTATTTGTAATGATTTTGCTTTTAAGTGGAAGTTTGTTTTTACTCCCAAGTCTTTTAATTACAATTTATACTAAGAAAACCAAAGCTTTAAACCCGTATAAAGTACATAAATAAAGACAACTACTAAAATATATCTGATGAAATTTCTCACTCTTTTCCTTTATTTAAAACTTTTAAAATAATCCTTGCAAGTTCCAAAGCTTTAAAGCGATGTGAGAGTTGATTTTTTTCATTATTGCTAAGTTCTGCTAAGGTTTTATCAAAGCCTTTAGGGATAAAAAGGCTATCATAGCCAAAACCGTTTTCACCCCTTTCTATATCGATCACATCTCCATGCATACTGCCATGTGTTGTCCATTCGCCACCTAAGCTTACTAAAGCAATGGCAGCCACATAATGGGCCTTGCTTGTTTTAAAACCCAAAGCCCCCATCTGTTTTACAAGCTCATCACGATTACTCTTATCATCTCCTTTGCCACTAAAACGAGCAGAATAAATTCCTGGCTTACCACCCAAAACATCAACACAAATTCCACTATCATCACTTAAAACAATGAAATCATTTTTTTGTTTATCGCTCAAAGCCTTAAAAACAGCCCTCGCTTTTATAAGAGCATTTTCCTTAAAACTATTGCCATTTTCTTCTATTTCAAAGGTGGTTAAAATTTCATCAAAGGCGTAAATTTCAAATTCTTTTAAAAGTTCTTTTAATTCTATAACCTTGTGTTTATTGCTTGTTGCTAATAAAATTTTCATTATCTTGCTCCAAAAATTGAATTATTTTCGCTAAATTATCATTTTTAATCCCTTGCCAAACTAAGAAAAAATCAAGTATATTCCATATAAAAAGAGCGATGATATTAAAAATCCATACTACAAGCATAGAAGATGAATCGAAAAAACCTGCGATAAGCAAACCTATAAAAATAAAAGCCCACATTGCCATTTTTACAAAACCAAGCCCCATGTCCCCTTTATAAAAACGATCAAAAGTAAGTCCCGATAAAATAAAAGCAGGTGTTACGCCTAAAATAAGTCCTATAATGGGATTTTTCAATTCCAAAGAACAAAAATAAAACATTGCCTCATCGCTTAAGGTTTCCAATTTATCCTTATAATCCATCAATAACTCCGAATTTACTTTACCTTCTGTCATTAAAGAAAAAGTTTGAAAACGATTCATAAATCTATCCTTTTAAAAAATTAAAATCTTACTTTTTTAAGCCTTTTAAAAAGATAAAATAAAAAACTTAACAATCCTTAATATAATTCATAGTAAAATTATCTTTTTTTGTAAAATTTAAGATTTTTAGGAAACCAAAATAATGTTAAATAATGTCTTACCCCTATCTTTTATCGTTGGAACAAGATTTTTTGGACTTTTTATAGTTTTACCTGTGCTTAGCTTTTACGCTCTTGAACTCCAAGGCGCAAATGAATTTTTAGTAGGACTTCTAGTGGGTGTTTATGCTCTAACCCAAATGGCTTTACAAATGCCTTTTGGAATACTAAGCGATAAAATTGGGCGTAAAAAAACTATGCTTATAGGGCTGATTATCTTTATAATAGGATCTTTAATCTGCTCTTGGACTGATAATATTTATACAATGCTAGTAGGTAGAATGCTTCAAGGTGCAGGTGCTATTGGCGCAGTAGCTACGGCAATGATTAGCGATTTTATCACCGAAGAAAATCGCGGTAAAGCTATGGCGATAATGGGATCTTTTATAGGACTATCTTTTGCAGCTTCTATGGTAATCTCGCCTTTAATGAGTGCTAAATGGGGGCTTTCTAGTCTTTTTGATCTTAGTGCTGCTCTATCGCTTTTATGTATCATCTTGCTTTATACTGTCGTTCCAAAAGAAAATAAAATCACTCATGAAAATACCAAAACTCCTTTTTTACATCTTATCAAACAAAAAAATTTAGCCCTAATGAATTTTACCAATTTCATGCAAAAAATGCTTATGAGTATAGCATTTTTAAGTATTCCTATCATTTTAGTAAAACATTTAGGCTTTGATGAGCATAAGCTTTGGATTGTCTATACAGCATCTATGATAGCAGGTTTTATCGCCATGGGATTTTCAGGAAGCTTGGGCGAAAAAAGAGGCTTAGCAAAGCAAATTTTACTTTTAGGGATAGCTTTTTTTATCCTTTCTTATATCTTTTTTGTTTTTTCTAATTCCATTACTTTTTTTATCGTTGCAGTTGTGATATTTTTTATAGGGTTTAACTTGCACGAACCCATTATGCAAAGCTGTGCTTCTAAATTCTGTAAAGTACATGAAAAAGGTGCTGCTTTAGGACTTTTTAATGCTTTTGGATATGGTGGAAGTTTTATAGGAGGTGTAATAGGAGGTATATTTTTACATCTTAACAAATTAGAATTGCTGGCTATTATTTTAGTAGCTTTGTCTATTGTTTGGTTTATAGCCCTATTATATTTAAAAAATCCTTCTGAATTTAAAAATATTTATTTGCCTTTAGAAACAACTTTAAATTTTAGCGAATTTAATAAAAATTTAGGTGTTGTAGATATTTATAAAAACTCAAAAAACCTAGTCATTAAATTTGATAGCAAGCTGACAAACAAAGAAGAATTAGAAAGTAAAATTTAAATCAAAAATAAAAAAAGCTTGAAATTTGATTTATAATTTTATTTTCTAAGGAAAGCTGACAACGCTTTTTATCACTAAGATAAGCCGTGCGGGCAAATAAGCTCGTTTTTTGTGGGGTATTTTTAGAGCTAATTTGTATATTTACTTGCATAGTATAGTAATTTTCAATATACCATTCCCCACTATTTTCAAAAGGATCAAAATCATAAAAAAATCTTCCCGAACTTGTAATTCTTTGGGCATAAGAATGCTTTTTAAAATCTACAAGATTGATCAAAATTTCATAATCAGCATTCAAAGATACTTCTTTTAATCCTAAATTTTTAAGCCTTAAAGCTAATTCATCTTTTAGAGCACTTTGAATTTTACTTGGATTTTGCAAAGTGATACTAAAACTTTGCCCTTGTTTGGCCTTTAAAAAAATGCCTTCATTGCTTGTTTGTATAGAGCTTTGAACAAAGGCAGACTTTGCACAAGCACTCAAAAAGAGTGCTAGAAATAAAACTGAAATTAAATGAATTTTTCTCATTATTTGATGATAGTTGGAGTAGCACTAAGACCTAAAGAACGATATTTTTCATAAAGAGAAAATACTTCTTTTAACTCGCTATCGCTCACCTTTGGATAAGATTTGATATTTGCGTCATAGTATTTATTTAAAATAGCTATTTTCTCATCATCACTCTTAGCTTTTTTGCTCTCTTTGTAAATCAATGCTGATTTTTCAAAAGCTGATTTACCATGCACTGGAGTTAAGATATAATTGACTTGATAATTTTTAAGCTCATCTTTAATCTGTGCTAAATGATCTCTACAATAAGGACATTCTGGATCTGAAAATACATAAATAGCAGGCTTGCTTTTATCGCCTAAAGCTATAAGCATTGTTTCTTCTTGAACTACGGGTTTTACATTTTTAGTGAAATTTGCCCTAGCCTCTTGGAATTTTTTCATTTCATATTCTTGAGCATAAGAAGTTTTAGTTTTTAAATCAATAATATCAGGAACGATAAGATTATCTTTTGTAAAAAGAATTTGCTCTTGCTTTTGTCCTTCAAGCGTTATCGTAACAATCACGCTTTCAAAGCCTGTATTTCCAACCTTTTGGCGATTACCTATACTCACTGTTGCATTTGGAAATTGTGCTTTAATGCTTTTAGAATAAAAATCACTGATTTCAGAATTGCTAGCAGCAAATAAAGACATTGAGCAAGCAAGGATTAAGCTTATTTTTTTCATTTATTTTCCTTAAAATCAAATATTAATGTTTTATTTTATAATGATATTCTAAATATTTGTTTTTAAAAATCTTTTTTCGTCCTTTTTTTGCACTCTCTCATCTTTATCAAGGTATTCTAAATAAGCTATGGCATATTTTCTTGAAAGATTAAAACGCTCTTTCATACTCTGTATATCAAGGCTTTGACTCTTTAAAATTTCTAGGCATTCTTGCATAAGTTTATCTAAGGCATTTTTTTCTATAAAAAGATTATGAGAAAGTCTTATGACGCGATTTTGCTTGGTAAGTTTTTTTAAAATTTCATCTCCACTTTTTCTGTCTAGTTCTAAAAATTCATATAAATTATAAGGGGCTTGAGGTTTTATGCCTTGTTTTTTAAGTATATTGTATAGCTCATCATTATTTCTTTCTCTAAGCTTTTCATAATCAATTCCTTTTTTAAAATACACCCCCTTTTCAAATTCAAGTAAATTTGATAGATTTTGAAGTCCAAACTCGCAAAATTCCGCACTGGCCCAAGGAAGTCTTAGGGCTAAAGAAGTTGCTGAAAGCATAGCATAAGGATTTTTTTCAAGTATAAAAGAAATGAATTTTTTAAGCTCATCTAAGGCTAAAAGATTATAAATATTAAGATTTTTTTCATCTATAAAAACTCCACTTAATTCTTTGGCTAAATTTAAAGCTTCTTCGTGACTTAACTTAAATCTTTGGTAACTTGAGAGCAAGCCAAAGCCATATTTATGCGTGTTTTTTAGAAATTCAAAAGCCTTTTTTAATTCTTTATTTTTCAAAAGCATTAAAAATTTATTTTTTTGTTCCTTTTTCAAAGGCTCGCTCACAGGATTTAAAACCTCTCCTCCGCCCACAACACGATTATTTTGCAATAAAATAAATTTTTCATTAAAACATAAAAAAAGATTTTTTTCAAATTCAAGATGAGCAAAAAATTCATTATTTTCCAACTCTTTTAAAATACTTATCTTACACTCTATGCTTTTTGTACCCACACAAAAAAGCATTTTTTCATTTTTTAATCTTTTAGCTTTAATCAAAACATCACATTCTTTAAAGCCCTTAAAAAAACCTTTTTTGCTTAAAACATAACCTTTTTTTAATTCTTTATAATCACAATTTAAGCTCAAAGCCACACGGTTAAAAGCTGAAATTTCATTAAAATTACTTTCGTGATTTTGTATATTTTTAACTACAAGTTCTTTTTGATTGTCAAGACAAATGATTTTTTCATTTAGGGAAATTTTACCTTCATTAAGGCTTCCAGTAACTATGGTTCCTATACCTTTTAAAGAAAAAACCCTATCGATATAATAACGAAAAACAAGATTTTCATTAGCATTCTTACATTCTAAATTTAAAAGATAATTTTTTAAGCGCTCAATGCTTTCTTGATCTTTTATCGAAGTATGAAACACTTTCATAGGTGTAAACTCAAGTGAGTTTAGAATTTTTTGCTCTTGCTCCTTGGGATTTTCACATAAATCGCATTTACTAAGCACTAAGATAATATCTTTCACACCTAAAAGTTCAAGTACTTCTAAATGTTCTATGCTTTGCTCTTTTAAACCCTCATTAATATCGACTACAAATAAACAAGCGCTAAAACCAAAAGCTCCACTTATCATCGTTTTAACCAAGTCTTTATGGCCTGGCACATCGATAAAAGAAAGGTGTTTTTGCTTATAATTTAAATTAGAAAAACTTAAATTAATCGTGATTTGTCTTTCTTTTTCCTCTTTTAAACTATCCCCTTCAAAACCATTTATAGCCTTAATCAAAGAAGTTTTTCCATGATCAATATGCCCTGCAGTACCGATTAGTAGCGAATTCATAAATTTTCCATAGTATTGATAATTTGAATTAATTTTGATAAATCTTTTTCTCTAATTGTCCTAAAATCTAGCACAAAAGCTTCATTTTCTATACGACCTATGATATTTTTTTCTCTAAATTTTTCTTGCAATTTTAAAGCATTGCCATTAAAAGCTAAAATACAAGTTTCTAAAGTTTTATCAGGCATAGAACCACCCCCTACTAAACTTTTACTCATTTTCAATTCACTTTTAATCTGAATTTTATTTTGCACTCTTAAAGCTTTTTCTTTAATATAAGTGATTTCATCATTTAAAAGCTTTAAACTTGTGATTTTTTCGTAGTCTTTTTCAAGATAAGCCTTAAGACTTTCATTTAAAAAAGCAAGTGTGATTTTATCCACTCTTAACATTCTTAGCAGTTGATTTTCTTTAATTTTATCAATCAATTCTTTTTTACCAAGTATAATTCCAGCTTGCACACTGCCAAAAAGCTTATCCCCACTAAAGCTCAAAATATCACAATGCTTTATCACATCTTTGACTTTAGGCTCGTTTTTTATCAGTTTTGGATTTAAATTCTCACACCAACCCGAACCTAAATCATAATAACTCAAAAGTCCTTTTTCTTTTGCCAAATTTCCTAAATCCTTGATGCCAACCTCACTATGAAAACCAATCAAAGCGAAATTAGATTTATGGGTTTTTAAAAGCATTTTAGTATTTTCATTTATAGCTTTTTCATAATCTTTTAAATGTGTTTTATTGCTCGTGCCTACTTCACAAAGCTTTACTCCTGCAGCTTTAATCACTTCACTCACGCGAAAACTTCCGCCAATTTCAACAAGCTCGCCTCTTGAAGTGATGAGTTCTTTATCAAAACAAAGAGAATGAAGCACCAAAAAAACTGCTGCAGCGTTGTTGTTTACAACCAAAGCATCTTCGCATTCAAAAAGCATTTTAAGCTTTTCAAGCACTAAAGCATAGCGACTCCCTCTTTTACCGTTTTCTAAATCAAATTCAATATTAGCATAATTGCAAAGCACATCTTTGGACTTTTCAAAAATACTCTCATCAATAACACTACGCCCTAAATTTGTATGAATGACCACACCCGTAGCATTAATGACACTTTGTAAATCTTTGCGTAAATGTTTTTGAATTTCTTGCTGTATTTTTTCTAAAATAGTATTTTTATCCCATGAATCTTCAGTTATATTCGCCTTGAGTTTAGCAACAACACTTTTGCAAAAATGAGATCTTAAATAAAAAGGATATTCTTTTAAACTCTCATCATCAATCAAGCTTCCAATTTGCGGAAAAGTTCTAAATTTGTTCATCTTAAGCCTTAAGAAAATATTTGGTTATTTTACCATAGAATTTGACAAATTGACAATCAAGGAAAATCAATGAAAGACTTTGTTTTCATACAAAATGAAAATCTTATTCCCTTGCCTGATGAGATAAATATTTGGGAAAAATGCAAGGATGAAGAAGTTTTAATTTCTAATGAAAAAGCACAAAAAGCACAAATTTATGCTCCAGAAATTAATTTTTATCTTAAAAATTCACAAGATGAAATTTTAGAAAGAAGTAAAAACATATTAAAGCTTTATGAAGCTAGAGCAAATGTCTATGATTTAGGACTTGATTTAGAACAAAACAAAGAAGTAAAAAACCGCATTATTTTAGTAGATTCTGATGATGCTATGGCTGATTTTTTAAAAAAACAAAATTTTAAAATCATAAGCTTAAAAAATGAAGAAATTCTAGCGGTATTTGGCAGTATAGGCGAGCTTTGTGCTGTAATTTTAAATCAAGGAGAAGAAGTAGAAATTGATTTTGATATTTTACTTTTTAATACAAATTCTAACGAAATTCGCAAGGATTTTACAAGACAAAGTGGTTGTTATAATATTAGCAATTTTAAAGATCAAGAAAGTTTACTTGAATTTTTACAAGATAAAAGTCCAAAATACACATATAAAACCTATATCACCTATGATTCTAGTGTGTGTCAATACCACGAAAGACGCAGTGAGCATTGTGCAAAATGTGCTGAAATTTGTCCTACGGTAGCCATTTTAAAAGATGATGAAAGCAAGCATTTAGAATTTTCTCAAGTAGATTGTCTAGGCTGTGGAGGCTGTATCAGCGTATGTCCTAGTGGCTCGCTTGATTATGCACCCATGCCTAGGGAAAGTTTTTTTGAACTTTGTGAATTTTATAAAGAAAAAAAGATTTTAATCATACCTAAAAAAATGTCTTTAGAAAATTTAAACATAAAACTACCCAAAGATGTTCTACCTTTTATGATAGAGGGTGAAAAATGGCTTTCTTCCATGCATTTTCTAACTCTTTTGCAAAGCAGTGGTGCAAATTTGGTTTTTTATACGGATTTTATTTCGCGAGGAAGTGCTGAAGCGATAGATCTTTTAAACACTTTTTTTGAAAGAAAATTCCAAAAAGAAGCTATTTTTACAGCCAAAGATGAAAAAGAATTGCAAAATGCTTTAGAAAAGCAAGAATTTATAGAAAATTTAAGTTTTGATTTTCACAATAACACTCTTACCACCAGAGAAAATTTTGCCAAAAGAATGCAAAATTTGATCCAAAATGATGATTTTGGTCTAAAAGAAAGTGGTGAATGGTTAAGATATGGAAAAATAGAAATCAATGCAAACACCTGTACTCTCTGCCTTTCTTGTGTAGGAGCCTGTAATGTAGGAGCTTTGATTGCCGATACTAAAGAAAATGCACTCAAATTTAATGCTTCATTATGCACCACCTGTGGATACTGCGAAGTAAGTTGTGCCGAAAAAGATACTCTAAAACTTACGCGTAGTGGAATGGAATTTAATCCAAGTTATTTTGAATACCAAACCATGGCAAAAGATGAACTTTTTGCTTGTATAGAATGCGGAAAAGAATTTGCTACCAAAAAAGCGGTAGAAAAAATTGCAAATTTAATGAAACCTAAATTTGGTAATGACGAGAGCAAGATAAAAACTCTTTATTGCTGTGCAGATTGTAAAGCAAAGGTGATGATACTTGCCATGCAAAAAAGATAAAATCGATTTTTGAGTGCGAATTTAATATTTTAATGGTGTATAAATTTCAAACCTCTTCTATATAAAAAGCAGTCTTTTATCTTTCTAAGCGGGTTTTGAAAAAAGTAGAATAATTAAAATATACTGAAATATCGGCAAAGAAAGCCGATATTTTTAAAAATTAAGCAAAATGAGCTTTGATTTGCTCTACCCAAGCGTCAATTCTTGCTTCAGTTTGATCTTCTTGATTGTCATTATCAAGTGCAAGACCTACAAATTTTCCATCAACAACTGCATCGCTTGATTCAAATGTATAACCATCAGTTGAAACTTCACCTACTAAATTTGCGCCTGCATTTTTTAAATTTTCTGCAAGTTTTCCCATACCGCCGCAGAAAGTGTCTGAATAGCTTTCACTATCACCCATTCCAAATACAGCTACAGTTTTTCCACCAAGGCTAAGACCTGAAAAATCAAAACCATCCCAATCATCTTGTAAATCGCCACTTCCCCAAGTAGAAGTTCCACAAATTAATTTATCATAAGAATTAATTTTAGCTGCATCAATATCTGCAACATTTAAAACATCACTAATTCCTAATTTTGAAGCAATTGTATTTGCTGCTCCTTCTGTATTTCCCATAGCACTTCCATAAATTACTGCTACTGACATTATTTTCTCCTTATAAGTTTATTTGTTATTGAATACGGGACTAATTTTAACATAGTTTTATTTAAATCGCATAAAAAATGTTTTATTTGAACAAAATGTGTGAAGTTTTTGTTACGCGGACAAACTATGCAAATTTGTTCAAATTGATTTTGATATATAAATTTAGATATTTTTTGAATTTCACTATCGATATTTAAATTTTGAAGATCTACTTCTTTGCAAAGAGGCAAAACCGCAATTTTATTATCTATGATAATCAAATTATCATTTTGAACAATGCTTCGATTTTGATTTTGATGAGAAATTTTATCATATACATAAAAATCAAATAAAACTTGTGAATCAAAGCAAATACCTCTAAAATAAGCCCTTAAAAGTCTTAAAATATCGACATTTTGAAATATTTTAGTCTTGAAAATCAAACTCTTTCTTTTTTGAAAATAAAAAATGTTCAAAGTAAGGTTTTTATCGATATTTTTTATTTTACCAAAAGGCATATGTATCGCATCTTGCAAGAAGTTTTGAAAAGGCTTTTTTAAATTTTTTGCACTTCTTGCATATGAAAGCGGGATTCTTAAAACACTATCAACACTAGCATTGTATTGAATCAAAAAAGTTTTGACAAGCTCTTGCTTACATAAAGAACTATAAACTTTAGGGATAAATTCTCTTTTATCTTCAAATCCAAATAGCATTATTCTGCCTTAGAGCAAGAAAATTCTTTATCTAAATTAAATATCTTACAATACTCACAATACACACAACTTACGCTTCTTTTTGCACAAACTAATGGAATTTTTCGTTTTTTAGCCTCATTTTTAATTTTTTTCATAGTATTGTGATTTAAAAAACTTGTAAGCATCACTATACATTCTGTATCACAAGGAATGGGTTTGCGATTGACTCTATTTTCATTGCGTGCATCCCAATGCTCTATTTTCTTTGCACCTAAATCATACAAAACAGCCTTAATAGGTGTTATTTCATCTGCACCAATAACCAAAACTGACATACGCTCTCCTTTGTGATTTTTATTTTAAATTATTTTGATAATTATTATTATAATATAATCAAACTAAATTTATTTTGAAATTTATTATCATTTATATTATTTATCGATTTATTGAGTTTAATTCAGTTAACTTTAATTTTTAATAGATATAATTTCTCAATTAATAAAAATTATTATTTAGGAGAAAATGATGAAAAAATTAACTAACGACTTCGGAAATATTATAGCCGATAATCAAAACTCTTTAAGTGCAGGCGCAAAAGGCCCTTTACTTATGCAAGATTATCTTTTACTTGAAAAACTTGCCCATCAAAACAGAGAAAGAATTCCAGAAAGAACAGTGCATGCAAAAGGAAGTGCCGCTTATGGTGAAATAAAAATTACAGCGGATTTAAGTGCTTATACCAAAGCTAAAATTTTTCAAAAAGGTGAAGTTACTCCATTGTTTTTGCGCTTTTCAACAGTAGCAGGTGAAGCAGGTGCAGCAGATGCTGAACGCGATGTTAGAGGTTTTGCTATTAAATTTTATACTAAAGAAGGAAACTGGGACTTGGTAGGAAATAACACTCCGACTTTCTTCATTCGTGATGCTTATAAATTCCCTGATTTTATCCATACTCAAAAAAGAGATCCAAGAACACATTTAAGAAGTAATAATGCTGCTTGGGATTTTTGGAGTTTGTCTCCTGAAAGCTTACACCAAGTAACCATTCTTATGAGCGATAGAGGAATTCCAGCAAGTTATCGTCATATGCACGGTTTTGGAAGCCATACTTATAGCTTTATCAATGACAAAAATGAAAGATTTTGGGTAAAATTCCATTTTAAAACCCTACAAGGCATTAAAAATCTTAGCAATAAAGAAGCCGCTGAACTTATCGCTAAAGATAGAGAAAGTCACCAAAGAGATCTTTACAATGCTATAGAAAATAAAGATTTCCCAAAATGGAAAGTTCAAGTTCAAATTCTTGCTGAAAAAGATGCTGACAAACTAGGCTTTAATCCTTTTGATTTAACTAAAATTTGGCCGCATAGCATAGTGCCTTTAATGGATATAGGAGAAATGATCTTAAATCAAAATCCACAAAATTATTTTAATGAAGTAGAACAAGCAGCTTTTAGCCCAAGCAATATAGTACCTGGTATAGGTTTTAGTCCCGATAAAATGCTACAAGCTAGAATTTTCTCATATCCTGATGCACAAAGATATAGAATAGGAACTAATTATCACCTTTTACCTGTAAATCGTGCTAGAAGTGAAGTAAATACTTACAATGTTGCAGGTGCTATGAATTTTGATAGCTATAAAAATGGTGCTGCGTATTATGAGCCAAACAGCTATGAAGAAAGCCCAAAAGAAGATAAAAGCTATCTTGAACCTGATTTAGTTTTAGAAGGCAATGCACAAAGATACGCACCTTTAGATAATGATTTTTACACTCAACCAAGAGCGTTGTTTAACATCATGAATCAAAATCAAAAAGAACAACTTTTTGAAAATATAGCAGCTTCTATGGAAGGTGTAGAAGAAAAAATCATTGCTAGAGCTTTAGGACATTTTGAAAAAATTTCACCTGATTATGCACAAGGTATTAAAAAAGCTTTAGGAAAATAATTTTTACTTGCCACTTTTTAAGTGGCAAACTAAAGATTATAAATAAAGGAAAAATGATGATAACACTTAGCTTAGAAGAAGAAAAAAGATTTGCCGAACTTTGCAAAATGGCTTTTAATTTTGCTAGAAACAATGAATACGAAAATCTTAAAATCATGATAGAAGCAGGATTGAATGTGAATTTAAAAACACATAAAGGAGATACCCTGCTTATGCTTGCAACTTATAATAATTCTTACGAATGTGCAAAAATGCTTTTAGAGAAGGGTGCACTTGTTGATGAAAAAAATGATCGTGGGCAAACACCTTTGGCAGGGGTTTGTTTTAAGGGCTATTTGCCTATGTGTGAGCTTTTGGTAAAACATGGAGCAAATATAGATGAAAATAACGGCCTAGGTATGACGCCTTATAGCTTTGCTATCATGTTTGGCCGTAAAGATGTGGCTGAGTTTTTACTCAAGAGCTCTAAAAAAAGCTTAAGCAAACGCCTTTCTTTAGGAATTTTAAAATTATTTAAAAAATAAATTCTATGATTTAAAATTCTTTAAATACCTATAAACACTAGGCTCTGAAATTTTTAAGAGCCTAGCCACTATAGGCACAGAACCCTTGATATTAAAAATACCCTTTTGATATAAAGTTTTTGTAATCTCTTCTTTTTGCGCTATGCTGAGTTGATAGTCTGAATTTAAATAATTCATATCAATACTTTGGGCTAAAATTTCTTCTATAGAATGACTTAGGGTTTCTATATTTCCTAAACTATCCACACTGGTATTATTTTCTTTATTTTGATTTAAAAATTCACCCATATCGTCTAATTTTTCTATATCTATAATCTTACAAACCAAATCTCTCATCATACTAGTATCGTGATTGATACATAAAATTCCCACTAATTCATCAGAATTTTTTATAAAAAATGTCGAACCTCTAACAAGTTTTGATTTTCCGATTAAAGCCTTATAATCACACAAAAAATCTTCTTTTAAATAAGCTTTATTTTGCACAAGCTCACTCGCAAAAGCACTCAAAGGAGACTCAAGAGTTCGGCCACTTACATGGCTGTTTGCAATAGCTGCTATATAAGCACCCTCTTTAGAAAGCACATGAAAAACTACTTCATACTGCTTGCCTAAAACTTGTCCTAAAAAATTCGTAAGCTTTACAAATTGCTCAATTTGTTTTTCGTCCATGAAAATATTCCTAAAAAAATAAATTTAGAATCCAAAGGTTAAATTTTAACTTTAATTTTTTAAAAACATTCTTAAAAATAATATTTTATTATTGTGATAATAAAATATTGACAAATTATTATTATCGTGATAAAATACATTTGTTTAATTTACATTAACAAAAAAGGAGAAAAAATGTCAAATTATCCAAAGGCTATCGGCCCTTATTCAGCTTATAGAGAAGCAAATGGCTTTCTTTTTATCTCAGGACAAATCCCTATCAATCCAGCATCAGGAGAGATAGAAAGCTCTGATATCAAAGAGCAAACCAAACAATCTCTAAAAAATATAGGAGCTATATTAGAAGAAAATGGAATTTCTTACGATCAAGTTATCAAGACAACTTGCCTTTTAGCAGATATTTCAGATTTTGCTGCCTTTAATGAAGTGTACGCACAATTTTTCAAATCTCCATATCCTGCAAGAAGTGCATTTGCAGTAAAAGATATACCAAAAGGAGCTAAAGTAGAAATAGAAGTTATTGCTAAAAAAGGATAAAACATGTTAGGTTTAGCTTTTTCTTTATTTAGCGTTTTTTTGCTTGTATTTATGCTTTATAAAAAAATCAATGCCCATATGGCTTTGCTTTTAAGTGGTTTACTTTTACTTTCCCTAGCTGCTATTTTTGGAATTTCACCACATATTGTTGAAAAAAATTCTTTAAATTTAGGTTTTTTTGACATCTTTCAAGTCTTTAACCAAACCATGTCAAATACTCTAGCAGGTTTAGGACTAACACTAATGGCTATAGCAGGTTTTTCTGCTTATATGGATCATGTTGGGGCTTCTTACGCACTCTTTAAAGTTTTTGAAAAACCTTTAAAAATGGTAAAATCCCCTTATATTTTACTTTTAGTTGCATATTTTATCGTGCAATTTTTGGTTCTTTTTATCCCTTCTCATGCAGGTTTAGGGCTTTTGCTTATGGTTACTATGTATCCTATATTGGTTCGCTCTGGAGTTTCTAAACTTTCAGCTCTAAGCGTAATTGGTATTTGTCAATATATTGATCATGGTCCTGGAAGTGGCAATGTAATCATGGCTTCAAAAGTAGCTGAAATTGATCCTGCTATTTATTTTGTTCATTATCAACTCCCTACAACCCTACCTATCATTGTAGCTGTAGGTATTGCTATATATTTTTGCAATAAATTCTTTGATAAAAAAGATAATTTTGTTTTTAATGCTCAAGAAGTAGAAAAAGAACTCAGTGAAAATAAAGATAAAGAAAATGAACTTAAAAAACCTCCAAAAATTTATGCTATCTTGCCTGTTATACCTTTAGTATTAATACTTGGATTTAGCTCTGTGCTTGATAGCATTTTGGTTTTAATGGGAATTAGCAGCGAAGAAGAAGTAAAAGCTGCAGCTAGTTCAGCTATTAAGATGAATGTTCCTGTGGCTATGGTGATTTCAACTTTTGTTGCAATTGCTTTTGAAATGATACGCTATAAAAGCGTAGTAGAAACACTTAATTCTATTATGATTTTCTTTAAAGGAATGGGACATTTATTTGTCATCACTGTTTCTTTGATAGTGTGCGGTCAAGTGTTTGCAAGTGGGCTTTTATCTGTTGGCTTTGTAGATACTTTAATAGATTTTTGTAAAAATGCAGGATTTGGAGTACTTGCTATCATCATCGCTGTTTCAATTTTGCTCGCAGTTTGTGCTTTCTTAATGGGTTCAGGAAATGCAGCATTTTTTAGCTTTGCCCCACTTATCCCAGATATAGCAAAACATTTTAGTATTGAAACTATTACCATGATAGCGCCTATTCAAATCATGACAGGTTTTGGAAGATGTGTTAGCCCTATAGCACCTGCTATTTTAGCTATCTCAGCTATTGCAAAAGTAAGTCCTTTTGCTGTGGTTAAAAGAACGGCTATTCCTATGCTTGTAGCGGCTATTGTAAATATTATTATGACTTATATTTATCTTTAAAAGGAGAAAAAATGAACTCAAAAACTAAACTTATTCATTGCGGTAGAGGCGATCAAAATGTTGAAGTAAGATCAGTTAATCCTACGCTTATGCGTGCATCAACCATACTTTTTAAAGATCATGCCACTTGGCAAAAATATAGAGAATTAAGAAAAACAGATCGTGTATTAAGCTATGGCGCTAGAGGAACGACAACCAACTTCGAACTCGAAAAACTTATCTGCACTTTAGAAGGTGGCTACAGAGCTCAGCTTTTCCCAACAGGACTTGCAGCACTTGCCATGGTGCTTTTAAACTATGCTAGCAAAGACGCACATTTTTTAATTACTGATGCAATTTATGGGCCTGTGAGAACAATTTGCGAATTATTTTTAGAAAAAATGGGTGTTGAAATTGATTTTTTAAAAGCCGATGCAAGCGATGTAGAAGAAAAAATCAAGCCTAATACTAAGCTCATTCTATGCGAAAGCCCTGGTTCTATACTTTATGAAATCATAGATTTACCAAAGCTTTGCAAAATTGCACACTCTCATAATATTCCTGTAGCTATTGATAATACTTATTCAAGCGGATACTTCCTAAATCCACTTGAGCTAGGCGTAGATATTTCGGTTATAGCTGCGACAAAATATCTTAGCGGTCACTCTGATGTTACTATGGGTGTAGTAGTTATCAATGAAAAAGAATGGAAAAATTTTGACAAACTTCCTGAAGCTTTAGGCTTTACAACAAGTCCTGATGATGCTTATTTGGTTCTTCGTGGTATGAGAACTTTAGATGTAAGAATGAAAGCTCATGAAAAAAGTGCAGATGAAATCGTAGAATTTTTACAAACAAGAAAGGAAATTAAAACTATTTTCTATCCAAAACTCAAAACCCATCCAAACCATGAAATTTTTATGCGCGATCATAAAGGTGCTAATGGTATGGTTACTATCGAATTTGCAGAGGGTTATAGTAAAGAAGATGCTATTAAATTTGTAGATGAGTTAGAATATTTTTCCATAGGTGCTAGCTGGGGTGGCTATGAAAGTTTAGCAACTGTAACTACTCCACCAAGAACTGCAACAGATTGGAGTCAAAGAGGTCCATTTGTAAGATTTCATATAGGGCTTGAAGATACTAAAGACTTGATTGCTGATTTAACTAAGGCTTTTGATAGCATTAAAAAATAAGGAAATAAAATGACTGGAATTAGCGTATTTGATCATAAATTATTAGCAGATTCATGGAGCACGCAAGATATGCGTGCTGTTTTTTGTGAAGAAAATCGCATACAAAAATGGCTCGATGTTGAAGCAGCATTAGCAAAAGCACAAGCAAAACTTAATATCATCCCTCAAGAAGCAGCAGATGAAATCGCAAAAAAAGCTTATTATAAATTTATGGATATGGATTTTATCTTTAATGAATTTAAAAAAACCAAACATCCCTTAGTTCCTACTGTTAGGGGCTTAGAAAAAGCTTGCGATAATAATTTGGGTGAATATGTACATTTTGGAGTAACCACTCAAGATATCATTGACACAGGACTTGTTTTACAATTTAAAGAAGCTATGACTCTTGTAAAAAGTGAATTAAAAGCCATTGCAAAAGCTTTAGCAAAACTTGCCAAAACACACAAAAATACTGCTATGATGGGAAGAACTCTTGCTTTACAAGCTTTACCTATCACCTTTGGGCATAAGGTAGCCATCTGGCTTAGTGAGCTTGATCGTCATTTTGAAAGAATACTTGAACTTGAAAAAAGACTTTATGTAGGTAGTATAGTAGGAGCTGTTGGAACTAAAGCAAGTTTAAGCGATGAATGCAATGAAGTAGAAAAGCTGACTTTAGAGAATTTAGGACTTGAAGTGCCTAATATCTCTTGGCAACCTGCACGCGATCGTTTTATAGAGCTTGGTTTTGTGCTAGGCAATATCAATGCAACTTTTAACAAAATCGCTCATCAATTACTCATACTCTCGCACAATGAAATCGATGAAGTAGCAGAACCTTTTGGCAAAGGGCAAGTAGGATCTAGCACTATGCCACACAAAAGAAATCCTGCGGTAAGTGAAAATGCTGTTACTGTAAGCAATGCCTTTAAAGCAAATTTAGCGATCTTAAGCGACATAGAAAGACACGAGCATGAAAGAGATGGGCAAGTTTGGAAAATGGAATGGAAGCTTTTACCTGAAATGTTTTTAATGCTTTCTGTGGTTTTAGCAAATATGAAATTTGCCCTTAGTGATCTAGAAGTTAAAAAAGATAAAATGCTTAAAAATCTTGACACCCTTAAAGGCTTTGTATTAGCAGAACGCGTTATGTTTGCGCTAAGTGATCATTACGGCAAACAACACGCCCATGAAATTGTTTATGAAAATGCTATGCTAGGTATTGAGCAACAAAAAACTTTCAAAGAAGTATTGCTTGCAGATACAAGAGTATCTCAAGTCTTAAAAGAAAAAGATATCGATGCTTTACTTGATGCAACAAGCTATGTAGGATATGCGCCTAAACTGGTAGATGAATTTTTAGAAAAAATTCAAAATCATGCTATTTTACAATAGGAAAAACGATGTTATATAGCGAAATTTTGGCGGATTTTATTTTCAATCTTCAGTATGAAAATATCCCTGATGCAGTCGTTCAAAGAGCTAAAGAGCTTATGCTTGATAGCCTTGGAACGGCCATAGCAGCAAGTAAGGAAGAATGTGTTTTAAACGCCTTTAAAGCTTTTGAAAATTTAAGCACAGAAAAAAATACCCCTGTATGGGTAAATGATAAAAAACTAGATCCTATTTATGCGGCCATGCTAAATGGCATTGCTTCTCACGCACTTGATTTTGACGATACGCATACAGAAGCGATTTTACATGCAAGTGCGATTTTAACTCCTCTTTGTTTAAATTATGGTTTTCATATCAGTAAAGATGCTAAAAAAATTATAAAAGCTTTTATTGTTGGCTGGGAAGTTGCTGCTAGAGTGGGCATTGCAAGCAAAGGAACTTTCCACAAGCGTGGTTTTCATACTACAGCTATCGCTGGAATTTTTGGAAGCGTGAGTGCAAGTGCGGTTTTACTTGATTTAAACAAGCAACAAATCATCAATGCTTTAGGACTTGCTGGAAGTTTTGCAAGCGGGATTAATGAGTTCTTATCTAATGGTTCTAATTCAAAAGTCTTGCATATAGCAAATGCTATTAAAAATGGAATTTTAGTCGCTAACTTTGCTAAAAATAACATGAGTGGACCTTTAAGCATTTTTGAAGGTAGAGATAATATCTTTAAATGTTTTGGTATAGAACAAGAATGCGATAAAACAGAACTTGATAAAGGCTTGGGTGAAATTTGGCAAAGTATGCAAGTTTCTATAAAGCCTTATCCAAGTTGTCATTTTGCTCATGGTCTTATTGATTGTGCTATAGCTTTAAAAAATGATGGCTTAAAAGCAGATGAAATCAAAAGTATTCGTTGTTTTGTAGATGAAGTTCCTATTTCTTTTATTTGCGA
The DNA here is from genome assembly GCA_039516895.1 of Campylobacter coli. Classification (NCBI taxonomy): domain Bacteria; kingdom Pseudomonadati; phylum Campylobacterota; class Epsilonproteobacteria; order Campylobacterales; family Campylobacteraceae; genus Campylobacter; species Campylobacter coli. The sequence continues at coordinate 409,908 of CP154437.1, read as the reverse complement.
TCCTTTAGAAGCAAAATATACTCCAAATAGCGCTTATGAAGCTAAATTTTCCATGCCTTTTTTGATGGCTTTAGGTTTTTTTGATGGTAAGATTACTCTTAAATCCTATCAGAATTTAAAACGAAAAGAAGTACTTGAATTTGCACAAAAAATCACTTATGAAAAAAGAAAATCTCAAGGTTTTCCAAAATATTTTCCTGGACATATGGAAGCTATTTTGCAAGATGGAAAAGTGATTTGCAAAGATGTTTTTATCAATAAAGGTAATTTTGACAATCCTTTAAGCTTTGAAGAATTAAAAGATAAATTCATCAACAACGCAAAAGAAAACCTCACCATGGATAAAATTCACGATATTTTAGAACAAATAAAGCATTTAGAAAAGCAAACTGATCTTTCATTGTAAGTCCTAAAAAGACTTACAATAACTCCTTACCTATTTCTTTTAGCTAAGTTTTAATCTATCGTTTTCTCTCTTGCTTTCATTTGTGATAATTAAAAAAGCATTCTTAAGTTAGCCCATAATCTTGCTTTGACATTGTGTTTTTCAAAGCTTAGAATGTTTTTTCATAGGCTTAGATGATTTTCAAATTCTTACGCACTTCATCACTAGTGCAAGAGTATTCATTTAAATGCGTAAGTTCTTTAGTGATGGTTTTAGCATTATCGTTGGTTCTATCATTGTGATTTAATGCAGGTTGTTTTTTAGGATTGCAATGAGCGGTGGCAATTTTTGGCATATTCTACAAATCCCTTTTCTTTGTATTCTGCTATTATCTCATCACTACTTAGATTATATGCACTCATTTTTACTAGCATAATAATATCTTCTTCATTTGCAAACATATCTTCAATAGCGTGTCCGCAAATGGTAGATTTAATTTCTTCATAGTCTTTTTTGCTTACATCATCTTTATATTTTTGAAGTATCGCAAGGCTTTCTTCTAAGCTATGCACTTCGGGATATTGTTTTTGCATTTTTGAATTTTTCCTTTTTTTAGTGTTTCAAAAGCTAATAAAATCAAAAAATCATTTATTGATTTTAGTTGATTTTTATTAGCGGGGTTAAGGGTTGCACCCTTACAAGCTCGATACTTGGCACAAGTGGCGGATAGCTTGTATCCTTCAATAAGATAATTATAGCAAATTTTTTACCTAATCCCATTCCTAAAAGTATCAATCATTTTAAAAAACTGCTCTTGGTTTTTAGCATTAAAGTGCATATGATTTCCAAAGTTTAAATTCTCATACTCATCTCTTATAAGCTCTACTGCAATAATTTTAAATTCATTAAAATCAAAATCGTTAAATTGCCAAAGCTTGTCATTATAAACAAAGCGGACTTGATTAAGTTTCATATTGTTTAAAATTTTTAAATATTTTTGCTCATCGCTCATTATTTTTTGGCTTTCATTTTCTAGCTTTTGCATTTCGATATTTTCAGGTTTGAAAGTAAAGGTAATACCTGAAACCTTGCCACCTTGCCCACGCCCTGCGGTTTTTTCTTTTTCATAGGCAAGATTTTTAAAAGGCACTCGCACTTGGTCGAAAAGATTGCGTTCTTTTGAAAGTTCTTTTATGGCAGGTTTTAAAATTCTTTTGTCAATTTCGCTTTGTCTATAATCTTGCGGTATATCCATAATCCTGCAAAATTCTTCCCATTCAAAATAAGCTTTTCCTGTACTTCTGTATTGCTTTAAAAGGCGGTAAAGTGTTTTAGCATATTTACCGCTAAGGGCAATAAATTCGCTAAGTTCAAAGGCTGTAAAATTAGCGCTTAGTTGATTTAAAATGTATTCAAATTGCGGATTAACTTGTATTTCTATACTCTCTAAATCTTTTGAGCTTGCATAAACATAAATTGCAAATTCTGTAAAAAGGTTTATTGTTCTGTGTGCTTCAACTTCTTTTTCCCCCTAGTTGTTTTTTCAATTATTGTAAAGTCAGCTTTAAAAAACTTTTCTCTTAAGGATAATGAAAATTCTAATAAACTCTCATTGGTATAATCACTTTTAAGAATGCTTCTTAAATCACTAGGATAAAATGTTACTTTATTTTTCTTCTTTAAGTTTTACCATTAAACCACATAATAAATCCTGTTCTATCTCATTAAAGCTAGATATAGGTATTGTCAATATTATTCACCCTCTTAATAGTTTAGATTCCCTGCTTTTTTTAATAGCATCTCTATCCCCTATAATATAAGCGTTTGAAAGTTCCCTAAAAATATAAAAAATAAAAAATCGCGTACGCGTACGCGCGAGAGAAAACAAAAAAGTTGAGTAATTTTTTTCAATGTTTAAGCAAATTTTTGTTTTTTCTGTTATTTAATATTAAATTAAGTTTTTACTTTTATAATTTTTTATATATCAGAATTTTAATCATAGAAAGGATTAAAATGAAAAAAATTATCTTAGGTTTAGCAGTTATTGCTTCATTATCTAGCCTTGCCTTAGCAAAATTACTGTATCACAACAGCCTATAGTTCAACCACATTATGAAGGTTGTGTTTTAGTTTATCAGTATGGAAGAGATTATAGCAAATGCAATAATCAAGATAATATTAACTATAAACTTTGCAAACTAAGAGGAGAGTATAAATGATACTTGTAACACCCTGTGGTGTTATAGACACCACTAATTTTGGCAAAAGTGAAGTAAATAGGCAAACTATAGATTTTTCTTTAAAATTTCAAGAAAAAAAAGAGAAAGTAGAAGCTGAAGCTAAAAAAGAAGAACAAAGTAATTCTACAAATACAGATAAAGCAGACAATAAAAAAGATCAGCTTTTAGATATATCCATTTAATTCTTAGCATTAGGGTGAGGGCTTGTCGTTCGCTCGTTTTAAACGAGCTTCGTGCCCTGACCCTACTTATAACAAATCATGGCACCTATTTAGGTGCAATTTGCTAAAGCTAATTAAATAGTGTTATTCTTAAAAAAGGGTAAAATATCGATTTTAGGGCTATTTTTATAATAAATCATCTTCTTATATTTTTTCATTATAGATTATTTTAGCTAAAGTTAGTTTTATTACAATAGAATTACCTAAATTTATCTATAATGACTCGGAGTAGTAAGACAGGAATTGCTATACAAATGCAAAGTTTTATCGCTAAAGCTCTAAAATAAGGACGCTAAAAAATAACTTGCAAACAAGAAAATATTTATGCAGGTTGTTTTTTTAGGATTGCAATGAGCGGTGGCAATTTTTGGCATATTCTACAAATCCTTTTTCTTTGTATTCTGTTAATATCTCATCAGCACTTAAACCATATACATTTTTTTTAACTAACATAATAATATCTAACTCGTTAAGGTAAATGCTTTCAATAGCGTGAGTTCCTATGTTTGATTTAATATTCTCGTATTGCTCTTTGGTTAAATCATCTTTATATTTTTTAAGTATTGCAAGGCTTTCTTCTAAGCTATGCACTTCTGGATATTGTTTTTGCATTTTTGAATTTTTCCTTTTTTGGTGTTTCAAAAGCTAATAAAATCAAAAAATCATTTATTGATTTTAGTTGATTTTTATTAGCGGGGTTAAGGGTTGCACCCCTTACAAGCTCGATACTTGGCACAAGTGGCGGATAACTTGTATCCTTTAAAAAATAACATTGTAGCATATTTTTAAGATTAAGCAGATATATCTAAAAGTTTGTTTATTTATTTTACTTTTAGCAAAATTTACGATGTCCATAACACCACAAGGCGTTACAAGTATCATTTATACTCTCCTCTTAGTTTGCAAAGTTTATAATTAATTTTATCTTGATTATTGCATTTGCTATAATCTCTTCCATTGATAAACTAAAACACAACCTTCGTAATATAGTTGAATTATAGTGAGTTTCATATTGTTTAAAAAGGCGGTAAAAAGTTTTAACAAGATATAAATTCTTCAAGCTCAAAAACTGTGAAATTAACACCAAATAGATAAAACAAGGTTTTCTTTTATATAGTATATTTCCATTGTTTCAAACAAATTTGCAAGACTTCTAAACATTTTTTTAGTGTATATTTTATACAATTGCATCAAAGGAAATATATCAATGACTCTCAATGAATTAAAAGATGGACAAAGTGCGATTATAAAAGAAATTAAAGCTTATAAAGAACTTCATTCTAGGCTTTTAAGTTTTGGTTTTATGAAAAATAAAACATTAAAAAAAGTACACTCTTCTTTAAAAAATGCAACCATTATGGTGGAATTTGAAAGCACTTGCGTGATTTTAAGATCAAATGAAGCTGAAACTATACAAGTGGAACCCTTATGAAAAAAATTACTATTGCACTAGCAGGACAACCTAATGTTGGCAAAAGCCTACTTATCAATACGCTTTGCAAGGCTAATATGAAAGTAGGAAATTTTAGCGGAGTTACTGTAGAAAAAGCCGTAGCGAAAACACGCTATAAAGGTTATGAACTTGAATTTATAGACTTGCCTGGGACTTATTCTTTAGATGGTTATAGCGAAGAAGAAAAAATCGCTCGTCATTTTCTAGAAAGTAAAAATTACGATATCATAGTCAATGTTTTAGATGCTACAAATTTAGAACGCAATCTTATCCTTAGTGCAGAACTTTTAAGTCTTAATAAAAAAATGCTTCTTGCTCTAAATATGTGCGATGAGGCTAAAAAAGAAGGCATAGAGCTTGATACTTCAATTTTAAGCAAAGAATTTCAAATCAATGTTGTTGAAATTTCAGCCAAAACAAAACAAAATTTAGAACTCTTACTTGAAAAAATCATTATTTTGTTCGAAAATAAATTTACACCCAAATCAAGATTTTCCACTCCACTTTGTGAAAAAAGCTTAGAAAAAGAAGATATACTAACCCTAGTGAATGAGCTTTCAAGAAAAGTTATTACTTATAAAAAAGAAGAAAGAAATCTTACTAAAAAAATTGATGCATTACTCATTCATAAGTTTTTTGGCTTACCTATATTTTTATTTTTAATGTGGCTTTTATTTCAGCTCACTTTTACCTTAGGACAAATTCCTATGGATTACATAGAATCAGGCTTTAATGCCTTAGGTGAGTGGGTTAAAAACAATATCCATAACACTTTCATCGCGTCAGCTTTAGCCGATGGAGCTATTGCAGGTGTTGGAGCTGTGGTGCTTTTTTTGCCTAATATCATTATTTTATTTTTAGGCATTGCTCTTTTAGAAACTACAGGCTATATGTCAAGAGTGGCTTTCTTATTAGATGGAATTTTGCATAAATTTGGTTTACATGGAAAAAGCTTCATTCCGCTCATCACTGGTTTTGGCTGCTCTGTGCCTGCTTTTATGGCTACACGCACGCTTAAAAATAAAAGAGATAGACTTTTAACACTTTTTGTCATTAACTTTATGAGTTGTGGGGCAAGACTTCCTGTTTATGTATTATTTATTGGTGCATTTTTTCCAAGCGAAGAAGCAGGAAATTATCTTTTTGGAATTTATCTTCTAGGTGCTATTTTAGGACTTATTGCAGCCAAAATCTTAAGAACAACTGCATTTCGTGGCATTGATGAACCCTTTGTAATGGAAATGCCAAAATACCGTATGCCAAATTGGCATTTAGTATGGTTTATGGTATTTAATAAAGCTAAAATGTATCTTAAAAAAGCAGGGACCTTTATACTTGTAGCTTCCTTGCTTATATGGTTTGCGAGTAATTTTCCAAACAATGAAAGCAATTTAGATGATTTTAGTGCTCAAGAAAGAGCCGTTGAGCAAAGTTATCTAGGGCAATTTGGCAAAACAATTGAGCCTATTTTTTCTCCGCTTGAGCTTGATTGGAAATTAAGCGTATCCTTAGTCAGTGGTTTGGCCGCAAAAGAAGTAATGATTTCTACCATGGGGGTACTTTATTCTCTTGGAAAAGAAGTAGATGAAACAAGCAGTGATTTAAAAGGCATTATCGCTAAGAATATCCCTTTGCCTAGTGCGGTGGCTTATATTTTATTTGTAATGATTTACAATCCTTGCTTTGCTGCAACCATAGTCTTTTCAAAAGAAAGCGGAAAAATAAAATATACTTTTTTCCTTTTTCTTTTTACTTGTATCAGCGCTTATATAGTGGCTTTTATAGGGTTAAATATTACAAAATTTGTAATCAATTAACCCGCTTTTTGTTTATTAAAGTCTATTACACTTTTGAAATTTTTCTCAAAAGCCTTCAAAACACTATAAGCAAGGGCTTCAAAATCAAGCCCTCCGCATAGATAAATCAAAGGCATACGAAAAGATTTACTCACATCAAGTTTTGATTTTTGCTCATTAAGAGTAAGTTTAAAATCATAAGGACTTGCATGCTTAAAGCTGTAATTTTGCGCCGCTTTTAAAAAGTCGTTTTTATCTTGTAAAAATTCACCCTTTGCTAAAATGAAATTGATCTCAAAATACTTCCAAATATCACTAGAAGGCATAGGATTTTCATCAAAATTTTGCTCTATAAAAATAAAGTTTTTTTCAAAAGATGTTTTATAGTTTTCTACAAGTAAAGCACCTAATTTATTTTTAGCGATATTTTGCAAGATAAGCTTTAAATTGCTTTCAAATTCAAAATCCATCAAAGACAAGATTTGGATTTGCTCTTCTAGGGCAAATTCTGCGCTAAATTCCTGATTTGTAAGCTTAGCATAAGAAAAAGGATTTGCCATAGGTTTTTCATAATTTCCAAATTCATCCCAAAAATTCTTTTCGCTACAAGCTATACAGCCATGTCCTGCAGCTACAGGCCAAGAAGTTTTAGCGTTAAATTTTACTTTAGGGCAATTATTATAAGTATAAGGACCTTTACAGCCTATTTTAAATAAACAAGCTCCACTTTTGGCTTTTTCATCATCAAAATGTTCTGCAAAAATTCCGCTCTCAAATTTAGCCTTTCTTTCACACAAATCATGCAAACACTTACCATAAGCCCAAACGGGACGATTTTGCTCATCAAGCTCAGGCAAAATTCCAAATAAGGCAAAATAAGTCAAAGTTACGATGATATTTACATCACTTGGAGGACAACCTGGGATATTGACTACTTTTTGGGTTAAAACTTCTGAAATACCACAAGTTTTACTTGGGTTTGGATAAGCAGCTTGAATTCCCCCATAAGAAGAACAGGTTCCCACAGCAAAAATAGCCTTAGCTCTAGCTGCTAATTTTTCCAAAATTTCATAACCACTCTCACCCTCTGCACCTATGGTAAGAAAAAATGTATCAATAGCAGCAACACCGCCTTCAACAGCTAAAACAAAGTCTTCTTTTAAAACATGCTCTAAAAGTTCTTCAGCTTTTGTCCCATTGGCTGCCATTAAAGTTTCATGGTATTCTAAAGAAAAAAAGTCAAAAACCAACTCATCAAAACTTGGCAAATCTGCACGCAATAAGCTCTCACTACAGCCTGTGCACTCACAAAGATGTAGCCAAACAACCTTAGTCTTAGGAGCAAGCTCGAAAAACTTTTGCGCAAGAGCTGGAATTTCATTTCCCAAAGATAAATGTTTAGCAAGAGCTTTTACGCTTTCTTCATTGATAGTTTTTTTATCTACCAAATCTGAATTTTCGATTTTTTCAATGCGTTTTATAAGTATATCTTTTAACTCTTCATTGCTGAGTTTTGCCATTATTATCCTTTTTGATTATCCCAACAAAGCACAGTATTTCCATTTTCGTCTTTTGTGACATCTCCCATTCCCATGATATTATATCCTGCATCAACATAATGCACCTCGCCCGTAACACCACGAGCTAAATCACTGAGTAAGTACATTGCTGAATTTCCCACATCTTCAATGCTTACATTGCGTTTTAATGGAGCATTGATTTCATTGTATTTTAATATCATTCTAAAATCACCTATTCCACTTGCTGCTAAAGTTTTAATAGGCCCTGCCGAAATCGCATTTACACGAATTCCTTTGATACCTAAATCTCTTGCTAAATAACGCACAGAGCTTTCAAGAGCTGCTTTTGCTACACCCATAACATTATAATGAGGCACATATTTTACCCCGCCAAGATAACTTAAGGTTAAAATTGCACCATTTTCTTTTAATACTGGTAATACTGCACGCGTTAAAGAAAGCAAAGAATACACAGAAGTTCCCATAGCTATATCAAAAGCCTCTTTTGAAGTCTCTAAGAATGAATTTTCTAAAGCTTCTTTTGGTGCATAAGCAACAGCATGCACTATAAAATCAATCTCTCCTAGATCTTTTTTAATTTTTTCGGCAATAGAATCTAAATGTTCGTTGTTGTTTACATCAAGCTCATAAACAAAGTTTGATCCAAATTCTTCTGCTATAGGCTCAACGCGCTTTTTTAATGCATCATTTAAGAAAGTAAAAGCTAAACTTGCTCCTTGTTCATAGCAAGCCTTTGCTATACCATAAGCTATAGATTTATTATTGGCTACGCCTACTATAAGGCCTTTTTTGCCTTTCATTATCATCATTTATCCTTTAATTAGTTTTATAAAATTTTCAGCTTTTAACGCAGCAGATCCTATTAAAACACCGCTGCAATGTTTTATATTTAAAATATCTTTGATATTGTCCTCATTTACACTTCCGCCATAAAGCAAAGGAGCTTGCGTAAGCGAAGAAAGAAATTCAAGCACTTTAGCAATATCTTCTTTTTTTGCACTTACGCCACTTCCTATAGAGTAAATAGGCTCATAAGCAATAATGAGATTTTTATAATCTAAGTCAATAACTTCAAGTTGTTTTTTTAAAAAATCTAAGGTTTGATTTGAGTTTTTAAGCTCTAAATCCTCGCCTATACAAAAAACGATTTTATAAGCATGCTCTTTAGCAAAATTAAATTTAGCTTTGATTAGATTTTCATCTCCTAAAGCTCTTCTTTCAGAATGTCCTATCAAAACACATTTGATTCCAAATTCATCCAAATGCTCTTTTCCAAGCTCCCCTGTAAAGGCTCCATTGATACAAGGATAAAAATTTTGCGCCCCTTGTATAAAATTTAATTCATTTTCTAAAAAAGCTATACTAGGCGGAAAAACGATGATATCATCGTTTTTTGCTTCTAAATACTGATTTAAAATATTTGCATAAAGTTTAAAACTTGATCTTGTGTGATTGCATTTTAAATTTGCAGCAAATATCATTGCGCTCCCCCACTTCTTAAAACTTTTACACCTGGCAATTCTTTACCTTCGATAAGCTCAAGCGAAGCACCTCCGCCTGTAGAAATAAAAGTCATTTCATCTGCATCTCCAGCACGCGCGACAACATCAGCCGTATCACCACCCCCTACAACAGTAGTAGCATGTCCATCGCTGATAGCATGGCTCATTTTTATGCTGCCTTTTGAAAATTTATCGATCTCAAAAACACCCATAGGTCCATTCCACCAAATAGTCTGTGCATCAGAAATAACCTCTTTAAAAAGTCTCACACTTGCAGGACCTATATCTAAGCCCATCCAGCCACTTGGAATTTCTTGCGAAGGTACAAATTTCATTGGTGATTCTTGAGAGCAAGCAGGAGCAGCAACTACATCCACAGGTAAGTAAATTTTAACGCCTAAATTCTTTCCTTTGGTAAGAATTTTATTGGCTTCTTCTAAAAGCTCTTCTTCTAAAAGTGAATTTCCTATATCAAAACCTTGAGCCTTTAAAAAGGTAAATGCCATACCTCCACCGATGATAAGTTTGTCAACTTTTGGAAGTAGATTTGTAAGAGCTTGAAGCTTTCCGCTTACTTTTGATCCACCCACAACAGCAACAAAAGGACGCGCAGGACGCTTGATAAGATTTTCAGCAAATTCAATCTCTTTTTGCAGTAAAAATCCCGCACCCTTATGATTTTCATCAAAAAATTTAGTAATAGCCTCTACGCTAGCATGCGCTCTATGACATACCCCAAAAGCATCGTTGATATAAACCTCGGCCATAGAAGCAAGTTCTTTAGCTAAATTTTCATCATTTTTAGTTTCACCCTTTTCAAAACGCAAATTTTCAAGCATTAAAATTTCACTTGCTTTTAAATTTGCTGCTTTGCTTTTTGCATCTTCACCTATAACATCTTTAGCCATAATCACTTCTTTATCTAAAAGCCTTGCTAAACGCTTAGCTACAGGCTCTAAAGAATATTTAGAACTAATCTCTTTTGGGCGACCTAAATGCGAAGCTAAAATCACACTGCAGCCATTATCTAAACAATATCTTATCGTAGGGATAGCCGATCTTATGCGTCTATCATCAGTGATGTTTAAAAAATCATCTTGAGGGACATTAAAATCACATCTTATAAAAACTTTTTTTTTGCTTAGATCAATATCTTTTATGGAAATAATATCACTCATTTTTAAGCCTTATTTGCAATATATACTGCCATATCTACTAGGCGGCTTGAGTATCCCCACTCATTGTCATACCAAGCAACAACTTTAACAAAATCATCTGCTATAACTTGAGTCAAATCACTTACTACAACTGCCCCATAAGAACAAGTGATAAAATCGCTCGATACTCTTTCATCATCATCAACCATTAAAATGCCTTTTAAATTTGTAGCTGCAGCTTTTCTAAAGGCTTCATTAAGCTCTTCTTTACTTACTTTTTTACTAAGCTGAGCGGTTAAATCCACACTTGAAACATCAATAACAGGTACACGCATACTTTGTCCATGAAGTTTACCATTAAGTTCAGGCATTACAAGCTTCATCGCTTTTGCTGCACCTGTAGAAGTTGGAATGATATTTTGAGCAGCAGCACGCGAGCGGCGTTTATCTTTAGTCTTTGCATCGATAATGCTTTGTCCATTTGTATAAGCATGTATGGTTGTCATAAGTCCTTTTTCTATGCCAAAATTATCTTGTAAAACACGACAAACAGGACCTAAGCAGTTAGTCGTACAACTTGCATTAGAGATGATATTTTCACCTTTATAATTTTGTGAATTTACACCTAAAACATAAGTAGGAGTATCATCTTTTGCAGGAGCACTCATGATCACTTTTTGCACTCCCATATCTAAAAACCCTTGGCATTTTTCTATTGTTAAATGAGCTCCTGTACACTCTAGAACAATTTGTGCACCATATTTTGCAAAATCAAGCTCTTTTATATCACGACTTTTAAATACTTTGATTTTTTTACCATTGATAATTAAATCATCTCCTTCATTTTCCACACTGCCTTCAAATTCTCCATGCACTGTGTCATATTTAAAAAGATATTTTGTAAGTTCGATATCTGTAGTATCATTTATCGCTACAAGTTCGATATCATCTCGTTTTGAAATAATTCTTGCTACACACCTTCCTATGCGACCAAAACCATTTATAGCAACTTTTACAGCCATTTTGTTTCCTTTTGCGAAGTTTTTTATGCTAATATTTTACTAAAAAAAGGTTAAAATTTTAATGAAAATTGCACTTTTTGGTGGCAGTTTTGACCCACCGCATAAAGGACATGACGCTATTGTCAAAGAAGCTTTAGCAAAACTTGATATCGATAAACTCATTATTATGCCTACTTTTATCAATCCTTTTAAGAAAGGATTTTTTGCTGATGAAAAACAAAGATTTGCTTGGGTAAATAAACTTTGGGGGAAACTAGAAAAAGTAGAAATTTGCGACTTTGAAACCAAGCAAAAACGCCCTGTACCAAGCATTGAAAGTGTAGAATATCTTTATAAAATTTACCATCCTAGCAAATTTTATCTTCTAATCGGTGCAGATCATTTAGAAAAACTTCATCTTTGGCATGAATTTGAAAAGCTTAATTCTTTGGTAGAATTTATCATCGCAAATCGCAATGATATAGAAATTCCTAAAAATTTTAAAGATTTAAAAACCGATATAAAAATCGCCTCATCTTTTATAAGGAGTACCCTAGATACACATGAGGTTTGCGATGAAATTAAAGATGAAGTGAAAAATTACTATGAAAAATTACAAAAAAACTGATACAATTTCAAAAATTTAAAGGAAAAAAATGCAAGAAAGAGTAGATTTAATCGTTAAAATTTTAGATGAAAAAAAAGCTGAAGACATAAAAACCTTTGATATGAGCGAACAAGATTATTTTGTAAAATACGTTATCATCGCAGCTACCTTGGGTGAAAAACATGCTTTATCTTTGATCGATGAGCTTAAAACCAAACTCAAAGCTAAGGGTGAAGAATTTTTAAATATAGAAAGCAGTGAAGAATGGAGCGTGATCGATCTAGGTGATATACTTATCCATCTTTTAACACCTGAACACCGAGGAATTTATAATATAGAAGAATTATTAGAAAGTCTTAAAAAAATCAAGGTATAAGTTTAAAATGCAAAAAATGCACTAAAAATTTCAAAAAATAAATAAATTTTATGATTTTTTTGAGCTTTCTAATGAGCTTTTTGTCCCCATTATAAAGCAAAATATCGTTTAAATTTCATAGCAAGCTTAATGGATAATTTATTCCGCCCATGTTTTTTTGGGCGGTTATCTCTTCTTTTTTGGTTTAATTATCTTATTTGGTTTATTTTGGGAATTTTTTAAATTTTTCCTTCCAATAAGAATAATTTTAATCCCACTTAGAGTAGTCTTTATCATCCTTGTGTCCTTTCATTTAGAAAATTTTTTTAGGCAAAACTTTTTATTTTTTAGAAAATCTTTTTTGTTTGGCATTTGCAATTTTGCTAATCGTTGCAATTATTATGCCATTTTTAGAACGAATCTCCAAAATATTTTTCTAAATATCCTATTATGTTTTTCAAGGCTTGGATATGTGGCAAAAATACCATCAAAGGCTTTCAAAAAAACATGTACATGCAATTTTGTTTAAGTTTTTTATCATAAAAGTGGATCTTTGGTGTATATTTTTGCTACACTCGCACACAAACAACGCGTTATATAAATGAGAAAAAGCTCTTGTTTTCGTGCTTTTCTCTAAATTTACAAATAAACCTAAAATGCTTATTAAACCGACTCTTTAATATCATTAAAAAGTTTAAATACTTTAGTTTCAAGCTCTTTTGCTTGCTCTAAAGAGCTTGCTTCAAAACGCGTGATAAGATAAGGACTGGTATTGGATGCACGAAGTAAAGCCCATCCGTAACCAAAATCAATCCTAGCCCCATCGATTTCACAAAGACTCTTCACCCCTTCTAGTGCACCCCTTTCTATCGCTTTTTTAAATTCATCTACAAGCTTGAATTTTTCTTCTTCACTCACTGGAATTTTAATCTCAGGTGTAGTATAAAGTTTTGGCAAGGCGCTAATCATACTCTCTAAATCAAAGCCCTTATAAACAAGCTCTAAAGCTCTTAAAAAGGCATAAATTCCATCGTCATATCCAAAATATCTGTGCTTAAAGAAAATATGGCCGCTTACTTCAGCTGCTAAATCAATATCTTTTTCTTTCATCATCTTTTTGATATTTGAATGCCCTGTTTTTCCCATAAAAATAGTACCAAATTTTGCCACCTCATCAAAAAGATTTTTAGAGCATTTTACCTCACCTAAAATTCTAGGATTAGGAATATTTTTCGCAAACAAATAACAAAGCTCATCTCCACAAAAAATATGAGTTTTACTTAAAGCCACCATTCTATCTGCATCACCATCAAAAGCAAATGCTAAAAGATATTCTTGATTTTCATTTAAAAATTTCTTTATAGCGTATAAATTTTTTTCTTCTGTGGGATCGGGTTCATGGTTTGGAAATTGTCCATCAGGATTTGAAAACATAACATGAGCTTTTAAATTTAAAGCTTTTACCAAAGGCTCTATCACAACCCCAGCAGCTCCATTGGAGCAGTCGATTGCAAATTTATAATTAAAATCCTTTAAAAAACTAAATTGCTCACACATAAAATTCACATAAAGACTTAAAATATCATATTTTTGAGCTTCTAAATTTTCTTCAATCTCATCGTCTAAATGCTTATAAACTTCTTTTGAAAATTCTTTAAGTTCAGCCCCAAAAAAACTTTCTTTACCTATAGTGATTTTAAAGCCATTGTAATCCTTTGGATTATGCGAACCTGTGATCATAATATTTGCATCAAATTTCATACCCTCATAAAGACTAAAATATCCAAGTGGAGTGGGGACAAGTCCTATGTTGTAAACTTGTATACCTGCTTTATTAAGCCCGCTGACTAGATATTTATAAAGCTCATCAGCACTATATCTTGCATCATAACCCACACTTACATTTTTACAACCTTTTGCAAGCATGGTTTGCCCCAAACAAAAACCTATAGCTTTAACACTTTTTTCGTTAAGTTCCTTACCATAAAGTCCGCGTATATCATACTCCCTAAAAATCACATCTAGCATATTTTTTCCTTAAGTCTTTTTAATAAATTTCTTTTTTATAATACAAAATTTGGATAGAAAAGAAAATTTTGCTACAATTTTACATTAATTTCACTAAATAAAGGAAAAATTAATGGATGAAGAATTAGAAAATAACGAAGAAAAAAAGAAAAAAGGCGGCTCGCTTGTTATCATTATAGTAATTTTACTTTTTGTCTTACTTCTTAGCATAATGGGTGTAATTGCATGGCTTATCTCAAGTAGCTCAAGCGATGAAAGCGAAGTCAAAGCAGCTCCAAAAGAAGAGGTAAAAGCCGATAAAGCTAAAGTTGCAGCACCGACACAACGCGGGAGTGATTTTGCAAATATAGGGCCTATGTATCCTCTTGATCCTTTTACTTTAAATTTACTTAGTGATAGTGGCTCAAGATATGTAAAATGCACTATAGAACTAGAGCAAAATACAGAGCTTTTAAAACCCGAACTTGATAAAAAAGTAGCAGTAATTCGCGATATCATTATCCATGCCCTAACTGCAAAAACCTTTGAGGAAGTTAGCACACAAAAAGGCAAAGAAAGACTCAAAGATGAACTTGTCGGAAAAATCAATGAAATTCTCACCGATGGCTTCATCAAAAATGTTTATTTTACTGATTTTGTAGTCTCTTAATGCGTATAGGTTGCGATATAGTTGCCATTTCTAGGATAGATACAATCTATCAAAAACATGGCAACGCCTTTCTTGATAAATTTCTAAACCAAAATGAGCAAAAATTGATAAAATCTAGCTCAACTTTAGCAGGTTTTTGGGCTGCAAAGGAAGCAGCAAGCAAAGCTTTGGGCGTAGGAATTTCAAAAGAATGTGGCTTTTTGGATATAGAAATTTTAAAAGATAGCAAAAATGCCCCTCATTTAAAACTCGCTTCTCATGTATTGGAAAAATTTAAGATCACTTCCACTTCCCTTAGTATCTCACATGATAATGGTTTTGCTATCGCTGTAGTTGCTTTGGATTAAATTTATCTTTTGCCTATAGTTTGCTTATCTAAATTTCTTGAAAGTATAAAATCAACAACAGGTTGCTCTCTTTTATTGGCTCTTTTGCAATGATCTTTTTGAAAGAAATCTGTGATTTTAATCACTACTTTTGCCCATTTTTTTCTATTTCTTTCGCGCCACGCATGCGAAGATACGCTTTCCCAAGCATAGCCATTAAACAAACTTGCATTTACAAAATGATCCAAGGCTCTAACACCTTGTCTTGCTCTAGCTGTATTAAAAAAAGTTCCTACTATCACTATGAACAAATATCCACAAATTGCTAAAGGCACTATAGCACAAAGCAAGATTGTCCCTGCTAATTTTTCTTTCAAACTGCCTTTTAAATTACGCTTAATGCGGTTGCGAAAATTGGCACGAATTCTTGCTTTGACTCTTTTCATGACTCTCTTTTGCTAAATTTGATCCTCATTCCATTTGCAGAGCGTATGGTTAAGCGACCTACAACATCTGGAACGAAACCTTCTTCAAGTTCTAATTTATATTTTTTCAAAATATTAGCCAAAATTAAAATAGCCTCTTGCATCGCAAAACCTTGACCTATGCAAATTCTTTCCCCTACCCCAAAAGGCAAATAAGCATCCTTTTTATACTCACCTTCAAAACGAGAGGGTTTGAATTCGTGTGGATTAGTCCAAAATCCTTCATGTCTATGTATCAGCCAAGGTGCTATAACAACTCCTGAACCTTTTTTAATCATCTTATCTCTTACTTTAGTATCTTTTTTTGCTTCTCTTGCAAAAAAGCCTACAGGTGGGTAAAGTCTTAAAGACTCTTTAAAAATATTGGTTAAATATTTAAATTGTTTTAAATGTGAAATTTGTATATCTTCACCTTGTAAAACTTGAATAATTTCTTTATAAGCTTTTTCTTGTTCATCAGGATAAAGACTAAGTAGATAAAGCGTCCATGTTAAAGAACTTGCTGTCGTTTCATGGCCTGCTAAGAAAAGCATAGCTACTTGATCTAGAATTTCTTCAAAAGAAAAACGCTGATTAGTCTGCGCATCCACCACCAAAAGCAAAGAACCCAAAATATCTTCAAAATCCTCTACTTTTCCACTACTTACCGCATCATATCTTGGCTTTATAATATCACTTAAAGCTTGCCTGATCACATCACCTGCTTTAGCACGCTTACGGTCACCCAACACATAAGAAAGCCATTTAGGGAAACGAAACATACGACGCATAGCTGTATGTACACTTTGCTCTTGAAAAGTCACAAAAGCATCTAGGATTTTTTTTCCTTGCTCTTCATCTAATTTAGAAGACATGATGGTGCGAAAAATAACGTCAGCAGTAACAAAAGTCATAGCCTCATCCACTTCGATAATAGAAGCATTAGGATATTTTTCAAAACGCTTCATCATATCGCTTACTGCTTCACTCATGAGATTGAAAACCTTTGAAATACGAGTCATTTCAAAACTTGGGCGTAAAAGTTCGCGTTGCTTTTTCCAAACTTCACCATTTGTTGTAAATATGCTCTCTCCCAAAAGAGGGCTTAAAAGTTCGTGCAAAAATGCACTTTTTGGAAATTCTTTAACCTCATCAACCATCATTCTTTTGACTTCTTTAGTATCGTTGATCACATAAAGATCAAAATTTGGCATTTTTACATAACCTGTTTGCATTTTATAGCTACGCTCATAAAGACCATCAAGCCATGATCTGCGTTTTAGTAAAAAGGTTAAAAGTGTTGAAGCTTTATTTTTATAAGGTTTGGGGAAAAATGGACATTGACTCATATTTTTACCTTTTCTTCTAAAAATTTAGGCGCTACAATAAAAGCAAAAAAATCATAACTTCCTTTAATATGAGGACTATAAAGATATAAAAAATGTGCTTTATTTTTATCTCTTTTAATTTTTTTATATTCATTTTTTTCATACAAGGTATGAAATTTAGCACTTAAAAATGGCGGAGTAAAGTTAGCTTTTACCCCGCTTGTACGGAAAAAATCCACTTGTGGAAAACACGCTCCATCGATTATTGAAGTATAATCATACCATTTTAAATCAAATGCAGAAACAAATTCAAGTTTTTTTCTAAAACCATCCGAATTTTTTTGATAGCTTGTTAAAGGAATACATTCTCCTAGTGTAAGAATTTTTAATTTATCCAATGCTTTTTTATCTAAATTTTGTTTTAAAATATGCTCTAAAACTTCTATGCAAACTATAGTTCCAACACTATGAGCGACCAAAATGAGTTCGTAATCTTGCTTGTTTTCATTTTGCTTTAAAGATTTTAAAATTTCATCTGAAAAAAGTTTTATTCTTTGCTCCATAGCGCCCAATCTTTTTTCTTTCCAAGTAGCACAAAAAGCACATATCCTTGCTATCCAAAATACGGCCAATTTTCTACCTAGCTTGAATAAAAAACGATTGAGTAAAAATCCTAGAACTATACCTATAATAATCGCCAAAAAAGAAGGGATATAATCTTGCAAAAAAACAAAACTTCCCAAAGCTAAGCATAAAGACAATAACAAAGAAAAAATAACATAAAAAAAAGGATAATAACCCGTAACAAGCTGATAAATCGATTCTTTACCAAATTTAAGAAAAAGGCCTGTGATGGTATAAATTCTAAAAAAACTATAACAATCCATCAAAGCATCTTTATAACTTTGAGACCAGTTTTTTTTAACTATATCATTCCAAGTTAAAAAATGATAGCGCGTTTGAGTATTTTCGCAATTTATCTTAAAAAATGGAAAGTTTCCATTTTTTTCAATACCACTCATCTTTGCTTTAAGATCAAATCTATGAGAGTAATCTTTTAAATTCTTCTTAAATAAATCATAATAAAATCTATAGCTCTTAGGATCATAGCCTGCTATATAAAATACTTCTCTATCCATAAAAATACATTTTCTTTTTTTCAAGGATTATAGCATTTTGTTTTAAAAGCTGTCTTAATCGGAGTTTTATCGACTTAAAAAAGAATTTTTGTAAAAATTGCCATTGAATTGATTTGTATTTAAAAGATAGTTTTTGAAATTTAAAACCAAGTTAGGATTGGGTTTGTAAGCATGAGCTTCGCGCCAAAAAAATTGAAGCTTTTTAGGATAAGCTAAGCCTTCAAAATCATAAAAAGCATTGCCACAAACCTTAGTAGGACAGCCCTCCAAAATAGCGCTTAAGCCCACAGTGGAATTAATCGTGATACAACCTAAAGCCCTTTTTAAAAGAGTAGGCAAGTAAGTATCATGCACATATAAAATTCTTCCTTCTACATGGTATTTTTGACTTAGCTCATTTATAAGTTTAGAATAATTTCTATATCCCCTATCCATAGGATGATGTTTAAAGACAAGATAAGACTTTGCTCTTGCGTGATTTGCAAAAGAAAGGATGGTTTCTTCTATAAATTCTTCTATGCTTTTTTTATAATGGTGCTTAATTTGCGTATCATTATAAACTTGCAAAATAGCTAAAAAATACTTTTTTTCAAGGCTATAAATTTTTTGATTGAGTTTTTTTTCTGTGAATTTATAAAGGTATTTTCTATATAAAGATCTAAACCAAAATAAAAATTCAAAAGGATATAAGGTGCGATGATGAAGCTTGTTGTTAAAAAAAGGAGCTAGCAGAAAAGAAAAAAGCCAATACAAAAAAGCACTAAAAGCCATAAATTTAAAACCACCTGGAATTTCTTTTATGCTTTCTTTTGTAGAAATATTGCAAGAAAGATAGAAATTTTTATCGCGAGGCAAAGAAGAATTTGCATTGACCCCATCTTTTTCAAAAGTGATACAATAAGGCCTTAAATACCCCTCTTCAAAAATCCAAATACCAATGCCAAGCTCCTTAGCTACTTTGATAGCTTTTGCATGGATCAAACGGCAATCATTATACATCACAATAGCATCTATCTTTTTTTCTTTAAAAAAGTTCTCATAAAAATTTTCAAGATCCTTTTCGTCGCACTTGCACCTTTTTCCACTTGGATAGAAAAGAAAATCCCCTCCGTTAAAATTAAGCTTAAAAACTTTGGTTTTATTTTTTTTCATCTTTATGGCAAGGCGGTGAAAAAAAGTACCCACAGGTCCTTGTAAAAGCAAGACAGTTTTACCGCTAAATTCTTTTTTAATCTTATCTCTAAATTTCATCTTTTTATAAAAACTTCACATATTCTTCTTATCTTTCTAAGCATAAAAATTCTAAAGTCGATTAAAATTTTTAGCCATCTTTTTGAAAAATAATCTTTTTGCAAAGCTAACATTATATCCAAAGCAAGCTCAACTTCACATAAATTTTTACTCTTTGGATGAATATATCTTGGATAAAGGATCAAAACTCCCGCCACAAGCTCTTCTAAACTAAGCACTCTTGTGCGTCTTGAGATGTGGTGCAAATCTTGAGTCAAACCCCAGCCCGCATAAAAAGGCTTTCCATAAACCACTACTTTCTTACCTCGCAAAAGTGCATCAAAACCGCTAGTAGAAGTGATGGTATGTACTTCATCGCATGCATTTATGGCGCTGTCTATGCTGACATTTTCTATGATCTCATCGCAGTATTTTAAAATGATATCCTTATCCTTTAAACCCTTGCGATTTCCACTTAAAACATCAGGATGAGGCTTAAAAACGACAAAGGCGTCTTTATTTGCAGCTCTTACGCTTTGTAAAAGCTTTAAGGTGTCAAAACCTACTCCACCTAAGATCATCGAAGCATCATCTTCTACTTGAGCGGGGATGAGAATGATTTTTTTATTTGTATTAAAGTCAAGTTTTTCATGCTTTAGGCCGTTGTACTTTGAAAATTTGTTTTGTGTTATAGTGGTGATGAGCTTTTTGGCTCTTTGTCTTAAAGTATCATCAAATTCATGATTTTGTAAAAGCTCTTCTAAATCGCTAGGGCGATTAGGATCTACATACAAACCCTTGCTATCTACTATCAAAGAAAAAGGACGCGTAAGGTCTGAACCCAAAAAAACCGAGCGCAAAAAGCCATCTTCTACTAAAAAAATTTCATTGTTAAAATCTTTGGCTAGCAAAGCTTTATCATACTTTTTACCCCAAATGAAGATTTTATCTTCGGAATTTAAATTCGCTTTGTAAAGTTCATTAAGTGAGTTTAAAAAAATAATTTTATTGTTTTTGGCCTTGAAAAATGGTTTCATAAACCAACGCTTCCACAAAGTAAAGCCTAAAAAATACAAAGTATGGGAATTTACCTGCTCTATCTTTTTGTATCTTGCTAGGGTAAAAATGGTATCAAAAATATCACTTTTTTGATTCAAATAAGGATTAAAATACTCGCTGTATAGGATATAAGCGGCACAAAAAACCTCTTCTAAAGATCTTTTTTTAACCCTTCTTTTACACTCTAGATTATCTTGAGTTAGCCCCCATCCTGCATAAAAAGGCATACCATAACATACGCATTTACATCCTAGCATCAAAGCTTCAAAACCCATGCCTGAAGTCTTAGTATAGACTTTTTTAAAATGGCTTAATAATTCTATGGGATTATAATTTTCTTTTAAAATCACACATCTACTGGGTAAATCTTGCATGCTAAAATCACTTTGTTTTTTACCACTTAGCACATCAGGATGGATTTTGATATATATTTTAGCATTTGGATTTTCTTTTAGGGCGTCATTTATGATATCTTGGGTCGAAAAATCACTTGCCAAACCAAATCGAAGTGAAGCGTCATTTGCCACTTGGGTAATAATCAAAACGCGTTCTTCATTGACACTGAAAAGCTCTTGGGGTATGCAAAGATTGTTATTATACTTGCTGAGTTTTTCTTTTTTGATAAGCTCTATGGCTTTTTTTGCCCAAGCTAGCTCTTTGGGGCTAAACTCATAGGTATTTAAAATATTTTCAAGCCTTGAAGGAGTGCTCGCATCATAATAAATCCCCACATCATCTTTGACTATAGAAAAACTCGGACTATTTTCTACGCCTAAATTTAATGAGCGTAAAAAGCCATCTTCTAAAAGCATAAATTTAGCATGATGTTTTTTGGCTAGAGCTATAGCTTTTAAACCTGAATTTTTTCTGCCCCAGCCTACAAAAACATCTTCTTTATCTATGCTTTTATAGGCCTTATACAAGACTATCTTGTAAAAATCTTTAACATTTTTTATAAGTTTTTTTGAAGTGGTGTGAAATTTCATAAATCTCTCTTTAATTTAAAAAGAGATTATATCAAAATTAGTCCCTCATTTTGCTTTTAGAAATATTATACCAATATTTATTTTCCAAATATTCATCTGGAGTTCCAAAAGAAAAATAATTATCAACAATTATATAGCCCACCTTATGTGTTTTGATTAATAATTCAAACACATTATCTATATAGAATTCGCCATTAGTTTTTATATCTTCTTGAAATATTTTATTTATATATTCTAACAATAAAGAATTTTCTTTAAAATAAAAGCTTCCTATCATTACTAAGTCTGTATCATTTGACCTATTTTTAACAGATATAGTATCCACCTTGCCATCTTTTCCATCTACCCAAGTAAAATAATGTGGATTATTCATATTATATCTAGAAGCTTGCGTAACAAATATAATAATTTCGTATTCTTTTTGCAAGCTTTTAAATTCCTCATTAATATGTTTCGCAATTAAGTCACAAGGAAGAATCAATACATCACCTTTTAAATCTCCACAAGACTCTTTATAAGAATATGCCGCACCAATTTTATTTGGCTTGACAAATCTTACCTCTTTGGATATATTTTCCCAATATTTTTCATGATCTTGTGCACCAACACATATGATATTAGTCTCGACATTTTTTAAAGTATTAATTATATTTTCTACGATAGTCGAATCACCAAGAGGTAAAAATGGTTTTGGTTGATTAAAGTTAAGATTTAAAAATCTTTCCCCTCTACCGGCAGATAATATAACAGTATTTTGTATTTTTATTTTTTCATTGTAGACATCTTGCGAATTTAATTTATCTTTTACATATTCAAAATCTTTTGGAGTACCAAATTGATAAAATTTTTCTATAAATGGATAACATAATACATTTTCTAAGTAATTATTGGTCACTGAGATATAATATTCTCCGGAAGTCATATCTTTAGCATCTATTTGTTTTTTTATTGCTCCCATAGCTAATTTTAAGCTTTTAAAATAATATATACCTGAGGAATAATACTCTTCAAATTTATTTTTAGAGTTGTATTTTTCTATAACTTCATAAACTTTATAAGTATCATCATACACCTTGCATGCAGCATACACATTTTCTAAAGGTATTAAGTGTGGATGATAACCAGTGTAGCAAGGGATTATCGCTTGAGCATCTTGATTTTCTTCTATAAATTGCAAAAAATCTTTATAATTCCACTCTTGTCCAAAATCACAATAGCTAATTATAACTTCCTCATTTAATATATCTTGCAATTGCGAAAATACCCCATATAAACTTCCAGCAGGTCCTAATTTTTCCCCAGTATAAATAATAACTCTTGCATTGATATTTCTAGATAAAATAAAATCTTCAAATTTGTTTTTTTCAGATTCTTGTATAATAAAATAAAAAGTATCATTCTGAATGTCAAAACATTCAATCACATAATCTAGAATAATCTTATCTTCCATAACTTTAATAAAAGGTTTTAAATCTTTATATCCAGCCTCTTTAAACCTTTTTCCTATGCCAGTCGCAGGTATTATAATATTCATCCTAAACTCTCACTTTCTATAATTTTTTTTCTATATTTTTCATCAGGCAAATTTAATAATTTATAAATTTCATTTGCTTTTAATGGGGCTAAGTTGATTTGTTTCTTTGAGGCAATATTTTCAATTGCATTTCTAAATAACCACAACTCCCCATTAGTCTTATCAACCGCATCATCTGGAGTATATGCAAAATCATTTTCCTCAAAAAAATCATTTTTTAATTGATTATACAACTCCGATACATCTTGAATTTGTTCTGCATAAATAACAACGCCATGATTTCGTAGCAATACTATACCTTTTTCTTCATAAATATAATTCTTACTTAACATCTCATATAAATCATTTCCAGGTAAAACAAAATCAATCACATTGTAATTTGTAAAATTATATTCTTTAGCACACAAATAAGGTAAAATATAAACAGGATGATAATGCGCTACATATTTATTTTTAAATACCCAATGCATTTTAATTTCCATAGATGGCTTTATAATATCCATAGAATAATCTTTATAATAACAAAAAGAATTAACATTATTTTTAAAAATAGAAATCTTATGTTCTTTTTTTAAATCTTCACCCGAAGCTTTAATGATGAAATATTCATTATCTTTGATAGAAATATTTCCACCCTTTGATGGTGCATCTAAAATATTTCCAAAAATCTTACATAGCTTTTGATAATCTTTAATACAACTATCTAGTCTTTCTCTATCATTAATCATTTTTTATTATCCACCGATTTCGTAAAATTAAACTAAAAATATCTTTGACAGTGTGAATTAAATCTTCATATTTACCAATATATTCTTTTTGTAAATAATCGTTTAATAGTATATCTTTTAATTGAATTTTAAAAATACCCTCTCTAATTAAAATCAAAAAGTTAGCGTTATCCTTTTGTTTTTCGAGATACTTCTTATAGTCCTCTTCTCGTTTTTGTATAGTGCTAATAATTTTTGAGTATTCGTAGTTTCTTTCCTTGCTATCCCTATTGATTTTTTGATTATCTGCTTCATCTGAATCAATATATATTTTTATTTTTACAAAATCACCTATTACCTCTTGATATAAAGTATGTAAACCTTCTATAATTACTATATCCAAATCTTTAACTTTAATCTCATTAGATTTAATAATCACTCCACTTTTATGATCATATATTGGTATATGCAACTTATTTCCGATATCTTGATAAATATGTTTTATATCTATAGCCAATTGAATAAGATTATTTGCTTTTGGATTATAATGCGTGATCCTCTCCCACATTTTAGAATGTCTTTCATATTTGTGATAGCCGTCCGTGCTAATAATAAAACTTTCATATATTTCATCAATAGCTTTACTTAAAGTGGTTTTTCCACTCCCACTTTTTCCAGAAATAGAAATCAATAATTTAGAGCAATTATAAGGATAGTAATTGATCCTACACCCTCTTCCCAAAAAGTTATCTACAACAGAATCTCCGATCATTACAATTTCTTCCTCGTCGATCAAATCTTTATATAACTCCAAGGCTCTGTTAATAAGAGCTTTATTTGGTTTTTCAAGCTCAAATTCTTCAGAACATACTAAATAATCGATCATATTTATAAGATTTGCGCACTTTAACTTATAAATTTGCTCTATAAAATAAAAATTAGTAATAGCTATAACTCTTTTATTTAATTTTTTTACACAAAATAAAAAATCAAACATTGTTTTATCTACTTTTAAATTTTTTATAAAAGCAGAAGTGTAAAGATTAAACATTTCACTAGCTTTTGAAAAATGAATATTTTTATTCTCACAAATGATTTTGAAATATAATTCTTTTTTATGATGGTTTGCTGATAAATTTCTTTTTTCAATCATCATTTTTGCTAGATTATACTCTTGCAGTGTAAAACCATATTGATCCATTACAGCTTCTAAGGCATTTTTGTGTGCAAAAGTATAATTAAATAAAGTATTATCAATATCAACCATAACAAGCTTATATTTTTCTGCTATATTTTTTAAATTAAACATAAAAACTCCATAATTCAGGTTTTTTGGTACATACAGAAAACCCTTTTGGTAGAATACTTTGAATAGGCTCTATAAACTCTATATATGATAAATCATACAGCTCTGGAGAAACTAATATGGGCTCAACCTGCTCTAGTTTTGGTTTGATACCGTAAATAAATTCTCGATAATTTTGAATATCGAAATTAGAAAATTGTGAATAATCTACCCAAACATATTTAGGTTTGACAACACTCATAAGTCTTTCATTATAAGACTCAACATCTGAAATTCTAATGATAAATTTACCTTGATATCCATTTTTTGATAACCTTAAAATATCTGGAATTTGAGAGTCTAAAAAATAATATTCAAAATTATCGCCAAGTAATTCTATGACCCTTTCTTCTAATCCTGATTCTTTTATATTACAAATAATAGGAATATTTTTCATAAATTGAATTTTTTCTTCAAAAAAGGGGTATAGAGAATTTTTTTCTAATAGATCATGGTTTAATACTAAATTTTCATTGTATCTCAAATCAATTTCTATACCATAATTTTCAATAGAAAACTCTAAATTATTTTGGCGATGTAAGAATATCATCTCATATCCTTTTTTGTATAAGATTCTCTTTTTAGCTTCCTAATCTCAAACCACAGTTTGATATACCCCCCCCCATACCAATTATTATTAGCTTTTATAAGAGCTTCTCCTAATTTATAAGTAAAACATTCTTTTTCTTTTAAAGCTTCTTTATAATCAGGATAAGATTCTAAAGGAGGTAGTTTTAAAGAAGGGTCTTTTTTTATTTTTTCTTGATAGATTTTTTGTTCTTGTTTATGTTTGTCTTTTATATAAGATAATACAAAAGGCATTCTTATATAACCTAGTAAAGATTTTGAATTTGCTATCATAGCTTGACCTAGTTTATAGGAAAGTTGATTTTGAATGCGAGATTTGGCAACATTTTGTAAAAAATACAAAGTTGGCTTTTTATCCTCATCCTGTTTTTCACGACTACACTCAAATCCAAAAGGTCTTTTAATATCACATTCTATACCTATACGATATTTTAAATAAATTTTCATTTTATCTTTATTTTCAGCATTTGGGACGCAAGAATTACTTGTTTTTGTAAACCACAAAATATCATTTGCTGGAGTCCATCTTGGATCATATAATGGAAAATTCTCTAAAATTCGAGAGGCACACATAATAAATTTCTCTGGCAATCCAATATTTTTTAATGGATTTTGCAAATACAAATTTAAATAGTAAGACAATCTAAATTCTTTAAAAAAAATAATATCCGGCCTAGTAAAAAGCAAATAATCATAATTAATATTATTTTGTCTTTCATATTCCTCCCTAAGCTCGTTTACCCGTCTAACAGTTATATGTAAACCATACTCTTCTTTTAATGTTTCGATGCTTATTTTTTTTGGATGATATATTTGATGAAGTTTTTCAATATCTATATTTGTTAATTTTCCTTCATTAAATTTATGTCTACCTCTATGCCAACTTCCCACCGAAGAACTAAAAACATCCCAAGTATGAATAAAAATATCAATTTCCCATCCATCTTTAACATTGGGGTTTATAATATAATCATAGAAACTTTCATATGTCATCTTATATGTTCTCAAATGGCCAAATAAATGTATTGCCAATCTTTTCACAATAATACTCCGTAAAAATAAATTTTATTATTTAAAGCAACTTCAAAATCATTAATGCTATCTCCAATTAAAATTGTTTCTTTATTTTTGTAATTATTATTTATTAGCAAATTTTTTACCAAAATTTCTTTCTTCGTAGGCGAACCGTGAATACTTAAAAAATATTGAGTCAAATCCAATCTTTTACAAATTTCAATCAAATCCTGTTCATCAGCACCCGAAGCTATATGCATATTGTAATGTGTTTGATTTTTCTTAATAAACTCAAAAGTTTCTTTTATAATATACTTAGGATTGCATAATTTTTCTTTTGTAAGTTGAGAATATAATTTTGCATAGTTTAAAATTTCTTTATCTGAAATTTCTTTACAAAGGATATTTTCAAAAAAATATTGAATTTTATGATATCTAGAAATACCGCCATTTTGTATATGGTATTTTATCAATTCTTGTACTTTATTTTTAGGAAATTCTTTAAAAAGCTCAGCAAAAGCTTGTGTTTTTAATTCTACAGAGTCAAGTATAACCCCATCAAAATCAAAAATAATATTTTTTATATTTTCTATATTTATCATATTTTACACTTTATCACAGTTTTTATCACATAAGAATCATTCACTATACTTAAGCCTGGCATATGCACATCTTCAGGATAAAAAACAGCAATATCATTCGTATTTAGAACTAAACTAGAAACTAAAAATTTAGGTTTTTTATATACAATTAAATCTTTAGTTTCGTCATACTCTTTTTCAATTTTAAATAATTCTTTATTACCAAATTCAATCTTCTCTTTGCCACTTACAATAAACTGAATATCCATATAATCCCTATGAGATTCAAAAAAAGCCTGACTTTCATTTTTGGTAAAATAAGTTTGCTCCAAAGCAAAAATATCTTCGGTAAGTTTGATTTTTTCAAATACTCCTTCTTTGTAAGCGTGCAACCTTGCAAATTCTTTACTGTCTGAATTAACACAACGCGACAAATAATTAAAAACTATATCAAAATCTTTTATATTATATCTACCAATATCTCTCAATTTGCAAAAAATAGCCATTACTCCACCTCCGCTATAACTGTACAAGGTAGTCCATCGGAATTTTTAATTCTTAATGGTGCAACTATAAGTTTTTTTATATTGGTCTTCTCAGAAAGATTGTTTAATTTCATATCTTCTAAAAGCAATATAGGTTTTTTAGGATCTAGAAAACTCTTATGCGCAACTCTACCTAATTCTCTATTTGAAAAACTTGAAACAGAAATGCTATCAAAACCAAATAATCTAACATTAGGAAAAAATTGTCTGATATAATCAGCTATGTTTGGGTGAAAACCAAAATTTTCTTTCCAATACACCTCTCGATCTCTTTTATAGCAAAGCCCTGTTTTAACAATAATAGCCTCAAATTTTATTTTATTTTCGACCTCTGACATTTTTTGTATTAAATTGTGATTAATGATAAGATCGCTAGAATCGATTTCGATAAATAAAACTCGGTTAAAAATAAAATCACTACAACAAAAATCTTCTATACTTTGCCCACTGGAAAAAAAATGCAAAGGCATATCAAGATGGGTTCCGTTATGAACACTTGTTGTCACTATAGTATGATTCGCAATATCACCACGCTCTATAGAACTTTTTTTTGCCAGCTTTATTTTTTCTTTGTTGCCGTAAGTAGGAGTCATTTGATCCAAAAAATAAGATAAGTATATAAAATTATTTTTCATAAATATTTCTTTTCTATATTTTTCATGCACTCCAAAATACCCTGCCCCATATCAATATGAGGATTTGCTATCAACTTTTTACTTCTTGCTGGATGAAATGAATATGGAGTAGTTTTATAATGATTATGATAGCCCGAAGCTTTGAGCGATATTTCTATTTCGCCTCCGAGCATCTCGTTTATCATTTCAAATAATTCTTTTCGTCGGATTCTTTCCGTACCAGTTAAAATCAAATGCTCATTTTCAAAATCACTATTTTCTATAATCTGCAGAGCCAACCTTGCAACATCGTAAACATGAATATATTCTCTAATTTCTTCACCATCGCCACTATGAGAAATCTTTCCAGTAAGCATTGCCTCTTTAACTAGATTATAAATATAATTATTATAATACTCCCTTTCCCCGTATACTGAACCATAACGGATAATAGTAAATTTTAACCCAAATTTTTTAAAATATTCCTCAATAAGTTTTTCGGATGTTAACTTACTAATACCATAAAAAGAACCTTTATCACTCATGGCATAAGCACTACTTGCGTAGATGTATCTTTTTATTTTACATTTTCTACACCCTTCTAAAATATGCATATTTCCCACAACATTTAATTCTAAAGTTTTTAAAGGATTTGCAATAGCATCATCTAAATTGGCAAAACCTGCAAAATTGAATACTATATCCGCATCCTGACATAAAAGCTCAACTTCTTTTTTTTGCATAATATCACATTTTCTAAAAAACTGCATTGGAATATTATCGCATGGATTTAAATCAGCATATAGTACATTGTAATTATTGGTCAATAACTCCTCTACAACATAGCTGCCTATAAAACCTCCTCCTCCAAAAACCAATACCTTTTTATTCATTTTCAAAAACCTCATTTTTTAAAGAAATGTTGTTTTTGTATCTTATTGCTTCTTCTACAGCTTGTGTCTCCATATCTGTTCTACTTTCTATAGTGCTAGCGCCCATATGGCAAGTTAAAACAACATTGTCAAGTTCTCTTAGCTTACCCTTATATGGTTCCTCTTCAAAAACATCCACAGCTGCACCTGCGATAATATTATTTTTTAAGGCCATATATAAATCATTCTCATTGACTATACCGCCTCTTGCTGTATTAATTAAAATAGCATGCTTTTTCATAACTTCTAATTCACTAAATGATAAAAAATTTGCAGTATCTATTTTTAATGGTAGATTTAAAGATACAATATCAGACTCTTTTAGCAATCTTACCTTATCCACCAATTCTATATTGTACATTTTTAAAAAAGCAAAATCTGGATTTGGTTCACACACCTTAAAGGAAACATTAAAAGAAGATAATAGTTTAATTAGACTTTTTCCTATTCTCCCCATCCCAACAATACCGATCGTTTTACCATAAAGTAACATACCCATATGTCTATTCCAAACGCCTTGTTTAAAGTTTACATCAGTAAAGCTAATTTTTCTTGCCAAATCAAGCATTAAACCTACGCATAATTCAGCCACAGCCATAGTAGGTGCATCAGGAGTATAAGCAACTCCTATATCATATTTACGGCATAACTCCAAATCAACACCATCCAATCCTATCCCAACTCTTGATATAAGTTTTAAATTTGGAGCATTTTTTAAAACCTCTTCTGTAATTTTTTCAGTACCCGCTATCAAAACTTCAGCATCTTTGATATCTTTAGCTAACTCTTGTGAAGTGATTTTTCTTCCATGATTATTTAATCTAACTTCAAATCCATTTACATCTAACAATTCCAATGGCTTCTTAGAAGTCTCTCCAAATGGATGAGTTGATACAAATACTTTCATTTAAATTCCTTTTTTGATAATCTCCATACCTTTCCTTGCGCTATCGCTTAAAAATAGAAAGTCCAAACTATAGGCCAAAAAAGTACAACCTTCATGTATTCTTTCCTGAAGTTTTTTTGGATCAGTTTCTATTACATGAAAGCCCGAAGGTATATTATACTTTTTACAACATCTTAAAACTCTAGCAATAGCCTCTTTTACCTCTATTCTATGATACTCCCCAGGAAAACCCAAACTCCCAGATAAATCATACGGACCTATAATAACTCCATCAATTCCATCGGTATTTACTATATCTTCTATATTTTCAACAGCCTCATAATGCTCTATTTGAGCAATGATAATGAGATTATCATTAACCCAATTTTTATATTCTTCAAATTTTGATCCATAACCTTGAGCCCTAAACAATCCTACACCTCTTTTGCCAATAGGGGGATACTTTGCGAATTCAACCGCTTCAATTGCATCTGCTTCACTCTTAATCATCGGAACTATAATACCGTCGGCTCCCATATCTAAAACTTTTTTTATAATTACCTCTTCATTTTTGCTTACCCTAACCAAAGCCTTAATGTTCTTAGACTGAATAACAATAATTAAATTTTGAACTGTCTCGTAATTCATAGAAGTATGTTCAAAATCTATCACAAGCCATTCAAAACCAGCATCTGCCATTACTTCAACAATACAAGCATGGCCGATACTAATCCAACTTCCTATAGTTAACTGATTATTTTTTAGTTTTTCTTTTAATTTCATATTATATCCCTATTTTTATATAGCAATTCTGCTAGAATAAAATCTTCTGGATTATCTATATCTATAGCTTCAAGCTTATTCATAGAAAATATCTGAGGTTTTAGACCAATTCTTTTTTTACCAGCCATATTAAATGAATTTTTAGAAAAAATATAAAAATTTGAATTCTCTTCATACATAGATTCTAAATCCTGTGTTCTTAGAAGCTCTTCGGGATTATGATTTATAGCTTTTGCATTTTTATCGTAAAATCTAGCCTGCACCCTCGTAACGCTAAATAAACTATCATATACATCTAGATTATCAAAAAACTTTTCAATAGCCAAATCAATAGTAGATGTTTTCAGTAAAGGATTTGTGCTATGCGTTTGCAAAAAATACTCTCCATTACACTGAGTCAAGTCATAAGCGATGATATCATTCATAGATACAAAATCACCTTGAATTTCCTTAGGTCTTTTAATGATAACAATACCATCCCCGAAACTTTTCTTCACATCAGAGGCTATAACATCACTATCTGTATTTATAAATATTTTATTTATATAAGAAGATTCCAATAAAGCTTTCATGATTGCATGATACAAAGGAAATCCATTAAAATCTTTCATATTCTTATTTTTTACTCTTTCTGAATTCCCTTTCATTGGCAATAATGCATTTATCTTCATTTTCCATCCCCCTATTTTCTTCTTTTATACTCTATAACAATTTTTATTAATTTATATAATAAAAATGGATTTTTATAGTTAGAAACAATGCACTTCCCTAGTCTATAGGAAAAATATTGTTGTATTTTTACAGCCTCAGGGTAATCACTATACTCTCTTAGATTTTTGCCAATATTGTTTTTATCTTTATTATGTTCTTTAACAATTCTAAATATTCTAAAAGGAAAATTAATTATATTCTTGAATTGCTTTGTATCATGAATAATAGCTTTTCCAAGTTTATAACTCAAATGCTTTTTAACCTGCTCTACAGCACCGGTATTTGGTATATTTGATTTTTTAAATATAGAATAATAATCTACTCTATCAAAAATTTCCAATTTTCCTCCAATAGTAGCATTATAAATTTTTCTCCCTGAACTTTCATAAATTAATTTCGCCATTTTATAGTTTTTTGCAACTTCATGAAGTTTTGGGTCATGCCAACTTTTACCCTTTCCAAAATAGTCTTTATGAAAATGGTTTGGATCATCTGTATCAGATACCAAAGTACTACCGACTCTTTTATGAGATTCTGGTATAATATAATGAAAATCCATTCCAATTAAATATACTTCTTCAAAACCCATAAAATAAGCTAATTGTAATGCGATATAAGTGACGCTTTGTCCGCAAAATAATTCTTCAGTTGCATCTAAAGAAAACCTTGGTATACGAAAATATCTAGAAGTTCCTTGATAGAAACCTAAATTCATTTTAAAAAAAAATTGATTTTGGGAAGGTTTTAATAATTCTTTATAATTTATAGGAAAAAACTTATACTGGACTTCATAATTTTCAATTTCCCTCAGCCTTTCTTTCATTACCAAACTATCTTCGACAATGTAAAAATTTGGCTTAAATTCATTTTTTTTATAAAAAATAGAGTTAAATCCAAAAGTAATCTCATTTTTCAATAAAAACAAATCATGTTTGTTTAACGAAGGTCCATTACCAATTATAAAACATCTTTTTTTTCTTTTAAATACATTTCTAAAATTGTTTATTTTATAAATATCATTAAAAGAAATCTGATACAATGATTCTCCATATTCCAAATTTTTACAATAAAAATCATTAGTTTTTGCTTGTTTTTGAAAAAAATATTGGCATAAGTTTCTTTTTTCAAACCGGTATAAATCTGCATCTCCAAAAAATTGTTTTTTTAATGAGCTATATTTTGCAACTTGCTCCTCATTAATTTTACAATCGTTTAAACAAATATTATTAAAAAGTTTTCTGCTCTCAAAATAACTATTCCCATACTTTTCTTTTAAAAATGTAAATCCAAAGTTATTTTGTAGTTCGTATTTTTGAGGCTTCCATAAACAAAAATAAGTCTCATCAGAAATTCTAATCTCGCTCTCTTTGCAGATGTACTTAAGTATCAAATTTGATATCTTATTTTCAATGTCAAAAGGCATATGCTGATTAAAGCCATTGATTTCTAAAAAAAAATTCCTATTAAATATACATAATCCATCTACAATAGATTTTAAAAAATTAGTTTTTTTTAACAAAGATATATTTTGAAGATTTGATTGTTTTTTAAAATTATATGAATTCATTTTATCTAGATAGTATATATATCCAAATGGTGAGGAGACTTTACATTTTTCTTGATTGCATAAATAAATTTCTTCTACAAAATTATCTTTTACAATAAAATCAAAATCATAAAAAACAATAGTTTTTGCACCTGAAAAATACCTTGCGGCAACATTTTTTCCCCAATTAAGATTAAATTCATAAGGATTATAGAGAAAGTGATATTTTACATTGCTATTTTCTTTACAATATCCTACTAATTTTTCTTTTAAAAATGGGACTATATCTTGCTCTACAATAAGAAATTCAAACAATACGCCATACTTGTTAAGCAAATCATTTAAGATAAACAAAAGATTATCTATTTTAATCTCGCTTTCAAATTTTAAATTAAATATAATAGAAGCTAAATATTCTCTTTTCATCGGTTTTCCTTTATATGTCTTACGATCTTATATATATCAAATGGTAATTTAAAAATTCCACCCTTGTACCAAACCTTACAATTATTTATTAAAATTTCACCCAACTTATAAGAAAGATAGTTTTCAACTTTTAATCTAGCTAGATATTCTATATATAAATAAACATCAGAATTTTTATCCTTAAAATCTATTTCTGAATTTGATATTATTTTTGACCGTCTTTTAATTTTATAATCTATTACTATCTTTAGTAAATTATATGGTAGCAAAATCATATTGATTGGTTTATTACTATTAAGTATTATATTACCTGTTTTGTACAAGAGACATCTTTTTTTCTCTTCAACCTTTTTTACAAAAAGCCTCTTATTTTCAAAATTCATGAAAGCCACTAAATCTTTCATATTTAAACAAAACAAAAGATCAATTTTGCAAGGATCTTCTTGTATATTCCTTTTTGCCATTATTGAAAATAGAGAATAGTTGCCAATCATTCTTTCTAAAAATTTTTTTTCTATATTCCACACCCTCTTTTCTTGCATATAATTTAAAAGTTGTAAAGCCATCATGCACCAGCTATATGATATAATATATTTCTTTGCTTTAATATTATCTCCATTAAATTTTTTATAAATACCAATCGTGTATGGATTGAAATTTTCATTTTTTATCTTTTTATCATGATTCATTATGCTATTTCCCCGTATTCTATAATTATACATTTTAACAGGAAAAATAAAAACATTCTCCAATTGCAAAAATAATAAAACACCAAAAGATTGATCTTCATAAATAATACCATTTAGAAATTTAAGTTTTATTGATTTTAAATATCCAAAATCAATCATGCCCATAACAGAAAACCAAAATTTCATTATATTTAACTCTAAAGATTTTGCTAGCCACTCTTTCCTACTTACAACTCCTTCATGCTGAAACTCATATAATTCGATTAAAAATTTAGGTATCACTTTTGGTTCATCTATCCCATCATAAAAACGCTTACGATTAAACCAAAGCACCTCTACCCCATCCATTCTAGGTACACATTCTTCTATGCAGTTTAATTCCCAATAATCATCAGAATCTAAAAAGATAATATAATCTATATTGGGATAAGTAAAATTTATTAAATCTTTTTTGTCATTAAAAGCTTTATAGCTTTTATATACAGTGTATATTTCATAAGGATTATTACCTTCTAGGTTAAATTCTATTAAAGAATTTTCTTTGATGGTTTGGGTTTTGTTTTTGAGTTTGTATTCTCCACTAAAATATTCTATACCTACATTTCTAGCACTGCTTAAACCACCATTTTTTTTATCAAAAAGAGTAATTCTTTTATCTTTTAAAGTATATTCTTTTGCTATGTTTAATGAGTTTTCATCTGTGCTACCATCATTTACAAGTATGATTTCTAAGTTTGTATAACTTTGATTGATAACACTATCTAAGCATTCTCTTAAATATTTTTCTACATTGTAGATAGGGATTACTACACCGACGGTTTTAATATTATTTTTCATTTTTCCAATACTCATAAATTTTTTTTATTTTAAATACGAAAGTTATAGGATTATCAATAAAAGCTTTACCTAACATATAAGATAAATGTTTTTGGACATATACAACATCTTTATAATCAGCATACTCTTCCAAAGACTGCAGCTTATTAGATGGATTCAGCTTTACTAAAAAATCATATAATTTTATTTGAATTTTATGAGATATATACAAAAACATAATCGTTGCAGGTAAAAAAATAAACTTTATTGGATTTTTTGCTTCTACTATAGCTGCACCCATTTTATAAGTAAGTTGTCTTTTAATCCTATCCACAGCTCCTTTTTTGGGAGATATTTTTGTATTTAACTTTTGATTACTCTTTAAAAAATATTCTAGCAACAACTTTTCATAAAATACAGTTTGTCTAGCATATTCCCACCATACTTCAGCTTTCTCTGCATCAATATTATCCCAAGGTTTTCTCCCTCCATTAAAATGCCATATCTTGATATTTTCATCTGGTTTTATATATTTCAAAATAATATCTTTTGACAATCTTGACAAATTTCCATTTATATTTTGCTGATAATTCCAATATAGCTTTGATAATTTTACCCTTCCTTCCAAAACACTATTAAGGACATCCTGATCACGCCAAACTGGATTTTTTAACTTTTTTAACTTCTCTAGTAGTTTTTTTTCCAAATCAAATTCTAAGCATTTCTTTATATCAAAAAGAATAACACCTGCATTAAAGTAATTTTTAGTATCTTTCATGCAAAGACAGTTACTAAAATATTCACTGCTCAACATCTGTTTTCCATTAAAAAAAACTTTAATCTTAGAATTTGCCAAAAAAGCAACATCTGGACATACGATAGCCAATTCTTTTTCCAATAACTCCTGCTCAAATAAATAAGAAATATCATTTAATACTAAAATATCCGAATCCAAATACAAAACCCTATCGCACTCTTTTAAGATTCTCGGAATAAAAAACCTATAATAAGTTTCCTTTGTTACGCGTTCTCCTTCAAAAAAAATAGAATCATCAATATTCATAAGATACTCGTTAAGATCTATGGCTCTAAAAGAACAATATTCTAAGTCCTTTAATTTCTCCAAATACTGTTTATATAGAACATTAAGATCTGTATAAAAAACAACAATCTCATAAAGATATTTTTTATTAATATTATTTAGTATAGATTGCACAGTAACAAGTAGATATAAAAAAAAATCATTATTAATAGAAAAGCAAATTGTTATTTTCTTTTTCATATATTTCACCCCTCTTGATAAATTTTATAAGCACATTGTATCATAATTTTATTTATTTTTATTCTTATAAATATCTACTATGTCAAATAATAATTTAAAAATACCACCTTTATACCACATTTTATAATTTTTTATCAATGCTTGCCCTAGCTTATAAGAAAAATAATTTTTAATTTTAATAGCATCACAATAATCAGGATAATCCTTTAAGCTAGGTGCAGCCAAAGAAGAGTTCTTCTTTAATTCTTCTTGATATATTTTTCTCTCTTGTCGATCTACAATTAAAGTTGATATTAAATAAACTGGCATTAACAATACCCCAAGAATACTCTTGGAATTTATTGTCAAAACTTTTCCTAATTTATAAGAAAGATGATTCTGAATTCTTAGTTTTGCTGTTCCATATTTCTCATAAAACATTATTAAATTGGTTTTTTTAATATTCATATATGCAATATCGGACATAAAATCAATTATTAACTCTAAATCGATAACCGGATCATTGGACATTGCACAAAATCTTTTTATTGTTAAAGATATAGCTTTATCCAAATATTTATCATTAAAATAAAGCAAATTATTTCTCCAATCTTTTAACTTTAAACAAAAAACTTTT
Organism: Campylobacter coli; assembly: GCA_039516895.1. Taxonomy (NCBI): domain Bacteria; kingdom Pseudomonadati; phylum Campylobacterota; class Epsilonproteobacteria; order Campylobacterales; family Campylobacteraceae; genus Campylobacter; species Campylobacter coli. Next base: position 372,826 of record CP154437.1, on the reverse strand, counting down.
TCGAATAAAGATATTCCATCTAAATATCTATTTTCTCGTATAAATTTAAATATCATTAATGCGGTTAAAACTTTACTAGAAAATATTACATATTGTTTATATAGAAAATAATTTTTATCAAAAATTTCATATGTAGTCTTATCATATTCTGGTATATATATGCCATTAGCACCATAATCCATGATACTATTTTGTCTTATGCGATAAAAATATAATTTTTTTGGCATTATATAAATAAAATTTGACTGAAAAAAAAGAATTTTTCCAAAATAATGATCTTCATAAATAATACCATTTAGAAATTTAAGTTTTATTGATTTTAAATATCCAAAATCAATCATGCCCATAACAGAAAACCAAAAAATATCTCGATTTATTTTTAACATTCTTGTAAAAAAATCTATTGAACTTTCTTTACAGCTAAAATTATATTTATGGTTCTCAAGAATAGTTGAAGATAATTTAAGATAATTTATATCATCATAATAAATATAATGATTAAACCAAAGCACCTCTACCCCATCCATTCTAGGCACACATTCTTCTATACAGTTTAATTCCCAGTAATCATCAGAATCTAAAAAGATAATATAATCTATATTGGGATAAGTAAAATTTATTAAATCTTTTTTGTCATTAAAAGCTTTATAGCTTTTATATACAGTGTATATTTCATAAGGATTATTACCTTCTAGGTTAAATTCTATTAAAGAATTTTCTTTGATGGTTTGGGTTTTGTTTTTGAGTTTGTATTCTCCACTAAAATATTCTATACCTACATTTCTAGCACTGCTTAAACCACCATTTTTTTTATCAAAAAGAGTAATTCTTTTATCTTTTAAAGTATATTCTTTTGCTATGTTTAATGAGTTTTCATCTGTGCTACCATCATTTACAAGTATGATTTCTAAGTTTGTATAACTTTGATTGATAACACTATCTAAGCATTCTCTTAAATATTTTTCTACATTGTAGATAGGGATTACTACACCGACGGTTTTAATATTATTTTTCATTTTATTGAGCGCTTACCTTAAAAATATATTCCTTCTTCAACTTTCCAATCTCAAACCACATCTTAACATACCCTCCCTTATACCAAGTTTTATTTGCTTTTATTAAAGCTTCTCCTAGTTTATAAGTTAAACACTCTTTTTCTTTTAGAGCTTCTTTATAATCAGGGTAAGATTCTAAAGGAGGTAGTTTTAAAGAAGGATCTTTTTTTATTTTTTCTTGATAGATTTTTTTCTCTTGCCTATGAGATAATAGAGTTGATATTATATATACAGGCATAAATAATATACCAAATATATTTTTTGAATTTATTATCATAGCTTGTCCTAATTTATAGGAGAGTTGGTTTTGAATTCTTGATTTGACTGTGCCGTATTGGGTTTGAAAAGATAATAAATTATCTTTATTTTGAATAGTTTGTTCTTTGAGTTTTATATTATTATTTAGATTTTGAATTTGAGTTAGATTATTTTGAATAGTTTGTTCTTTGAGTTTTATATTATTATTTAGATTTTGAATTTGAGTTAGATTATTTTGAATAGTTTGTTCTTTGAGTTTTATATTATTATTTAGATTTTGAATTTGAGTTAGATTATTTTGAATAGTTTGTTCTTTGAGTTTTATATTATTATTTAGATTTTGAATTTGAGTTAGATTATTTTGAATAGTTTGATTTTTGGTTTTGACGATATCGGCTATAAATTCAGCTATCCTATCCCAATACTCGGGTTTCATTTCTTTGAGCTCATAGTTTTCTTTATAATGATCTAAATCTTTCTTAAAAAATAAACTTTTCTTGAAAGGAAAAAATTCTTTTCTCACCCATTCATTTGATTCTTCAAAATATTTCTCATAGTAATAATATAAATTTTTTGATGGCTTAAAAGACAATTCTTTAACATCAGATAGAAAAAATTTACATAAATAACTAACAATATCTCCTCGTATTTTATTAATGGTTGTGCCTTGAATTAATGGAAGCGCTTTATTAATTCTACTTAATAATTCCATACCAATTAAATCTAAGCTTTCATTTTTATTTAAAGGTATTTTAAAACTTTCTTGCCATTCCAAATTTATACTTTTAGCAAAATCTTGCAACAAATCATGGTGATAGAAATCACTTCTATTAAATAATTTTACAACAATATTACTTTTTCCAAATACAGAGCTCCACATTTTTATAGTTCTAGCATGACTACATATAAAATTACACTCTTTATTAGCAAGGCTATTTTTTGAGTGTTTTAAATCATGCAAGGGATATCTTAATCTTTGATTATACAAAGAACTGAATGCATCAATAGGATTTCTTATATATATTAATATGTATACTTGTTTTATCCCCAAAGAATTAAGAATTGTTTTAAAATATTCAATTTCCTCTATCTTTGTTAAATAAACCTGAATACCTTCTGACGAAAAAATTATACTTTTATCTTTATGACAATTCAACTCATCTTTAAGCAATTGCATCTGTTTTTTATTATGCTCTCTTATTGAAAACATATCATTTAATCGATGGGCAATTGTATAAGCTTCATATTTATATTCACTATAAGCAAAAACTCCTAAGGGACTATGCTTATTTTGATAAAGTATACTCTTTGGATATAAAAATCCCTGCTTTAGCAATTCAGCGGAATTGTCAACAAAAAATTGTTGTATGGTTGTTGTTCCTGTTTTCATAGTTCCTATATGCACATAAGCAGTCATTTATATCTCCTATTTAAAAATCCTAAAATCATATCCACATTCTCATTAAGATCTTCTTTTGTTATGCGTATATGTGGATTTTTGGGTCTTTCATAAGGACTATCTATGCCTGTAAAGTTTTTAATCTCTCCTTGTCTTGCTTTTTTATAAAGTCCTTTTGGATCCCTTTTTTCACAAACTTCCAAAGAAGTATCGACAAATATTTCTATATATTCATCCTCTTCTAAAAGGTCTTTAACTAGTTTTCTATCTTTTTCAAAAGGGGATATAAAAGCACAAAGCACTATCATACCAGCATCCATAAAAAGCTTACAAAGCTCTCCTATACGCCTTATATTTTCTACTCTTGAAGCTTCATCAAATCCTAAATCACCATTAAGTCCATGGCGTACATTATCTCCATCTAAAAGATAAGTATGAAAACCTTGCTCAAAAAGCTTTTTCTCTACTGCATTGGCCAAAGTGGATTTACCACTTCCGCTTAATCCCGTAAACCACAACACACAAGGTTTTTGTTTTTTAAGTTTAGCTCTTTGAGCTTTAGTAATGCTACTAGCATGCCAAGTGAGATTATTGTCCATTTTTTAGCCTTAAAATTTAAAAAATATCGGAGTCATGATCAAAACCATAGCCGAATATGTCAAAGAAACTATCCAGCCAATCTTTACAAAATCAGTAGTTTTATATCCGCAAACCGATCCTACCATGAGATGAGTTTGATAACCATGAGGCATCATAAAACCACAACTTGCCCCATAAGCAACTGCTAAGATAAATGGAACCGGATTTACTTCAAGCGCTAAAGCTGTGCTATAAGCGATAGGAAAAGCTAGAGCTGCTGCAGCGTTATTGGTAATGATCTCGGTTAAAAGCAGAGTTAAAAGATAAATCCCCACAAAACTTCCATAAAGTCCATATGCTCCAAAAGTCCCTATAATCAAATCAGCAAAATCCTTAGCCAATCCACTATCGACCAAAACCTTTGTAATAGCCAAAGAAGATCCTACTATGATAAAAATTTCCAAAGGAAAGCGTCTTTTTATCTCATCAAAACTTATAAATTTAAATACAAACAAAAAGGCTAAAAATACTAGCAATGCTTTAAGCAAAGATACTATCTCTAAGACTGATAAAGCAATGATAGCCAAAAATGCAAATACCACTATAAAACTTTGGGCATTGCTTAGTTTTTGATTTTGAATAATATTTGAAATGATGTAAAAGTTTTTATTGATATTATCCCTTGAGTGAAAATCCTTACCCACACTTAAGATAAGTCTATCTCCAGCTTGCAATATGCTTTTACCTATCTTGGAAATATTTTGAGAGCCTCTTTTTAAAGCTACAATCCCCGCATCAAATTTAGCCCTAAAATTAGCCTCTTTTACGCTTTTACCTATCAAGCTTGACTCAGAATTTATCACCACATCTACCAAATTTAATGTTTCAAGCTTGATCTCTTGAGCACCCATTTGCAAGCCATCAAATTTTTTTAAGGTTTCTAGATGGGTTATGTCTCCACTAAAAATCAACACATCACCTTCTTTTATAATCTCATCATGGCTTACTGGAGAAATGATCTCATCTTGTCTTTGAATTTCAAATAAAAACAAAAACTCCAAATTTCTCAGACCATTTTCTTGTATGGTTTTTCCTATCAAAGAGCTATTTTTTAATACCTTAGCATTGATCAAATACTCATTGATCTCATTATCTTTTTCTTTATAATTAGGCAATAAAAAGCTAAAAATCAAAAGCACTATAAGCACGCTCACACTTATACAAAAACCCACTGCAAAAAAATCGAAAATTTTTAAACTCTCTAAACCATTTTGCACCACAAAAGAATTCACTATCAAGTTAGTTGAAGTACCTATAAGAGTCATCGTGCCACCGACTATAGAAAAATATGAAAGCGGGATAAGTAGCTTAGAAGGAGCTTGAAATTTATTGTTTTTTATAAGACTCATAAAGCTTGCTACTACTGCGGTATTGTTTAAAAATGCTGAAATGCTAGCCGTAATAACACCAAGTTTTAAAAGTGATAAATGATAATTTTTTCCTATGATAAATTTAGAACACCAAGCGATAACCACACTTTTTTCTATCGCTAGTGAAACCAATAAAAGCAATATAAGCACTATTAAAGATTCGCTCGTATAAGAACCTAACCAAGAGTTCAAATTTAAATATCCTAAAAGATAATAAAGCACAGCAACACTACCAAATAAAATAAAAGGTTTGATTTTATTGCTAATGAGCAAAACAAGTAAGCCCAATATGCTTAATGCAACAATGATTTTCATATCTTTTTACACTCCCATTCGGGGTAGTTTTTTCTTATATAAGCATTAAGCTCTATTTCAGCTTGAGTATAGACCCTTGCTTTATCTTCATGGGTTAAAATTTCTTCTACCATACCAGCGGCTAGAGTTTCGTTAGAATACCTATCTATGATGATAAAACTTCCTAAGGTTTTATTGTCCTTATAAGCTGCTAAAGCTGTCTTTTTGCTAAGTCTTAGAGTGCATTTGGCTATATCATTAAGCTTTAGCTCATCATTTTGAGACTCTTCAAAGGTATTGATATCTTTTTTAAAGTCAATCTTTTCAAATGTTATACTAGTGGTTAAATTGGCTATCTTTATAAGATAGTTTCCATTTAAACTAAACTCCGCTTCACTCATCCATATCATCATAGCTTTAAAAGAATTTGAAATTTTTAAACCATGGTTTTTAGAAACTATAACATCACCCCTTGAGATATCTATCTCATCTTCTAAAGTCAAGGTTATGGCACTTGGAAAACTTGCGTTTTTAGCACTTTGGATATTTTCATTTTTATCTAAAACTTTTAAATTTTTTATATCTGGCGTGATAATTTCTTTTATCTTACTTGTTTTTAATGAAGGCAAAATCATAATTTCATCACCAACACTTACCTTACCACTCGCGATACTTCCACAAAATCCCCTAAAATTTAAATGTGGGCGATTGACATATTGCACACTCATGATAAATTCGTCATTAAAATCAGTGGTTATAGGCAAGGTATCTAAAAGCTCGGATAAAGTTTTTCCATTATACCAAGGAGTATGGATACTTTTAGAAGCGATATTGTCTCCATCTAGAGCAGATATTGGCACAAAATGAGTTTGTATATTTTCATAGTTTTTCAAATAAGGCAAAATTTCTTTATAACTTTTGCAAATATCATCAAAAATATCTTGTCTAAAATCCACCAAATCCATTTTATTGATAGCAATGATAAATTGCTTTATACCAAGCAAACTTACTATATAAGAATGCCTTTTAGTTTGAGTTAAAACTCCTTTTCTAGCATCTATAAGTATGATGGCAATATCAGCTGTACTTGCTCCTGTGGCCATGTTTCTAGTGTATTGCTCATGACCTGGGGTATCTGCTATGATAAATTTTCTTTTTTCGCTTGTAAAAAAACGATAAGCCACATCTATAGTAATGCCTTGCTCACGCTCACTTGCAAGCCCATCTACCAAAAGTGCAAAATCAAGCTTTTCTCCTGCATTGCCAAGCTTTTTACTATCTTTTTCTAAAGATAAAATTTGATCTTCAAAAAGCATTTTTGAATCATAAAGCATTCTACCTATAAGCGTGGATTTACCATCATCTACACTGCCACAAGTGATAAATCTACAAAGCTCTTTATTTTCATGCTCTTGGAGATATTTTTCTATATTTGTTTGCATTAAAAATACCCCTCTTTTTTCTTTTTTTCCATGCTTGCTTCTTCATCAGTATCTATAAGTCTGCCTTGTCTTTCGCTTGTCTTAGAAAGCAAAAGTTCTTCGATGATTTCTAAGACATTACTAGCGTTAGAATTTATGGCTCCGGTTAAAGGATAACATCCTAAAGTCCTAAAACGAACCAATTCTTCTTTAGCATTTTTAGCAAGCTCTTTTGGCATTCTTTCATCATCGACTAAAATTTTAGCTCCCATATACTCTATCACTGGACGCTTTTTAGCAAAATAAAGACTTGGTATAGGAATATTTTCTTTATAAATATACTGCCATATATCAAGTTCTGTCCAATTGCTTAGCGGAAAAACCCTTATAGACTCACCTTTTTTGTGACGACCATTGTAAATGTTCCATAATTCTGGGCGTTGATTTTTAGGATCCCACGAGTGATTTTCATCTCGAAAGGAGTAAATTCTTTCTTTTGCGCGTGATTTTTCCTCATCTCTTCTTGCTCCGCCAAAAACTGCATCAAATTGATATAAATCAAGCATTTGTTTTAAGCCTTGAGTTTTAGAGATGTCAGTGTGCATAGATGAGCCATGTGTAAAGGGAGAAAGGTTTAATTCTTTAATCTTGGGGTTTTGATAAACGATAAGCTCCATACCAAGCTCTTTGGCTCTTTTATCTCTAAATTCTATCATTTCTTTAAATTTCCATGTAGTGTCTACATGCACCAAGGGAAGTGGTGGCACGGCAGGATAAAATGCTTTTTGTAAAAGATGAAGCATCACTGAACTATCTTTGCCTACGCTATAAAGCATAGCTGGTTTTTCAAACTCAGCTACAACTTCACGGATAATATGGATGGACTCTGATTCTAAAAAGTCTAAATGGGTCATTTTTCTACTCCAAAAAAACTAAACTATTGTCTTAAATATTTCATCAAAATCTTCTTTTGGCTTTCTAATAGCCTTAAAGATAACTTTTTTACTAGGAAAAAATTTATTTAATGAATTAATTAAAAGATCAAAATCTTCTAAACCATATACAGTATCATCAATCATGATATATTTATAATTTTGATTGTTAAAATAAACTCCTAAGATATACTCAGATTTATTAATTAAATCATACATTCTTTCAATTCTTCTATTTAGAATATCTTCTATACTTTTTATATTTTTTTTTGGCTCTGTAATACCTTTTGAAAGCCTTTGATCAGCAAATCTATGCCAATTATAATGAGCTAAAATAAATTTATGTTTCAAGCTTAAAGTATAATATCCAAAAGTGCTATCTAAAAGGATATTAATTGTTGGATCCTTTCTTGAAAGAGCTAATTCATTTATTTCTTCATATGATGAAATTTGAAACTTTATACCTAAACCAATATTTTCATCTTTATAATATTCATATTTCAAACACACAGAATGCCCCCCCCCATCAAGTTTTATTACCGGATTTTCAAATACACTCGCTACAGAAAAAGGAGAGAAAAATCCACTATCAAAAGGCAGGCTTAACTGTTTTATATTTATATTATTAAAAATCATTTGCTTAGTAAAACACCTAAAACCTAAAGGAAGAATGGCAATTTTATTGTTTTCATACAAATAAGAAAATTTTTCTTTGGGATTTTTACCAGATATAAAATATATTGTCTTGCATTTTTCTATAAAATTATTCTTAAACTTCAAGTATTTCATTTTCACTCCACAATAAAATAAGGGTTTAATAAATCTGCTTTGTTATAAAGCAAAGGTTTTTGGGTGTCAAAATCATAAGTCATTTTGCCCACTTCCCTAACTATAGCATCAGCGGCTGCAGTATCCCACTCCATAGTAGGGGCTAGCCTTGGGTAAATATCTGCTTCATTGCTAGCTACTAGACAAAGCTTTAAAGAGCTGCCCATGGAAACAAATTCTTTTTGCTTGGTCGTTTGGATACTATCGATAAAATCTTTTGTTTGCTCATTGAGATGGGATTTACTAGCGACTATTTTAAAAAAGTCATCATTTCTTTGCAGGGGTAATTTTACACCATTTTTAAAAGCACCTTCGCCTTTTTTAGCACTATATAAAAGCTCAAGAGCTGGAGCGTACACTACGCCTAATACTGGAGTATCTTTACAAACTAAAGCAATGTTTATGGTAAATTCTCCATTTTTGTTGATAAATTCTTTGGTGCCGTCTATAGGATCTACACACCAAAAATATTCCCAATTTTTTCTTTGCTCATAAGGTAGTGTTTTATTTTCTTCTGAAAGTATAGGGAGGCTAAATTTAGCAAGCTCTTTGCAAATAATTTCATTTGAGATCAAATCTGCTTCACTTAAAGGCGAATTATCATCTTTATAAGAAATTTTAAAATCTTGATTGTAAATTTTTAAGACACTCTTGCCTGCTTTTATGGCTATATCGTTTATATCTTTTAAGGTAATTTGACTAAGCATGGTTAGCCTTTTTTTTAAATTCTTTTTTTAGTTTCCTAATCTCAAATATAAGTTTAACATATCCACCCTTATACCAAGTTTTATTAACTTTTATCAAAGCTTCGCCTAGCTTATAGGTCAAACACTCTTTTTCTTTTAGGGCTTCTTTATAATCAGGATAAGATTCTAAAGGAGGTAGTTTTAAAGAAGGATCTTTTTTTATTTTTTCTTGATAAATTTTTTGTTCTTGTTTATGTTTATCATATATATAAGATAATACAAAAGGCATTCTTATATAACCTAGTAAAGATTTTGAATTTACTATCATAGCTTGTCCTAGTTTATAGGAGAGTTGGTTTTGAATGCGGGATTTGGCTGTGCCGTATTTAACCTGAAAAGACAAAGGATTAGCTTGTAAACTTCTCAAATATAATCTATCCCTTATGTCCATATACATTTTGCCAAAATCTAAATTTAAAATCTTTAAAAAGATACCAGAAAGAGTATTTTACAAATTAGAAAATCTTCAATATTTAGATTTTTATAGCTATAAGGAGTCCAACTGTTATGTAGCATTAACAACCCTGCTTTATTTTCTAAAACAAAATCATTATAATCATTTAAAAAATAGAATTCTTGATAATTTACAATCGCATTTCCTTCCTTGTTTTCATCTTTTGTTCTCCAAAAGGCTTCTATGATTACTTTATTCTTTACCCCATTAAAAATGGAAACCTCATTCTTATTATTTTAAATTTTTCAATATTAGGATTTAATGGTCCATTTCCAAGATAATAATAAGCTTCAAATTGCCTTAGGTCACCATTTAATTCTTTAATTTTTCTATAATTTAATATTCTTTTTTGGCATTCTTGAAACCAATTAAAGCAAATAATAGAACCTTTTTTGCTTTAAGCACACCTATGTGACTCAAAAAAATAGAAAAGTTGGTAGGATTCTCGAAAAAATATTTAATCTTGGAAGATGTAATAATTGTGTCAGTATCAAGCCAAATTCCACCGTATAAATATAGCACCGCTGCCCTAATGACATCTGCCTGCTTTGGAAGTGAAAAATTTTCATACAAGCTTTCACCATAAAAATCTTTTGGTAAGAAATTATACAAATTTGAATAGTCAAGCATAATAACCCTATAAGTCTGACATAAAAACTTTCCAAGTTTCTATGCAAAGTTTTACATATCTAGGCATCTTATCTTTAGGCTCCCAAAATGTCCAAATTGTTTTATCATTTATCATATTTTATTACCTTATAAATTCTTTCACAACACTTGCCATCTTTAAAAGCAAAAGTTGAATCTATATTATCCTTATAAATACCAAAAAGATTGCAATCATTCTGCAGTAAGTTTTCAAGCTCTTTTAATAAACTTTCTTCATCTTCCACAATAGGACCAAAACCATCTTTTTCATAATCAAAATATCCTTTTTGTAAAGTATGAGAATTAAAAAAATCCTCTCGATCAAATTGATAATAAATCACTGGTTTATTTAAATACGCCATCTCAAAAGCTACACTAGAATAATCCGTTATCATTAAAGATGAATTACAAAATAATTCTTGTAAGCTTTCATTGTGATTGGCTATTTTAATATAAGAAGGGATATTAAAGTCTTTTAAATAGGGGATAATATTGGGATGAGGATTGAAAACTATAGCATAATCATATTTTTCGCATAATTTTTGCAAGATATTGCTATTTAATAATAAATTCCATTTTCGAAAATATTCACTTTCTTTGAAATCATCTTTTAATCCTCTCACTCCAGAATTTATAGCAGTACCAACTATATTGACTCTCCAAGTCGGCATTACAAGGATTTGCTTAGTATTGGTTTTATTATTTTTTAATAAGACATCATGCCTTGCAAGACCTGTTAAAACCACTTCTTTTTTTCCAAATTTATAGTGATTATAATCATTTGCTATAGAGTCGTACTCGGCCTTTGTTGAAGTTATAAACAAATCTATCTTTTTGGAATTAAGCCATTTGGAAACATCATTCTGTGTAATACCGTGTTGCAAAAAAACAAATTGCTGTTTTAATGTAACATATCTCATCAAACACTCATCAACATGAGAACTAATCACTTTTGATGCTTTTTTTATAATCCTCTCAAACTCAAAACTTCCAAATTCTACTAGATTAAATCCTTCTTTTTTCAATCTTTCCCAATCTGAACTTTCTTTTCTTAATGCAAAAACTATTTCTTGTTCTGGATGATTTTGCATTATATATCTATATAAATGCTCTGCGTTATCATCTGCTTCATAGTCTCTATCAGCAAAAAGCCAAATATTACTTTTTGGTAATCTTTTTTGAAATTCTTGTCTGATATCTTTGATATTTATACTTTGATAGTGTTTACCATTAAAACTTATTTTACTTTGCTCTCCGTCGATAAAATTTTCCAACTTATCTTTAGCATTTTTTGGAATACAAACCCATAATCTTTTTTGGTAGCAAAACACTCTATCTAAAAAATCATATTTAACAATCTTTTCATAATCTACATATACTTTTTCCCCATCAGCAAGAATACTTTCTATATCCTTATCATCACCAGTATAATAAGTAAGTAAAATTTGTTCTTTATATGGATCATAATCTTCTATATAGGATATTTGAAATGATAGTTTTTCGTTTTTAAAGCAATTTAAAATTCCCACCTTATGAAAAAACCAGCAACTGACTAGAGGGAAATTGTCCACTATTTCTATTTCAATAAAAGAGAAAATTTTATCTAGCAAATTTAAGTATTCTTGCTGTTCACTTTCGTTTAAAATAGACAGTTTTTCAGGAGAATTAATAAGAGATTTAATTTGCCAACATAAATCATATAAAACTAAATTTTGTATAAATAAAGGAATACTCCTCTTGTTTTTTACACAATCACTTAAAATCTTTAAGTACCCATTTCTAGTTACATTCAAATAATAATCTTTTGATTTTAACTTTGAATCCAAAGTCGAGCTACCATCTTCCCTTTTTCTATAAAAATATTTTGCTTTTGGTAGAAAAGCGCTTTTTAAATCAATATTATCCAGCAAATATTCATTGATAAATTTAGCATCTTCAAAATTGGGTTTTAGTGTTTCATCAAATAATAATTTATCAAGATATCCAATATTCATAAAACAACTAGCGGCAGATAATTGTATAAAACTATCAAGATTATAATTTTCTTTAACTTCTACACCACTTTTGAATTTAAAATTTAATGGATGATTGTCTTTATGTATTTTTTGCTTTTCATAATAAAAAATTATATTACACCCTATCATGCAAATATCATCATCTTGGTGAGTTGCTAAAAACTTATCTACTTCATAAAAATAATTTCTATCCAAAAAATCATCTGGATCGGTGAAAGTAACCCAAGGGGTTTTATAATGATTTTCTTGCATATATTTTAAGCCTAAATTTCTAGCACTAGCTTGTCCGCCATTTTCTTTGTAAAGATAGACGATATTTTTAGGATATTTCTTTTGGTATTTTTTGATTATTTGTGCAGAATTATCAGTAGAGCCATCATCTACAAGTATCATAAAAATGTTTTTTTTAAAGTCAAGTCTTTGGTTTATTATGGATTTAAAATAATCGTCTAAATATTTTTCTACATTATATACAGCTGATATTATTACATACTGGGAAAAGCCTTTGTATTTTTTAGGAAGATATTTTTTATAAGTATTATTTAGCCAAAAGGATTTTTTTTCTATAGCATCTTTGAAAAATAGTTTTGGATTCGCTCTAAGTTTTCTTAACTTTTTAGAATTTAAAATCATATATCAGCCTTTTAATTTTAAGCTTACATTATGCAATATTTGAATCAATCTTTGATTTCTTAAACTTAAAGCCCTTTGATAATCCTTATAAAATTCCAAAGGCAATCTTTTATTTAAAACATCTCTTTTAATATCTTTTTTATATCTTCTCACTTCTTTTTGATGTTGTACAGATACCTTAACAACACTAAAAGCTAATGTTAATTTCATTATACTTTTTTTTCTAGAAATTTCTTTTGCAATTTTATAAGAAAGGTATTCTTTCACTCTGCTAACTGCACCTAAGGGTTGATTTTGTATATATATTTTTAAATTTTTGGCGTATTTTTTTAGATACAATGGATCTTTATCAAATTTTTGTAAAGTTAAAGCTTTATTGCAAACTACTGGTAAAAAATGCTGTTTAATTTCATCGCTTAAATGATGCTTAGAATGGATAAATTTTATAAATTCTAGTGCGATTTGCATCCAACTTGTAGTCTCATAATATAATCTTGTCTCATTCGAATTTTCAAAAATATCAATCTTTTTCAAATGCGAATCAGGATGTATCACCCATTTTTTACGGGTAAAATTCATAGAGCTTGATTCTCGTAAACGATAAATATATATTTGCTTTGGAAATATATAAATATTTTTACTCAAAGTAAACAATAACACCCCAAAATGACAATCTTCCGCAAATATCCCCTTGATAAATTTTAGTTTTATGTTTTTAAGAAAAGTAAAATTTACCATACCTTGCCAAGCAAACCAAAAATAAAAAAGTCTTCTTTCCTTAGCTCGATCAAGCCATTCTTTTGAAGTGATAATCACTTCATTTTTATAATCAAAGTGAGTCATTTGGCTAAGATGTTTTCTTTTGACTTTATCATACACCGCTCTATAATCAAACCAAACCACCTCTACTCCATCCATTCTAGGTACACATTCTTCTATGCAGTTTAATTCCCAATAATCATCAGAATCTAAAAAGATAATATAATCAATAATAGGATAAGTAAATTTTGTTAAATCTTTTTCATCATTAAAAGCTTTATAGCTTTTATATACAGTGTATATTTCATAAGGATTATTACCTTCTATGTTAAATTCTATTAAAGAATTTTCTTTGATAGTTTGGGTTTTGTTTTTGAGTTTGTATTCTCCACTAAAGTATTCTATACCTACATTTCTAGCTGTACTTTGACCACCATTTTTTTTATCAAAAAGAGTAATTCTTTTATCTTTTAAAGTATATTCTTTTGCTATGTTTAATGAGTTTTCATCTGTGCTACCATCATTTACAAGTATGATTTCTAAGTTTGTATAACTTTGATTGATAACACTATCTAAGCATTCTCTTAAATATTTTTCTACATTGTAGATAGGGATTACTACACCGACGGTTTTAGTTTGCATTGTTATGTCTTTTATAAAATTTAGAATCTTTAAAAAAATCCTTAGGATTAAAAAATAATTTTCTTGCTAAACGATAAAATTTAGTCTGCGAAATCAAACTTAATAAGAAATTTAAACCCAAAAATTCTAAAATTTTGGAAAAAAATCTCACCCTTTTTATCTCATACAAATAAGGCTTATAAACAAAAGATTTTAAAGAATAATACTCTTTGTCATAATTTCCCAACATAAGCATTTTTTTCTTATCAAAAATAATTTGATAAAAACCATCATTTTTAGCAAAACTATAAAGCTCATTTTTTAAATAAAAAACAATTTTATACAAATCATCATCTTTACTAAATCCTAATTTCTGGATAAAAGTAAGAATTTTCTTTTTTTCTTCAAATTTCAAAGAAGTGATGTAAGCTTGCATTTCTTTAATTTGTAATTTATCTAAATCAATATCCCAATACCTTCTATCATAAAGCTCATTGGCATCTTTATAAAACAACCAAGAATCAGGTAAAATTCCAAGCTCAAAATACACACAAAGATAGTTTTTAAAAATTTCGTGCAAATCTTCGTTGTATATATTTTTATCTAGTAAAATTTTATCGAATTTTTCTTCTTGTAAATAAATTTCAATTTCTTTTTTATTTTGATAAGCAAGCTCATCTAAGCTTTTATAAACGAACTTACCCAAATAAACGCTCAAAGCTCTAAAATTATATTTTTTATTTGCAATAACTAAAATTTTAGTATTTTTTACACTTGAAATTTGCAAAGGATCTATAGAATAATCTTTTATTTTTTTCAAGTGTTTGTAAAATAACTTATGATTTTTATGCTTTTTATCCATATAACCATTTTGATTTGGCTCTATATGCCAAAGATGGTACATATAAATTCCATAAAAACATAGCTCATAACCAAGTAAAGAAAACCAAGAACGAAAACCTTTAAAGCTATAAAAATTCCAATTTCTAGAATCATAATTTAAATTTAAAGGCACCTTCTCAAATTTTAAACAAGAGTTTAAAACTCTAGCAAAAAGATCAAAATCTTCATAGCCATGACCTATAAAATTTTCATTATTTCCGCCAATTTCTAAAAATTTATGTCGATTGATAATCAAACTCGAAGTCGAACTTGGAGCAAAAAACTTAACAAGAAAATTTTTTCCACTGATTAAATCTTCTTGAATCAATACATCCCATAAATCCATTGGGTATTCTTTTAAAATTTCACTAGCCTCTTGCGTTAAATATACTACGGGCAATACTAAAAGAGCATTGGGATTGTTTAAGATATTTTTGATTTTTATAAGTTTTAAAATTTTTTCAAGACTATCAAAAGAAATAAAACAATCAAGATCTAAAAATAAAAGTACACTAGCATTAGCATAACTAGCACCAAAATTTCGACATTTGCCTTGAGAAAAATACTCTTTTTGATTCTCATCTTTGAGATAAATATGATTGTTTTTTAGAATATATGTCTTAAGGTTATGCTCTTGCGAAGAATAACCCTCGACAAATATAAATTCTATCTTTTCATCGGTTTTAAAATACTGTGCCTTTTCATAAACTCTTTCCTGTATATAAGAGCGTTCTTTACTCAAACCAAAAGGTATTATCACAGATAATAAGGGCATAAATACTACACATTCCCTATCGCATAAAGCTGTATGATACCCACTACTTTATCTTCTTTAGAAACAACAATTTCTTTGATTTTATACTTTAGCATGATCTCTTCTGCCTCACTTGCCATAGCATCAGCATCGACCACTTTAGGATTTATACTCATGATCTCTTTAGCTTTAAAATCAAATCTTGGTTTATCATTAGCCTTTAAAGCACGGCGCAAATCCCCATCGGTTATAATGCCTACTAACTTTTCATTTTCAAGCACCAAACAAAGTCCTAATTTCCCACTTGTCATCACATCAACAAGATCATTAAATTCAGTATCAGGATGAACTATAGGAAGATTTTTAGATACCATGAGATCACTTACTCTAGTTAAAAGCTTTCTACCCAAACTTCCACCTGGATGAAAAAGAGCAAAATCATCAGGTCTAAAATTTCTAGCCTTCATCAAAGCAGCTGCTAAAGCATCGCCCATTACCAAAGTAGCAGTTGTCGAAGACATCGGAGCAAGTTGCAAAGGGCATGCTTCTTCTTTTACAGATATATTTAAAAAAATATCCCCTTGTTTTACAAGAGTAGAGTTTTTCTTTCCACACATGGCTATAAGAGGAATTTTGCGTTTTTTAATCGCAGGGATGATTTTTAAAATCTCTTCAGTCTCGCCTGAATTTGAAATAGCTATCAAAACATCATCAGGAGTAAGCATCCCAAGATCCCCATGCAAAGCCTCTCCAGGATGGATAAAAAAGCTTGGAGTTCCTGTGCTTGCTAAAGTCGCAGCTATCTTAGCTCCTATATGGCCTGATTTACCCATGCCACTGACTATGCAACGCCCCTTTGTATGGAGCATAAGTTCTATGGCTTTAGAAAAATTTTCATCCAAATTTAAAGCCAAATCTTCTATAGCCTTAGCCTCTGTCGCAAAAACTTCTTTAGCTATCTTTAAAGCATCCATTATCACACCTTAGATATTTAATACTACATTCGTTGCAACGGCAATTTGATATAAAATTTGCGTTAGCATAGAAAAAATTTGTAAATTCTCACTTTCGACCTTAGGCAAAACTAAGACAGAATCACCTGGCATCATATCAACACTTCCACTATATCTTTGAGCCTTGCCATTGTTGCGTATAACAAGTACTTTGGAGGTATCTGCTCTTTCTCCATAACCTCCTGCAAGATTGATATAGTATTTTAAATCTTCACCCTTATTATAAACAAAAGCTCCTGGTAAAGTAACCTCACCTTGGACTATGATAAGATTGTTTTTACTAGGGACATTGATGGTATCACCCTCTTCTAATATAACCTCTCCATAAGATTTTGGTTTATCGATGACAATTTGCCCCTTAGGCTCCAATTCTCTTGCTCTTTGGATAAACTCAAGTATCAATTTTGCTTGTTCTGCTTTGATAGCTGCACCCTGAGAAGTCACCGAAGGACTAGTTAAAGCAAGGGTTTCAAGCTCTTTAAGCTGAGCATTGATAAGATCTTTTTGAGTTTTAGCAACACTTTTTCTAAAAACTTGCAAGGCATTCATGTCCGATTGCCCATTTGCCACGATCAGTCTTGAAACATCCTCTAACGTCGTTCCTTTTCGAACTACCAAAGTTTTAAGCCCGCTATGCTCACCGTTGACTGTTATGCTGATATTTTGCGAAATGTATTCGGGATTAAACTGCACCTCATCACCCGTTTTTAATAAAACTTTAGAAAATTGCATTTTATTATAGGCACTTACTTCAAGCTTATGATCATTTCCATAACTTCTTAGTATCGCATTAGTTACTATAGGTTTTGCACCTGCTACGCGAGCTAAATCAAATAAAGTTTTAATATCATTTGCAAGCTCAAAGCGAAACGGCCTTTGCACATCTCCATTTACAAAAACATAACTTTGGACATTGCCCACCAAAACCACATCACCACTTCTAAAAGGAAAAAGATCCATTTGACCCTTAAGTAAAAAATCATACAAATCTATCTTTTTAATCACAGCATTATTGCGTAAAATTTGAATATCTCTAAAACTTCCGTATTCTAAATTTATCCCGCCTGCCTTATCAAGATACTGGATCACAGAATCCGAGCTAAGACCTTGATAAAGCCCTGGAGCATTAACACTGCCTGTGACAAAAACGCTAACATTTTGATAAGCATTCATATCCGCATAAACAAAAACATTATTTTTATAAATTTTATTTACCTGAGCTTTAATCACACTTACAAGAGCACTATTTTTTACCCCTAGCAAATTTACCGCTCCTACCTTAGGGATAAAAATATTTCCTTGAGAATCCACAACTAAAATTTGTTCAAATTCAACCGCACCCCAAATTTTAAGACTGATTTGATCGCCTACTGCGATTTTATAGTCAGGATTATAAACCCTTTGAGTGTAATTTTTGAAATTTCCATTAAATAATTCTGCACCAAATACAGGAATTTGAGCAGGGGCACTCTTGCTGATATTGTTTTCTATATTTTGAGAAGAGCTAGTTGTGCCAGAATTCCCGCTTGCGCTAATCTGTGAAACATCTATAGCTCCAAAACAAAAAATACAACTTAAAAATAAAATTAATATTTTTTTCATTTTAATACTTGTGCTCCTCTATAATCATTTTAACAAATTTAATCACCCCAAAAATCAAAGATAATACAATAAATGCTGTTAAGATATTATAAATTTTTTCAGGGTATTTTGCACTTTGGGGTACATCAGGGGTTTGAACGATAACTAGTTGTTTAATCTTTCTTAAAGCTTCTATCCTTGCACTTTCATAAGCTTTCAAAGCCGCCTCATAAGCACTTTGAGCAAAGCCTGCTTCTATGGTTAGATCTTGAAATTTAGCAGCTAGATCATTGAGTTTTTGAGAAGAATTATCGGCTGAAATTTTAGATCTTTCTTTAACTAATTGTTTTTTTAAAGCAGCGATTTCAGCCTTTAGGGTTACAATTTCAGGTGCGCTATCATTCATATAGCTTTGCATGGTTAAAAGCTTAGCTTCTCTTTGAGCGATATCTGATTCAAGTTGAGTTACTAAGCCGGCTTTAGCTTCTGCTTGTTTTAGAGGATCAAAAACTCCGTATTTATTTTGAAAGGCAATCAAATCATTTTGCGCTTTTTGATAGCGTTCTTTATATTTTACCAATTCTTCTTCCGCAAAGCTCATTTGCTCTCTTGCTGCCTTGTGTGAAATTTCATTGATAAATTTTTCACTTTCTTGCATAATGGTTTTGGCGATTAAATGCGCAGATTCTGGAGTAAATCCTTCAACCTCGACATTTAAAAGTCCTGTTTTATCATCCACATGTACTTTAACGCGGCTTTGATAATATTTTAAATAACTTTCTATAGAGCTAGAACTTGATAAGCTAAAAAATAAATCGATATATTGCTCATTGTAAAGTTTTTTTAGATGAATTTTTTCATCTAGAATCTTTAACATATCAAGCGATTCTATATAGCCTTGTAAAAACTTGATATCTTCATTAGTATTAGAAGTTGCGGTTAAAAGCGATAAAACCCCGCTTGCTTGAGTGCTTCCAGTAGTTGATTTTACACTCATGGTGATAGTACTTACATAACGATCAGCGGCAATTAAAATATAATAAATGATCACAAAAATCATCAAGATCCATACTATCTTGAAAGAATCAAAAATACTTAGATCTTTAATTTTATTAAAAAATGTATTTATTTTTGTCATTATTTTTTTCCTTGATAGACAGCTATGCCCTCATCTACATCATCATAAACAGTAGCTTTTCCATTTTCCATAAAGATAATTTTATCACACCATTCTTTAATTTCAGCCACATTGTGTGAAACCATGATCACTTTAGATTGGCTCAATCTTTCTTTATATAATTTATGGCTTTTTTCTCTAAATTTAGGATCTCCTACAGCTCCTGCTTCATCGATTAGATAATAATCAAAATCAAAAGCCATGCTAAGCCCAAAAGCTATCCTAGCACTCATACCCGAAGAATAAGTATTCATAGGCTCATCAAAAAATTTGCCAAGCTCTGCAAAATCTTCTACAAATTTGACTTTTTCATGAAGCTCTTCACCCTTATAGCCATAAACCCTAGCTACAAATTTAGCATTATCTCTAGCTGTTAAGGATCCTTGAAAAGCTCCACTTAGACCCAAGGGCCAAGAAAATTTTTTATTGGTGATGATTTTTCCTCTATCGGGAAGCTCAGAGCCACTTAAAAGCTTCATTAAAGTTGATTTTCCTGCACCATTTCTACCCATTAAACCTATACTACAATTTTCAGGAAATTCAAAAGTAAAATCTTTAAAAACATAATGCCTTCCGCCATTAAATAAAGGATAAGATTTGGTTAAATTTAAAACTTTTATCATGTTCTTCTCACTGCTGTTAAAGCTTGTCTATTGTAATAATATAAAAAAAGTCCCACAAAAGAAGTGCATATGATACAAAATATAGGATAAGTATAAGTATAATCATCTTGCAAAGGATAATTTTCAAAAAAATTAAATCTTAAAAGCTCCATAACATGAAGCAAGGGGTTATAATAAAATATATCAAGAATAGGTTTTGGCATAAGCCAAGTAGGAAAGATAACACCCGAACCCCAATAAAATACTATACTAAAATAATTAAGCAAAGTCTTTAAGGGCTCTAAAAAATATCCGATGATAGCAAAAACCATACCCAAAGCAAAACCCGAACACATAAGCAAAAATATACAAACCATCACGCTTAAAAAATGCCTAGGGATAACTTCTAATCTAAAAAACCAACCCACTATAAACAATACTGCTACAAATATAACAAAATAAATACAAAACTCAAGTAAAGTCCTAGCGATAAAAACATGTATGGGTTTTACAGGTTTGTAAGCAAAAAGAGCTAAATTTGCTCCTATACCATTCATAAGCTGAGTAACTATACTTCTAAACATAAAATAAGGAACTATACCCGAAATTAAAAACATAAAAATAGAAATCCCTTCAGGCATTAGTTGATGATGATATTCTCTGAGAATAGTCACAATGGTAGTAAGTATTAAAATGACACTCATAGGCTCGCCAATAACCCAAAAATAACCCAGATATTTATTTTTACCAAATCTAGTCTTTAATTCTCTAAAAAACAAAGCGTGAATTACATTTAACATTTATTTATATACCTAATTTTTGCATAAGCTATAATCATAACTCATTTTTTTAAACAAATCATAAAATTTTATCTTTATAAAATTCAAGCTTTTTGCCAAGTCCTAAAGCATTGTTTGTAAATTTCAGCCAATCAAGCTCTAAGGCATAAATTTTTGCACTCTTATCCAATTTTGCAAAAGGAAATTTTGAAAAATAAATTTTTATTTGCTCCTTGCTTGCGCTTTTAAATTTGGCCTTAGCTTGGATACCTTTTAAAAAAGCTATCTTGCTTTCTTTGGCTATATTTAGTGCTATGCTAGGATTTTCGCTAGCTAATTTTATATGCTTCGTATCTTCATGTGAGGCGATGATAAAAGCTAAATTTTTTTCATCAAAGACATAAAAAGCATTGGCTATATAAACACCTTTTTCATCACTCATAGCCCAAGATAAAAGCTGCTCATTTTTTATAAATTCTAAAATTCTTTCATCCATTGGGTAAAATTATACTAAATTTTTTTAAAAAATAACCGATTTTTCATTTTAAGCATATCAACACAAGGGGAGTAAAATGCAAATTGATGCGAGCAAAAATCAAAGTTTTTCAATGGACTATACAACAAAAAGTGGCAAACACCTAGCCTTGTCTATGTATGATAATCAAAGCTTAAGTTATAGCAATGATGAAGAAGGTAAAAGTCTTAATCTTAAACGCCAATATGGTTTTAGCTTCACTTTTGAAGGCTCTAAACTCACCCAAGCCGATCTTGATGAGATAAAAAATGCAATGAAAGAAGTCGAACCCATGATAAAAGACTTTTTGGCAAATTCTAAAGTAGGAGAATTAAAACCAAAAGAAATCATAGAATCAGCAATGCAAATGGCAAATGTATTGCCAACGCCAAATGATGAAAACCATCAAAATGCTATCATGAATAATTTTACAAATAAACTTAGTGATTTACTCAAACAAAATCAAAGCAATGATAAAGATATCAATGCATCCATGCTTGAAGATAGCAAAAAACTACTAGATGAAGTGTTAGAGCAAATGAAAAAGCAGCTTGAAAAACAGCAAGAAAAAGCTAAAGAAAATCAAAATAATGCAGAAAAAGGTTTAAATCTTTACGCTTAAATTTTATAATAAATCATAAAAAATTAAAAAAGGCACAAGATGAAAAATGTTGAAATTTTAGAAAATATGCTCAAGCTCCAACAAAAACTCAATGATGAAACTAATGGTTTAAATTGGGAAGAAGGTTATACCAAGGAAGGAAAACTCATCAGCTGGAGACGTTGTATTTATATGGAATGTGCCGAACTTATAGATTCTTTTGCTTGGAAACATTGGAAAAACATTTCAAGCCCTACAAATTGGGAAAATGTTCGTATGGAAATCGTAGATATTTGGCATTTTATCCTCAGTCTTTTACTTGAAGAATATACAAATAAAAATGATAAAAATTTCCAAGCTATAGCGAATGAAATCATCTCAGTTAGCGTTTTTCAAGATTTTTGTAAAGAAGAGGGCAATCCTAGCGAAAATGATCTTTATAGCATTTTAAACGACATAGAGCTTATCATTCATAAATGCAGTGGCTTTGGATTTAGCCTTGGAGAGCTACTTTCTAATTATTTTATCCTAGCGATTAAATGCGGACTTAATCTTGAAATTCTTTATAAAACCTACATAGGAAAAAATATTTTAAATATTTTTAGACAAAACAATGGCTATAAACAAGGTACCTATAAGAAAGATTGGAACGGAAAAGAAGATAATGAAGTATTGGCTGAAATTTTAGAGCAAGAGCTTGATTTTGATACTATTTATAAAAAATTAGAAGAATATTATAAAAAGGTGTAATTTGAAAATTTTAAGACTTGCTATTAAGGATTTTTTCACACTTCAATTTTTGAAATTTGCCTTAATTCCACTTACTTTTAGTTTTATTTTGATGATATTTTTGGCAATTTTTGGTTTTTCTTTTTTGCTTGATTATTTTAATTCTTTATTTAGTGTTGGAGAAGACTCGTTTTGGGCATGGTTTTACGCTCTTCATTTTGTTCAAATTTTAATTACGCTTATAAGTGTTTTATTTTCAGGCTTTGTTATAATTTTTGCTTCAGTTTTCCTAGCCCTTTTTATCACCTCTTTTCTTACTCCTCTCATCGTAAAACAAATCAATAACAAATACTATCATCACGAAGTACAAAACATCTCAAATATGTATATAATTTTTGAAATTTTCAAAATATTTTTAAAATTTATAGGAATTTTTTTACTTTGCACCTTGGCTTTGTTTTTGCCTTTTATCAATCTTTTTGTGTATTATCTTGCTTTTTATTATCTTTTTCATAAGCTTTTAATGCTTGATATAACAAGTTCGGTTTTGGATAAAGAAAATTTTAAAATTTTTAACGCTCAAGCATCTACCTTTGAATTTAAATTCAGCACTTTATGTTTTTACTTGCTCTCATCTATCCCGCTTTTAGGAATTTTTTTGCAAGTATTTTTTGTGATTTTTTTAACACATTTAGCTTATCAAAGAATTTTAAAATTAGAAGTTAAGGGATGAAATATCGATTTTGTGATTGTATAAATAAGCTCTTAAAAGTCTTGGTATTTTAGCGATTCTGCAAGCTTCTTTAAATTCTTTTGGCAATTTTTGACAAGTTTCATATTTAAAAACGATAGCCTTTTCATCCTTATACACGATGCCTATTTTTCCACCTAAAACACAATCGCCCTTCAAAAACTCTTTTCTTTGTGCTGCACTTAAAAGCAAACCTTTCATTTTTACAGCCTTAGCAATCAAACTTTCATTTTTAGGACAAATCATAAGACCTTGAATTTCTTTTATAGACTCCAAATCATAGAGTTTTTTTCTATCCTCATCAAGATAAGAAAAACTTCTTTTTAAACCTTGATGAAATTTACTCACAAAGGCATTGGAAAAATTTTTTCTTATATAATTTCTAAAATATTTTTCATTCTCATTGCTCTCATCTTGAAAATAAAAAATATCATTCTCTTTTAAATAACTTAAAATTTCATCCTTACTCGTAAAAAGCAAAGGGCGTAAAAGTGTATAATTTGAGCGTTTTTCACACTCTTGCATGCCTAAAATTTCGGCCAAACCCGCTCCGCGAGAAAGCTGCATTAAAAACCACTCCAATTGATCATTGAGATGATGAGCTAAGATAAGCTTGTCATAATTTTGCTCAAGACATATTTTTTCAAAAAAATCATAACGAAAATCCCTAGCTTCTTTTTCAAAATTCCCCTTTATCACAGGAGCACTTTTTATAAAAATTTTTTTATGAAATTCCAAGGCAAGCTCCTTGGCTTTTTGCTCTTCTAAATCGCTATTTTTTCTCGTTTTATAATTAATCATCACAAGATCAAAATCAATCTTTTTTTGCACTAAAAAATGAAAAAGTGCACTAGAATCACTTCCATAAGAAAAAGCGAGTAAATTTCTACCCTTTTTTAAAAAGGATAAAATTTCATCTTTAATTTGCATCTATTTTTCTTAAAGCCTTGGCTATGAGCTTTTTATCAACATTTTGAATGATTTCGCATTCATAAATTTGTCCCATTTCCAAATTCCCGCATTCGCTTTCATTGATAAGAATTTCTCCATCAATCTCTCTATCCCATCTTAAATCTTTAGCTGCGATAAAAAACTCACCCTCGCTACTCTCACCTGTACAAACAACTAAGCGCTTTTTTCCCACTTCTTTTTCAAAACTTTTTTCTATGACTTCATCTACAATTTTTTCTATGATTTTAAGTCTTTTATTGATCACTTTAAAAGGCACTTGCTCCATATCAAAAGCAGCTGTATCTTCTTCTTTAGAATACGCAAAAACACTCACTCTATCAAAACCAAAATCTTTGATAAATTCACAAAGCTCCTCAAAATCCACATCACTTTCACCTGGGTGCCCTACGATAAAACCCGTACGCAAAAAGCTATCAGGTGCACTTTTCATCAAATTTAACATTTCTTTCAATCTTGTGCTATTTGCTCCACGCTTCATAATCTTAAGCATATTGTCGCTAATGTGTTGCAAAGGCATATCAAAATAATTTACAAAAATTTTAGAAGCTATAATGCGTTTGATCAAAGCCTCACTCGCACTTGTAGGATAAAGATATAAAATTCTAGCTGCTTTAATACCCTCGATCTTTTCTACCTCATCAATCAAGCGTATAAGTCCATCTTTTTCACCCTTATCAAACAAATAAGAACTCGTATCTTGTGCGATAAAAGAAAAATCCTTATAACCCCTAGCCACCAAATCTTTAAGCTCGGCTATAATGCTAGAAATTTCACGCGATTTTAACTTACCCTTAAAACTTGGGATCGCACAAAAAGAACATTTTTGATTGCAACCTTCAGCGATTTTTATAAAAGCATGCGAATTAGAACCTGTGATGATGCGTTTGGAGTTTTCACCCTGCAAATAAGTCGAATTTGAAAATAAATTGGTTTTTTTAAGTATCATTTCATCGATTCTTTCATAATCACCCACACCAGTAAAAAGATCAACTTCAGGAAGTTCTTTCATAAGCTCTTCACGGTAACGCTGCATCAAACAACCCGTCACAACCAAAAGCGAATCTTTTTTTCTTTGCTCATGCAAATCTAAAATCGCATTGATACTTTCTTTTTTTGCACTATCTATAAAGCCACAGGTATTTACGATTAAAACATCAGCCTTACTTGGCTCATCGCAAAGCTCATAAGTGCTAAGACGCCCTAGCATAATCTCGCTATCGACTAAATTTTTATTACAGCCTAAAGACATAAGATAAAGTTTTGACATTTTTTTCCTATATTAAAGTTTTATTTTGATATAATCTTTGATTTTAAAAATATAATTATAGCAAAGAAATTTTATGGATAATTACGAATTTAGCGAACTTTTAAAAACTTTAAAAAACAAAGTCGGCAACATAGCCTCTATCATCAAGCCTGAAAACATCCAAACAAGGCTTAAAGAGATCGAAGAGCTTGAAAATTCTCCTTCTTTTTGGAATGATGTCAAGCAAGCAGGAATCATAGGCAAAGAAAAAACCAAGATTACCAATCTACTAAAAAACTACGAAAATGCTTTCAATGCTCTAAATGACGCAAGCGAACTTTTCGATCTAGCCAACAGCGAAAACGATACAGAAACGCTTGAAGCTTTATTTAATGATGCGCCAAAACTTGAAGATACCATCACAAGTCTTGAAATTTCCATGCTTTTAAGCGGAGAAAATGATGGCAAAAATGCTATTGTTTCTATTCATCCTGGTGCGGGTGGAACAGAGAGCAATGACTGGGCAAGCATACTTTATAGAATGTATTTAAGATTTTGCGAAAGAGAAGGCTTTAAAGTCGAAACTTTAGACTTTCAAGAGGGTGAAGAAGCAGGACTTAAGGATGTGAGCTTTTTGGTTAAGGGTGAAAATGCTTATGGGTATTTAAAAGCTGAAAATGGAATTCACCGCTTGGTAAGAACCTCTCCTTTTGATAGCGCAGGACGCCGCCACACAAGCTTTTCAAGCGTTATGGTAAGCCCTGAACTTGATGATGATATAGAAATAGAAATCGAAGAAAAAGATATAAGAATAGATTATTATAGAGCAAGTGGAGCGGGTGGACAACATGTCAACAAAACAGAATCAGCCGTAAGAATCACACATTTTCCAACCGGTATAGTCGTACAATGTCAAAATGATAGAAGCCAACACAAAAACAAAGCCACCGCTTTTAAAATGCTAAAATCTCGCCTTTATGAGCTTGAACTCATGAAACAACAAGATAGTGCTAATGCAGGTGAAAAAAGTGAGATAGGCTGGGGGCATCAAATCCGCTCTTATGTGCTTTTCCCTTATCAACAAGTCAAAGACAATCGAAGTGGCGAGGCTTTCTCTCAAGTAGATAATATCCTTGATGGGGATATTAAAAAAATGATAGAGGGTGTTTTGATTGCTTTAAAATCAGAGTAACAGGCTTAAAAAATAAGTAATTTCCGCAGAATGTCGGTATAAAAAAGAATTAGAAAGATAGCGGGATTTTCCCGCTTGTTTTATTATCTTGCATAAATTCTATAAGCATTAACCACAGGACAATAAATTCTTTTTTTAAGATCACTATCGCAATAAACATAAACAACTTTATAGTCTTTTTTATCGTTTGGATTTAATAAGAAAACATAGTTTGAGTATGGATATTTAGCTATTTCTAAATCACGCTTCATTTCTTTGATTTTACCTTCTGGATCTTTAAAATCACTAATTGCTCTGACTGAAGTATAATCATAAAGCTTATAATTTGGATATTCTTTCATAATCTCTTGATTACCTAAATCAAACATAGCTTGATCGTTGCCATTGTTTTTTAACTCGACTAAATCGCCATCGCCACAACCTATAATCAAAGTCATAACTCCCAAAGCCAAAGCACTTGTTAAAATTTTTTTCATTTTTGCTCCTATTTTAAAAATTAAATTAATATAATTGTACCTAAATTTAAAAATTTAAATATCATTTTTGTAATAAATTTTTAAAGTAAAAATCACATTAAAATTTAACTCGCAATCATTTCATTCAAACAAATTTTTATGCAAAATCTCTTCTAAAACCACAGTAGCATAAGAGCCTTTTTGCAAGAAAAACTCCATGCAAAAATGAGCTTTTTGCTCATCATAACGCCATTTAACATCTTCTAAATACGACCACATAAAGCGTCTTGAGCCTTGCATTTTAGCTTTAAATTCCAAAGCGTCTTTAAAAATTTCATTTTCCAAATTTAAAGCCAGTCCTTGACTTGCTTCATAGGCTTTAGTGCCGATTAAAAGCCCCATAGCGCTAATATCTCTTGCCTTAAAGCGTTCAAGCTCGGTATTTAAATCCTCGCATAAAAAGCATTTTCCAAAAGGATAATGCCCTAAAACTTCACCTTTTAAAAGCTTAAAAAACTGCTCTTGTTTTTTAAGCTCCTTAGCTTCTTCTTTAGAGATGTTATAAATTTGTGCTAATTCTTTTTCAGTAAAATCATTTGCAAAATGCGATAATTCCACTCTTTTGCTCAAATAACGATTAAAAAGCTCGCTTTGAAAAGCAGAGATTAAAAACTCCTTCATTTTGACATTTTTCATCTTTTTACCACGTAAAATTTCAAGCCCTTCTTTGTAATTGTCCCCAAATTTTCCAAAGCGTTGATAACCAAAATAATTTGCAAAACCCTGTTTATCTAAATTTATCAAAGCCTGCTCTAATTTTAAAGCATCACTAGGTAAAACTTTTTTTAAGCGTATAAAAAAGGAATTTCCTTTTAAATGGCCTATTCTTAATTTATTTTCATGAATAAAAGTTTCTAAAATTTTAAGCTTAGGATGAGAAAAATTAGCCAAAAAACTCTCGAATTTTTTAGGCATAGAAAGGTATTGAAAAGTAGAGCCTTGCTTGTCTTTAAGCCCAGCATAGCCAAAATCACGCATCTTAACCCCGCTTACTTCGCTTAAAATTCTTAAAGCTTCATTGGTGCTTAAATCTTTTTTATTGATATGCAAGATAAGATGTTCGCCCTTGCCACTAAATTCATACAAAGGCCTTTCACGCACCACAAAATCATCACTATTTTTACTAAAATACGCGTTAATAGGACTATGTTTTAAACTATACAAAGGCTTAAAAATGGTGTTCTCTTCCGCTAAATTCATACTTTCCTTTCACTGCTTTTCCAAAAATATTTATTTTTACGCCATGTTTTTTTGCAATTTTTTCTATCTTTGGATACTCTTTTTCATCAAATGCAAATAAAATTTCATATTCTTCCCCACTATAAAGCGCATAATCATCAAGTGTTTTAAACCAAGAAATACCGCATTTATTTTGCGCTAAAAGTCTTGATAAATCTTTACTTAAACCATCTGAAATATCCATAGCGCAAGATATAAAAGGTGCGATTTCATAAAAAAAATCAGGCCTTAATTTTGGTTTTATAAATACATGATTTGAATTTAAAGTGCCGCCATTTTGCAAAATTTCAAGCCCTCTTAAACTCTTACCCAAAACCCCTGTATAAGCAAGCAAATGTCCTTTTTTTAGTCCTTTTCTAAAAACAGCCTTATTTCTCACTTTAGAAATGATAGTAATGCTAATATCAATCTTATCATTACTAATCGTATCACCGCCTATAATTTTGATATTAAATTTTTTAGCTGTTTTTAAAAAACCTTTTTGCAAGGCTTTAATCTCATCTTCACCTAGGCTATTTGGCAAGGCAAGCCCTAAAAGTGCATATTTTGGCTTAGCATTCATCACGATAGCGTCTGAAATATTTACCAGCATTGCTTTTGTAGCAATTTGCTCTAAAGTAAGCCATTCTCTTTTAAAATGCACATTTTCAAAAAACAAATCCTTACTCAAGCACCATTTATCGACGATAGCACCATCATCGCCGTTTTTTTCATTTAAAAAAGCTTTGATTATAAAATCTTCCTTATTCATGAAAAGATTTTATAAAATTTCCTTTTAAATTCTAGTGAATTTTAAAAAAATTTTATATAATACTTATCAAAAGGAAAAAGCATGAAAAATTTAGAACTTAGAATTTTTAGATTTGATAAACAAAAAGATTATGAGGCTTATTATAAACCCTATGTTTATGATAATTATGAAAATTTTGCCACTCTTTATGACTTGCTTTTGCAAGTGCAAGATGATGATATTTATTTTGATTTTGAAAAAAATGATAAAAGCTATATCGTAGTCAATAAAGAATTTTTACCATTAGACACAGCTTTGGATATATTAGTCAAAAAGTATGATTTTAATCTTACCATAGAGCCGCTAAGCACCAAAAGATCGGTAAAAGATCTTATCATCAATAAAGATGATTTTTTAGAAAAATTTAAATACCTTGCTCCATTTGCAAATGAAGAAGATAAAAAGCTTTATGAAAAATATGATTATTTGTATTATTCAAGTGAAATTTTAGACTTTTTACCTGAATATATGGGCGATGCAGTGTTTTATCTGGCTTCAAAAATGATAGAAAAATATCCTAACAAAAAAATAAAAATTTTAAAGACAATTTGTGACACGCAAAAAGGTATCTTTTATCATCTGCCAAGTAAAAATGAAGATTTGGAAAATATCATCAAAAATTTACAAAAAGAAATCATAGATTTAAAACTTATCAATGAGGCTGCTTTAGAATTTGATTTACCAAAAATCAATGCTTTTGATAATGAAATCAAAGAGCTTGGTGAAGTAAAATATGATTTTGATAATTTTAATATCGCTTGTTATGGTTTTAAGATCAAAGATGATATAAAATCAAAAATCAAAGCCCATTTTATCTCTTATGAAAATAGCGATAAAAACAATGGATTTTCCCTGCTTCATCTAAATCCTGAACTTAGCTATAAAATGGCAGCAAATATTATCCTTGATGCTTACGATAGCGGTGCTGATTTTATAGTGGTAAATCAAGCAAAAGATTTTTATATGTTTGACACTTGCTCGAAAAAACTTATGCAAAGTAGCGGAAGAGAATTTAAGGATTTTTATGTTTTGAGCTATTTTGAATTCCTTTCCTTAATCCAAGGGATTAAAAATCCTTCTTTGCAAAATCATGACTTGAAAGTAAGTTTGATATGAAAATTTCTCTAGAATGTAAAGATTTGATCATCGAAAAAGCCTTAGAGCTTTTTTTAAAAGAGCATTTAGTGATGAAAAAAGATTGTGATTTTATTATAAGTGATGAGAAAATCTCTACTCAAAAGCCTTTATTTATTATCGCCAAAAACTCACCCTTTTTAAGTGTGCCTTTTAGCAAAGAAACTCTCATAAATTCCTTAAATGAATTCGATAGCGCCCTAAAAGCAACGGCTCAAAAGCTGGCTGATGAAAGAAGAAGGGTACTAGAAGCAAGGATAGATGAAATCGCAAATGAATTTAAAAAAGACTATCAAAGCAAGATAGATCTTGCTATCAGTGAGCTTAAAGATAAATTAGTTAAAGCTTTAATGTATGAATAATGAATTTGTAAGTGTTAAGGATTTTTTACAGGGTAAAAAAAATATCCATTTTAATGACTCTACCCAGCCCAACAAAAAAGAAAAAATCAAAAAAACTTTGCCTAAATTATATACAAGCATAGAAAGTGGCATATATAAAGGCAAAAAACTGCTTTTACCTAGTCTTCAAACCACAAGAAGCACTAAAAGTATTGTAAAAAAATGTGTTTTTAATGTCTTAAGATCAGATTTAAGAAATAAAATTTTTATCGAAGCTTTTGGAGGAAGTGCTTTAATGGCTGCTGAAGCTTTGAGTAATTACGCTCTTAAGGCTTATGCCATAGAACTTGATTTAAACGCTTATAAAATCGCTTTAGAAAATGCTAAAAATATAGATACAAATTTAAAAGTAATTCATGCTAATACTTTTGAAATGTTACCCAAACTTATAGAAGATTCTAAAGAAAATATTATTTTATATCTTGATCCACCTTTTGATATAAGAGAAGGTTTTAGTGGAATTTATGAAAAAATTTATAATTTCTTGGAAAAATTAAAATTAGATGCTTTATTTTGTATCATTTTAGAGCATAACTCCAAAATAAAAACTCCTGATAATATAGCAAATTTTACCAAAACAAAAGAAAAAAAATTCGGATCAACCAGTCTTAGTTTTTATCAAAAAAATATTCTAGAAGAATAAATTTTAATCTTGGAACACTTATTGCTTCTTTTATTCTAACTATCAGATTAAAGGAAGAATCGATGAGGGTTTTAACATTTTTTTTACTTTTGATGACAAGTGTTTTTGCAACACAAATAAAAGATATAGCCAATACCGTAGGTGTAAGAGATAATCAACTTATAGGCTATGGTCTTGTTGTAGGGCTAAATGGTAGCGGAGATGGAACAAGCTCGAAATTTACACTACAATCCATATCCAATCTTTTGCAGGGTATGAATATCAAAGTAGATCCTAACGATATCAAATCAAAAAATACAGCAGCGGTTATGGTAACAGCCAAACTTCCAGCCTTTGCAAAAAGTGGAGATAAACTTGATATCACAGTTTCATCTATGGGCGATGCAAAATCTTTGCAAGGTGGAACACTCTTACTTACCGCACTTCGTGGAATCGATGGGGAAATTTATGCTATCGCACAAGGTTCTATCTCAACAGGAGGATTAACTGCTAGACCAGGAGGAACAGGCTCTCACTCTACTGCTGCTACTGTGATGGGCGGGGCTAATGTAGAAAGAGAAATTCCACAAAATTTTAGCCAAATTGATGATTTAACCCTAAGCTTAAAAGTAGCGGATTTTAAAACAGCAAGTGATATAGAAAGAATTTTAAATACCATATTTGATGAAGAAGTAGCTAGAGCTATTGATTCTCGCACAGTAAAACTTAAAAAACCTGAAGATCTTTCTAATGTTGATTTTATGGCAAGAGTTTTAGAGCAAGATATTGCTTATACTCCTCAAAGTAAGGTAATTATCGATGAAAGAACAGGAACAGTGATCGCGGGAGTGGATATTGAGGTTGAGCCTGTTTTAATCACTCATAAAGACATTACCATAAAAATTGATCCAAACAATAATGCAGCAGCGGCTCAAAATGAAATCGATATGAAAGATGGTGGCTTTGTAGATCCTAATTCAAACACCCTAAGAATCAACAATGCCAAAAGTACAGTTGCAAACATTGCTAGAATGCTAAACAAACTTGGAGCAACGCCAAATGATATCATCGCTATTATGGAAAATTTAAAAAGAGCGGGCGCTATCAATGCAGATTTGGAGATCATCTAATGAAAGTAGATAATTTTTTAAGCACTTATAGTATGAATAATGCCTTGCTTGAACGTGCAGCTAAAGCAAGAAATTTAGAATCTGATTTTAAAATCAATAACAATGAGATAATAACAAAAACCAAAGAAGATGAAGCCTTAAAAGAGCAAACTGATGCTTTTGAAGCTTTTTTTCTAAAGCAAGTTTTAGATGTATCTTTAAAAACTCAAAATTCACTTTTTGGGAAAGATGCAAGTGATGAAATTTATTCATCTATGTATAATGATACCATGAGTAAGGCCTTAAGTGGCGGTATGGGATTTTCAAAATTATTATACGATTTTTTAAAAGAAAGGGGTTAAGTTTTTTAATTTTTAGCCGATATAGTTTGTAGAGGATTTATATAAAGATCAAAGGAGGCAGAAATGATCAATCCTATACAACAAAGTTATGTGGGGAATGCCACTTTAAATACAACAAAAACAGATAAAGAAACTAAAACAAACGATACTCAAAAAACAGAGAATGATAAAGCTGCGAGAATTGCAGAGCAAATCAAAAATGGTAGCTATAAAATAGACACAAAAGCTACAGCTCAAGCAATAGCGGAATCTTTAATTTGATTTCATTCTCCTTTTTTTGAGTTAAAAAGGAGAATGAAATGCTTAAACAAAGATTAGATGAAGTCAATGCTATCTTAACAAAACTCATAGAATTAACACAAGAAGATATAGAAAATATAAAAATTGCAAAGCATGATACGGTTGCTTCAAGTGTTGAAGAAAAAAACAAGCTTATTGCTGAATTTAGCGCTGCTAAAAAGCGACTTGATTCTGCTTTAGTTGAACTTAATAATAGCTCTACAAAAGGACTAAGCGAATTGCTTGATGAGGAAGATAAGCAAAAATTAGATCTACTTAAAAAAAATTTACAAACCCTTCATACCACAAATAAAGAATACGCGAAATTCGTTCTTATTGTCAAAGATTTTCTTGATGGCTTAGTAAATAAAATGTTTGATATGAATGATGGAACAAATAATGCTTATGGAGATAAAAAGACTACTCCAGAGTCAATTTTTAAAATCAATGTTTAAGGATTAAAGATGGGTATTTTTGGAACTTTATATACAGGAGTTACCGGTTTAAAAGCAAGCGAGGTGCAAATTGCAACTACAAGTAATAACATCTCCAATGCAAATGCAACCTTTTATACTCGTCAAAGAGTAGTACAAACTACAAATGGCTTTGTTACAACAGGTGGAGTACAAGTTGGAACAGGAACAGCCATAGAAAGCATAGTCCGCTTGCATGATGAGTATTCATATTATAAGCTTAAAGGTGCTTCAAATCAGTTAGAATATACAAAATATATGGCCTCAACTCTAGAAGAAATTGCCCAACGCTTCCCTGATTTGCAAAGTACTGGAATTTTACAGGACTTAGAAAATTATAATAAAGCATGGAATGACTTTGCTTCAAATCCAAATGAAAATGCTACTAAAATAGCCCTTGTAAAAGCTTCTCAAACCCTAACAGAAAGTGTAAATAACACCTTTGCCACCTTAGATAAAATCCAAAAAAAAGTAAATGATGATATCAAAAACACTGTGGATGAAATCAATAGAATCGGTGAAGAAATCGCTACTATCAATAAACAAATTTATGGTCAAGAAGCTCTACCAACAGATCATGCAAATGAACTTAGGGATAGAAGAGATGAGCTTGAGCTTACTCTTTCAAAATTGGTCAACGCAGTAGCAAGCAAAAACGAAATCAATCAAGACAATAGACTTGATACTACAATCATCGATCCAGGACATCAATACAATCTCAGCATAGAAGGTTTTAGCATAGTAGATGGTGTGAATTTTCATCCTTTAAAACTTGATTATGATGATAAAAATAAAGCCTATAGTATTTATTATGAAACTCCAGATGAAAAAGTTCGCGATCTGACTGCAAAAATCAATGGCGGACAACTAGGAGCTCAACTTGACTTACGCGGAAGAAATTATAGCAAGAGTGAAGGAAAATATAGCGATGGAATCATCCAAGGCTATATGGACTCTTTAAATACCTTTGCAAAAACCATGATCAATGAAACCAATAATCTTTATGCAAGCTCGGCAAAAAGCTCGGCAACTTCTGATTATCTTCCAGGACTTACAGAGGATATTCCTTTGGTAAATTATGACAGAACTATACAACCAGGAAGCTTTGATATAGTTATTTACGATGATAAGGGTGATAAAAAACTTACAAAAACCATTACTATTGATGTTAATACCACTATGGAAGATGTCATGCGTCAAATCACTGCTAACACAGATGATAATGGCAACAATAATGCAAATGACGATGTTGATGATCATATCAATGCAAGTTTTAGCTATGATGCAAAAACAGGAGACAGTTTATTTCAAATCAATGCAAAATCAGGCTTTAAAGTAGCCATAGAAGATAAGGGAACCAATTTTGCCGGTGCATTTAGCATAGGAGGATTTTTTAGCGGAACTAATGCTAGCGATATCAAAGTAAAAGATTCTATCTTAAATGATCCAAGCACGGTAAGAGCTAGCTTAAATGGTGTTGATAGTGGAAATGATATGGCAAATAAAATCATACAACTTCAATACAGTAAAGTGAATTTTTACAATGAAGATGGAACAATTGATAATCTTACTATGGAAGAGTATTACCGCAAACTTACGGGTAAAATAGGTTCTGATGGTGAGAATAACAATGTCGTAAATGCAAGCAATCAAACGCTTTATAACTCCGTTTATAGCGAATATCAATCTAAAAGTGGAGTCAATACAAACGAAGAATTAGCCGCTCTCATACAATGGCAATCAAGCTATGGCGCTGCAGCAAAAATCGTAACCACAGTAGATCAAATGCTAGATACCTTGTTAGGGCTTAAATCCTAAGCTCTAGCGGTATCAAGTGAAAAATTTTATCCAGCTTAAAACCAAACTCGATTCTTTAGTCAAAGAAAAAAATACCAACAAGGCTCTTTTTGAAAGTCCTGATCCTTTGCAGATTGCTAAATTTCATAATGATGAATTTATTGCTTTACTTTGTGCTTTATTTGCTTATGGAAATGCTAAAAATATAGTCAATTTTTTAAAAAAGCTTGATTTTTCTTTGCTTGATTTAAGCCAAAAACAAATTCAAAAAGAACTTCAAAATTTAAAATACCGCTTTCAAAATGAAAGAGATATACAAGAAATTTTTCTCACCTTTTCAAGACTTAAAAATGAAATTTCACTTCATGAGCTTTTTAGCACAGCCTATGAAAAAAGAGAAAATACCACCGATGCGATCTTAGCTTTTTTGCAAAAAATCAAGACTTTAAATTCGTATTCAAGTTATGGTTATGATTTTTTCTTTGGTAAAATTTGGCAAAATACTCCTACTTCACCTCTTAAGCGTTATAATATGTATCTAAGATGGATGGTTAGAAAAGATGAACTGGATCTTGGCCTTTTTACCAAAATTCACACAAAAGATCTTTTAATCCCACTTGATACACATACACATAAAATTTCCTTGACTTTAGGTCTTCTAAAGCGTAAAATATACGACTATAAAAGCGTTTTAGAACTCACACGTAATTTAAAAAAATTGGATGCAAATGATCCTATAAAATATGATTTTGCACTTTATCGTTTGGGGCAAAATAAAGAACTTAGCAAATTAAAGGAGTAAAAAAATGGGCTTTGAACATCTAGATACGATTTATTATTTTGTATTGTTTTTTGTGGCCCTTTTTGCAGGATTTATTGATTCTATCGTGGGTGGAGGTGGACTTATCACACTTCCTGCGCTTATAGCTTGCGGAATTCCTGCACATCTTTCTTTGGCAACCAATAAACTCCAAAGTGTCTTTGGCTCTTTTACAGCGACTTTAACTTATTTTAAATCAACCACCCTACCTCATCTTGCTTATGGTATTTTTTTCACAGCCTTAGGCGCAGCCATAGGAAGTTACAGCGTGCTTTTTGTAAAAGATGAGCATTTAAAACTTATCATTTTGATTTTCTTAACTTTAACTTTTTTATATACTGCTTTGCGTCCTAGCTTGGGCAAACACGAGAGTGAAGCAAAAATAAAAAATATCAAATTTTTTCATTTAATTTGTGGATTAACTTTGGGTTTTTATGATGGTTTTTTAGGGCCTGGGACAGGTTCATTTTGGATTTTTGCTTGTGTAATGCTACTAGGTTTTAACATGAAAAAAGCAAGTATCAATACAAAAATTCTAAATTTCACTAGCAATGTCGTTGCCCTTTTCATCTTTTTGTGGCAATATGAACTTTTGTGGATAGTGGGTTTGCTTATGGGTGTAGGACAAATTTTAGGAGCCTATCTTGGATCAAAATTAGTACTTAAAACCAATGGTAAATTTATAAAAACCCTATTTTTAATCGTAGTGGGTGCTACCATCATCAAGGTTGCTTGGGATTATTTTTCTTAAAAATTTACTCCTGAGCTAAGTTCCCATATCGGCAAAAAAATTCCAAGCGCTAAAAACAATACTAAAATCGCGACCCACAAGGTCATTATAGGCTCTAAAAAGCTTAAAAACTTATCCATTAAATTTTCACTTTTATTTTTGTAATACTTTGCAATCTCCTCACTTAAAAACTCAAGCTTAGAACTCTTCATAGCTATACTCAACATAGAAAAAACCAAAGGATCAAAAAGATCTACTTTTTTAAAAGCATAACTTATTTCAAGGCCAGAATCCATAAATGTTTTAACTTCTTGATAACATAATAATATCTTTTTATTATTTAGAGCCAAAGTGGCTAGTCTAAAAGCATCTAAAAGAGAAATTCCGCTTTTTAAAAGCAAGGAAAAAATCATAAAAAAAGAATAATTTTGCTGATAAATGATAAATTTAGACAATAAAGGAATTTTTAAAAGTAAGCTATCGCAAAAATATGAAAAGAAATAATATTTTCTATATAAAAATAAAGCAAGAAATAAAACAACTATGATTAAACAAAGCACAAGCAAAATATATTCGTCTAAAAAATTATAAATATAAATTATAAGCTCAGTTATAAAAGGTAGGGTTAAATTTAAATCCTCAAATAAATCTTTAAAATTAGGCACAACAAAAAGCATTAACAAAACAAAAGCTGCGCATACGCTTAAAAAAACAATCAAAGGATATCTTAAAGCTTTTTTGACTCTTTGTTCATTTTCTACATTATTTTGCCTTAGTTTTGAAATTTGCATAAAAATTTCACTTAATTTTCCTGTGTTTTGGGAAGTTTTAATAAGAGCTAATTCCGCATCAGTAAGCCCAAAATTTGCATTTTCAAAAGCAAGGCTTAAATTTTGTCCTAAATTTAAATTATCACAAAGCTTAGCAATCATTTTGTGAGAATATATTTTATTAAGCTCATTTAAAGCATCTTTTATGCTGATTCCTACTTCGCAAAGCAAAGATAATTCTTGAAAGAAAAGGATAAATTTCTCATTATCCAATCTCTTAAAACCCGCTTTTTGCATCTCTTTGATATTTAAAATTTCCCATTTTTTAGCGATAGCTTTTGCTTGAGCTTCATTTAAATTTCTAGCTCTTAAATGCTTTTTCTGTTTTGTTTTGTCTTTAAGAATTTCAAGCTCATAAAGCTTCATTAAGCACCCTTACAAGCTCATCTATGCTAGTTATGCCCTCTTTTGCTTTTTGCAAACCCTGCTCAAACATACTTTGAAAACCCTTTGCTTTGGCAAGCTCTAAAATTTTATTTTTATAACCACCCTCTCTAATAACTTGAGCTATTTCCTCATCGATATATAAACACTCGCTAATAAGCTCCCTACCTTGATATCCACTATGATGACAATGCTCACAACCTTTAGCCTCAAAAAAATCACCTTTTATTTCATAAATCTTAGTGCTTTTTTGCTTGCATTTAGGACAAAGTTTGCGCACTAAACGCTGGGCGATAATGATTCTTAAAGCAGAAGCGATCAAATAAGGCTTTGCATTCATATCAATGAGTCTATCTATGGTAGAGATGGCATTATTTGTATGCAAGGTACTTAAAAGCAAGTGTCCTGTTAAGGAAGCCTTAATCGCTATATCAAGACTCTCCTCATCTCTGATTTCTCCTATCATGATAATATCAGGATCTTGTCTTAAAATAGCTCTTAGGGCATTATTAAATTCAAGCCCTGCTTTTGGATTTAGCAAAATTTGCTGAACTAGAGGCATTTTATATTCTATGGGATCTTCCACAGAAATTATTTTCTTTTCTATACTTTTTAGCTCATTTAAACAAGCATACAAACTTGTACTTTTTCCACTTCCTGTAGGACCTGTTAGTAAAATCATTCCATAAGGGTTGTATAGGGCTTTTTTTAGAATTGCAAGATTTTTTTCACCCAAATTTAAATTTTCTAAATCCAAAATTTCTTCATTGTGTTTTAAAATTCTTATCACAATGCTTTCGCCATTTTGCAAAGGCAAAGATGAAATCCTAAAATCATATCTATTTTCTTTGATTTTAAGCTCAAAATTTCCATCTTGTGCCTTTCTTGATTCTGCAACATTAAGCTGTGATAAAAATTTAATATGAAAAACCAAAGCCTCATAAATATCTTTTTCAAGACAAGCAAATTCGCGTAAAATTCCATCCACTCTAAATCTTATCAAAGCATCATTTTCTCTTGCTTCTATGTGTATATCACTGGGATTAAATTCAAGAATTTCATCCAGTATAAAATCAAAAATTTGACTGATATAACTTTGCTCATTTTGGTATTTATTTTCTTTCCATTCTAACCTAAGATTGGCACTTAAATTTTGAAGCTTTTCCTTAACTTGAAGTTTATATAAAAATTTCATAATCTTAAATTCATTTGCGATCAAAACTTCTATATCTTTAGCTTCGTAAAAAATTCTAATTTCATCTAAAAGCTCTAAGGAACAGGGTTTAGAACTTGCTATATAAAGTGTATTTTCCTTACTCAAAATGGGTAGAATTTTAAATTTCAAAAGAAAACTACATGGAAATTTTTCACCCAAACTAAGATCAAGTTCTTCTAAAGTAGAATAAGAAATATTTTCATCGCTAGCTAAAGCTTTTAAAAAACTTTCACTATCGATTTTATGCTCGTGATAAATTTGCTCAAGGGTGATTTTATCATTGATATAATCTTGAAATAAAAATCGTTCAATCATCTATTTCCTTATCAAATTCAATCAAACCATAATAACTCACATAAGTATCCAAGGCTTGCTTAGCCTCCTCATCTTTTCCTAAAGCTTGTTTGGCCTTGGAAAATAAAATCCATGAAGATGAATTTTTTCTATCGATATCATTAGCCTTTAAAGACCAAAAAATAGACTTTTCATAATCTTTATTTTCATAATATCGAGCAGCTAAATTCATAGCCTTTTCATAACTTGGATTTTGGTAAAAATTTCTTTTTAAATCACTTATATTTAAAAGTTTAGAGTAAATATCGATTTGAGTTTTTAACTCCTCTTTTAACTCATCTTTGTTTTCATCCTTGGATAATCTTTCTTGCAAAATTTTATTTTTTTCATTTGCAATTTGTGCTTGTGCGATTTGATGATTGAGTGTTTTTTTATATTCTAAAGCCTCCAAAGCTAAGGCCTTTTGCTTGTAAAAATTTTGTATCGCAAAAAAGCTTATAACCATACACACCACCAAAGCAGCAAAGATAAATAAAAATTTGAAATATTTTTTCAATAAATATCTTTTGTATTTATCCTCAAGCTCACGCACTCGCTCTTCTATATTCATTTTAAAAACCCCTGCTCTAACGCGCTTAGTCTCAAAATATAATCTTGACTTTTGTTGTTGTTTAAATAAGCGTTTAACTCGCAAAAACTTTGAAGTATTTTGTCTAAATATCTTAAATTGCCTTGATAAATTTTCATAAGAAATTTTAAAGACTTTTGAGAAAGCTCTTGATCAAATTTCATTTTAATATAACTGCTTAATTCATTTATATCAGGCTTTTGAAGCCAAAACATAGCACTAAAACGACTTTTAAAATACTCCTTTTCAAAAAGATTGATTTTTTTATGTGAACTAAGTATAAAACTCATTTGATCACTATAAACCCGAATTAATTCTAATATATCAGGGTTATACATCCCCACTTCATCTAGTATGATAATTTTTCGTTTTTTATCTTGTATAAATTTATGAAAATCTTTTTCATCTGTAAAAATTTGATTAGTAAAATCCTCATTATAATGCAACGCAAGTCTTTGCAATAAAACACTTTTCCCACTACCGCTTTTACCCCAAAGTAAAATCAAAGCTTTGTTCTTTAATAAGGCATTGATTTGATTAAAACATTCTTGTCTAAAAGCAATTATATTATTCATTGTATTTAAATCCTAACTCCCTAAGACTAGGTATATGTGTATTATCTACTATGCTTGGGGTGATGATAAAAACAATTTCTGTGATATTGGAATTTTCATCTTCACTTCTAAATAAAGAACCCAAAATAGGAATTTTAGATAAAAAATTCACAGAATTATTGTTTTGTGAGCGATTATGAGAAATGAGTCCGCCCAAAATTAAAGTTTGATTATTTTCTACTTGTACCACACTTGAAAGCTTTTTTTGAATTGTATCAGGTGCGATAGTGCGGGGTTCTTTCTGTCTTTTATTGTCCTCTGGATACTTAAAATCACTCAAACTTGGATTGATTCTAAGCATGATTTTTCCATCATCAGAAATTTCGGGCAAAATATTAAGCAAAATTCCTATGAAAATAGAATAATTACTATAACTTTCACTTACTGTTGTACCATTTTCAGTGCCTTTAGAGCTTTCTTTTACTTGATAATTCACAGTATCGCCTATGGAAATAATGGCTTGTTGATTGTTTAAAGCCATTAATTTAGGATTAGACAAAACACTGGTTTTTCCACTTTGAGATAAAAAATTAACAATAGAATCAAAATTCAAATTCGCTCTTAAACCCAAATTTTTAACAAAACCTTGACCATTTTGTATTTGCATAAAAGAATTTGTATTATCACTTGTTTGAGAATTTAGTCCTATATTGAAATTTTGCCAATTGATCCCACTAGAATGATTTTTATTAAGATTTACAGCAAGTATGCTTACATCTATAATAACTTGTTTCTTAAGACGGCTTTCAAGCTTTTGCAAATAAGCTTTTACGCGTTGAAGCTGAGAATGCGTTCCAGTAACGATAACAAGTCCAGCATTAGGATTGACTATGGGTGCTTTTATGTCGTAGTTTTCATGCGAAGAGCTAAGTAAAATCATAATTTCTTTTTCTATATTTTGCCAAAAGTCAAATTTTTCCATACTCTTAATCATATTATCTTCATTATCTTCAAAAGCACTATAATACTCACTTTGCCTTGGTTTAGAATCCACTGAAGCTTTAGTTATGCTTTGTCCTTCTCTTACTGAAGTGATATAGTTGATTTTAAAAATTTTAGTTTGCAAGGCAGAAATTTTTAACACCTTGCCATCAAATTTATAAGCCAAATCTTGTTCTTCTATAAAAAGTTTAAAAATTTCATCTAAACTCATTTGGTGGATATTGATACTGCTTTGAACAGTTTTTAATTTTTCTTTAGCAATCGTATCTTTAACCACCATACTAAAAGAACAATAACTAGCAAGCTCCCTTAAGCTCTCTTCTATACTCAAATCTTCATTTATGCTTATATCAAATAAGCGCTTTTGGCATTCTATGGCATAAATGAGATTTGTAAAAAATAGAAATTTAATAAATATTAATCTTATCATTGTTTTTAAATGCTATTTTAAAATCCAAAGTATCGTATCTTAAAATAATTTCTTTTGTAGTAATATCAGTAATCACGGCCTCCCCTATCTTATCACCCTTTTTATACCATTTATTATTGATCTTTGC
The DNA here is from genome assembly GCA_039516895.1 of Campylobacter coli. Classification (NCBI taxonomy): domain Bacteria; kingdom Pseudomonadati; phylum Campylobacterota; class Epsilonproteobacteria; order Campylobacterales; family Campylobacteraceae; genus Campylobacter; species Campylobacter coli. The sequence goes on along the minus strand of CP154437.1, from coordinate 330,225 downwards.
TCTATCAAGCATAATAGCAGTAATTTTTATTTCTTTGATTTTTTCAAAAGTAGGATTGAAGAATGGATTTTGAAAATTTCCAAGTTCTACACTCTGCTTTGTATTTAAAATCTTGAAATATTCTTCAAAATCCTCATATGATAACAAAGTGCAAAAGCACAATGTTATACTTAAAAAATATTTTATCAGCTCTCAACCTCATTGCTAAAATCAGCCATAGCAATTCTTTTAAGTTGTCTATAGCGACGCTGTGCATCTTTTTTATTGCGTTCAAATAATTCTTTTGCATGCTCTGGATTTGATTTTTTCAAAGAATTATAACGCACCTCATTCATTAAAAAGCTCTCATAAAGATCCCAATCAGGCTCTTTTCCTACCATAGTTAAAGGATTTTTACCCTGCTCTTCTAATCTTGGATCAAAAGTATAAAGAGGCCAATAACCACATTTTGTAGCAAGTTCGCCTTGCTCGCCTGAATACCCAAGTCCACCCTTAATACCATGAGCGATACAAGGAGAATAGCATATAATCAAAGAAGGACCATCATAAGCTTCAGCTGCCATAATAGCCTTAATTAAATGGCTATAATTTGCAGTAGAATTAACTTGCGCTACAAAAATATAACCATAAGTCATAGCAATCTGACCCAAATCTTTTTTCTGTATAGGCTTTCCTGCTGCTGCAAATTGTGCAACTGCACCTGTTCTTGAAGATTTTGAACTTTGACCCCCTGTATTTGAATACACTTCTGTATCAAGTACTAAAATATTTACATTTTCACCGCTTGCTAAAACATGATCAAGCCCGCCATAACCTATATCATAAGCCCAGCCATCACCGCCAAAAATCCAGTGAGATTTTTTACTTAGAAAATGTTTTAAATTTAAAATATCCTGAACAGCTTTAATATCAGTGTTTTGTTCTAAAATAGGTATCATCTTATCTTTGATTTCTACTGATTCTGCGCCTTTGTCTTTATTGGCAATCCATTCTTTAAACAATGCTGCTAAAGCGTTAGGTACTTTTTGCATATTTTCATTCATAATATTTTCAATACGATATCTTGTATTTTCAGTTGCAATTTTCATACCCAAGCCAAATTCAGCATTATCTTCAAACAATGAATTTCCCCAAGCAGGACCGTGTCCATTTTTCACGCTTTTTCTATAAGGAGTAGAAGGAGCCGAACCTCCATAAATCGAACTACATCCCGTAGCATTAGCGATAATCATTCTTTCGCCGAATAATCTTGTAATTAAAGTGATATAAGGAGTTTCACCACATCCTGGACATGCTCCATGGAATTCAAATAAAGGCTGAGCAAACTGCGCCCCTTTAGTGCTTTCTTTATTTAAGATATCATCTTTGTAAGTAATTTCTTTAAATAAATAATCTGCATTTTCTTGCTCACCAAAATCCATTTCTTCTTGAAGAGGAACCATAACCAAAGATTTTTCTTTAGTAGGACACTCATGCACACAAAGCTCACAGCCTGTACAATCAAGTGGAGAAACCTGAATTTTGAAACTTAATTTTTCACCTTTAGTACCTTTAGCTTCTAAAGCGTGATCTTTTACTCCTCTTGGAGCTTTAGCCATTTCTTCATCATTGATCAAAAATGGTCTAATAACCGCATGTGGACATACAGAAGCACATTGATTACATTGGATACAATTAGCCTCTATCCATCTTGGCACCATTACCCCAACGCCGCGTTTTTCATATTCAGTCGTTCCATGCTCAAAGCTTCCATCTTCATAACCCAAGAAAGTAGATACAGGTAATTCATCCCCTTTGGCTGCATTCATAGGTTTAACGATCTTTTCAACAAATTCGGTACCCTTGTAAGCATTGGTTTGTTCTTTTTCTTTGATTTCTAAATTTTTCCAGCTCGGATCAACTTCTACTTTTACAAGTCCATCTGCTCCTACATCAATAGCTTTGTAATTCATCTCTACAATAGCATCGCCTTTTTTGCTATAAGACTTATAAGCTAGCTCTTTCATATATTTTTGAGCATCTTCATAAGGAATGATTTTTGCAAGTTTAAAAAAGGCAGATTGCATGATAGTATTTGTACGATTTCCAAGTCCTATATCACGAGCAAGTTTTGTAGCATTGATAATATAAAAATTCACTTCTTTTTCAGCCAAAGTCTTCTTAACTGCATCTGGAAGTTGTCTTATGGTTTCTTCTGCATTCCAAATACTATTTAAAAGGAAAGTCCCTCCTTTTCGAATTCCTGCTAAAACATCATAAATTTCAAGATAAGCTGCTACCGAACAAGCGATGAAATGTGGAGTTGAAACAAGATAGGTTGAGCGGATCGGCTTTTTAGAAAATCTTAAATGGCTTCTTGTATAACCCCCTGATTTTTTAGAATCATAAGCAAAATACGCTTGCGCATAAAAATCTGTTTTATCTCCGATGATTTTAATAGAATTTTTATTAGCACCCACAGTACCGTCTGCACCTAGTCCATAAAATAAACATTCTATAGCACTTTCATCCCCTAATGAAATCTTTTCACCTGTTTGCAAAGAAGTGTGAGTAACATCGTCGATAATCCCAACTGTAAAACCATCTTTTGGATTATCAAGCTTAAGATTTTCAAACACCGCTATCATTTGCGCAGGATCAACATCCTTAGAAGAAAGTCCATATCTTCCTCCTACGATAATAGGAGCATTTTCTTTGCCATAGAAAGCTGATTTGATATCAAGATATAAAGGCTCTCCAAGACTTCCTGGCTCTTTAGTTCTATCTAAAACAGCTATTTTTTTCACAGATTTTGGCATAACATCAAAGAAGTATTTTAAACTGAATGGACGATATAAATAAACTTTTACAATCCCTACTTTTTCGCCTTTAGAATTAAGATGATCAACAACCTCTTCAAGAGTTTGAGTCACAGAACCCATAGCTATAACAATTCTTTCAGGCTCTTTGTGGCCATAATAAGTAAATGGTTTATATTCTCTACCTGTGATTTTTGAAATTTCTTGCATATATTCATTTACAACATCTGGTAAAGCATCATAAAAACGGTTGCTTACCTCTCTTGTTTGAAAATAAATATCATCATTTTGAGCCGTTCCGCGTGTTTTAGGATTTTCAGGATTTAAAGCACTATTTCTAAATTCAAGTAAAGCTTTACGATCTAATAATCTATCAAAATGTGCATAATCCATTACTTCAACTTTTTGAATTTCATGTGAAGTTCTAAAACCATCAAAGAAGTGTAAAAACGGCACTCTTCCTTTAATCGCACATAAGTGTGCCACTCCGGCTAAGTCCATAGTCTCTTGTACAGAATGTGAACAAAGCATAGCAAAACCAATCTGTCTTGCAGCATAAATATCTTGATGATCACCAAATATAGATAAAGCTTGCGCTGCTAAAGAACGCGCTGCTACATGGATCACACAGGGAAGTAGTTGACCTGCGATTTTGTACATATTTGGAATTTTTAGTAATAAACCTTGAGAAGCTGTATAAGTTGTGGTTAAAGCTCCTGTTTGTAGTGATCCGTGCACTGTACCTGCTGCACCTGCCTCACTTTGCATTTCAACGATTTTTACTGGAACACCAAAAAGATTTTTTTTACCCGCAGCTGCCCACATATCAGTGTAATCGGCCATGGGAGAGCTGGGTGTAATAGGATAAATACCGGCTACTTCAGTAAAGGCGTATGCAGCATATGCAGCGGCCTCATTTCCATCCATAGTTTTCATAATTTTACCCATAGAAACCTTCCTTTATTATTAATTGATAATTTTTATAATTTTTCGGCCACCAATTTACTATAAATTCTCTTAAAAGGCGTTTAACAAAAACTTGAAGTTAGTTTAATTATTTTTTATATATAAAACTGATTTATAAGCACTTGAAAATACCTTAGAATAGCGTTTTAACTCATCTTCATCTCCATAACCACAACTCAAAGCCAAAGGGGTAATATTTGCCGCCTTTGCTGCTTGGATATCTAAGATCGTATCGCCTATCATATAGGCATTTTCTTTAGTTTTTTGCATTTTTTCCAAGGCTAAAAGTATGGGTTCTGCATGAGGTTTTGGATTTGTTACATCTTCAAGTGTTATTAAAGTTTTAAAGAATTTTTTCACTCCTAAATGCTCTAACAACAATGGAGTAAATTTTCCACCCTTAGTTGTAACTATACCCAAATCTCCGATCTCAAAAGCTAATTCTAAAGCTTCTTTTGCTTTAGGTAAAAGAGTGGTTTGTTCTAAATAAATCTGTGAATAAATTTCACGATAAGCTAGAACAAATTCTTGACTTAAATTCGCCTTATCTTGATAAAGGAATTTGAACATATGCTCTAAAGGATGACCTATAAGATTTTTAATCTCTTCGTTATTTTTTGGAGTTAGCCCAAGGATTTTAAAAGCTCCTTGGAAAGAATTTAAGATGGCATCAGTAGAATCAATCAAGGTGCCATCTAAGTCAAATAAAATAGTTTTTTTCATTAGTTTAAAATAAATTTAGCCTCTACTCTTCTATTATCTGCTCTACCTTCTTTGGTATCATTACTTGAGCGAGGTTTATCTTGACCATAGCCAACCGTTTGGATACGACTTTTATCTACGCCAAATTTTTCAAGCTCTTTTGCAACACTTTCGGCGCGTCTTTCTGAAAGTTTTTGATTGTATGATCTTGAACCTGTATTATCAGTATGACCCTCTAAAATGGTATCATATCTTACATTTTCATCTAAAATTTTAGCAATTTCTTTGATTTTCTCTTCAAAGGCTGGATTGATATTTACTTTATCAAAATCAAAATGCCCTTCCAAATAAATTGTTTTTTCGCAACCATTTTCATCTAACAAAGCACCCTCTCTTGGTTCTGCAGGACATTTTGATTGTGAAACTACAGGAGCTGGAGCGGGAGTTACAACTTGAGGTTTGCTAACCACTTCTTTTGTTTGCTCCACTACAACTTTTTCTTGCTTAGCACCAAAACCAAAACTAACACCCAAAGTTGAAACCCAACTATGATCCGCATCATGGAAAGAAATTTGATCTCTTGTTTCAAGTCTTAAAGCTAAAGAATCACTAAGGCGAAATTTTAAACCTGCGCCATAATGACCAAATCCTCCACTTTTATTATCAAAGGCACCATGAGAAAAATCCTCGTATCCCCCACCAGCTAAACCATAAAAATAAAATTTCTCACCTAAATCAATGCCTTTAATAGCACTCAAATAAGTTCTAGTAATATCGGTGGTAAGAGTAGAATTTGTATATTTTACATCCGAGTAATGTTCTAAACCTAGTTCTAATTGATCAAGCCAAAAATCATCAAAATGATATCCTAATCTAATCCCTGGTGCATAGCGATTATCCATATCTAAATTACCTTCAAAATAATTGTAATTCAAAGTAGGAGTAATTTCAAATTTTACATTGTTATCTGCACCAAATAAAACGCTTGCCAACCCTAAACATAGTAATAACTTTCTCATCAAAAGCCTTTCATAGATAAATTCACTTAAGTAGTGCGAATTTCAATTATATCATAAAATATAAAAAAAATAAATAGTAAATAGAGATAAAATATAAAAAGCGGGAAAACCCCGCTGAAGATTAACGTTTAGAGAATTGTGGGCTTCTTCTTGCTTTGCGGCGTCCGTATTTTTTACGCTCAACAGTTCTGCTATCTCTAGTAAGAAGTCCTTTAGGTTTTAATAAAGCTCTAAAATCAGCATCCATAGCCGCTAAAGCTCTTGAAATTCCGTGTCTTAAAGCTTCAGCTTGAGCACTATAACCACCACCTAAAGTCGTTGCTTTAATATCCATTGAAGTTTCTTGTTTAGTTACAAGTAAAGGCTGAACTACTTTAAGTTTGATTGCTTCATGTCCACCAAGCCAAGTATTTAAATCGATACCATTAACGCTGATTTTACCGCTACCTGGTTTTACCCATACTTTTGCTATAGCAGTTTTTCTTTTACCTGTTGCATATGTTGTTGCCATGATTATTTTCCTTCTTTAGCAATTTGCGCAGTGTGTGGGTGCTCACTACCCGCATAAATTTTTAATTTTTTAAGCATCGCTCTACCCAAATTTGTTTTAGGAAGCATACCTCTAACTGCTAATTTGTATAATTTTGCAGGATTTTTTTCAAGTAAATCTCCGAATTTTTCGCTTTTTACGCTTCCAAAATATCCTGAATGTCTGTGATAAAGCTTATCTTCTGCTTTATTTGCACCTGTAAATACAGCTTTTGAAGCATTGATGATAATCACATAATCACCACAATCAACATTAGGAGTAAAGCAAGGTTTGTTTTTACCTCTTAAAATTGTTGCTACTTCAGTTAAAAGACGACCAAAGCGTTTGCCTTCTGCGTCTAAAACAATCCATTCTCGTTTAACTTCGTTTGGCTTTGTTATCTTTGTCATAATTCTTTACCTTTGCCAAAAATTTTTTGAAAATGAGATTATAATTATTTTTACTTAAATAATACTTAATTTAAGAATATTTAAAGTTTAAGTATTTTCTTGGATAATTGTAACCTATTCTTAAATACTTTATACTACAATTAAGGTATAAAATAATTTAGTTTAAGGTAGAATAATGTTAGATTTACTTATTAAACATAAAATAAAATTTACTATTGCTTTTTTATTGCTTATTTGTGCTTTTGCTTTCTATATTTATTATAGTGGAGAAAACAGCAAATTTTATATAAATAATCCAAACAAACAACACTCTCTTGAAAGTAACAATAATCATAAAATTTTGAAAGAAAAATGCAACAAGGGGGATAGCAAGGCTTGTTTTAATATATTTGCCTCTTACAATTTTACAAATGAAGGTTTGGCAATAATTGGTTTAAATGGTAAATATAGTTTTATGGATACAAATGGAAAAATGATAATTAACCCTAAATTTGATGGTGTGAGTTTTTTTAGAAATGGTTTTGCCGGAATTAAACTAAATAATATATGGGGCTTTATAGATAAAAATGGAAAATTTGTAATAGAACCCAAATTTGATGATGTTAATGATTTTAATGAAAATCTTGCGGGAGTTAAACTAAACGGAAAATGGGGCTTTATAGATAAAAATGGAAAATTTGTAATAGAACCCAAATTTGATGATGTTAATGATTTTAATGAAAATCTTGCGGGAGTTAAACTAAACGGAAAATGGGGCTTTATAGATAAAAATGGAAAATTTGTAATAGAACCCAAATTTGATGATGTTAATGATTTTAATGAAAATCTTGCGGGAGTTAAACTAAACGGAAAATGGGGCTTTATAGATAAAAATGGAAAATTTGTAATAGAACCCAAATTTGATGATGTATGTTTTACTATTGAAACAAGATTCGAAAACTCTTATATTCAAAATAAATTCTTTAAGCTTGCTATATACAAAAATATCTGCGATTGGAGTTTTAATAAGGGAATGACTAGAGTCAAATTAAATGGAAAATGGGGTTTTATAGATAGAAATGGAAAATTTACAACCAAGCACGAGTTTAATTCTGTCGATGATGAAAATCTTACAAAATTTGAAATGAATGGAAAATGGGGTTTTATAGATAGAAATATCGAATTTGTAATAGAACCTAAATTTGATGAAGTCAATAATTTCAATCAAGGAATTGCAAAGGTCAAATTAAATGGAAAATGGGGTTTTATAGATAGAAATGGAGAATTTGCGATAAAACCTATTTTTGATACAATAAGGTATTAAACCTCTATTATCTCCACCTTATCTTCTAAAACATAGACTAAAAAAGCTTGAGTTGATTTCTTAGCCAAGATCTTCTCGATAGCTTCTTTATAAAGCAAAACCTGCTCTTTGTGTTTGTTGAAATTCAAACCTGTTTTATAATCTATAATGATGGCTTCATCTTCACCCAAAGCAAGTAAATCAAGCTGTTTGATCTCACCTTGAAAACTCAAAGCTTGTTCTTTGAGTAATTTTTTATTTTCGATGAGTTTTTGAAATTGGGCATTAGCAAGTAAATTTTTTATCCTTTTAAAAAGCTTTTCAAAATCACCGTGATTTAAAAAATGTCTAAATTTACCACTCACTTTCTGACAAAGAATGTCAAAATTTTCTCCTTGTGGAAGCTTTAAATTCTGCATAAAAAAGTGAAAAGCATTTCCAAAATAAATTTCATCCGAGCTTGTATTTTCTTTTCTTTCTATATCCTGTAAAGGAATTTTTTCAAATTCCTTTAAGGCTTGAAAGCTTTCTTTTTGAGGCAAGTGGGTGTCATTGGTTTGAATTTCTATCTCGCCTAATTCTTGAATTTCAATATCAAGCATAGTGTTTAAATAGCTTGGATAGTTGCCATTTTGAAATGAAGCATTTCTTTTGATGATGATAAGACTGTCTTTTGCCCTTGTAAAAGCAACATAAAGCTTATTGATATCATCTTCGTAATCTGCTTTTGTGATTTTATCTATAAAAGCTTTATATTCGCTCTCTTGAGTCGCTTTTCGGTAGCTATCTTTTATGTGAAGCTCCCAACCTTGATCGATATCGTACTCAAGCATTATGGTTTTATTGTTGGGATTGTTTTTTGAAAGACTATCAAGTAAAATCACATGATCAAATTCCAAGCCCTTGGATTTGTGCACAGTCATGATATTTACACCTCTATTTTGCTCACTCATAATTTTTAAAGTGCAAGGCTCAAACAAAAGCTTTAAAAAATCATCCTTGCTTTTAGCGTATTCTATAAACTGAATCAAAGCCATATCATTAAGATCAAGTTTTAATTCTTTGATCAAATAAAGCACATTTTGCACAGCACTTTTTGCCAAATCAAGCTTTAATTTCAAAGGCTCAAAGCCTAACATTTCTTTCAAAAAATGCAAGTAAAATTCGTCGCCAAAAATGCAGTATTTAGCGTATTCTAAAAGCACTCTTACGCAGGCTTTATTTTCGAGTAAAATATTACTTTGAGTAAAGGCTGGGATATCTTGCTCGTGTAAAAAATCCAAAATCATATCCGCATCGTTATTTTTCCAGCACAAAATGCAAATATCATCATAAGCGATATTTTTACTTTTTAAAAATTTAAGCTGCTCTAGCAAAGCTTCTAGGGTTTTATCTTGAATTTCTTTAGCTTGATCTTTATCCACCTTTATTTCTTGCGACTCGATCACACGCACAAAGCCACCTTTTTTGCTTTCTAAAGAAAGTTGAGGGGTATAGTCTTTAATCTTACTTTGAAAGGTTTTATTGACAAAATCAACCAAAATTTGTTTAGAGCGGTAATTGATCGTGAGTTGATCTTTTTGAATTTGTTTAAATTCAGTTTGCAACAAATCAAAAAGTTCTTTTTTACCCTTTCTAAAACGATAGATACTTTGTTTTTTATCGCCCACATAAAAAAAGGTTCTATTTTTCTTCACGCCCTCGCCCGAAACAAGCTCGGCGATCAAAGGTCTTAAAATTTGATACTGCACCACGCTAGTATCTTGAAATTCATCGATTAATAAATGAGAAATATAGCCATCCAAGCGAAAATAAATCATATCTTTAAAATCACTTCTGATAAGATCTAGCACCCTTCGGCTAATATCACTAAAGCTTAAAGTATTTTTATCTTTTTGGATAATATCTTTAGCCTTGCTAAAATGGCTTAAAAGATTCATTAAATTTGCGATCTTATATTCTTCAAGCTCTTTAGCATAAGCATTTAAAGCTTTGATGAATGCTTTTCTTTTTTGGCTAAATTGGACATCGCTATCTTCTAAGTCTTGCAGGTATTTTGGAGCACCTGTTAAATTCAAAAGATCTGACTTTGCAAATTGGCTTAATTGAAGCACTTCATCTTTAAAATGCGTGCATAAATATTTATATCCTTTGACATGATCTAAGCTTAAACAATAAACCCTTAGTTCATCATAGGCTTGATTGATAGAAGCTTTTGAAGGATTAGGAATCCTTACACATTCTTTAAAATACGCATTTTCATAGAATTTCTCAAGCTCTTCAAAAAAATCATGATTATCTTCTAAACTCACTTTATAATAAGCCAAATCTTTTAATTCTTGACGATTGAGTAATTTTAAAAAAACAGCCCTAACATCAAGCTTTTCTTCACTTGTATCAAAATCGCTACTCAATCCCAAATTTAAAGCAAAAGCTCTTAAAATTCGACTAAAAAAAGAATCAAATGTACCTATCTTAAGCACTTGTCTTAAAAATTCTTGCTTTTTCTTATCTCTTAAAAGTATCAGCTCATCTTCTTCGCACCCTAAAAGCTCACAAAGCTCTTTACATTCGCCTTTTTTACTTTCTTTTTCCAAATTTAAAAAAGTATCAATAATCCTTTTTTGCATTTCATTGGCAGCTTTTTTGGTAAAAGTTAGGGCTAGAATTTCATTTATTTTTGCTCCTTGTAAAATAAGAGCCACAAAACGCACACTTAAAGCAAAAGTTTTACCGCTTCCTGCGCTTGCTTCTAAGGCTAAAAAAGGTTTAAATTTCATCTAAAATCCTTTTTGTAGATGATTTTATAAGGGCAATACTCATCTTTATCGTTTTCAAATTCAATCTCTTCTTCTCTTTGCTCAAGCAAATCTTTTAGACATTCTTTAAGCTCATCTAAGCTTTTAGCCTTTTCTTCAACAAATTGCATTTGATTTAAATCATAAAATTTTGCTTCTGCATTTTCATCGTATAAAGCCTTATAAAAAGCTAGCTGAAAGGATTTGCTAGGGACTTTTCCGCTTTTATAATCAATGATAAAATGTTTATCCTCAAGCTTATCGATACGATCAACAATACCCTTAAGCCTGATCGTATGATTTTGGATATTTAAAGTTTTATGGTGTTCCTCTTCTTGCTCAATCACCTTATAGCCTAATTTAAAATGCTCTTCTTCGTTTTTGGCAAATTGTATAAATTTTAATTTAAAAATTTCAAGCTCAAGTTCGCTAATGCCGTATTTTTGATATTCTTGCTCTAACAAATCATTGAAAATTTGTAGGTTGAAATTATTTTTAGAATAATTCTTATAATAAAGTTCGAGCATTTTATGGATAAAATTTCCTTGATTTTTAGCCCTGCTTTCATCGCTTAAGGCTCTAGCTTCAGGTAATTCTAAAATATAACGATAAAAATAAGTTCTTTTTTGATATAAAAATAAATTCAAACGACTAAACGATAATTCTTTTTCAAAAATATCGTGTTTTAAAACAGGTGCTTTTATAGGATTTAAATTTAATCTTACACCTTGATAGTCGAGTTTTAAAGCATTTAAATAGGCCTTAGAAGGTGTGGTTTTTTCTTCAAAAAAATTAAAATCAAGCTCATCTAAAAAACGCGACCTGGTTTGCTCTTCATTCTCCACAAAACTAATGCTAAGTTTTTTAGCATTTCTCATCAAATTTTCATAATAAAGTCTTTGTAAATTCTCTCTTCTTTCATAGCTTATAAGCCCTGCTTTTTTACGCACTTCATTGTTTAAAAACAACTCATTAATACTTCTTTTAGGAACAAAATCTTCATTAAAATCAAGTATGATAACACCATCAAAACTAAGCCCCCTGCTTTCTAAAAGTCCCATAACAGTAACTTTTCCACCACCAACATGACTTAATCTTATTTGATCTAATTGCATGAAAAAAAGTTGCATGAGTTCTTTAAGCTTTAAGGATTTGTTTTTGAGCAAATCTTTTATAAAATAAAGCTCTTTTTGCACCAAGTTCATAAGCTCTTGACTTTCATCTTTTAAAAAACTATGGATTAAATTTTCAAAATACTGCAAATCACAAATTTGATCAAAGCGGGCTCTAAAATCTTCAAATTGAAGTTCTAAATAATGCAACAAAGTATTATGATAATCAAAAATTATTTTTTCTTGCTCAAAATAATTCTCATCTGTCTTATAGATAAAAGCATCTGAATTTGCTCCATTATATAAAGCTTTGATCTTTTGATAAAACAAACTTTCTTTAATGCTTACTCCACTAGCAAAATTTAACATATTGTTTTTATCAAAAAGTTTTAAAAGCTCACAAAAACTTTCATCAGGAGTGATGACGGCTATCTTTTCAGGATCTATTCCCGCTCGGACAAAATTAGAAATTTCATCCATAACAAAAGCACACTGCAAAGATCTAAGCTCGAAGGCTTTTAATTTAACTAAAATGTCAGGATGTGAAAGTTTTTCTTGTTTTAAAATCTTTTTTTGTGAAAGATTGACTTCATAAAACATATCAAGTTCTAAGTGTATATCTTTTAAAAAGTCAAGTTCTAATAGGTATTCAAGATTAAATTTACTAGTTTTAAAGCCTATGATTGTATCTTTGATTTTAGAAATCTCACACAGCAAATCCTCTTCAAATTTGCTTAAAAAACCTTGCAAGTCATAATATATACTTTCATATTCATTTAAAAAATCCAAATTAAGCTTATAGTCTTGAGCTAAAGACAAATCATCGTATAAATTGTGTTGCTTAAGCAAAAGAAGATAATTTGTATAAACCTCGTCCAAAATTTCCAAATGCTCATTGTAGGTTGCATAATAATCATTGTTTTTAAGATCTTGTATGCTTTTTTTCTCTGAGCTTAATTCTTTAAAAAATGAAAAAAGATATTCATTGTTTTTTAAAAAATTAAAAAATTCGGCCGAAATGCCTAATTTTTTTTCTAAATCTTTACTTTTTAAACAAGCTTCTTGCATTAAAAGCAAACTCTCATAAGAGCTTGCTTTAAAAGAGTTGACTACACATACTCGATCTAAAAAATCTGATACAAGAAAAGCAGAATCAAGTAAAGCGTTTTTAGCCTTTGCTTTTTCTTGATATTCTTTAATCTTTCTTGAGGAACTAAATATTCTTAGTATCATTGAGCGTTTAACTCATAACTAAAAAAGCCTATGATTTCATCTTCTGTGCTGAGTTTGATTTTTAATTGCCATCTACCTTTTTCAAGCTGAGGCAAAGACACACTTAAGACTCCATCTTGAATTTGTCCTAAAAGTTTTTGATCAAATTCTCTTGTATGAGGTCTTGTAAGCAAAATTTCGCTCTTTAAATTTTGTGTATTTGCTTTATCACTTAAAGTTGTTATTTTAAATTTTGCCAAATAAGAATCTGCATCGATTGTATAACTTACAATTTTTCTTTTACCGATTAAATCAACTTTATCATTTTGAAATTCAATCTTAAACAAGGCATCAAATTGCTCTTGTTGTTTTTGGATAACATTAAAATTGTTTTCAACATTTTGATAAGAGTCAAAATAAAAATCATCCTCATATACAGGATAATTACTTGCTACCACAATAGTTGCTATACAAGCAACCACAATAGCAAAAATCGAAATTAAAATTCCATAAGGCCAAAAGGTTTTTTTGCTTTTAAGCATTTTTCTTCCTTTTCATTCTTCTTTGGGCGTAGTATAACAATGCAAAGCAAATAAAACCATAGATTAAAATTCTTAAAATATTAATAGTATCACGGTTTGCATTACCTATAGAATGTTGCAATTCAATCCCTCTAGCTTGCGCCAAACGATCAACTATATCTCCATAACCATTTAAAATAGCCGCATTATAAATATCACCCTTATTAGTCGCTAAAATAGGCAAAATAGAACCTGTCCCTGGATAAGGACTGAGTATGGCTTCTTTATCGATTAAAGCCAAAGCTCCTTTAGAACCTATGATGTCTACTTTATGTGAATTTTTAGATAAAACAAGTAAAACATAAGACTGTGGGAGTTGCTTGTGTAAGTCTAGTAAAGTTTGAAAATCACTCTTATCGCCGATTGCCACACCGGCAAAAATTCCGCTTTTTTCCTGAAGCTCTTTACCGATAAGATTAATTTCATCTACTACTTTTTGGTTAAGTACATTTTCATTAAAAATCACAGGCTCAAGTGCAAGAATTTGCACAGGTAAAAAGAATAAAAAGATGGCCAAAAAGCCATCTTGTAATATTTTTCTCATCCTATGTGAAGATGGTTTGCGGTTAAAACCGACCATGCAGTAATCGCAGCAGTCACAACTAATCCAATAACAATTAAATATTCTAAAGCTTTATTCATTGTGCTACTCCTCCTATGCTTTTATGATCTTGTTCTTTTGAGCCAAGCATTTTTACATTTTGGATATCTTTGAGACTATAGGGTTGTTGCATTACTTCTTGTTGAGCCTTAAGACCCCAAATAGTTAAGCCCACTAAAATTGCGAGCAATAAAACAGTAGCAATCAACATACCTGTAACACCTGAAAGAGAAAATACGCATCTATTAGTGTTTTCCATTATTCACCCCTTGAAAGAGAAATTACATATTCACCAACAGCTTCTTTTTGAGTATCATTCAATATAGAAAATGCTGGCATAGCTCCGATAAAGCCAGTTTTACCACTATGTAAAACATCTACAACAAATGCTGCTGAACCGTATTTTGTAAGATCAGGGAAAATTCCATCTTGACCTTTTCCATCTTCACCATGACAAGCTGCACAAGTTGCATAAGCTTCTTTTCCTTTGGCAACTAAATTTTCATTAGAAGTTTTTTTGATAGCAGAAAGCTCTTTTGCCACATAAGCAGCAATTGCAGGAATGTCTTCTTCAGAAATTCCCAAATCCGCAGCAGCAGGCATTTCTCCACCAGGGAAATTCATACCTTTTGCACCGTGTTTAATCGCATCTACTAAGCCTTCTTCACTACCCCAAATATTTAAATTTTGAGCTTTTCCATTGATACCATCGCCTGTAATTCCATGACAAGCAGAACATTGAACCAAAAAGATATTTTGTCCCATAGCTATCTTATCTTCAGTAGATAAGTTTTGGAATTTCTCTTCAAATTTAGCATTATAAGTCTTAACTTCTTCATTATACTCGCCTATACTTGAGTAAGAATTTAGAGGATAACCCCATAAAAAATACCAAATCGCCCATACTATGGTAAGAAAGAATACAACAGCCCAGCCTGTTGGAATAGCATTTTTATACTCTCCTATGCCATCCCAGCTATGCTCACTTAATTCCCCTTCACCTTTTTTTTCTTTCATATATTTAAACATTCTACCAACGACTACAAGAGTAATCAATATAATAAGAATCGCTCCAATGAAAGATAATAAATTAACATTATCTTGCAAATTTAACCATTGCATCAAGCACTCCTTTTACTTTCTAAAACACTATCATCGATATCATCGCTCAAAGCGAGATTTGCATATTTTTCATAATTTCTCTCGCCTTTTTTTTCTGCCCTATAAAGATGATACCAATAAGAATACAATACTATTGATAAAAACATTACAAATAGAAAAAATCCATAACCTTGAAAAATTTCCCATTCATGTTTTTGCACTGCTGATAAATTCAAAGTGACCAAATTTTTAATCACATTCCAAATAATCGCTAAATGTTCCATATTTTTACTTTAAGCTATTTAAATAAGCGATCAAGGCAACAATTTCCTTAATCTCGCCCCTAGCAAAAGCATCTTTCACTTCTTGATTTTTCATTTGATCAACTATAGCTTGTGCTTCAGCTTTTATTTCAGCTTGCGCTTCTTCCCAAGTACCTAACTTTGTTCCATTTTCAGTATCATAAGGAACATTAAATACTTTTTTAACAGTTAAAGCTTCTGCATAAGCAGTTTCCATATCAGCATTGTTTTTAAACATATGCTTATAAGCAGGCATGATAGAATTTGGAACAACTGAAACAGGATCCCACATATGGTTTTCATGCCAATCTGTAGTTCTATAATTTCCAACACGCATTAAATCAGGACCTGTTCTTTTTGAACCCCAAAGGAAAGGTCTATCATAAGCAAATTCACCACTAACAGAATACATACCATAACGATCGGTTTCAGATTTAAAAGGACGAATAAGCTGTGAATGACAAGCATTACAGCTATCTTTGATATAAATTTGGCGTCCTGCAAGCTGTAAAACCGTATAAGGCTTCTTTCCTTCTATAGGTCTTGCATTTTCTGCAAAATTTGGCAGCACTTCAATAATCCCCGCATAAGCAATCACAATAAAAACAGCGACAGCAAAAAAGAATGGATTTTTTTCTAACCAACTAAACATTTTCTCTCCTTTTTATGCAGCCATAGGCGAAGCGCTTTTTGGCTCTTTATCAAGCACTTTTCCACAAGCAATTGATTTATAAATATTATAAGTAAACATGAAAAATCCTATAAGATATAATAAACCACCAATTGCCCTAATCCAATAATAAGGTATAATAGCTACAACAGTGTCAATAAAGCTGTAAAGCAAGTTGCCGTATTCATCTGTAGCTCTCCACATCATACCTTGAGTGATACCTGCTATCCACATAGAAGCAAAATAAAGCACTATACCTGTAGTTTGAATCCAAAATTGTGCTTCCATTAAGGATTTGCTATAAAGCTCTCTTCTAAATATTCTAGGAGTCATATGATAAAGCGCTGCCATAGTCATAAAGCCAACCCAACCTAAAGTTCCATCATGAACGTGTCCTGGAATCCAATCTGTAAAGTGAGCTAGAGCGTTTACTGATTTGATCGAAAGAATTGGACCTTCAAGTGTTGAGAACATATAGAAAGTTGATGCTAAAATCATAAATTTAATCAAAGGACTTTCGCGAAGCTGACCCCATTCACCCTTCATAGTAAGTAAGATATTGATTGCTGAACCCCAAGAAGGCAAGATAAGTACGATAGAGAAAACTGAACCCATAGTTTGCATCCAATCAGGAACGGTAGAATAAATCAAGTGGTGTCCACCCGCCCAAAGATAAACAAACATTAAACCCCAAAACGCAAATAAAGAAAGTTTATAAGAGAAAATCGGCTGACCGCTTTCTTTTGGTAAGAAATAATAAATTTGAGCAATAATACCAACAGTAAATACAAAAGCAACCGCATTGTGCCCATACCACCATTGAACTAAAGCATCATTTGTCCCTGCATACATAGATACACTATGCCACCATTTACCCATTTCTGCAACGAAGTAAGTTGGAACCGCCATATTGTTGAAAAGATAAAGCATAGCGATACCTAAAAATGTAGCTATGTAATACCAAAGAGAGATATAAAGAGTTTTTTCACGGCGAATGCCGATAAGCCCAAAAATGCTTACACCCCATAAAACCCAAATAAGCACAACAAGAATATCTAAAGGCCATTCAAGTTCAGCATATTCTTTAGAGGTGCTAACACCCGCAAATAAAGAGATTACAGCTATAATCATGGTGATCATATAAAGCCAAAAATGAAGCTTGCCTATAGCCATTAGAAATTTGGATTCGGCCATACTCACTTTAAGAACACGCTGTCCTATATAATACCAAGTTGCCCAAATCCCTGAAAGCATAAAACCAAAAATCACACCAGAAGTATGAAGCGGTCTAAGCCTTGAAAAAGTAGCATATTCGCCTGCTAAATAATTTAGGTTAGGATATGCCATTTGAAAAGCTATAAGAGTTCCTATAGCCATACCTATAATCCCGAACAATATAGTCGCAAACATGAAATATTTTGCAACCGTATAGTCGTAATTTAATGCATTACCTGGGTGCATCGACTTTCTCCTTAAAATTTTTAAGATAACAAGTTTATATTATAAACTATTAATTATACATTTTTTCTTAAAGCCAATATTTTTGTTAATCATTTGTTATTTTTTATATTTTAAGGAAATTTTTTGTCCTAATTTTCTATATTGATTTTATACCCCAAACCTGGAACATTTTTAATAAATTTTTCCCCGACTTTATCTCTTACTCTTTTTATAAAGGTTCTAACAGCAGTATCGCTAACATGCTCGCCTATCCAAACATTTTTCTTAATATCTTCATGCAATACCAAAACCCCAGGCTGCTTTAAAAGCAATGAAATAAAAGCGAGTTCTTTTTTGGTTAAAACTATTTCTTTTCCTTTATAAATTAGCGTTCTTTTGGTTTTATTGAATTGATATTCTTTAGAAATATCAACAAGAGCATTAGCTTCTATCTTTTCACCTACTAAATAATCCAAAACTTTGAAAAGTTCATCTATATCCACAGGTTTGATTAGATATTTATCTATACCTATATCAATAGAGCGCAACAATCTTTCTTTTTCCGAAAAAGCACTAAGCACTACTATAGGAACATCATTTGCTATTTCTTTAATTTCCTTTGACATATCAAGTCCATCCATGATAGGCATAGCAATATCTGTAATAATCAAATCAGGCTTAAATTTTTTAAATTTCTTTAAACCTTCATCACCATTTTGTGCGCCTATTACCTTACTATAACGAGAAGATAAAACATTAACAAGTGATTCTCTAATCTTTACCTCATCTTCTACAACCAATATAACCAATTCTTTCATAAATTTAATTCCCCTCTTGCAACTTTAAATATATTTCAAAGCAAGCTCCATCTTTTATATTTTTGACTTGAATTTTTCCACCAAAACTCTCTACAATTTGCTTGCTGATATAAAGCCCCGCTCCTATACCTTGACTAGGATGTTTAGTTGTAATATAGGGTTGAAAAATTTTATCTAAAATATTTTCATCAACCCCGCCTGCATTGTCCCTAACCTTAACTTTAATATAATTTTTTCCGAATTTCGAAAAACTAAATATAATATTTTTTACTTTTTGAGTTTTAAACGCCTCTATGGAATTTATAATTAAATTTAAAAAAACTCTCATTAGGCCATTCTCATGTGCTACAACTCTATAATCTGTTTTTGAGATTATTCGAGTGTTAACTTGTTGCTTTTCTATGGTTTCAAAAGCGATTCCAATTACTTTATTTAAAATTTCTCTCAAAGAGACATGATTTTTTTCATTTTCATTGTTTTTAAATAAGGTTCTAAAAATATCAATTGTTTCTGACATATTTTTTATCGTACTTTTAGATTGTAGATAAATTTCAGTAAAACCCTTCTCATCTTGAACATTTTGCTTCATTTGAAACATAGCAATACCAAGCTCATTTAGAGGTTGTCTCCACTGATGTGCAATATCGCTAATCATCTGCTCTATAGAAGAATTTAAAATTTCTTTATAAATCTTTTTTGTATCTTTCTCATTTTTTTCTAAAGCAACTTTAAGCTTATACTCAAAATCTTTGCTTAGTTTTGCAAATTCTTCCTTGCGCTCTTTAGCTATCTTTTCAAGATTTACACTAATTTCACGCAATTTCGCATGATTTAATACAAGTTCTTCATTTAATTTAAAAGAATTGCTAATATCGTAAGATAAAGCAGCAATTTCATTTAAATTACCCTTTTTATCCACAATAGGAATTAAAAATGCGTCAAGATAAAAAGTTTTACCTAGTTTATCAATATTTTTAAAAACCACCCAATAAGCTTCTTTTTGCCAAAGCTTTTCCAAAAGCTGATTTATATAATCTTCTTTAACATCAGGATGCTTTAAAATAAAATGGTGCTTTCCAATCAACTCTTTTTTACTATAGCCACTTACCTTGCAAAATTTTTCACTTGCATCGATAATTATGCCTTGTAAATCAATTTTAAAAAAAATTATATTTTCTTCTATTGCTTTTAAAACTTGCTCGGCAGCTGAATTTGCCATTTAAAAAGCCTTAAAGCCCATATAAGCTAAACCTACTCCATAAGCAACAATAATGAAATAAGATACATAATTAAACACTTTTTTCAAAAATACACCCAAATATTGCGATATTTTAACAAAAAAAAGCATCGCTGGAAGGGTTGAAAGACCAAAAACTAACATAACTAAAATGCTTTCTGTAACATTTTGTCTACTCATTGCATTGGCTAGAAAAAAATACACCAAACCACAGGGAACAAACCCATTAGCAAAACCTAAAATCATTGCCGATTTTACACCTTTAAAACCCATAGATTTTTTAATAATCTTTTTTATAAAATACTCAAAAAAAGTGCGATTTTCGATAAAAGCAAGGATTTTACCTCTAAAAATTAAAGACAAACCTAAGATTACCATAAACACACCGAGTATAAAAAAGGATAAACTTTGAATTTTGGCATTTATAGCTAATAAATTCCCAAATATCCCAAAGATTATTCCTAATAAAATATAAGAAAAAATTCTAAATAATTGATAAATAAAAGTTAATAAAAACAAATTTTTGTGGGTCGAATTTAAATTCATAAAAGCTAAAATAAATCCCCCACACATAGAATAGCAATGCCCAAAGCTCGATAAAAAGGCTACGCTAAATATAGCCAAAAAGTCAAAATTCAAAGGAAGAAAGTTCACATTAAATTCATAAATTCTTTAAAAATATATTTACTTTCGTGTGGGCCTGACGAACTTTCAGGATGGTGCTGTACTGAAATAATAGGATAGTCTTTGTATTTTACACCCTCAACATTATCTCCAAAAAGATTTCTATGCGTAATAATCGCTACCTCACAAAGCTCTTCAGGGACATTATAGTTATGATTTTGAGCAGTGATTTCAACGCTTTTATTTTCTAAATTGATCACAGGATGATTAGCTCCGTGTTGTCCAAATTTCATTTTATAAGTTTCATAACCAAAAGCGTTGCTTAAAAGCTGATGCCCTAAGCAAATTCCAAGCATAGGAATTTTAGCCTCGGCTAATTTTTTAATTTCAGCAATCTCTTGTTTTAAAATTTTTGGCTCTCCTGGCCCATTTGAAAGAAATACACCTTGAATTTGACCTTTTTGATAAAGCTTGATAAGTTCTTCTGCCTTGGTATCATAAGGAAAAACTTCTACCTCTAAGCCCACTTCTACAAGCTCATTAAGGATATTTGCTTTCACACCATAATCAATAACAGCAACTTTTTTTGTATTTTTTTTAGCCTTGTTGTAACTTTGAGTAGTATTATTCCAAACTCCATGTTTGTGAGCGTAGGATTTTTTAGTGCTTACTTCTTTTACAAAATTGATCTCATCTATTTTTGCAGATTTTTCTAAAGCAGCTTTTAATTCTTCTTTATTAGAGATTTCAGTTGAGATAACCGCTCTTAAATTTCCGCTGTCTCTTAGCATTTTTACTAAATAACGAGTATCTAGTCCATAAACTCCTATTTTTCCATGCTCTTCTAAATATTCTTGTAGACTTTTTTGAGCGCGGAAGTTTGAAAAAGTAGGACTTAATTCTCTCATTAAAACGCCACTTGCAAAAATTTCTTTACTTTCATTGTCATTTTCATTGGTTCCTACAATGCCAATTTCAGGCATAGAAAAAATGATAAATTGTCCTGCGTATGAAGGATCAGATATTATCTCTTGATAACCCGTTAAAGAAGTATTAAACACAAGCTCACCGAAAAAAGTTCCACCCTTGCCAAAAGCCTTAGCAGTTAAAAAAATATCGTTTTCTATATAAATATAAGCTTTCATAATTTAAAACATTCCTTTTTTTCTAAGCTCTTCTTGGTAAAGTTTTTCAAAAATAAGCTCATACTCCTCACTACCTGGAACAGGTTTTGTTTTATAATTACTTATTTTTTCATAAACTTCATCTTCTAATTTTTCATAAATTTTAAGATAGTCATCTATACTAGAAAAAATCAAATTTTTTACTCTATTTTCACTTACCACAAAGTTAATATAATCATTTTCTATAAGTTCTTCTAAAATTCTATGTGCTAAATGATTATGTCTATCTTCGGAATTTAAAATCACACTAAATTCAGGGGCTAATTTTTTCTTAACAAGCCAAAACATATTCTTACGATCTACTTGCATAAGCTCCATTTCATCTTCTTGTTGTTCCAAAAGCTCTTTAACTCTTTCATCTAGCTTTCTTTCATTCATAAGATCATCTTCTAAAATTTGTTTAATGCAAGGGTTTAATTTTTCTATATTGTCTTTAATTTCAACAAAAGAGGAATGTGCAATGTCTAACATTATTTTATTTGTAATATAAGGTATATGTGGCAATTTTATACGCATTTTCAAGCCTTTTCACTAATAGTTTTGAAATAATAATATATTTTTGGTAAAAGAATGTTAAAAAAATAAATTTTTAATTGCTTTTATTATTATCCATATTTTTCAGCAATAAGGTCAATTCACTCGCTTTTGCAGGATCCATTTTAGAAAGCACTCCTGAAATTTTTCTAGACTCTAAAGATAGCATGATTTTACTCGCTTCCTCAGCGTCCATTTGAGTTAAAACATCAGCTATTGCAGTATCTTTCATTTGCGAATAAATTTCTTTGATCCTACCTTCTGTTTTTTCATTGATAGAATTTAAAATTTTTTGTTGCTCTTCTAAAAGTTTTGTATTTTGCTCTTTTAAACTCTCAATCTGTGCCAAAGTCGCATTTACTTCAGCCTCTCTTTGATTTAAGACTTCAAGCCTTTCTTTTTGCAAAGCTTCAAAAGAAGCTTTGTAAGCTTCCAAAGCTTGTCTTGCTTCGTCAAATTCTCTTGTTTGAAGTTCAAGTTGTGCCTTTCTAGCTTCAAAATATTGCTCACAATCTTGCTCAGCCCCCCAAGCTAAATTTATAAAAAAAGCCAAGAATAAAAGTTTTTTATACATTTTTTTCTCCTTTTAAAAAACGAGTGATAGCAATTTCATCTAAAATTTTTTCTTCGATTTTAGCAAGCTCTTTTTGCTTTTGTTTGATTTCTTCGGCTTCTAAAACTTTTATTTTTTCATAATCTAAATGGGCTTTTTGATATAAAAACTGGTAGTGATTTATCTCTTTTTTGGATAACTCAACCTTTTCTTTAGCCCTTGCTAAAGCATCTCTACCCACTTGAGCCATAGTTAAATTTGATCTTAATTCTGCAATAGAGCCCGAGCTAGGTAAAACAGATAAGCTTTCACATTCTTTACGCGAAAGCTCGTAAAGCCTTTCATTTTCAATCTGTCTTTGCTTTGCTGCATTAAGATTGCTTTGTGCTTTATCAAGTTGTTGTTTTCTTACTTTTGCAACGCTATTGTATTTACTTTTCATAAAATGATAGTATCATCTCTTTCAGGACTTGTTGAAATGTATTTTATTTTCACACCACAAAGTTCTTCCAATCTTGCGATATATTTTTTAGCATTTTCAGGCAATAAATCATAATCCTTTATACCAAAAACCTTATCCCATCCATCCATTTCTTCATAAATAGGCTTAACATTTTCTAAATCACTTGGAATATAATCAATTTCCATACCCTTATATTCATAAGCACGGCAAATTTTCACCTTTTCAAAACCATCTAAAACATCAAGTTTCATTAAAGATAAAGCATCTAAGCCGTTTAGTCTTGCAGTATATTTTACCGCAATAGCATCAAACCAACCACAGCGTCTTTTGCGTCCTGTGCTTACGCCTATTTCTTTGCCTATTTGAGCTATTTTTTCTCCACTTTCACCCTTATCTTCAGTAGGAAAAGCTCCATTCCCCACGCGCGTGGTATAAGCTTTTACTATACCTATGATAGAACCCACTTCTTTAGGATTTAGGCCAAGACCTGTTAGAGCACCCGCTGAAATTGTACTTGAACTTGTTACATAAGGATAAGTTCCATGATCTATATCAAGCATAGAGCCTTGTGCTCCTTCTAAAAGCACTTTTTTATCTTCATCCAAAGCTTTCCAAAGCATTCTTGTAGTATCTGTTATAAATGGGGTTAAAATCTCACTGAAGCGTTTTAAATCACTAAGCAATTCATCTGAATTTGGAATTTCAATCCCTAAAAATTCTAAATAATTTTTATTTGCTTCAAAATCTTTCATTAAAGCATTGTGAAGTCTTTGAGGATCTAAAAGTTCTCCTACTCTATGTCCGGTACGATTAATCTTATCTGCATAAGAAGGCCCTATACCTTTGCCTGTCGTGCCTATAGCATCCTTACCTTTGAGTTTTTCTTTGGCAATATCTATCAAAGAATGGTGTTTTAAATTTAAATGTGCTCTATCGCTAATATACAATCTACCTTTTAAATTTTCAAATTGAGCCATTTCAGCGATTAAAACTTCAGGAGATACCACAACTCCATTGCCAATCACATTGATACACCTTGAGTGTAAAACACCACTTGGCATAAGATGAAGTGCGTATCTTACGCCATTTACCCAAATGGTATGTCCTGCATTATGCCCTCCTGCACTGCGACACACATAGTCATAATTTTCACATAATTTGTCTACTACTTTACCCTTACCTTCGTCACCCCATTGAATTCCAACAATAATATCTGCTTTACTCATTATTTTCCTTAAATTTTACGGCGAGAAGATGAGAGAATCGAACTCCCCAAAGAATAGTCAACTACCCTTTCATCTGATTTGAAGTCAGTGGCGATCACCAGATACGCTAATCTTCCAAAGTTATAATTATAACTACTTTTAAATGAAAAACAAAATAAATTTTCAAATTTTATCAAAGCATCGCTAATTTTTGACTTTAGTTTAAAATTAAGTTATAATCTCACTCTTTTTTTCAGCATCAAGGTTTGATGATTACGATATTTAGGAACTTCTTTGAAATCTTTCAAACAAAAATACTTAATCAATTTTTGGGACAATTCCCGCGCTATGATAACGCTTGGAATTTTAAGTGCAGTATACTTTGGAATTTTTGGCGGTGTTTGGGCTGTTACAGGAGAAATGACGCGTTGGGGTGGAGAATTTTTAGAGCTTTTGGGTATGGATTTAAATGGATATTCTTATTATCAAAAGCAAAATTTAAATGGCACTCCTTTAACAAGAACTGATGGAATCATGCTTATAGGTATGTTTATAGGTTGTTTAATCGCTGCGCTTTGGGCTAATAAAGTCAAATTTCGCTTACCTGCTAGCAATATAAGAATCTTTCAAGCCATAGTAGGTGGAATTCTTTCAGGCTATGGTGCAAGACTTGCCTTTGGGTGTAACTTGGCAAACTTTTTTACGGGCTTGCCTTATTTTTCATTGCATACTTGGTTTTTTGGTGTTTTTATGGTTTTAGGAATTTATCTTGGTGTAAAACTTTGTAACACTTCCTTTTTTAAACCTAAAGCAAAATTAGAGTGTGTCAATAAAGAAAACATTCCTTTAGTCAAACAAAGCTCGCGTACGAAATTTCATTTTGTCTTAGGTAGTATTCTTTTTGTAGCCTTTTTAATATGGGTGTTTTATCTTGTGCTTGTTAATGGCAATATAAGCACACAAAGCAAACAAAGCCTTTTAGCTTTAGCACTCATTTTTGGCTTTGCATTTGGTTTTATCATCTCCAGAGGACAAATTTGCTTTACTGCTTGTTTTAGAGATTTATTCTTATTTGGTAGAGAAAATGCTATAAAAGGTGCTTTAATCGGTATGATAATCGCTTCTTTGATCGCTTTTGCTTTCATCTTACATGGACACAATAGCAAACTCATCGAACTCTCTCCCGCAGTGGCCATTGGGGCATTTTTATTTGGTTTTGGTATAGTTTTCGCAGGGGGTTGTGAATGTGGATGGACTTATCGTGCTTGCGAGGGACAAAGTCATTTTATGATAGTGGGTATTGCAAACATTATAGGAACGATGATTTTAGCTCTAACTTATGACTTTTTACCTAGTGCTTTTAAAGAGGGTGTAAAAATTAACTTGCTCAATGAATTTGGAAATTTAGGTGGATTTTTCATAAATCTAGCTCTTTTTATTTTAATGTTTGCTTGTGTTTTATTTTATAAAAAACACTTCTTTCAAAAACTAAACCCAAAAGGATAAAAAATGAAAATTACTTATACTTTAAATTTAGAAGGTGAAGCTTGTCCTTATCCTGCTATTGCTACGCTAGATGCTTTACCGCAACTTAAAAGTGGAGAAATTCTAGAAGTGCTTTGTGATTGTCCACAAAGTATCAATTCTATACCTCAAGATGCAAAAAATCGTGGTTTTAAAATTCTTGAAATCGATCAAAATGGTCCAACGCTTCGATTTTTGATCCAAAAGCCTTAAAATTTAGCTCTAGTTTTAATCTCAAAAACTAGAGCAAATAAAATTTCATCAATATAAATCAAATTTTTTCAAACATATCTTACTTACTAAAAAAGTTTTTGCAAATTTTATAAGTCAAATTTAGATAAAAAAGAAGCAGGAAATTTAGAGGATATTGAAACAAATATCCTCATTTTATAAAATAATCTTAAAGTTCTTTTAGCATTCTTTCATATGCAGCTTTAGTTCCTGGACGGACTTTAGTAAGTAAGCTTGTAATGATTATCACTGCTGAAGCAGCTATAAAACCTGGAACTATCTCATAAATAGGGAAATTAAAGAGTTCTGCTAAATAATTTTTCCAAAGAACAACCACAGCAGCTCCTGTTATCATACCTAAAATTGCCCCTATTCTTGTCATTCTGCTCCAAAATAAAGAGAAAAGCATTACAGAACCAAAACTTGCTCCAAATCCCGCCCATGCATAAGCTACGATACTTAAAACACTTGATTCTTTATCCGTTGAAATCACAAAAGCAACTAATGCCACCAATAAAACACCCATTCTTCCTAAATTCATCACGGTTTTATTAGATGCTTCTTTGTTGAAAATTCTTTTATAAAAATCCTCTGCTATGGTAGAGCTTGATACAAGAAGTTGCGAACTTGCTGTACTCATAATAGCAGCTAAAATAGCACTAAGTAAAATACCTGCTATCCATGGATTAAATAAAAGTTGCGACATTACAATAAAGATTTTTTCAGGATCTTGAAGAGTAAGCTCAAATTTATGCACATAAGCTATCCCTAAAAGACCTATAAAGCAAGCACCTATCAAAGAAATCACCATCCAAGAAATTCCTACAAATGTAGCCGTAGGAATATCCTTAGTAGAACGAATAGACATAAAACGCACCAAAATATGAGGTTGTCCAAAATATCCCAAGCCCCAAGCAAGCGCAGAAACTATACTTAACGCTCCTATACCCTCACCCATAGATAAAGCATTAGGCTTAATTTCTTCTATAACAGCCATAGCCTCACCAAAACCGCCTAAATGATAAAGCATAACAGCAGGAACAACGATCAATGCACCCATCATTAAAAGTCCTTGAAGCAAATCCGTCCAACAAACTGCTTTGTATCCGCCTAAGAAAGTATAAGCAACAATGATAAGTGTCCCTGTAGTAAGTGCGTATTCATATCTTATACCAAAAGTTGCTTCAAATAATTTTGCTCCACCCACAAGCCCTGATGAGACATAAAAGGTGAAAAATATCAAAATGACGATCGCACAAACTATACGCAAGATATGTTTATCATCATCAAATCTTGTTTCAAAATAATCAGGTATTGTAATCGAATTTGCAATCACACTTGTATAAATTCTAAGTCTTTTCGCTACAAAGCTCCAATTCAATAAAGCTCCAATACTAAGCCCTATGGCAATATAACTCTCTATAAGTCCACTTGCATACAAAGCCCCTGGCAAACCCATCAAAAGCCAACCACTCATATCAGAAGCCCCTGCGCTTAGTGCAGAAACTACTGGACCTAAAGAACGCCCACCTAGGAAATAATCCTCTGTATTTTTATTTTGTCTATAAAAATAAAAACCTATATAAAGCATTAAAGCGGCGTATGCCACAAACATTATCGCTATGGGGGTATTAATTTGAACTGTTTCCATTTTTACTCCTTGATTTAATGATGATTTAACGCTCTAATGCCTAAATTTCCATAACGATGGAAAGATATACTTAAAGCTTTTTCGTTGTGATAAAATAAAAGTTCAAAACGACCATTTAACAATGGCTTTTCTCTGATGATAATCTTAGCTTTTTTTGCGGCCTCTTGATAAATTTCATCTTCCATACTTACTTTTCCATGATAGCGGATTCTCTCAAAATTCTTCAATCTTGAAACAAATTTCGCCTTGCTTTCATTTGTGATTTCAAGATTTAGATTTATAGCTTTGCAAAGTTCTTTTACTAAAGAAATTTTAGCATTCTCTTCATAGCTTACGCTCAAAGGGATATTTAAGATATTGGCTGCGATGATAACTCCTAAAATATCTTGCAAATTATCATTCTCGCACACTCTAAAAGCTAAATTTTTAATTTTAGTATAAGAAAAGAGATTATCCTCACCGCGTATATTGACATAATCTTTTGAAACGCTAAATTCATTTCTGTGATGATATGCATAGGATTTTGCCATCAAAATAGCATTATTTAAGGATTTTTTATTTTCTTCATTTGTGCCAAGATCTATTTTTTCTAGAGTTTTTACGAGTTCATTGTTGAGTAAATTTTCATCGGCTTCATTTGTGTTTATATCCAAAAACTGGGTTATATAATTATAAATTCCCACTTTTCTACCAAAACCTATAGCGGATTTTTTCACTCCACCAAAAGGTTGGCGAAGCACTATAGCTCCTGTTGTAGGTTTGTTGATATAGATATTTCCTGCTTCTATATGAGTGTGAAAATACTCCCATTCTCTTTCATCTAAGCTCTCAAACCCTGCAGTAAGACCATAGCCTGTTGAATTGACTATCTCTATAGCTTCTTTTAAATCTTTTGCTTTCATTACACTTAAAATTGGTACAAAAAGCTCATTCATATGAGTGAAATCACCCTTTTTGGTGCCGTATTTTATCCCTGGAGTCATCAAATAAGGATTGTTTTCTAAAAATTGAGGTTTTAAAGCCCATTCTTCATAAGGGGCTAATTCATTTAAAGCTTTTTCTACTTTAGCACTAGGCTTATCTGCTAATGTACCTAATTTATTTTTAAATTCAAAAGGATTTCCCACAGCCATAGAAGCAGCTGCATCTACTAAAGTCTTTTTAAATTCTTCATCTTCATAAACTTCTTCTTCTAAAACAAGCAAAGAAGTAGCCGAGCATTTTTGACCGCTGTTGCTAAAAGCAGAATGGATAATATTTTTAATCGCGCTGTCACGATCTGCAAATTTAGAAACAATCGTAGCATTTTTTCCACCCGTTTCAGCACTTAAAAGCAAGGTAGGATTTGCTTTAAGCATAGCATAAGCCGTATCTTCTCCACCTGTAAGTATAGAGAATTTCACTGCTTCATCAACAAGTAAATATTTAGAAATATCACTTCCTTTTGAAGGCAAGAAAATCAAAGCATCTTTGCTAATTCCTGCATCCCAAAAACACTTACAAAGCATATAGCCTGTTAAGGTTGAAAGCGAAGAAGGCTTATAAATTACGACATTGCCCGCTGCTAATGGTGCTGCTATGGTTCCAACTGAAATACCTATAGGGAAATTCCAAGGAGCTATGGTTACTCCTATGCCTTTAGGGCTAAATTGAGTATTTTTATTTTGCTCTCTTAAAACCTTTAGAGAATGTGGATAAAATTCAGTAAAATCGATAGCTTCACTTACTTCTGGATCGATTTCTAAGAAAGTTTTTCCCACCTCAAGTGCGGCCAAACCTATCAAATCCCCACGACGCTCTCTCATCAAATTTGCAGCCTTAGCTAAAATAGCATGAATTTCATCAAAACTTGTATTTTTAAAATTAGAATTTTTAGCTACTTCAAGAGCTTTTTTAATTTCATTTTCACCTGCTAAATAAGCTTTTCCTATCACTCTATCTTTGATTTTATCTTTAACTTCTAAGACATTTAAAGCATTTTTATCAAATTCTAAATCTCCAATTACAGGCATTACATCATAATTTTCTAAATTTTCATATTTAGCCCTTATGACTTTAGCCCATGCTCTATTTTGTGGTAAAATAAAATCCGTATCGCTTTCGTTATTAAACACTCCACTTTCATAAGCACTTACTACATTTGGAGCTTTGTTTCTATCTTGGATGCGGTGTGTGCTATTATCAAGCGTTTTAATACCTTCTAAAGATTTTAAGAAAAGTTCTTTTTGTACATTCCAGTTATTATCTCCAACTTTGAGATTGAAAAAATATCTCATGAAATTATCTTCACTTGTATTTTCATCAAGGCGTCTTACAAGATAAGCAATAGCATTATTAAAATGCGCTTCATCGCAAACAGGTGCATAAAGAATTAAATCATGCATTTTAGATAATTCATAAGAACATTGTAAACTCATACCCTCAAGCATTTCAAAAGTAAAAGAATCAAGAGCTCCTGCCTCACTGATGCGTGTGTAAGCATAAGCGATTTCAAAGATATTGTGGCTTGCGATACCTATATTGATATATTTATAATTATCTCCCTCTAAAACAAAATCAAGCATTTTGTTGTAGTTACTATCTGTGTCTATTTTTTTATAAAAAGTAGGAAGTTCCCATCCTCTTTGACTTGCGATCGTTTCTTCACTTTCCATATTTGCACCTTTTACAAAGCGAATTTTAATAGGCTTCATTCCTTTTAAAACTCTTTCTTTTGAAAAAGCAAAAAGTTTTTTAAGATACTCATAAGAATCAGGTATGTAAGCTTGTAAAACAATACCCGCTTTAATATCAAATTTAGAAACACTTTCCATAAAGGCAGCAACGGTTAGTTCTAAATCTCTAAATTCTTCCATATCAAGATTGATAAATTTACTCACACCTTGCTTTTTTTCTTCTTCTAAGGCTAAAGCATAAAGATGATCAAGTCTTTTAACCACTTCATCCTTGGAGTATTCAAAGTCAATAATATTAATTTGTGAAAAAATAGTAGTGATTTTAATCGAAATATAAGTAATATAGCTTGATTTTAAAGCTTCTTCATATTTTTGAATGCGGTATTTGCTTTCTGCTTCGCCCAAAACCTCTTCACCAATCAAATTCACATTTAAAGTGATATTATCTTGATCCTTTCTTTTACGCATATGAGGTTCTAAAACACTAGGATTTGCATCCAAAACCATAGCTTTAGTATCTTCTCTTAAATGTTTTACAAAAAATGGAACGCTTAAATTAGGTGCAAATTTACCAAAATTTAAAAAACTAAAGAGCAAGAATTTCTCAAAAGCGCTAAAAAAATCTGCTATACCATACTTATTTAAAGTATGTTCGATAAGCTCAAAACTTGCTCTTTTATCCTTACATCTAAAAGAACGGTCAAGCAATTCGATCAGCATGACTTTATTTTCAGGATTATTAAGAAGCTTTTGCATTTTAGCATGGAATTCTTTTTCAGAATTTGAAATGTTTGCTTCTATTTTTCCTTGCAATTCTTCAGCTAAAGCTAAGGATTTTTGTATCATTTTTACATCTCCTAAGGATAAAATAATATTTTAAGTAAAAATAATATCATAAATAAAGTAAAAATAAGATTTTAAATTCAAAAAATGTATAAAAAAGGATTAAAAAATTTTTTACGGGTATATAAGTAACAAAAATTAAGAAAATAAAAATCTATCATCTTGTTTAGCTACTGCTTTGGCAACAATTTTAGCTTTAATATTTTCATCTTCTAAAGCTTTAAGGCATTCTAAAGCCTTTTTCTCTTCTATGGCGATTAAGAGTCCTCCTGAAGTTTGAGGATCGCAAAGCAGTAAATCTTCCTCATTTAAACTAGGATAAAGCTCTTGCATGAAATCTAAATTTTTATAAGCTCCACCAGGAATCAAACCCATATCAAAATATTCTTTCACACCCTCTAAATAAGGAAGCTCGTTTTTAAAAATCATAAATGAAATGCTATCATTTAACATTTCTCTTAAATGTCCTAAAAAGCCAAAACCTGTAACATCGCTCATCGCATTAACCCCAAAACGAAGTGCAATTTGACTGGATTTATAATTTAAACTCATCATACTTTCAAGCATACGATCTAAATGTTTTTCTTCTAACATTTGAGCTTTTAAAGCTGTACTTAAAATACCCGTTCCTAAAGGCTTGGTTAAAAGAATCAAATCCCCTTCTTTAGCGGTATTATTAGCTATAAATTTTTTAGGGTGCACTTTTCCTGTTACACTAAGTCCAAAGAAAAGCTCACTACTTTCTATAGTATGTCCACCAACGATAATGCCACCACATTCTTGAACCTTGTCATTTGCACCTTGCAATAATTCTTGCAAGATATTTAATTCATGATGGCAAGTATCAAAGCCTACTATATTTAAAGCATTAATCACCTCTGCACCCATAGCAAATACATCACTTAAAGCATTGGCTGCAGCAATAGCACCAAAATGATAAGCGCTATCTACTATAGGAGTGATGAAATCAAGCGTTTGCACTAAGGCTAATTCAGGACTAATTTGAAAAACACTTGCGTCTTCATTATTGCCGATATCACTGAGTAAAGCTGGGCTTGTTTGCATGAAATTTAAAATTGTTTTAAGACCACCCGGGCTTAATTTCGCTGCTCAACCTGCTGCTTTTACAAAGTGTGTTAGATTCTGGTTTTTGTATTCCATATTTTCCTTATAA
The DNA here is from genome assembly GCA_039516895.1 of Campylobacter coli. Lineage (NCBI taxonomy): Bacteria > Pseudomonadati > Campylobacterota > Epsilonproteobacteria > Campylobacterales > Campylobacteraceae > Campylobacter > Campylobacter coli. Next base: position 297,986 of record CP154437.1, on the reverse strand, counting down.
AGTGATGATTTTTGCCTTGCCACAAAGCTCATTTAAAATCTCATAAGCATTACCAATGCTTCCTATCTTAAGCTCCTTGCTTTTTCCAAAAAATTCTAAACAAGCTCCACAGCTTATAATCTCAACACCTAATTTTTCAAGTTCTTTCATTGCCAAATGAGCTCTATGACTCTCATCTACATTGATAAAAACACTTTCATTGACACAAAGAATTTTACTCGGGATATTTTCTACATTTTTTAAAGTACTTAAAAAACCTACGAGTAAATTTTCTCCTAATTTGCCATCACCTACTTTGTCTGTCTTTAAAAATAAAACATTATATTCATCTGTACTGGCTTTGGAAAAATCAAGCTCTTGCTTTTTTACCCTTATATAAAATTCATTATTATTTTCTTCGATATCAGCGTGTAAATTCAAAGAAGCTAAAAATTTCAAAACATTATTTTTAGAAATAACAGAATTTAATACAATTTCTAAAATTTCATTATTTTGAAGATTTTGAAGTGCTTTTTTTGTCTCAACAATAGGCTTAGGACACTCAAGATTTCTACAATCAATTCTCATTATTTCTCCTTGATTTAATAAACAAAATAATAATACTTTCTTGCTTTTTTTGTCTTTAAATCAAAGAAATATGCAAGCTTATTAAATTGCTTGCATTTAAAAATTGAAAAAAACTAAGCTTAAAAATTATTTTTTATGTTTAAAAAACAATTCTTTAAAGCGCTTATTGGCATATTCTTCGATATCTTTTTGCAAAATAGCGTAATTTTCCATAAGCTCCATAGCTCTTGGCGTAAGCTTGGTGCCTGACTCCTTAGAACGACCCTGCCTTGAGCTTACTAAAATTTCTTGAGAATTTTTTTGTAAAACTTGCAAATGCATCCAAGCTTTTTTATAATTTATCCCCATAAGTTTTGAAGCATGAAGTAAACTTCCTGTTTGTCCTATGAGTTCTAAAAGCTCGGTTTTTCCTTTTCCAAAAAGCAAATCTCCGTCTGCATTTTCTATCCAAGTCTTAGTTCTAACTACAAACTGCTTACCTTTTTTTTCTTTAAAACAACCAAGTTGGCAATATTTCACATCAATTTTATATGCTTTTAAAGCAGAACGCATTGATTTTAATCCACAGCCCTCTTTGGCAATATCTCTTGCATCCTTGCAAAAAATTCTACGCTTTTCATCTAAACTAGGCTCTACCTTTCTTAAAACTTCTATTTTTGCTTTTTCAAAATCAAGATGACCAAATTGCCCAAGCTCGCAATTATCAATACGAATTCCATTGATATCTGCTATTTTACCTATCTCTTCTATGGCTACATCAAATTTCTTAGCGATTTTAAAAGCTGTTCCACAATCAAGCTTTTCATTGCTATTTAAAAGCTCTTTCATATAAGCTAGTATTTCTTTATTTTTATCCATTGATTCTATTTTCTCCACTATAAATATTGATATTTTCACCCCTTGCAAAGCCACAAAGTGTTAAATCAAATTTTCTTGCTATCATGACACCTAAACAAGTAGGGGCTGTACGCGAAATAAGAACAGGAATTTTGTGCATCACCGCCTTAGCCACCATTTCAGAACTAAGCCTTCCGCTAACCATTAAAAAACATTTGCCAAGCTCTACTCCCGCAAGTCTTGCCTTTCCTAAAGCTTTATCTATGGTATTGTGTTGGGCTATATCCTCACCTATAAAAAAAGTATCTTTATCGACAAAAAGTTTGGCTGTGTGTACACAACCTGTTTTTTCATAAAGATCGCATTGAGTATAAAATTCACTCATTTGTTTTAAAATTTCATCTTTATTAAATTTTACCGCACTTGTGATTTTACTTGCTTCTATACTTTGTGGATCAATATTGGCTGTATGAGCTCTACCACAACCGCTTATCACCACGCCTTCAGCATTCAGCTTGGCTAGATTTTCTTTATCAATCTTAGCTTTAATATGCACACTCATGCCATCATCTTTAGTTTCTATACTCTTTATATCAGATACCTTAGCAATGATATTTTCACTCATCAAATACCCCACCGCCAAAGCTTGCTCATCTACAGGAGTTGCCATTAAAGCGCCTACTTTTTCATCATTGATAAAAATTTCAAGTTTGATTTCACGCACTAAAGTATCATCACAAGTAAATAAATCTTTGCCTTTGTATTTTAAAATTTGAGTTGTAAATAAGGGTTCCATTATCATCTCTTTATCAATAAAATTATAAAAGTATTATATCAAAAAAATATAATTATAAGAAATATATGAAAATATAGGCATTTCATTTTATGCATTTTTGATAATTAAAAGTATTTTTTTATAAATTTTGGACTTCAAAATTTGTGAAAATCTCCTAAAAAATTTTAAGAGATTTTCACAGAGTAAAATTTAAATTTTTACATTAGGATCATAAGAAAAACTAGGTTCGATTTGTTTTTTATTGCTTAGTTCCTTATACCAATAGCTATGCAAAATATAAACCTCTTCTTCTTCTTTATATCCGCTTACCATAGAATGAATACTTCCTTTAATAGCAAATACCGCCATATAAATGTGAATTCCAAAGAATACTGCACAAATGATTCCTAAGAAATTGTGAATAATAGCTGAAAGTCTTAAAAGCTCGATTTGTGTTAAACCAAAAAGACCTTGAATGGCAGTAGAATTAAAATCAAGAAAATACATAAAGCCGCCTGTGATAATCATCAAAAATCCACCAAATACGGCAATATAATACCAAGATTTTTGCCCAAAATTAAATTTACCCGCAGGAACAGGGCGTTTTACTTTGCTTAAATAGCCACCCACTATCATCATCCATCTTATATCATAGCTAGCAGGAAGCATTCTTTTTATCCACCATAAAAACATAGGAATAATAGAAATGATAAATAAAATCGTTGCAAAAGCGTGCAAATTTTTACACACCCTTACAAACATACCGCCTCCAAAGGTTGCTCCAAACATCATCACAAAACCCGTAGGTACCAAAATCACCCACGAAATAGCCGCGATAAAATGGAAAATTCTTTCAAACAAAGAAAATGCATAAATTTTCTTTCCATCATGAGAAAATTGTTTTGGACCTATCACCATATAATGCAAAGCAAAAGCTGAAAAAACCGCAATCATCGCAATCAAAGCTATAGTAGCTATATACTCACCTTGCAAAGTAGTCCAAAGCTTGCCAAAAGTGTCATAATTTGGAATATTTGTAATACGATGAAAATCCCAAATTTGTGTATCTTGTCCCATTCGTTCACTGCCATAGGCAAACAAACTTACAAAAGTGCTTAAAAGTGTTATCAATATTTTTTTCATAAGCGTTCCTTTCCTATGTAAGCAATTTTCCATTCTATACTTTGCGAAGGATTAGCAATTCCATAACCCCTACTTTGCAATCTGCTATGATAAATTTCTTCTATCTTGGAGCTTTCACCTACTAAAAGTGCTTTAGTCGAGCACATAGCTGCACATACAGGTACTTTTCCTTCAGCGATACGATTTTGCCCATAAAGCTCTCTTTCTTTTTCTGAATTTGTACTTTCAGGTCCACCTGCACACATCGTACATTTATCCATGATGCCTTTGTTACCAAATACGCTATCTTTTGGAAATTGTGGAGCACCAAAAGGACAAGCATAAAGACAATAGCCACAACCTATACAAATTTCCTTATCGTGCAAAACAATACCATCTGCACGGATATAAAAACAATCCACAGGGCAAACTATAGCACAAGGTGCATCATCACAATGCATACAAGAAATCGAAGTAGAAACTTCTTTTCCTTGCACTCCTTCATTAAGGGTGATGACACGACGACGACGGATATTGATAGGAAGTTCGTGCGCTTCATCACAAGCTACCGAACATCCATTACAATCAATACAACGCTCATTATCACAAAAGAATTTCAAGCGTTCTTTTTCTAAATTTGCAAAATTTACCTTACTCATCTTTTACACCCCATCTTTTGAGATACGGCATAGGCCGCCTTTGGTTTCAGGAATTTGACACATAATGTCATAACCATAATTTGTAACTGTATTTGCACTTTCTCCACTTGCATAAGGTTTGGTTCCTTTAGGGAAATTATGCGTTAAATCCACACCCTGCATCACACCTGTAAAATGGAAAGGCAAGAAAATCATATCTTTTGCTACACCTGGATTGAGTTTTACCCTCACATGAATTTTAGTTCCTTCTGGAGAATGCACCCAAATCATATCTCCTGCTTTAATCTTTTGCTCATTTGCAAGTTCAGGATTTATCTCACAAAACATCTCAGGTGTTAAACGAGTAAGATACATCGAAGCTCTATTTTCCATGCCTGCACCATTTAAATTTACAAGCCTTGCTGTAACTAGGTTGAGTGGGAATTCTTTAGAATAATCCTTAGCCTTTTGCACAGAAACAAATTTCGTATCCACACGATAAAGCGCTTTTTGATCTTCAAAACTAGGATATTTTTGCACCAAATCATTTCTTGGAGAATGAAGCGGTTCACGGTGAAGTGGAATTTGATCTTTAAATGTCCAAACCACCGCCCTAGCTTTAGCATTTCCATAAGGCACTATACCTTTTTCTATACATTTAGTTGCTATGATATTGCTATCATCATAAGACCAAATTGCACCCATCTTTTCTTTTTCTTCAGCACTTAAGGTAATACCTAGAACTTTTTCTATATTATCTTTAGTGATTTGTGGATAACCTGTATCTATAGGTGAATTTATCGGAGCATTTTTAGCCAATAAATTTTCACCTTCATACTCAAGGCCAAAATTATTTCTAAATCCCATACCACCTTTTGCCACTTCGATATCGGTATTATAAAGTACAGGAGAACCTGGATGTTTATCACTCCAGCAAGGCCAAGGAAGTCCATAGTATTCACCCGCTAATTCATCTTTACCTTCTAAGGTTACCTCATCAAATTTATCCCAATGTAAAGTATGTTTTTTAAGTCTTTCAGGACTCCAACCATTAAGCCCTATGCTTCTAACCGATCTTGCGATTTCTCTTGTAGCATTTTCAGGCCAAACGATCTTACCATTTTCATCGCGTAAAGTTTTAGTAAAGTCCTCATAAAAACCTAATTTTTTAGCAAGCTCAAATAAAATTTCTTGATCTTCTTTGCTTTCATAAAGTGGATCTATAACCTTAAATCTCCATTGTCCGCTACGATTTGTAGCTGTTACACTTCCACTTGTTTCAAACTGCGTTGCAGCAGGTAAAAGATAAATTCCATCTTTTTTTTCTGCGATAATCCCTGCTTCATTGACAAAAGGATCAGCTAAAACCAAAAGTTCTAAAGCTTCCAAACCTTCTTTAACTTTAGCTTGCTGTGCAGTTGAAGTGATACCATTTCCCATTACCACCAAAGCTTTTAAAGGCGTTCCTGCATTATCCACTTTATCATTTCCATCTTTGCCATTTAAGGCTGCAGCCCACCACCTAGCAAGTGAAAGTCCGGTTTTATGCATCCAATCTTTGTTTACAAAATTTCCCAAAAGCCACTCATAATCAACACCCCAAATCTTAGCATAATATCTCCAAGTCGCTTCATTTAAAGGGTAATAACCTGGTAAATTTTCACTCAAGCACGCCATATCTGAAGCACCTTGCACATTATCGTGTCCGCGTAAAATATTTACCCCGCCACCAAATTTACCTATATTTCCCAAAACCATTTGCACTATAGGAGCCAAACGCGTATTTGAGGTTCCTACGGTGTGCTGTGTTAAACCCATAGCCCAAATCAATGTAGTCGGTTTATTTTTAGCTACTTCATGAGTGATTTGAATAAGAAGTTCTTTAGAAATTCCTGTTACATTTTCTACTTCTTCAGCAGTCCATTTTGCAGCTTCTTCACGAATTTTATCGATACCAAAAACTCTTTCATCAAGGTATTTTGTATCTTCTAAACCTTCATCAAAAATGATTTTTAACATTCCATACATGAAAGCAATATCAGTACCTGGACGAATTCTTGCATAAATATCTGCTTTTGCTGCACTCTTTGTAAATCTAGGATCTACAACGATAAGCTTAGCACCTTTTTCTTTTGCTTTTAAGAAGTGTCTAAAACCTACAGGGTGATTTACTGCTGGATTTGCTCCAATAATAATAATGCATTTACTTCTTTGAATATCTCCAAGATGGTTTGTCATAGCGCCATAACCAAATGTATTCGCCACACCGGCGACTGTTGCGCTGTGTCAAATTCTAGCTTGATGATCTACATTATTGGTTCCAAAAAATGCTGCGAATTTTCTTATATAATAAGCTTGTTCATTATTTAGTTTTGCAGAACCCAAAAACATAACGCTTTCTGGATTTTCTTTACGATAACCTGCTAATTTTTCTCCGATTTCACTTAAAGCTTGTTCGTAAGAAATGCGTTTCCATTCTCCATTTTCTTTTTTCATAGGGTATTTTAAACGCACATGAGAACGCACCATATCGATCATATCAGAGCCCTTACAGCAATGACCTCCGGAGCTAACAGGATGATCTTGTGCGATTTCTTGGCGTAACCACACTCCGTTTTGAACCTCTGCGATAATTCCACAGCCCACAGAACATGCGGTACATACACTCTTAATCTTTTGACTTCCTTCATAAGCTTCTTTTAATTCATCTGCATTTGCTTCTCTTAAAGTTTCGCTTCTAGCTAGCAACGGACTTGCCAAACTTGAAAGCGCAGCCATTTTAAGAAAAGAACGGCGATTAAGCTTGATAGTTTCATTCATACTTGACATTATTCAGCCCTCATATAATATTTTTCCCAATTAGCACTTCTTTGATAAAGTACTTCCTTTTTTTTGCTTTTGCCTCTAACAAGATCTTTTCTTTCTTCATCTTGCCCAAAAGCTACACTTGCACCGCCTAAAAGACTTGCAGTACCCAAAGCAATAGCAGATTTTTTAAGAAATTCCCTGCGATTTTTCACGAGACCTCCTTTGTTTATTTGCTTCTCTTCTTAAAAATTCAGAACGAGATAAATCATTTTGAACTTTTTTGGAAGGTTTTGTGGTAGGTTTTTCAAGTTCAAAACAATATCTTTCAAATTCTACAAACTGCACAGCAATATTTGCTATTTCTTTATAAAGCTTTGCTTTTGAATTTGAAAAAATAAGCATTAAAAATTCATCAATACCTTGATTGATGACTTTTTCAAACAATGCCTTAGCAAGTTCATCTTCCTTATTTTTTAGAAATTCACTCATCAAAATAAAACAAAATCCTACACTATCTTCAGCTTCTTTAAAAATTTTTTCATTGCGGCGGACTTTACTTTTAGCTAAAATCTGCCTTACATTAAGCAATGCTTTTGAATTTTCAAAACCTTCTTCTATATAAGAGAAAGTCATAGGAATAGTATTTTTAAGTGCTAAAAAAAGCTCGTCGTATTCTTTATAAAATGCTTGGAGATCTTGCGTATCTTTTAAATTAGAAAGTAAAATTTCAAAACTTGTTCTTAAACTTTCATCAAATAAACCCTCTTGCATAGCTTCTAAATAAGCTTTTAAATTGCATAATCTATTTTCGGAAAATGAAAAAACGAAAAGTTCTCCTAAGCACTGATAATAAAGACTTCTAGCTAATCTTAGTTTTTCTAAATCCATTTTTAACTCATTCAAATTTTTGAAGATTTGTCGTTAAATAATTTGCAAAATAATATTATGCAAATTACACCTAATTTTCCTTCTTAATCCTTATTTTTGACTGATTTATCTTAATATGATTTGTTTTAAAATAAACTGAATTTTTCTTAAAAATCTGCCTGATCTGAAAAAATATAATTTAGCTTTAAAAGCCTATAAAATAGCATTTTAATGGATATTTTTAAAAAAAGTTGCATAAAATATTTAAGCCTAAAAAACAAAACTTTCATTTTGTCATTTAAAAAATATTTTATGCTAAAAAGAAATAATAAAATTATTCTTCCAAAAAATTTTTAATTTCTTAAAGCATAATCCTTATAAGAAAATTCTCTTATCATTTCAAGTTCATTTTTGGAATTCAAAAGCATTAAATTTGGAAGTCTTATGCCATTAAAAGTTGTGTTTTTTACTATAGAGTAATGAATTTGATCTAAAAATACCACCCTATCTCCGCGTTTTAATTCCTCTTTAAAGGCGTATTCTCCCATCACATCTCCGGCTAAACAAGTATTTCCTGTAAGCAAATAAGCAAATTCATTTTCTTTTAAATCTGAAATTTTTTCATTTTCTCTTGTTGCTAAAATTCTAGCATTTAAAACCTCGCTTGTATAAGGCATGATGATAGTATCAGGCATATGAGCTTCGCTTGAAGTGTCTAAAATAGCAATTCTTTTCTCATTTTCAACTATATCCACTACACTTGCTACTAAAACCCCACTTTGCCAACCCACAGCTTCTCCTGGCTCAAGATAAACTTGCACGCCATATTTATCGCTAAATTTCTTACAAAGAGTGATGATTTTTTGGATATCATAGCCCTGTTTTGTGATATGATGTCCCCCGCCAAAATTGACCCATTTCATCTGTTTAATCCATTTGCCAAATTTCTCTTCAAAAACCTTTAAAACAGCTTCTAAAGCATCTGCACTCTCTTCGCAAAGTGCATGAAAATGAAGTCCTTCTACTCCACTTAAATCACAATTTTCTAAATCCTTGCTCAAAATCCCTAGTCTAGAATATTTCCCGCAAGGATTATAAAGCTCTTTAGGAGCAAAAGAAAATTCTAAATTACAACGAAGCCCTAAAGAGTTATTAGTACACAAGGATTTAAATTTATCAAATTGATACAAAGAATTAAAAACAATATGATGGGATAAATGAGCAATCTCACTCATTTCATCTTCTTTAAAAGCAGGCGAATAGGTATGAATTTCTTTATCCATGTATTCTTTAGCAAATTTTGCTTCCCAAAGCCCACTACAAGTACAGCCTTTAAGATACTCACCCACAATTTTCATCGCCCCTGAAAAAGCAAAACCTTTTAGAGCTAAAAGCACTTTAGCTCCGCTTTTTTCACCAACATTTGCTAAAATTTCACAATTTTTTCTTAATTTATCTTCCTCCAAAATATAAGCTGGAGTGTTTTTTAACTGATCTAAATAACTCATCACAATCATCCTTTAAATTAATTCTAAAATAATACCAAAAAAACATTTATTAAATAAGTTAACAATTGATCGTATTTACATAATAAAATATAACTTTTCTGTAATTTTAATGTAAAATATAAAAAAAGGAATAAAGACAAATAGAAGAATTTTTCTTAAATTTAATACCTTGGGTTTAACAAATTGCTAGATGTAATTATACTATGATCATTCTAAAATGAATACACGCAAACATGAGTCACTCAAGTCACAATACGCACGATATAAATACCTTTTAAAGAATTTACTCTAAAAATTAAAACTTCTAAATATTAATAAAATTTCAAACAGAAAAACCAACCCTTTTAGCCCTCGAAAAAATTCTTTCATAAGCCATAGAAATAGTAGTAAATGAGATAGAAATTACCAAATAATCCAAAATTCTTAGGCTCTGTAAGTTGCATCAAAATTTAACCATAAACAATAAAAAAGCGAAATAAAATTTTAAATTAGTTAAAAATGATGGTAAAAACCCCTATATTCTATCTATACTTAACTAATGCTAACATCAAAAATAGTACTAAAATATCTTAAAAATTTAAGATATTTTCAACCTTTAGAAGAGTTAAAGAATTTTAAAGAAATTACTTATAAATGAAAATCATCATAAAATACACAGCATTATAAAAAATAGATAAGAAATCAAAAGCGGATTTTTAGAACCTTAAAAGATGTGATTGAAATCTAAAATGATGAGTTTAGGAAATTTATTATTGATTTAATATTGCCCAAAAACTTAGAACTAAAAATATTAAATAAAATTTAAAATAAGTAAAAACACAAACTTACTTTTAAGCCTTTTTAGTAAAATACACCAAAAGTTTAAAGTTTGTAACACTTTGGCTCTAACCTGCTTTCACCAGAAAGAGAAAACATAAAACAAATTCCTCAAAACGAGTTAAAAAATACTTACGGAAAACCTCTTATTTTTCAAATTTTTGTAAAAATTATAAAAAATGAAATTTTTCCTTTTATGAAACTATTTTTAAGTTTAAATTTATGGGGGGGGGGTATAATAGAAATTTCATAATTCACCAATCTAAAGGAAAAACATTGAGATTAATTATTTGTTTTATTTTGCCTTGGCTCGGTTTTTTGACAATCAAAAGACCTTTTGCTGCTTTGATTTGTTTTCTTTTGCAAATCACTCTTATTGGCTGGCTACCTGCTATGATTTGGGCTATTTATGCTCTTAATCAATACAAAACAGACCAAAAAATCACAAAAGCTTTAAAAAAGTAAAATAAGGAGACTTAATGAAATATATTTTATGTATTTTTCTAACTTTTATTTTAAGTGCTTGCTATCAAAAAGGTTTAGAAGTCAAGCAAAATAAATTAGACACTATTGTTATAGGAAAAAGTACACAAGAGGATGTTGAAAAAATCATAGGCTATCCTGCAAGAAAGACAACCTTAGGTAACAAAGAAGTATGGTATTATGATTTTACCAGAATTACTTCACTTCCAGGGTTTAATAAGGATGAAAGCACAGTTTTTGAATTTAATAAAAAGGGTATAGTAGTTAAAAAATACAAAACTCAAGGTTCGAACAATAGCAATCCCTTACTGAATTAAACTACAATAATTAAAAAATAAACAAAAAATGCAAGTTTGATTCTAACAATATTCTTGCATTTTTTACAATCAAACTTAAGTTTACATATTATTTATATTTTCATCAATTTCACCGCTATTGCAAATTATAAACCTTATTATTAAAATAAAAAAATATCAATAGACTTTAAAACATTTATGTTATACTAAAAACATTTTTAAAAAATTGGAGTTATTATGGTTAGTGTAGAATTTTTAGGTCCTATCAATAAACCAAAACTAGAATTAAACATAAAAAATTTAAAAGAATTAAAAGCAATTTTACAAGAAGATGAAAGCTTAAAAGAATGGTTAGAGCTTTGCGCTGTATCTTTAAATGATGAAATCGTATTTGATGAAAACACTAGCTTAAAAGATGGTGATAAAATCGCACTTTTACCACCGGTTTGTGGGGGTTAAATGAGTGAATTTATATTGACAAATAATGCCTTAGATATTCCGCAAATTTATGCAAAATGGTATGAATTTGCTAAGGATAAAAATTGTGGTGCTTTGCTGACTTTTTGTGGTATAGTGCGCGAAGAAGGAGGCATTGAAGCACTTAGCTTTGATATTTATGAGCCACTTTTGAAAAAATGGTTTGATGAATGGCAAAAAAGAGTTGAAGAAGAAGGTGTGATCTTGCTTTTTGCACATTCAATCGGAGATGTAAAAACACATGAAAGCTCTTATCTAGCAGGAGTTTTAAGCAAGCAAAGAAAATTAGGGCTAAAACTCATCAATGAATTTGTAGAAGATTTTAAAGCAAGCGCGCCCATTTGGAAATATGATGTGATAGACAAGCAAAGAATTTACGCCAAAGAAAGATCAAGCAAACTTTGTGGAGCGGGGCTTTTAAAACCATAATTTAATTTTTTAAAATCAATCTTGACAAATGAAGGAATAAAAATGCTAATGTCTTATGAAGAAAGTCTAAAAATTTTACACTCTCATATCAAGCCTTTTTCAAGAGTGGAAAAAATAGCTCTTACTGAGTGTTTGGGGCGAATTTTAGCTCAAGATATAAAAGCGAGCAAAAATCAGCCTGAATTTTTAACCTCGGCCATGGATGGTTATGCTATCAAATTTGAAGATCAGGACAAACCTTTAAAAATTTTAGGCATCACACCTGCAGGGACTATGCCTGAATTTAAAGTAGAAAACGATACTTGTGTCAAAACCTTTACAGGATCGCTTATGAGCGAAGGAAGTGATACTTTAGTGCCTGTTGAAAATGTTCGTGTGGAAAAAGATACACTTTTTATAGAAAAAAAGGTTTCTAAAGGCTTTGCAGTTAGAGAAATTGGAGAAAATTATAAAAAAGATGAAATTTTACTCAAAAAAGGCACAAAACTAAGCTATAGCGAAATAGCTCTTTTGGCCGAACTTGGATTTTTTCACATCAGTGTGTTTATAAAGCCTATCATAGGAGTTTTAAGCAGTGGGAGCGAGATAAAAGATCTAGGAGAAGCCTTAGAAAATCCTGCTCAAATTCGATCTTCAAACCATATCGCCATAGCCAGCTTAGCTAAGAATTTAAATTGCGATACAAGGGTTTTTCCACTTTTAAAAGATGATGAAAAAGCTACTTTTTCTACCCTTGAAAGCGCATTGCAAAGTTGTGATATTTTGGTTACGACGGGCGGAGTTTCGATGGGAGATTTTGACTTTTTAAAAAAAGCTATTAAAGAGTATGAACTCATCATCGATAAAGCAGATATCAAACCAGGAAGACATATCAAGATAGCTAAGGCTAATGAAAAATTCATCATCGCTTTACCAGGTTTTCCTTACTCGGCTATGGTAATGTTTAATCTTTATGCAAGAGAGATTTTAAACTCTTGGCTACTTCAACCAAAAGACTATATTTGCAAAGCCTTTTTGCAAGGAAGTTATAAGAAAAAAACACCTTATTTGGAATTTGTTGCTTGCAATGTGGAATTTAAAAATGGACGCATTTTGGCAAATTTAGAAGGAAAAAAAGAAGGCTCAAGTGCGATCATAAATAATCTTAACAATAAAGCCGCACTGATGATAGCGCCAAAAGAATGTGAAATTTTAGAAAATGAAAGCTTGGTAGATATTATCTTCATGCCTTGAAATTTGTCAAAAAGGTTTAAATCGCCTTTTTGACTTCTTTTTGCCCTTTTAAACTAAGCCAAACGATTAAAAATGAAATGAAATAAGCAAGTGTAAATGAAATACTGATATAAAATATTATATCCACTATCGTTGCTTGTAATCTTATACTACCTAATAGCCCAATAAAAGTATAAAATATCTTACTTGCAATTTCACCACAAACAAAAAATGCAAAAACAAGATAGAAAAGTTTTTCTTTTGTAGCTTGAACTAAAGCTTTAAAGAAGAAAAAGGCGATGATAATGCAGACTATACTTATAATTTTATCCAAAATAAAATTTTCAATAAAAACATCTTCGCCCATTATTAATTTTAAAATAAAGCGCAAATTCCATCCAAAAATAACCAAAACCTGCCATATAAGAAAATAAATAAACATTTTATAAGTTTTTAGCTTTTTACAAAATAAAAACACACCTAATAAAGCTAAAAATGTTGCTATATGAACTAAAACATATCGAATATCAACAAGATTGTATATCAACTTATCATAATCCTCAAAATAAAAAAATCCTCTCCGTATGGATTGAAATATAATTCTTTGAGTAAATTTTAAACCAAAAATAACAAAAGACAAAACCAAAAACAAAGCCATTGTAATTTTAATCCATTTTAAATCAAAATCAAAAACCTTTTTTTGTGTTTTCACCGCCATTTCTTGCGAATGTGAAAATTCTTGCTTATCAAGTTCTTCAAATTTTATCCATGCGAAAATCCAAAAAATCAAACTTGCCAGTAAAAACACCAAACCTATGCCGATAATCAAAGTAAGAAGCCCTAAATAACAAGTATTAAAAGCATAAATGAAATACTTTTGCTTTGTTACTCTAGCAATTTCATAGTAAAAAGCTTTCAAAAAAGGAAAAATTAAAGCCAAAGTAATGATAAAAAGCACGCTAAAAGTGGTTATGGCTGAAAATATACTATCTTGATTAAAATAAAAGTTACCAAAAAAGTCAATTCTAGGCTTCAAAATCACAAATAAAGAACTTGTGCTAACAAGCGTACCAAAAAAGCTAATTCCGGTGGCAATAAAGAAATTTTTAAATAAATTTTTAGCACCGCCATAGATTTTTAAATCATAAAGCAAGATAAAAAATAAAATCCAACTCACAAGATTAAATAAAACCCCAAGATAAGGAATAATACTTAAAAATCCACAAACAATACTTGCTATAGCTTTAAAGCGAATTTCTTTTATCTTCTTTTGAAGTAAAATTTCATGTAAATTTTGCATTAAAATTCCTTAAAAAATTAAAAAGGATATTTTACTGAATTTTGTATAAAATGCAATCATTATATATAAAATATTTTCAACTTAAGCTATTTTGAGATTATTTTAATCATAACAAAATCTCTTACGATCTTCACACTGACGCTCTTATAAAATCTTATATATCAAACTTATCAAGATATCTTTTGAAAATATTTATAATGAAAATACGAAAAATAACTTTAATATAAGTTTATTTTTGTAACAATATTAATTAAATATTAATATATTAAAAATAGTCATGAAATTTAAGCATTAATTATAGGAGAAAACATGCCAGTTTTTATGATATGTTCTACACTTTTAGCAGTAATTGTCGTTGCTTATTATATACTTAAAAAATACAATCCTATTTTTGTATTTTTACTTTCAGGTATTATCTTGCTTATTTTTGCTTTTTATATCACAGGAGCACCTATACCCAAAGCCCCAAGCAGAGAACATGCAAGTTTTTTAGATGTTTTACTTGATAGTTACGCCTTTATCACGGAAACTTTTAAAAGTCAGCTTTCTGGGGTAGGACTTATTATCATGAGTGTAGCAGGTTTTGCTGCTTATATGAAACACATCAACGCTTCAGCTAAACTCGCTTTTTTAGCAAACAAACCCTTGGGGAAAATTAAAAATAAATATTTGATTTTAAGCGGGACTTTTGTCGTTGGAATGGCCTTAAAAATTGTTATTTCTAGTTATGCTGGACTTCTTTTACTTTTATTAGCATGTATTTATCCTGTTTTAATCTCACTTAAAATCCGTCCTATTACGGCTGTATGCGTGCTTTCTTTAATTGCACTTGATTATGGTCCAAAAGATGGAAATTCAATCAATATGGCAGATATGGTAGGACAAAGCGATAATGTCGTAGGACTTTTTTTAAATTATCAAATTTATAGCGTGATTGCTTATGTGGTAGTTATTGCCATCTTAATACCCTTTTATTTTGCTTGGGTAGATAAAAGAGATAAAGAAAAAGGAATTTTAAATGATGAAGTTGAAATTCCACCAATCATTGATCCCAAATGCCCTACTTTTTATATACTCTTTCCTTGGTTGCCTGTTGTATTTTTATTTATAGCATATTTTTTTACCATCAAGCTTGATGTTGTAACAGCAAATTTTTTAAGTATTTCCTTGGTTTTTCTTGTTGAATTTGCAAGACATAAAAATGCTAGAAAATTAGGTGAAGATATGATGGTGATTTTAAAGGCTATGGCTGAAATTTTCATCTCTGTTGTAAGTATTATAATTGCTGCTGGAGTCTTTGCTGAAGGCATTAAAGCTTTAGGCGGGATCAATATCCTTGCTAATGCTGTTTCAGATCTTGGGACAGGAAATTTTGCGTGGTTTGGCATACTTTTAAGTATAACTGTTTTAAGCTTTTTAGTTTATTTTGCTACAGTGATTATGGGAAGTGGGATTGCTGCTTTTAATGCTTTTGGGAAATTAGCTCCTGATATAGCTACAAAATTAGGCGTTGCGCCTATCACTTTTGTTTTACCTATAGAAATTGCATCTTGTTTAGGGCGCGCAGCCTCACCCATAGCAGGTGGGATCATAGCTTTAGCTGGATTTGTAAAAGTAGATCCAATGGATATTATAAAACGCACCACTCCACTTTTACTTATAGCCATGATAATCAATATAGCTGTTGCCTTTTATCTAGCACAAAGCAATCCTTTGCCTAAAGAAAATAATATAAAAACTCAAACCTTACTCAAAACAAATTGATAGATTTATATCTATCAATTATCAAAAATTACATTAAAAAGATAAGTTTTTCAAATTCTGTTCTGCTTTTTGGGTAAAAGTTTCGTAAATTTTTCTGTATTCTTTTTGCCAACCTGGTTTTACTATCAAATGATCAAATTTACCTCCATAGCTTCCACCACCAAACCTATATGCTGTAAGCTCTCTTGTAAAAGCCAAGGTAGGAATTTGTAAAATATCGCAAAGATGTAAATTACCCGTATCTATAGTAACTAAAAAATCTAGTTTTTTAGAAATACTTACTAAAGAAGCAATGCTAGCATTATTGACAAAGACTTTTAAATTTGAACTTGGATCGATATTATACTGAATAGAATTTTTATCATAATTTAAAAGCACAAATAGATACTTAGGGTATTTCAAAGAAAGCTGCCTTGCGAGTCCTATCCAATCCTTTATAAAAAAATTACATCCCACGTATTCACTATAATTTGAAAAAGCATTAATTCCTATAATTTTTTCATATTCTATATCTATTTTATCAAAAAAATCATCACTTAATTTTGTATCGTAAGGCAATAGATTTTTGACTTTAGAAAAATTAATTTTTGCAAAATTCTTATCAAAATGTTTAGCATTAATTGCTCTAACTAATTTTAGAACAATTTCACTCATATGCTTTTTAGCTCTAAAAAATGGAAAAGGTGTAGTAAATTTTTTAGAGCTTATGCTAACAAAATGAGGATACACTATGCATTTTTGAATATTTAAAAGTTTTAATTTTTTAAAATACGAACCCTGTCTTCTTGTGCTGATAAAAATTGCTGGATTTTTATTTTCAATTAGTTCAAAAAAATCATTTTTATAAATTAAAACCTCATCAATAAATGAGATTTTTTCTAAAAAACTGCCCTCCATCGCACCATCGGTCAACAAAGATAGTTTATATTCTGGATAAAGCTGTTTGATAGCATACAAAGCTTTAAAACAAACCAATAAATCTCCAAAACCATCTGCGTGAAATAGTATTTTCATTTTTATCGTCCTATTTATATTTATATAAAAATTTCGCTTTTGTTACCTTAACAAATTTTAGCATTTTTTTGCCCTTTTAAATTAAGCCAAACAATTAAAAATGAAATGAAATAAGCGACCTTAAAAAGCAATATGTAATTATCTATGATTGTTTTTATAGGACTTTTTGTAAAGATATAATAATTATCAACCATCATAAAAATAAATGAAGTTAATATTATCAAAATTTCTATACAAACAAAAAATACAAAAACAAGATAAAAAAGCTTTTCTTTTGTGATTTGAACTAAAGTTTTAAAGAATAAAAAGGCTAAAATAATATAACAAAGATTTAATGCCATCATCAAACTTCCATATGCAATTAATATATCATTTATTATCAAAGCAGGGATAAAAAGAAGATAGCTACCAAAAACACTTAAACCTTGCCATATGAAAAAATAAATAAAAAGTTTGTAATTTTTTATCTTTTTACAAAACAAAAACACACTAAGCAAAGCTAGGATTATGGCTGTGTAAAATAAAGTTTTTTTTGTGTAGTAAAACCTAAAATCTTCAAAGTCAATAATTTCTAATATAAACGAAAATGTTAAAACGAGCAAGTTTAAAATTATAAATGAAGCCATTGTGATTTTAATCCATTTTAAATCAAAATCAAAAACCTTTTTTTGTGTTTTTGCTAATCTTTCTTCTAAATTTGAAAGTTCTTGCTCATCAAATTCTTTAAATTTGACCCACGCTAAAATCCAAAAAACCAAACTTGCTAGCAAAAACACCACGCCTATGCCGATAATCAAAGTAAGAAGCCCTAAATAAAAGGTATTAAAAGCATAAATGAAATACTTTTGCTTTGTTGCTCTAGCGATTTCATAGTAAAAAGCTTTCAAAAAAGGAAAAATTAAAGCCAAAATAGCAAAATGTAATACTAAAAATATAGCAATAGCCATAAAAATATTATCTTGATTAAAATAAAGCCCACCAAAAATGCCAGTTCTAGGCTTTAGCATTGCAAATAAAATACTTGTATTAACAAGAATACCAAAAAATCCAATCCCTGCAATAATAAATAAATTTTTAAATAAATTTTTAGCACCGCCATAGATTTTTAAATCATAAAGCAAGATAAAAAATAAAATCCAACTCGCAAGATTAAATAAAACCCCAAGATAAGGAATGATACTTAAAAATCCACAAACAATGCTCGCTATAGCTTTAAAGCGAATTTCTTTTATCTTCTTTTGAACTAAAATTTCATTTAAGCTTTGCATTTTTATCCTTTATTTAATACATTCACACAAAAACATTTCGCTTTTATCATCTTTGGCAATTTTTTTATCAAAAGAAGAATAAATAAAAAAACGCTCAAATTCAAGTTCTTCTAAAATATTTTCAATTTCTTTTAAATCATAAAGATGGATTTTAAAGTCCATCTTTTCACTTTGCAAAAGTTTATCTTTATCGTATAATTCATAAATAGAAGGCGAAAATTGCGTTTTAGAAATTTCATCATAATGATTTTTATTCTTTAAAATGAGATCTAAATTTTGCTCTGTTTTGACTTTAATGCTTATTTTATAATCACTATCATCTTTACATCTTGTCATAATAGTATCAAGTGCAAAAACTAATTTTCCACCTTTTTTTAAAAAAGATTTTAAATTTCTTAAAAGCCTTTTGCACTCATTTATATCAGTAATCAAGCACAAAGAACCTGAACTGATAAAAATATAATCAAAATCTTCATCACTATGATAAGCCAAAACATCGCATTTTGTGATTTTTGCATTGGGGGCTTTTTCTTTTAATTTTTCCAACATACTAGTAGAATTATCCACCCCACTAACATCAAAACCACTTTCTATAAAGGGCAACAAAAACCGCCCACTTCCACACATTAACTCTAAAATTTTATCTTTCTTATTTGCATAAGAAAGATAAAAGTCTAACTCATTCTTAGGGGCTTTTGTGTGCAAAATTTCATACATTTTCGTGCATAAAAAATCATAATAATTTGTTTTCACTCCAAAACAACACCTTCGTTAATCGTGATTTCACCGATGATAAAAGCGTCTGAGTTTTCTAAAACCTTGCTTACATTAGATGGATCTACAACCATTACTAAACCTACACCCATATTAAAGCTTCTATACATTTCACTTTCTTCTACAGCTTGTCCTATGGTATAGAAAATTTCAGGGGTTTTAAGATGATGTTTGCGTATAGTTGCTCCCATTCCACGAGGTAAGACGCGTGGTAAATTTTCTACCAAACCACCCCCTGTGATGTGCGCTAAAGCATTGATATAAGGCTTTAAAGTAAGAAAATCGCGTACATAAATTCTTGTAGGTTCTAATAAAACATCGATTAAATTTTTACCCTCTATTTTATCATCAAATTTCAGTTTTAAACTTTCAAAAAGTACTTTTCTAGCTAAAGAATAGCCATTTGAATGAAGTCCTGAGCTAGGAAGCGCAAGCAAAATATCGCCATTTTTAACAAATTTACTTCTATCGATCTCATCTTCTTCAGCCATACCCACTGCAAAACCTGCAAGATCAAAATCATCTTTTGCATACATTCCAGGCATTTCAGCAGTCTCTCCGCCTATTAAAGCACAATTTGCCATTTTACATCCACTAGCAATACCTGCTACAACTGACTTTGCAACCTCTACTTCAAGCTTAGCCGTAGCGTAATAATCCAAGAAAAACAAAGGAGTGGCAAAATTACAAATCAAATCATTCACGCACATTGCTACTAAATCTTGCCCTATGGTATCGTATTTTTTTGCATCAATAGCCAAACGAAGTTTAGTCCCAACACCATCTGTAGCCCCCAAAATTACAGGATTTTTAAAGCCACTTGGCATTCTAAAAGCTCCAGCAAAAGAGCCTATACCACCTACAACTTTATCGTTAAAGGTTTCTTTTACCAAAGGTTTGATCGCCTCTACAAAGGCATTACCATTATCTATACTTACTCCAGCATCTTCGTATGAAATTTTCATTTATTTTCCTTTAAGAACTAAAAAGGTATTTTAACGAAAAAAGTTTTAATAAGGCATAAGATGAAAAATGCTTTTTTTGTAACCGCCTCGATAGCCTGTGGCAAAAGCACTTTTATAGAAATCGCAAATTCTTTGGGTTTTAAAAGCATTAGCGCAGACAGTATCGCTCATGAAATTTTAGATAAATATGCTTTGGAACTGGCTCAAATTTTTTCTAAATTTCACAAAAAAAATTTATTGAAAGCAGAAGGTAAGATAGATAGAAAAATTCTTGGAGAAATTGTTTTTCAAAATAAAGAAGCCAAAACCATATTAGAAAATTTCACCCATCCTAAAATTCGTGCTAAAATTTTAGAACAAATGCAAATTCTAGAACAAGAAAATAAACCTTTTTTTGTAGAAATTCCTCTTTTTTTTGAAAGCGGTGCTTATGATGGTTTGGGAAAAATTATCTTAATCTATGCTCCTAAAGAACTTAGCTTAAAAAGAATCATACAAAGAGATAATTTAAGCTTGGAAGCTGCAAAAGCGAGGCTTGATTCTCAAATGGATATTGAAGAAAAACTTAAAAAAGCAGATTTTATCATTAAAAATACTGGCTCTTATGTCGATTTTAGGCAAGAATGTGTTAAAGTAATACAAAATATTTCCAAAGGACAAATGTGAAGCTTTATAAATATTGTGCAAGTGGCAATGATTTTGCCATAATGAATGCAAATGAAAAAAAAGACAGAAGTGCTTTAGCTAAAGAACTTTGCAATCGTTATGAAGGCATAGGTGCAGATGGCTTTATAGTGATTTTACCTCATGAAAAATACGATTTTGAATGGGAATTTTACAACAACGATGGCTCAACAGCCTCAATGTGCGGAAATGGCTCAAGAGCAGCAGCACATTTTGCACATCATATAAACGGCATTAAGCCTCATATGGCTTTTCTTACCGGAGCAGGAGTTATAAAAGCAAATGTTGATAACAACAGCGTAGAAGTTTCTTTGGGTAAAATAAAAAATATACAAAATGCCTTTAATGAGTGCGAAAAAAGCTGGCAACTTTGCGATACAGGAGTTCCACATTTGGTGCATTTTTGTAAAAATTTAGATGAGTTTGACCTTAAGCTTTGTAAACAAATGAGAGAAAAATATAATGCAAATGTGAATTTTGTAAAAGTTGAAAACGACAATACTTTAAAAGTTCGCACTTTTGAAAGAGGTGTAGAAGATGAAACGCAAGCATGTGGCACGGGCATGGGAGCTTGTTTTTATCTTGCATTCTTAAACAAAAAAATCCACAATCAAGCTAGAATCATCCCAAAAAGCGGTGAAGAGCTGAGTTTTAAATTCGAAAATGAAGAATTATTTTTTAAGGGAAAAGTGAGATATTGCTTTGAAGCGGATTATAATTTTTCTTAGTTTTTATTTACTCCCTCTTTTTGGCGATAGCGAGCTTAAAAATGGTTTTGGAGAGGAGTATTATAAACTCAATGTAGAACAAAAAAGACAAATATTTTTCACCAAAATGAATGCAATGTTTGATAAAAGTTTTGAAGAAATAGCTAAAGAAAGAGCCTTTGTAGAAGCTTTTTTTTATGATGTATATAAAAATGGACTTAGACATTCAAACCAAAGCAATCTAGAAAAGCTGATCGATCTTAAAAACAGATACCGCGTTGAAAATCTTTATGATTTTACAGAATACAAAAAACGCATTCAAAAAATTCCAAAATCCATGGGTATGGCCCAAGCTTTGGTAGAAAGTGCCACGGGAACCAGTCGTTTTGCAAGAGAGGCAAATAATCTTTTTGGAGAATGGACTTGGGGAGAAAAGGGCTTAACCCCCGATCTAAGACATCCTGATAAAAAACATAAAATTAGAATTTTTGATAGCTTGCAAGATAGTGTGGATTCTTATGTGCTGAATTTAAATCGACACTTTGCTTATGAGGAATTTCGTAATAAAAGAGCTAAATTTGAAAGTGAAGGCAAAGAAATAACAGGACTAGAGGCTATCAAAACTTTAGATTCTTACTCCGAGCGCAAGGGCTATTATATCAATATCGTTACTAAAATCATCCAACGATACGATCTTGAGCGATACGATGTTTCAAATTCTTTTTAGCCTTAGCTAAAAGCCAAGTGAAAATTTATCAAAAGGTAAAACTTCAAATTTCACCCCTTGCTCAAAAAAGCTATCTTCGCTCGAAAGAGTGATGAAAACTACATGAAAAATTCCAAGTTCTAAACTCTTAGAAAGGATTTTTTTAGCGCGCAATTTGATCAAGTCTATATCCAATGTCGGACTGGAAATATATGCGATTTTTGAAGCCTTACTATAAAATGTAAAAAATTTATTGTAAAAAAATTCTTGTTTAAATTTAAAAAGCTCATTTAAAATAAGATTTTCAAACAAATGAGCAAAATCTTTTTGTATGCATAGATTGTTTCTTAAGCCAAAATCTCTAAAATAAATTTTTTGAAGCTTTTTTTCATCGTGGCTTATAGGATGAATAATATAGGTATTTTCAAGCTCTTTTATGGTGTGATAAACGCTATCTTTAGATGTTTTTAGCTTTTTTTTAAGCTCTAAAAAAAGCTTGGAAATACTGATTTGCTGTCCTAAATTTAAAGCTAGATATTTTAAAATTTCAAGCTCTAGGGTGTTGAAATTTTGCCTTAAAAGTATATTTTTTTCACCTAATTTACTACGCCCACTTTGTAAAAAAAGTCCCACTAGATTGTTTATCGGTAAGTTTTTTCTACTGATACTTACAAATTCTTCAAAGTCAAAATAATCAAGCTCAAGCTCTTGAAATCCTTCGATATGCAAATCTTTTTTATCTGTACTGATGATGATAGGAATTTTAATATCTTGTAAATTTAAGGCAAAATCAACATTATAAATACAAAGAAATTTTATCTGGGCATTTTTTTCTAAAAAATTTGAAAGATGTTCTAAGCTTTGGTTTTCAAAACGAGTATCATACAAATTTAAAAACAAAATTTCATTGGGTTTAAATTGGGACAAATAGTTAAAAATCAAGGTTTTTTTACCACTAAATTTTGGCCCTTTGATGATGATATTACAAAAAGGAATTTGCACCTTTCTTTCATAACTTGTTTCAAATTTGGGATGATTTTCATAAAAAAAATTCAATACCTTCAAATCTTATCCTTTTAAAAAGGAAAATTATAACATATTTAAAAGCTCATTTAATCACTAACCATTTGGCAATTTTCACAAATTTATCACTATCTTTAAACATAGAAAATAAATTTTTTAGACATTAAAAGTCCATTTTTATATTGTATAATTTTACAAATACCAAGAAAGGGTTGAAATGGCTTTAGTAGTTGATACTATACAAGAATACACTATCAAAAAAGGTACAAAGTCTTTTTGGATGTGTTTTAACACTCCAAACAATGATTTTCATGTCAATAACAAAATATGAAAATATTTTTGATAAAAACAAAACAGACTATAAGGCTAGAGATGAATTTTTAACTTTTATGAAAGAAAATTTCCCAAAAACAAAACTTATTAAGGTGTTTAATACAGCTTCGGTGGGGTGTTTGCTATATCCTTATTTAGAAAGCATTGCTGTTAATTGCGAAGAAGGATATAAAGTTTATAGGACTATAAGTGAAAAATACGAAGATGAAAACTGTATGCCAAAATCCATAAATGCTGTTTTTTGGGAAATGAGTTTTGAAGTAGCTCAAGAGCTACACGAGGCGAGGAAATTTGATTATGATAATCTTTAAAGGTTGAAAATGCAAATAAAAACTCATATAAAAGAAGCTCTAGACAAAGCAGAAGTGATCATTATTACAGCTGGAGCTGGCATGGGAGTAGATAGCGGTTTGCCTGATTTTAGAGGAAAAGATGGCTTTTGGAGAGCCTATCCGTATTTGTAAAACTAGGTATAGATTTTGAACGCATAGCCAATCTTAAAAATTTTTATGCAAACCCACAACTTGCTTAGGCTTTTTATGGACATAGGTTTAAGCTTTATAAAGATACTAAACCACACAAGGGCTATGAGATACTTTTAAAACCTGTAAAAAGCAAGCAAGATTATTATGTTGTTACGACTAATGTGGACGGGCATTTTAAAAAAGCTGGTTTTAATGAAAATAAAATTGATGAATTTCATGGAAGTATAAATTATCTACAATGTTTTAATTATGCGTGCAGTGATTTAATCTGGCAAATACAAGAAGAATTACCCATAGATATGGAGGAATTTAAAGCTTTATCTTTGCCAAAATGTCCTAGATGTCAAGGCTTAGCAAGACCAAATATCTTGATGTTTAATGATGGCACATTTAATGATAGTCGTTATTTTTTACAAAAACAAAATTATAAAAATTGGCTTAAGCCTCTAGAAGATAAAAATATCTTACTTATAGAGCTTGGCGCTGGCAAAGCTATACCTAGTATGCGTATGTTTGGCGAGGATTTTTGTAAAAAAAGTAAAACTAGAACACTTTTAAGGATTAATCCAAATGAGTGTAATTTTCCAAAGTTTTTTAAAAATGGTATAGGACTTAAAATAAAAGCTTTAGAAGCTTTGGAAATGATAGCTTGATATAATAAGCTTAAATTTTAAAAAGGTTATAAATGAGCGAAAAAAGTAGTAGAGTAAAATCATGCGTGGTAAGCTTGAAAGAGTTGGTGTGCGGTAAAATAGTTGATCAAAATGATCAAAAATCAGAGATATTTTCAAAAGATAGGTTTTCATTAAACATACCTGATTATCAACGCCCTTATACTTGGGGGATAGAGCAAGTTAAAATTCTTTTAAAAGATATAAGCGAACAAGTGAACAAAAACGATCAAAAATATCTTTTAGGAAGTTTGATATTGCATAAAAATAATGAAAATAAATTTAACATAGTAGATGGTCAACAACGCCTTACCACCTTGGCTTTGATTTTAAAAGTTTTATGCGGAAGC
Source organism: Campylobacter coli (assembly GCA_039516895.1). Lineage (NCBI taxonomy): Bacteria > Pseudomonadati > Campylobacterota > Epsilonproteobacteria > Campylobacterales > Campylobacteraceae > Campylobacter > Campylobacter coli. The sequence continues at coordinate 273,107 of CP154437.1, read as the reverse complement.
AATCAAGAAAGATGCAATGAATACAAAATGGGTAATTTTTTAGGCGAGATTAAATATTCTCATAATGAGTCAAAATATCATATCAAAGAAAATTACGAGTATATAAAAACTTATTTTGAAAGCTATAATGAAAAATATAAGTTTTTAACATATCTTTTAGACAATATAGAATTTATTTGCGTTTTAGCTCCAAGCGAAGATGATGCGTTTTTGTTTTTTGATAGTGCAAATTCAAAAGGCAAAGCTTTAAAATCTTATGATCTTATAAAGGCTTTTCATTTACATTCTTTAAAGAAAAGACAAAAAAATTATGCAATGTTTTTTGAAAATCTTGCAAAAGATGAAAAGAAAATCACTATTTTATTTGATGAGCTTTTAGCACCTGCTAGAGCATGGTTAAAGCACAAAAGCATTAATGCTAATAAGATTGAAGCATATGATGAATTTTGTAAAGAATTTTTTAGTGATAAATTTCTTTATAGTAGGGAAAATTTAGGAATTTTAAATAGCTTTGCTAATGGAGATGATTTTTTTAAGTATTTATATAAATATAATAAGTATTTTAATAAAGCTATAAAACAAAATCAAATCTATGAAAGTTTAAATATTGATACTTTTTTATATTGCAGATCTATTTATATAATTGCTTCGATGATTTATTTTTCTAAATTTCCAAATGGCAATAGTGACTATTTTTTGCTTTTACTTGCAAGAGCTGCTTTTGGTCCGAGATTTTATAATGTAAATATCACTAGAAGTATTCAAAGAGATTATGCTTTGGAATTTTTAAAGATTGTGTATTTTGTATCTTTTGAAGAGGAGTTAAAGCAAAATCTACTTGATTTTATCCAAGAAAAAATAATTTTAGAAAAAGAATTCTATGAAAAGAATGAGAATATGCTTGACAAAGCAAAAAGAATGTATTATTTGAATATTATTGAAGATAAATATAAAGAAAAAAATATTCCATTGCATTATGTGAAATATGAAGAGGATAAAGGAGTAAACAATGAATAATAAAGTAGAAATTAAAAGTATCAGCAATAAAGAAAAGTATATTGTTGCAAAAGATATCTTTTTTGAAATTCCGCCTTATCAAAGACTGTATGAGTGGAATAAAGAACAAATACAAACTTTACTAAATGATATAAAAACTAAATTTGAAGAAAATAAGAATGAAGAATACTTTATCGGTAATGTAGTAGTAAGTAAAAAAAATAATAAAAATAATCAACAAGATGTTAAATATCTACTCATAGATGGCCAACAACGCTTAACAACTTTATTTTTGATAGGATTTTATCTTTCTTATAAAATAAAAAATCCAAATAATGACTCAAATTGGAAAGAATTTATCATGCAAGGTGATAAACTTAGAATTTCTATGCCTATAAGAGAAAACGAAGAAGAAGTTTTAAAAAGATTTGCTAGATTTTGCAATGAAAGTAAAAGCAATGAAAAAAATAATTTATTTGTACGAGAGATTAAGAAATTTCCACAAGATATATGTCAAAACATATCTCAAGCTTTAGAAACTATAGCAAATTGGTTTGAAGAAAATGCTAAAGATGATATTGCAAATTTTTCTAATTTTATTTATAACAATGTAAAATTTGTTTTTGTAGAATTAGCTCAAAATACCGACTTAAATCGCTTTTTTATCCGTATGAATAACCGCGGCAAACAGCTAGAAAAACATGAAATTTTAAAAGCAAGATTGCTTAAAAATATCAGTGATGAAGAAAGAATTCTTTATGCTCATATATGGGATATTTGCTCGCAAATGGATAATTATATCTTTCAAAAAGCTAGCGATAGAAAGATTTCTAAATTAAATGAAAGCAATGAAAATACCATAGATACAATAGATACCATTATAAATAGATCACTTGGTAAACCAAATCAAGATGAAGAAAAACAAGAAAAATTCAAATCTATAGTAGATTTTCCTACTTTTTTATTGCATGTTTATAAAATTTGTAATAAACAAGATATTACTATAGATAAAAATAAGCTTTTAGAGATTATAAAAATAGAAGATAGTCAAAAAGAAAAAAAAGCTAAAGATTTTATCGAAAATCTTTTAAAATATAGAATTTTATTTGATTATTTTATTGTTAAAGGTAAAGATGATAAGGAAAATTCTTATAAGATTAGAAGATTAGATGAAGAAGGTAAAAAATTCAGTAAAGATTTTGATGATCTTGCCATGGTGCAAAACTATCTACGCGTAGCAAGAATTGGTCTATACAATAATTACCATCACTGGCTCACTCCATTTTTGAAATTTATAAACAATGATAAACTAAAAATTTCATATGAGAGAGTTAATAACGAAGACAAACCTGAGGAATTACAAATAAAAATAGGTGATTATAATATCACTACGGATTTTCAATGTTTTTTAAATAAATTAAATTTAAATGAAAAAGGATTAATTAATTTCCTAGAAAATTTAGATACAGCTTTAGCAAAAGAGCAAGCAAGTGCAGAAGAAATTAAAAAAGACTTGCTAGGCATTTCCAATGATATTCTGGATCAATTAAAAATTAAAAATGATCAAATAGATGCTGAAAATATATTTTTTATTGAAGATGAAAATGGTATTTCAGTGCTAGATCAAGGAACCGCGACTCCGCATTATTGGTTTTATCGTTTAGAGTATTATTTATGGAAGTATTCAAAAATAAAATATTATTTAGATGGGAAAAATTTAAAAGAAATAAAATTAAAAGATAAAAATTTTGGCGATATTGCTAACAATTTCTATTTTAGAAATTTAAATTCCATAGAGCATGTGCAAGCACAGAGTAAAGCAAATGAGAAAGATTGGGATGATAAAAATATAGATAATTTTGGAAATTTAGCTCTTATTAGCCCTAGTTTTAATTCATCTTTAAGCAATCTAGACACACAAGATAAATATTTATATATAAATAAAGATAATAATATTATATCTTTAAAACTTTGGCTAATTTATGCTTTAAGTGAGAAAAATCAGCTAAATTGGACTTTTAATAAAGCACAAGAACACAGAAGACAAATGTTAGAAATCTTAAAAAAATCTTTTAACAATGAGCATGATAAAGCTTAAAGCTTTATCTTTTCATAAATTTAGCAGCCTTATTTTTGCTTTTTATCTTGCAAAAATACTCTTTTAATAAGATACCTTTAAAATCTTATCGTTGTTATAGCTTAGATTGGCTTTTCATAGACGCTTTTAATCCATAAATTTCCGATACAATTTCACTTTACAAAGAAAGATGATGAGAAAAGCTAAGATTGTGATTGATGGTAATCTTGAGAAAGTTGGTGCGCGGTAAAATAGCTAATCAAAAATTTTATCGATATAATGGACATTAAAAGTCTATTTTACTATTGTATAATTTTACAAACACCAAAAAAGGGATAAAATGATTTTAGCAGTTGATATCATACAAGAATACAGAGAAAAAATTCGAAATAAAATACAAAAAGAAAAATTAGATGAAAAATTATAAAGGATATCATTAAAAGAATTTATTTAAAAAAATATCGATATTCTTTAAAAGCAAACGAAATTTTAAAAAGGAAGTCAATGAAAACTTATAATATTTTGTTAGAAAAATGGATGGATTTTCACAAAAATCAATGCAAAGAATTTATTCACCATGAGGTTTTTAATAATCACAATATCAAAGAAGCCTTAAAAGAAAATAAAAATTATCATTGTGAGATAAAAGCTATAGATGAGGAAATTAAACTAAATTCTGAAGCCAAAATTCATATTTTAAGCTTTAAGCTTAGCGATGATAAAAAACTAAAGTTTATTAAGCAAATTTTAGCCGATGATGCAGATATTTATTATGATATCTTTTATACAAATGAAAAAAATACATATGAAGTTCTAAAAATCGAATTTTAATCCATAGTTTAAACTATGGATTAAATATCTTCGAAAACACACTTTCAATAAGATATTTTCCAAAATACTAGTATATTTATATTTAAAAATTAGATAGAATTGATTATATTTTTTGAATTAAAATCTCATTGTTTTTTACAAGGATTATTATATCTTTATTTACTACAAGAATTTTTTCATATAAAAAATCAACAATCACTCTTCCATTTTTATCCAAAAGACCTGATTTTTTATCAAGTTTAGCTATAGCCAAACCCTTATAAAAATCCTCGACCTCATCATACTTAGCTTCTATAACCCAATTTTCATTTTTATCTATGAATCCGTATTTTTTATTTATCCTAGCCAAAGCCAAGCCTTCATGAAAACAACCCAAAATATTTTCTTTAGATAACAACAAACATAAACCGCGCTTTGAACCAAACATTACCATTTCATCATCTTTATCATCGATAAAATCATATTTAGCTTTTATGATGATTTTTCCTTTTTTATCTACAAATCCCCATTTATCATTTAAACAAACAGCGGCTACATTTTCTTTAAAATTCTTTATAGCTTCAAATTTAGCTTGGATTACAAAATTTCCTTTTTTATCTATAAAACCCCATTTGTTATCGATTCTAACCCCTGCTAGACTTTGAGAGAAATCCTTAACTTCATCATATTTCATAGCTATTGCTATCTTTCCTTTTTTATCTATAAAACCCCATTTATCATTTAAACAAACAGCGGCTACATTTTCTTTAAAATTCTTTATAGCTTCAAATTTAGCTTGGATTACAAAATTTCCTTTTTTATCTATAACTCCAAATTTACCATTAAATTTAACTATGGTTAAACCTTGTGAAAAATCATTAACCCAATCAAATTTAGCATCTATAATTAATTTTCCACTTATATTTGCAAATCCCATTTTTTTATCGACCATAACAGCGATTAAACCCTCATGGAAGTTTCTATGATCCAAACCATAGGGAAAATTTATTTTTACAATATTTGCGTTTTTATCTATAAAACTATTTTTATCGGTATTATTTAATCTTAACAAGCCATCGCAAAAACTACTACCGATACTCCCGTCCAATTCTTTTATAAATTTATTCTCTAAATTAAATAAAATTGTTTTAAAAACAAATTGTTCATATTGGCTATCACTTAATTTCAAATTTATATAAAATATTTCTCTTTCTTTCAATACACCAAAATTAAGAAAATCCATATCAATATTTTTATCTAATTTTATACTTATTTGATTCATATATTGTAGTTTTAAGTTATATTATATATACCGATTAAAAAACAAAATCTAATCCATAGTTAAACTATGGATTAACTCGCTATTTCTTCTAAATGCTTTAAGATTTTTACCATTGCCAAGGTATCAAGTTTACAATACTCTAACAAAGCTTGGCGATAGGCTTTTTTATCATCTTCACTCATATTTTGCATAGCTTCAAAACTTTGCATAGCTTCGCTTCCATTATGGATTAAATTCAAATCTTTATAGGCTTGTTCCATATCAGGAATTAAAGCAGGCAAAACTTTTTTTATAGAATAACTCCCTTGCATTTTATAATGATAGTAATCTTTATTTTGAAAAGGAATCATAAGATCCTTGATATTTTTTTCTATATTTAGCAAATGCTCGCTAAATTCAGGAAAAACAAGTGCTAAATTTTTTATCACACCTCTTTCAAAGCTAGCATTATAAGCAAGTACGCAAGCATCTTTTGGTATATCGTTGATCAAATTTTTTGCAAGTTCATATCTTGGATCAACGCCGCATTCACTTAAAAATTCTTTATGTTCTAATTTATCTTTATAATCTATATGCAAAGAGTATTGAAAAGGAATTTGCATATAAGGCTTTACACCTTTAAATTCAGGCACAGCTTGCATAAATGTTTCAAAGTCTAAATGATATATAGGATAAGTTAGAGTATTTAAAAACTCTTTGATTTTTTCCTTATTGATATAAATTTCTTTATTGAGTGAAGCTTGAATTTGAATTTGTTGATTTTTATTAAAGACAGATAGATCTTTTATATCTTTAAAACTGATTATATTTTTATAATAAAACTCGAATTTTTTATTAGAATTTAATCTTGAAATATTAAAAATACTATCCTTTTCACATAAATTTCTTTGTTTAATCCAACAATACTCATACCCATCACACTCATAAGGATCAAAACAATGTGTTCCTATATCTATGTTTGGTTCTTCTTTTTTGTTTAAAATATCTTCAAAATATTTTAAATTTTCTTTAACTTGCTCTTGTTTTTGAATAATTTCATCTGTTATGTCGTTTACCTTAAAAAGTTGATTTATATCAAGAAAATCATCTCTGTAATATTCACTATTTAAATGTATCAGATTAACTTGCTTGATTTTATAACCCAAATTTGATAAAACATAATACTGCAAAGAACAATCATCTATATAAACATCTTTTAAGGAAGTGGAACTTTTAACTTCATTGATAATAAATCCTTCTTTGGCATTTTGCAAAATATCTACCATAATCAAAATACCATCATAACAAAAAGTAGCTTCGTAAATGACTTCTTGGTTATTTTCTAGCAATTGTTTGGTTTGCTCACATTTTTCATCAAAAGTACTGCCTTCAAATTCTATTTTTACTCCATTTGGAAAAAGCTCACAGGCTAACTCCCCTACTTTATCACCTGCACTAAATCTAGCCAAGGTATTTTCATCAGGCATACTTAAAACATCTTTTTTATAAGTTTGCAACCAAAGTGATTTGGCACATTGCGTGCCTCTTGTGTATTTTGATTTTGAAAAAAAACATTATTTACCTTTCTTTGTATTTAATTTAATTTTTAACCTATTTTTATTTAAAAACAGTCTATTTAGCTATTTTTAAAAGACTTATCTTTAATTAAGTTATAGATCAATGTGCTTGAGATAGCAAAATGCACTAGTGAATTTTGCTTATCTTCTTTTCTTTCAGCTACCGTTTTACCTTCGCCCTTTTTTATAGCTCCAAAAAGACTAAGCCCAAACCACAATCCCAATATGATTTTTAAAGGTAATATTAAAATTACCAATAAAGGATTATAACGATTATCTTTGAGTGTTATATATGCAATGTATGATAAAACACTCATCCATATAAAAACCATGATACCTAGCGTTATTAAAGTAATACTTCTTTCTACTTGTAAAAAAAACATAGCAAGAAAAATTATCCAAACTATAGGTAGCGCAGCAAATAATGCAACACACAAACTTACATCTAAAAGATTTCTATACACTACAATCCTACCCTTGATACCATAAACCACAAGCACTATTGCAATGACTATGTAAACAATAGCTGCTATGATAATCGCTACATTAGTATGATTTTTAGAAGTGCTGTGAGTTGTGTTATTATCTATGGTTTTTTCTACTGCTATATCTTGCTGTGGTATAGCAGAGATTGGTTTGGCACCTATAAGATTGAACACATACATACCAACATCATAAGCATTAAAATTCTTTTTTTCATTTTTTCCTTTGTTTTTATTTTTATTTGATAATTGTATTTTATATTTATGGACTATATATGTCCATTTTATATTTTTGATTTCAATATAGTTGAAAATAAAAAATAAGCTATAATTTCAAAAAATTAAAATTAAGGAAAATAATGAGTGATTTAGAAAATAGTTTAAAGGGTTTTAAAGATAAAAATTTTGGTTATTATTTTGGTAAAGATAAAAAATGTTATATTTATCATACTAAATTTGGCAGAGAAAGAAGTATCGAGATTAATAAAAATACCGAAGGTTTTAAATTTGTTAATTTAAATGAAGATATTCAAGAAAACTTTAAAAGTTTTGATAACTACACAAAATTTATAGATGAGCATAAAGATAAAAACTTTAAAACTCTAGAAGAAATTTTTAAAGAGTATAAGAATTTTATATATATTTGTAATAATATAAATTTTGATATTTTAAAAAGTGCTTTTAAGGAATATTTACAATATTATAGCGATAAAGCTACTATCCATGTTAAATTTAATGAAGAAACTATCAATTCTAAAAAGGGGATTAAGGAAAAATTTGAAGAAATTAAAAAAATTGATGAAAACAACTCGCAAGAATGGATAAAAAAATTTAAAGAATTTTGGAAAAAAGAAAATATATATAGCGCTCAACAACAAGCTAATGCTTCAAATTTACTAAACAAAAAAAATCCCGAAGAATTACGCGCTGATCTTGATAAGATATCTAAAGTAGAATCATTAGAAGACTTATTAAATCTTGATATCACAGGCATGAAAGCCTCTGCTAGAGAGTTAGCATACTTATTAAATTTTGAAAATGATGATTTTCCATTAGTAAACGATGCTATGGCAAAGACTGCTGGATATATCTTTGAAATGCTAAATGAAAATACTTCAAATAATAAATTTGATTTTGCTTTAGACAAACTTGAAATAAAAGAAATAAAAGAAAAAATTGAACGTCTTCCAAAGTATTACATCCTAGATCAATTTTTAAATTTGATCGATAAGATAAAAAAGTCCGATTTAGCTTTAATTACAAAAGATAAACTACAAGATGGTGATATAAAAAATACAAAAAATGTAACTGAAAGTGTATATTATAAACTTTATCAAGCAGCTTATGATTTTGCAAATTTATGTGGCAAAGCAGATATAAAAAGCAATGATTTAGAAGGTTTTAAAGAGCTTTTAAAAACACATAAAAATATCATTTTTCATGGAATTCCTGGAACTGGAAAAACCTATACTATAGTAAATAATATAAAAAACATCATTAAAAATGAAAATCAAATGCTCATTACTCAATTTCACCCAAGTTTTTCCTATGAGGATTTTATAGAGGGTATTAAACCTGCAGGGATTGAAAATGGACAATTAAAACTTAAGCTTAAAAATGGAATTTTTAGAGAATTTTGCGATAAAGCAAAAGAAGAAGAAGAAAAGTTTTTGGGCGAGCTAGAAAAAGGAAATTTTAATGAAGCTTTAAGCGATTATGGGTATTTTTTCATAGCTGATGAGATTAACCGTGCGGAATTATCTAGAGTTTTTGGAGAATTACTTTATGCACTTGAGTATAGAGGAGAAAAAGGCAAGATAAAAACACAATATGCCTTTATGAGAAATGATGAGGATTTTTATGTGCCTGAAAATGTATTTTTCTTAGGGACTATGAATGATTTAGATAAAAGCATAGATAGTTTTGACTTAGCGCTTAGAAGACGCTTTATATGGCAAGAAATGACATGTGATTATGATGTAATAAAAAATGAAATTTATGCAAAAAATATCGAAGAATACGCACAAGCCTGCAAAAAATTAAACGATAAAATTAAAGATATAGGTGAAAAATATCAACTTGGGCATTCTTATTTTCTAAAAATTGAATTTAAAGATGATGAGATTAAAAATAACGATATGAAAAAACTTTTTAGCAACCGTTTTGAGGCGCTTTTAAAAGAGTATTTAAGAAGTGAATATAGCGAAAAAGACATACAAGAACACTTGGATGATTTAAAAAAACTTTTTGTTATAGAAAAACCCAAAGAAACAAAAACAAATGAAAAAAACCACAATAATAAAAACGACTGATAATAGCTGTATAGAAATAGATCAAAAATCTTCAAAAATACAAGATTTTGATCTGTATTTTGAAGATTTTATAAAAAATGGAAATTTCTTTTCTTTTTTCAATGATGATGAAAAAATTTTAAGCAAAAATGCTAAAAATCCCATCATATCGGTAAGAACAATTGATAAAGACAAAAAGCAAATTACTAGTGGAAATTATATAGGAAAAATTTTTTATGATAATTTGGAAGTTGAGATAAATTCTCGATTTGGCAAGAAGTTCTTAGAAAGAATGCTAAATTTTGCTAATGATGTATTTGTCGATGATGTGAGTATTTATCAAGATGTGAAAAATGAAAGCAATATAAGCGAGTTTATACTTTTTTACATCTTTGTGCAAAAACTTGAAAAAAGTTTTTTGATAGGTTTGCCTAAAAACTATCAAAGTAAAAAATACAACGACTTGCGTTTTAAAGGAAATATCGATATGGTTGAATTTATAAAACACAATATCCCTTTAAAAGCAAAGGTTGCTACAAAAACAAGAGAGCAAATAGAAGATGTGCATATCATAAATGTGCTTTACAAGGCTTTACAAGTCATAGAAAAGAAAAATTCAAGCTTTTTGAAAAATGTAAAGCATATAAAAACCTATTTAGTGCAAAATAAAAGCGAGCATTGCTTTATAAAAGAAAGTTTAAATAAAGCCTTTTCTAGTAAAGCCTTGAGAAATCAAAACTATCAAAACTACAAAGAGCTTTTAAAATATGCAAAAATGATCATAGAAAGCGAAAATTTCACTAGCAAAAATAAAAATGATCAAAAAAGCTATAGTTTTATCATCAATATAGCAGAACTTTTTGAAATTTATATAAGCAAGCTTTTAAGAAATAATTTCGAAGAATACATGCTTGATTCTCCAAAACTTGAAATTTATAAAAATAGCTTTTATAAACGCTATATAATACCCGATATTGTTTTATCTAAAGATGATAATTATATAGTCTTTGATACTAAATATAAAAAAATGACAATGGAAGGTAAAAGCCAAAATGGCATGGGAGATTTAGACAGAAATGACTTGTTTCAAATTCATACCTATATGGGATATTATCAAAAGATAGGCAAAGTACTTTTAGGCGGGCTTTTGTATCCTATGCAAAATTTTAACGAAGAAAAATGCCATAGTGAAAATTCTATCCTTTCAGATGAGTATCAATTTATAGTTGATGGAATTTTCCTTGAAGATGATCAAAATTCAGATAAAGAAATCACTCTTGAGTATATCATCCAAAAAGAAGAGCAATTTATAAAAAGGATAAAAAAGCTACTAAAATAATCTTTTAGTAGCTTATAAAAGAAATTTTTCTTTCTGTATCCTCATGAGTGATAGAGTCTATTTCTAGTTTATAGGGTTTAAAATTTTTCGTGCCAATGTTTGCAAATAAGATATCTAAACTCACATCTAAAAGCTTCTTTAAGCCTTTTGAAAAATCATAATCCTTTAAATAAAAATTATTTTTTATCAAATTTTCATTTTGTTTTAAAATTTCTAGCAATTCTTGTTCTTTTATGCAAAACAATCCTTCTATAAGTATATTTTGATAAGGTGAAATATTATTAATGTTTAATACTTTTTCATCTATCCAACCCTTTTTAGGAAAAGCATATGCACTTGCAAGATGATAAAGCTTATTCTTAGTATCTGCTTCTTTTGATTTATAGTGTATTTTTGTATTATGTTTTATAAAATCAACAACACAAAAATATTTAAAATCACCATAAGTTTGACTTAAGAAATTTTCAAAAGATATAAGCTTGCTTTGAACATTTATATCCAAAAAATGTCCATTTTCTAAATGATAACTTTGGCTTAGCAATTGTACATTTTTAATGCTTTGAATTCGTGCTTGAAATTTTAGCCCCTTATCACTATTTTCATATAATACCTGAATATCTTCTTTTGCTTTAACATCATTAAATCCGAACACAAAGCTTTTGTGTCCTGTTCCTTGAAGTGCTATATTCATAAATTTATCCTTTTTATATAAATCCCATATTGATTTCATTATCATTTGATTTTAACTTTGACTCATTTTCTAATTTTTGCAAGCAAATCTTCAGCAATGTGAGTTAGGATATGTTTCATGGTATTAAACATTTTTAATCCTTTATGAGTCATTTACAAGAATGATAACTAAAAAATATAGACATTAATAGTCCATATTTTTGTAGTATAATTTCAAAAATCATTCCAAAGGTTTAAAAATGCAAGATTTCATTGAAGAGTTATTAAAAGTTAGCGAAACATTTAAAAACAATGCTAAAAAAGGTATGAGCGATATCAATATTTTTGAGGCTTTGGGTGTTGAGCATAAGGAAAATTATCATTCTAAATTTATAGCTTATTTAATCAATCCACATGCTGATCATTACCAAGAACTTTTCGCAAATGAGTTTTTAAAAAAGCTCGGAGAAAGCGTACAGGCTAGCAATTTCAAAGAACTTACAGTTCAAGATATAGAAAGTGTAGAAACAGAAGCTTGCGTGAAAGATAATAGAAGGATCGATATACTCATAAGTTTAAAAGACAAAAGATATATCATCATAGAAAACAAACTTTATGCAAAAGATCAAAAAAATCAACTCAAAGACTATATAAACCATTTGAAAAATAAAATAAAAAGCATAGATAATTTTCATGAAAATATACTTACTATTTATTTACATATGGATGAAAATGCAGAGCCTAGTCAGATCAGCTTAGGCGCAAAAAATGGGTTTAAGATACAAAATAACTTTATACACGATAGCAGCAATAAAACAATGAGTTATTATTTTAAAATGGATTATAAGTGGATTAAAGAATGGATAAATTTATGTATCAGCACTTGCAAAGATAAATTTGAAAAAAATGAGATTGAAGAAGATTTTAAAGAAGATATGGAAAATGTGATTTTTACCCTAAACCAATACAAAACTCTTTTAAAATGGTATCTTACAGAAGAATTTGAAGCTAAAGATGATGTATTAAGATTCTTAAAAGAAAATTTAGAAAAAACTATGACTTTATACAAATACACAAAAAACAAAAATGATTTTAAAGATATAGAATATGATAAATACAAAAAAGCAAAAGATATCGTAAAAGATAAATGGGATGAGCTATGTAAAGAACTAGTAAGCGAATTCTTTCATGAATTAAAAGAAAAATTTGAAAAAGCACAATCCATAAACAAGCATGGACAATGGCTTGGATGTGAACTTGATGAAAATAGATTTAATTATGATTGGTTTGATTTTTATCCTGAAATTTATAAAGGTGAGGATGATGTACGGCCAAGTATAGGTGTTTATTTTGGAAAAAGCAAGTATAATCATTTTGGGTTAACCTTTAAAATAAACTATCTTGAAGGGGATGAGAAGTATAAACAATATATAAATTGTTTTCAAGAATTAACTGGAAAAAATACTGACAATATCTGCAGACATAACGAGCATTATTATTGTGATAAATTTGAGAATTTTAGTAATTCAAAAGAAGAATATGCTTTTATATATTGGCTAATAAATAATCATGGTGATTGGACAGCAGAATTTTCCAAAATTTTAGAAGAATTTCTAAACAAGGAAACTATAAAAAGCGCTTTAGAAGAAATCAATGAAATTTTAAAACCGAGCAAATAGGCAATTTATTTGCTTATTTGCTCAAGATAATCCTTAACCACTTCTTTGACTTTATCCGCTATAAAATCAGGCTCCAAAACCTTTATATAAGGTATATAATAATACACCAAAGGTAAAATTTCCATTTCATGATTGATTTCAAGTTCTATTTCTATAGAGCCATCTTTATCTTTACCGGTGATAATTTGTGAATTTAAAGGTTTTCTTTCAAAATATTTTCTCACAGGCTCTTCCACCAAAAGCCTTACTACAAAAGGCTTATCAAGACTAAACCATATAGAATTAACCTTTCGAAGTCTTGCTTCTAAAATTTCATCAGTTTGAAAAGATTCTTGAGTTAAGGTGATATTTTGTATATTTTTCAAATAAAATTTTTTAAAAATATCTCTTTTTTTCATATCAAAGGCAAGCAAATACCAAAATCCACTAAAAAAAGCAAGCTTTAAAGGCTTTACTTGAAAAAGCTTATTTTCATATTTAAAAACAATTTGCGTTTTGGTGCTAATAGCTTGTTCAAGAATTTGAAAATGATTCAAGTCTTTTTCTTCTAATTTTTCAGCATCTAAGCTAGTATGAATAGGATTAGAAATATTTTGAGAAAATCGAGAAAGCAAAGGATGAGCCTTAGCGTAAAAACTACTTCCAGCACTTTTTGCCATAGTATCAAGCACTTCAAGGATGATTTTATCATCTTGTTTTTGTGTATCTTTACTTGTATCAATGTACCATTTTTTACCATTTTTAACAAGTCCCATAGGCTCTAAAATCTCTTGCATATCTCTTTTTATGGTTTTAGTGCTTACATTAAGTTCTTGAGCTAATTCTTTTATCGTGATCCCGTTTTCGGATTTGACTAATCTATCGTATAAAATTTCAAGGCGTGTTAGTTTAGAATTGGCAATATATTTTTTAAAATCTTTCAAAGTTTTTCTCTACAATTTTTAAAATATTAACAAAAATTATTTTATAAATAAAGCCAAAGTAAGACAATAAGAATGTTTACTCTTGTTTTTACTAGTTTTAATCCATTCTTTTAAATATATAAGAAAGAAAAATTTACAACAATATTTTGATATTAAGAATATTTATTGCGGTTAAATTAAGATAATAGAGAAAATAAGAAATTTTATTTTAAATCATAAAGGGGCAAAAAGCCCCTTGAAATTACATTTGGCAAGTATTTTGCAAAGCTGAAGAAAGCATCCAAAGGCTTTTTTCGTATTTTGCTATATTTTCTTGAGCAAAAGCAGCTGTAGTAGTATCGCTAGCTTTTTCAGCTTCCTCGTTTAATTTTTTAAATTCTGCCAAAAGGTATTCATAATCTTTTTTGATCAACTCCATCACTTCAACTGGAGTGAAACAATCTTTTTCTACTTTTGGGCTTTTTGCATTTTCCATTAAAGTTTTTTGGCAGGTGATAGCTTTTTCACCAAGTTGTAAAGCTCTTTCTGCACAATCATCAAAAAGTTCTGCCATTTCTTCATAAGCTTTTTCAGTGTGCTCATGAATTGAATAAAACTGTAAACCTTTAACATTCCAATGATAATTGTGAAATTTAACCCATAAATGATGAGCATCTGCTTGCATTTGTAATAATTGTTTTGTTACTGACATGTTAACTCCTTTTTTTAATTTTTAAAATTATAACAAAAAATTCTTAAATAATAATTATTATTAGTTAAAAATTTTTATTATTAATTTTACTTATTTCTATTATACTCTTTTTATTTAAAATTTACTATGATTTTAAAATATTTTTTAAAATCAACTTCCCAACCTCAACCCCAGGCTGATCATAAGTATTAATTCCTAGCATTACCCCACAAGCCGAAGTAAAAAGCTCATAATAATACATCAAATATCCCGCATGCCACGCATCTAATTTTTCAAGTTCTATTATATCGACACTCAAATTTTCAGCGATCAAAGCATGCATTGTCGCATCGCATTGAGCATTTAAAAGATCGTGCAAATTGACTTTATTGCTCAAATCATCTAAAAATTTAAAATGGATATCGGGTATAACCGGAGCCTTTTGGCTATCTTTGATTTTTAAAAAAGTAATAGTTTTGTTTTTTGGCCCATCCATAATGAGTTGTAAAAAGCTGTGCTGATCCCTTGCTCCTATAAGAGCGATAGGGGTTAAACCTATGCGTTTATAGCCTTGTTTTTTACCCAAACTTTCAGCAATAAGCTGGATATACCATTCATTAAAACCCTTAAAAGCATCGCTGTAAGAAAAAAGTACATTGATATTTGCACTTTTGTGAGTACAATAATGATAAGCCTTTTGTAAAATCTCATCTTTTTTATGTATGAAAAAATCCTCAAAGCACGCTTTAGCTCCTTCTAAAAGAGCTTTAGCATTATAACCACAAAAACAAAGTGGCACTATACCCACAGCTGAAAGTATGCTAAAACGCCCTCCTACATTTGCAGGGATAAAAAAGCATTTAATGCCTAAATTTTCACCCTCTTTATGCAGTTTAGAATCCTTATCTGTGATGAAAACAAAGTATTTTTTTAACTCTTGCATATCAAGCTTAAAATGTTCAATAAGAAGCTTAAAAAGCGATACTACTTCTATGGTACTACCTGTTTTACTGATGATTAAAAACAAACTTTCTTCAAGCTTGATTTTTTCTAAAGTCTTATTAAAAGAATGCGAACTGGTATTATCAAGTATAAAAAGTTCTCTTTGATTACTTTTTTCATCAAAAAGCATATCACGCAGAGCTTTAACGCCACAACTTGAGCCACCCATACCCACTAAAACGATATTTTTTATATGTTCTTTATCTTGAATGAAATTTAAGCTTTCATCTATTAAAGTTAAACTTGTATCGATAAGATGATAATACCCTACATCTCCACTTTCTACTTCATCATTGATACGATTTGCATAAGAACTTATAGCGTGAATTTCACTTTTTTTAAAAAAAAGAGTATTATTTAACATTTACTTTTCTCATAAAAATAATTTGTCGCCTCTACAAAACCCTCTACGCTTCCGCAATCAAAGCGTTTTCCTTTAAATTTATAAGCTAAAACCATACCATTGGTTGCTTGGGTTAAAAGCGCATCTGTGAGTTGAATTTCTCCATTTTTTCCCGCTTTAGTATTTTCTAAAATTCCAAAAATATCAGGGGTTAAAATATATCTTCCTATGATAGCAAGATTACTTGGAGCTTCTTGAGGAGATGGTTTTTCTATCATTGAATTTACCATGATTAAATCCTCTTCTACAAAATTTCCTGCAATCACTCCATAACTTGATACTTGCTCTTTTGGAACTTCCATAACAGCTATAATAGTACAACGATATTTTTCATAAATTTTAACCATTTGTGCCATTACATTAACACCTTCTTCATTGATGCACAAATCATCAGCCAAAATCACACCAAAGGCTTCATCTCCTGCTAAAGGCTTGCCCTTTAATACCGCATCGCCAAGCCCGCGCATTTCATTTTGTCTTGTAAAAGTAAAAGTACAACGATGGATTAAAGAGCGGATATCTTTTAACAAATACTCTTTATTTGTACCCGAAATTTGATGCTCAAGCTCATAAGAAATATCAAAATAATCCTCCAAAGCTCTTTTTCCACGACCTGTAACAAAACCCATATTATCCATACCTGCTTCTAAAGCCTCGTCCACTCCATAATGAATCAAAGGTTTGGTAAGTATAGGCAACATCTCTTTAGGTAAAGCTTTGGTTGCGGGTAGAAACCTAGTCCCATATCCTGCTGCAGGAAAAATACAAGTTTGAAGCATAATTATCCTTTATTTGTTTTTGGTATTATAACCAAAAACTACAATTTTTAAATAAATCAAAACTAAGTTTAACGTGTATTTAAAAATAAGGCAAAGGATTTTTTGCCTTATTGAATTCCTGTTTTAGCTGCATCAATAATGCTTTGAACCACCCCTGAATCCTCAAGAGTTGAAATATCTTGTTTTAATTCCTCGCCCCTTGCTATGGTTCTTAAAATTCTTCTCATGATCTTACCACTTCTTGTTTTAGGCAAGCCTGTAGTATAAAGAATTTTTTCAATCTTAGCTATAGGCCCAATCTCTGCTCTTAAGATATCATTTAATTCTTTTAAGGTTTCTATAGCCCCTCCTAAATCACAACTTGAAGTTGGATTTAAAACCACAAAGGCAAACAAAGACTCACCCTTAATCGCATCAAGCACACTTACAACTGCTGATTCTGCCACACTTGGATGTTTAGCGATAGCACTTTCTATTTCAGCTGTTCCTATGCGGTGCCCAGCAACATTTACCACATCATCAGTTCTTCCTGTGATAGTAATATAGCCATTATCATCATAAAAAGCCCCATCTCCACTAAAATAAACCGGCTTTCCTTCTTTTTTTGCTTGCGAAAAATAGCTTTCTATATAGCGGTTTTCATCTCCCCAAATTCCACGAATCATTGAAGGCCAAGGCTTGGTAATACAAAGTAAACCATCTTCGGCTACATCTTTTACATTGCCCTCCTCATCGATAACCTCGGCAAAAATTCCTGGCAAAGGCAAGGTAGCACAACCTGGTTTTAAAGGAGTAGCTCCAGGTAAAGGTGTTATCATATGCCCTCCTGTTTCAGTTTGCCACCAAGTATCAACGATGGAGCATTTTGAATTTCCTATATTTTCATAAAACCACTGCCAAGCGCTAGGATTGATAGGCTCTCCAACAGTTCCAAGCACTTCAAGAGTGTTTAAATCATATTTTTTAGGCTCATCAGGAGCATCTGCATGAAGCATTCTTATAGCAGTAGGCGAAGTATAAAATTTGCTCACTTGATACTCTTCTATCATTCTCCACCAACGTCCTGAATTTGGATAAGTAGGCGTTCCTTCATGCATAATAGTAGTCGCTCCACATGCTAAAGGGCCATAAACAACATAAGTATGCCCTGTGATCCAACCCACATCCGCACTACACCAATAATTATCATAATCTTTTATATCAAATACCCATTCCATAGTCATTTGCGCCCAAAGTATATAACCTGCACTTGCATGCATTACTCCTTTTGGCTTACCTGTAGAACCTGAAGTATAAAGTAAAAATAACAAATCTTCACTATCCATAATTTCGGGCTCGCATTTATAAGATTCATTTTTTACTAGCTCATTATAGACATAATCTCTTCCTTTTATGTATTCTATAGGCTCATTATTGCGTATAACTATAAGCACTTTTTCTACACTTTCACAACCCTCACTTAAAGCCTTATCAACAGCAGGTTTTAACATATAAGGCTTGCCACGACGAAAAGCCCCATCGGCAGTAACTACAAGTTTGGCCCCTGCATCTATGATTCTATCTCTTAAAGCTTCAGGTGAAAAGCCTCCAAATACCACACTATGGATAGCTCCAATTCTTGCACAAGCTAGCATGATAATAGCTGTTTCTGGAATCATAGGCATATAAATTATAACTCTATCGCCTTTTTTAACACCAAAGCGTTTAAGCAAATTTGCTGCTTTACAAACTTCATGCAATAATCTACGATAAGTATAAACCTCATAATCACCCATTTCTCCTTCAAAAACAATAGCTGCTTTGTTGCGTCTTGTTTTCATATGGCGATCTAAACACTGATAGCTTACATTTAAAGTTCCACCCTCAAACCATTTATAAAATGGAGCTTTATCATCATTTAAAACACGAGAAAAAGGCGAAAACCAATCAATTTTTTCAAGAGCTTGTCTTTTCCAAAAGCCTTCGAAATCTTCCCTTACCTCGTCGCATAAATCATAATATTCACATAAATTTTTTATTCTTGCATTGCGAGAAAGTTGTTTGTTAGGTTTAAAAAGTCCTTGAGTATTTTGATAACGCATGAACACTCCTTCTTTAAGTTATTTATAAACATTATATAAGACTTTTTTTGTGTTTTATACAAATTTAAAAATAATTAATGAAGAAAATTACAAAAATGTGAATATTTGTAATAAATTAAAGAAAACATTTCTAAATTATGTTAATTTAAGAAACAAATAGCCTCTTCATCAAAAACCAAGCAAAGCTCTTGATACAAGCTTAGTTTTTCTTGTTTAAATCGCTTTGATTCTAGAGCAAATTCTAAAATTTTGCTCCCGCATTCTACTCTGATAAAAACAAATTCTTTTCTTGTTCTAAGTGCTATGATGATACATTTTTGAAGTATAAAATCAAATGTTTGTTTGGAAAAATCATCAGGATATAAAAAAGAAATTTTATAAGGATCGATAGCTATTTTGTTTGAAATTTCATCTTTGCAAATATAGTTTTTACACATACTAAAATCTACAAAATTACTAAAATTCACACCTTTATTTTCAAGTTCAAAAATATTTGTATTTTCAAATTCTAAAATTTCTCCTGCGTGTAAATAATACTTTTTTTGTGCCAAAGAGTCTAAGAAATTTTTATCATGACTAGCAATTAAAAAACCGCTTTTATATGTCTTTTGCATATATAAAATAGCTTTTTTAAACAATATCATCGTATCTTTATCCAAAAAAGCACTCGGCTCATCAAGCAAATAATACTTAGCTCTAGCACTTAAAGCCAAAGCAAATGCTATCTTTTGCCCTTGCCCAGATGAAAGCTCGCTAGGATATTTTTTTAACAAACTTCTATCAATTTCAAGCAAATTTAAAACCTCTTCAAGGCGTTTTTTAATTTCTTTGCTGTCTAATTTATAAGTTTTTAACAAAAAATAAAAATTTTTTTCTATACTGCGATTTAAAAAAACAGGCTCGGGAAATAGTAAGTAAATTTGGCGTTTTTCATCTGAATTTAAATGCTTATTTCCAAAATAAGTGATATTATCAAATTCTCCTTCAAGAAATTTCAGCACTCTTAAAAGTGTAGATTTTCCGCTTCCATTTGAACCCATTAAAATACTGATTTTATCAGTATCTAAACATAAGTGTTTAATATTTAAAATATTTTTTTGTCCATAATTAAATTTAAAATTACAAAGTTCTATCATCTAATATCTTTTGAGTTTATGTATAATAAAATTTAAAATAAAAGCGATGAAAATCAACACTAAAGCAAGAGCGATACCGCTAGCAAATTCGCCTTTGTTGGTTTCAAGAGAAATGGCTGTGGTGATGGTTCTTGTGTCGTATTTGATATTTCCACCCACTATCATCGCTACTCCGACTTCAGCAACTATCCTACCATAAGCTAAGGCTACAACGCTTACAAGAGCGAAGCGCAATTCATAAATGATAGTCATTACAAGTTTTAAAGGACTTAAATGTAAAGATTTGATAAGTAAAAAATGCTTTTTATTCATATTTTCTATCAAATTAGAAAAAAGTGCGATAACGATAGGAAGCGCTAAAACAAATTGCCCTAAAATCAATGCTTTTACAGTAAAAAGCAAGCCTAAATCCCCCAAGGGGCCCCTGCTTGAAATCAAAGCATAAAGTATAAGCCCAACCGCGACCGTAGGAAAAGAAAGGCTGGTATCGACTATAAGTTTTATAAAACGCTTCATTTTAAATTCAAAAAAACCTAAAGCAAAACCCAAAGGAAACCCTACAATCAAGGATAAAACGATGGAAATGCTGGAGCTAAAAAGTGTTGTTTTGATTGCAGAAATAACACTTTCATCAGCATTAAAAAGTAAAAATAGAGCTTGGGCAAAGCCTTCTAAGATATAATCCAAAAAGTTTCCTTATTTTAAATAAGTAATTTTAGCATAATTATGCTAAAATATTTTTTTAAGTAAAATTTTAACTAGGAGGCAAAATGAAAAAAATTATTTCTTTAGCTCTTGCTTTAGCCCTAAGCGCAAGCGCAGCAGAACTTAGAATGGCAACTACAACAAGCACCGATAATACAGGGCTTTTAGATGCTTTAAAACCACTCTATGAAAAAGAAAGTGGCAATACCTTAAAATGGGTTGCAGTAGGAACGGGTGCAGCTTTAAAAATGGGCGAAGATTGCAATGCTGATGTGCTTTTTGTGCATTCTCCAAAAGCGGAAAAAGACTTTGTAAGTAAAGGTTTTGGTGTAGATAGAACGCCTGTAATGTATAATGATTTTATCATTATCGCGGATAAATCTTTAGCTCCTAAATTTAAAGATAAGAATTTAAAAGAAAGCTTAGAGCTTATCAAAAATGAAAAACTTACTTTCATTTCAAGAGGCGATAAATCAGGCACTGATAACAAAGAAAAAGCTCTTTGGAAAGATCTTGGCGGCGTGCCTGAAAAAGAAAGCTGGTATCAACAAAGCGGACAAGGAATGCTAGCAAGTATCAAAATCGCAGAAGAAAAAAAGGGTGTGATCTTAACTGATCGTGGCACTTATATCAAATACGAAGCTAATGAAAAAGGCAATCCTAATTTAGTGATCGTAAATGAAGGCGATGACAATCTTAAAAATTTCTACTCTATAATCGCTACAAATCCAAAACATTGTAAAAATGTAAATTACACAGAGGCTAGCAAATTTATCAAATGGGTAACAAGCGATAAGACTTTAAATTTCATAAGTGAATTTAAACTTCTTAACAAACCTTTATTTATAGTGGATGCAAAAACAAGAAAAGATTAACTTCAAGCAAGGAATTTCCTTGCTTAAAAACTCATTTTATCTTTTTTCATTTTAAATACAGCGATGATGAAAAAGATGATACAAAGTATATCTGCATAAAACATAAAAGCTAAGATGTTTTTAGAATATGATTTAAAGTCAAATTCAAAAAAATAAATGATATTAAAAATTTCAGGTAATGTGGATGCGATAAAAGATAAAGAGGCTATTTTAAAAAGATTAATATGAATTATCTTGCTTAGTTTTAATAAAAATAAAACAACAAAAATGCATTTTATAGGAGCTATAATACCCTAAGAATACTAAAATCATCGCCGATAGGAACAAAAAAATACAAGGAAAATAAATCTATGATTAAAGCAAAAATAAAAACCGCATAAATAGAAAAAAATCCTAACACAAAATACAAAGTTAAAATCCATTTTTTTGTATTCTTGCAAAATAAAATCGTAGCTATAAAACCCAAAATCAACGAAATAGCCGTCACCAAAATTTGAGCAGTAGAATAAATTTCAAAAAAACTTTCATCTTTAAAATAAAATTCCAAGAGAAAGCTTCCTAAATATAGCACCAAAATTAAAATTCCTGCACTTATAAAAAGTGTTTTTACAAGATTAAATTGCCTTTATAAGTTTTATATGGTTCTAAAATTTGAGGAATTTCATTAGATAATTCTTCTAATTCTATCCAAGCCATAACAAAAAAATCATAGCGATAACACAAAACACCAAACCTATGATTATAGGCGCAAACAAAATTCCTATAAAAAAATACCAAAAAGCATTAATAAAGTATTTTTGTTTACTTACTCTAGCTAATTCATAATAAAAATTTTTAAGTGGTAAAAAAATGATACATATAAAAGTATAAAAATAAGCCAACTGAAATAAAACATTGGCTAGTTTTTTTTCTGATCTAAAAAAATAATGTTCTTCTATGGATTGAAAATTTTAAAAAAATCCTATGGATAATACAATATTGACAAAAAAACAATAAAAATATTCACAAATTTACTAATTTCATATTTATTACAATTTGTAATAAAGTTTATATTTTTTGTAAAATTTGCATTTTTTAAAAGGATATCATTCTTAGCCTAATTAAAAAAAAGATACAATAAAAGTTAAGATTATATTAAACAAATAAGGTAAAAAATGTTTAAGGTAGATTTAAATAGTGATCTAGGAGAAAGCTTTGGCGCCTATAAAATGGGTATGGATGAAGAAATTTTAAAATTTGTTAGCTCTGCAAATGTCGCTTGTGGATTTCATGCAGGCGATCCTTGCGTGATGGATAAAACCTTAAATTTAGCCAAGCAAAATAATGTTTGTATAGGAGCACACCCATCTTACCCTGATCTTTTGGGTTTTGGAAGACGCAATATGCAAGTAAGCTTTGAAGAAGCTAAAAATTATGCTTTATATCAATTGGGAGCTTTATTTGCTTTTGCCAAAGCAAAAGGTATGAAAATACAACATTTTAAAGCCCATGGTGCACTTTATAATATGGCTGCAATAGATGAAAATCTAGCTCTAGCACTTTGCGAAGCAGTGGCTAGTTTTGATGATGGTATTATTTTCTTAGGACTTAGTAATTCTGCTATGAATGAAGCTGCAAAGAAAAAAGGTCTAAAATACGCAAACGAAGTCTTTGCCGATCGTGCTTATAATGATGATGGTACTTTGGTTTCAAGAAAACTTGAAGGTGCGGTAATCACAGATGAAGATTTAGCGATAAAACGCGTGATAAAAATGATAAAAGAAAGCAAGGTTACAAGCATAAATGGCAAAGAAGTTGATTTAAAAGCTGATAGTATTTGCGTGCATGGAGATGGCATAAAAGCATTAGAATTTGTTAAAAAAATCAAAGAAAATTTAACAAAAGAACAAATTCAAATAAAAGCCTTAAATGATTTTATAAATTAAAAACTATAAGAAAGGATAAAAATGATAAACAAAACCGCTCTTTTGGGCGCTGCTTTTTTGATGGCAACCTCTGCCATTGGCCCTGGATTTTTAACCCAAACAGCAACATTTACAGGAAGCTTGTTGGCTAGTTTTGGTTTTGTGATACTTGTTTCTATTATTTTGGATATAGGAGCACAACTTAATATTTGGCGCATTATAGGGATAAGCGGAAAAAGAGGAACTGAAGTAGCCAATATGGTTTTACCTAATTTGGGCTATTTTGTAGCTTTTTTAATTGCACTAGGTGGCTTTTTCTTTAATATAGGAAACATAGCAGGAGCTGGACTTGGATTAAATATAGTATTAGGCATTAGCGTAGAAAACGCAGCAATTATTAGCGCCATTATTGCTATTGGTATTTTTATCTTTAAAAAAGCTGGGGAATTGATGGATAAATTCATCGTTTTAGCAGGTTTTGTGATGATTATCCTTACTGCTTATGTAGCCTTTGCTTCAAAACCTCCTATTGGCGAAGCTCTTTTTAGAACATTCATGCCTACACAAATTGATGTTATTTCTATAGTAACCTTAGTAGGCGGAACGGTAGGTGGATACATAGTATTTTCGGGCGCGCACAGACTTATAGATGCAAAGCTTTATGGAAAAGAAAATTTAAACTATATTAATAAAGCCGCAGTAAGCGGAATCATTATCACAGGAATCATGCGTGTGATTTTATTTTTAGCAGTTTTAGGGGTAGTTAGCTCTGGTTTCATACTGGATAAAGAAAATCCTGCTGGTTCGGTATTTCATCATGCTTTAGGAGATTTGGGCTTAAAAATCTTTGGCATAGTGCTCTTTTTAGCTGCTATTTCATCAGTTATTGGAGCTGCTTACACTTCTGTATCTTTTATAAGATCTTTTCATCCTTGGATTGAAAAATATAACCGCTTTGTGGTAATTTTTTTCATTATTGTTTCAACTTTAGTTTTTTATATACTTGGAAAATCTCCTGCAAGTATATTAATCATCGTTGGAACAATCAATGGTTGGATTTTGCCTATTACCCTATTTATAATGATAATTGCAGCACATAAAAAAAGCATAGTTGGAGACTATAAGCATCCCAAATGGATGAGTGCTTTTGGACTTTTGATCGTGGCTTTAATGTCTTATTTATCTATACTTTCTATGATAAAGTTAATATAAAATGTTTAGCATACATTTTAGTGGAAGCAAAGCAGTGCTTTTGCGCTTTAAACAAGAAATTTCGCCTCAAATCAACGCTTTGGTTTTAAGCACTGAGGCTAGAATTCAAAAAGGTATAAATGAAAATGAAATTTATGGCATAGATGAGCTTGTAAGTGCTTATTCTAGCTTGCTTATTTATTTTAATCCTTGCGTATTATCCTTGAATTCTTTACTCGATTTTTTAGAAAAAATCAAAAAGGATATTAAAATAACGGATAAAAAATCCAATCTTTGTATCGAAGTTCCACTTTGTTATGATGAAGAATTTGGGCTTGATTTAGAATTTGTATGCAAGTATCATAATCTTTCCAAGGAAGAATTGATAAATCTTCATACAAAGCCCTATTATCTTGTTTTTATGCTAGGATTTATGGCCGGTTTTCCTTATCTTGGAGGACTTGATGAAAGACTTTTTACCCCAAGACTCGCAAGCCCTAGAACCAAAATTGAGGCAGGAAGTGTAGGTATTGCCGATAAGCAAACAGGAGTTTATCCGATTTCAAGCCCAGGCGGTTGGCAAATCATTGCTAGAACTCCTTTAGAATTTTTCAATAAAGAAGACGAAAAAAATCCTACACTTTTAAAAGCAGGAATGTTTTTAAAATTTAAAGCCATTTCAAAAGATGAATTTTACGATATTAAAGAACAGGTTTTAAAAAAGGTCTATCAAAAGGAAATTTATGAGTATAAAAGTCATTGAAGCTTCTATAAATTCCACCATACAAGATCTTGGGCGTAAAAATTATGCTAAATTAGGCATAGCAAGAAGCGGTGTGATGGATGAACTTTCTTTAAGGATTGCAAATATCTTACTTGGAAATAAACAAGATGAAGCAGGACTTGAGCTTTGTTTAAAAGGTGGAAAATACGAATTTTTAGATGAAAGCTATTTTGTATTAAGCGGGGCAGAATTTGAAGCTAAATTAAACAATAAAAAAATTCAAACTTGTAAAGTTTATCAAGCAAAAAAGGGTGATGTTTTAGAACTTGGTTTAGCAAAAATAGGTTTTCGAGGCTATCTATGCGTAGCGGGTGGATTTAAGATAAAAAGCTTTTTAAATTCAAAATCAAGCGATGTAAAAATGGGTGTTGGGATATTTAATGGAAAAGCTTTACAAAAGGATGATGTATTAGAACTAAATAACAGCTTTATCCCTTTTAATCTATCAAAAAGAGAATGTGAAAATCCTGTTTTTCAGTTTGCTAAAGAACCCACTATCCGTGTTGTTTTAGGCACAAACGATGATGCTTTTACGCAAAATGGCTTAAATACCTTTTTAAATACTAGTTATAAGATAGGCTTAAAAAGCGATAGAATGGCAATCTATGCAGAAGCTCAAGCTATGATAGAACATAAAAATTCGGCCGATATTATTTCAGATCCTGCGGTTTTTGGAAGTATTCAAGTGCCAAAAAATGGCCTACCTATCATTTTAATGGCAGGAAGACAAAGCACTGGAGGTTATACAAAAATAGCCTCTGTTATAGAAAATGACTTGCCTTTGCTTGCACAAGCGAAATTAGGAACAAATTTTAAATTTGAAAACATTAGCATGCAAAATGCTTTAGAACTCTATAAACAAAAGGAAGAAAGATTTAAGATTTTGGATAAAAAAATCAATCTTGATTTTGAAAATTTGATTTAAGGATAAAAATGAATCCAAAACAACTAAGAGAAAAAATCGCAAAAGGTGAGATAAAAGAACAAACTTCAGGCATGGCCTTAGGCTACGCACAAGCAAATTTGGTTATTTTACCCAAAGAATATGCTAAAGACTTTGAAACCTTTTGTATACTTAATCCAAAACCCTGCCCGCTTTTAGAAATAGTACATGGTAAATTTACTCAAAAAATTGCCAAGAATGCAAATATTTACACTGACATTCCAAAATATTTTATCTACGAAAATGGAGTAAAAACTAAAGAGGCTTATGATATAAGCGAGTATTATAATGATGATTTGATAGGTTTTTTACTAGGTTGTAGCTTTTCTTTTGAAGAAGCTTTACTTGAAAAAGGCTTAGAAATAAGACATATTAGCAATAAATGCAATGTGCCAATGTATAAAACCAATATTGCTTGTAAAAGCGTAGGAATTTTTAGTGGCGAAATGGTTGTTTCTATGCGCCCCTTTACTCCTGATAATGCCAAAAAAGCTAGCGAAATCACTGCTAATTTTCCTTTAGTTCACGGAGCTCCTGTGCAAATTGGCAATGCTAAGGAAATTGGTATAAATAATGTTTTAAAAGCTGATTTTGGTGATGATCCTATTATAAAAGAAGGCGAAATTCCTGTATTTTGGGCTTGTGGCGTAACTCCACAAAATGTGATAATGAAAGCAAAATTGCCTTTTGTGATTACCCATGCGCCAGGGCATATGTTTATAAGCGATATTTTAAATTCATCTTTAAAATCTTAGGATTTTTTCTTACCATAAATATTGATAAAATATATAGCAAAAATCGCTAAAACACAGCCTATTAAAGTAAGTATAGTAGGTACTTCATCTAAGATAAAAAAGCTGCAAATCAAAGCACTTGCAGGAGTGATCAAAACAAAAGAATTTGCTTTTACACTTCCTAAAATGTGAATTCCATAATAATATATACTCGTACCTACCACCGTAGATAAAAAAGCCACCACAAAAAGATTGACCCAAAATTTAAAATCAAATTGAAAGATCTCATAACTTTTAAGATCAAACAACACCCATGAAAACATCAATAACGACATAAGGTTGATATAAAAATTAATCGCCAAAGGATGAGTCCCTTTTGCTTTATGAGTAAAAACAGCCATCAAAGCCCATATAAAAGCACAGCTTAAAAACAAAGCATTAAACTTACCCAAAAGCTCTTCCATAGAGCCTAAATTTAGCAAACAAAGCCCTGAAATCAAACCCAAAAATAAGCCTAGAATTTCACTCTTTGTGATCTTGTGAGTTGATTTTTTATCTTTTTGAAAGAATATCGCTATCATAAATATCAAATAAGAAAATATAGGAATCATAGTGGTTACTAAAACCCCTCCTTTACCTGCTAAACCATGCTTTATAGCAATAAAAAATACAAAGGCATAAAGTCCATTTAAAACTCCTGCTATCAATACCCATTTTAAGGCAGTTTTTTCAAGCCTAAGAGGAATTTTCAAGAAGCTTAAAACAAAAAATGAACCCAATACAACAAAGAAAAAACGCCAAAAGGTAATAATAGAAGTATCTGTATAATTTGCCAAAATCTTAGATGTCGGCCATGAAGAACCCCATAAAAACATAGCAATAACAAGCAAGATAAATAAATATTTTGAACGATCCATTTACTACCTTTTGAAATAAACAAGAATATTTTATGATATTAAAATGCTAGGCCAAATAATAACCCAGCATGAATTAATGTTTATTTAAAATCATCTATAAGATGGTGCAAATTTTGCACTTGCTATCTTGGCTTAGCTCCCAAACACTTTTTGCAAATGTGCTTTATAATCCTCGATATATTTTTCCACTTGTGGATTTTTCATCACATCATTACAAATAAAAGTTGCCAAAGGCTTCATACCCAAAAACTGATTTGCTTTGTGTAAATGCAAATACACTCCATCTACGCCCACACCTTCAAAAAACTGATCTTTATCTTTAAAGGCTTCAAGCGGTGCATTCCAAGTAAGGCTAAACATATATTTTTTATTATTTACAAGTCCGCCGCTGCCATATTTTTTACTTGCATCTTCTCTACTTCTGCCATCGTTTGCATAAAATTTTCCATGCCCTGCAGTAAAAACCTCATCGATGTATTTTTTCACTATCCAAGGCTCACCCATCCACCATCCTGGCATTTGATAGATGATCGCATCGGCATTAAGTATCTTTGCAACTTCATTTTCTATATCATAACCCTTATCGATATAGGTTTCATCGACCTTTAATCCCAAATTTAAAAGACTTTCTTTTGCCACTTCGTGCAAAGTATCATTTAGCTTGCCACCTGAATGTCCGAAGCTTTTTGCTCCATTTAATAAAAGTATGTTTTTCATAGTTTTCCTTTCATAATTTTTTGATAAAACAAACGATTCTATTTGCCTCACTAAAGCCCAAAGCTTTGTGAAAACTAAGACTTTTTTGGTTTTCTAATTCACAATCACTTGCGAATTCCTTTGCACCTTGCTTTTTTGCCCATTTTTCGCAAAACTCTAATAATTCTTTAGCAAAACCGCGTTTACGAAATTCTTCTTTTATAAAAATCCCTTCTAAATATCCTACAGGAGAGCTAGAAGATCCCTCTACATAATCATTTCTTAAACTCACATAGACAAAGCCTACTGCTTCTGTGCCTATGTATTTGAGAAAAATGGCAACTTTTTTAGAATCTAAAATTTCTAAAAATTCTTGCTCCAAATCTTTTAAATTATGATTTGGCCAAAGCAAAAGGGCTAAATTTGCTATTGTTTCATTATCATTTTTCTTAGCTTTTTTTACCATAATAAACCTAAATTTTCAACCTTTTATCTTCTAATCTCATTCTAACCAATACCAAAATAAGTCCTAAACCCACCATGATAATAGAACTTATCGCAATGTATTTAGTTTCTTTTATAGAAATGACTAAACCACAAAGAGTAGCACCCACACTGATAGAAATATTTGAAACGCTTATGAAAAGCCCATTAGTAAAATCTTTTGCCCTAGGGAAAGGAAAGGTGATGATATAATGCATTGCATTATTTAAAATTCCATTTAAAATTCCTAAAATCAAGCTCAATGTAAGCATGATTGCAAATTGCGCTGCATTTACAAAAATCAAAGCATATATCAAAATCATCGCCATAGAAGTAAATACAAGCGTTTGATTTGAATGATTGATCAAAGTTTTACCCGCGATATTATTGCCGATAATACTTGCAAAACCATAAATAAAAAGTGCTAAACTGATATTTGTAAAGCTCATTTTACTCACGCTAAATAAAAATTCAGAATAATAAGAATAAAAACCCAAATACCCCGTCGAAATACAAAAAACAGCAAGCATAGAAATCCACAAAAGCGCATATCTTAGACTTAAAAGCTGTTTTCCTACCTTTATCCTGCTTGTCTTTTTAAAATCAGGCATAAAAAACAAAGTGATAAAAAATGCTAAAGAATTAATCACCACATAAAAAGCCATCGCCATTTCAAAGCTGAAATTCCCACCAAAATAGCTACTCAGTGGCACCCCAAGAACCAACCCCGCACTAATAGCCATAAAAATCTTTGCAACTATATGAGGCACTTTACTTTTATCATCTGCTAAATTTGCAGCTGTGCTAAAAGCAAGTGCAAGATAAATAGGATGAAAAAAAGCAGGGATAGCTCTTAAAATCAAATGTAGCCAAAAATCATTTACAAACATGCTTGCTAAAGAGCTAAGAGAAAAAATAGCCAAGCAAAATAGCATAAGCTTTTTAGGATTAAAATTCGCACAAAGCATAGGCGCGATAGGCGCACAGCACATTACAATCAGTGCAAATATACTCACACTCCACCCCGCATCACTAACACTAACGCCAAATTTCTCCGATATAAGCGGTATAATCCCCATCACCCCAAGTTCCATACTGATAAGCCCAAACACACCTAGACAAAGCGTGATTAAGATCTTGATTTGATGAGTATTGTTTATAGTTATACTTGATTGTTGCATTAAAAAAACCTTTTTTCGAAAAATTAAACTCGCAATTTTAATTTATGCAAGTTATAATGTCAATACATAAAGTGATGGTTTAATCACATATAAAGGAAAGAAGGGGAGAGAAAAACAAAAGGAGGATACCATGATAGAACTTATAGGAGATGTTAATTTAGAAAAATATATGGGAACTTGGCTTGAGATGGCTAGAAAACCTGCATTTTTTCAAAAATCTTGCGTTCAGTCTAAAGCTGAATATCAACTAGAATACGAAGGCTCTACCCCTGTTGTAAAGATAAAAAATATCTGTGTTAAAAAAGATGGAGAGGTTTCGCAAGTGCAAGGCAAAGCCAAAGTAAAATCCCCAAGAGCTTTATCGGTGAAATTTAGCATTTTTATGAATTTATTTAATAAAACAAATTATGAAATTCTCTTTGTAGACACAGACTATGAAGTTGCTGTCGTTGGAAGTCCTGATAAAGAGTATCTTTGGATATTATCTAGAAAAATCATCGATAAAAAAGATATAGATAAACTCTTAGATATCGCCAAGCAAAAAGGTTTTGACATTAGCGATATAGTGTTTGATAAGTATTAAAATAATTTTTTTAGTTCAAATTCTAAGTTTTCAAAAAATATTTTTGCCTTAGATAAATCAAAAAAGGCGTGATGAAAATTAGCGTAAATTATCAACTCATCAACTTTTTTGTAAGTTGTAAAAATAGGCGCATAAAATTCATAGCCATTTTTTAAATGCAAAGAAAAAGAATTAAAATAAGATTTAAAACTTGATATATAAAAACTATTTTCTGGAGCTTGTTTTATACAAAAACATAAATCTTTTTTTAAAAATAATTCATAATCTTTTTCATAATTACTCAAAAAAATATTGAAATCATAATCAAATTCTGTAAAAGTATTGCAGATTTCATTATTTTTGAGTAAAACATAAGCAGGATTAATTTTATGAAATTGAATTGCTTCGTTTTCAATCACGCTTCTTTTTAACTCTTGTGTATCATTTACAATTTTACTTAAAGAATAAATAAAATGAGAATTTTTCATTTTATTTATTTTAAAACTATGACTTAGTTCAAATCTACTTAACGCCGTATTTGTATAGTGTTTCAACCTCTCTTTTTCATAGTTACTTAAGCTTAATTTTTTATACATAAATAATTTTATTCCTTTGTCATATCGATCACATAGCGGAATTTTGCTTTTCCTGAAGTGAGATTTTCATAAGCTTTGTCGATATCTTTTGAAGTGATGAGTTCAGTTTCAGGGTAAATTTTATGTTTGAGTGAAAAATCAAGCATTTCTTGAGTTTCTGCGATTCCGCCGATTAGCGAACCATAGACTTTTTTACCCGCTTTATGCACAAAGGTTATCACACTGATACTTGGAGCAACTTCGTGAGGTGGCAAACCCACTATCGCCATTTCACCGCCAAATTTAAGCAAATCCATATAAGCACTAGGATCATAAGGAGTTGGGATAGTAGAGATGATAAGATCAAAGCGTTCTTTTACAGCATTTTTATCTGTGCTTGTATAAAAAGAACTCACGCCCATAGCCAAAGCATCGGCTTTTTTGTTTTCATTTCTAGCAAAAACACTTACTTTTGCGCCCATTTTCACAGCATATTTAACCGCCATCATACCAAGTCCGCCAAATCCCGCTACCGCTACGCTTGAGCCTTCTTTGATATTTGAAAATTTAAGTGGAGAATAAGTGGTAATTCCTGCACAAAGCAAAGGCGCGACTTTTTCCATCGGTGCATCTTTTGGCACACAAACGGCAAATTTTTCACTTACAACTATGTTGTTTGAGTAGCCTCCATAGGTGTTTTCATTATCATGAAAAATATCGCAGCTATTGTAAGTATAGATGGTTTGTCCTTTTTCGCAAAATTGCTCTTGAGATTTTTTGCACGCTTCGCATTCTCCGCACGAATTTACCATACAGCCAACCCCTGCATAATCCCCTACTTTAAATTTGCTCACATTTTTACCCACTGCGATCACTTCTCCTGCTATCTCATGCCCTGGCACACAAGGATACACAGCTTCTCCCCACTCGCTTCTTGCAGTGTGGATGTCGCTATGGCAAATTCCTGCATATAAAATTTTAATCAAAATATCATTATCACCCACAGCGTGGCGTGTGAATTCAAAGGGTGTGAATTTCGCATCTTTGCTAAGCATAGCATAGCCCTTGCTTTGAATGCGACCATTTTCTAAAAAGATTTTAGAGTCCATTTTCTCTCCTTATTTTTTGATTTTTGAAATTATAAAACATTAGAGTAGCTATAAGTCAAGAGGGAAATTAAATTTTTTTAAAAAAATTATTATAAATGTTATAATTACAAAATTTAATTTCACTTTGGGGTAAAAATGCAAAATTTATATTCAGAAGATGATACAAGAGTTAAACTTATAGACACAAAGCTTTATGCTAGTTCTTGGGGTGAAGAAAATATCACGAGAAATTATTATTTTACCGATGGACGCAAACTCATAGGCAACAAAAGAGGTGAAAGAAAATTTGCGGATTATTTGCTCAAATTTCAAAATAACAATCTTGCCATCATAGAAGCTAAAAAACAAAACAAAGACGCCTTAGATGGCTTATCTCAAGGTATAGAATACGCTAAAACTTTAAATGTGCCTTTTGTTTATAGTACTAATGGCGATAAAATTTATGAGTATGATTTAAGGGTTTCAAGGGGCGAGTATATAGAAAATTTTCCAAGCCCTAACGAACTTTTTCAAAGAATTTATGGAAATTTAAAAGAATGGCAATACAAACTTTTAACCCAAAGAGAATTATACATACCTCAAAAAACATTAAGATACTACCAAAAAATAGCCGTAGATAAAGTCATAGAAGCTTTAATCAATGGTAAAGATAGAATTTTACTTACCCTTGCTACTGGCACAGGTAAGACGACCATAGCTTTTGCCTTGTGTTATCGCTTGCTTAAAGCAAGGTGGAATAAAGAAAACAAAGATCAAAAACCAAAGATATTGTTTTTATGCGATAGAGTGAGCTTAAGAGATCAGGCTTTGGGAGAATTTAACGCAGTAGAAAGTGATTGTAAAATAATCAGCGCAGAAGAGATTAGAAAAAATGATGGAAAAATCATCACCAACGCAAATGTTTTCTTTGGAATTTATCAAAGTCTAGCTGCAAATTCTAAAGATCAAGAAAATACCCAAGAAGAGCAAGAGGGTAAGTTTTATTTACAATATCCAAAAGATTTTTTTGACCTTATCATTATAGATGAGTGTCACAGAGGCGGAGCGAACGAAGAAGGAAACTGGGCGTGCGTGCTAGAGCACTTTTCATCAGCTACTCATTTAGGACTTACTGCCACACCTAAAAAGAGTGATAATGTAGACACTTACAGGTATTTTGGTGAAAGTGCGTATGAGTATAGCCTAAAAGAGGGTATAGAAGATGGCTTTTTAACCCCTTATAAGGTAAAACGCATCACCACCACACTTAGCGAAGGCTATGTGTATAATCCTGATGATCTCATAGAAGGAGAGCTAGAAAAAGGATTTTATAAAATGAGTGAATTTGAAAGAAATATCCATCTACCTCAATATAATGATTTTCTAGCTAAAGAAATTTTAAAACTTATAGATCCTATGGATAAAACCATCATCTTTTGTGCCAATCAAGCTCATGCAAGCGATATAAAAAGAGCTATTGATAAATTTAAAAGTGTTAAAAGAGATGATTATTGTGTAAGGGTTACGAGTGATGAGGGTAAGATAGGACTTGAGTATTTAAAACAATTTCAAGACAATGATAAAAGCTATCCTGTAATCCTTACAAGCTCTAAAATGCTAACCACAGGCGTAGATGCTAGAAATGTGCGCAACATAGTGCTTTTAGCAAATATAGGCTCTATCATAGAATTTAAACAAATCATAGGGCGAGGCACTAGAGTGTATGAAGGAAAGGACTTTTTTACCATCATAGATTTTGTGGGTGCGACAAAGTTATTTTATGATCCAAAATGGGATGGCGAACAAGTCAAAGATGAAGATAAAGAAGATAAAAGCGAAATTTGGGGCAAGCAAAATAAAAAAGAATCAGACAAAACAAAAGAAACAGAAAGCAAAAAAGTAATCACCGTGCATTTAAAAGGCACAAAACTCAAAGTGCTTGACATAAACACAAGCTATCTAGGAAGTAGTGGCAAACCGCTTAGCACTAAAGAGTTTTTAGAATTTTTGATAGGCAAGCTAGCAGAATACTACGACGATGAAGTAAAACTTCGTGAAATTTGGAGCAAGCAAGAAACTAGGCTGAATTTCTTAAAAACCCTTGAAAAAGATGGAGTAGATGAAAATGCCTTGAAAGATTTGGGTGAAATTTTTGATAAGAAGGATTGTGATATATATGATGTTTTGGCGCATTTGAGTTTTAATGCTGAGATCAAAACAAGACAAGAACGTGTTTTGCAAGTAGAAAAGAGTGAATTTTTAAAACGCTTCCAAAAAGAAAAAGCTCTCAAATTCATAGAATTTTTACTAGATAGATATCAGCAATACGGCATAAAAGATTTTGATAGAAGCTTGGCTCCTTTGATAGAGCTTAGCTCTTTAGGCAATGTAAAAGAAATAGTCAGTGAATTTGGCGGGGTGGAGAATTTAAAGCAAAGTGTAGATGATTTGCAAAGGGAGATTTATGCGAGGTGAAATCAAGATTATTTAATCTAGTTATGATAAAATTTTTATTATACAGATTATTAAAAAGAGAATTAAGATATCAATGGCTAGTATAGATATTAATTTTGATAGATTGAATTATTTGTTGGAATTGTTTGATTTTAATTCTATTGATGAATTTGCGAAATATATCGGGGTTGAAAAAATTCAAAATCCTTTAACAAAAGGTGATTTGCAAAAGATTGATGCAATTTTTAAAAGAGGATTAGATTTTTATACAAATCCAAATTCCATTGCAAATAAATCAAGTATTTTATTTAGAAAAAATAATATAAAAGAAGAATTAAGCATAGGAGATAAACAATTAATTTCTAAAATGGAACAAAATATTTCTTATATTACAGGTTTGGCTAAATTAACAAATTTTGACTTTACTTCACGAAAGTTAGAAAAATTTTCTATCAATGACAAGCCTTGTGAAGTTGCTACACAAATGCAATTTTTGTTAGATAAAAATATTAGTGATGATAAAAAATTTTTAAAATATTTTATAGATAATCTTGCAAAACATAATATTCTTGTAATAGAAGAAGTGCAACATTCAAATTTAAAATTTAAAAGTAATTTATGTGGTTTTTTTATGGAGCCAAATATTATAGTTTTAAGAAAACAACAATCTAGAAAAAGAGAAATTTTTACATTAGCTCATGAACTTGGCCATTATTTATTAACTCATGAACATATTGATAAAAATATTTTTGATGAAAGTGTGGATTTAGAAGAAAAATGGTGTAATGAATTTGCTTTTAATTTTTTAATAGGTAGTGAAATAGATGAATTAAATAATATTGCCAAGCATGATATAGATATCAATAATGAAATGATTTTAAAAATTTCCAAAAAAAAACATATTAGCAGACTTGCTATCTTTTATTATTATACTAATAACAAAAAAATTAGTTGGCAAAGATATCACGAGTTAAATAAAGAATTGGAAGATGATTATAAAAATAAATCAGAAATATCAAAATCAAAAGGAGCTATATACAGACCATCCAAACCAATTATTTCTTCTTTAAAAAAAGATATCTTCGTAGATGCATTTTTAAATGATGTTATTGATGAGTATACAATACGCACAGAATTTTCCAAAGAAATAAAAAATGATGATTTTGAAGGATTTATTTATGAATAAATACCTTTTTGATACAAGTTCTTTGATAAGTTTTGTTAGATACTACATTCCGTTCGATGAAGATTTAATATTGAGAGAATTTTTACTGAGTGGATTTAATGACAATAGTTTTTTATTATTAAACGAAGTTAAAATGGAGTGTAAAAGAGTATCATCTGGTTTAGTTTTTAAAGAATTTCAAGAATTAGGTAGAATAAAATCCCCAAAACAAAAAGATTTTATAATTGATGCAAAATGGCATAATTTAATTGATAATAATTTTGTTATAAAAGGAATGAAACAAAAATTAAATCAAGAGGAATATGAGCAACAAAAAATAAATTTCATAAAAAGTGCTGATTTTGCATTAATTTCTTATGCTTTAAGTAATAAAAACATAACAATAATAACAGAAGAAACGATAAATAGCAATGATAGTAAAATTTTTAAAAAGATTCCAGCAATATGCAATTTTAAAAATATAGATTGTATTAGTTTATCTCAGTTTCTTAAAAAACAAATAAAAATACAATATAACATTTTAGGAAGTCTTTTTTAAAATTTAATTTAACAAATGGGACAAAAATAAAATGATAAATTTACCGCAAGGTTGGGAATGGAAAAGCTTAGGAGAAATTTTTAATATTGAAAGAGGGGGCTCTCCTAGACCTATTAAAGAATTTTTAACAGATAAAGAAGATGGTATAAATTGGATTAAAATCGGCGATATAAAAAATCAAAAATATCTCTATAAAACAGAAGAAAAAATCATACAAGAAGGACTTAAAAAAAGTAAATTAGTCATTGAGGGAGATTTATTGGTTTCAAATTCAATGAGTTTTGGCAAACCTGTTATTGTAAAATTACAAAAAGGTGCAATTCACGATGGTTGGCTATTGTTAAAAGAAAAAATTAATCTAAATAAGGAATATTTTTACTATTTATTTTCTAGTAATTTTATGTATAACTTTTTATCCTACCAAGCCTCTGGTTCTACTGTAAAAAATTTAAATATAGATAAACTCAAACAAATTGAAATCCCCCTACCCACGCTCAAAGAGCAAGAAAGGATAGTGGGAATTTTAGATGAGAGTTTTGCAAAGATAGATGAGAGTATAAAAATCTTAGAGCAGGATTTGCTAAATTTAGATGAGTTAATGCAAAGTGCCTTACAAAAAGCTTTCAATCCCTTAAAAGACAATGCCAAAGAAAACTACAAACTCCCACAAGGTTGGGAATGGAAAAGCTTAGGAGAAATTTTTAATATTGAAAGAGGGGGCTCTCCTAGACCTATTAAAGAATTTTTAACAGATAAAGAAGATGGTATAAATTGGATTAAAATCGGCGATATAAAAAATCAAAAATATCTCTATAAAACAGAAGAAAAAATCATACAAGAAGGACTTAAAAAAAGTAAATTAGTCATTGAGGGAGATTTATTAGTTTCAAATTCAATGAGTTTTGGCAAACCTGTTATTGTGAAATTACAAAAAGGTGCAATTCACGATGGTTGGCTATTGTTAAAAGAAAAAATTAATTTAAATAAAGAGTATTTTTACTATTTATTTTCTAGTAATTTTATGTATAACTTTTTATCCTACCAAGCCTCTGGTTCTACTGTAAAAAATTTAAATATAGATAAACTCAAACAAATTGAAATCCCCCTACCCCCACTCAAAGAGCAAGAGCAAATCGCTTCGCATTTAGATGAGCTTTCTTCTCATGTAAAAAATTTAAAGCAAAACTATCAAGCACAGATAAAAGACTTACAAGAGCTTAAAAAATCATTGCTAGATAAAGCTTTTAAAGGAAATTTATAAATGTTAAAAATTTTTAGAAATTTTAACACATTAGCTAGATATGTTAAAAATTTTTGATTTTTTAACATATTCTTTTATAATGTTAAAAATTTTTAGAAATTTTAACACATTAGCTAGATATGTTAAAAATTTTTGATTTTTTAACATATTCTTTTATAATGTTAAAAATTTTTAGAAATTTTAACACATTAGCTAGATATGTTAAAAATTTTTGATTTTTTAACATATTCTTTTATAATGTTAAAAATTTTTAGAAATTTTAACACATTAGCTAGATATGTTAAAATTTTTTGATTTTTTAACATATTCTTTTATAATGTTAAAAATTTTTAGAAATTTTAACATATGGAAAAATCATGAAAGAATTCATACCCCCAAAACTACCTCTAAATATAGAATTAAATTCAAATATTTACAGCCTTATCATCAAAGCTTCAAGAAAATTAGCAGAACTCAACGGACTTAGCAAAAGTATCCCTAATCCAAACATTTTAATCAATGCTTTAATTTTGCAAGAAGCAAAAGATTCAAGTGAGATAGAAAACATAATCACAACCCATGATGAACTTTTTTTATCTCAAATCGATGAAAGCAAACTTACAAGAGCAGCAAAAGAAGTAAAAGACTATGAAAGTGCTTTGAAAAAAGGGTATGAGCTTTTAAAAAAAGAGCGTTTATTGAGAATCGCACACATTTTAGAAATTCAAAAAAGATTAGAAGGAAACAATGCAGGCTTTAGAAAACAAAGCGGCACTATGCTTAAAAACCCTATCACAGGAGAAATCAAACACATACCCCCACAAAATCATAGCGACATACAAGAACTTATGAGAAATTTAGAGCAATACATTAACGATGATACTTTAGATGAGCTTGATTTTTTAGTAAAAATGGCAATCATTCATTATCAATTTGAAAGCATTCATCCATTTTATGATGGCAATGGCAGAACAGGCAGGATTATAAATATACTTTATTTGGTTTATAAAGGCTTGCTTGATTTGCCTATCTTATATTTGAGTGCTTATATTGTAAAAAACAAAGGGGAGTATTATAGTCTTTTGCAAAAAGTAAGAGATGAAGGAGCGATTTTAGAATGGATAGAATACATACTAAAAGGCGTAGAACAAACTGCTATAAAAACTATTGAAACTATTACCACAATAGAAAAAATGATGCTAAATGTAAGCGAAATTTTGCAAAATAAAACCAATTTTTATAGTAAAGACTTTGTAGAGCTTTTGTTTTCTCATCCTTATACAAAGATAGATTTTTTGATAGAAAAATTAAATATTTCTAGGCAAAGCGCTTCAAAATATCTTAAAATTTGTGAAAATTTAGGGGTATTAGAATGTATTAAAATAGGCAGAAATCATTATTATATAAATATAGAACTTTTAAGACTTTTTAAAAAGGGAATTTTTTAAATGCAAAATAAAATCGACAAAATAACAGACATACTAAGACGCGATGATGGTATAAGCGGTGCGATGCATTATAGCGAGCAAATCAGCTGGATATTGTTTTTAAAATTTTTAGATGATTATGAAGAGGAATTAAAACTAGAAGCTATCTTAAATGATAAAGTATATAAAAGCATCTTAGAAGAAAAATTCAGCTGGAGAGTATGGGCAGCTCCAAAAACAAGTGAAGGCAAACTTGATGTAAAAAATGCTTTAAGCGGAGATGATTTGCTTAGCTTTGTAAATAACGAGCTTTTTGCATATCTAAAAAGCTTCAAAGATAATGAAAATTTCAAAAGCATAGAGTATAAAATAGGCGGGATTTTCGAGTTTATAGACAATCGCATAGCCAATGGACACACTTTAAGAGAGGTTATAAATTTAGTCGATGAGCTAAGCTTTAGTAAAGAAAGTGATGTATTTGCTTTAGGTGAAGTTTATGAAAAGCTTTTAAAAGATATGGGAAGCGATGGGGGAAATAGTGGAGAATTTTACACGCCACGCCCTTTGATAAGAGCTATGGTAGAAGTGATAGATCCTAAGGCAAAAGAAAGGATTTATGATCCTGCTTGTGGGAGTTGTGGGTTTTTAGTAGAAAGTTTTTTGCATATCTTGTATGAAGACAGGAGTAAAAACAAAAAAGCAAATTTGAGCGTAGAAGAGCTTGAATTTTTACAAAATGATGCATTATTTGGCAAAGAAAAAACCCCGCTAAGCTACGCAATGGGCGTGATGAATATGATCTTACACGAGGTAAAATCTCCAAACATCATCAAAACAAACACTCTAAATAAAAAAATCACAGACATAACCCAAAGCGAAAAATATGAAGTGATTTTGGCAAATCCACCCTTTGGAGGCAAGGAAAAAGAACAAATTCAAAACAACTTTCCCATAAAATCAAACGCTACTGAGCTTTTATTTTTACAACATATCTTAAAATCTTTAAACAATAACGGAAGATGTGCCATAATCGTGCCTGAGGGCGTGCTTTTTCAAAATTCAAATGCCTTTGTAAGTGTGAAAAAAGACTTGCTAGAAAATTTCAATCTCGAATGCGTTTTAAGCTTGCCAAGCGGAGTATTTTTGCCTTATAGTGCGGTAAAAACCAATGTGCTTTTTTTCTCAAAAGGAAAAAGAAGCATTTGCGGTGAAGATGATAAGGTGTATTATTATGAGCTTATACCGCCTTTTAAACTCACCAAAAACAAGCCTTTAGAATACGCACATTTTGAGGAATTTTTAAAAATCTATAAGGAAAGAAAAATCACTCCTCATTCTTATCTAGTCAGCATAAAAGAGCTTGAGGAAAGAAACTATGATATAAGTGCTAAAAATCCAAATTCCAAAGAAGAAAAAACCTTGCGTGAAGTAGAAGAGATCCTAAGCACTTTAAAGGCAAATCAAGAAAAAGCCAATGAGCTTTTACAAAAAATACAAAACATTATCTAAAGATAACCCTTAAATATAAGGGTTATCCGGCTTTATCCAAAACGCTTTAAGCTAAAATACTGCTTTATACTCGGATCTAGCTTTTGAGTCTGCAATGCTTTCACGCCTAAAAGTCCAAGTGCGGGAGCGAATTTAAACCCATGACTAAGCCCACCCATAAAAAAGAGATTTTCATCTAAAAAATCGATGATAAAATCATCATCAGGGCTTAAAGGATAAGTACATACACTGCCCTTGCTAAAATCTTTTAAATCAGGAAAAAATTCTTTGATATGCTTGCCTATATCAAGAGTATCTTGCTCATAAGATCCAAATTCCACGCGTTCTTCGCGGGTGCTAA
This sequence comes from Campylobacter coli, assembly GCA_039516895.1. Classification (NCBI taxonomy): domain Bacteria; kingdom Pseudomonadati; phylum Campylobacterota; class Epsilonproteobacteria; order Campylobacterales; family Campylobacteraceae; genus Campylobacter; species Campylobacter coli. The sequence goes on along the minus strand of CP154437.1, from coordinate 231,600 downwards.
TGATCTCCCCTACTCTATCTCTACCTACTTTTAATCCATCTGCAAAATCAGGAAAACCATAAAAATAATCGTCTTCAAATTCGAGTATAAATGCTGGAAAACCTTGTGAGAGTTTATAAGAATCCGTATCAAACCAATTCACCACTTTGCGTCTAATGCCCACAGGCACTTTTGGCAAGTCAAATTCACACACGCTCAACACTTCATTGACATAACTTCCTGCACTGATTAGAATTTGTTTTGCTTGTATGCTAGAATTTTGCGTTTGTATTTTATACACTCCATTTTCTTTACATATACGCACGATTTCATCACACAAAGTATGCGCGCCAAGCTTGCAAGCAGCATTGATAGCACTTTTTACACTCAAATCACTATACACAAAGCCTGTATCTGTTTCTAACACGCCGAAAAAATCATCTGATACGCAAATATTATAATTTTCTTGCAATTCTTTGGCATTTAGAATTTTTGCTTTAAGATCATAATTTTTCACACTCGAAAGCACATTTTGCATAAAAGTAGAATTTGAGCCGATATTTAAAAGCCCACAACGCTCAAAAAGCTTGATATTTTGTTCCTTTTCAAATTCTCCCCAAAGCGTGTATGCCTCTTGTAAAAGCGGTATATACTTTTCACCCTCGCCATAAGCTATACGAAAAATCCTTGTATCGCCATGATAAGAACCTTGGGTATGGGGTGCTTGAAATTTATCGATAAGACAGGTTTTTAAACCCATTTTAGCCGCATAATACCCCGCAAAACTCCCCACACTACCACTTCCAATAACCGCTATGTCATAAGTCATTTTATCTTCCTTTGTGCTACCAATTTGATACATAAATTTAGGAAAAAATTATACTATAAATATTAGTTCAGTGTTTATAAAAAATACAAATTTATCCCTTACTTAGAAATTTTGAGGATTAAAATTTAATTAAAAAATTTAAGGCGATTAATCACCTTAAATTCAAGCTTTTTATATTGCTAGAGTTTTAGAAATTTTTTGTAAGTTGTAAGCATTTTCTTAAATTTATAAAAAGTATTTAAGAACACCCTGAATTTTGACTTATAGCGTCTTGATAAGCTTTTAAATCAAGCTTGTTTGCATTTGCACTAAAGATTGCAAAAGGCTTTAAACTCTTACATCCTAGATATTCAAATGTATAATAAATCGGCTTTAAAAGCTCTTCTAAAGTCGCACCATGATGCCCGTCATAACTCTCTTGTGCGCCACCTAAAGTCGTTACAATCTGAAATTTTTTATCTTTTAAAAGTTCTTTATTTTCTCCATAAAGAATTGCTGTTAAAACCCTATCTTGCCACTCTTTTAAAAGTGCTGGGGTGCTAAACCAAAAAAGTGGAAATTGAAAGATGATTTTATCGGCATTTTTCAACAAATCCATTTCTTTACTGACATCGATTTTGCCCTCTTTGTAAATTTCGCTAAGATTGTGAATTTGCACTTGTTTTAAATTTTTAATGCTTTCAAACAAAGCCTTATTTACCTTAGAATCTTCCCAAAATGTATGTGCGAAAATGATTAAAGTTTTCATTTTTTCTCCTTTTTTTTATATTTGTTGCATTATAAAATATAAGAGTAACAAAGCTTGCAAAATATAAAATATTGTATAATTAAAATCATTTTTAAGGGCATTGATGCAAAATCAAGATAAATTTTTAAAACAATTTAAAAAATTAGCACTTTTAGATAAAAACATACGCCTTGTTACACTTGAGGGATCAAGGGTAAATAAAAGAGCTATTCAAGATTGCTATCAAGACTATGATGTTTCATTTTTCATAAAGCACAAGAATTTAAGAAAATTTTTAAATTTAAAGAAAAACAAAGCAATCAAAAAGGCGAAATTACCTAAATTTATCAAAAAATTTGGAGAAATTTTACTTTATCAAGCACCAGAAGGCTTTGAATTTTATGAGGGTGACTTACCCAAAAATTGGGTGAGTTTTTTAGTAATTTTTAAAAATGGAACAAGGGTAGATTTTAAATTTATCGCCTTAGAAGCATTAAAATTTTACTATAAATTCGAGCCTTTAAGCAAGGTACTTGTGGACAAAGATAGAAAATTTAAAAAGCCTCAACATAAAAGTGCTTTTTGCATAAAAAAGCCAACAAAAAAAGATTTTGATGAGGTAAGTAATGAGTTTTATTGGACTTTTGCAAATTTAGAAAAAGCTCTTTTAAGAAAGCAATTGATCTTAGCAAATTCTTTGCTAAATTCTATGCGTGAGATACTTTTTGATATGCTTAGCTTTAAAGTGGGGCTTAAATTTGGCTTTGAAATTTGGCTAGGTAAGAAAAATACTGATATTTTAAAATTTTTAAAACAAAAAGAAGTAAAAGTTATTTTAAATTCTTTTAACACTGCTTCAATTAAACAAATCAAAAAAACAAGAAAAAAACTTGAAATTTTATTTCATAAAAATGCTAAATTTGTAGCAAAAAAGAATGACTTCAAGCTTTTTCCTTACCGAAAAAATGTGAAAAGGTATTGTAAAATTTTAGGAAAATTGTAATTATTTTCCTTTCTAGCTTTATCTTAATCTTTATGCTTGATTATATATTTTTCTAAAGTATTTTTTATCTTTATTGAAACCAATATTTAAATTTTTCCTTGAACAATTAATCTATAAAAACACAAAAACTAACATTTAATAGTGTAAAACTAAAAATTTACTAATTTTTTAATGTTTTTATATTTTGAATATTATTTTTAAATAAATGAAAATCTTTATTTATATCTTTGATTTTTAAAGATTTCAATATTTTATTTTCAGTTTCTGCAGACCAATATATTTTCAATTCTTTTTTAGCTCTGGTAATTGCTGTATAAAAAATATTATGTGTAACTTGTTCTTCAATTTCATCAGCTACAACAATAGAAACTTTATCATATTCTAAGCCTTGTGCTTTATGTATAGAAATAGCATATGCTACTTGAAAAGGAACGATATTGCTATTATCATCTTCTTCATCTGAATTTAAGCTTGCAACACTAAATTTAATTTCAGTACCTTTATCATCTTTAGCTACTATTTTAAAATTGTTATTTATATTTTGTATTATCTTGTTAATCTTAATAGTAAAATTTATAGTTTTCTCATCCTCTTCGATATTAGTTATAATTCCTTTAAGATTATTATGAAATTCTTCGCCAAAACTTGATGAATTTTCATTAAATAAAATTGGATCATTGACCTTATAAGATAATCCATTAAAATAAAATGATTTATGAGGATTATTTTCTTGTAAGAATTTATTTATATTATTTACTCCATATATACCACCATAATTCAAACATAAAATAATTTCATCATTTACACTTCGTGAAAAATTAAAATTTTGAATATTTTCAGAACTATTATTTTTTTCAATAGCCTCAAGCATGCTTTCATCAAGTGTTCTAACTCTTTCCCATAATAATTGCAATTTCTCACTTTTTGTTCTATAAATATGCTTTAACTCCAATTGAATATCTGAAAAAAATTTTTGAGCAAATAAAAACCAATTTCCAAACCTGATAGATTCAATTTGATATATATCGCCTACACAAATTAAAATTTCACACTTTAACTTTATATCATCTAAAACACTAAAAATATCTTTATTGCTAATAGTGCTACACTCATCAATAAATACAATATCAAATTTTTTCGAAATATTATTTTTATTTGCTATATATGAAGCAACAGTAGAAAAAGATGAATTTTGAATATCAAGTCTTTGTCTTAAATTGTTAACAGCCGTATTTGTATTGGCTAAATATAATTTATTCTTATCATGAAAAAAACTAGATATATGTTCTATTAATGTTGTTTTTCCAGTTCCAGCTGCTCCATATATCAATGCTAGTTTTGAATTGCAAAATAGATTGCTTAAATAATCCTTTTTTTCTTTGCAATCTAATTGATTACATTCTTTCAACCATTCGTTTATATTTTCTTTATAATGATCAAGACCACTTTTTGTAAAATTATTTAATAATTGAATTATCTCTATTAGTGTATCTTGATATTCATTTATAAATAAAAATTTATCATGAAGTTTTTTTATTGATCTATTTTTCTTATGTCCATTATATAATGCTGTATTATATTTTTCTATCAATACTTCAATATTATCTTCTTTAAAATCTTCCAAGCTGGTATACAAAGAACCATTTACCTCTGAATTATACTGAATCTTCCTAGCCAATAATTCGTATTCCCTATTATTTAAACTAATACATTCAAATAAAACATTTAATTTTGGAATATGTCCTGCCGGATTCGAACAAAACGGCATTTCATCAAATGGAATACTTTCATATTTTAAAAATAAATTTGATAGTTCTTGATTAGGTTCATAGCTATTTTTCTTTTTAATTTGTTTTTTAATAATTTGATTATTCATTGTATATAATATATAACTAAGAATATTTGTCCCAGATTTATTTTCTGAAATTATCTTTCTTGCTATATCCAAGCAAGTAAACAAATGCTTCAGATTAGCATCTCTGCTAAAATTATTTTTTATTTTATCATATTCTTGAGTTTTTAATTTTACAATATCGAGTAAATTAAACTCTCCCTTTGTGAGAAACTGCATAAAATATTCATAATTACGATTCCTTGCAAATTGTATATGTTTCTTATTGAATATTAAACAAAAATTAGTAAACTCACAAGGACGAATATCTATATTCCACTGAAGAATTAAAATAATAGGAATTTGCAAATTTAGTAGTTTTATATTTGTATAATACAAAGTTAATTTTGTGGAATAATTGCTAGGAATATAATCTTTTGAAAAAGCAATTAATTTATCAAATTTACTTACATTATCCCTTGCAATAGTAAAAGTTATTTCATAATATATCTCCTCATTAATTATAAATGGTTTAACTTTTTGAATATAAAATTTATCTGTTTTGGTATCATTAAATACACTTGTTTGTTTAATTTTATCAACAACACGCTCATAATATTGAAAACTTAATGTATCAAGATTTGCTGGAAATTCTTGTAAATTATCTAATATTTGGATATCCAAAAATTCTTTACAAAATTTCCTTATTTGAAATAAATAGAATAAATATTTCAACATTAATCTTTCAGCAGCTTCTTCATTAGGTGTATAATGAGATACCGAAATTTGAAGTAAATTATGAAAATTTTTTATATCTTTATATTTTCTTTTATCTTCAATGTGTTTTAAGCCTGATTGCAAGTTTTTATAAATACTATCTAATTGCTGATTCGTATCAATATTATAAATATATAAAGCTATATGTTCTAATAAATTTCTTAACTCATTTAAAATATTCTGAGATAAAAAACCTCTTTCTTCTTTATTCTTATTCTTAGCAATATTTTTATTAATATTGCGATCAATATCCAAAATCTGTGTCAGTATATTATTTTCCAAACCATTTTTTCTCAAATATGAAATTTACTTATAATTAAAAATTATATCAAAATCTTTAATTATTTTTTTGTATTTTATATAATTTTTATTTAAAATCAAGTTTTATTAAAATAATTTGTAGTTTTACAGCTCTCATTAAATTTAAGTAATTTCAAATCCTTCTTTAATATTATATTTTACCCAGTATCCTTCCCTTCCACTTCTACAATTACATAAGCTAAATTTACTTCTTTATAATCCTTACTTTAAAATCGCCTTTTTGCATTTTTAAAAACTCTAAATTTCCTTGTATTTTTCCTAAAAATACCAAATCTTCATTTGCATTTTGAAACTCATAAAAAATGCCTATATTTCCCCAAGGCACATAATAAAACAAATCCCCAATTTGCGGCTTATAAGCACTACTTCCTTTCGCATTTAATGCTTTGGGTAAATGTGCGATTTTTTCTTTTCCTATAAAATCACTAAATTCTAACTCCAAGGGCAAGGTGTTGTAAAACTGCCTTGAAGCCTCATTTTGCTCTAAATTTACAAGCAATTCCTTGCCATTAAAAAGTAATTTTATTTGCATTAAATCTCCCTTGTTTGATAAATCAGCAAAAGCAAGCATGCTACTTAGCATTATTACAAATAAAATCTTTTTCATCTCTTTCCTTATTTTAAATTTGCTTTAAAAAATTCTGCGATTTTGCTAAAAGGGATTTTATCTGCATTATCATACAAATCCACATGATTAGCATTTTTTACGATCAAAAGCTCTTTATTATCGCCTTTTAGATTTTTAAAAGCATCTTCGCTAAAATATCTGCTATGTGCATTTTCTCCATGTATCATAAGCACAGAAACATTTATCTCATCGCTGAATTCAAGAATAGGAGCATTGATAAAGCCAAGCGATGAGGTAGCATTCCACGCACCATTTGAGTTGATTGATCTTTTATGAAAACCTCTTTTGGTTTTATAATACTCCCAATATTCTTTGATAAATTGTGGCTCATTGCCGCTAAGTTTTTGTGGTAAAGTAGGCGCTAGCTCAAAAGTACCATTTTTAAAATCTTTTGTGCGTGCTTCATTTAGCTTTTTCTTTAACTCATATCTTGCTTGTTTGTCTAAGCTATCATTATATCCATAAGCATTAACCCTGCTCATATCATACATTGTAGAAGTTACGATAGCCTTTATCCTTGTATCCATAGAACCTGCATTTAAAGCAAAACCACCAAAACCACAAATTCCTAAAATGCCTATTTTACTAGGATCAACATTTGCAAGATTGCTTAAAAAATCCACCGCCGCACTAAAGTCTTCTGTGTTGATATCAGGACTTGCCACATTTCTAGGACTTCCTCCACTTTCTCCTGTAAAGGAAGGATCAAAAGCTAAAACAACAAAACCTGATTCGGCTAAAGTCTGCGCATAAAATCCTGAAGCTTGCTCTTTTACCGCTCCAAAAGGACCACTAATCGCAATTGCACTAAGCTTTTTGGATTTTGCATTTTTTGGGATATATAAATCCCCAACCAAAGTAATACCATAGCGATTTTTAAAAGTGACTTTTTGTATTTTTACCTTATCGCTTTGAGTAAAAACCTTATCCCAAGTAGTTGCATACAGCATATTTGCACCTCCAATCAATAAAACCATAAGCAATAATTTAAAAAAATTATTCTTCATTGTGAAGCTCCTTTTCAAAATTTTCACAATTATAAAAAATGAGAGTAGCTCTAAGTCAAGATAAATTTTAAATTTCTTTTAAAAAATTTTACCTAGGTTCTTATTTCATCTTAAAAATCATTGCTCTAAAAAACAACCGTCATCTAAATAAAACTTGTGCTAACTTAGATTTAGTCATTTTTTTATGTAAGAATTTAAAGGCTTATAGTAGGTTATTTTATTTAAAATATAAAGTTTCAGGATTTTTTAACATTATATGCAATTTATTAAATCTTTATATTTTAATTAATAATAAATTATATAAGTATTTTGCAAATTTTTTGCAAAATACTGCTAAATTATAAAGCTATAACACCAACACGAACATTTTCATAATTAGAATCTAATGCAATATCCATCATAGCGCTTGCATAATCCCTGTAACCTATTTTGCTTTCATTATTTGAATTCAGTTCAAATTCTTCACCTATGATTTTATAATGATTACTCTTTGGCAAAGCAGGCACAAACTCTGCAGATGGACTAACATACACCCATTTAAAGCCCTTTTCATCGCGTAAAAATGTAAGCACCTCTGCAGTTGCTTGCGCTACACCCAAATACTCTTTAGGAAAATCTGGCATATCCATCAATCTTGTCTTGTGGCTACTATCCATATATAAACTTCCAGCACCTCCTACAACAAGCACTTTAGCACGACTTCCTTGCAAAATTTTACTTAAAAATTCTATGTGCTTTTTATGCAAACTCAAATCTTGCCATTCCCCAAATGCATCAATGATTACATCAAAATGTTCTAAATCCTGCGAATTTAATAAGAAAAGATCCTTTTGTATTATTTGAACATTTTTTTCAAACTCACTCATTTTAGAACTATCGCGCACGAAACATACAGGATTTAAACCGCGATCTAATACCTCATTAGTTATTGCCTTGCCTGTTTTACCACTTGCGCATAAAATTGCTATTTTCATTGCTTATCCTTTAAAAGATATTCATATATAAATATGATATTAAAATTATAAATAAACTAACATTTAAAAATCAAGTAGGTATTATTTTATAATATAATACTTATTTTAGGAGTAATGTGTATATATAGTATCTTTATAAGGATAAAAAATTTAAAAAATATGTTATAATTTTTAAAAAATAAGGTTAAACTATGAAAAAATATCACTCCCCCTGTCCTGTTGAAACAACGCTCAATCTTATTGGCAACAAATGGAAAATTCTCATTATTAGAGAATTGCTAGATGGAGAAAAGAGATTTGGGGAACTAAGAAAAAATATTTCAGCTACAAAAAATCAAAACATCTCTCAAAATGTACTTACACAAAATTTACGAGAACTAGAAGAAGCTAAGCTATTAAAACGCAAAGTTTATGCGGAAGTTCCACCAAGAGTTGAATATTCGCTTACCTTGCTTGGCAGTAGCTTAGAATCTGTTTTAAAAAGTCTTGAAATTTGGGGAGATAAATACAAAAATATGAATTAAAACCTTAATTTCATACTTTGAATTTTATCTCTTAATAAAATCATGACAATTCCAAAGCTTAGTAAAATAACAGAACTTATAGCAATAAAACGCGTATTGCTTAAAGAAATGACAAGTCCACAAATAGCAGTGCCGATGCTAAGTCCTATATTTGCAACGCTTATAAAAAGCCCATTAGTAAAATCTTTTGCTCTAGGAAAAGGATGGCTTATTAAAAAATGGGTTCCATTATTCATCACTCCACCTAAAATACCCAAAATAAAAGCTAGTATCATTAAAATCATATTTTGATAATAAAAATTAAAAATAAGTACATAAATTCCAATCATCAACAAAAGTGTAAAAATCAAATTTAAATTAACATTTTTTATAAGCAGTTTTGGTGCAAGATTGTTGCCTATAATGTTAGCAAAACCATAAAGAGCAAGAATAATACTGATTAAATCAAAATTTATTTTCGAAATACTCAATAAAAAATCAGAAAAATAAGAATAAAATCCCCAAATTCCAGCATTGATACAAACAACACAAAGTATGCTTATCCATAAAAGCGGATACCTTAAAATAAGTAATTGCTTGCCTATTTTGACCTTATTTTCTTTTTTGAAATTCGGCACAAAAAATAAAGTAGCCACAAAGGATAAAAGATTTAAAAACACAAATAACAACATCGAAATTTCAAAGCCGAAATTTCCACCTAAATAGCTAGTAAGCGGTACTCCTAAAACCATACCTGCACTCACAGCTGCAAAAATTTTCCCTACATTTTTAGGAATATCTTTTTTATCCAATGCCAAATTTGCAGCCATGCTTAAAGCTAGTGCTATATAGATAGGATGAAAAAATGCAGGAATAGCTCTAAAAACAAGCAATTGCCAAAATTCACTCACAAAAGCAGCGATTAACGAGCTTAAGATAAATACAGCTAAACAAATAAGCATAAGTTTTTTGGGATTAAAATTTGCACAAAGTAGCGGGACAATAGGAGCGCAAAAAGTAATCACAAGTGCAAAAATACTCACACTCCAACCTGCATCTGAAATACTTACGCTAAAATTTTGAGAAACAATAGGAATTATACCCATCATCCCTAGCTCTGTGCTTAAAATCCCAAATACGCCTAAACACAGCACTAAAATAATTTTTATATCCGATAAAGAATTAGATTTTTCTTGATTCAAAGCTTGCATTTTTGCCCTTTATTTTAAAATTTTTGCAATTATAAAAGATGAGAGTAGCTCTAAGTCAAGTGGTAATTTATAAAATCAATATATAAATATATCTTGATATATTAATAAATTTATATTACACTGCTCTAAAAAATTTTTAGGAAAAACAATGCAAGTATTTTTTAGCACTTTTAAAGAGTTTTTGTATCTATTTGTCGAACTTTCTGTACTTTTTATAGGAATTTCTTTTCTTATTAGCATTATCAACCAAAAATACGAAGGAATGTTTAGAAAACAACTGAGCGGAGATAAAATTTCAAGCTATTTTAAAGCTATATTTTTAGGTGCTTTAACGCCTTTTTGCTCCTGTTCTACCATACCGCTTTTAAAAGCATTTTTAGAAGCTAGGGTAAAACTTAGCGTGTGCTTGGCTTATCTTTTTACCTCACCTCTTATAAATCCTATCATTTTTACCATGCTTTTTGTTACCTTTGGCTTGAAATTAAGTCTTGTGTATGTATTGTTTTTGGTAATTTTTATTTTTATAATTTCTCTTATTTTTTCAAAATTTAAAGAAGAGTATTTTTTAAAGCATACTCCTAAAAATTCAGCTCCAAGCATTTTCACACAAAATGCTAAAAACATAGGCAAAATAGTCTTTAAACCAAGCTCTTGTTGCACCAACACTCAAAACAAAGCTAACGATACAAAGATAAATTTCAAAAAACTTTTCAAAGAAAGTGTTATAAACTATAAAAAATTACTACCTTATATCGTAATCGCAGTGCTTATAGGGGCTTTGATCCATGATTTTATCCCTCAAGAAATTTTACAAAAATACCTAAGTGGCAATGAAATTTTAAGCATTATTCTAGCAGCATTTTTTGGAGTTTTACTTTACTTAAGAGTAGAAACCATTATCCCTATAGGCTTGATACTTTTGCAAATGGGAATTTCTCAAGGGGTGATCATGAGTTTTTTAATCGCAGGTGCGGGATGCTCTTTACCCGAGCTTGTTTTACTTAAGCAAATGTTTAAGATGAAATTTTTATTATTGTTTGTAACTATCATTTTAAGCGTAGCCATATCTTTTGGCATGCTTATAAATTTCATATGAGGAAAAATAAATGCAAAAGTTTTTAACCATTATTTCAGCGATCAATGATGAAAGCAGAGTGCTTATCTTATACCATCTTTTAAAATATCAAGAACTTTGCGTGTGTGATTTGCAAAAGCTTTTAAATATGGGACAATCAAGGCTTTCAAGACATTTAAAAATTTTAAAAGACGCAGGGTTTTTATATGTCAAACGCAAGGGGACTTGGGCGTATTATGGTATCAGTGATAAGCTTTTAAAACTGCATTCTGATCTTTTTGAAAATATTAAAAATCTAGATATTGACATTGTAGTTTTAGAAAACAATACTTGCGAGGATGATAAATGAAACTTGCATTTATTTGTATTCATAATAGCTGCCGTTCTCAAATGGCAGAAGCACTAGCTAGGCATAAAGCTGAAAAAATGGGCATAGATATCGAAGTATTTTCTGCAGGAAGTGACACTTCTAAGGGTGTAAATTTGCAGGCCATAAGACTTATGCGTGAAATTTATCAAATCGATATGAAAAAGCATTATTCTAAACTCATCGATTCCTTACCTCAAAATTTAGATATAGTTGTAAGTATGGGTTGTGGCGTGGCTTGTCCTAGCTTAAAATCAAGGTATTATTTTGATTTTGGATTAAAAGATCCTAGCGGAAGCTGTGATGATGAGTTTAAAAAAATAATTCAAATTTTAGATTCTAAACTGACAGCTCTTTTACAAGCCATAAAGACAAATTCTCTTAAGGACTTTAGATGTTAGGTTTTATCGATAGATTTCTAACGCTTTGGATATTTTTAGCTATTTTTTTAGGCTTGGTTTTGGGTATCATTTTCCCTGATATCGCTTTATTTTGGAATTTATTTGAATACAAGTCTGTAAATGTAGTATTGACTTTATGTCTTATTTTGATGATGTATCCGCCTTTAGCTAAGGTTGATTATGCGAAGCTTTCAAAGGTATTTGATTCTAAAAAAGTTATCTTGCTTTCTATGATTTTAAATTGGTTTATAGGCCCTTTGCTTATGTTTGTCTTAGCTTTTATTTTCTTAAAAGACGAGCCTTTATATATGCAAGGAGTTATCATCATCGGCTTGGCAAGATGTATCGCAATGGTGGTAGTATGGAGCGATTTAGCAAAAGGTGATAGAGAATACACCAGTGCTTTAGTAGCGATGAATAGCATTTTTCAAATTTTATTTTTTTCCACTTTGGCTTATATTTATCTAGATTTTTTACCAAAATTACTAGGTCAAAGCACTTTAGCTACAAGTTTAGATATAGATTTTTCGACTCTAAGTAAAAATGTTTTGATTTATTTAGGAATTCCTTTTTTAATGGGCTTTATAACAAGAACCCTACTTTTAAAATGCAAAAGCAAACAATGGTACGAAAATACCTTTTTACCTAAAATCAGCCCTATAACTCTTATCACCCTGCTAGTAACTATTATCATTATGTGTTCTTACAAAGCAAATGAAGTATTTCACCTGCCTTTAGAAGCTTTAAAAATAGCCTTTGTTTTGACTTTGTATTTTATCATCATGTTTTTTCTAACTTGGTTTATTTCTAAGAAAAATCATCTTTCTTATCCTAAAACTTGTTCTTTATGCTTTAGCGCAAGTGGAAATAACTTTGAATTGGCTATAATCATTTGCATTGCTACTTTTGGGCTTCACTCAGAACAAGCTTTTGCAAGCATTATAGGTCCTTTAGTAGAAGTTCCTGTACTTATCTTACTTGTAAAATGGGCATTGGGTAAAAGTTTAAATTCTAAAAAATGAATCAAGCCTCATGACTCTTTACAAAACTTATCGCAAGGTTGATAATCCTTGCTTTCTGGATTAAACCCATCAACTTCATTTGCAAGCATTTCTTCATAAATTTTTATCTTTTTACTTAAAACTTTTTCACTTTCTTTTAGAGTTTTAATTTGAGTTTGTAGCTTTTTCTTTGCTTGTTTTAACATATCTTGTCTTTCTTTGGCAGTTTTTATACCTAAAGAGCAAAGCTTTATATAGTGTCTGATTTGTTCGATTTGCATACCTGAAATTCTAAGCCATTCTATCCATTTTGCCCATTCTATATCGCTTTTTGAAAAATACTTCACTCCATTTTCATCTTTTTGCACAAAGGGAAATAAACCTTTTTTAGCCCAAAATCTTAGCGTATGCGAGCTTATTTTTGTTTCTTTTTCAACTTCTTTTATAGTATAAGCCATTTTATTTTCCTTTCAGTATAAAATTATAGAATATATAAGGTTAATTTAAAATAATCATTAGTTAGCTCTTTTTTAAAAGTAAAATTAAAGTATTACAATTAAAAAGCAATGATTAAATTATTTTTTGTTACACTTACAAGGTAAGTTTTTTAAAACTAACTTATATTTTATATCATAGGGGGTTCATTTTATGAATAGTATAAAAATAAAGCTTTCGCTTATTGCAAATTTAATTGCAATTTTCGCTTTAATTATTTTAGGTGTTGTAAGTTTTTACTTTACAAAAAATTCTTTATATGAAGCAACTTTTAGAGAACAAACTAACCTACTCAAAAGTTCACAAAATATAGTAGAAGACTTTAGATCTAAAAATATAGTTGTGCTTGAAAATTTAGCAAAAGATATTTTGAGTTTGCCTTATGAGGCTCTTAACTCGCAAGAAAATCTCATTCAATATGCAAGCCCGATGTTGAAAGACTATCGTCATACTATTAACGCTCTTGCAACCTTTATTGGACAAAGCAATGGTGAAAATGTCATCAGTGATGGAATCAGTGATCAAAAGGGCATAAACGCAAGAATCAATGGCAAAGCAAACAATTATAATGCAACTACAAGAGGTTGGTATCAAAGTGCTATGCAAACAGATACATTTGCCGCAAGTCACCCTTATATCGATGCAGTCACCAAAGAATTTGTTATCACTTATTCTAAAGCTCTTTATAAAGATGGTAAATTTATCGGGGTTCTAGGTATAGATGTTTTATTAACAAGCTTTCAAAATCAAATTGCAAAAACTCCAGGAAATGTTTTTGTATTTGATAGAGAAAATAAAGTATTTGCCGCAACCGATACTAAATTGCTTGATCCATCTATAGATTATTCTCCTGTTTTAAATGCCTATAAAGCAAATGGGGATTATAAATTTTTTGATTATACCCTAAACGGAGATGACAGATTGGGAATTTGTACAAAGGTATTTGCTTATCTAGCTTGTGCTACTGAAAGTGATGATGTTATTGATAAACCTATTGCAGAAACAGCTTTTGTCCAAGTTATAGCAGTAATTATTATAATAGCTTGTAGTGTGCTTTTACTTTATTTTATTGTATCATACTACCTCTCCCCACTCGCCTCTATCCAAGCAGGACTTAATTCTTTCTTTGGCTTCATCAACCATAAAACCAAAGATATTTCTACTATTGATGTAAAAACTAATGATGAATTTGGTCAAATCTCTAAAGCCATCAACGAAAACATCCTTGCTACTAAACAAGGTTTAGAACAAGATGCTAAAGCAGTAAAAGAAAGTGTTGAAACAGTAGGAGTAGTAGAAAGTGGTAATCTTACTGCAAGAATTACAGCTAATCCTAGAAATCCACAATTAATAGAACTTAAAAATGTTCTTAATAGACTTTTAGATGTTTTACAAACTAAAGTAGGATCAGATATGAATGCTATTCATAAGATCTTTGAAGAATATAAGTCTTTAGACTTTAGAAATAAACTTGATAATGCTAGTGGTAATGTTGAAATCACTACCAATGCTTTAGGAGATGAAATCGTTAAGATGTTAAAACAAAGTTCTGACTTTGCTAATCACTTAGCCAGTGAAAGTTCTAAACTTCAAAGTGCAGTTCAAAATCTTACTTCATCTTCTAATTCTCAAGCAGCTTCTTTGGAAGAAACAGCTGCTGCTTTAGAAGAGATTACTTCTTCTATGCAAAATGTTTCTGTAAAAACCAGTGATGTTATCACTCAATCTGAAGAGATTAAGAATGTTACAGGTATTATTGGAGATATTGCAGATCAAATCAATCTTCTAGCATTAAATGCTGCTATTGAAGCTGCAAGAGCAGGAGAACATGGTAGAGGATTTGCAGTTGTTGCAGATGAAGTTAGAAAGCTAGCTGAAAGAACTCAAAAGTCTTTATCTGAAATAGAAGCTAATACTAATTTATTGGTTCAATCTATCAATGATATGGCAGAATCTATTAAAGAGCAAACTGCAGGTATTACTCAAATCAATGAGAGTGTAGCTCAAATTGATCAAACTACTAAGGATAATGTAGAGATTGCTAATGAGTCTGCTATTATTTCTAATACTGTAAGTGATATAGCTAATAATATACTTGAAGATGTGAAAAAGAAAAGGTTTTAATTAGAGACTGATATATAAAATTTAGATTGATATGCGAGTATCAATCTAAAGATTTAATTCATTAACACTTTTAGTTGATTACTTGTTGATATCTTTAATTCATTATTCATTAATACCTAGGTAGATTGGGTTAGTTTGTTTTATATAGTTCTTTGTTTGATGATTTATTCTATATTTTTTGATATTATTGCTTTTGTGTATTAGTTGCGTATCTATTGAATTTATTTCTCATTTAGCTTAAAATAAATCGCCTTTTTTTGATTAAATTCCTTGCTTAACTTCATTTGTCTACTCTAAAAATTACTCACTTTATAAATTACTTAAACAGCTAACATACACTATATAACTTTTTGCTTGTTTGTAAATTTATGCATATTTATACTTAAAATTTTAAACTAACATAGAAAGGATCTATATAAGAAATAAAAAGGTTTTTACAAAAAAATATAGTGGAATTTTTAGAAAATAAAATATGATTTTGGTTTTTATTGCGATGATTTAAAAAATTCAAGCCATACTATACAATTAAAACAAAAACTATTTCAATACATATAGAAAATCAAATTAAGCTTATTGGGCTAAAATTTGATTTTTATCTCGACATAAATTTTGCCAGTTAGAAGTAGTTTTAAGCTCTAAACACTGCTTTAGACTTTCTTTTTGCGCCTGAGTATTTTGCATTCTTTCATAAGTCATACTTTGTATATATAAAGCTCTAGCCCTATCTTCATCTGAAAGCTTTAATTTTAACAAATCTATTAATACTGCTAAAGATTCTTCATTTTGATTGGTTTTAGCCAAGGTATCAAGATAGATAAACTCTAAATTTGGACTAAAGAGATTGATTCCTTTTAGGTTTTGATAGTCAATAGCCTTAGGTGCATAATTTAAAATCGTTGTTTGCATATTGTGATCGTTTGCGTAAATTAATAAATTATCATAAGCTTCAACCATTGTAAAATTCATAGGAAAGCTCTCTAAAATTTGTAAAATTTTGATAGCCATATTATAATCATCCATTTTCAAATAAGACAAAAATTGCAAATAATAAGCTTTAAAATTCTCCTCATCACTCTTTAAAATTCTAGAATTTGATATTTCTCGAGCTATATTTAAAGCTAATGGATATTGTTTATTATCATAAAGTATAGATGCTTTTTGCAAACCATAAAAAATAGAATCCTCATTATGATTTTTATCGATATAATCCATTGCTTGTTGCATATTTGAAGTTCTTATAAGACAAGCTAGCATTTGTTTTTTATTTTCTATCTTTTGTCCAATTTCATAGGAATTAAATTGTGTAAATATATTAACAGCATTGATACAATTATCGGCTTTTAAGTCATTATTTAGAAGCTGAGTAGCTGCTTGCTCTAACAACTTTGTAGAATTTGTTAATTTCTTATTTTCTATCTGATCTTTATAGGCTAACACTGCACTTAAATTACCCTCTTTATAATAAAGCGCGACATCCTCATCTAAGGCTTTATTTGCTATATTTTCATCTTTTTGAGCATATTCTTTCATTAAATTTGCATAACGCTGATGCAAAAATGTAGCATTATTATCCGCTAAAGCAAAGAAAACCTCATCATTTGCTTTTCTAATTTCATCTAAATATTTTCCATCTAAATAATTATCCATATACAAATCAAGATATTTTTTAGCATCACTTGATCTTGAAGTCATAGCTAATGTTAAAGCAAGATCCTTTAAAACTTGCTCATATCTACTATCAATTTTAGGCATTTTTAAAAAAACATCTTCGTAAATACTTGCACTTATGTCATATTGTTTGTGCTGATTAAAAAGTTTAGCAAGCTCCAAAGATCTAAACATATCCTTTGGAAAATATTCAGGATTAGCCTTTAAAATTGTATTGACATATTGCACAGCTTTATCGATTTGATTGTTAGCAAGATAATCTTTGATTAAACTCATCGCTGCTCTTGCTGCTAAATCTAAATTTTTAGTATTAAAATAAATATCCTCATAAATATCTATAGCTCTTTCTTTCTCATTTAAAGGATAGATATAATCAGCATAATCAAGTCTTGCTAGCTGAGTAAAATAACTATTGGGTTGTTCGTTATTTAAAATCGACATAATATATTCTATATCAGCACGCTGTGATAAGGCGATATAGGTTCTTAGCATAATATGCAAAACTTCTGGAAAATTCTTATCACTTGTAAAAGTACGATTCCAATTTTTAGCCTCATCAATCATTTTTTCCAAAACTTGCTGATCGCGCATACTTGGATCTTGAGTGTAAATTTGGCTTTGTGCTCTAAGCTTATAAAGTATAAACTCATTCATAAAAATACTACCACGATAACGATTGATGGCATTTTGAGCATCTGTAATCACTTGAGTATAGTTGGCCTTATCATACTCATTTTTTATACGCAAATAAGTATTGATATCAGCACTTTGAGGGATAATTACAGGATCTGAATTTAAATCCAAAGCTCCAACATAAGGCAAGCTTTCATGCGGGAAATTGATATTAAAATCAAGTCCATCATAATCTTTTACATGCTCTAATTCTGGAGTAAAAATAAAAGTAAAACTCTTGCTTTTATGCATGCTTGAAGAATTTAGCTCTTTATCCGCATAAATATTTTGCGATAGATCAAACATTCTTGCGCTTATTTTAGGTATAATAATCATTTTAATCTTTTGAGGCTCTTTGATAAATTTTAAATCAAAAGCAGTAAAGCTTTGATCACTTAGTTTATTATCCACTATACCCATAATCTCGCATTCAAAATGCATTTTATCTTCAATAATAATTTTTTGACAAGTAAAATCTAAGTCATTACTAGCATGTAAGACCGCAAAAGCTTGATTGTTCTCGCGGCCTGTATTTAGGGCTAATTCAAAAGAAAAAAGAGTGCAAATACTCAGCAATACCAAAAATATAATTTTCATACAATAATTATATTATATTTTAAGTAACAAAAATAAAGCAAACACACTAATCAAAGTGCAAAGAGTTAAAATAAAACTCTGAATAAAATTTAAATGCTCTGAAACTTTAGCTTGAGTTTTTATAAATAAAGCATGGATGATTAACTTCAAGTAAGCATAAAGCATAAGAAGTGATGCCAAAGCCATAAAAAGAGCTAAATACCAATAATCAGCGACAATTAAAGTTTTTAACACCATCACCTTGCCCCAAAAAGCACCAAATGGAGGAATTCCAGCTAATGAAAGCACACAAAAACTAAGCGATAATGCAATCAAAGGCTTTTTAAGCAATAAAGCATTAAATTCTTCAAATGAGCTTCCCTTAAAGGTGCTAAGAATCAAAAATACACCATAATTAGCAAAGCCAAAAAGCACCCAATAAACAAATATAGAATTTAAAACATCATCAGCCACATTTAACAAAGGAATACATGCTGCTAAAACAAAACTAGAATGCACTATAGAACTATAAGCAAACATTTTTTTGACATCTTTTTGGCTCAATGCGGCCAAAGCTGCAATAAGCATTGAAAATACTGCCAACACATTTAAAATATTTTCAAATCCTAAATGATTTAAAAAGCTAAAAAGTCTGATAACTACAACAAACATTGCTATTTTTGGGACAACAGAAATAAAAGCAACTAAATTTACATGCGCTGAAGAATACACATCTTTTAACCAAAAATGAAAAGGAGCTAAAGAAAGTTTGATAGCACATAAAACAAAAATCATAACTCCTGCTCCTAAAAGCATAGGATCTTTATCAAGAGCCAATTTCAAACCCAAATCCAAAGTACCTGTTCTAATATAAATCAAAGCCGATGCCATAACAAAAAAGCCCGAACCTACTGCCGCAACGCTAAAGTATTTAATAGCACTTGAAATGGCATTATTGCTTCCACGCATAGCAATAAGTGTATAAAGAGCCAAGGAAGAGCTTTCAAGTCCTATGAAAATCAAGATCAAATTTGAGCTTGAAACCATAAGCAAAAGCCCCGCTACCATAAATAAAAACAGACTATAAAATTCGCCTTGATTTTCTTCTTTTTGCATCAAAAGATACAAAAACGAAAAGCACAAAATAACCAAAGAAGCATACAAAGAAACAATATCATTATTTAGAGTTCCTAAAAATCCTTTTGCTTCTAAGCCTTGCGCAGCGATATTATTTAAAATTAAAAAAACACTCACAATCAAAGATAAAGAGCTAGTAGCCATATAAAAAGTTCGATGAAATTTCCAAAAACCCGAACAAAGTAAAAGCACGATAGCCACAGCAATCAAAAATGCAAAAGGATAGGATAAAGGGATATTTAAGCTGCTTAAATCGATATTACCTAACATTATTTTCCCCTTCTAAATGATTTAAAAATCGAATGGTTTGATCATCAATAGCTCTTTCTTTCATTTTTTCAACAATGAAATCTGCATCTTTATTTAAAGGATCTAAAAAAATCTTTGGTGCTATACCCAAATAAAAAATCAAAACCACTATAGGTATCAAAGAAAGAATTTCTCTTGCATGCAAGGAGCAAGTTTCAAGCTGATTCTCTTTTTGCATAAAAAACATTTTTCTAAATACATAAAGCATATAAATAGCACCTAAAATGATCACAAGTCCTGCCAAAAGAGCATAAAGTAAATTAAGTTTTGCAACACCTAAAAGAATTAAAAACTCTCCAACAAAAGATAGTGTAAGTGGCAAAGATATACTTGCAAGCAAAATCAAAGTAAAGAAAATAGTAAATAAAGGCGCTTTACTAGCTAAAGAATGATAATAAGAAATTTCAAGTGTGCCATATTTTTTATATAAAAGCTCAGCCATTAAAAACAAAGCTCCCGTAACAATACCATGTGCAAACATATAAAATACCGCTCCACTAAGCCCCAAAGCATTAAAAGAAAAAATACCTAAAATCATAACCCCAAGGTGAGAAATCGAACTATAAGCGATCAATTCTTTTAAATTTGAAGCGCGGTAAGCGATTAAGGCATTATAAATTATACTTACTATACACAAAGCTACAACTAAAGGCATAAAATACACACTCGCATCAGGGAAAAGCGGCAAGCAAAAGCGTAAAAATCCAAAAGGAGCCATTTTAAATGCTACAAGCATCATAGAAACTAAAATAGGCGAATTTGCATAAACTTTTGGCGCCCAAGTATGAAAAGGGAAAAGTGGTGCTTTAATAGCAAAGGCAACAAAAAATGCTCCAAAAAGTAAAATTTGCTCGTTAAAACTCATAGCCGAAGCGTTATTTTTCCAAATTTCTATATCAAAAGTGAAGATATTTAAAAGTTTGTAGGTCGCATAGGCTTGATAAATTAAAGCCAAAAGCATTAAAATAGAACCCGCAAAGGCATAAACAAAAAATTTAATCCCCGCTCTATAATCTTTACCATATACTCCCATAATATAAAGCAAAGGTAAAAGTGAAAATTCCCAAAATACATAAAAAAGTAAACCATCAAGCGAAGAAAATAATCCCATAATCGCAAATTCTAAAAAGAATATGCAAGACACCATTGCTTTTTGCTCAATCTTTAAAAATAAAAAACTTAAAAATATCATCAAAGAGCTTAAAAGCATTAAAATCAAAGCTATACTATCAGCGCCTATATGATAACTCATGAAATTTACTACCTTAAAAGGAAGTTGATATTCAAGGTTTATTCCATTTAAATAATCTTGCCAAATCTTGATATTTAAACCCAGCACCATTAAGCTCGCTATGACGCTAAAAACTTTTATACCACCACGATTTAAAACAAGAGTTACAAAAGCGGCAATTAAAGGAAAAAAGATTAGATAATTTAACATTTTACACCACCCATACCAAAATAAGCAAAATCACAAATCCTGCCACCAAAAATCTAAGCATCAAATTAAGACTATTTGTCATAATTATTTTTTGCGAAATCAAATTACAATAATAAGCAATTTTCTCCACTATAGCATCAAAAATATAAGTATCACAATGTTTTAAAACCGCACACAAGCTTTCGTATTTTGAAACTATAAATTCATGATAAAACTTAGGAATAAAATAATCATTGCTCAAAAGCTTATGGATTTTATTTTGCTCTATGCTATCTTTAAACCAAGAAGCCTTATAAGCTATAATAGCTAAAACTACACCCAAAACAGCTGCTACACTCGCACAAATCATTACAAGTTTATTTTGAGCATCGATAAAAATAAGTTGAGTGCTAAGATATTCAAAAAAACTATGCTCAAACAAGCCCGCAATAATAGCTAAAACCACCAAAGGACTCATAGCCAAAAGAGCTATTTTACTTGCTTCATGTGGATGTTTATCATGTCTAGAAGGAGTGAAAAATACCAACATTAAAAGTCTAAAACTATAAAAAGCGGTTAAAAAGGCTGAGATTAAAAGAATTAAGAAAATTCCATGATAATGAGCGATAAAAGAATAACCCAAAATCAAATCTTTTGAGAAAAAGCCTGCTAAAGGATAAATTCCTGCTAAAGCCAAAGAACCTATAGTCATAAAAATAGCAGTGATTTTTAAAGATTTAAAAAGCCCACCCATTTTTTTAATATCTAGTTGATCATCCATTGCATGCATAACATTTCCAGCACCTAAAAAGAGTAAAGATTTGAAAAAAGCATGGGTTACTAAGTGAAATAAAGCTATACCATAAGCTCCAAGTCCTGCAGCCACAAACATATATCCAAGCTGCGATAAAGTAGAATAAGCAATAATGCGTTTTAAATCCCTAGCCACCAAAGCCATGGAAGCTGCAAAAATAGCCACAAATGCTCCCAGCAAAGCAATAAAATAAGAAACCTCAGGCACTAAAGAGTAAATTTCTCCTGCACGAATAACCAAATAAACCCCCGCAGTTACCATAGTAGCGGCATGGATTAAGGCTGAAACAGGTGTAGGTCCTGCCATTGCATCTGCAAGCCAAGTATGAAGAGGAAATTGTGCGGATTTTCCCATAGCTCCGATAAATAAACAACTCGCAATCAAAACCAAAGCATTATGATCTAAATTTTGCGCTATGGCAAATACTTCATTGTATTTTAAAGTACCTGCTTGAATATAAAGCCAAAAAATTCCTAAAAGCATACCCAAATCCGCAATACGATTCATGATAAAAGCTTCATTAGCTGCAAAAGAATAAGTATTATTTTTATACCAAAAACCGATTAAAAGCCAAGAACAAAGCCCTACTCCTTCCCAGCCTACAAAAAGTCCTAAAAAATTATCACTCATTACTAAAAAAAGCATTGAAAATACAAAAAGCCCTAAATAAGCAAAAAATTTATTAAAATCTTTATCGTGAGCCATATAAAAAATACTATAAAAATGCACACAAGTTGCTACAACACCCACAACACTCATCATAGTAAGAGAAATAGCGTCTATGTTAAATCCAAAGCTTAAACCTATAAACCACTCAAATAAACTTACATTAAAAGCTTGATTGTTAAAAAGTAGATACAAAGAACAAAATGCACTTATGCCAATCAATAAAGAACATACATAAGCGACAAAAATTTTTCTTTCACTTAAAGCAAAACAACTTGCAAATAAAAAAGCTACAAAAGGGCTAAAAAGAGAAATCAAAGCTAAATTTTGCATTATCAAACCTCCTCTTTTAGGCTCTTTAATTCTAAAGTGCCTTTTCTTCTATACCAAAGCACACAAAATGCCACACCCACAGCCACTTCACAAGCAGCCACACCCATCACAAAAAGAGCAAAAACTTGTCCATTTAAATCCTGATGCATCTTAGAAGCTGCAACAAGGGCTAAATTTGCTGCATTGAGTAAAATTTCACTTGAAATAAAAAGCATAATGAGATTTTGTCTTTTTAAAATACCGATTAATCCTATAATAAACATTGCAATAGCTATAAAAAAATACTTTTCTACCATTATCTTTCCTTTGTAAGCTCTTTATGTGTAAGCACGATCGCACAAATTAAAGCGATTAAAAGCAAAATAGCTATAAATTCAAAAGCTAAAAGATATTTTGAAAAAATAGCAAAAGCAAGTTGCTTATTATAATCGAATAAATTTGGATCACTTAAAGCCAAATCACTCGCGATATTTTGGTGCTTAAAGCCCAAAAGCATAAATAAAAGTAAAACGGCACTTAAAATTACCAAAAGAAAAAAACTTTTCTTAGCTCTTAATTTTTCTTTGAATTCTTTGGAATTGTCAAAAAACATCATAGCAAAGCTATAAAGCCCAAGCACAGCCCCGCTATAAACTATAATTTGTATCACTCCTAAAAACTCTGCATCAAGTAAAAAATAAAAACCCGATAAAAAAACCATTCCACCCGCTAAAGCAGAAAGAGAATAAAGCATAGTTTTACTCAAAACTGCTACCAAGAAAAAGCCTAAAACCACTACACTAAAAAATGTAAAAGCTAAAATTTCTATCATTTAACTTCTCCTTGTGGAGCTAAATTTGGCAATGCACATTCTTCATCGGTGCATAAATTTTTTTCTCTTTCTTGTAAAACTTCATAATAATTTGGAGTTTTTTTCACAAGTAAATCCGCATCCTTTCTAAGACTACCCGCACCCTCAAATTCAACTTGATTTTTAAGCTTATCAATAGGGGTTAAAAAATCTTGCTTATAGCCAAAATAAGATCTTTGTTCAGCTGCATTTTCATATTCTGTACCATGGACTATAGCAAGTTCGGGACAAACTTCAGCACAAAAACCACAATAAATACAACGCCCCAAATTAATACTATAATTTCCCACCTTTTTACGAGCATTTTCATCTAAAGAAGTTTCCATCCTAATACAATTACTGATACAAATCTTTTCACAAAGCCCGCATCCTATACATCTTTCATTTTCACTTTCTATAAAACGCATAAGACGGTGTACGGCACGGTAACGGTTGTCAAGCTTTACCTTTTCAAAGGGATATTTTATGGTTGCACTATTATTTCTTTTTAGCATTTCACGCATAACCACCCACAATCCCACAAAAAGCTCTAATTTCACACTTCTTTTTAAAGCTTGTGAAATCTTCTGCCAAGTGCTAGTAGGAGTCTTTCTTTTTTCATCGATTAAATAATAATTTTTCATCACAAACTCCTATATAAGTACTGCAAAGGCAGTAATTAAAAGATTTAAAACCGCCAAAGGAATTAAAATTAAATAACACATTCTCATCACTTGATCAGGGCGAAGTTGTGGAAAAGCTGCTCTAGCCCAAAAATACCAAAAGAAGATAAAACTTGATTTTACTATCATCATAATCCAGCCAGGTATAAAATAAAAGTCATTAAAACCGCCTAAAAATAAAAGCGTAATTAAAATCGCTCCTGCTATCATAGAGGCATATTCTCCTATAAAAAACATACCCCATCTTAAACCCGAATACTCCGTACCATAACCCGCAACAATGTCAGCTTCATTTTCAGTTAAACAAAGTGGAGTTCTATTGGTTTCGATAAATAAAGCAATCACAAAAAGCGCAAAAGCTAAAGGCTGTTTAAAAATAAGCCATGAAAAAAATCCATCACTTTGATAATTATTAATATCTATCAAAGAAAAAGATCCTACAAGCATAACAATAGCTATTAAAGCAAGAGCTCCTACACTCTCATAAGAAATGATGGCTACAAGCCCTCTTGCAGCGCCTATGATTGACCATTTGTTGTTGCTTGCAAGCCCACCTAAAAATATAGCATAAAAACAAAGCCCCGAAGTTCCTATAACAAAAAGCAAAGCTACATTAATATCGGCAATCAAAGGCTGTATAGTGCGACCAAATAATGTAAATTCAGGAAGCATAGGAATAGCCGCTAAAGATACAAAAGCACAAATGGCCGCGATCAAAGGCGCTATAGCAAAAATCAATTTTTGAGAATTTGAAGGTATGATATCTTCTTTAGTAAAAAGTTTTATCATATCTGCTACAAGCTGAATAAGTCCAAAAGGTCCTACCATATCAGGCCCGATGCGTCTTTGAAAATAAGCCAAAACCTTTCTTTCTGCATAAGTTGCAAGTCCTGCTAAGGTAGCAAAAATTGCAATTACTATAATACACTTAATTAAAGCCTCTAAAGCAAAAAAAGCAAAATCACTCATGACTCGCTCCTAATTTTTCTAAATTTGCCACAATAAATCTTTCATCAAAAAAACTTAGCGTGTCGATTTTTTCATCAAAATAAGGTAAAAAAGCCCCATTTTTTATGTCTTTATCTATACGCACGCTAAGACTTAATTCCTTATCTTTGATCTTAAGTTTTACAAGATCTTTATCTTGCAAGTTTTTTTCTTTTGCCAAATTCTGACTAACCCCTAAAAAAATCGCTTCATTGATTGCACTTGCACGATTTGAAAATCTACCAAATTGATAACTAGGATTTGCACTGTAAAGCAAAATTTCATCTTCTTGTAAGGTTAAATTTTGCAAATGAGGAGCTATAAATTCATTCTTAGCGCTTTTTTTACAGCATTCTAAATTTAAATCATACCCTCTTTTGCATTCTCCACTGTTGGTATAAAAATTATCAAGACTATCAAATTCCAGAGGAGCTATAAATTCATTCTTAGCGCTTTTTTTACAGCATTCTAAATTTAAATCATACCCTCTTTTGCATTCTCCACTGTTGGTATAAAAATTATCAAGACTATCAAATTCCAAAGGAGAAAAACCTTTGTTAATAGGAAGTCTTTTGGTGTAATTGATCGTATACTCCTCATCAAAACCTAAAGCATTAGCTAAATCATTTAAAAAGTATCCATCAAATTCTAAAGCTGCATTGGTTGGAACTACTTTTTTATCATAATTTAAAAAAGTACCCTCTTGCTGATTTAAACTTGAGCTAGCTAAATTAGCATGTTCTTCATAAGAAAAGCTAAAATCTCCTCTTTCATTATAACCCAAAGTCTTACCTTCTTGCATACTCTCATCTAAATCACAAATCATAGCAACGCCTAAGGTATTTGTATGTGTAGGATTTAAAAAGACTTTAAAAGGTGTTGTATTTTGGATCAAAGCTAGTAATTTGGCTAATTTTTTAGCATTCTTGTGAAAATAAAAATCACTTCCTATAATCAAAGTAAAATTAGCCTTTTTAAGCAATAAATCTTCTAATTTATCCTCATCTATACCCAAATTTTTAGCAAAA
Source organism: Campylobacter coli (assembly GCA_039516895.1). Classification (NCBI taxonomy): domain Bacteria; kingdom Pseudomonadati; phylum Campylobacterota; class Epsilonproteobacteria; order Campylobacterales; family Campylobacteraceae; genus Campylobacter; species Campylobacter coli. The sequence goes on along the minus strand of CP154437.1, from coordinate 205,225 downwards.
ACCGAGCGTTTTACTTCTATGGTTTTTTTCACTTTTTTAGGCACAACTTTTTTCACTTCTTTAGAAATTTCATTGCCTTCTTCATCTTTTTCTACAACTTGCTCTATAATTTCTTCATTAATACTTTCTTCTATTTCTTTATTTTCATTTATAAAAAATTCAGCCAAATTTGCCTTTATGTTTTCATCTTGACTGAATTTTTGAAGTAAGAAATATAAAATTTGCTCCTCATCTCCGCTTTTGTGAGTATGTGAAATGAAATTTTTAGAATACTTTGCAATGCCTGTATCTTCTATAGGGTGAAAATAAAGTCCTGAGCCTTTATTCATCACTAAGGCATTGTTGATTTTATAGCTAAGCGTAGGTGCATCGTATCTTAAAAGCGTTCCTGCAACGACTAAGAAATCGCTTTTTGTGATATCTTGAGTTGTAGCATTATAAAACTCACCGCTATTGCTTATAAATTCTTCCAAAAAGTCTTTAAATTTTAAAGCTTCGTTATTGATAAGATTTAAGCCAAATTTCTTTTTGAAATTTTGTAAAATCAAAGCTTCTTCGTTGGTAATAAAGCTATTAAATTTAATATTTTTAATCTCATTTTTTTCAAAAAGTTCTATAAGCTCTTTAAAAGCTTTTTCATCCTTACTTGCCTCATTTTGTGTATCAAAAGCAAATCTTGCAGCCTTATTTAAACTCGCAAAAGAAAAATCATTGCTTACGCGGTAAATTTTAGGTTTTTGATTGCTAATGCCGCTTTGTTTGATATCATAATACATAAGCTCACAATCACTTGAATGTGGATTTGAAGCAGGAATTCTTTTAAGCTCCCAAATATTAGAAGTATATTGAAATTTAGAGCCTATCAAAGCTCCTGTTGGACATACACTGGTACACTCTCCACAAAAAGAACAATCAAGCGTATCTCCGTTTGCAGGGCCTATCAAACTTTTTTGAAATTTCGTCCAAATCGCATAAGCGTCTTTACCCATACTTTCTTTAAAGCTATTATCTACACTATCGCCTCCACGAGGCACTGTTTTTAAAGCACTCTCGCCGATTTTATCCTTACAAACTGTGATACAACGCTCACATACTATACAAAGTGCAGGATCGTAATTGATCATTCCCCAATGTTTATGTGGTTTATGTGTATCTTTAATCCAATGTCTTTGGATATTTACACGGCTTTTGTGGGTGAAATTTTGCAATTCACATTCGCCTGATTTATCACAAACCCCACATTCTAAAGGATGGTTAATACAATAAGCTTGCATGATTTCATTTCTTTCATCCCAAAGATTTTGCAAATCACTTTCTACAACCATACCTTCTTTTGCTTTAGTATTGCAAGAATACACTTTTTTACCATCAGCCTCTACCATGCACATACGACAAGCCAAAGTCGGACTACAGCCTGAAAGATAGCAAATTGCTGGGATAAAAATATCATTTCTTCTTGCTATATTTAAAATATATTCGCCTTCTTCAAAGGCGCAATCTATGCCATTTATTTTAATTGTCATTTTGCTTCCTTTATGCGAATTGGAGTAAAATCAAAACCTTGATGATCGTAATTTAAAAAGGCTATAGTGCCCTGCAAATTTTCATCCAAACAAAGTGTAGTTTTAAAGCTAAAATCTTTAGCCAAAACTTCAACTTCACTTTTATCTTTACATTTTGCAATTTGCAAAAATTGCTTAGAACAATGTAAATTATCATCTTTTAAATTTGCTCTAAAAAGCACCAAGCCATCATAACTATCAAGCTCTTGTAAGGTACTCAATTTTGTATTTTTAAAATCACATTCTTTTTCACTACTATCTAAAATTTTAAGTTTGTATTTTTGGCTTAGAAAATTTAGAAAATATTTGATATTTTCACTGTCTTTGTAAAAATTAATATTTTCATCTACAATTAAGTATTTTGCATTTTCTAAAAAATCTAAAATTTCACTCGCCTCTTCTTCACCAAAACAAGATTCTGCACTCAAATATCCCTCATCTAAGTCTTGAAAATTATCCATTTCGCTCATCTTGCAAAGCAAAGCTAAAACATAACTCAAACTCGCAATTTCACATTTATAAAATTTCGCATTTAAATTCTTATCTTCAAGGCAAGAAATATAAATATTTTCACCTTGAATTTTTTCACATAAAATTTTATTTTTAAGACTTAGCATATCCACAAAACAAAGCGCTCTTTCGTAACTCATACGCTTTCCTTTTTAATCACTATAGTCCAATCCACTTGATTAAATTTCAAGGAATTTAAAAGCTCACAGCCTTGCTCTTTAACAAAAGAGAAGCTTTTCTCTACGGGTGAAAAGTCACCGATTTCAAAAAGCACCACCAAAACTTCTCCTTTTTGAGCTTCTTTTATGATTTGTGCTAAATCTTCAAAAAGCTCTTTACTCTTTCTTAAATCCACTCTTCTCATCGATCTATCTCACCTAAAACTATATTTACATTTCCCATAATGGCCACAACATCAGCCAAATAAGTCCCCACAAGCATTTCTTCAAAAAATGCACAATGCCAATAACTAGGCGTTCTAGCCTTTAAACGATAAGGCCTTCCCGTACCATCACTATGGATAAAAAATCCAAGCTCGCCCTTAGGACTTTCAGTTGGCACATAAACTTCACCCTTTGGAGGTTTTAAACCTTGAGTTATAAGTACAAAATGCTGCATTAAAGAATAATTTTGCGTTAAAATTTGCTCTTTTGAACTGCTGACATATTCAGGATGATTGGCCAAAATTTCAGGCGGAGTATCTTTGTAAAGCGCGGCACATTGTCTAAGTATTTTAAGACTTTCGCGAAATTCTTGCATATAAACTTTATATCTAGCATAAGAATCTCCTTGAGTTGCATAAGGCACGCCAAAGTCTATTTCATTATAAAGCAAATAAGGCTCTTCCTTGCGTATATCATATCTTACGCCACTTCCTCTTAACATCACCCCTGTACAGCCCCAATTCATCGCCTGTTCTTTGCTTACGACGCCTACATTTTCAGTTCTTAGGCGCCAAATTCTATTATCATCTAATAAAGCTTCATAATCAGCGATATCTTTAGGAAATTTATCGCAAAATGCCAAAAGCTCGTTTAAAAAACCTTCAGGCAAATCAAGCATAACTCCACCTATTCTCATAGAAGAATGTGTAAGTCTTGCCCCACAATATTTTTCTATCAAATCCAAAACATACTCGCGCTCTCTAAAACAATACAAAAATACGCTCATCGCCCCAATATCAAGCGCGTGAGTTGCAAGCCAAAGCAAATGCGATGCGATGCGATTAAGCTCTAAAAGTATCATTCTTATCACTGCTGCACGGCGTGGAATTTCTAAACCACAAAGCTTTTCAACGGCTGCGCAATAAGCATAATTATTAGCCGAAGCAGCGATATAATCCATCCTATCAGTTGTCGGGATAAACTCTTGATATATCATATTTTCAGCCATCTTTTCCATACCACGATGCATATAGCCTATGGTAGGGCGCGCTTTTACAACCTGCTCTCCATCAAGTTCTAAAATAAGGCGTAAATTTCCATGCGCTGAAGGGTGTTGTGGTCCTAAATTAATAATCATTTTTGAGTCTTCTTGCTCAAAAGCTATATTTTCATAATAAGGTTTTAACTTGCTAGGAATTTGCATCTTAACGCCTTTTGTCTAAAATTTTTGCTTCGTCGCGTTTGACTTTTTTTACAAAAGCAACGCCTCCATCTTCTTGGTATTCTTGTTTAAAAGATACCTCTTTTCTAGATCCACCTTTTGGTACTTCATGATACAATCTTGCAAAATTGAGTGTATCTTTATCATCTGCAAAACCTGGATCTCTTTGCTCGGCTCCTACGATTTCGCGGTATTCTTTACCAAAAATTTTATCGATTTCATACCACTGTGCAAATTCATCTCCTTTCAAAGGATAGGTTTTTAAAAGAGGATGGCCATACCAATCATCAGGCATTAAAATACGCTTTAAATTAGGATGATTTATGATAAAAATTCCAAACATATCATAAATTTCTCTTTCGCTCCAATTTGCACCTTTAAAAATATGCGCTACGCTTTGTAAGCGTTCTTTTACACCCACAAAAGTTCTAACACGCACCCTTAATCTTTTTTCTAAATTTAAAAGCTGGTAAAATACTTCAAAACCATTTTTATCGGCTACAAAATCAATAGCACTTGCTTCTGTAAAATTTAAATATCCTAAGGTTTGAAGCATTTGTAGGGTTTTAACATTGTCTTCTTTTTTAATTTCTATCACCCAAAAATCAAGTTCTATAAAAGAATTTACAATATCAACTTCTGTTTTTAAAACCTCATAATCTTGCTTAAATACACTCTCATTAACATCTAATTTTTGAGTATGGGGTGCATGATAAAATCTGTCTTTATAATAATTTTGCAGTTGGGCATTTTTTTTATCGCTATATTTTCTCATCACACCAACCTTTTTGGAGCCATTTTGCGACTGGCTTTTTCTTTTCGGATTTTTTTCTGCAAAATCATCAAAGCAAACTGAAAACTTTCAGGGCGCGGAGCACAGCCTGGCACATAAATATCAACTGGAATGATCCTGTCTACACCTTGAACCGTAGAATAAGTATTAAACATACCCCCTGTATTTGCACAGCTTCCCATAGAAATCACCCATTTAGGATCAGGCATTTGATCATATAGCCTTCTTGTAAATTCAGCGTGTTTCTTACATAAAGTCCCTGCGATGATCATCACTTCACTATGACGCGGAGAAGCTCTAAAAATCGTTCCAAATCTATCAAAATCATATCTTGATCCCCCTGCTGCCATCATCTCAATCGCGCAACAGGCGAGTCCGTAGGATAAAGCCCACAAAGAATTACTTCTCCCCCATTGAACAAGCTTATCTACGCTTGTTAAAACCACTGGCAAACCACTGGCATAATTTACTTGATGCTCTGCCATGCAAACGCTCCTTTTTTATAAGCATATAAAAATCCAACCCCTAAAAGTAAAATAAAAACAAATACTTCTAAAAGCCCAAACCATCCTAAATCTTTAAAAATCAAAGCCCAAGGAAATAAAAACACCACTTCTATATCTAAAAGAATAAAAATCAAAGCTACGATGAAGAATTGGGAATTAATCTTATTAGCTTGTTTTACTGGAATTGGACCACATTCATAAATTCCAAGTCCTAGTTTTTTACGATTTTTTGCAGCAAAATTATTACCGATTTTAGAAGCTAAAAAAACCAATCCAAAAAAAATAACACTAGCTAGCACTAACATTAAAAATATACCGAAATAAGGATGCGAAGCATCAATGTGGGACATTTTTTCTCCTTTTTTTAAACACTTTGAATCACTTCACAACAAAAATTAAAATTTACACTCTGTTCTATTTTACTCTAAACTTTCTATATTGAAACTTAATAAGAATAAATATTGTTTAAAGTTTCATTTTTTTACACTTAAAGTTAACAAAAAACTCATCTTGATGAGTGATAAAAATATAAGAAATCAAATTTTCTTGCTGATAATGATGTAAAAAATTTAAGATTTCTTTTGAATTTTTTACATCAAGACTGGAAGTAATTTCATCTAAAATAAGCAATCTTGGCTCTAAGATCAAAGCACGGATAAGTCCCACCCGAGTAGCCTCTCCTCCACTTAACTCATAGGGTTTTTGTTCTAAAATTTGTTTTTTTAAATTAAAGCAATCAAAAAATTCTAAAATCTTTTCTTGCTCTTTTTTTATATTGAAATTTTCTAGACCATCTTGGATAAGATTTTTGATTTTTTTATAGGGGTTTAAGGCTGCTTTTTGATCCTGAAAACAATACTGAATTTCTTTTCTTAAAAGTCTTTGTTTTGTTTTATCGAGCTTCTGGGGATTTAAATTTTTATATATAACTTCACCAAAACTTGGGTTTTCTAAAAAACAAAGTATCCTAGCTAAAGTGCTTTTTCCTGCGCCACTTTGCCCCAAAATCATCAAATTTTCATTCTCTTTTAAAGAAAAATTGACATTTTCAAAAATCAAATGTTTTTCTTTTTTTAAATACCAATGTTTTTTAAACTCGTAAAATTTACCTAAATTTTTAACTTCAAGCATGATAAATCCTTAAAAATTCATCTGCTTTAAAAAGCTGTGCTTGATTTTTTTCTAAAAAAAGCACCTCATCTGCTAAAGAATTGACTAAATTTAAATCATGCGTGATACAAACTAAGCCTAAAGTATTTTTTAACTCTTTTAATATTTGAATGATTTTTTGCACATTTTCTTTATCTAAAGAAGCTGTAATCTCATCACAAATTAAAATTTGAGGCTTGCTCAATAAAGCTAGAGCCAAACTCACTCTTCTTGCCATACCCAAACTTAACTCATTTGCATAAGAATGCCACAATAAATCTATATCATCAAAGCCTAATTTTTTAAGTAAATCAAAAGCATATCTTTTATAGTCTTTTTGATTTAATTTCGTATGAGTTTTTAAAATAAGATGAAATAAATTTCCTATGTCCAAATACGGATAAAGACTAAGCTCTGCATCTTGTAAAACAAGTCCGACTTTAGAACGAAATGCACGAAGCTCGTTTTGATTTAAATTTAGAACAGAAACTTCATTAAAGCTCCATTCATCTGCGTTGATTTCAAATTTAGAATCAAGCAGTCTGATTAAGGATTTTCCCAAAAGACTTTTTCCAACCCCACTCTCACCCACAATCATCAAACTCTTAGCTATTTTAATATCAAAACTTATATTTTCAAAGATCTTTTTTTGATTTAATTTTAAGCTTAAATTTCTTACTTTCAAGATCTTACTCCACCGATTTTTTGCAAATAATTTCCAAGCCATAAAAGGGGTAAGAATAAAAACATAAGAGCTAAAAGTGGAAACAATATCATCCACCAAGCACCTATAAAAATAGCTTTTGAAGATTCGTTTAACAAGGTTCCTAAAGTCGGTATATTAAAACCAAGTCCTAAGCCAAAAAAACTCAAAGTCGCTTCAGTAGCTATGGCATGAATGATATTAAATACAAAAAGAACAAATATTAAAGATTTTAAAGCTGGCAATAAATCCTTAAAAAAAGCTCTAAATTTAGTCCTTCCTAGCACCATACTTGCTTTATAAAAGTCTAAATTTTCTAATCTTTTTAGCTCGCTTTCTATAATCCTTGCTATAAAAGGCCAATGCACTAAAGCGATTAAAAAAATCATTAAAAATATATTTACACCCACAAAACTTTGAAAAAACATCATCAATAAAAAAGCAGGCAAAGCTAAAAAAAGATCTAAAATTCGCATCCAAAAAGTATAAAAAAAACATCTTGCTAAAAATAAATAAAAAAGAGCAAAAAATATAGACAAAAAAGAACTACAAATTCCTATAAATAAAGAGATTCTCAAAGCAAAAAGCAAACGCGAAAATACATCTCTGCCTAAAAAATCAGTCCCTAGATAATAAGTCAAATTAGGAGCTTGGTGCAAATGATTTAAATGACTTTCTAAAACATCAAAAGGAGCCAATAAAGGCGCAAACAAAGCACCTAAAATCAAAAACATTAAAGGCGTAAGAAAAAGTATTATCTTAAACAAATTTCAACCTTTTTAATCTTGGATTTAAAATCCAAGCAAAAACATCACTTAAAAATGTAAAAAAAGCAGCAAGTAAAACACTAAAAAATATCAAAGCCAAAGCCATAGGAAAATCTTTAAAAAGAATGCTTTCAAAAAGCAAACTCCCAAGACCCTCATAAGCAAAAACACTCTCAACCACATAAGTTCCCATCATAAAGCTTAAAGCACTGCCTCCAAAATAAGCTATAATAGGGCTTAAAGAATATCTTAAAACCAAAAAATAAATATCTTTTTCCCTTAAAGCTCTAGCGTATAAATTTTGAACAAAAATTTGTGAAAAAGTTTCATTGATACAATTTCTAGCTATGCGCAAAAACAAAGCTAAATGAGATAAAACGAGCACTAAAACAGGCAAAATAAGATGTTCTAAACGGTTAAAAAAATCATCTTCAAAACCTATATCACTAGTCCCTGTTATAGGCAAAACCTGCCAAAAAATTCCAAAAATCAAAACAAAAAATAAAGCCAAAACAAAAGGTGGTAAAGCAAAAAAATTAAAGGCTAAAAAAGTGATTAATTTATCTATAAAACTTTCTTTATAATAATGCCCCAAAAGAGCAAGAAAAACACTGAGTAAAAACAAAAGCACTAAGGCACTCAGGCTTAAAATCAAGGTATTTGCCATCCTTTCTTTAATGAGCTTTAAAACACTTTCCCCGCTTAAAAAAGAAACGCCCAAATCCCCTTTTAAAGCCTTAAAAAGCCAAATTTGATACTGCTCTAGCAAGGGCTTATCCAGCCCTAAATTTGCTTCTATTCTTTGAACCAATTCCTTGCTTTGAGAATTGACTTTATTTGCATACGCTACACTGCCTTTGCTAAAATAAAGCAAAACAAAGCATAAAAAAGTACTAAAAAATGCGATAAAAACACTAAAAACTAAGCGTTTTAGCACTATTTTTTACTCCACTCATAAATATTCCAAGTAAAGCCTACTCCATGATGGCCTAAATTTCTTGCTTTAATACCCTCAAGCTTAGCATTATAAACCAAGGCAAAATCAAGATAAGTTAGAAAAATAAAAGGAGGATTTTCATACAAAGCATCAATAAATTCTTTATAATACTTTTTACGCTCTTCCAAATTTAAAGTATTTCTAGCTTTTTGCAAGGCTATATCTACCTTTTTATCATGATAATGTCCAAAATTCCAACCCTCATTATTTAAGGCACTATCTTGCGAACTTTCAAACACTCTAAAGGTGTGAAAATCAGGATCTAAAGGACTTCCCCAACCCACTAAAAAACTATCTACTTTAGAATAATCAAAACTGCCCGCAGGCTTTGCCACAACCTTAGCTATAACCCCTATTTTTTTAAACTCACTTTGCAAAATTCCTGCCAAACTCACCCTTAAAGGATCATTACTCATAGTCCAAATTTCAAATTCTAAAATCTTGCCATCTTTTTCAAAAATACCCTCATCATTTTTCTTAAAACCTAAAGCCAAAATCAAATCTTGGGCTTTTTTAGGATTGTATTCATAAGTTTTAAAAGCTTTAGAATCCGCCCACGAACGCTCTAAAGGATGATTGGCTACAAAACCATAATCATGCAAAAGATTTTTAACTATACTTTGCTTATCAACAGCATAATTTAAAGCCTTTCTTATTTGAATATCTTTTAAAAATTCATTATCTAAATTAAACATTAAAGCTCTATAATCAGCAGATCTTTCACGCAAAATCTTAAAATTTTCATCCTTTTTAAAAATATTCAATAAAGAAACATCAATCAATGCCGCATCAATTTTGCCATTTTTAAGCTCTACACTTGCAACTGAAGGATCAAAAATATGTTTGATGATAAGCCTTGGAGTTTTTACTTTTGCAAGATAAAAATTCTCATTGGCTTTAAACTCTACATATTCACCCTTTTTCCATTTTACAAATTTATAAGGACCTGTGCCTATGGGATTTTGATTAAAAGAAGCAGTATTTAAGTCTTTATTACTAAGTAAATGCTTAGGAAGCATTCCTATACTTAAAGCGTCTAAAAATGCAGGAAAAGGTTTAGAAAGCGTGATTTTAAGATGATAAGGATTTAAAATTTCTATACTTTTAATGTCTTCAAAATTCACATAAACTGAAGAATTATTTTTAGGATTTTTAAAAGCTTCAAGACTGAATTTAACATCATCAGCACTAAATTTCACTCCATCGTGCCACAAAACATCTTCACGCAAAAAGATATCATAGCTAAGTCCATCCTTGCTAACATCCCACGACGTAGCCAAATCGGGCTTTAAGCTCATATGCTCATCAAAACGCGTAAGTCCTGAAAATACAAGATTAATCACCGCATCATGATCCTCGCTATATGCAGGATTTATCCTTGAAATTTCATTTTCCACAGCTACGATTAAAGTATCTTTTGGAATTTTAGCCTCAAGATTGAAAAACAATAAAAACAGCAAAACAAACCATCTAAGCACTTGTAACTCCTTGAAATTAAAGATTAAAAAATTATAAAATAAAAAACAAGAAGCCACAAGCCCTATAGGGGGATAATTTGCTTTAAATTGTGGAGTTTTATTTATTCTATGTTAAATTGCTTCACTGCATTCATCCAATAAATACGCTATATGCTGCCAAGATATACCCGTAGCATCACTTAATCCTATCTCGCAAGTGCTTGATGTACTAAATCCGCGCTTAATATTCGTTTTGGCATAAAATTTTTTAAAGCCCTTTGTAGCATTAATATTTAATTTAGGATTGAAAAAACCCTTATATCCAGCAAATCCGCAACAATAGGTATCATTATCTATTAATACTTTTCCATTTGTGCATAGCTTTGCAAGCTTGATTATATTTTCATTTAAGCCAAGTTTTCTAGCAGCACACATGATATACAATCCTACATCTTCATTGATTTTATCAATGCGTAACTTAGGGGCAATAAATTTTAACAAATACTCACTTAAATCATAAATTTCATACTTTGAATGATCGCTAATTAATTTAGCACTACAAGCACTATGATCTAGCACTATGGGTGAGTCTATATTGCTTAAAAAATCATTGATTTTTTGTATATTTTTATCTTGGATATCTTGAAAATTCTCATAAGCCTTACCACAACATAAATCGTTGGGTGCATAAATAATACCTATATTTGCTTTTTCGCACAAGCTCTCAAATACTTCTTGCAAGCTTCTTTTGTCATACATTTTTTCATTTGGTTTAAAGCTTTTATTAAGACAGCTTGTAAAATAAACCACATTATAAGCTCTTTTACGACTTTTTAACTCATAATCATTCACCTTAGGCAAATACGCCCTAGTTCTTGGTATAGCGCTAAGAAAATTGCTTGCTTTTTCAAGTTTATTATCAAGACTTAAATTATCAAATTTATTTGCGATACTTAATGAAAATTTAGCAATTTTTAGAGTTTTTTCATGGTTTTTATATGCTAGATTTCCTAAAATTTTAGACATAAATCCTATATTATTTTTTCTATATTTTAATGAAAAATCAGCAAAATTAATCCCCAAAGGGCACGAAAAAGAGCACACCCCACAAGCAGCACAAGAGCTATCTACTAAATGATTGTAATATTTTTTAATATCCTTTAATTTTGCTTTTGACTCATCATCATTTAAACTTTCAAGACGTTTTATCTCTCTTAAAATAGCAATTCTTTGTCTTGGAGTAATTGTATATTCATTCGATGGACAAAATCTTTCGCAAAATCCACACTCCATACAGGTATTTAATTTCTCATCAATCAAACTCGCTTGCTTGATATTTTTCTTATAAATATCTTTATCATCACTAATGATTACATCAGGATTAAATAAATTCTCTTTATCAAAAATACTTTTGATTTTTTTGTTGATTAGATAAGCTTGCTTACCCCACTCTACCTCCACAAAAGGCGCTACCATACGCCCTGTGCCATGTTCAGCTTTTATACTTCCACCATACGAAGCTACTATATTAGACATTTCTTTAACTAGATTTGAAAAATTATCAAATTCAAGCTTATTATTTAAATCCGGCGTAATGATAAAATGAATATTGCCCGCTAATGCATGGCCAAAAATGATTCCATTATCACTAAAACCATATTTATAAAACAATTCTTGAATGCTTTTAATTCCATCAGCTAAATCCTCGATATTAAAACACACATCTTCAGTAATCACCGTTGAACCTGCCTTTCTAAGGCTAGCTGCTATAGGCAAAAGCGCTTTTCTAATCTTCCACCATAAATCATATTCGGCCTTATTCTTGCTAAAATATGACTTATAAGCTAATTTTGAAATTTCTTTTATTTTATTTATATTTTCATCAAGCTTAAACTCATTACTATGCTCGCTTTGGATCAATACACAAGTATCACCCTCTTTAATATCAGCTAAAATATCTCTTAGCTCATCATAGCTTGAAGCAGCTTTTAAGCTTGCATAGTCCATGATTTCAGCAGAGCTTATAAAATCAACTTTAGCAAATTCTTTTATAGTGTTTGCGGCATTATTAATATTATCAAAAAACAATAAAGCACAGGCCTTAAATTCCAAATCATCTAAAACAGCAAGCTTAACTTCACTTACAAATCCCAAAGTCCCTTCAGAGCCAACAAGCAAATGTGCTAAAATGTCTATTTCATCATCATAATCAACAAAGGCATTAAGGCTATAGCCTGTGGTATTTTTGATTTTAAATTTTTTGATTATTAAATCTTTTAATTCTTTATTGGCATTAATCTCTTCTTTGATCTCTCTAAGCTCATTAATTAATTTTTTATTCTCATTTTTAAATTGAGCCACACTTAAAGCATCGCTAGTATCAAGTATGCTACCATTTGCCAAAATCACCCTAATGCTTCTTAAGGTTTTATAGCTATTATCCTTAGTTCCACAACACATTCCGCTTGAGTTGTTATTGATAATTCCTCCAATTAAAGCTGAATTTATAGTAGCTGGATCAGGTCCTATTTTTTTCTTTAAAAAAGCAAGACTTTCATTAGCATGAATGCCTACTACACCACATCCCAAAGTGATTTCACTAGCATCTTTGTTAATTTTTATTTTTTTAAAGGCAAATTTAATCACCACAAGCACTCCATCACAAGAACTTTGCCCACTTAAACTTGTGCCCGCTGCCCTAAATGATATGGGAGTTTTATAAGTATGTGCTAATTGAATAACTTGCTTAATTTCATCTTCATTTTTAGCAATAATCACTATTTTTGGAATATAAAAATAACACGACGCATCAATGCCATAAGCATAACATCTAGCATAATCATTAAAGATTCTATCCTTAAAAATATACTTAGCCTCATTATAAAAAGCTTTAAAATTTGCCATGATCCCTCTTTTTAATTTATTATCAATTATATAACTTAATAATTTAAAGACAATTTTAAATTTATATTTTTGAGCATAAATTTAACCGAAGTCAATTTTTTTATCTGGATTAAAAGTTAGAATACCCTCCATTTTAAAAATTTAAAGAACTAAAAGGAGAACTATGACACAAGAACAAATTCAAATTATCAAAGATTGCGTACCAATTTTACAAAAAAACGGGGAAGATTTAACAAAAGAGTTTTACAAAGTAATGTTTAATGACTATCCTGAAGTAAAACCTATGTTTAATATGGAAAAACAAGCATCTGGGGAGCAACCGAAAGCCTTAGCCATGGCTATTTTAATGGCAGCTAAAAATATAGAAAATTTAGAAAATATGAGATCATTTGTGGATAAAGTTGCCATAACTCATGTAAATTTAGGGGTTAAAGAAGAGCATTATCCTATAGTAGGAGCTTGTCTTTTAAAAGCTATCAAAAATCTTTTAAATCCTGACGAAGCAACACTTAAAGCTTGGGAAGTTGCTTATGGAAAAATCGCTGAATTTTATATAGATATAGAAAAAAAGCTATATGAAAAATAATAAAAGCCCATTTTTGGGCTTTAATCAAATTTCTCTACCAAATTTCTAGCCAATTCTTTGATATTTTCACCCTTTAATTCGCTGATATTTCCTTCTTCAGCCAAAAAAATTCTATCTGCACTATCAAAATACGCATCATCATGAGTAATTGCAAAAATCGTCTTACCCTGTTCTTTTAATAAAGGCAAAAGCTTTTTGTAAAAAAATCTTCTAAAAACCGGATCTTGATCTGCTGCCCATTCATCAAGCACTAAAATATCTCTTTCTTCAAGCAAGGCTATAAGCATTGCCAAACGCTTTTTTTGTCCTGTAGAAAGCTTGGTTAATACAAGCTCGTGATCCTCCACTCTAGTTTTACCCTTAAGCTCTAAAAATTCAAGCCAAGAAGCGATTTTTTCTTCATCTGCAAATTTCTCTTTCGCTAAAGTCTTAGTAAAGAGATGAAAATCACTAAACACAGCCGATACTAAAGACCTATAAATATCTAAATTATCATCATCAATTTTCATATCATCTACAAAAATTTCACCCTCACTTGGCTTAAAAAGCCCTGTTAAAAGCATACAAAAAGTAGATTTTCCGCTTCCGTTTTTTCCTATTAAAAATATCAATTCTCCTTTTTTAAGCTCCAAATTTACAGGATTTAGATGAAAATTATCATCATAAGAAAAACTCGTATTTTTAAAAGAAATTTGACGCCAATCCTTGATAAAATTGGTTTTTTCAAAATGCTCTTTATAATCATCAAGTTCTAGTTTTGCTATCTTATCTAGAGCGATTTTTGCTAAAAGCAAGGTAGGAAAAGATCCTATCATCGAAACCAAAGGGGTTCTTAAAAATAAAATTGACAATGCTATCGTTGTTGCTTCGGCTACACTCGCCCACTTAAATTCCAAGGCTAAATAAAATTCCACCCCTACTAAAGCTAGAAGTGCTACATTTGTAAAATTTGATGAAAGATTGTTAAAAAGATTGCCTAGGGTGTTATTTTTCTTTTTAGATCTTGCATTGTTTTCAAATTCATCTTCATAATAAAGCTTAGCGCGGTAGCGATTGATTAAAAGCTCTTTATGGCCATCTAATATATTTTGATAATTATTTTGCAAAGCATCATCATTTTCTCTTGCTTTGCGAAAATACGAATAAACTTTCATCATCAAAAAATTATTAATAGTAAAAACCACAATAATCCAAATCGCACAAAGGGTAAAAATTTGAGGTGAAAGATAGCACAAATAAACACTAGTGCAAAGTATCAATATACTTGATTGTAAAAAATCAGGCAATCTCAAAAGCCCAAAAGATACATTTCTTACATCACTGCCTAAAGAAGCTAAAATTCTTGCCTTACCTACTTTTGCGACTTTTAATAAAGGAGTATCTAGGATCTGCTTTACTACGCGTCTTTGCATCTTGAAAATGAAATTTTGACCAAAAACGCTTAATCCTAGCTCTACTATAGTAGAGCTAAGAAAAAACACTATAAGCAAAGCGATAAAGTATAAAATAGGGATATTTTGTGTATTTTTAAGCAAATAATCATTGATAAAAATTAGGGTTAAAACCCCTACAGCACTTGAGATAAAAGAAAAAAGCAAAAAAGAGATGAATTTAAATTTATTTTGTTTAAGCAATTCTAAAATAAAAGGCATTGATAAAAACTCCGAAAGTATAATTAAAAATTAATTATAGCATTTTAAGAGCGATTATCAAAATTTATTTTATCCTTTACAAGGAAAACAGCACAAATAGCCAATAAAGCTAGAAAAATCATATACATACTCATTCCATATAAAAATGGATTTTTACTTCTAGTAGCAAGGATATTGAGCCACAAAACAAGTTGAGGAGTAACTCCTCCTGCGATAGCATAAGCAATATTATACGAAAAAGAAATTCCTGAAAATCTTATTTTAGCTCTAAAAACTTCACTCATTAAAATAGGAGCAAAGACATTAATCCCACCTAAAAAACAAACACTTGTATATAAAATACAGGTTAAGACAAGATTTTTAAGATCATATAAAGCATAAAAATACAAGCAAGAAAAAAATGCAAAAACTAAAGAAAAGAAAATACAAATTTTAAACAAGCCTAATTTATCCACAAGATAGCCCATAAACACTCCGCCTAGTGTTATACCTAAAATTCCTAGAACTTGTAAATAACTTCCTTCAATCGCACTCAAGCCCAAAATACTTGGCATAAATTTAGGCATTAATAAGATAAGCACTACAACACAACCTGTTAAAACCCAAGTTATAAAGATAGACGCGAGCGTATTTTTGAAAATATTTTCTTCTTTAAACAAGTCCTTAAGTGGAAAAGAACTCAAGCTTCGTTCTTTTTGCATTTGTTTAAAAATAGGAGTTTCTTGTAAAAATCTACGCAAATAAATAGAAATAATCCCAAAAATTCCACCCACAAAAAAAGCAATACGCCATGCATAAGCTGCGATTTCTTCGGTGCTAAAAAAAGCATTAATCAGCAAAAATACCATACTTCCTAGTAAAATTCCCAAAGCCATAGCTGAATTTAAACAACTCAAAGAGAAAGCCTTTTGACCTTCTTTGCAATGTTCCCTCACAAAAACCCAAGCACCAGGTAATTCCCCACCTATAGCAATACCTTGAAAAATTCTTATAAGTATAAGCAAAAACGGCGCTAAAAAACCAAGAGTTTCATAACCAGGTATAAAAGCCAATGTAAAAGTAGGAAGCACCATAAGCAAAATACTTAACATAAACATATTTTTACGCCCAAATTTATCACCAAAATGCGCCATCACTATACCGCCTAAAGGGCGCGCTAAATAACCTGCAGCAAAAGCTCCATAAGTATTTAACAAAGTCCAAAATTCACTCATATCTTTAGGAAAAAATACTTTTGCGATATATTCAGCAAAAAATACAAAGATGATAAAATCATAAAATTCTAAAGTTCCACCTAGTGATGAAAGTCCTAAAATTTTAAATTCTTTTGTGCCTAGTTTTGATTTTTTCATTATTTTATACCTTAAAGAATTTTAAAAATAACCATTATACTACAAATATTTATAAAACAAACAATCATTTTCAATTTAATTTTTAATGATAAAAATCATAAAAATCAGCTTAAGCAAAATTTTTAATAATTTTTGATAAAATTAGCACTTTTATTTAAAAATTTAATGAGAGGAGAAAATTTTGGCAAAAGACGATGTGATTGAAATCGATGGCACAGTGCTTGAAGCATTACCTAATGCAAATTTTAAAGTTGAACTTGACAACAAGCATGTGATTTTATGTCATATAGCAGGAAAAATGCGTATGCACTATATAAGAATCATGCCAGGGGATAAAGTTAAAGTTGAACTTACACCTTATAGCCTTGATAAAGGGCGTATCACTTTTAGATATAAATAATATAAGTTATTTAAAAGCTAATTTTAGATAAAATTAACGTTTTTGCGACAAAATGTATCGAACTATATGAAGAGGTATTTTTAAAATTCACCACTTATTTTAAAAATAGTTGGTTATTCATAAAACCTGATGCAGTCGTAAATGAAGTGGAATTCATTTAAGGAGAACTCATGAAAGTGAGACCATCAGTTAAAAAGATGTGCGACAAGTGCAAAGTAGTTCGCCGTAAAGGCGTAGTTCGCATTATTTGCGAAAATCCAAAACATAAACAAAGACAAGGATAAACATGGCTCGTATCGCAGGTGTGGATTTACCAAAGAAAAAAAGAATTGAGTATGGACTTACCTATATTTATGGTATAGGACTTTTTACTTCAAGAAAAATCTTAGATAAAACAGGCATTTCTTATGACAAAAGAGTGCATGAACTAAGCGAAGATGAAGCAGCAGCTATCAGAAAAGAAATCCAAGAAAACTATATGGTTGAAGGGGATTTAAGAAAACAAGTTGCTATGGATATAAAAGCACTTATGGATTTAGGAAGCTTTAGAGGCTTAAGACACAGAAAAGGCTTACCAGTTCGCGGACAAAAAACAAAAACAAACGCAAGAACTAGAAAAGGTAAGAGAAAAACTGTTGGTGCAAAATCATAAGGATAAAAGATGGCAAAAAGAAAAATCGTAAAGAAAAAAGTAGTTAAAAAAAATATAGCAAAAGGTATTGTTTATATCAGTGCAACTTTTAACAATACCATGGTAACTGTTACAGATGAAATGGGAAATGCTATCGCTTGGAGCAGTGCGGGCGGTTTAGGATTTAAAGGTTCTAAAAAATCAACTCCTTATGCGGCACAACAAGCAGTAGAAGACGCTTTAAATAAAGCAAAAGAACACGGAATCAAAGAAGTAGGCATTAAAGTACAAGGACCAGGAAGCGGTAGAGAAACTGCTGTTAAAAGTGTAGGTGCTATGGAAGGAATCAAAGTAACTTTCTTAAAAGATATTACTCCATTAGCTCATAATGGTTGCAGACCGCCTAAGCGTCGTCGTGTCTAAGATATAAGAAAAAATTAGGAGAATTAATTATGGCAAGATATAGAGGACCAGTAGAAAAATTAGAAAGACGCTTTGGTGTTAGCTTAGCATTAAAAGGAGAAAGAAGACTAGCCGGAAAAAGCGCATTAGATAAACGCCCATATGCACCAGGACAACACGGAGCAAGAAAAGGTAAAATCAGCGAATACGGACTCCAATTAAGAGAAAAACAAAAAGCTAAATTTATGTATGGAGTAAGTGAAAAACAATTCAGAAGACTTTTTGCAGAAGCTGCTAGAAGAGATGGCAATACAGGGGTTTTACTTATCCAACTTTTAGAGCAAAGACTTGACAATGTAGTTTATAGAATGGGCTTTGCTACAACTCGTCGTTTTGCAAGACAACTTGTAACTCATGGACACATTTTAGTAAATGGAAAAAGAGTAGACATCCCTAGCTTTAGAGTAGAAGCAGGAGCAAAAATCGAAGTAATAGAAAAAAGTAAAAATAATCCTCAAATCACAAGAGCGATCGAGCTTACTGCTCAAACAGGTATCGTTGCTTGGGTAGATGTGGAAAAAGATAAAAGATTTGGAATTTTCACTAGAAAACCTGAAAGAGAAGAAGTTATCATTCCAGTAGAGGAAAGATTCATCGTTGAGCTTTACTCTAAGTAATAGGGGCTAAATCATGAGAAACATTACAACATCTGCTTATACGCCGACAGAATTCACTATAGAAAATATTAGTGATACTGTGGCTAAAATCAGTGCTTGGCCTTTTGAGATCGGCTATGGTATTACCCTAGCCCATCCTTTACGCCGTTTACTTTATACTAGCACTATAGGCTATGCTCCAACCGCTATTCATATCGATGGTGTGGCGCATGAATTTGATAGTATGCGTGGTATGCTTGAAGATGTAGCACTTTTTATCATCAATCTTAAAAAATTACGCTTCAAACTTAAAAGCGATTCTAATAAAGAAATCGTTGAGTTTAGTTTCAAAGGCCCTAAAGAAATTTATGGTAAAGATTTAAACAACGATCAAGTTGAAGTCGTAAATACAGATGCATATTTAGCAACAATCAATGAAGATGCTGAACTTAAATTTACTCTTATCATAGAAAAAGGCATTGGTTATGTACCAAGTGAAGAAATCAAAGAACTTATCAATGATCCAAAATTCATAGCTCTTGATGCTTTTTTCACTCCTGTAAGAGAGGCGACTTATGATATTGAGAAAGTTTTATTTGAAGACAATCCTGACTATGAAAAAGTAGTTTTAACAGTAACTACTGATGGACAAATCACTCCAAATGAAGCTTTTCAAAATGCTTTAGAAGCTATGTATAAGCAATTATCAGTATTTGATAAAATTACAAATGTTAGAAGCATCATAAAAAGTCAAGCTACAAGCAATGAATTAGAAAATACTAAACTATTGCAAAATATTACTGATCTCAATTTAAGTGCAAGAAGTTACAATTGCCTTGAAAAAGCAGGAATTGTTTATATCGGAGAGCTCGCTTTAATGAGTGTTAATGAACTTGCTGGACTTAAAAATTTAGGCAAAAAATCTTTAGATGAAATTAAAAGCATTATGGAAAGCATAGGCTTCCCTGTAGGTACTTCTAAGCTTAGTGATAATAAAGATTTGCTTAAGAAAAAAATCGATGAATTAAAAGCACAAAACGAAGGATAAAGAATGAGACATAAACACGGATATAGAAAACTTGGCAGAACTTCATCTCATCGTGCTGCCTTGTTAAAAAATTTAACTATAGCTTTAGTTAATAGCGGTAAAATCGAAACAACTCTACCAAAAGCTAAAGAATTAAGAGGCTATG
Organism: Campylobacter coli; assembly: GCA_039516895.1. Lineage (NCBI taxonomy): Bacteria > Pseudomonadati > Campylobacterota > Epsilonproteobacteria > Campylobacterales > Campylobacteraceae > Campylobacter > Campylobacter coli. Next base: position 185,400 of record CP154437.1, on the reverse strand, counting down.
TAGAAAGATTGATTACTAGAGCAAGACTTGGAGATTTTAACGCTCACAGAGCAGTTTTTGCTGCTTTACAAGATAAAAATGCTACAAACAAACTTGTTACAGAAATAGCTCCAAATTTCAAAGAAAGAAATGGTGGCTATACAAGAATTATCAAAACAAGAATTCGCCGCGGTGACGCAGCTGAAATGGCTTTTATTGAATTTGTAGCCTAAAAATTCCAGCTTAAGCTGGAATTTTAAAATTTTCTCCTTATAATTTTTTAACCTACTAACTTTTTACAAATCCAAAAAATTCAAAATCATATTTTTAAATCTAATTTCTAAAAAAAAAAAAATAAAAATTCTTAAATGATTATTTAAAAAATAATTTTTAGCCAAAATTTTAACTACTTATGCTAATATAATTTTTTATTTTTATAAATGCAAGGATATAAAATATGCAAGAAAATTCTCGTTTGCGTATAGCTATACAAAAATCAGGCAGACTCTCTAAAGAATCCGTAGAACTTTTAAACAAATGCGGAATTAAAATGCATATACATGAGCAAAGTCTCATAGCTTTTTCAACCAACCTACCCATAGATATTTTAAGAGTAAGAGATGATGATATACCTGGTCTTATCTTTGATGGAGTTGTAGATCTTGGCATTATAGGCGAAAATGTTTTAGAAGAAAACGAACTCGAAAGAAAGAGCTTGGGCGAAGAGGCAAATTACAAGCTTTTGACAAAGCTTGATTTTGGTTATTGTAGACTTTCACTTGCCTTGCCTCAAGAGAAAAAATTTGATAATTTGAAAGATTTTGAAAATTTAAGAATCGCCACTTCTTATCCACAACTTTTAAAACGCTTTATGAAAGAAAACAATGTTCATTATAAAAATTGTATGCTTACAGGTTCGGTTGAAGTAGCTCCAAGAGCAAATTTAGCCGATGCGATTTGTGATCTTGTTTCAAGCGGCGCAACACTACAAGCAAACAATCTTAAAGAAGTTAAAGTTATTTACCAATCTCGTGCTTGTTTGATACAAAAACAAAATACTCTAAGTAGTGAAAAACAGGCTTTGGTTGATAAAATCATGCTTCGCGTTGCAGGGGTAATGCAAGCAAGAGAAAGCAAATACATCATGCTTCATGCTCCAAAAGAAAAACTTGACAAAATCCAATCCCTACTTCCAGGTGTAGAAAAGCCTACTATCTTACCTTTAGCACATGATGAAAAAAATGTAGCCTTGCATATGGTAAGTAAAGAAAATCTTTTTTGGGAAACTATGGAAGCTTTAAAAGAAGAAGGTGCGAGTTCGATTTTAGTTTTACCTATTGAAAAAATGTTAAAGTGAGTAAAAAATGCAAATAATAAATTTTAACGAGTTAGACGAAAAACAAAAACAAGAAGTATTAAAACGCCCTGCAATAGCAGCAAAAGATGAAATTTCACAGATAGTGAGTTCTATCATCAAGGAAGTAAGAGAAAAAGGCGATGAAGCTTTGATAGAACAAGCTTCAAAATTTGACAAAGCCCAAATTTCAAGTATCAAAGTAAGCGAAGAAGAGCTTGAAAACGCAAGCTCACGCTTGGATAAAGACTTAAAAGAAGCGATTTTAATCGCTTATGAAAATATCAAAAAATTCCATGAGGCGCAAATTCCAAAAGAAGTAGCCATTGAAACCACCAAGGGTGTAAAATGCGAAGTTTTAACACGCCCTATTGAAAAAGTAGGACTTTATATACCAGGGGGTTTGGCGCCTTTATTTTCAACGGTTTTAATGCTAGCAATTCCTGCAAAAATAGCTCAATGTGAAAAAATTGTTTTGGCAAGCCCTGCAAAAATAAACGATGCTACGCTTTTTTGCGCTAAGCTTTGCGGAGTAGATGAAATTTATCAAATGGGTGGTGCAGGAGCTATAGCAGCACTAGCTTATGGAACCAAAAGCGTTTTAAAAGTAGATAAAATCTTTGGGCCAGGTAATGCCTTTGTTACTGAAGCTAAACGCCAAGTAAGCAGTGATATAAATGGAGCTGCTATAGATATGCAAGCAGGACCTAGTGAAGTTTTAGTCATAGCAGATGAGAAAGCAAATGTTAAATTTGTAGCAAGCGACTTGCTTTCACAAGCTGAACATGGTGCAGATTCTCAAGTGATTTTGGTATGCTTAAGCAAAGAATTTGCACAAAGTGCGAGTGATGAAGTAAGCCGTCAGCTTGAAAATTTACCAAGAAAAGAATTAGCGTCTAAAAGCATTGCAAATTCTAAAATCATCATTGCAAAAGACTTAGATGAAGCTCTTTTGATCTCAAATCTTTACGCACCTGAGCACTTAATCATACAAACACAAAATCCTCGTGAGCTTTTAGATAAAGTCAAACACGCTGGATCTGTATTTTTAGGTGAGTTAAGCCCAGAATCCATGGGGGATTATGCAAGTGGGACAAATCATGTCTTGCCAACTTATGGACTTACTAAAACGCATTCTAGCTTGGGCTTGGCTGATTTTAGCAAAAGAATGAGCGTGCAAGAACTTAGCAAAGAAGGCTTTTTAAATTTAGGAAAAAGTGTTGAAATTTTAGCTGCAAATGAACATTTAGATGCGCATAAAAATGCAGTAACTTTTCGCTTAGAAAGTCTAAAATGAGTGAAAAAATCCTTTTTATCGATAGAGATGGTACCATCATAGAAGAACCAAAGAGCGATTTTCAAATCGATAGCCTTGAAAAACTTCGTTTTGAAAAAGGTGCTATCCCTACTCTTTTAAAACTTAAAAATTTTGGCTTTAAATTTGTGCTTGTTTCTAATCAAGATGGCCTTGGGACTCAAAGCTTTCCTAAAGAAGATTTTGAAATAGCACATCAAAAAATGTTAGATATTTTACAAAGCTGTGGCATAGAATTTAAAGATATTTTCATTTGTCCACATTTTGAAAATGAAAATTGCGAGTGTAGAAAGCCAAAAACTGCCCTTTTAGATGAGTATATCAAGCACAATCTTTACAATAAAGAACAAAGCTTTGTGATCGGCGATCGAGATACTGATATGATCCTAGCTTCAAATTTAGGTGTTCGTGGGTTAAAATACAGCGAGAATTTGACTTGGAAAGAGATAGAAGAAGAAATTCTAAATTCCTTTCGCACCGCAAGCATTTCGCGTATCACTAAAGAAACCAATATCTATGTAAAAGTATGTTTAAATGGTGGAAAGATTGCTATTAATACAGGAGTTCCTTTTTTCGATCATATGCTCGAGCAAATCGCAGTACATGGGGGCATAGGACTTGAAATTTCTTGCAAGGGTGATTTAGAAATCGATGAGCATCATAGCGTTGAAGATGTTGCTTTAGCTTTAGGAAGTGCCATAAAACAAGCTTTAGGAGATAAGATAGGTATCACAAGATATGGCTTTGTCTTGCCTATGGATGAGTGTTTGGCAAGTTGTGCGATCGATTTTTGCAACCGTCCGCATTTAGTTTATAAAGCCAAATTTAAAAAGGAAAAATTAGGCGAATTAAGTACTGAAATGATAGAACACTTTTTTTACTCGCTAAGCTACTCAATGGGAGCGAGTTTACACTTAAAGGTTAAAGGTAAAAACGATCATCACAAAGCCGAAGGGCTTTTTAAAGCTTTTGCAAAAGCCTTGAAAATGGCTGTAAAAATCGAAAGTGAAAATTTAGCCAGCTCTAAAGGGGTAATATGAAACTGATCATCATCGATACAGCATGTGCAAATTTGGCATCTTTGAAATTTTGTCTTGATAGACTAGGCTTTGATGCTAAAATCAGTAGAGATTTAAAAGATTTAGAAAGTGCGGATAAGCTTTTTTTACCAGGAGTTGGAACAGCAGCAAAAGCAATGAGCAATTTAGAAAGCTTTAATCTAACAAATTTTATCAAAAATACCAAAAAACCCTTACTTGGAATTTGCCTAGGAATGCAAATTTTAGGGGATTTTTCAGAAGAACTAAATCAAGAAACTCTAGGCATTATACCTTTTAAAACTCAAAAATTTGAACTTCCAAAAGAGTATTCTTTACCGCACATGGGGTGGAATGAAGTTGCAAGCTCACACCCACTTTTTAAGGGTTTAAATGGGGCTTATTTTTATTTTGTACACAGTTATCATGTAGCATTAAATGACTATACCATAGCTACAAGTGATTATGGGGTAAAATTTAGCGCAAGTTTAGCAAAAGATAATTTTTATGGCGTACAATTTCACCCTGAAAGAAGTGGAGAAGCGGGGGAAATTTTAATATCAAATTTCATTAAGGATATAGCATGATAATCCCTGCACTTGATTTGATCGATGGACAAGTAGTGCGCCTTGTGAAAGGCGATTATGAACAAAAAAAAGTATACAAATACGATCCTTTAGAAAAATTTAGAGAATACGAAAACGCAGGAGCAACTTGGCTTCATTTAGTGGATTTAAGCGGAGCTAAAGATCCAAATAAAAGACAACTTACCCTGATAGAAAAATTAGCAAATGAAGTCAGTGTCAATTTGCAAGTGGGTGGTGGAATTCGCACCAAAGAAGAGATACAAGCTTTGCTTGATTGTGGAGTAAAGCGTGTAGTGATCGGCTCTTTGGCGATTACAAATCCTACGCTTTGTGTTGAAATTTTACAACATTTTGGAAGTGAAGCTATCGTTTTGGCACTTGATACAATTTTAAAAGAAGATTATATGATAGCTATTAACGCTTGGCAGGATACGAGCGATAAAAGACTTTTAGAGGTTTTAGAATTTTATAATATCAAGGGTCTAAAACACATACTTTGCACTGATATTTCAAGAGATGGCACCATGCAAGGAAGCAATGCTGAACTTTATGAACTCATCCATAAAAACTTTCCTAAAATTCACACTCAAGCAAGTGGAGGCGTAGCGAGCTTAGAGGATCTTAAAAAACTCAAGGGTATTTGTAGTGGGGTTATCGTAGGAAAAGCTTTATTAGATGGAGTTTTTAGCGTAGAAGAAGGGATAAAATGCTTACAAAACGCATAATTGCATGTTTAGATGTAAAAGATGGTAGAGTAGTAAAGGGAACACAGTTTAAAAATCATAAAGATATGGGAGATATCGTAGAGCTTGCAAAGCGTTATTCTCAAAGCGGGATTGACGAGCTTGTGTTTTATGATATTGCCGCAAGCGCTAGAAAGGAACGCATTTCAAGAGAATGGGTAAGCGAAGTGGCCAAAAATATCAACATCCCTTTTTGCGTGGCAGGCGGTATTAAAAGCGAAGAAGATGCAGCCGAACTTTTAGCCAATGGAGCGGATAAAATTTCTATCAACTCCCCTGCTTTAAACGATCCAGATCTTATCACTCGTTTAGCCAAAAGTTTTGGGGTACAATGCGTTGTAGTGGGCATTGATAGCTTTAAAGATGAAAATGGAAATTTAAAGGTTTTCAAATACACAGGTGATGAAAACACTAGCAAACATAGCGGGAAAAATACGATCGAGTGGATTAAGGAAGTACAGGATTTGGGCGCTGGAGAGATAGTTCTAAATATGATGAATCAAGATGGTGTTAAAAATGGCTATGATTTAGAGCAATTAAGCCTTGCAAAAAAAGAATGCAAAGTACCTTTGATCGCAAGCGGTGGAGCAGGAAAGATGGAGCACTTTTTAGAAGCCTTTAAAATCGGAGTAGATGGGGCTTTAGCAGCTTCTGTTTTTCATCAACAAATCATTGATATTAAAGAATTAAAAAACTACTTAAAAATCCAAGGTGTAAGTATAAGGATATAAAAATGCAAAATTTCCAAAATTTAAATGAAAAAATCAATTGGCAAAAAGTAAATGGGCTTATCCCTGTCATAATACAAGATGCAAAAAGCTGTGAAGTTTTAATGCTAGGTTTTATGGATGAGAAAGCTTTAGAAAAAAGTTTGGAAAGCAAAAAGGTCGTATTTTTTTCGCGTACTAAAAATCGTCTTTGGATGAAGGGTGAAGAGAGTGGAAATTTTTTAAATATCGTTGATTTAAGCCTTGATTGCGATAATGATACACTTTTAATTTTAGTTGATCCTATAGGAGCTACTTGCCATATAGGCAATATTTCTTGCTTTGAAAATGTATCTAAAAGTGCAGATTTTGTCTTTTTAGCAAGACTGGAAAAACTTATAAATTCGCGCAAGAATGCGGATGAAAATACTTCCTATACTGCAAAGCTTTTTAAAAAAGGAACAAAACGCATTGCACAAAAAGTCGGCGAAGAAGGTGTGGAAACTGCCTTGGCAGCAACTGTTAAAGATAAAGATGAGCTTATTTGCGAGGCGGCTGATTTGATGTATCATTTAAGTGTTTTACTTGCGGATGCAAATTTAAGTTTTTCAGATGTGATTGCCAAACTTAAAGAAAGACATAAAGAATAAATTGAAAAATATCATTTTAGGCTTTCTGATCTTTTTTATCTACCCTGCATTAATGATGTTTTTCATCTTAATATATAGAAAATATATTTGAAGTACCAATGTTAGGTTTTCATACAAACATGGAAATTTTTAAACGAGCGAGTATTTATTATTTTTATTTAGCAATTCATATCCCTTTATTTTTAGTGTGGAAAAAAGTTATTTCAAAGATATAAAGTTTAGATTTTATAAATACTTTTTATTTTGGGGTTGCTTTTGTCTTTGTGTGTTTTTCTTGCTTACCTTGCCTTTAGATGGGCATTTAAGCTTTAGTGCCTTTGCTGTGTGTTGTTTAGTTTTGTCTTTGTTTTTAAATTTATTTATTTTTGCTTTAAGAAAATTTCTTATTTTACTTGGAAAAAACTTATTTTTATAATAACTACATTACTAGGTATTTGTGTAGGTTTGGCTTATATCTTTTTTTTCCTTTATTATCAACTTTATATTTTTGACAATTACGATTTTTTAGGTAAATTTTATAATATCCCTTCTTATAAAAGACCTTTGAATTTTATATTTTAATGAAAAATAAACAAAAAAGCCTAATTTTAGGCTTTTGCTGATAATTTAGAGCGAATTAATGCAAAGCTTCGTTAAGCTTGATCGCTTTTTTATTTAAGCACACTATCATCGCTCCGCTGATAGAGTCTTGACGGAAATGAAGTCCATTTAAGCCCTTAAGCTCAATACCCTTATAAATCTCTTTACTAAAATCAAAATAAGGATTAAGTTTAGCAAGCTCTTCACGATCTTTAAGTAAAAATTTCGTTCCTTCAAGCACTGCAATTCCCGCATCTACGATACAATTATCACCCAAAGGAATTCCTGTTACTGAATTTGCACCTAAAAGACACGCCTTGCCTACACTTATAGCATTTCCACTTGTTCCGCTTAAAACACCTAAAATCGATGCACCGCCGCCCACATCAGAGCCTTCACCCACGATAGCACTCGAACTTATACGCCCTTCAACCATACAAGCCCCTGTTGTTCCTGCGTTAAAATTCACATAGCTTGCACCTGGCATGATTGTAGTACCCGCAGCCAAAGATGCACCCATTCTTACCTTAGAGCTTTCTAAAATTCTTGTATTATCTTCAGGGATGATATGTGCTAAAAATCTTGGGAATTTATCCACAAAATCGATTTTTGGATACTGATTGCTCATTTTTAAACGCATTTCGTTTTCTCTTAAATACTCAAGCTCGATAGGCTTATCATCACTCCAAGCTACATTACTTAAAAGCCCAAAAGCTCCATTTAAATTTAAACTTCTTAAAGGAACTTTTTTGGTAGAAAGCAAATAAAGTTTCAAATAAACACTTTCCACGCTCAAAGGCTCTTTATCTTCAAAAAGACAAACAAAAGCAAATTCATCGTCTTTAAATTTATCTTTGATAATCTTTAAAATATCGATATTTTTATGCCCCTCTTCTTCTAAAAAAGGTTTAAAGCAAGCAAGCGCATAATCAATATCCTCAAGCTTAAGAATTTGCACAAATTCACTTGCTTCAAAATCAATCTCAACACCCCTTTGCATAAAAGCTTCAAGCATAATCGCCGCAGAACCAAAATTTTGCTCATAATTTACCAAAGCAAAACTGGCTTGTAAAATTTTATTTTTATTAAGCTGACCACGATCAAGTCTTGCTATACCAAAAGCTTTAGGTTTTCTATATCCATTTTTTTGTTCAATTTGCTTAATTAAAAGTAAAAAATCTTCTTTAGTGTTAATAATCATTTTTTCTCCTTAAAATTTTAATGCGAACAAGCACTTTTTCCATTCATCACAGGTTGGATTGCAGAATTATCTGCACCGCCTTCATTATTGATTTTTTCTATAAATTGCCAAATTTTTTCAGCCGCCATTAAATAACGCTTTGCACTTACACTTTCAGGATGATAAAAACTTACAGGTTTTCCTTCATCTCCGCCTTCTCTTACTATCATCTCTATAGGAATTTGTGCTAAAACTTCACTCTTGTAAGCTTTTGCCATTTCCTCTGCAGTGCCTTTACCAAAAATATCATACTCTTTGCCATTATCAGGACATAAAAAGCCACTCATATTTTCTATCACACCGGCGATTGGAATGTGAAGTTTGTTAAACATATCTAAAGCTCTTTTACTATCATCTAAAGAAACGGTTTGTGGGGTGCTTACACAAACGCCTGCAGTAATTGGAATACTTTGTGCCGAAGTAATTTGCGCATCTCCTGTTCCTGGAGGCATATCTAAAAATAATACATCAAGTTCAGGCCAAATCACATCCGCAAGTAATTGCTCGATAGCTTTCATGATCATAGCTCCACGCCACATAAGCCCTTGACCTTCTTCGATTAAAACCCCCATACTCATCATATAAACACCATGGCTTAAAATAGGTTTTAATCTTTGCCCTACCACTTCAGGCTGAGTTTTAGTTTCGCCTAACATCCTTGGGATATTTGGCCCATAAATATCCGCATCTAAAATCCCTACTCTTTTTCCCATTTTAGCCATAGAAATAGCCAAATTTACAGTGGTTGTAGACTTACCTACTCCACCCTTTCCACTTGAAACCATGATGAAATTTTTTACTTGAGGGGCGATATTTTTACCACTTCTTGAATTGCTTTTTTCTTCAGGAATTTTTGGAGTAATGATATGAATTTGTAAATTCTTCAAATTTAAAGAAGCTAAAGCTTCATCAATATTTTTGCGTAATTCTTCGCTTACTTGCGGATTTGATGAAACAATTTCAAGCTCAACATTAACATTTTCATTTTCGATTTTTATATCTTTTACAAAATTAAAACTCACTATATCCTTATCAAAACCAGGATATTTTACACTTTTTAATTTCTCTAAAATTTGCTCTTTCATCTTTTTTCCTTAACTTTTAAAAAATCAATTTTACTAATAAAATGATAAAATTTAGCTTTTTATAAGTGTATAATATGGTAACATTATATATAAATTAATATTTATAACAAAGGGAAAAAATGGCTAATCTTAGCTTGATTATGCTAGCAGCTGGAAATTCTACTCGCTTTGATATGGGAGTAAAAAAACAATTTCTACGCCTTGGCGATGATCCTTTATGGCTTTATGCTACGCGGAATTTAAGCACTTTTTATCCTTTTAAAAAAATAGTTGTTACTTCTAGTAATACTTCTTATATGAAAAAATTTGCTAGAAATTATGAATTTGTTGAAGGTGGTGCCACTAGAGCAGAATCCTTAAAAAAAGCCCTAGAAACCATAGATAGCGAATTTGTAATGGTAAGTGATGTAGCAAGAGTTTTAGTAAGCAAAAGCTTGTTTGATCGTTTGATTGAAAATTTAGATAAAGCAGATTGTATCACTCCGGCTTTAAAAGTCGCAGATACTACGCTTTTTGAAAATGAAGCCTTGCAAAGAGAAAAAATCAAACTCATTCAAACTCCTCAAATTTCACGCACTCACTTGCTCAAACAAGCCTTAAATCAAAATTTAGATTTCACAGATGATAGCACAGCTATATCTGCAATGGGCGGAAAAATTTGGTTTGTTGAAGGTGAAGAAAATACTAGAAAAATAACCTTTAAAGAAGATCTTAAAAAGCTTGATTTGCCTCGACCAAGCAATGAAATCTTTTGTGGAAATGGTTTTGATGTTCATGAATTTGGAGAAGAACGCCCCTTGCTTTTAGGTGGAGTTGAAATTCATCCTACCATGGGCTTAAAAGCACACAGCGATGGAGATGTTTTAGCTCACTCTTTAACCGATGCGATTTTGGGTGCAGCTTGTTTAGGAGATATAGGCGAACTTTTTCCTGATACGGATGAAAAATTTAAAAATGCAAATTCTATGAATCTTTTAAAAGAGGCGTATAAAAAAGTTAAGGAGTTGGGCTTTGAACTTGTAAATATAGACATTTGCGTGATGGCACAAACTCCAAAACTTAAAGATTTTAAAGAAGCCATAGCCCAAAATATAGCAAATACTCTCAATATCGATGAATTTAGAGTAAATATAAAAGCTACTACTACTGAAAAGCTAGGTTTTATAGGGCGTAAAGAAGGTATGGCTGTTTTAGCAAGTGCGAATTTAAAATATTTTGATTGGACGAAAATATGAAAGTTTTAATTATAGAAAATGAAATTTATCTGGCTCAAAGCATAAGTATTAAACTTAGTGATGTGGGTTATAGTTGCGAGATCATCAATTCCTTTGATGAGCGTAACCCTGAAAAATATTATGATATTGTTTTACTTTCTACCAATACTAGCAATTTTTTAAAAGCAGTTACAGAATTTAAACATAGTATTATTATTTTACTTATTTCTTATATCAGCACAGACACGGTTTCAAATCCTTTAAAACTTGGTGCGTGCGATTATATACAAAAACCTTTTATGATAGAAGAATTGATACGAAAAATCAAACATTATCAAGACTTTAAAAAGCTTTCTATATTGAATAAAGCTTATAAAAGCTATATCAAATCAAGACTTGAAACAGTTAAAATTCCAGAATACAACTATAAAAAATTAAAACTCCCCGTAGTTTTAAAATCTAACAAACAAAGTTCAGCTGATGCCTTTGTGTTTAACTATATCAACGAATACGACATCACTCTTTCTTATGTTGATCTATCCGTGAGTAATTCAGTAGAAAAAGCGATGAAACTTCCAACAGAAAACAATCTTTTATTCTTGAGCAATTTTCAAGTTTTAAAACCGCTAGAGCGTGAAAAATTGCTTGAATTTATCAAAAATAAATCCGTTATTTTGCATACTAATTCAAATATAGAAGATTTAGAACTCCCGTGTATCAATCTTAATGATAATGAAAAAAATATCGATAGTAATCAAATTTTAACCATAGATGAATATGTTAAATATATCATTTTAAATTATCAAAATGTCTTTCCTGATACAGATCTTTCAAAGAAATTAGGAATTTCTCGTAAGTCTTTATGGGAGAAAAGGAAAAAATATGAAATCAGCAAAAAAAAATAAAAGTATCGTTATAGATAAAAATGAACTAGGCATTCTTTCTCTTATCAAAGAAGGTTTGCTTGGAAGTTGCACCCATTTAATGGATGAACATGAAACAAAACAAATTCTTAAAACGGGTAAATCCGATAAAGAAAGTTTTCCTTATCCTTTGTCCTTTGCTCCAAAAATTTCAGAAGAATTCATTAAAGACATTCGCATAGGAAGCAAAATCGATCTTATCCTTAATGATGAAACGGTGGGAAATATCACACTTAAAAGCAAATTTAAAAATGATAAAAATTTTTCCAATATCTTTAGCCCACATACTTGCTCTTTAGATAATATGGGTGAAATTTGCATCGGTGGAGAAATAGAAATTTATAATTCTACAATTCAAAAAATCAAAGAAGAATTTCATAAAACCAAAGAAAATCTTAATGCCCATAAAATTACTGCTATAGTTTCAAGCTTTGATCCTTTGCATAGAGCACATGAAAGAATGTTTCGCTGGACTATAGATAAGGCGGATTTGGTTGTTGTTTTTCTTGTAGAATCTTTTGACGCAAATGGCTTTGATTTTGATTTGAAACAAAATTATTTGAAAAAATTTATTCAAAATTATTTGCCACCGGATAGAATTTTCATCTTCCCGCTTAAAGATATCAATCTTTTTCACGCTCATTTAAATCCTAGTCTAGAAAGCATTTTAGCCAAGAGTCTTGGATGTACTAAACTTGTCGTAGGGCAAAATCACACAGGACTTGGAATGTTTTATGATGATAATCAACCTAAAACCATACTAGATGATTTTTCTAAAGATTATGATATAGAAGTGATTGTTTTACCTGAATTTGTATTTTGCGATGCGTGTCGTATGATAGTAAGTACTCGATCTTGCCCTCATGGATGCCATCATCATTTACATTATAATTCTCAATCCTTAAAAGAATTGCTAAGAGCAGGTATTATACCCCCTGCTGTTTTTATGCGAAAAGAAGTTTCAAGTATTATCTTATCTTCTATTTTTCCTAATCGATTTAAAAATTTGCAAAAAATCTATAATGATCTTTTCGCAACAGATGGAATTTTAGAATATAAAAGCGATGAAGAATTTTATCAAAAGCTTTTAGAAACTCATCAAATGTCTTATATGGTTTGAAAGGAAACAATGCAAAAACTTTTTTTAACTTTTTTTTACTCAGGATGTGCAAAAAAAGCACCAGGAACTTTTGGAACTTTAGCGGCTTTGATTCCTGCTTTTTTTATACTAAAATACTTAGGAATCACTACCTTATTTTTACTGAGTATTTTGATTTTTATTGCCAGTATAAGAGTGATTGATGATTATGAAAGAAAAACAGGGATTCACGATGATAAACATATAGTAATTGATGAAGTTGCAGGAGTTTTTCTAGCGTGTGCTATCGCTGCAAGTGGTGCTAATTCTTTACTGAATTTTTTTATGGCCTTTGTGTTTTTCCGTATTTTTGATATCACAAAACCTTCTATCATAGGAAAAATCGATAAAAAAACCAAAGGCGGACTCGGTGTTATGCTAGATGATATGCTAGCAGGATTGTTTGCAGGACTTTTAAGTGCAGTGATTTATGGTTTTTTACTTAAATTTGATTTAGTCTTTTGGGATAAAGACTTGATAAATTTATTTTGAAATTTTGCTTAAATTAATATATTTTTAAATTTTATTCTTATATAATTTAGTCTTTAATTTCAAAAAAGGAAAATAAATGGCAAACCATAAATCTGCTGAAAAAAGAGCAAGACAAACTATCAAAAAAACAGAAAGAAATAGATTTTATAGAACAAGACTTAAAAATATCACTAAAGCTGTAAGAGAAGCTGCTGCTAAAAACGATAAAAACGCTGCTAACGAAGCTTTAAAAATAGCAAACAAAAGCATTCACGCTATGGTAAGTCGTGGATTTCTTAAAAAACAAACAGCTTCTCGTCGTGTAAGTCGCCTAGCTCTTCTAGTAAATAAAATTGCATAATCTTTCATAATTTTTAATGTTAGCTAGTAAACTAGATCCTTTTTTAAAACGCTTTGAAGAGTTAAATTCTCTTCTTAGTAGTTCTGATATCATCAGCGATATCAGTAAAATGACTGCACTTTCTAAAGAACAAAAGAATTTAGAACCTATCGTCTTAAAAGCTAAAGAATACCTAAAAACTCTAGATAGCATAGAAGAAAATAAAACTCTACTTAATGATGCTGAACTTGGAGAGCTCGCAAAAGAAGAGTTAAAAAATTTAGAAGAGTTAAAGCCTAAGCTCGAAGAAGAACTTAAAATTTTGTTACTACCCAAAGATCCGAATGATGAAAGAAATATTTTTCTTGAAATTCGTGCAGGAACGGGTGGAGATGAGGCTTCTTTATTTGTAGGCGATCTTGTTAAAGCCTATGCAAGATATGCTGAAAATCGTGGCTATAAACTTGAAATCGTTAGCTCTAGCGAAGGAAGTGTAGGTGGTTTTAAAGAAATTATCATGCTAGTTAAAGGTGCGGGAGCTTTCTCAAGACTGAAGTATGAAGGTGGAACACATCGCGTTCAACGCGTTCCACAAACTGAATCTCAAGGACGCATACACACTTCTGCTATAACTATAGCGGTTATGCCTGAAGTAGATGATATAGAGATAGAAATCAACCCTAATGATCTTAAGATAGATGTTATGCGCTCTTCAGGACACGGAGGACAAAGTGTAAATACTACTGATTCTGCTGTTAGAATCACTCACCTTCCTACAGGTATAGTTGTAGTCAATCAAGATGGAAAAAGTCAACATAAAAATAAAGAAAGTGCTATGAAAGTCTTAAAAGCAAGACTTTACGAAATGCAAGAAAGCGAACGCTTGGCACAAGAAAGCGAAGCAAGAAAATCCCAAGTAGGAAGTGGAGATAGAAGCGAACGCATACGCACTTATAATTTTCCACAAAATCGCATCAGCGACCATCGCATCAATCTTACCCTATATCGTTTGGATGCTATTTTGCAAGATGGACTTTTTGATGAAGTTATCGAACCTTTAATAGCACACTATCAAGCAGAATCATTACAAGAGCAGAATTTATAATTTCATTAGTCTTGAAAACAAGACTAATGATTAGTGTTTATGCGGGAATTTATGTGGGCTACTATTTGCACCCACATGGGTTACATTTTCATTTTCTATATCATAAGCTTGTCCAAAACCTTTTACAAAACGACCCTTTTGAAATTCAAGTTTTACAAGATGAAAATCAAGCATATTGCGTATAGTTTTTATTCCACCTTCTCCACCTGTTTGTTTTTCAAACTCATCATAAATTTTATCAAACATTTCCCCACGCTCGATAAAACTAGCCTTAACCCTATAACGCAATCTTTTACGAAGTATAACAGAAGCTGCCTTGCTCTCATCCTCTAAAAACATTATTTCTATATTGTTTGGATTTTCTTTGATATTATTAAAATGCTCACTTACTTCACTGATATAAATATAATTTCCCCATGAAGTATTTACAAATGGCGCATAAGAACAAACCACTTCCTTATCCGCATTTAAAGTCGCTAAAGAAACCGAATTAAAGCTCAACATAAACTCTTTTGCTTCTTTTGCTACCCCACTAAGATCCTTTTTAGTCTTTGCACTCATACAAAGTGCAATAATAGCATCTTTAAGGGTTTCTTCATTTGCTTTTTTAGGAAATTCTATGCGTAAATTTTCATTATCATTATAAGCTATATCTAAGCCCTCAAAATCAACTCCGACCAATCTTACTTCTTTAGGATCTTTCACTGCTCCAAATTTTTTACAAAGATCGATCAAATTAGATTGATGGTGATCATTCATATGAGAAATAATACTTTCAAAACTCATTTTTTACCCTTTCTTTAATTTTTATAGAATAAAATATCAAGCTAAAAATGGTATCAATTATCAAATTAAAAAGGACTTAAAAAGATTAAAATCATTTAATTTTCAAAAATTTATTCTAATTTAAGTTGATAAAGGATAAATTTTCTCTTCAAATATTATGATATATATTATCATTATTTATTTTATTTAATAAGGAGTGAAAATTTGAATCCGAGCAAGAGAGTTTTGAAGCTATCTTTGCTAGTATTTTTATTAAATACTAGTATCAATGCACAAGAATTAAATGATAATATTCAAATGCAAAAAGTTGTTGTAAGTGCAACAGGATTTGAACAAGATGCGGATAATAACTTACGCAATGTGATTGTTATTGATGGCAAAGACTTAGAAAAAAGAGGATTTAATACCTTAGAACAAGCTCTAGAAAGAATTTC
Organism: Campylobacter coli; assembly: GCA_039516895.1. Classification (NCBI taxonomy): domain Bacteria; kingdom Pseudomonadati; phylum Campylobacterota; class Epsilonproteobacteria; order Campylobacterales; family Campylobacteraceae; genus Campylobacter; species Campylobacter coli. Next base: position 169,713 of record CP154437.1, on the reverse strand, counting down.
AGGCATTAGTTTTGTAAATTTTGGACTAGGACGCAATATCGATATGCGTGGACAAGGAAGCAAATCCAATATAGCTGTGAAAGTTATGGTAAATGGAAATGCTATCAATGTGCTTGATAATTCTCATGGTGTAACCCCTTTAGAAAGTATCAATCTAAACAATATAGAACGCATAGAAATCATACCAGGGGGAGGCTCTGTACTTTATGGAAATGGAACTAGAGGCGGTGTGATTAATATCATCACAAAAAAAGAAAAATCCGATGCTTTTGCTCTAAATCTTAAAGGCAGTAGTTACGATCATGGAAATTTAGGAGGAAATTTAGGGGTTTATGGGGCTAAAAAAATCAATGATTATCTAACATTTGGTTTTGATATACAAGGCTTTAACCGCGATGGCTATCAAGAAGGCTACAATCAAAAAGGCTATTTTGCCAATACAAAAGCCTATCTAAACACTAGTGATAATAGCGATTTAACCCTAAATTATAATTATTTTGAAAGCAAAAATACAAGCAGTGGATATCTCACAAAAGCACAAGTTCAAAGCGACCCAACCCAAAAAGGAAATAGTGATAATATCACTCAAATCAATAGACCTGAAATCGCTTTAGATTATCATCACTATTTTAGTGATTTATATGAAATTCAACTCGGAGCATTTTGGCAAAATCAAAAAATAAGATATCTAAAAGATGAAATTCCAATGATGGGCACCATAGCTTATCAAACTGGTAGTGGTTTTGAAGATACACTTACAGGTATCAATTTAAAAAATAAAATCAATTATAAAGATGATTCTTATTTTATCTTTGGCTATGAGTTTGCAAATCATGATGCCAAAAGAACAAGCATAGTTCATTATAATGTAAACACTCCAGCATTTCAAATGAGTCATACCATGACAACCCTAATGGATATGGATAAGCAAAGCCATTCTATTTTTGCTCTAGACTCTCATCAATTTAATGATATTTTTAGTATTTCAGGTGGGGCAAGATACGAATACAGTCTTTATGATACCCATAGAAATTACACAAGTAAAATGATAATGGGTGGTAGACCACTACCAAGCAATCCAGAGCTTTTTGACACTGATGATACAAGCAATAATTTTGCTCTTGAAATCACTCCAAATTTCAAATATTCTGATACTGGAAATATATATGCTAAATACGAAAGAGGTTTCATCTCTCCAACTCCTGCACAACTTGTCAATAAAGATCAAGTAACTCAAAAATATTACACTGCCAATTTAGATCCTGAAATTTTTGATACCTTTGAACTTGGGATTAATGATTTTTGGTGGGATTTTTATGGTTTTAATTTGACTTTCTTTTACACTCTAAGCAAGGATGAAATTTCTTATCTTGGAAATCCACATGCTACAGGAGGGGCATTTTGGAAATACTACAATATCGACCAAACGCGTCGTTTAGGAGCGGAACTAAACCTTCATCAATATTTGTTTAATGATAGCTTGATTATAAAAGAAAGCCTAAGCTATCTTGATGCTAAAATTTCTAAAGGTGTCAATGATGGACTTAGAATTCCTTATGTTTCAAAGATAAAAGCCACAGCCGGAGTAGAATACGCTTGGAATAAAAATTTCTCAAGCTATATAGATCTAAGCTATTTTTCAAGAGCAAAAGATGGCGGAGTTGTTGATGAAAATACAGGAAAGATGTCTAGAAATTCTTGGATTAAGGATTATTTTTTAACGGATATTGGTGTAAATTATAATTATAGAAATTTACAAATTTTAGCAGGCATTCGCAATCTTTTTGACAAGCAATATTACACTTATCAAGATAGTATAAATGATGAGTATCTAGCTGGAAATGGCAGAAATTACTATGTTGAATTTAAATATGCGTTCTAAAAATTTAGTGATTATAGGGCTTTTTTTAGCCTATATAATCACCTGTATCATCGCACTTTGTTTAGGAGATGAAAATTTAAGCCCTAAAGAACTTCTCTCCTATGCTTTTGGCGAAAATGAAATTTTGCGTCAAATCATCATAGATGGGCGTTTGCCTCGTATTATAATGGCTATTTTAATCGGTATGCTTTTAGCCAGCAGTGGAGCAGTAACGCAAAATGTATTTTCAAACCCCATAGCAGATCCTTATATTATAGGCATAGCTTCAGCGGCAACCTTTGGATCTGTTTTAGCGTATTTGTTAAAACTGCCTGATTATTATTATGGAATTTTAGGCTTTGTTTGTTCTGCTATTTTTTCATTAGCGATCTTTAAAGTATCTTCAAAAGCTTCCATAGCTACTTTACTCATCATAGGCATCGCAGCTTCATCTTTTCTAGGAGCTTTTACCTCATTTTTTACCTATCTTATAGGGGAAGATTCTTTCAAAATAGTCGCTTGGCTTATGGGAAATATAGGTTCAGCTTCTTGGTTTCGTATAGGAATTTTGATTTTGCCTTTGATTTTTTGTCTTTTGTATTTTTACGCACATAAAAATGAATTAAATATTATTTTAAGTGGAGATGATGAGGCAAGAAATTTAGGAGTTGATGCCCAAAAATTAAAAATCAATCTTTTAATAGTTTCTTCTTTAGCGGTTTCTTTTGCAGTAGCTTTTACAGGACTCATAGCCTTTGTAGGACTTATAATACCACATACCGTAAGACTCTTGCTTAGAAATTATGACAATGCTTTGGTTATTCCTTTTTGTACCGCTTTTGGAGGGCTTTTTTTACTCATTTGCGATACTCTAGCAAGAACTCTAATAGCCCCTGTGCAAATTCCCATAGGAGTTTTAACCGCATTCTTTGGAGCTCCTGTATTTTTATACTTAGCTTTAAGTGCTAGGAGATTTTTATGATATTAAAGATACAAAATTTAAGTTTTAGCTATCATAAAAAAGAATTGTTAAAAAATATCAATTTAGAGCTTCAAAATAAAGCTTTTATAGGTATTTTAGGGCCCAATGGTTCAGGTAAAAGCACGCTTTTAAAGCTTATACTTAAGAATTTAAATATAAGCAAGGGCGAAATATCGCTTTTTAATACCGATATAAAAAACTTTTCCCTTAAAGAATTTGCACAACTTTGCGGTTTTGTACCTCAAAATTCAGGTTTAAACACACCCTTAAAAGTTATCGATGTGCTTTTGATGAGCAAATTTACAAATTTAAAACATGCTTTTTGTGATTATTCTAAAGAAGATATTTTAGAAGTTGAAAATTTTGCAAAAACTTTAAAATTGGAAAACTTTTTAGAAAGAAATATACTTTCTTTAAGTGGTGGAGAATTTCAAAGAGTGCTTTTAGCAAGAGCCTTGCTTAAAAAACCCAAAATTCTTTTTTTAGATGAACCCACTTCAGCACTTGATTTAAACCATGCTATCGAGCTTTTAAGCCTTTGCGAAAGATTGATAAAACAAAACAATATCGCAGTTGTAGCGATTTTGCATGATTTAAATTTAGCCTCTATGTTTTGCGATAAGGTATTGTTTTTAAAAGAAGGAGAAATAAAGTATTTTGGAAGCACAAAAGAGCTTTTTACCAAAGAAATTCTAAAAGAAATTTACAATTTAAATTGCGAGATTGTCTATAAAGACTCAAAACCTTATATCTTAGCCTTAAAGGAAAAAATATGAAAAAAATTTTAATCATTATGAGTTTATTTTTAACCCTACTCAATGCCAAAGAACGCATTGTAGTGCTTGATCCTGCAAGCATAGAAACACTTTTTATGCTAAATGCACAAGATCAAATCGTAGGTATTGCAAATTTGCAACACTCAAATATCTACCCTGAAGAAAAAACTTCAAAAATAACTAGCGTAGGAACTTTTTCACACCCTTCTCTTGAAAAAATAGTTGCCCTAAAGCCAAGCTTAGTGATATTAAGCTCGTATTCTTTAAATTTAGAAGAAGGGCTTAAAAACTTTGGAATCAAAAGTATCAATTTAAAAGCCCAACGCCTTGATGAAATCAAAAACAATATACAAATTCTAGCAGAACTCACAAACAAAGAAGAGCAAGGCAAGAAACTTTTAGAAGAATTTGAACAAGGATTGCAAGAATTGCAAAAAAATCCCTTAAATAAAAGTGGAATTTACCTTTATTCTAGCAACCCACTCATGGCCTTTAATGATAATTCTTTAATAGCAGATATATTAAGACTCATAGGCATTAAAAACCTAAGCCCTCAAAGCGAAATAGCACGCCCTATAATATCAGCAGAATACATTCTAAAACAAAATCCTGATTTATTGATCTTAGGCATTAATGCAGATGGCAACATTTTAAATGCTAATGCTTTGTTAAAAAATACAAAAGCAGCCCAAATGGGACAAATTTATCACAATAAAAACACTCATGTATTGTTACGCTTAAGCCCAAAAATCATAGATAGAATTAAAGAATTTAAAACAAGATTAGAAAATCAAAATTTTTAATCACTCAATCTTGTTTTAAAAAATTCACAGCTTTGACAAAGCTTTTCTATACGCTTATTTTCTTCAAAGGCCTTTTTGATTTCTTGAATGCGTTTAGAATCAAGAAGGCTCTTAAATTCAGCATTAAAAACATTACCCAAAGATATATCACCCTGAGTATCCAAACAACAAGGCACGAGCGTGCCGTCACTTAAAATGCCTATTTGCTCTTTTAAAGCATGGCATTTTCCTTGAGTATAAAGGGGTTTATCTTTTAAACTTGGCCATTTAAAAAGCTTGTTTTGATGAAGTAAAATATGCCTTTGAAGACGATTTTTAGCCAAATGTGTAAGAATTTGAACTCCAAATTCTTTACTTAAAAATTCATAAATGGGCAAATTTTCGCTAGGGGCTTTAAAATCAGTATCTAAATTCCAAAGTCTAAGATTGATAAAGCTTGGTTTTTTATACTCTAAATGCTCTTTGCAAAACTCTAAAATAGGCTTAAAATATTGTTCCAAAGAAAGCTTATTTTGGCTTAAAAAAGCCATTAAAGAGATATTGATTTGATGGATATTGTCATATTTTAATAATAATTTAGAATTTTTAGGACTAAAATAAAAGCCACTTGTAGTAATTTCTAATTTCATTTGATGATTTTTAGCAATTTGCAAATATTCTTCTAAATTATTTAAAAGCAAAGGATCGCCCAAAAGATGAAAAGTAAAAATTTCGCTTTTATCCCAAATTTGCTTTGCGAGTTTAGAAAAATTTTCTACACTCATCACTCCACGCAAGGCTTTTTTTGAAGGACAAAAATCACATTTTAAACCACAAATATCGCTTAATTCTATGTATAATTTTTTAAATTTCATCATATATCCAAGAGTATTTTTTTAGCAATATTTAAAAAATAGATTAAAATAAGTAACATTTTATACATATTTTTATATATTTTTTAATTATTTTATATACTTTCAAAACTTTTAAATAAAATCCACATTATACTTGAAAAAATTAAAACTTTAAAATGAAGGAAATTTTATGCAAGAACTTACTCGAGCGAAAAAAATTCGTTCCATTGTAGCTGCAAGCAGCGGAAATTTAGTAGAATGGTTCGATTTTTATATTTATGCCTTTACAGCAACTTATTTTGCTCATACTTTTTCAACTTCTGATAATCCTATCGTGCAACAAATCAATGCTTTTGGAGTCTTTGCTGCAGGATTTTTCATGCGTCCTATAGGATCTTGGCTTTTTGGTTCTTTAGCTGATAAGGTGGGTCGTAAAAAATCCATGGTTGTATCTGTGGTTTTAATGGCTTTGGGCTCTTTTATGATAGCAGCTTTACCTAGTAAAGATGTGGTGGGGGATTTTGCTATTATCTTGCTTTTACTTGCAAGACTTATACAAGGACTAAGTGTAGGCGGAGAATACGGCATAGCAGCGACCTATCTTTCCGAACTTGCCACCGAAGGCAAGCGGGGTTTTTACTCTTCTTTCCAATACGTAACCCTCATAGGCGGACAGCTTTTAGCAGTAGCTAGTATCAGTATAATGCTTTTCTTTTTTAGTATTGATGAAATGAAAGATTATGCATGGAGAATACTTTTTGTTGTGGGTGGAATTTTAGCTCTTGGCTCTCTTCTTGTGCGTAAAGTGATGAATGAAAGCGCGACACAAATTCACAAACATGATGATAGAGGGACGCTTAAAGCTTTATTTACAAGCTCTTGGAAACAATTTTTAATGGTGCTTGGTATCACTGCAGGTGGATCTTTGGCATTTTATACTATCACTACCTATACCAAAACTTTTATGGAAAATTCAGGTATGGATAAAACACTGGTTAATAATCTTTTTTTAGGTGCTTTATTTATACTTATGATTATACAACCGCTTTTTGGATATATCGGCGATAAGATAGGACATAAGCGATCCTTGATCATCTTTTGTATTTTAGCCTTTGTAGGAATTTATCCTATTTTCAATCTTATATCAAGCAATGCTCAAAGCAATTCTTCTTTGGTATTTATCTTAGTAGTACTTTTATTTATTATTCTAAGTTTTTACACTTCAGTGGCTGGAATTTTTAAAGCCAAACTTTTTCCTGAACATGTAAGAGCCTTAGGCACGGGCTTGGGTTATGCGATATCTAATGCTATCTTTGGAGGATCTGCACCCTGGGTGGCCTTACAATTTAAAAATGCAGGAATGGAAAATGGCTTTTTTGTCTATATTGCTGTGCTTACTCTACTTATGTTTATAGCAACTTTGTGCCTACCTAAAAAATCAGAGCTTAATTAGCCTTAAAGCCTTTAAAGAAAGTATCGAAAGTGCGGTACTTTCTAATTCTTTTAAGCTTTTAAATTGATAATTTTTATTTTCCTCTTTTAAAATTTGATGATAAACTTTAATGTTTAATTTATACTTTGTATAATTATGTTTAAATTCTCCCAAAAATTTCATATTTTTAGAAATTTCACCCTCCTCTTCCTTAAAAAAAGGAAAATTATACATACCCTTATAAAGTTTATCTTGACTTTTTTGTATGGCAAATTTTTTGCCCCATTCAAATACAAAAAGATTTAAGCTTGCATTCTCGTAAGATATTTTTTTAGCCTTAGGATAAAGCTCTGTGTTAAATTTACCTTGGCAAAAATCATACAAGGGACAAATTCCACATTTTGCATTTTTGCTCACACATATCAAAGCACCTATATCAAGTAAGGCTTGGTTATGATTAAAAGCATCTTCCAAATTCAAAAGCTCCTTAGCCTTTCTTTCAAGCTCGCTCATTTTTGGATTTTCCAAGGCAAAAAGGCGTGAAAGCACGCGGCGTATATTGCCATCAACAAAAGAAACTTTTTGATCGTAAGCAAAACAAGCAATGGCACCTGCAGTATAAGCTCCTATGCCACTTAATTTTTTTAATTCATCAAGTTTTTTAGGCAATTTACCTTCAAATTTATCTACACATTCTAAGGCTGACTTTTTTAAATTTCTAGCACGAGTATAATACCCAAGCCCCTGCCAAGCTTTTAAAAGTTCGTCTTCATTTGCCTTAGCCAAACTTTGCAAGGTAGGAAATTTTTGTAAAAAAGGAAAATAAAACCTCTCTAAAACTGATTTTACTTGAGTTTGCTGGAGCATAATTTCACTGATATAAACCCCATAAGCTCTATCAATATCTTTTAATCTTTCATCACAATCTTTGCTTTGCAAATTACGCCATGGCAAATTTTTGCGTCCATTTTTATCATACCAAAGAAGTAGTTTAACTTGTAAGTCTTGAATCATTTGTTTTTGCATGAGTTAGAGTATAACAAAAATTGCATAAAAATTTACAATGTATTATAGTGATATTTTAATAATTAAAATCAAAAATCATTTTATAAATTTATATAAAAAATCCCATTTTACATACAATACAAAGCTATAAATAATAAAAATATAAAAATAAATATAACTTAAATATAAATTCAAATAAAAAATAAAAAAGCAAGACAATATCGTTATTTTAAAAGCTTTAATTTAGAATAAAATATTTAAAATACATTTTTAATTTTCAAAATTATATTCTTTGTTATAATTATTTAAATCAGTATTTTTAAACGCATTTAAAGGGCTAAATCAATGGATCATCACAAGCTAATTCCCCTTTGGGATGAGCGCTATAATATCAACCATCAAAAAATCGATACCCAGCACCAAAGACTCTTTGAACTTGCGGCACAAGTTGAAAATGCGGTTTTTAAATTTGTTAAACGCGATGAATTAAAAGAAATTTTAACCGAACTTTTTACCTACATGAAAGAGCATTTTCATGATGAGGAAGAATTTATGCAAGAAATTCGATATCCACGCCTTTATGAGCATAAGCAAATGCATAAAAATATCGTGCATGAAATGTCTCAATTGATACAAAATATAAAATCCACAAATGATTTAAAAGAAAAACTATACTCTATCATGTCCAATTGGCTCTCTAGGCATATTTTAAGCCATGATGTTATGATTATTGCTTGGGTAAATGAGAATTTAAAAAAAGATGAAAATAAAACACTTGAGTTAAATGATTTGCCACCAAAACAAATTCTAACACAGGAGGAAAATTTTGAATTTATCTATTCTTGTCCTTGCAAGATAGATCATAGGTTAAGTTTTAAAGAGCATGAAAGTATTGCTAATGAAGGCAAGATTATGAGATGTAAAAAATGTCAAGAGCTTTTATTTTTTATTAGAAGCCAAGAAAAAACTTATAAAGGATAAAGCTTGCTTCCAAAATGGGATAAAATCTATAGCGTTCATAATGGCAAAATAGACAATCAACACAAAAAGCTTTTTGAACTTGCAGCCAAGGTTGAACATATATTTGATAAGCCCGTTCATAGAGATGAAATTAAAGCCTTACTTACAGATTTTTTCAACTATATGAAATACCATTTTGATGATGAAGAAAAATATATGCAATTCATTCGTTATCCAGACTTTGAAAGGCATCGCCAAATCCACAAAGAAATCATCCAATCCATGATAAAAATTATTCAAAATATAAAAACCACCAATGACCTAAAAGAAAAACTTTATATTATGGTAAAAAAATGGCTTTTAGAACACATACTTTATGAAGATATGAGAGTAGAACAATGGAGAATAGGGTCTTTAAGTTCTGAAAATGGAGCCGATATCACTTTTGAAGAGATTAAAGATGATGAAGAAGAGGCTGTAATTTATTTTTATGCTTGTGAGTGCATAGGACAAATTCATGATGTGCCTTCAGGAATTCACAAAAAAATACAAAATGAAGGTGCAAAATTTAAGTGTAAAAAATGCAAATTTCCTTTAGAATTTTTCAAAAAAGGATATTAGTTTTTATATTTATTTTGCTACAATTATTTAATTTTTATTAAAGGATAAAGAAATGTTAGCATTTTTTAAAGGCTTAGGGATAGGATTTTTATGCTTGGTGCTTTTTATAGCTGGAGTGATTTTTAATGTAGAATTTTTAAATAAAAACAAAACTACTCAAACTTTAAATTTTTCAAGAAGTATAGAAACAAGTATGGAAGCTAAACCTGATATTTTTCGTGCAAATATCAACTTTTGGGCAAATGAAAATTTAAGCACTCAAACCTTTTTAAGTAATGAAGACAAAATTCAAATTTCCAATACTTTTAATCAAATTTTAGAACGCTCCAAAAAAGAGAATTTTTGCAGTGGTGGAAGTTTCTCGCTTGAACCTAATTTTTCTTATAAAGACGGAGTCCAAACTCCTAAAGGACAAAGACTTCATGCAAATTTAGAATGTGAGTTTAAAGCGGACAAGCTAGAGGATTTTAACAAACTTTTAAATGATTTAAACTCAATCATTGCAAAAAGTGAATTTATAGGTATTTCTACACCTGCTTTAGAGCCTAAATTCTCAAAACAAACCCTAAAAGACAATAAAGAAAAACTTTATAGCGAACTTCTAAAAAAAGCTTATTCTTATGAAAACATTTATTCTTTAGATCTTAACAAAACTTGTATATTAAAAAATCTAAATATTGAATCAATTCCAAATTTTTATCCAAGGGCTTTAAATAGTATGAAAAGTGCTGATAATATGGAGCTTTCCTTACCTATAATAAAAGATGAAGAGCAAAGCATTAGTGGCACTGCTTTATTTATTTGCAAGTAATCAAAGCAAAATAAACTCATTTTAAGTTTATTTTGCTAGAATTTCATCTTTAGCTTTCGCGGGAATAGCTCAGGGGTAGAGCACAACCTTGCCAAGGTTGGGGTCGCGAGTTCGAATCTCGTTTCCCGCTCCATTAATCACCCGCCCGGGTGGTGGAATTGGTAGACACAAGGGACTTAAAATCCCTCGGAATTTTTCTTCCGTGCCGGTTCAAGTCCGGCCTCGGGCACCACTTTTTCTAAAAAATTATCAGGGCGACATAGCCAAGCGGTAAGGCATGGGCCTGCAAAGCCTTGATCTCCGGTTCGAATCCGGATGTCGCCTCCAAAAAAGGCAATTAATTTTTACAACTTCAATTCGGGAGATGGCTGAGTGGTCGAAAGCGGCGGTCTTGAAAACCGTTGAGGGTCACACCTCCAGGGGTTCGAATCCCTTTCTCCCGGCCACTTTTTGAAATTTTTCATTAGTTTAACAAACTCTGTTATGATAAATTGATTTGATCTAAAATTAAGGAAATCAATTTATGAAAAAATTCATCTTAATCTCATCTATACTTTCATCTTTTTTTGTATTTACCCAAGCAAGCGAACTGCCAAGCGATGAAATCCAACCCGAAGTAAAAGCTATCAAAGAACATTTTAAGGACAAAGTAGAAAAGGTAGAATTTGAAGCATGGGCAAAAGGTATGGGTTTAAACTTCTCAACTCAAAAATATCTTAACAATCAAAACTATAAAAAATATGCTAAAACTATGGCAAAACTCATTAGAAAAACAAGAGGAGTTAAGGGAAAGGTTGAAATTTGTTATGAAGGAACGCCTCAAAAACGAGTTCATAAATGCAATAAATTTTAATTCCTGACTTAAATTAATATCATAAAAATTTTTAAGTTTTTTTCACTATAAAAAAGCTACAATTTCTTAATTATATATCATTAAGGAAAAGGCATGTTTAAAATTGTTTTGCTCATATCAATAATCTTTGGCTTAAATGCTTGCAAAGGAGATGATATGAATAACAATGAAGATACCAATAAAGATATTAAAACAGTCTATGCACCTAATGCTGTAGGTATAGACTTTAATACAAAAACCAATGAATTTTTATTCAGCAAACAAGATGATGAAACTGGCAAATACACCAAAGAATATTCTAAAGCCCTTTTAGAAGCTGTTAATATAGTCGATAATTCCCCTTATAAAAAATTTTATAAGCCTAAGTATTTAGATCCTGAATTTCACACAGGGCAAAAATCCACTCTAATAGAATTTAAAGAATGGCAAAGCATATATTTAAAAGATCCTGTTAAAGGAAACTTAGCTCCTTGGACCAAAGCAGAAAAAGCTTATTATAATTCTTTAGATGGAGAAGGAAGGTATAATTATTTAGTAAAAAGAAGTGGCTTAGTATGTACTCCTATAGATTTAAAAGATAGTGCCTTAATAAGACCTAAAAGACCTAAAGAAAAAAGATTTATAAATGCTTATAAAGAAGGTATGAAAGATTATAAAGAAGCTAAGAGACTAGATTATAAAGGATATGATCTTTTTCAAAAAGCCATTAAGAATTTAAGCTATGCTTATGAAGAGGGTAAAGATTATAAAGCAGGACTTGCTTTAGCAGAGCTTGGATATTCAAAAGATTATTTTAGAGCCATTATAGGTAAATTAGATCAAGATGAAAACAATGAAGCTTTACTCAATAAATTAATCAATGAATTTTTAAATGCTAATTATAGAAGCATAAGGATTTATGAAGAGCTTATAGAAAAGTATGACTTAGGGGATGCTTATTGGGGTTTATATGTTTATTCGCGTAAAATAGAAGATACAGTATTTGATGATAGATTTTATTTTGCCCAGCTTAAAGATAGCAGTGAAGAGCTTTATAAAAATGCTTTTGAACATGGAGCTTATGGAGCTTTTGGCGCTAAGGCAAATACTATATATTCTAATTTAATTGCAGGAGAATATCAACTTTGCTTAGGTATATTGGGTAATAAAAAGGCTTTTTATGATGCAGCCGTATATATTGGTGATGCAGGTTTAAAATCAAGAGCCTTTCAAGCTCTTTGGCTTGGAGTGCAATTAGGAGATGAAAAGTGTTTAGAAGGATTGTATCGCCCTTTATATGGAATACATGAAAATCCTTTAAAAAGACAACTCATGAAAGACTTTGCTAAAAATCCTCCTTATGATAAATACGGAATGCTTCCTTTTTTAGATGAGTTAATCTCTACAGAATGGATTATAGATCCAAATGAATATGATTTTATTTACGATATTGATAATGATGTAATGAGGGTAATGCTAAATGGAATCGATAAGGGTAAATATAAAGATCCAAGAGATGTGGGTTCTACTCCTGAAAGTAGATGGGAATTTGACCAAGAAATAGATGCTTATAAAAAAGGTTATGTAAGAAGTTATAGTTATGATTTGCCCAATCGCTGGAGCGAAGCAGATGTAGAAATTTATTTAGAAGAGCTTTATTTACATGCCAAACTCGCAGCCCTAACTCCTCCTCAAGGCTATCCTAATGCGCCTTATTATTTTTCTCCTGAAAGATTAGATTTTCTTTACAAAAAAGGAGATTTAGACGCTAAACTTGATCCTAGAATCCCTGCTATATACAGAGCTAACTTTCCTGAAGAGCTTAGAGCTAAGATAAGAGCTTTTGCTAAAGAGCATGGAATAGAGGAATGAAATGAAAAATTTTTATATGAATTTAGCATTAAATGAAGCTTGGAAATATCAGTTTTTAACCTACCCTAATCCTGCTGTGGGTTGCGTTATACTAGATAAAAATGAAAAAATTTTAGCCATAAAAGCCCATGAAAAAGCAGGATGTGCTCATGCAGAATTAAATGCTATAGCCCATGCTTTTACAAGTTTAAACCCTGAAATTTCATTACCTCAAGAAGCAAATGCGATGCATGAATTTATTTGCAAGAATCATAGAGGTATTTTTAAAGATAGCATAGCCTTTGTTACGCTTGAACCTTGCTCTCATCAAGGAAAAACACCTCCTTGTGCTAAACTTTTTAGCGAGCTTGGCTTTAAGAAAGTTTTTATCAGTGTTAAAGATGAGAATGAGATTGCAAGCAAAGGTGCAGATTTTTTAAAAAAACAAGGAGTGGAGATTGAATTTGGCGTGCTTGAAGATGAAGGAAAAAAACTTTTAAAACCCTTTTTAAAATGGCAAAAAGGGCAATTTAAACTTTTCAAACTTGCTCTTTCTATGAACGGCTCGCCTTTTGGCAAAATCGTAAGTAATGAGCTAAGTCGTACTTATGCACATAAAATTCGTTCCGTGATTGATTTACTTGTATTAGGAGGAGAAACGATAAGAAAAGATCGTCCTATACTTGATGCAAGACTTTGCAAAGGCAAGGCGCCCAATCTTTGTATCTTAAGTCATCACAATTTAGAAAATTTTGACAAAAGCATTCCTTTATTTAATGTACCTCATCGCCAAATTTATACTCAAATTCCTAATAAAGCTAAATTTTTAATGTATGAAGGTGGAGAAAATTTTCTAAAAAATTTCAAAGATGAAATGGATATGTTTTTGATTTTTCAAAGTTCAAGTTTAAATGATGAAAAAAATGTTACAATGTCTTTAAATTTTAAGCCACTTTATAGAAATTTTTTAGGGAGTGACACTTATGGCATTTATGAGCTTTAGTGGATTTTTTTATGCAAGAAATGATTTAAGATTATTTAAAATAGAAAAGAAAAGCGAAATCAAATCTTTTTTTTATAAAGATTATACGCTAGCAAGCTTCAAAGATGAGCTAAATTTAAACAACGAAATCTTTTTTTATCAAAGTTTGAAAGAAAATTTATTTAAAGAAAATGATGAAATTTTAATTTCAAATTTAGGCAAAAAAATCATACTTTTTAGAAATTTCACTCAAAATAGTGATAATTTTGCTGAAGCAAAATTAAAACAAGTCTTGCTTTTAACTTTTTTATTTTTAGCGAGTGTATTTTTTGCAAGCTTGGCTGCCATCAATGAATTTGGTGCCATCGATCTTGTTTTTTTGATGATTTGCTTGTTGCTTTTAGTTATGGGTATCATTAACCTTGGCTTACTTTTTAAACAAATTCGTATCTTAAAAAGTTTTAGCAAAGAAGAAATGAAGGAATTTTTAACCCAAAGAATGAAAAAATACACAAAGAAATAAACAAAATACCTTAAATTTTCTAAAAAATTTATCTATTAAAAGTGTGCGAAGTAAAATCTTAGCACACTGTTTTTAAATTTGTAGCAAGTCCGCCTAAAGAAGTTTCTTTATATTTATAATTCATATCCTTGCCGGTTTCATACATAGTTTCTATCACCTCATCAAGACTGACTATAGGAATGGATTTGCGTGTCATTGCCATTCTAGCTGCACTGATGGCTTTTATCGCTCCAAAAGCGTTTCTTTCAATACATGGAATTTGAACCAAACCCCCTACGGGATCACAAGTAAGTCCTAAATGATGCTCCATTGCCATTTCAGCAGCATTACAAGCCTTAAAAGCGTTAGCTCCTAAAACCGTAGCCATTGCTCCTGCTGCCATAGAACTTGCACTGCCTATTTCAGCCTGACAACCTGCCTCTGCCCCGCTAATACTTGCATTTTTCTTATAAAAAGAACCTATAAGCATAGCTACTAATAAAAATTCGATTGCCTTTTCATCATTAAAACCTATGGTATGATTTTTAAGATAAAGCATAACAGCAGGAATTACTGCACAAGCTCCATTAGTAGGAGCAGTTACAACCTTTGCTCCACTTGCATTCTCTTCAGCAATAGCAATAGCATATAAAGAGATAAAATCAATAATCCCCATAGGATCAGCAGTCATTGTAACCCTTTCTTTAAGACCCTTTGCTCTACGCTTTAAGTGAAGTTTTCCCGGTAAATAATCCTCGTTTGGATGTGTGCCATTGTAATACACTTCTTGCATCACTTCCCAAATTTCTAGACAATACGATCTTATTTCTTCTTTCGTATGAAATTGCAACTCATATCTATAAGAAAGTTCGGCCAAATCCCAATCTCTTTTTTCACAAAGTTCTAAGGCTTGCTTTGCATTATTAAGCTCTATATCTAGTTTTTTCTTTCTGCCTTGGGATATCCCTTTATTTCTCTTTTCCAATTCCGCAGCCGTTAAAACAAAACCACCGCCTATAGAATAGTAAGTTTCTTGATCCACGATCTCACCGCTAGCATTAAAAGCTTGAATTTGCATACCATTTTCATGCAAAGGCAAAAAATCTTTAGAAAAAATTAAATCTTTTTCATAATCAAATCGAAGCTCTTTTTCTCCGCATAGATTGATCTTCCCCTTGTCAGTGGCATTTTTATTAACTTCTTCTTGTATAGCTGCACTCAAATTTTTAGCTTCTAAAGCATTCAAGCCCCAAATAACGGCTTTATCACTTAAATGTCCTTTGCCTGTTAAAGATAAAGAGCCATAAAGAATGATTTGAATTTTTTCAATTTTTTCTAATTTTTTAGCAATTTTTTTACAAAATAAATTTCCTGCAAGCATAGGTCCTAAAGTATGCGATGATGAAGGACCTACACCTATTTTAAAAATATTTAAATTACTCATTCGCTACACCTTAAAAAGTATAAATTACGGTGATAATTGTTAAAACACCTGTAACAAAAACAAAAGCATCTAAAGCTTTATTTTGGAATTTTTTCATTTTTGAAACCGTATAAATTGCAATAATTGGCATTAAAAATAAGATTGCTGCGATAATTGGACCGCCTAAACTTTCAATAAAACCTAAAATACTAGGATTGATATAAGCAGTAATTAGCATAATAATATACATAACTAAAGTTGAATAAATAGCAATTTTTTTCAAATCAGGATTTTCACTACCTGCTAATTTGCAACATTTTCTTACTATACCATAAGCACCCTCTCTAGCACCAAAATAATGTCCAAAAAATGAACTAGAAATCGCTAAAAATGCAATCAATGGACCACCATAGGAAATAAAAGGATTATCAAGCTTATTTGCAAAATAAGAAAGCACAGGTATATTTTGTGCTCTAGCTTCATTAAGCTCTGCAGGACTTAAAGAAAGTACGCAAGATATCACAAAAAACATAACGAAAAAGAGTAGCATTGTAGAAGTTCTAAATAAAATTTGATCAGCTTTTTCTACGGCATGTTCTTTGTATTGTCTTTTTACACTTAAAGAAAAAGTAGAAATAGCGGGCGAGTGATTAAAAGAAAACACCAAAACCGGCAAAGTCAGCCACACTATAGTAATAAATTCTTTTACCCCAGGAATAGCACTAAAGCTTTCAAACGACCATTGTGGGATAAGATATAAAGAAAATATAAATAAAATAGCACACAAAGGATACACAAGCCATTCACACACTTTAGTAATCAATTCTTCACTAAAAAGCATGATAAGCATAAAAATACTTACTAAAATAAAAGCTAAAAGCAAGCGATAAAAAGGGAATAAACTCGCTACAACTTTTCCTTTATCATCTGCGCTTACCTCATACATAGCACGAATGATATCCGCAAATACACCCTCTGAATTTAAAAGAGGTAAAAATTGATGATAGATAAAACTTTCAAAAGTATTGGTTATACCCACACAATACGCTAAACAAATTGGAAAAATAGCAAAGAAATAAAGCACAGAAATAAAAATACTCACCCCTCTACCAAAATATTCCTCAGCAGCATGAGTAATGTCTTTATCATTACCATTTGCTTGGCTTACAAAACGACTTAAAGCTCTATGACTTAGATAAACCATTGGAAAAATAATCACAGCCATTGCAATAACCGGCCAAAAACCACCCACACCTGCCTTAATAGGCAAAAATAATATCCCCGCACCCACAGCGGTTCCAAAAAGAGATAAAACCCATCTCGTGTCATAACGAGTCCACTTAGGAGTATTCATACATTTTCCTTAAAATTTGATATCGCAAAATTAAGCTTATTTTAACACACTTACCAAGCAAAAAATCTAAATTCCTAGCATTTTTCTTTAATTTATGTAACATTTTGTAAAATATTAGTCTTATTAAAATTATATTTTAAGATTTAATTCAAGTAAATTTTGAAGATGGTTTTTTATATAAAAAACCATATTGGATTAACAAAGAGAAATTTTTAAACTCATTTAAAAATTTGGAAACATAAAGTCTCCAAATTTACATGCTTTTAAAATTAATAATCAAATTTTTGTCCTAAGATATTACCCTGTGCATCAGTATAAATTTTCAATTGATTGCTTAATTCAAATTTATATCCGTTGATTTCTTTGCTTACTTCTATGATTTGAGCATTTGACGAAGCACTGATTTTTGGCATAATATTTGGTAAAATGCTATTTGGTAGAGCTTTGTATTTTCCATCTACATCTTTCCACTCTCCAGTGATAATAAAGTCAATTTCTGTTCCATCATTTAAAGTCACATCATAAGAATCTATATCTTTTTTTACTAAAGCAATTTGTGCTGTTTTAAAATTCTTAGATATAAAATCTTGTGCATTTCTTGGAAGTTCACTCGCAGGAACAATTATATCTCTAGCAAAAAGCACCGTAGCACCCAATAAAGCCGCTAAACCTAATTTCAATTTCATTTTTTCTCCTTTTTGTTTGTGTTTTGGTTGAGAGAAGTTTAACTTATCTTTGTGAAGTGAATGTGAAACTAAAAAATAATTTTTAAACTCTCATTTTCAACGCCCATGCCTTGACTTTTCTTAAAAGAAAGTATTCTACCATCTTCAAATTTTAAAGTATCATTATCTTTTAAAGTTAAATCATAAGTTAAAATATGCAAAATAATGTCATACAAAGTGAAGAAAAGCTCTTTTTCTTCTATATTTGCATCACAAACCTCAAGCTCTAATTTATCGAAATTTCTAAGACCATAGGTATAGGCATTATTGCCATTATCACCTGGATAAACGCTTACATAAATCCAATTATAAACAGGCAAGCGATTATCTTCTAGCATTTTTGCATTTTCTATATAAAACTTAGGCTCTAAAACAACTCCTCCTGTATAAAATCCCAAAGCATGCTTATCTTGCAAACACACAGATGATATTTGAGTAAAAAGTTTAGCTTGATCTAATTTTGTTTCACTCTGACTTAAAACAGATATAAGAAGATGTGCTTTATGTTTTTGGGTTTGCTCTAAAGCATCTTTCCACATAAAGTTAAAATTAGCATAATATTCTGCTTCGTTGTTGGGTATGGGATTTTTAATCAAATTTAAAGTAATGAGCATATTTTTAAAAGAAAAAATCACTCCATCTTGAGTAAAATTTTCATCAGCAATCCATATATCAAAATCATCTTCGAGTATCTTTTTTAATTTCAAAAAATCAAACTTGGCTTCATCAAGAAGAACAAAAGAAATAAAATTATGATTTTCTTGCATGCTTTTCCTTAAGGGTTAAAGTATTTAAAAAATTATAACCTAAATTTTTAAGCCAAAGGCTTGTGAAATTATGATTATTTAAAAAATTATGATAATTAATATTAATTATAATTTTATTTTTATTGTAGTATAATCGCCAAAATTTAATCAAATTATGGAGTTAAAGATGGAATTTTTAAAAGATTATATTGATTTAATTATCTTTATAATTTTAGGAGTTATGGCATTTATAGCTTTTTGGTGCGTAATTGAAAGAGTATTATTTTTTAGAAAAATAGATTTTAAAAATTATGAAAATCAAGAGCAATTTGATGATGCAATTAGCGAGAATTTAACTACCATTTATATCATTTATTCTAATGCTCCTTACATAGGACTTTTAGGAACTGTTGTAGGAATTATGATCACTTTTTACGAAATGGGAATAGCAGGAAATATAGATGTTAAATCCATAGTCGTAGGACTTTCTTTAGCTCTTAAAGCCACAGCTTTAGGACTTTTAGTCGCTATACCTGCCTTAATGGCTTATAATGCCTTGCTTCGTAAGGTTTCGCTTTTAAGCAATGCTTATAAGGTAAGTAAAAATGCTTAAACTACCTAAAAATGAAGGGTTAAATATAGTTCCTTTCATAGATATAATGCTTGTTTTACTTGCTATCATTCTTAGTATTTCAACTTTCATTGCTCATGGCAAAATTGAAATCAATCTACCCGTTAGCGAAAATGCTCTAAGTCTTAACAATGATGAAAAAAAATTATCCATTAGCATTGATGAAAACAATATTTTCTATCTAGACGATAAAACTACAGATTTAAAAGGCTTAAGCGATGCCATTTCTTCGCTTCATAAAAAAACCATAGTGGAATTAAAAAGCGATAAAAATGCAAAATTTGAAAGCTTTGTTCAAATCATTGATTTATTAAAAGCTAAAGAGCATGAGAATTTCCAAATTATAACAGAGAAAAATAGATGAAAAATGCTTTGTCAAATCACAAATCACAAGCTTTTTATATATCCTTTTTATTTTTCTTACCTCTAGCTTTTTTACTTTTTAATTCTGCCAATTTTTTTAAAATAGAATTTAAAAGTGAAGATAGCTTTACTTTGGCGATGAAGCAATTCACTCAAAATCAACCAACCCAAACTCCACCTATACCGACAAATTCTGAGCCTATACAGCATCATAAACCCAAACCTATAAAACAACCTATTAAAAAAACTAAAAAGGTAGCCGAAAACCAAGTAAAACCTATACAAGCGATCAATCCTATACAAAAAAGTACACCATCCATAGCTCAAACCCCTACAACTCACAATCAAGCTTTAAAAAATTCCGATGCAAAGCCTACTCAACTTACCTATGGTAAAGATAATCACCCTGCATTAGAAAAAATTCAAAAAGCTATCATGGAACAAGCAAGAAAAAACTATCCAAGACAAGCAAGAAAAATGCGTATGCAAGGCGTTGTGGAAGTGGAATTTTTATGGAAAGAAAACAAAAGCTTAGCAGAATTAAAAATCATTCAAAGTTCTGGACACAATTTATTGGATAAAAGTGCTTTAGAAAGTATACGCAAGGCTTCGGCTTTTTTTCCTTATTATCAAAGCGATCTAAGGATAGTTTTGCCTATAGTGTATAATTTAAAAGCGTGATTTAAATCAATTTAGTAATTCTTAATATCTAATATTTTTAAATTTTTACACTCTTTTATCCACAAATATGGCTTCATTGTTACTTATTTGCACCATTAAATCTTTTTTTAAATTTTGCTCTAAATTCCCTAAAGACTTATTTTGAAGTTCTTCAAAAATTTGTGGATTACTTGCTTTAAGTTTGGCTTGCTCATCTGCACTTAGGGCACTTAGTCCTTTTTCTTTGGCGATTTCAAGCAAATCTTTAACGTCTTTTTCATCTTTTTTCTTTTTGATTTTTACCTCATCGTTTTCATCACTTTTTTGCGGATCTGTGATTTTGGTAGCATCCGCACTTCCGCCCGATGCATTTTTTATATCTCTTAAAATATCTGTTAAACTTTCTTTTTTTACATCAAATTCATTGATATTTCCATCAAAATTCACATCTTTTTCTATGGCAAAATTAAGTCTAGTTTGCAAATTTGCACTTAAGCTTAATTCATCTTCACCTTTAAAAGCTAAATTTTGCATACTTTCAAATAAGGTATTTTTATGAAATTTCACATTGATATGATTTGACTCTTCTTTATTATTTAATGAATTTGGATTAAAAAACTCGCTGCTTATTTTTTCAAACCAATTAGCAATAAATTCATTAGCTTCGCCATTAAGCCTTATAGCTCCATCATCTCTAGCGATATAATTTGTAAAAGAACCAAAATGACTTTGTAAATTTTTATAATTTTCATCACTGATTTTTAAAGCCATAAGTTCACCTTGTTTGCTTTCAAAAACCACTTTAAAACCTGAAATTTGATTATCTGAAATATCATTTACTTTGACTTTTTCTTGCTCTTCTTTTTTTAATTCTAAAATTTCTTTACGATTTGTAATATTTTGAGAACTTGGTAAAGAAACATTAAAATCATTTATTGTTAATTTATCCATAATAACTCCTTAGAAATTTTAAAATTGGACTTGTTTATTTTATTTACAAGCTGCAAATAAGCCCAAACGACACGCTTGTCTTTTATGTTGGGTAGGCAAAGAATTGCATTGTTTCAATCTTATTTCATAATCAACGCAAGAATTTCTAACCTGTGAGTTTTTATTATTATTCTCAGTTTTGCCATAAGCAAAAGAATTAACAAAACAAGCAACCAGTGCAATAAAAAGTAATTTTCTCATAGCAAAGCTCCAAAAAATAAAAATATTTTATAATCACAATCTTAAAATTATTTGATACAATTACAAATTTGATATCGACAAAAAATCAAATTTATTTATACTAAAAAAATTAAATTTAAAAAAGGAATACAAATGAAAGCATTAGCCCTTTTTAGTGGCGGACTTGATAGTATGCTTGCGATGAAACTTATCACTTCACAAGGCATTGAAGTAAAGGCTCTAAATATTAATATAGGCTTTGGAAGCACAAGCGATAAAAGTGAAATCATGAAAAAGCGTGCCGCAATGGTAGGTGCGGATTTTGAAATGATAGATGTAAGAAATTCGTATTTGCAAAAAGTGCTTTTTAATCCACAATACGGCTATGGAAAGCATTTTAACCCCTGTATAGACTGCCACGCTTTTATGTTTAAAACTGCACTTTCAATGCTAAAAGAAGAAAATGCAAGCTTTATCATAACAGGTGAAGTTTTAGGACAACGCCCTATGAGCCAAAGAGGTGATGCGATGGCTAAGGTTAAAAAACTGGCTTTAGATGAGGAAGACTTGATACTTCGTCCTATGTGTGCAAAAAATTTGCCTTTAACCAAGCCTGAAAGAGAAGGTTGGGTGGATAGAGAAAAGCTTGAAGGTATTAGCGGAAGAAGTCGTAAAAGACAACTCGAACTTGCAGCTAAATTTGGTTTAGAAGACTTTGAAAGTCCTGGTGGAGGATGCTTGCTCACACTTGATAGTTTTGCTAAGAAAATTCGCGACTTTATAGAATTTGATAAAGATATGCAAGTAAATGATGCACAACTTTTAAAATACGGACGCCATTTAAGACTGCCTAATGGAGCTAAAATGATCATAGGTAGAAATGAATTAGAAAATGAGCTACTAAGAAATTTAAAAACACCTAAATATGAAGTGATAGAACTTGGAGATTTAATCGGAGCTTATTCTTTACTTAGTGCAAATGCAGATGAAAAAGATTTAGAACTTGCCTTAAAAATCGCTCTAACTTACACCAAGCATGAAGCAAACAAAAGCTATGAGCTTCGATTTAAAAATCAAAACTATAAAAGCATAGCTTTTGAAGACAAAAAAGAAATCAATCCATTTTTCATTTCTTAAGCTTAGAAAAATACAGAAGCCCTGAGATAAATAGGAATCGTTTCGCTTGGCATATTAGAAGATTTATGCAGGGCTTTAGAAGCTGTTAAATTTAAAGAAAAATGATTTAAATTATATCTAAAACCAAAAGCGATACCAGCTAAAAAATCTTTATTGGGCAAAAGATAATCTCTACCATAACCCATATCCAATCCAACAAAAGGCTCTAATGCTCTTAGATATTTAGGTGCATTTAGAAATTGCAAATAAATTGTATTGTTACTATATGCTCCATAATCAAGAGCAGCGGAGCTTTCTTTAAATCCCCTAACTGTGTATTCATCACCGATTAAAAATTTATCAGCATACAATAAGGATTCATTAGAATAACTCGCACCCGAGCTGTTTTGATATAAAAATGCTAGGCCATCATTTGCATAAAAACTTTTTTGATAGCTTAAATTAAAATTGACTTTGTTAAATTCGATTTTATATAAAGAATCTTTAGAATCTTTTTTAGAACCCAAAAATGGAATTCCTTTTTCGTATTCTAAATTTAAAAACAAAAATCCACCAAATGCCAGCGTTGAATACTCAACCCCGCTAGCAATACTTGAATACCTGCCACTTGAGCTTTCTAAACGAAAATTATCAATCTCATTAACATCATCTTTAATGCCTAAATTGGCATAAATTGAAAATTTATCCTTACTTGTGCGATGTAAAATCTTTTTTAATATAATTTTATGTCTTAAGCTTGTATCTGTATTTTTTATAAAAGAATTATCATATCCCTCAATCATATTTATATTATCACTATATTGCATAGAATAAGACAATTGATAACTCTGTATAGGTAAGGTATAATTTGCTACATAAACATTTTCTCGCTCTTGACTCATATCTTTTAACAATCCTTTGATAAAACCAAAGCGTATGGAATCGTTTAGGTTGAAAATATTACTTAAAGAAAGATAAGCGCTAGCCTTATATTCTCCTTTAGCTTTATAGCCACTATTATCAAAGTCTAATATCAAATCAGGTGGCTTTGATTGAAGATTTATAAATATATCAGAATAGCCATAATTTTCACTGGCTTTAACAGCAATTTTAACATCTCTTGCGCCATTGTTTAAATTTTCTATGCCTGTATCTAAATCGTAAATATTGAATTTATCACCCTTTTTTAAAGGCATACCAAAATCTAATCTTGTTGTATTATTATCCCCATTAAGATATACCTCCCCTACAAAACCATATTTTAAATCAAGAAAAAGTATATCGCGTTCTTGATCAATCCCATCAATAGTTACGCTAGAAGTTGAATAACCCTTTGAAACGATAAAATTTGTAAGCTCTTTAATCATATTGTAGATATCACTGACACTTAAAGGCTGATTAATGTATTTTTTTAAAATATTATTCGTTTGCATAGTCAATGTATCGTTTTTCTTAAATTGAATTTGTTTGAAAATATAAATTTTATCTTCAGAATCTTGATTTTCTAAATACACATCCTTTTCTTGCCGTTGCTTTTTTTCCAATTCATCAAATTCTTTTTGTATATGTAATTGCTGTTGTCTTTTATCTAATAAATTAAGCGTTTTTGCAGAGTCATCTGCTTGCGATAAGCAGATAAAACTCATAAGCAAAAAAATAATTTTTAAAAATCTCACCTATAGCCTTGTAGTTTGTGTGCTTTCATTGATATAAGGCCCATCTGATTTAGAAGGTTGATTTGATGGTTGATTAGAAGTAGAATTAGATCCAGTAACCTTGCTTATCCCATTTTTTATTTTAGAGATTGAAGAATTAAGATTTATAGTACCTCCTGCCCAAGAATGATCTTGTGTATCTGTGGTATTTTGAGTATCTGTACTTATACCATGATTTTTGTTATTGTTTATATTGATATTGACTGCAGAATTTACACCGCCTGTCTTATCGATATGATCATCTATATCAACCACTCCCCCAAAGCTTTGATTTGTTCCACCGCTTAATCTTATCGTAGCCCCATCGCTTTTTTCATAGACACTTACTTTAGAATTTGTAACTTTTCCATCAACAAGTAAATTTCCTTTTTGACTATCAGAATTTAAAATTCCCCCTTGCAAATTTAAATTTCCATTAACATGGCCATTGATTTCATTTGCTGCACTGATACCACTTTGAGTTGTAACAGATGTTTTATCTGTTTTAGCATATCCTATGCCCAAAGTGCCTGCAACACTTCCTGTAACAAGATGATTGCTTGATAAGCCTCCAGTTCCTGACACATTTAATAAAGCACTATATTTTTGAGAATTAAGACTATCAGCTAAAGAATTTACTTCCAAATTTCCACCCACATTTAAAATAGCATCATTAGAAGCTTTAACATTGGCTCCATTGAGTGCAAAATCTTTACCTGTGTTGATATTGACATTATTTGCATTTAAATTCGTGTTAGTAAATTTCGTTTCATTTGTTTTAGAATGTGATGCACTTACAAAGCCCTCAATACCTTCACCCACAGTTCCACCATCAACTGCATGGTATCCTGCAGTTTGTTTGTTTGTTGCTGCAATTTCCAAAGAAGAACTAGAAGAAGAATTTTTAGATTTTGCAGCATTTAAGATAACATTATCTTTTGCCTCGATATTAATGCTATTAGCCTTAGCTTCCACTCCATTTAAAACAATACTTCCTTTTGTGCTTTCTAAATTTAAATTACCGCCTGCATTGATTTTAGAAATATTCTCACTAGAACTTTGGCTTTTATCTTGATTGAATTTAAAACCTAGAGTTTGATTAGAAGTAGTATTTATGAGATTGTTGCTAAATATATTAGCAGTGTTGGCTAAAGCTTGAGAAGCTACTATTCCATAATTTACACCTAAATTTTCATTTTTAGCAGCTGCATTTTGAGCTGATTGATTGATAGCAGAAGCTATAGGACTAGTAGCTTCGATTCTTTCTTTAATATACAAACCAAAGCCTGTACTGCTTTGTGTTTTAGTATCTTCATATTTAGTGCTAGCAATCTCTCCTGCTCTTAAATTAATATCCTTACTAGCCTCAAAATTAGCTCCGCCTATGTCTAAAGCATTGTTTGCATTGATATTAATATTTGAACCTTTAATTGTATTTGAAACATAAGAAAGCTCATCACTTATTTTTTCAGTTTTAGAAAATTCCAAACCAGCCTCTGCAGTTCCTAAAAGATCAGATCTTACTCCACCTTGTGTGATACTATTAGAGCTATTTGTGGTATTGGCATTTGCTTTATCTTGCACAAAACTATAATTTACAGCAACCCCATTTCCGGTTAATTCTAAATTAGCATTAGCAAAAACTCCAAAAGCTAATGAATCACTTTCTGTGTGGATTTTATTTTGTGCAGCTATAAAATCAACCTTATCAGCTTGAATATCAATCTCGCCTCCATTAAGCTCACTTCCTTTAATGCTTATATTTTTTTGAGCATTTAAATTCAAATTATCGGTTTGAATTTGCGATGAAGAAACCAAAGAAGCATCGGTATTTGCAGAACTTTGCTTATATCCAGCAATGGAACTTGTTGAAGAATGAGAAGAGCTTGAAATTTTATTTTCCCCATTTTCTATTGTGATATTTTCTCCATTTAAATTTGCAGATTTATCCGCTTGTAAAGTTGAGCCTGTGATTGCTATATTGCCATTGGTATTAATATTAATATCACCTTTTGAATTTAAAGTACTGCTTATTGATTTTGAAGTTTCTAAATTAGCACTTTCATAACTGATCTCTACGGGTTTTAAATACACACCATCGGTTTTAGTCTTGCTAAGCTCGTGTGCATCTTTAATATTAACATTGTTAGCATTGATATCTATTTTAGAATCAGCATTGATATTGCTAGCTATAATATTTACATCTTGATTGGAAACAATTCCTACATTTGCTCCTTTGATATTGGTGCTTAAAACCCCATCTATGCTCGTTGTGGTATTGGATTTTTGACTATCTGTATTAATTTGCTCAAATGAAGATGATTTAGAATAATCATTTTTGATATTTACATCGCCCTTTTGAGATATAAGAACAATTTTAGAATCATTCGCACTAGTAGAAATATCACTATTTTTTATGTTTAAATCATTTACCGAATCAATATTCACAACATTATTTGCTTTAATTTCTCCTTTTTGAATTGAATTATAAGAGCCTTTTTCATCTATACCTAAAACAGTGTCTATATTGACATTATTGGCACTTAAATTTATATTTTGCGCATTTAAATTAGAACTTTGCAAATTAATCTCATTGCCAGCATTGATATTAATCTGACCCTCTGAAGTTATACCACTTAATAAAGAATTAAATGATTGTGTATTAATATCTATGCCTGTTTTTCCTGTAAGATTTGATTTTATTTCATTATTTGCAATTGTCTCTTTAGAAAGATACAACATAGGGGCCATGATATTTTTACCCTTTTGTTTGATTGTTACATATAAAATCATATCTTGATCAACAGCTTGATTTTTAGCCAAGCCTTGTCCTAAATTTAAGCCATTTTCATTGGCGTATTTTGCTCCATTTTCAAGTAATTTTTTAATTTCTTCTTCGCTTAATTTAGTATTGGATTGTAGTGCATTTGCATACATTGCATTAATAAGCTGATTTTCAAAAAAAGGATCTCCTATTACTATAAATTCATCAAAATTCTTATTTTTAAATTGATTTAAAATGTTTAAAAATCCAAAATACTCGCTTTCATCTATGATGGAAGTATTTGTAGTGTATTCATAAGTAATGTTATTGTTTGTTTTATTTTCAAGAGTAAACAAACCCGAATTAATAAGATCAGGTATAGAATTTAAAATTAAATCCTGACTATTTGTAGCTTTTTTTAAATCCGAATCAACTAAGGCAAAGTTTTTATCTAAAGAACTGACTAAATCTTGATTGTATTCTTTAGCATTAAGATCTAATTTACCATTTGAAGCAATAGCAGCCTCGGATTTTGCTTTAAAAACAATCTTTGCATCAAGATTCCACTCTTTTTGATCAGGAACAAATCTTTTTGAAGCATAATCACTGCCAAACAATAAAGAAAAATATTGGTTTAAAGCTGAATTTTTAGCTGCTGCATCTTTAAGCGCATTCCACGCAGATTCTCTTTGATGATCTTTTGCTTGAGTGGTAGAAAAATATTTCAAAGCATCAAGCAAACTTTCACGATCTACAAAATAATAAGTTGAATTTGTATTCCAAGAACCAAGATATTCTTCGGCAAAAAATCCATTAACCCTAATTTGCTCTAAAACTTCCCTCACAGAAATTTCTTTACTTAAAGATTTATTGTCTATATTTCCAAAAGATACAATATTGCCTTGGGCAAGAATTTTTCCGCTGTTGTTGATTTGTCTAGCATTATCTTGTGATTGAGTATTGATATTTATATCTTTGCCTGCTTGGATAGAAGCTTGCTTGCTATCTAATAGGTTATTATATTTTACAATACCTGTAACCCCTACTTCCATATTCCATCGTTTAAAAGCAGTATCACCATATCCTACTTGACCAAAACCTTGAGCATACTCAGTCAAAATCTCTAAATTGCCTATTAAATTTGCATTATTATTTAGAATATTTGCTTCGATATTTAGATCTTTATCTGCAAAAATTAAAGCATTATTATGAATCGTATGGGCGTTTAAATACAAATTATTTAAGCTATTAAAAGTAGAATTATTTGTAAGTGTTGTAGCTTGGGTTCTAAGATCACTATTTGAAAATAAATAAGCATCATTTACAAGATTTTCATCCGCATGAAGATTTAATTCTTTTCCGCTAGCGACAAGATTTTTAACATAAATATTTTTCGCATCAAGATCTATTGAAGAAGCATTTTCGAGTTTTGAATTAATATTTAAATCATTCAAGCTTTTTATATGAAGTAAATTTTGTGCGTATAAATTTCCATGATTTAAAGTCAAATCTTTGTTAGCTTGTATTTGAATATCTTTTTGGCTTAAAATTTTGCCATTATTCACAAAAGCATCATCATTAAGCGTTAAGCTTATATCTTTATTTGCTGAAATTTCTCCTTGATTATCAAAAGAATTTGTATCAACTTTAATATCATTTAAAGCATTGATAAAGCCAAAATTGCTAGTTTTATCTAGGGTATTTAAAGCTAAATTATCTGCATAAATTTTTGAGTTTTCTTCATTTATATCAAAAATATCTTTTGTCTCTTGGCTAAAGTTTACTTGTTTTGCATTTTCAAAATTATTGGCATTGATTTGAATTTGCTTTCCTTTATAAAGTCCTTCATTAGTAACTTTTCCACTTGCTTTTAAATCAATATTATCCGCATTGATTAAAGAGGTTTTAATGTCTTTAGCATCTATTTTAACACTTCCATTTGAATTTACACCTATAGCTTGAAATTCAGCCTTATCTTTTACTTTTACTATAACATCTTCGATTCCGCGTATTACTCCACTATGTCTTACACCAACGCCCTCTTCTGTGCTAATAAGAGTAACTGTATTTGCATACATAGATCCCAAATACTTCCCATCAATACCATAGTCAATTTTTTCATCTTTTTGTTTTGAAGCAACAATTTTTGGTGCATTTGGGGTGCTTAAATCTACTTTGTTAAGTCCGGCTATAAAATTGATATCGGATAGGTTTTTACCACTTTGATAGTGAGCAATGCTACCTGCAAGATCAATCCCACGGCTGATTACATTAAAATAATCCCCATCAACCATTACCCCCTTTTCTCCAATGGCCACCCTGCCATTACTCGTTACTTCTGTAAAATCTCCATTAAATTTACCCGTACTAAGCGTAACCCCTTTAGTATTTAAAAAAGCTGCTCCATTTACACTAAAACCATTTTCATTAGCAAAAATTAAATTAGCACTTTTTCCAAATACCTCAACAGCACCATTGATACTAGAAGCTTGCTTGCTTGAAATTTCATTGATGATGGTATTAGCATTTTGTTTTAAATTTGGATTTTTCCCTACCCATCCACCAATTTGAGAATTTCCATCTTTTAAACTATTATTAAAAATTACTCCATCTTGGACACTGAATTCATCAAATTGATTGTGTGATACTCCATTTTGATTTGGATTTTTGATATTAATCACATCTGTTTTATTGCTTGATTGTGTAAGATCTGCTGTTCTTGAAACAATGACATTACCATTTCTTTGACGCAAATCTGCTGAGAACAATACGCAAGGAAATAAAGCGCCAAGAAGCGTTAAATTCAACGATAAACGAACAATTTTCTTTTTATTAAATTCCATCAATCCCTCCTTGTAATATTTTTAATCATTTTAATATTAAAATGGTAATTTTTCTCAATATTTTTAATTAATACTAAAAAATCCTAAATAAAAATTCCTTTTTTACACATTTAAAATAAAAATAATATTAATTTGTTTTTTTAAAATTACCAAAATATATAAAAATAAATGTTAAGAAATTTATAGAAGAGACGATATGGAGTTAAATCTTTTCAAAATATTGCAAATTAAAGCCCAAAAAAGGGCTTTAGTATTATTTTACTCCATAAGCATTTTTTAAATTGTTTAAATTAGCACTTGCATGAAGCAATAAACAATCAGCCAAAACCAAACGCACCATAGCACTCACTACTACACTACCTCTAACGCCTACACAAGGATCATGTCTGCCTTTGAGTTCAAATTCTAAATCATTTCCGAATTTATCCATACTGCTTTGCTTTAAAAAAATAGAAGGAGTGGGTTTAAAATAAGTCTTTAAAATAAGATCTTGTCCATTTGAAATACCTCCTAAAATCCCTCCGCTGTGATTGCTTAAAAACTCACCCCCTTTTAAAGCGTCATTATTTTGCGAGCCTCGCATTTTACTCGCATTTATACCCTCACCTATCTCGACAGCTTTTACAGCATTAATTCCCATTAAGGCATGAGCTAATTTAGAATCTAATTTATCATAAAGCACTTCTCCAAGTCCCACAAGCATTCCCTTAGCCCTAGTATAAACAGAAGCACCCACGCTATCTTTTGAATTTCTAGCACCTAAAATTTCATTTTTAAATTCATCTTCTAAATTAGGATCTAAGCAAAAAATCTCACTTTGTTTTGCAAATTCAAAATCCAATTCTTCCTCTTTTAAATTTGAAACAAATCTTCCTACTCCAAAAACCCCACTTTGGACACAAATACCAAATTCACGCAAAAGCATAGCAGCAACAGCACCCGCGGCCACTCTAGCAACACTTTCTCTAGCACTAGCTCTTCCGCCTCCTCTGTGATCTCTTATGCCGTATTTATGAAAATAAGTAAAATCAGCATGGGCAGGACGAAATAAATCTTTTAAATTATCATAATCCTTAGAATGTGCATTTTCGTTAAACACAACCATAGCAATAGGATGACCCGTAGTATAGCCTTCAAATACCCCGCTTAAAACCTGCACCTTATCGCCTTCTTTTCTTGGAGTTGCAAATTTGCTTCCGCCCTTACGCTTATCAAGTTCGCTTTGCAAAAAATCCTCATCAAATTTAACACCCGCAGGCATTCCATCGATCACGCAACCCACAGCCACTCCGTGAGATTCTCCAAAACTTGTAAATTTTAATCTTGTACCAAAAGTATTCACTATAAAGCTCCTAATTTTTCAAGTGTAATTTTTGCTGCCATTTGCTGTGCTTCTTTTTTATTTCCTGCAATGGCTCTTGCAAGCTCTTGTCCATTAAGGATTAAAGCGATTTCAAATTGTTTTAAATGATCAGGCCCAAAAGCACGCACGGTTTCATATTGTGGAGTTTGTCCTAATTTTGCTTGTGTAATTTCTTGTAATTTTGTTTTATAATCCTTGATAAGAATTTTTGCATCAATTTGTGGAAAGTTTTTTTCTATGAGTTTTAAAGCGATATTTTTTGCAAAATCAAATCCTGCTTCTAAATGTATAG
Organism: Campylobacter coli; assembly: GCA_039516895.1. NCBI lineage: Bacteria > Pseudomonadati > Campylobacterota > Epsilonproteobacteria > Campylobacterales > Campylobacteraceae > Campylobacter > Campylobacter coli. The sequence continues at coordinate 138,318 of CP154437.1, read as the reverse complement.
CTCCTATAATCGCTTCTAAAGCATCAGAAAGTATAGATGGCTTTTCTTTGCCTCCATTGTTTTCTTCAGCCGCACTCATAAAAATAAAATCGCCTAAATTTAAACTATTTGCGATCTTTGCAAAAGATTTTTCATTAACTAAAGCCGCTCTTAATTTTGACAAATCCCCCTCAGCGTCTTTAGCAAATTTATGAAAAAGATATTCGCCCACAACCAAATCAAGCACCGCATCGCCTAAGAATTCCAAACGCTCATTATTGTAAGGTTTTTTAAAACTTTTATGAGTTAGAGCATGGATTAAAAGATCTTTATCTTTGAAATTATAGGCTAATTTTTGTTCTAATAATTCAATATTTTTCATCATTTTCCCTTGCAATTTTTAAAGCAGCTTCGCGCGCTAAAGTATCACACCTTTCATTTTCCAAATGCCCATTATGTGCTTTTACCCAATAAGCTTTTATCTTATGAGGTTTTACCACATTGATATACTCTTTCCATAAATCTACATTTTTTTTACCCTTGAAATCTTTTTTTATCCAATCTTCTAGCCATTCATTAATGCTTTGAACCATCAAATTAGAGTCTGTAAAAAGTGAAATTTCACAAGGTTCTTTTAAAGCTTTTAAAGCTTCAATAATCGCTTTTAGCTCCATTCTATTGTTTGTAGTATTAGCCTCTGCTCCAAAACCTTCTTTTTGATGTTGATTATAGCGTAAGATATAAGCCCATCCTCCAAAACCTGGATTTTTAAGACAAGAACCATCTGTATAAATTTCAATATGTCTCATTATTTTTCACTTCATAAATGATTTGACAAGTGTTAAATTCATAACAAACAGGACAATGATAAAAAAATAAAGGCATTACACTTTTACACTCTGTACAACGATATGAAAATTCAAGTCTTGCTTTAAAGGAATTGTCTTTTAAAATTTTTAACATTTTAAAATTGGAATTTTTAAAAACTATATCTTTAGGCTTTTCATCTTCTATCAAACCCAAAGCATAAAAAAATTCAAAATATTCTTTATTTTGCAAATTAAAAGCTTTATTTTCCTTATAAAGCAAATCACAAATACTCGAAAAATCTTGATTTAAAAAAATATGATATTTTTCAAAAACCAAGCGTCCTAGCATAGAATTATTGTCTATTTGTAGCTTTAAAATGTGTTCTTTTTTTTCTTCATCACTTAAACTAGAAGCAAGAAAATCCAAGGCTTTTAAAAATTCTTTTTCTTCTTTTACATTTTCTCCAAGTTCAAACAAACAGCCCAAAAGCTCCAAATTTTCCTTATGTTTTCTTAGTTTAAGATAAACAATTTTTAAAAGCTTTAGAGTTTGTATATTTCTGGGTCGAATTTTTAAAGCTTGCAACAAAACTTCCTTTGCACGCTCTAAAAACCCTGCTTTAAAATATACTTTTGCCAATGCGAAAAAGATAAATTCACGCTCTTGCTTGTCCTTACTTTTTTCAAGGGCGATAAGATAAATTTGCGTGGCTTTTTCAAATTCACCACTTTTGGTAAAAATTTCAGCCAAAAAACTCAAATTTCCAAAACTCAAACCTTCATTTCTCAACAAATCTTTATGGATATTATCCATCTCAAATTTTTTAATAAATTTTTCAAGCTTTTGCTCTTCATCTTTACTCGCAAATACTTTCCAAATATAATTTGCCACAGCTACAACGAAGATTAAAACAGTTAAAATTATAAGCCCCACTAAGGGATCTCTATATTCTACGAAGAAAAAATCCATCATCCTGCTCTAAAAAATTTTATGCCAAATTATAGCTAAATCTTTGTATAATTTTATTTAAGGTTTTAAAATGATAACTAAAGAAAGTATAGAAAATTTATCCCAAAGACTTAATATTGTTGATATTATTGAAAATTATATCGAAGTAAAAAAACAAGGCTCGAGCTTTGTTTGTGTATGCCCTTTTCACGCAGATAAAAACCCTTCTATGCATATAAATCCCACAAAAGGATTTTATCATTGTTTTGCATGTAAAGCAGGAGGAGATGCTTTTAAATTTGTAATGGATTATGAAAAATTAAGTTTTGCTGATGCAGTTGAAAAAGTCGCAAATCTTTGTAATTTTACCCTAAGCTACACCAAAGAAAGAAATGAAAACAAAAAAGAACTAAGGACCATACTACCTAGCCTCAATGCTTATTTTAAATCCAATCTCAAACACCATAAAGAAGCTTTGGATTATCTATATAAAAGAATGCTAAATGATCAAGATATAGCCAAATTTGAATTAGGTTTTGCAGGCTCAAGCGAGGATAGTATAAGATTGTTTCATAATGAAAAAATCCCTTTAGAAGATGCTATGAGTGTAGGTGCTTTAAAAAAGGATGAAAATAATGAATTTTATGCAAGTTTTATATGGCGTATCACTTTTCCAATTTATGATCATAAAGACTTATTAGTAGGTTTTGGAGGGCGTACTTTAAATCCTAATGTCGCAGCAAAATATGTGAATTCTCCCCAAAATATATTATTTGATAAAAGTAGAATTTTTTATGCTTTTAATATAGCCAAAGAAAATATAGCCAAAAAAAAAGAAATGATAGTATGCGAAGGCTATATGGATGCTATAGCTTTTCATAAAGCAGGTTTTAACAATGCCGTAGCAGTCCTTGGGACAGCATTAACTGAAAATCATCTGCCTTTGATCCGTCGTTATGAGGCTAAAGTGATTTTATGTTTTGATAATGATGAAGCAGGACTAAATGCAGCCACTCGTTCGGCTTTTTTACTTAGCACTCATAAAATAGATGGCAAAGTAGCCCTTTTAGAAGGTGGAAAAGATCCTGCCGAACTTGTTGCCAACAACCAAAGCGCAAAACTTCATACCCTACTTGAAAAAGGGATGGATTTAGGGGAGTTTTACATTAGACGCATACTTTCAAGCTTTTCTTTAAATTCCGCTCTAGATAAACAAAAAGCCCTTGAAAATATACAAAAATACACCTTTAGCCTTGAACCCTTGGTAGCTAGTTCCTATGTAAGTTTGGTTTCAAAACTCTTGGGTGTAGATGAAAAACTCATCGTTCTTAGCTCAAATCAAAAGTCAAATAAAACTATCGATTTTAACGCCTCTTTCCAGCAAACGCAAAATCATAATCCTAAATCCCACATCACCGAACTTGAACTCTTAAATTATTTAAAAAACAATCCTAACACACACGAGCTTTTTATAAAGATCAGCGATATTAGATGTTTTAAACATAAGGTATTATTAGAAAAAATTTTAGAACACAAAAGCTACGAAGATAGCGATATAAGAGAATTTGAAAGTAAAAATTTTAGTAAAGATTTAAGCCAAATTGAATTCTTGTGGGGAATTTGTAAGGTGAATCTAGCCTTTTTAAATCATATCAATATCACAACTCCTTATCTTGCTTTAAAAAAACAAATCTTTACTCTTATAGAAAAAAATTTTACTCTTCTTAGTAAAAATTTAAACGATTATGAGCTTATAGAGTTTTTAAAAGAGAATTTGTTTTTACTAAAAAATGAAAAAGATGAAGAGAAACTAGAAGCTTTATTTAAAAATTTGCATAGATTTTTTTCTGCTAAGAATTTGGATATTAAAATTTTAAAAAACAATTCTGAAAATGATTACAATGAAGAACCCTTTTAAGCTTCATTTAGAAAAATAACGAAAAAACTATCCGATTTACCTTTTTTTAAACACAATCACGCTAAAGTATAGAAAAATTTATTAAGGATATATTATGATGCCTTTTAGCGATGAAGAGCTTATAAATCCTGTAAAAGCAAGTTTAGATAAAAGTATGCCTATGTTAGAACGCGATGGAGGCGGTCTTGAATTTTTAGGGATTAAAAATGGTGTGGTTTATGTTCATTTAATTGGGGCTTGCAAAGGATGCGCTTCAAGTGGAACGACATTAAAATACGGACTTGAAAGACAACTTAAAATCGATATACATCCAGAAATTACCATAGTTAATTTAAATGGCGGAGCTGAAGATTTTGCAAAATTATAAAAAACTTGGAATCGAGCATTTTTTACGCAAAGACTTTAAAACAGCAAAAATATATTTTTCTTTAGCTTATGAAAAACGCAAAAACAAGCGTTTGTTTCATTTTATCACTCTTTGTGATTTAGCTTTAAAATCTCCAAAAGAAGCATTTTTACTTTTTGAATTTTATTTAGAGCATTATCAAATTAAAAATATTGATAAAGATTTAGAAGAAATTTTACACACCGTAGAACTTAAAAACGAAAAAAATGCCGATGAAGCAGAAAATGAAATTCAAGAAGCCCATGCTTTAAACTATAAAGATTTTCTAAAAAGTGAAGAGCAAATTGGCTTTAAAAAGAGTTTTGAAAATATTATACATAGCACAAAATTAGTCATTGATAATCGTGATGATTTCTTAGACTTTTTAGAAAAATTGCTTGATAATGGTTATAAAGATATAACTTTAAACTATATAGAAAGCGTTATGCCACACTTTTGGGCGAATGAACGCTTTATAAAACTTCAAGAAAAACTTATAGGATTTAAAAGTGAAATTAAAGCTTGATCACTCTTTTATCACCGACAATACCTTAGAATGCGAAAAAGATTGCTTTTTCTTAAAAACTGCACAAAATATGAATTTTTCTAGTAAAGCTCTAGAAAAAGGTGCAAAAATTATCGATGTAGAAGAATGCAAAAAACTCTTAAAGATCGATGAAAATATCAAAATCATAGGGATTACAGGAACCAATGGCAAAACCACTACCGCAGCGGCTATTTATTCGATTTTGCTTGACTTAGGTTTTAAGTGTGGACTTTGTGGCACTCGTGGAGCTTTTATCAATGATGAACAAATTGATGAAAAATCTCTAACCACTTCACCCATTTTAAAAACTTTAGAATATTTACAACTTGCCACGCAAAAAAAATGTGATTTTTTCATCATGGAAGTCAGCTCACATGCTTTAGTGCAAAATCGCATCGAAGGCTTAAATTTTGCAGCCAAAATTTTTACCAATATCACTCAAGATCATTTAGATTTTCATGGCAATTTTGAAAATTACAAAGCAGCAAAAGAGCTCTTTTTTACCGATGAGAGTTTAAAATTTATCAACAAAGATGCTTTAATGATTAAATTTAATGTGCGCAATGCTTTTACTTATGGCATAGAAAATCCTTCTTTGTATCAAGTTAAGGCTTATTCTTTAGAAGATGGCATCAATGCTATTGTGGCATTAAAAGATCAAAGTTTTCATATCGACTCTCCCTTACTAGGACTTTTTAATCTTTACAATCTTCTAGCCGCTAGTGCTTGTGTTAATGAACTTGTAAAGCCGAATTTAAAAGACTTAGAAAAAGCTATCAGTGGCTTTGGTGGGGTTTGTGGTAGGGTTGAGCAAGTGGCTAGTGGCGTGATCGTGGATTTTGCTCACACTCCTGATGGTATTGAAAAAGTACTTGATACACTCAAAAATAAAAAACTTATAGTGGTTTTTGGAGCAGGTGGAGATAGGGATAAAACCAAACGACCTTTAATGGGAAAAATCGTTGAACATTTTGCAAAAATAGCCATTATCACGAGCGACAATCCACGCAGCGAAGAGCCTAAAGATATCATGAATGAAATTCTATCAGGCTTTCAAAACCCTGATAAAGCTTTGATGATAGAAGATAGAAAAGAAGCTATAAATAAAGCTTTAAAACTTAAAGAAAAAGACGATTTAGTAGTTATTTTAGGCAAGGGTGATGAAAATACCCAAGAAATCAAAGGGGTAAAATACCCTTTTAGCGATAAAGCAATTGTAAATGAAATTTTAAAAAATCAAGGATAATAAATGTTTGAAAATATGGATTTTTCTAAGATGGGAGAACTTTTAAATCAAGTTCAAGAAAAGGCAAAAAATATCGAATTAGAATTGGCCAATCGAGAATTTAGTGCTAAAAGCGGAGCAGGACTTGTGAAAGTCAGTGCTAATGGCAAGGGTGAGATTATCGATGTTAGCATTGATGATTCTTTACTTGAAGATAAAGAATCTTTGCAAATTTTACTCATTTCTGCTATCAATGATGTTTTAGCTATGGTAGCGCAAAATCGAACAAGCTTAGCCAGTGATGTTTTAGGAGGATTTGGGAAATTATGAAATTTTTGTTTTTTTTAGTAGCCTTTTTAGTATCTCTAAGTGCAATCGAGCGTCCTAAATTTGAAGATTTTGCTGCAGGCTATGAAAGAAATAAAGCCAGCATGCTCAATTATGAAGGAATGCCCGCTTTTGCCCTGAGTGAAAATTTACTTGCGGTTTTAAAACAGCCTAATGCCAAACTCAATAAATATGTAAAATATGATCCATTTTTAAATCTTTATCTTGTAAGAACTGATTTTAGCTTAATCCCTACACCTATGGGCGATGAAGAAAAACTTACGCGTAACGATTGGATAGGAATTTGGGATCCTAATAGAGCCTATATAGGTCACATCAAATACCTTGCACAAAATATTGATGAAAAAGATCAGCTTGATTTTTCTACAAAAGTAGGACTTTTAGGCACTCCTTGCTGCGAAATGATGGGAATTGCGCTCAATAATAGCTCTTTTATAGGAAATCGCTATTTAAAACATTTTATGAAATATAATGATGTGTATTGGGGCGACATAGGGGTTGATTTTGCAGTGCGTGAAAATAAAATTTATGTGAATAATGTTCGAAAAAGTGGGCAATTTCTAATCAACGATGAAATCATAAGCGTAGATGGAACACCTTTTAAAGATATAAGAAAGCTAAATGAAAAAATTCTCTTTGCAGATCGCGGAAGCACGCTTTATTTTCAAGTATTGCGAGATAATGTGGATTTAAATATTTCTACTGAAGTTTTTGCCAAAGATTTGAGCAAATTCAATCTCCCAAGCAATAAACCAAAACCAAAACCAACAAGTTTTAGAAGCAATATAGGTCTAAGCGTCAATTCAAGTCTTATAGTTACAAGAGTTGATGCAGGCTCCAAAGCTGCTTTAGCAGGATTTATGGTAGGAGATAAAATTTTGCGCGCAAACAATGTGATATTAAAAGATTTTAAAGAACTTCAAACCCTACTTGGCACAGGAAATGATTTTAATATTTTAATCGAACGCAAAAGTGATAAACTTCCTTTATCAGGATTAAACAATGATTTAGGAGGAGTTCATTCAGGTGGAGATGGAAAATTTCAATTTTTCATAAGGCTTGTGAAGTGAAAGAACTCTTTATCAAACATTTAGAAAATCATCTGCCAAAAGTTCAAAGCTTCCATCCTTTTTTCAATGAAGCCTTAGCGGTGATGTTAAAGGCGGGCGGGAAGCACTTTCGCGCCCAACTTTTACTTGGCATTGTAGAAGCAAAAATGCCAAGTCTTATACCAAACGCTCTAAACGCGGCTTTGGCATTAGAATTTATCCACACCTACTCACTCATACACGATGATTTGCCTGCTATGGATAATGCAGATTTTAGAAGAGGAACTCCTACTTTACACAAAACTTATGATGAAACCACGGCTATTTTAGTGGGCGATGCTTTAAACACTGAAGCTTTTTTGCTTTTATCTAATTTAAATTTAAAAGAAAGCATTAAAATCAATCTGATTAGAACTCTAGCTTTTAACGCAGGGCTTAATGGTATGATTTTAGGCCAAGCAATTGATTGTTATTTTGAAGATAAGAAATTAAATTTAGAAGAACTTGAGTTTTTACACATACACAAAACCGCAAGGCTTATTGCAGCGGCTTTGAAAATGGGTTGTGAAATTTGCGAGCTAGATGAAAAAGAAAGCGAAAAAATTTATCAAATCGGTTTAAAGCTTGGACTTATTTTTCAAATCAACGATGATATCATCGATGCGACCATGAGTGAAGAAGAAAGTGGAAAGCCAACAAAGCACGATGAGCATAAAAATTCTTTTGTGAATTTATTAGGACTTAAAAATGCTATTCAAAGCAAGGAAGATTTGATTAATGAGTGTAAAAACGATCTTAATGATCTTGATACTAATTTAGCAAAAATGATTAAAAGCTTAATGATTAAATATTTATAAAGGTTACAAATGGATCTATCAATACTACAAGAACAAGCAAATACTTTAAGATTTTTAAGTGCAGATATGGTGCAAAAGGCTAATTCAGGCCACCCAGGTGCACCTTTGGGAATGGCTGATATTTTAACGGTTTTAAGTTATCATCTTTCTCATAATCCCAAAAATCCAACTTGGCTAAACCGCGATAGATTAATATTTTCAGGCGGACATGCCAGTGCTTTGCTTTATAGCTTTTTGTATTTAAGTGGATATGATTTAAGTTTAGAAGATCTTAAAAATTTCCGCCAACTTCATTCAAAAACTCCAGGCCATCCTGAAATTTCAACTCAAGGAGTAGAAATTGCTACAGGGCCATTAGGACAAGGTATAGCTAATGCTGTAGGCTTTGCTATGGCAGCTAAAAAAGCTCAAAACTTACTAGGAAAAGAATTGATCAATCACAAGGTTTATTGTCTTTGTGGAGATGGGGATTTACAAGAAGGAATTTCTTATGAAGCGTGTTCTTTAGCAGGGCTTCATAAGCTTGATAATTTAATCATCATCTATGATAGCAATGAAATTTCTATCGAAGGAGATGTAAGCTTAGCCTTTAATGAAGATGTAAAAATGCGTTTTGAGTCGCAAGGTTTTGAAGTTTTAAGTATCAATGGACACGATTATGAAGAAATTGATAAAGCTCTAAAACAAGCTAAAGAAGCCAACAAACCTTGTCTTATCATCGCAAAAACAACCATAGCAAAAGGTGCAGGAGAGCTTGAAGGAAGCCATAAAAGCCACGGTGCACCTTTGGGTGAAGAGGTTATTAAAAAAGCCAAAGAAAAAGCAGGATTTGATCCAAATTTAAATTTTCATATACCTAAAGCGGCAAAAATTCGTTTTGAAAGCGCTGTAGAACTTGGAGATTTAGAAGAGGCTAAATGGAAAGATAAACTCGAAAAATCAGAGAAAAAAGAACTCTTAGAAAAACTTTTAAATCCTGATTTTACCAAGATAAATTATCCTGATTTTAAAGGCAAGGATTTAGCTACAAGAGACAGTAATGGAGAAATTTTAAATGCCTTAGCTAAAGATTTAGAAGGATTTTTAGGCGGAAGTGCGGACTTAGCTCCATCTAATAAAACCGAACTTTATGGAATGGGTGATTTTGTAGAAGGAAAAAATATTCATTTTGGTATCAGAGAACATGCTATGGCTGCGATCAATAATGCCTTTGCAAGATATGGAATTTTCTTACCTTTTTCAGCAACATTTTTTATCTTTAGCGAATATTTAAAACCCGCAGCTAGGATAGCAGCTTTAATGAAAATCAAACATTTTTTCATTTTCACACATGATAGCATAGGCGTTGGAGAAGATGGACCAACTCATCAACCTATCGAACAACTCAGCACCTTTAGAGCTATGCCGAATTTCTTGACTTTTAGACCGGCTGATGGCGTGGAGAATGTTAAAGCTTGGCAAATAGCTTTAAATGCAGATATTCCAAGCGCTTTTGTGCTTTCACGCCAAAAGCTTAAAGCATTAAACGAGCCTGTTTTTGGTGATGTAAAAAATGGGGCGTATTTACTTAAAGAAAGTAAAGATGCTAAATTTACACTTTTAGCAAGTGGAAGTGAAGTTTCGCTTTGTTTAGAGAGTGCGAATGAATTAGAAAAACAAGGTTTTGCTTGCAATGTAATCTCTATGCCTTGCTTTGAACTCTTTGAAAAACAAGACAAAGCCTATAAAGATAGACTTTTACAAGGTGAAGTTATAGGGGTTGAAGCAGCGCATTCTAATGAGCTTTATAAATTCTGTGATAGGGTTTATGGCATAGAAAGCTTTGGAGAAAGTGGTAAAGATAAAGATGTATTTAAACATTTTGGCTTTAGCACTCCGCAAATTTTAAATTTCATTCTCGATAAATAAAGATGGAAGCAAATTTCAAATTTCAAAAAGAACAAAATAAAGTTTTTATTTTTGGAATTTGGGATAAAACGAGTGTATCTAAGATTAAAATCAAAGATCTATTGAGTCAAATTTCTCAAACAAATTGTATTTTTGATTTTAGTCAATTAAATGAAATTGATATGGCTGGAGTGAGATTTTTTCTTGCTCTAGAGCATGATTTGAAAAAAAATAATATCTTGATTTTAAGACAAGGATTAAACACACGCTTTAAAAGTCTTTTTGAACTTTGTGAAAAAAACTACCAAAGAATCGATGAAAAACAAGAGAAAAAATTCAATTTTACAGACTTTTTTATTTCTTTAGGAATTTTAAGTTTTGATCTTTTAAAAATTTTGCAAAAATTTATCAGCTTTACAGGTGCCTTTTTTACCAGTCTTTTTTTATGTGTAAAAAATCCCAAAAATTTCCGCTTTATATCTTTTTTATATCATATTGAAAATTCAGCTTTTAAAGCCTTGCCTATTGTTATTTTAACTGCTCTTTTAGTCGGTGTTGTACTTGCATACCAAGCTGCTTATCAACTTGCGCAATTTGGAGCTAATATTTTCATAGTAGATTTAGTAGGAATTTCAGCCACTAGAGAACTTGCTCCTTTGATAGCTGCGATAGTCATAGCAGGTAGAAGTGCAAGCTCTTATACAGCGCAAATTGGGGTTATGAAAATCACAGATGAGATCAATGCTATGAATACTATGGGCTTTCGCTCTTTTGAATTTATCATCATTCCGCGAGTTATGGCTTTGGTTATTGCTATGCCTTTAATCGTTGCCTTAAGCGATGCAATCAGCATATTAGGAGGAATGGTAATAGCAAAAATAAATCTTGATATATCTTTTGGAGAATTTTTAAGACGCTTTAGAGAAGCTGTGGCAATGAAACATATTATTATAGGGCTTGTAAAAGCTCCTATTTTTGGTTTTTTAATAGGACTGATTGCTTGTTTTCGGGGATTTGAGGTCAAAAATACCACTCAAAGTATAGGAATTTATACTACAAAAAGTGTTGTAAATGCTATATTTTGGGTAATAGCATTTGATGCTTTATTTTCTGTGGTTTTAACCATAATGGAAGTTTAAATGATTATAAAAGCGCAAAATATCATCACCCGATTTGGAAATAAAGTTGTCCACGATGGAGTAAGTTTCGAAATCAATAAAAATGAAATTTTTGGGATTTTAGGAGGAAGTGGAAGTGGTAAATCCGTACTCTTAAAACAAATGTTAATGCTTGAGCATTTTGATGAGGGAGAATATGAAATTTTGGGCTTTAAGCTAAAAAATATTAGCGAAGAAGATGCCTTAGCACTGCGTAAAAAATGGGGTGTAGTGTTTCAGTTTTCTGCACTTTTTAGCTTTTTTAGTGTTTATGAAAATATAGCTATCCCTCTTAAAGAATATACAAATTTAGATCCCATAGCTATAAAAGAACTGGTGTTGATGAAACTTAAAATGGTCGGACTAAATGAAAATGTTTTAAAGCAGCTTCCAAGTGAGCTAAGCGGTGGTATGCAAAAAAGAGTTGCCATCGCTAGGGCTTTGGCTCTTGATAGCAAATTGCTTTTTTTAGATGAACCAACTTCTGGACTTGATCCGCATAGTAGTCGTGAATTTGATGATTTGATACTAGAACTCAAACAAAGCTTTGATCTTAATATTGTTTTAGTAACACATGATAAAGAAAGTATGAAAAATCTACTCGAGCGTTTTATCATCCTAGAAGATAAAAAAGTTGCCTTTTGTGGAAATTATGAGGAGTTAAAGGCGCAAAATGAAAGACTTTTTAAAAGATTTATGGAGTAAAAGTGGAAAATAAAGCGAATTATTTTTTTGTAGGGCTTTTTGTTTTTGGAGTTTTTTTTGCTAGTATTGGCTTCATGCTTTGGCTTGGAGGATACTCAAAAGAAGAAAGTTTTGAATACTATGAAATTCATACACAAGAATCCGTTGCAGGCCTTGGAATCAAAGCTCCTGTAAGACTTTTGGGAGTAGAGATAGGAAATGTAGAAGATATCAGTATTTACGATAAAGAAAATTTAGGGGTAAATATTTTAATCAAAATCAAAAAAGGAACCCCTATAAAAGAAGATACTTTTGCAACTTTGCAACTTCAAGGTATTACAGGACTTAAATTTGTACAACTTCAAGGAGGTTCTAAAAATAGTCCAAAACTTCAAGCAAAAGATAAAGAAGAATTTCCAGTGATTCAGTTTAAAGAAAGTTTTTTTGCTGCCATAGATAGACAAAGTGAGCATATTTTTTCTTTGATAAAAAGAGCAGATGATAAATCAAAAGAACTTTTTAGTGATAAAAATTTAAAAAATTTAGAAATACTTTTAAATAATTTAGCACAACTAAGCGCTACTTTAAATGAAAATTCTAAAACATTAAATCACAATATCGCAAACACTAGCTTAAAACTTGGAGAAATGGCGGAGAATGTAAGCTTAAGTGCAAAAGGTTTTAACGCGAGCTTAAAGGATATCCAAGAAGGAGCTTTAGCACTTAGCTCTTTTGCAAAAAAAGCCAATGCTAAACTTGATTCTTATGATGACTTGCGACTTTCCTTAGATGAAAATTTAGAACTTTTGAAAAAAGTACTTTTAGAAAGTAACATTTTAATACAAAATTTACAAAAAAGTCCATCAGATTTAATCTTTAAAGAAACCAAACCCAAATTAGGACCAGGAGAAAAATAATGAAAAAATTTATACTCATAGCCATCTTAGCCCTTATATTTAATGCATGCTCGATTCCAACTAGCACCCTTGATAAAACGCAAAGTTTTATACTTAAAAATGATGGAATTCCTCTTCAGGCTAATTTTATTAAAAGCGATAAAATTCTTAAAATTCAAAACGCGTCTTTGCCTTTATATCTTCACTCAAGATCAATTATTTATATACAAAAAGGTGTAAGTGGAGCTTATGCGTATCATTATTGGGCGGATTTACCCAACAATCTTTATCAATCCTTACTCCTATCTAAATTTGAACAAAGCCAAATCTTTAAAACCCTACTTTCCCAAGGAAGTTCTATAGGAAGTGATTATATACTTGAAAGCAGAATAGATTCTTTTGAACAAGTGATCAATGAAAATGAAAATTATATTAGCATTTCTATTAGTGTGAATTTCATTGACGCAAAAGAAAGTAAAATTATTGCCCATCGCTTGTTTTCAGTCAAAGAAGAGCTTGATAAAATAGATATTTTTAATGTCTATCAATCCTTTGAAAAAGCTTTAAATTTTATAGGAAATGAAATAGTTTTGTGGATAAATACTACACTTGATGAAAAATAGGAACACTTTTTGCTTTTTAAACCTTTAGCAATATTTTTTGAAAGGTGTAAAATGAAAAATGAATTGGATGTTTTTAAGAAACACTTGGGCGAAATACAAGGCGTAAGTGAATTTAAAGCTACACAAATTTGTTCACAAATAAATGATGCAAATGATTTTATCGGTGCTCTACAAATACTTGATTTAACGCTTAAAAAAATTGAAAAAAGTATCACCGAAAGACTTGATGAGCAAAACGATGATTTACAAAAAAGAACCTTAGATGCAACGAGTTCTCAACTTATCCAAAACTGCTCTTTTATGGGTACAGCACTTTTTGGAAATATTTTCAATGTATATGTAGGCCAAAAACTTTTTGAATTTGAAATTTCAAATCCTCTTTTAGTTTTAGAAAAAGCAGGATATGAGGGTGTTTTAGCTTATGTTCAAGATAAAAGAGATGAAATTAAAGATATTTTATGCGAATTATCGAGTGCTATTACTATGGGAATAGGTATGGATAATTTGAATTTATCTAATTCTACTACAGACTTTAAAAATTTATTCAGATAAGGGTTAAAACTCTTATCGCTTTAAATGTATTCGTTAAAACAAATAATCTTAAGAAGTTTTTATATTTTAGCTTAAAGAGATATTCTACTCTTCTTTAAAGCTAGGTTGAAAAAAGGGGGAGGGAAGCAACCTAGCCTGTGAGATCTTTGAAGATCTCTTTAAACTAAAATATCAAATCATGTTTTGGCTTAATTTATAAATAGTTATTTTAAAAATGACATTTTAATTTAAATTTACTTAAATATTTATAAAAAAATAATTTAATAATTTAAATTATTAAATTATTGGAAAATTTTTGTAAAAATTTTCCAATTTTTACAAATAAAAACTCTTATAAAGTAGATAAAATTTCAGCACGCCCATTAATAATAGCCACACAATGTTCATAATGTGCACTATTAAGCTCATCCACACTTCCTGCATCCCATTTTCCATTAAAATGCTTTGGAGTTCCATCTTTTTGGCATATCATAGGTTCTATACAAAATACCATTCCATTTTTAATTTTTGGCCCACTTTTTGCATTTGCACCTTTTTCTAAATAATTTAAAATTTCAGGTTCTCCATGAGGTTTGCGTCCTATACCATGCCCGCAATATCCACGAAGCGGAACAAAACCTCTTGAATCTATAAATTCCCCTAAAGCTGCAGAAAGTTCTTTAAAACGCATTCCTTCGCGAATAATATCTATAGCATGATACAAAGCGTCCTTAGCACAAGAAATCAAAGCCTCATCTGTGGATGAAATTTTACCTATGGCTATGGTACGCGCCGCATCACCATAATACCCATCGATCAAACTTCCCACATCAAGTCCTAAAATGTCACCCTCTTTGATGATTTTTTCATCAGGAATTCCATGGATGCAAACCTGATTTAAAGAAGTGCAAATTGCACCAGGAAAACCATAAAGCCCTTTAAATGAAGGTTTTGCCCCAAGACTTAAGATAAAATCTTCTGCCATTTTATCGATTTGCTTAAGACTCATACCCGCTTTAATCTCATTTTCTAAAAAATCCAAAGTCTTAGCGACAATTTGATTTGCTATTCTTAATTTTTCTATTTCCGCTGGTTTTTTTAATTCTATCATTGTATTTCCTTATAAATTTAGCCAAATTTTAGCAGTATTTTCTAAAGACTTGACATCGCTCGAAGCATAAAAATGTAATTTTGCTTTTTTTTCTTTTAATAAAAGTTTTTGCCTTTGTTTTAAAAACTCCACTATAGCATCTCCTGAATGAATAAGCTTTGTCTTTGAACCAAAATAAGCACTCAAAGAATTTGCCAGCAAAGGAAAATGAGTGCAAGCAAGTATCAAAGCATTAGGAGTTTCAATCCCTTTAAAATAATGCCGCATAGCACTTTGCAAAAATTCTCCTTCAAAAATACCCTCTTCAACCATAGGTACAAAAAGACCTGTAGCTAAAGCATCTACATTAGTAAAACCTTGTTCTTGTAAGCGATTTTGATATTCTTTTGAATGAATTGTTGCCTTGGTGGCAATAACTAGAATTTTTTTATTTTTATCCAATAAAGCTTTTTTAGTAGCCTCAACACCCGCATCAATAACCCCATAAATAGGAAAATCAGCTCTTGATCTTAAAGCATCTAAAGCATAAGCACTAGCTGTATTGCACGCGATAATAAGCATATCGATATTAAATTTTGAAAAAAAATCTAAAGCCTCAAGGCAAAATTTGACTATAGTATCCTTATCTTTAACCCCATAAGGAACGCGAGCAGTATCTCCATAATAAATAATTTCGTCAAAAAGTCTTGCCTCGTAAAGCGATTTTAAAACGCTAAGTCCGCCTACACCACTATCAAAAACACCTATTTTCATCTTAATATCTTCTAGCACCTATATATCGATTTTTCCAATAAGAACTATTTAAATCCACTTCTCTTACTCCACCTTTTGTAGAAAGATGGATAAATTTACCCTTGCTCATATAAATTCCCACATGCATACCATTTGGACCTCTTCCTGTTTTAAAAAAAACAAGATCTCCTGTTTTTAATTTTGATTTAGAAACTTTTATACCCGAGCGTAGTTGCTTTGTTGTAGTACGCGGTATATGTGTATTAAACTGAGCTAAGGTACTTTGAGCAAAACCCGAACAATCAGCTCCTCTTTTTGTAGATCCACCCAAAACATAAGGAGTTTTTTTCCATTCATTAGCAATGGCTCTTAATCTTGTTTCTTTATCAACATTATAATTTATTTTAGTATGACTTGTATTTTGAGATAAACTACATCCACCTATACAAAAAGCAACCATAATAACAAAAAAAATAAATCTCATAAATTTTCCTAAGAACGCGCGGTAAAAAATTTAAGATAGATAAAACCCCAAATTCCAGAACAAAATGAAGCAATCAAAATAGCAAGATTATCTGCATAGTTAAAAATATCACTGACCTCATATGCTAAACCATCTATAAATAAACTCATAGTAAAGCCAATACCTGTTAAAATACAAACCCCATAAAGCTGCTTTAAATTTGCATTTTGAGGTAAGCTTGCTAATTTAAATTTGATCGCAAAGTATGAAAACAAAAAGACTCCCAATTGTTTTCCTATAAACAAACCCAAAAAAATACCTATACTAACGCCAGAAAAAATAGCATTTAAATCAATATTTGATAAATTAACCCCCGCATTTGCAAAAGCAAATAAAGGTAAAATAACAAAAGCTATCCAAAATTTCAAACTTTCATAAATTCCTTCTAAAAAATCTTCTCCATTTTTAGTTTGCATAGGTATAAAAAATGCTGTAATAATTCCAGCTAAAGTTGCATGCACCCCACTTTTTAAAACACTTACCCAAAGAATGATTGAACAAATAAAATAAAAAGATTTGCGTGTTATGCCTAAAATATTTAAAATCAACATCATAAAAATAGCAATTCCTGCGACTATAAAAGCAAATATTGAAAGTTTGGTTGTATAGAAAATTGCAATAATTAAAATCGCACCCACATCATCAAAAATAGCCAAAGAAAGTAAAAACAACTTAAGACTAGAGGGAATATGTTTTCCACACATCATCAAAATAGCCAAAGCAAATGCAGTATCCGTGGCTGTGGGGATAGCCCATCCTTTTAAAGTGTAAGCATCGCCTATATTGACTATAGCAAATATTAAAGCGGGTATAAGTATACCGCCTAATGCCCCCATAAAAGGTAAAACTATATTTTTAGGGTTTTTAAAGTCCCCGTGTAGAAATTCTTTTTTAAGCTCAAGGCCTATAGCGAAGAAAAATATCGATATAAGACCATCGTTAATCCAAAGCAAGAAAGGCTTGTTAAGCTCAAACTCACCCACACTAACTCCAACTTTTAAATTGAGTAGTTCGCGATAATGCTCACTTAAAGAACCATTTTGCACAAGTAGAGCAAGTATAGTACAAATTATGAGTAAAAATCCACCAAAGGCCTCATTTAATACTAAAGCTTTTAATTTTAATAAAACCTTATTCATTTAACAATTTTAAGATATATAAATCCAACAATAGCACTTAAAAAACTCGCTATCAAAATAGCTAGTTTATCCGCGTGCTCAAAAATATTGCTGTTTTTGTATGCCAAGCCATCGATAAATAAACTCATAGTAAAACCAATACCTGTTAAAATACAAATTCCGTAGAATTTTTTGTACTTAATATTTTCAGGCAGTTTTGCAAGCTTTAATTTTATAGCCAAATAACAAAACCCAAAAACTCCTAGTTGTTTTCCTAAAAATAAACCCAGCATAATTCCCATACTTACAGGTGAAACAATAGACTCAAAATGCATATCTCTTAAATCAATACCCGCATTTGCAAAAGCAAATAAAGGCAAAATAAAATACACCACCCAAGGGTTTAAATCCTTGTGCACTTCGTGAAGATAGGGTTTTTTATTTTTAGTATCAAGAGGAATAAATAAAGCTATGATTACACCCGCTAAAGTCGCATGAACGCCACTTTTTAACATAGCTATCCATAAAACCACTCCAACTAAAACATAAAGAGGCAAGTGAGTAACATGAAAATAATTCAAAACAAATAAAATAAAAACACATAAAAGACATACAATAATTGCTAAAGTAGATAATTGATCTGTATAAAATAAAGCAATGATAATAATAGCTCCTAAGTCATCAAAAATAGCTAAAGAAAGCAAGAATAACTTAAGACTAGAAGGAATTTTGCTTCCCAAAAGCATTAAAATACCTACTGCAAATGCTATATCCGTAGCTGTAGGGATAGCCCATCCTTTCATAGCAAATTCATGAGAATAATTAATGGCAGAAAAAATCAAAGCAGGGACAATCATACCCCCTAAAGCTCCAAATATAGGCAAAGAAACTGATCTTATATTTTTAAGTTGTCCGCGTAAAATTTCATATTTTAATTCAAGTCCTATACAAAGGAAAAAAATAGCAATCAAACCATCATTTATCCATAAATCCAAAGATTTAGCAATCTGAAAATGATCAAATCCTATAGTAAAATTAGCATGAAAAAAATCTGTATAAATAACGCTTAAGGAAGAATTTTTAAAAAGTAATGCTAAAAGAGTAAAAAATATGAGCAAAATGCCTGGGAAAGTTTCACTTAAAATTATTTTCTTTACAGCTTGCATTCACGCCCCTTGATTATAAATTCAATATGCTAATTATTATAACCAAAAAATATTAAAGAAATGATTATTTTAACAAGATATATCCTTATTTAGGGTGTAAAAACACCCTAAAATTTAAGATACTTAAGCATAAATATCTAAACCACTAGAGCTAGAAGCTTGTGGAGCAGAGGCTCCTGATGCACTCTCCATACCTTTGATAAGCTCATTCATCAACACCTCATTCGTATCCATTGATTTTTTCAAAACCGAAGTATTTACTGCTGTCAATAAATTAGCATTACTCATAGTTGCGTCTGAAATCATAACACCCTCCTAAGTATAATTTATGTATGAAGACTTAAGTAGTATCGGAAAAAAATTTAAACACTTAACCCTTTCAATAAAAAATTATTTTTATCTTTATTTAATATGATTCGTATTATACTTCTATCAATATTGATAATAAATATTATTTTTTATATTTTTAAGGAAATGAATGAAATTTTTTAAAATCTTGTTTGTTCTCTCTATGCTCTTTCTAGCAAATTCTGCTTTTGCTAGAGTTGATGATTATATAGCAGAAGCTAATACCATTAAAAACATACTAGAAGAGAGTATAAAAAGCTATAAAAAAGGCGATAATCTAAATGCTAAAAAACTAAGCGAAGATGCTTATTTTCAACATTTTGAAAATATGGAAGGTTCTATTGGACGAAATATAGGCAAAAAAGCCATCACCATGGAAAGAAAATTTACAAATTTGCGTCGCTTGTATAAAGATAAAGCACCCATAGAGCAAATTGATGCTTTAATTGAAAGCCTTTATTATGATTTAGATGAAGTTGCACCGATTTTGCAAAATGGCTATCGCTTAAAAGCAGAAGCAAGTGATACAAACTACGATAAAGCAGCAGCTGAAAAATCAAGCATGCAAGCCAATGCCAAGCGTGAAGCGGAAGCGGAAGCTTTAATTGCTCAAATGATGGGTATTGATAAGAATGATTTAGTAAAAACCAATTCCTCCTCTTTTGATACCCAAAACGAAACTACAGATGATAGTGTAAGTAGCGATTTGCAAGCGGCTGCAGCTATGGATGCAAGATTACAATTTATATTAGATAATATATCTACTAAATTCTCTCAAGCAGCTAATGCCTTTAAAAATAAAGATTATCAAGCAAGTAAAGATTTTTTAAATGATGCTTTATTTAATGATTATCGCAATACCAAAGTTGAAGTTTTAATCAACAAATTCACCAAAGCAGGTAATGATCAAAAAATCCAACAAGCCATACGAACTCTCATACGCCAAATCAACAACACAAATATTGATGAAAAAAACCTAAGAAATGATTTAGATTCGATAGAAGAACAGCTTTTTGATATCTTTTTACAAATTCCAAATTCAGAGCTTTCAAATTTAAAAATCGAAGGATTTAATGATGAAACAAAGGGTAAAGATTACGCTAAAGTTTCTGATGATATCAAACTTGCCTTAGATGAAATTTTAAAAAATTACGAGGGCTTTAGTGCTTCTATAGTAGATGATTTACAAGCAATTTATTTAGATATTTTTGAAGCCAGTGGAATGGAAAATAAGATCGGCGCTGTAGATAGTGCTTTAAAACTTAAAATCGAAAGTTTATTTTCCAAAAGCGTAGCTCTTATCAAAGCAAGTGCAGATAAAAAAGAGCTTGAAGCCACTTTTAACGACTTAGAACAACTGATTGCAAGTAGCGTGGATAAAATCCAAGATTCTTCGCCTTATTCGCTTTTTATATGGGCTTTGGGTATTATCTTGCGTGAAGGTTTGGAGGCTTTGATTATAGTTGTGGCTATAGTTTCTTATCTTGTACAAAGCGGCAACAAAAATCGCCTTAATATCGCTTATAGTGCCTTATTTACAGGTATTATACTAAGCTTCATCACTGCTTTTGGGCTCTCTTGGCTTTTTAAAGAAAATGCGGGACAAAGTAGAGAGCTTATAGAAGGCATTACCATGCTTATAGCTGTGTTTTTACTCTTTTATGTAGGCTTTTGGCTACTTTCAAATGCGCAAAATAAAAAATGGGTAAGTTTTATCAAACAAGGTGCTATTGATGCTATTTCAAACAATAGTGCAAAAACCCTTTGGTTTACAGTTTTTTTAGCAGTTTATAGAGAGGGTGCTGAAACCGTGCTTTTTTATCAAGCTTTATTTTTTGATGCTAAAACCAGTACTGATTTAAGTGCTATTTTTGGCGGGCTTGGGCTTGGAATTTTAGTGCTTATTGTCTTATATTTTCTTTTAAAAGCAGGCGCGATTCGTATCCCTATAAAACAATTTTTCTATATATGCTCTTATATTATTTTTTATATGATTTTTGTCTTTACAGGCAAAGGCATAGCCGAACTCATAGAAGGAAAACTTATCGTTCCTAGTCTTATATCTATGAATTTTGAACCTATTTTATGGCTTGGAATTTATCCTTATTATGAGACTTTAATCCCTCAATTTATAGTTTTAATCTTGCTAATTATTGGCATTTTATTAACAAAACAAATTTCAAAAAAAGGAGTAAAATCATGATAAAAAAATTTTTATCAGTAGTTGCTGCAGCTGCAGCCATCAGTACTAATTTGTTTGCAGGCGAAGTTCCAATCGGTGATCCTAAAGAGTTAAACGGCATGGAAATAGCTGCTGTTTATCTTCAGCCTATCGAAATGGAACCAAGGGGCATTGATTTGGCTGCGTCCTTAGCAGATATTCACTTAGAAGCGGACATTCATGCTCTTAAAAACAATCCAAACGGTTTTCCAGAAGGCTTTTGGATGCCTTATTTAACCATAGCTTATGAGCTTAAAAATACAGACACAGGCGCTATTAAACGCGGAACTTTAATGCCTATGGTAGCAGATGATGGCCCTCACTATGGTGCAAACATTGCTATGGAAAAAGATAAAAAAGGCGGATTTGGTGTAGGTAATTATGAGCTTACTTTTTATATTTCAAATCCAGAAAAACAAGGATTTGGACGCCATGTCGATGAAGAAACAGGTGTGGGTAAATGGTTTGAGCCTTTTAAGGTTGATTATAAATTCAAATACACAGGCACACCAAAATGATTTTACACTCGGATTTTCCGAGTGTTTAAATATTTTTATTTTTATTTTAAAATCAAAATAACAATGTTTAAAGAGTAAATTATGAGTATATATTTTGTGCATTTTCTTTCTAGCATCTTGCCTTTAAGTATTTTAATGGCTTTTATCACACCCAATAAAAAATATATTTTTAAAAGCTTTTTAGCTGTTTTTTTGGGCTTTTTGTTTGGATATTTTGCTTTTTTTATTGCGGCACAATTTCTAAAAACTGAGAATTTGATATTTAATTTCAATTTTATTTTTATAGCCTGTTTGCTTTTGAGTTTTGTGCTTTATTTTTGGCAAAAAATAGAAATTTTGAGTTTTATTTTACTAGGAATTTTGAGTTTTTGTATAGCTTTGCATTATTATAATTTAACTCAAGATTTTCCTATATTTAACGGTGTTTTAATCGATAGTGAAGCCATTTCTTCTTTGGGTTTTATTGCTTTAGCTTTATTAATTTGTATTTTAATTTTCTTCTTTTTAAAATGGCAAAAGAATATCAACAAAAAAGCAAGTTTTGTACTTTTTTTAATCCTTATTTTTATAGAAGGAGATAAGGTTTTAGCAAATATATTGCTTACACTGATGAGAAATTCTTTCATAGAAACTCATACTTTTTTAGTAAGTTTTGTTGGAAAAAGTAATTATTTTGGTGTTTTTGGAATTTATGTTTATTTATTTTTCATCATTTTTTTAGCATTTTTAAGTTTGCAAATTCGCAAAAAAAATATTGTAAAAAAGCAAATTTTAGATATTGCTTATCGCAAAAATGAAGCAAAAAATACTCTCATAAATCGCTATTTTTCTAGTGTTTTTATCTCTTGTATTTTGAGTTTTTGTATCATTTTATACTTTTTTATGGTAAGTTCTAAACCTTTAAGTATAGACGAGCCTACAGAGCTTTTACCTGATAAAAATGGCAAATTTATCTTTGATGTAGCCCTTTTAAGAGATAACAAACTTCATCGTTTTGCTTATATAAGCGAGCAAGGCAAAGTGATAAGATTTTTCCTCATCAATAAAAGAGAAGATAGGGATTCTCCTGTAGCTGTTTTTGATGCTTGTGCTATTTGTGGGGATATGGGTTATATTAAAAAAGAAGGGGAGTTAATTTGCATTTCGTGCAATGTGCGAATTTTTCTACCGAGCGTAGGAAAAACAGGCGGTTGTAATCCTATCCCATTAAAATATGATTATGATGGTGAAAAAATCACCATAGATGTTAAAGATGTTGTGGCAGGATCTAATTATTTTAGTCAAATCAAAGATATACAAGTGCAAGATCCTGTTTCAAAAGATAAGATCATTAACACTCAAGCACCTTTTTCTTACAGCTATAAAGGCATAACTTATTATTTTTCAAATGAAAAAAACTATGAGGAATTTAAGAAAGATCCTATGAAATATGTAGAAGATACAGAAGCCTTATTTTTAATCCAAAGGAGAAATAATGCTAGTTAAAATGATAACTCATTCTATCTTTAGAAATAAAATTCAAAAATTTCTAGCTTTTCTTACTTGTTTTTTGGCTACGCTTTTGCTATGTACAATGTTAAATATCACTCTAAGTATAGGCGATGAAGTGACTAAGCAACTTAAAAGTTATGGATCTAATATACTGGTTTTACCTAAAGGCTCAAGCCTTAGCATAGAAATAGGCAATGAGCTTTACGAACCTTTAAAAAACAAAAACTATTTAGAAGAAAAAAATTTATATATGTTAAAAGATATTTATTGGCGGAACAATATCACAGCCTTTGCTCCTTTTTTAGAAGGAAAAGTAGAAATAAAAAGCAATGATTCTTCAAAAAAAGCACTCCTTTATGGTACTTATTTTCAAAAAGCGATTGAAATAAAAGATGATGACGATTTTATCACAGGTATTAAAAGTCTTTATCCTTATTTAAAAGTACAAGGAGAATGGGCCAAAGATGATAGCAATGAAATCATGCTAGGTGAAGATTTTGCTAAAAATAACGATCTTAAAATCAATGATACGATAAAACTCATAGGAGAGAATAAAATTTCAAAAGAAGTAAAAGTCGTAGGAATTTTACTCCATGCCAATCCTAAAATGTCAAACAAAATCATCGCTCCTTTAAATTTAGCTCAAGAATTATTAGAAAAAAAAGGCTTGTATGCAAGTGCTGAAGTAAGAGCTTTTACTATACCTGAATCAGCTCTTTCTGAAAAGGTACGCCGAATGGGCGAGGAAAAACTCGATCAAATAGAATATGATAAATGGTATTGCTCAGCTTATGTAGGATCAATTGCTAGTCAAATTAGCGATGGCTTGCCAGGAGCGGATGCAAAAGCACTCAATGCCATAAGTGATGCACAAAGCTTGGTTGTTAAAAAAATTCAGTCTTTGATGGCTATTACTTGCATTATTTGTCTTATTGTTGCAAGTATTGCTATATCAAGTTTAATGAGTTCTGAAATTCATCGTAGAAAAAAAGAAATAGGACTTTTGAAAGTACTTGGAGCAAATACATTTCAAATTTACTTACTTTTTGCAGGTGAAAATTTGATCATAGCTTTAGTTTCTGCTGTATTTGGATTTATTTTTGGCATAGGACTTTCAGAGCTTATCAGCCTTGGAATTTTTGGATACTTTATAGACATTGCTTTTATAGCCTTGCCTTTAAGTCTTGTATTTGCAGGTTTGATAGCTATACTTGGATGCTTGCTTCCTATAAAAAATATTGCAAATCTTTCTCCCGCAGGAGTTCTTTATGGTAGATAAGTTTTTTTTAAATGAACTTTTTAAAAGCATTGCTTTTTCTTATCAAAGGCTTTTTATTATTGTCTTAAGTGTTTTTATAGGAGCACTAACTTGCTCGGCTTTTTTAAATATTTATTTTGATATTGATACAAAGCTTTCTAAAGAATTAAAAGCCTATGGAGCAAATGTTATCATCGAACCCAAAAATGATAAAGAGCTTATCTTAAATCAAGACTATAAAGAAGCAAAAAAGAATTTAAAAGCTAGAGCCTTAACTCCTTTTTTGTATACATTTTTAAATTTGGGTAGTACTAGTGGAGTGGTTTTGGGTACAGATTTTAGAGCCTTAAAGATAACTAAGCCTTTTATCGAAGTTAAAGAAGGGAGTTTTTCTCTAAGTGATTTTGATGAAAATTCAGCTTTTTTGGGTATCAATTTATCCAAACAACTAGGACTTAAAGTAGGCAATGAGCTTCAAATTTACAACCCAGAAAATGGCAAAACTACCAAGCTTACGATAAAAGGCATACTCTTAAGCAATGATGAATTAGACAGCATAGTTTTAGCGCCTTTAAGCGTAGTACAAAATTTAAGCGACACTTTTGGCATTCAATATGCCAATGCGGTTGTTTATGGAAATTTTGATGAGATAAATACAAAAACAAAAAATATTAGCAATGAAAGCATTAATGCAAAACCTATTTCATCAGTATCCTTAAGCGAAGGCCTAGTTTTAGATAAAATAAAAGCTTTAATGTTTTTAATCATACTTGTTGTCTTAATCATAGTCACAACAAGCGTAAATACCACTCTAAGTTCGATTATATTTTCGCGTAAAAAAGAAATTGCCTTGCGTTTGGCCTTAGGCGCTAAAAAAAGTGAAATTTTCAAACTTTTTGCTTGTGAATATTTTATCATTAGTCTTTTTGCTAGCATTATAGGAGCTTTTTGTGGGATATTTTTAGCAAATATATTTGGATATTTGATTTTTAATGCAAGTATAGATTTTAGATTTAAGGCTATATTTATGGCTTTAATTATTTCTTTATTTTTTGCTTTTTTAGCTGCCTTTTTTCCTATAAAAAAAGCATTAAAAATCAATGTCTGTGAAAATTTGAAAGGTGAATAATGAAAGAACTTATACAAATTAAAAATTTAAGTAAAGAATTTGGTAAAGTAAAAGCACTAGATAATATAAATTTAAATATTTACAAAGGAGAATGGCTTGCCATCATGGGTCCTTCTGGAAGTGGAAAATCAACGCTTTTAAATATATTATCTCTTATGGATAATCCAAGCAGTGGCAAATACATTTTAGATAATGAAGATTTAGAGCAAATCAATGAAGAGCAAAAAATCACTTTGCGCCGAGAAAAAATCGGGCTTATTTTTCAGCAATTTCATCTTATTCCTTATCTTAGTGCCTTAGAAAATGTTATGCTTTCGCAATACTATCATTCTAGCGTAGATGAAGAGGATGCAAAAGCTGTACTTGAAAAAGTAGGACTTTCACATCGCCTTAGCCATTTACCAAGCCAACTAAGCGGTGGAGAACAACAAAGAGTTTGTATAGCAAGAGCATTGATTAACAATCCTGAAATTTTACTTGCTGACGAGCCTACGGGGAATTTAGATGAAGCCAATGAAAAAATCGTCCTTGAAACCTTGCAAAAATTAAAAAATGAGGGTAAAACCATAGTCTTGATCACACACAATCCCGAATTAGCAAAATTTGCAGATCGCACCCTTATCTTACAGCATGGAGTTTTAAAATGAAAAAAGTATTTTTATTTTTCATAAGTCTTTTTTTGCTCAATGCTTGCTCTTTTGATACAAATCAAAACCAAGGTAAAATTGGCCAAATAGGAGCTGAAATTTCAGCTAAAGATACTTCGGGAAAGGCTGTTAAATTAGCCGATGATAAAAGCGATATAAAGGTTTTGGTTTTCTTTCAAAATGGTTGTCCTTCTTGTTTGCAAGAGCTGCCTTCTTTGGATAAATTTATGCAAGAACACCCAAATAAAATCAGCGTTTATGCTATAAATTCGGTAGATAAAGCTGAAGTCGTTCAGGTTTTAGCTGAACAATTAAATTTTAAAAATATCAAAGTTTTAACCGATGATCTTAAAATCACCAATGATCGCTACGCTGTATTTTCAACCCCGACCACCATTATACTTAAAGATGGGATTATAAAAGAAAGAATTTTAGGAGAAAAACCATGGCAAACTTTCGAATCCAAACTTATCTCTTTGCTTTAATTACAGCTTTATTTTTTATAGCTTGCGATAGTGGAGAAAATTTCAAAGCTTTAAATAGTGATAAAATTTATAATTTTTCTTATAATGGTTTTGAAAAAAGTTTAAAATTAGACGAGCAAACACAAAATTTTGCATTAGTATTTTTTACTAAAGATTGTGGGGTTTGTAAAGAACAAATTCCTATTTTGCAAGATTTAGCTAAAAACTATGATTTTAATATTTTTGTGGTTTTAGGTGATGCTAAAGACGCAAAGGACGCTAAAGCTTGGGCGGATGAAAAGGGTTTATCGCATCTAGCTTTGTTTTATGAAAAAAAAGCAGCTAAATATCTCTCAAGTGCAGTTGGGGAAATATATGGGGTACCTGTACTTAGCTTTTTTAAAGAAAGTAAAATGGATGAAAAATTCATAGGCTTAACGCCTTATAGTGTGCTTGAAAATGAGATTAAAAAACTAAAAATTTGATTTTATATTAAAATATTTTTACCGCAAATACCTAAGACTAGCTAGGTATAGCGATAAATAAATCAAATTTTAAACAAATATCTAAAAAAGGTGATTATCTTATCACCTTTTTTCACGCTTTTCTCTTAATTTTTTAATTTCCTCTAGAAGCATAAATTTAAGCTCTTTAAGCCCTGTTTTTTCAAGGCTTGATACCTTGATTAAAAAGCTTTGTGGATTATCAATACTTTTTAAATATTCTTCTAAATTCGCTATATTTTGGGTGATCTGCTCGGCAAAATCTTCACCCAAATTCACACTATCACTTTTTGAAATCATTATGCCAAACTCACGCCCAAAAAGCTCATTTGAAAATTTCTCAAGCTCATTTCTTAGCACTATAAATTGCTCTTTTAGAGGCATTTCTCTCATAGGATCTAACACAAAAAGTAAAAAACTCGTGCGTTCAATATGTTTTAAAAATGCAAGTCCTAAGCCTTTACCTCCACTTGCACCTTCGATAATCCCTGGAATATCAGCCATCACAAAAGAATTATACTCATCCACATCTATAAGCCCTAATTTTGGTGTGAGCGTGGTAAATTCATAATTTGCGATTTCAGGCTTAGCATTTGAAACTACACTTATAAGGGTGGATTTTCCTACATTTGGAAAGCCTACAAGCCCTACATCGGCGATAAGTTTAAGTTCAAGTCTTACTAAACGACTTTCACCTTTAATACCTGGCTGTGCGTAATCAGGGCGTTGGTTGGTAGCGTGCTTAAAGTGTGTATTCCCAAGCCCTCCTTTGCCACCTTTTAGAAAAAGCTCTCTTTGACCCTCTTTTGTAAGATCTAATAAAACTTCATTGGTTTGTGCATCGATAACTTGAGTTCCCTCAGGGACAATAAGCTCTAAATTTTCACCCTTTTTTCCATTTTTATTGCGTCCCATTCCACCTGCGCCATTTTGCGCACGAAGCTCTCTTTTGCCTTTGAAATTTACAAGTGTATGTGTATTGTTATCACAAACAAAGATGATATCGCCACCATTTCCTCCATCGCCACCATCAGGCCCACCGAGAGGAACATGCTTTTCACGACGAAAACTCACCGCACCCTTGCCGCCATCGCCAGAAGCTAAAGTAATCTTAACACTATCAATAAACATTATAATTGCCTTTGATTTTAAATTTATAAAGCTAAATTAGAATAAAAAGAAGTTAAATTTATAAATTTAAAGTTTCTAAGGCGTAAAAACGCCCTAAAAACTTATGCAGGATATACAGAAACTTTTTTTCTGTCTTTGTCTTTTCTTTCAAATTTCACAAAACCATCAATTAAAGCAAAGATAGTGTGATCTTTTCCTATGCCTACATTATTTCCTGCATGAGTTGCAGTTCCTCTTTGGCGAATGATGATATTTCCTGCTCTAACGAATTCACCACCAAATTTTTTAACACCTAAGCGACGACCTATAGAATCGCGGTTATTTTGAGTTGAACCCTGACCTTTCTTGTGTGCCATTCTTTACTCCTTAAGCTTTGATATCTTTTACTACAACGCGAGTGAATTGTCTTCTAAAACCGCGTTTAAGTTTAGAATCTTTTCTGCGTCTTTTTTTATAAATCACAACTTTTTTATCTTTTCCGTGATTAATCACTTCCAAAACAACTTTTGCACCTGCTACGAAAGGCGCACCTACCTTTAATTCTTTATCATTGATAGCAAGAACTTCGCTTACTTCAATATTTGCTTTGCTTTCAGCTTCAAAGTGATCTAGCTTTAACTCATCGCCAACGCTAACTTTATACTGCTTTCCGCTGTGTTTAATAATAGCATACATTGCTTTTTCCTTAATAATTTGGTAAGTACCACAAAGCACCGAAATTCGGATTTGAAAGCTTTAATGGCTAGAAAAGTTTTAATTTTACAAAAATTTTCTTTAATCTTTGATGAATTTAAGAAAGACTTTAGAGTTTGAAACCAAACCCTAAAGTAGTTTAAAAGCCAAGATTAACCCCGCCACCTTCTTCAATTTTATAATTTGCATCACGGCCTATGGTATAGCCATTTCCACTACCACCAATATTCAAAGGCCTACAAATATCTCCTACTTTTACACTTCCTTCTGTAATTTTTGCATAAGAAAGTTTTGGAGTGGTACGTACTATTTCAATAGCTCCTGTTTTAGTTTCAATTCTTCCAGTATTTTCTTTTGTATAAGCATCTTTCACAGTTTTTCCAAGTGCAAAACACTCATAAGTATCACCTTGATTTAAAGTTTGAGAAAATACAACTTCATTATTTTCAACACTGACCACTTTTAAAGGATAAATAGCGTTTAAAATATCCCCTGAAATACGACTTGCTATCTGATCAAGAGCAGATTCGCTAGCACTTAAACTATTATCTTTAAGATTTACTTTCATAGTTAAAGTATTAGAAAATTTAATCTGTCTTGTTGCAAATAAAAGCACGCGATAATCAACCACGACTTCGACTTCTGTTTTGGTTTTTCCTGTTAGATTGCTTGTTTTTTGTTTACCTTCAAGCCCTGAAATAGAAAATAATAAAATATAATCTGTTGCTAACACATTTTTAAGCTTGTAAACTTCATCACTGGTTGCATCACCACTTTTAATTAAAGCTTTTTCCATTTCATAGTATCCACTAGAATCACGGTCTAAAACATTAAATTTTCGACTTTGCAATAAATCAGAAATAATTTTTTGTTGCAATGCTGAACCAATGCCTCTTTTTGTAGGATCTGGAGTGGAATCAAAAACAGTAATGCTTCTTCTATTATCTGCACTTAAACCTGGAGCTTGGTATTTTTTAGTCGTTGTGGTTTTATAAATAGTCACATTAGCTATAAATTTACCGCTTTGATCTTGCTCCACGCTGTTGATTTCATAAGTATCAGCTCTACCTTTGGTTGCTTTTGAAATTTGTTCGCTATAGTTATCCTGTATATTTGATCCTGAGCCATCGGTTGAAACGCTAGTATTAGATTTTTTAAGAGAATTAATGCTTACTCCATTCATTTTTCCAATAGCTTCAATAATGGCATTATTTATTGCATCTTCTCTAGTCAAACCCGTACCTTCACCTGTACTTGATTTAGTAGAAGTTGTGGTAACTACTTTAGCGCTAAGGCTTAGACTTAAAAATAAACACAAAAAAAGAATTTTAATCCATTTCATTTTTCATCCTTAAAAATCATCCATACTATTTACAACATTAGAACTTCTTTGTATGTTTGAAGACTTCTTAGGCTCATTTTTGCTTATATTAGATTTTTGATTTAATGCTTCATTTGTATTGGCTAAATTAGCATAAGAATAAAATCTTACAGCACCTACATGTTCTACACCATTTTCGCTTGTATAGCTCCATTTCTTAAGAGTACGAATACCGCGAATTTTTCCACTTGCACTTGATTTTACTTTAGTATTAATCTTATCAATGATATTTGTAATATTTTTAGTTTCCTCTTCAATTGTTCCATCGTTAACATTTACGCTTTGTTTTATAATCTCTTCATAACTATCGCCTGTAGTTCTTTCATCTTTAAGACTTAAATTTGTATTAATAAATTCAACAATAGCGGCATCCGCCATAGTGATAGCTGTATCTTTGGCTCTATCTTCTAAAATATTTGTTTTTTTGGCATTACTAGGATCAGCCACATAACCCCAATTTCCATAACTTAAAATAATAGGCGCACCATTTTCATCATAGACCAAACGAATACCATACTCATTTAAAAAACCTTTTTGGTCTTTTGGTAAATATTCACTTACTACTTTACCTTTACCCTTGATAACACTTTTCCTTGCTAATGCCATATCTTTAGCAAGTTGTCGTGTTTTATCAGATACTATGGCAATAACACCTACATCATATTCACCCCTTCTTTGAGTTACTATAGTTTGTACAGGAACAAGCCCACTCATTGAGCCTACTGCACTTGTCATAGTTTTACTAATAAATTCTTCTTTTAATAAACTCTTTTTTCTCTCTTCGCTTAAAGCACTTACATCTATACCCAAATCCTTCAAGGCATTATCTAGCTGAGCACCTGCTAATTGGGTTAATTTATTTAAAATTTGATCGACTCTATCGCCTTTTGGAAGTTCATCAAATTCCTTAGCATTTGTAGAATTGTCAGCTTCATAGTTTTGAATTTTACTTGTAGCAATCCTTCCAAAAGCATCTCTTATAAATTCGGTTTGTAAATTTAACATTGCTTTTTGATAAGCATTTTGTAAAGCTTGTGCAAATTGTGGGTCGGTATCATTTACCGCAACGGTGCTTTTTCCAGTATAAAAAGTTTTTCCATCTTTGGTTATGCTATATTCTATACCAAAGTTATCTGCAAACTCTTCAAAAAAATCATCTAAAGATTTTGGAGTGATATCTTTGGTGCTAGCATCAGACATTTCATTTTGTGTACTTATATCTTGTTGTGTAATCTCTATAGGTTGAGAACCTTGTGCATAAAGTAAACTTGCCATAACTAAAGAACTGATAAATAATATTTTTTTCATTTTATATCCTTTTTGTAAATTCATAAAAAAAGCCCAAGCTTGCAATAACAAAACTTGAGCTAAATTTTAAACTATAAATCAAACCCGATTTACCAAGTCACTGATTTACTAGATCCTGTTTTATCGATAGTTTGCTCATCTTCCCAATATACAAGGCCTGAATTTAAGTCAGTAAGTCTTAATAAGAAGAAGTATTCTACTTGAGTTTTACCATTGCTAAGTTTTACATTATCTTGTCTAATTTTTCCCGCAAGAGAAAAATCTGGAGACACTAAAGTGCCTTTTTTGGCTATAGTTTTTTGATTAAATTCATCATTATCTCTTAATTCTCTTACATCTTCGCTCATACTATCAAGTGCTCCACCTGCTGCAACGGCTGAAGTTAAAACAAATTTACCTGATTTTCTTAAAGCTGAAGTAATTTTTGCTGTAAGCTTTTCAGTATCAATTCTTTGTGGAGTATCATTTACTACTCTACCAATAGCAATAACTTTTCTTTGTCCGGGCTTAATATTTGCAAAAGCTGGATCGCTAAGCATACTGGCTATCATAGTTTCAGCAGCATTTTCAAAATCTTGTCTATCAAGACCCAAAGTTAAAGCATCTCCTTTTTTTACCTGAGTAGCTTTTCCGTCTGTATAAGTAGTCTGTACACATCCACCTAAAAGCAAAGATCCTGCAATAATCGCTCCTAAAATTTTTATCTTTTTCATAATTTTTATCCTTTCTGTAAAATAAGATTAATTTTTTGCTTTAATTTCCAATCTAAAATCCTTCGCTCTTATATCAGGTGCAAGCTTACGAAGAATCACCTCTTGTCCCGCCGGAATTCTAAGAACTTGATAATCCTCAGTTAAAACATCTCGGAGTACAAAACCATCTTTATCTAACCAATCCACTTTATAAATTATATCTTTAGCAAAAGTGCTGCGTAAAATCACTTCAAATTCTAAATAACCATTACTATTTAAACGCTTTTGAAACTGCTTTACTAAACTATTTGGCAAAGTTGAACTTAAAACTACACCATTAGGAACACTTGTACCGATTTGATAAGTAGGGCCACAAGCCCCTAAAAAAATTGATACAACAATTAAAAACAATTTATTCATCTATAAAAAACCTTATTTCTGAATTAAGTCTACACTATTTGGCAAATAAGGTGCAAAAGAACGAACAATAATTAAAGCATTTTTGTTTTTTTCAAGAACATGGCTATAAATTTCTTGACCTTGTGGGTTTTTAATGCTTATATTTCCGGAATTTTCTATCATAGCCACTGAAATACTTTTAGGCAAGCCTCTCCACGAGCGAACATCAGCTGAATTTGTTGCCGCAGTTGCCACAGAACTTGCTAAAGTCAACCACCCACCCGTAGAATCGTTATTTGCAACAGCTAAATTTAACGTGGTTTTAGCTATAGTTTGAGCCAATGCTTTAGCGATCATTGCGGGCATATTAATTTTAAATTCAGTAGCTACAATATCGTCTAAATTAACAATCTCTGTTGTATCAACATCATTTACTTTTAGACTAGCAAAAGATGATTCTCTTTTTTTCAAAGTTTGAAGCGCAATACTTGTGCTAACAATTTTTTTATCCACTATAAAAGGCAATGTTAAAGTAAAATCATCTTTTACAACACCCATACCATTTTCATATACAACAAAAACATATTTTTTATCTTTTTTAGTTGCAACTTTTTTTGCACGATCATTAAATACTTTTACTTCTTTTTTGATTTCTTGGTTATGGGGATTAATAATCGCCACTTCTCTAAACAAATCTGCAGCTCTTCTATAATCATTATCCATAAAGAAAAATACCGAAGCAAGATAAGTTGCGTAAGGATTTACAAATTTTTTAGTTGTGTCAAATTCTTTAAATAAATTATCATATTGCTGTGAAATCACTTTCGAATTTTCATTCATATTTTTATCATAATTTGGATCTTTTTTAGCTTCTTCTAAATCTTTACGATTTTTTTCTATTTCTTTAGCAAAATATTCTTTCGCTTTATCTTGTCTCATTAAAGCGCGGTTAAATTCTACTCTAGCGTCAGCATAATTATCTAAACTCATAAAATTTAAACCTTTATAGACATTAACCATAATTCTTTCATACAACGAACCTTCATAATCAACAATGGTATCATTGACCAATGTAGTTGCTACCAATTTAGCACCTTTCTTTCCTACATTTTCCAAATCAACATCATATTTGTAAGATTCTTCAGCGGCATCAAAAAACACATTACTTTTGTTAAAATCTCCACAATTTCTTGCTACCAAGCCTGCATTTAAACCCGTATAGATTACATCATCATTTTTGTTAATTTTGTCCAAATTTTGATTAAAAAAATCATCCCCGCAGTACTTTTGTACTAAAGCATTTTCAAAAGAGCTATTTTGCTTTACTTGATTTGCACAAGCTGCAAAAATTAGACAACTTGCTGTACTTAATGCAATTAGACCAAATTTTACTTTCATAAGCTTTTTCTCCTTAGACGAAATTGAAAAAGGAATTATAGCATATTTTATTCTTAAGTTGATATAAAAAATTTTTATAGTTATTTAATCCCGAGTTAAAAACTCAGGATCAATAACTACATTAACATAGGAGCGGCTACAAAGCCTAAAGCTACAGCGATTGCGATAGCTAAAACTCCTGGTATAAAGAAAGAGTGATTGAAGATAAATTTTCCGATTCTAGTAGTACCTGTATCATCCATTTGCACAGCACCTAATAAAGTAGGATAAGTCGGAAGCACAAAAAGTGCTGAAACTGCCGCAAAACAAGCTACAAGCATATAAGAATCCTGTGGATTTGTTGCGCTAATTCCTAAAGCAGTAACGATTACAGGTACAATAGCCTTTGCAGTTGCCGCTTGAGAATATAAAAGCATACTTGCAAAGAAAAAAGCCACCGCAAGCATAGCTGGGCTTTGTTTTACCCAATCACCTGCTACTTCTTTAATAGAAGCTTCATGCCCTGCAACAAAAGTATTTCCAAGCCATGCTACACCAAAAACACAAATGCAAGCTGTCATACCACTTTTAAAGACGCTTGTATCAAGAATCTTACCAGGTTCAACCTTGCAAAGCCAAGTAATCAAAGTCGCCGCAGTAAGCAAAAAGCTCATGATAGCTGCATCTCTTGGAACAATTACTGGATCAATCCATTTAATATTGCTTGAAATCGCAGTTGCATAAAGCACAACCGCTAAAACAGTAATAAGAAAAATTCCTACTGAAAGTTTAGCACCTGGCTTATCCTCGCCATGTAAGATAGCACCTGCATCTTTAACAAGACCTGCTTTTAAGCGTTCTTGATAAACTGGATCTTTGCTTAAATCCATAGGAGTGATTAAACTCACTATAAAAGCAGTTATCATGCAAGCTATAAAAGTAGTACCTATCCAAATTCCAATCAAGGTTGGATAATTCCATCCTAGTGGTTCTAAAACCCCGCTCATATAAACCACAGCCGCACTTACAGGAGATGCGGTGATACCAATTTGCGAAGATACGACCATCAACGAAAGCGGGGCACTTGGTTTGATATTTTGAGATTTTGCCACATCAACTACAACAGGCATTAAAGAAAATACAGCATTTCCCGTTCCTGCCAAGATAGTAAGCAACCATCCGCAAGCTGGGGCAAGATAATTAATAAATTTAGGCTTAGATCTTAAAATTTTTTCTGTAACCCTAACCATATAATCAAGCCCACCAGCTTGTTGCATCGCAGAAATAGCTGCAATAGCTGCAGCTATGATTAAAATTACATCCCAAGGAATATTTCCTGGTTTCATTCCCAAAACAAGCCCCAAAACAACAACACCAAGTCCTCCTGCATAGCCTATGGCTATACCTCCTAAGCGAATTCCTATAAAAATTGCTCCAAGGAGAACGATTATTTGCAAAATTATCATTATTGTATCCATTGGCTAGCCTTTATATTATTTTTTAGCTTCCATATGTGGATTTAACATATTTGCAGGAGTTAAAATTTCATCAATTTGTTCCTTACTTAAAAGCCCTCTTTCAAGTGCGATATCAGCTACTTTTTTACCTGTACTCATAGCCTCTTTAGCAATGCTGGCTGAATTTTCATAACCTATATAAGGATTTAAAGCAGTTACGATTCCTACTGAGTTATAAACAAAATCAGAACAAATTTTTTCATTAGCACTAATGCCATCTATACATTTATCTGCTAAAGTATGCATTGCTTTTTCAAGCATAACAATAGAATTAAACAAGCTATAAGCAATTACAGGTTCAAAAACATTAAGCTGTAATTGTCCGCCTTCACTTGCAAAAGTAACGGTTACATCTGCTCCAATTACTGCGTAACAAACTTGATTTACAACCTCAGGGATAACAGGATTTACTTTACCTGGCATGATAGAGCTACCTGGTTGCATTTTTGGCAAATTGATTTCATTAAGACCGCATTTTGGACCACTGCTTAAAAGTCTTAAGTCATTACATACTTTAGAAAGTTTTGTGGCAACGCGTTTTAAAACACCTGAAATTTGGACATAAGCTCCTGTATCTTGAGTTGCTTCGATAAGATCTTCTGCCACAGTGTATTCAAAGCCGGTTACTTCTCTTATTTTTCTTTCTACTACTTTTGGATAATTAGGATGAGAATTAATACCTGTTCCTATAGCTGTTCCACCTAGATTGATTTCTAAAATTAGTTTTCTAGCTTCTAAAACTCTTTGTATATCTTCACCCATCATCACAGCAAAAGTTTTAAACTCGCGACCCAAAGTCATAGGTACTGCATCTTGAAGTTGAGTTCTACCCATTTTTAATACATCTTTAAATTCTTCTGCTTTTCTCTCATAAGCCTTTTTAAGATGCTCCATAGCTTTTGCTAAATCACTTAGATAATCATGCAAAGCAAGATGCAAAGCAGTAGGATAAGCATCATTTGTACTTTGGCTTAAATTTACATGATCGTTTGGATGAAGGTATTGATACTCACCTTTTTTATGGCCCATAAGCTCAAGTGCTATATTGGCTATAACTTCATTGGCATTCATATTTGTACTTGTTCCAGCTCCACCTTGTATCATATCAACTACAAATTGATCATAATATCCGCCCTCTAAAATTTTATCGCAAGCTTTAATGATAGCATCTTGGATATCTTTATCTAAAAGACCTAATTCATAATTTGCCATAGCAGCTGCTTTTTTAACCCTTGCTAAAGCTCTTACAAAGCGTGGGAAATCCTTTAACCTCTCGTGTGAAATATTAAAATTTTCCACCGCTCTAAAGGTTTGCACTCCATAATAAACCTCATCAGAAATTTCTAATTCCCCGATAAAATCGTGCTCTTTTCTTGTTCCCATTTGAAACCTTTCTTGTTTAATTTTTTATACAAGCTTTGCTGCTTGTACTCATATCAGTATAATCATATTGTAATTTTGGTTAATAATTGGTTAATAATATTAATTCTTTAAAAATACTATAAAATAGACTTTTAGGACAATTTAACTCTTTTTATATTTAATTTTTATTTATCAATTGATTTTATTTATTTCAGTAAAAATTAATATATTTTTCTTAGCTTATTTGATAAAATATACCTTTAGTTTATTTTTGGAAGTTTTTATGAAAGAAATTACTATAAACATTGACGATATTAAAATAAATAACGATTGGAAAGAATTTTTAAAAGAAGAATTTAGTAAAAGCTATTTTTTAGAAATCAAAAAACATTATATACAAGCTTTAAACAATAAAGCTATCATCTATCCTCCTTCAAATTTGACTTTTAATGCTTTTAATCTTACTCCTTTAAACGAGCTTAAAATTGTACTTTTAGGACAAGATCCTTACCATCAACCCAATCAAGCTATGGGACTTAGTTTTTCTGTGCCTTATGGGATCAAAATTCCGCCCAGTCTTTTAAATATTTATAAAGAATTAAAAGCAGATCTTGATATAGAACCCTCTAAAAGCGGGGATTTAAGTTCTTGGGCAAAGCAAGGGGTTTTACTTTTAAATTCCATTCTTAGTGTTGAAGCAGGAAAACCTGCAAGCCATAGTTCATGGGGTTGGCAAGAATTTAGCGATGCGGTGATATCAAAACTAAGTCTTGAAAAATCAGGACTTATTTTTATGCTTTGGGGAAATTATGCAAAATCCAAAAAAGCTTTAATCGATACAAAAAAACATTTTATTTTAGAAGCAGCACATCCTAGCCCACTAGCTAGAACAGGCTTTTTAGGTTGTAAACATTTTTCAAAAGCTAATGAAATTTTAAAAAATTTAGGAAAAAAACCTATAAATTGGCAGTTGGCTTAGAAAAATTATATAAATATTTTCTTAACAATTTAAAAATAAAACAATTAATATAAATTTGTATAATTTATCGTTAAAATATAAAAAATTTAAGGAGATAAAGGTGAAAACGATAGGTATTATAGGTGGAATGAGTTTTGAAAGCACCATCACTTACTATAAAACTATAAACGAAGCCATTAACAAACAACTAGGCAATTTAAATTCCGCAAAAATTTTACTCTATAGTGTCAATTTTGAAGAAATAGCAAATTTGCAAAAAAATGGCGAGTGGGAAAAAGCTGCACAAATTTTAGGAGAGTGTGCTAAAAAACTAGAACTTGGTGGAGCTGATTTTATACTTATTGCCACCAACACCATGCATAAAATTTTTCATCAAATTCAAAAAAATACAAAAATTCCTCTCGTTCACATTGCTCAAAGTACAGCTAAAATTCTAAAACAACAAAATATACATACCATAGGCTTACTAGGCACTCAATATACTATGATGGAAGATTTTTATAAAAATGTATTAAAAGAAGAAAATATAAAAACAATTACTCCAAATCAAAACGATATGCAAGAACTAAGTGATATCATCTTTAATGAACTTTGTAGGGGGAAAATTAAAGAAAATTCTAAAGAAAAATACCTAAAAATTATCCAAAAACTAAAAGATGAAGGTGCTCAAGGTATAGTTTTAGGCTGCACAGAGATTGGATTGTTGATTTCTCAAAAAGATACAAGCATTCCGATTTTTGATACAGCCCTAATCCATGCCCTTGATGCTGTAAATTTGGCTTTAAAAGATTAATCTTTCTTTTTAGAGATAGGACAAACTCCCAAAGGACAAGCTTGCTTTCCTGTCCAAACCCTTATAGGACATACGCCAAAAATACCTGTAAGCAAAGGAATAAATCCTATCAAAGCCCACCAAGACGCATAATAAACCCCTATACTAAAGATAACCATTGCTAGGATTATTCTTATTGTTCTTTCTAATTTACCCATTTCTTCTCCTTTTTTGTATAATTTAATCAAAGTATAAACAAAAAAAATTTTATTGTCAGTGATAAAAGTCACTAAAAATAATTAATCTAAAAAAGATACAATAAAAATTAAATTCACAAAGGTAGTCTATCTTGGATAAGGAAAAAATTTTAAAAGAATATTTTAAAAACTATAATCTTGAAAACAAAGACTTTGAAGCTATGGTGGAAAAATCATACTTTAAAGAATTTGACAAAAATACAATTTTAGATGATTGTTTAGGATTTGTGATAGTTTTAAAAGGGGGATTTCGTGCATTTATTTTAGGTCAAAATGCTAAAGAAATCACTGTTTTTAAACTGAAACAAAATGAAGAATGTGTCATTTGTTCTCATTGTATCTTTGAAACTATATCTTATAATCTCACCTTAGAAAGTTTTGATGATACTCAAATTTTAGTTGTTCCTGTAAAAATATATTCTCAACTAAAAGATAAATATCCTTTGATAGCAAATTACACTCTTAATCTTATTGCCAAACGCTTTAATTCTTTGATCAATATTTTAGAGCAAGCCCTTTTTACTCCTCTTCATCATAGGGTTAAAATGTTTCTTAAAGAAAATGCAAAAGAAGGAAAAATCACTTTCACTCATGAAGAAATAGCTTTGCATTTAGGTAGCACTAGAGAGGTTATTTCACGAATTTTAAAAACAATGCAAAAAGAAGGTTTTATTCAGCAAAATCGTAAAGAGATTACACTTTTAAAAGCTTTGTGATAAATGCCCATATAAAATATGGGCAAAATTGCAATATTTTGAAAAGATTTAATCCTAAATCGGTTAAATCTTTAAGAACTTTATAGTTTATTGTCTTTTTCTAATTGATTGATATTAAGCATGATAAATTTATAGCTTACATAAATCACCAAAGGCCAAACCAATAAAAACAAAGCGTGTAGCATTTTTTCTCCTCATTTAATATAAGTGTTCGCTGTCTTTCATTTCTTCGCGAGTGATTTTTACTCTATCCATTGCATTCCAAACATAAACAATATAAGCTAAAACAAAAGGCACAAGCAAAGATACATAAGCCATTACACTAAGGGTGTAATAACTCGAACTCGCATTGTGTATGGTTAAAGAACTTTGTAAATCACTAAGCGAAGGATAAAAAGCACTTGATCCAAGCCCTATGCTTAAAAATAAAGCAAAAACAGCTAAAACCGATCCAAAACCTAAAGTAAAAATCGTTTTAGAACATCCCTTTGATCCTTGTATCATACCTAAAAGCACAAATACAACTCCAATGATAAATAAAATAGCAAAAAGAATATTATCTAAAAAATTGTATAAATATACATTTTCAGCCATACTCACAATGCCCTTTTCATCTACTCCAAAACCTTCTTTTATAAAAATCCATGCCAAAAATCCTAAGAAAAAAGGTAAAAATAAAATACTATTTATACTAAGTTTTTTAACAGCTTTTGCTTTAATATTTTCATCTTTGATATTATTCATAAAATAAGCAGCACCCAAAATTCTAGATAAAAACACCAAAGCAATACCCAAAAGATAATTAAAAGGATTAAACAAAAGCTCCAAACCGCGTAAAGGATTTTGCCAAGAAACAAAATTGTGTTCATTTAATACAAAATGCGATCCACTAAAAAAACTGCTTATTGCAACCCCGATTAAAAACACTCCTAAATAACCATTAATTTTAAGAAAAACTTCATAGGTTTTAGAACCATAAACATTGTTTTCTTTTTTACGATACTCATAAGCAACAGCTTGCAAAATAAAGCAAAATAAAATACAAAGCCAAGCCCAATAAGCTCCACCAAAACTTGTGCTATAAAAAAGTGGAAAAGCAGCAAAAGCAGCACCACCAAAAAGCACAAGAGTAGTAAAACCAAGCTCCCATTTACGGCCAAGTGAATTTACAAGCATTGTTTTTTCAAGTTCATCAGAACTTAATTCATCAATTAAGGTTTGACCTCCTTGAACAAAAAACATAAAGACCAAAAGTCCGCCCAATAAACTTAAAATCACCCACCAATAAATTTGTAGTCCCCCAAGTTCTAAACCGAAAAACATTATTTTTCTCCTTTACCCATAAGAGTACTATGTCCTGCATGCGCGTCAAAACCTTTTTTGATTTGAGTAAGCATGATCTTAATCTCTGCAATCAAAAGTGCAGTAAATAAAACTGCAAAAATCCAAAATGAAATTTGAACATTGACTTTTCCAAGCTCGGTTGCTGCTACATGAACAGGCATTAAATCTTGTATAGCCCAAGGCTGTCTACCTACTTCAGCAACTATCCATCCTGCCTCTGCTGCAATATATCCCAAAGGAATACACAGCAAACAAAGCCAAAGAATTTTTCTAAATTTCTCAATATCATTTGCCATAGTAAGATAAAGCGTTGCGATAAAAAGTAAGAAAAATAAACTTCCAAGAGCTACCATGATATGAAAACTATAAAAAGTTAAAGCCACAGGCGGGATAGCATCTGTTGGTTTTTCTAAATAACCATAACCAAAATCTTTAAAATTCGCCTCTAAAATACTTTTGTGAATTGCCATAGCCATTGTATCGTTATTATCTTTAGCCAATCTATAATCTTTTAAGGCCTGTATAGCGATTTTTCCTTTATCGATGCGTTCTTGCATAGGTTCTATACCCCTATCTTCGTTTCCGTGTATTAAATCCTCAATGCCTGGCACAAAAGAATTAGGATCACGATTTCCTAATATAGATAAAGCATAAGGTATAGTAATATCAAATAAAAACACACTTTCGTTATTGTCTATAGTTTTCTTAGGATTTAAAATTCCAAAAGGAACAAGTCCTGCACGGTGCTCACCTTGATAAACCCCTTCCATAGCAGCAAGTTTCATAGGTTGTGTTTGGGTAACACGATAAGCACTCTCATCTCCGCTAAAAAATAAGAAAACCGAACAAACAAGCCCAAAACTTGCACCCACAACTAAACTTTTCTTAGCTTCGATAATATGACGCCCTTTTAATATAAACCAAGCTGAAATTCCCATCACAAATAAAGCAGAAATCACATAACCGCTACCTATGGTATGTAAAAATTTAGAGATTGCTACAGGAGAAAACGCGACTTCAAAAAAGCTTTGCATTTCATTTCTTGCTGTATCGGGATTAAATTGCATTCCCACAGGGTATTGCATCCAACCATTTGCAACCAAAATCCAAAATGCCGATAAATTACTGCCTATAGCCACACACCAAGTCGAAACAAGATGGAATTTCTTAGAAACTTTATCCCAACCAAAAAACATAACAGCAAAAAAGGTAGCCTCTAAGAAAAAGGCCATTATACCTTCAACTGCTAAAGGAGCACCAAAAATATCACCCACAAACCAGCTATAATTTGCCCAGTTGGTTCCAAATTCAAACTCCATAATAATGCCAGTAGCTACGCCAATAGCAAAATTGATAGCAAATAAAGAAAGCCAAAATTTAGTAATTTTTTTCCATCTTTCATTGCCCGTTTTGACATAAATAGTTTCCATAATAGCAATGATAAAAGATAAGCCCAAAGTCAAAGG
This sequence comes from Campylobacter coli, assembly GCA_039516895.1. NCBI lineage: Bacteria > Pseudomonadati > Campylobacterota > Epsilonproteobacteria > Campylobacterales > Campylobacteraceae > Campylobacter > Campylobacter coli. The sequence continues at coordinate 95,851 of CP154437.1, read as the reverse complement.
CACAAATAAAAAATGATAAAGAGCGGTTAATGCAAACTGCGCTCTTGACCAATCCACACTGCTAAGTTCACTCATTATTTCTCCTTGATAAGATTTTCTATGACAAAATTACTTTTTTCATTATCATTTTTAAAGATAGAATTGAAATTTACATCAAAAACAAAAAGTTTAAGTATGACAAGCATTATAAAAAGTTTTATAAAAATGATTTTCCATAAAGTTTTTCCAAGAGTAAGGTTTTTAAACCCTTCTTTGTAAAAGTTAAAAATTCGCATAAAAAAGAAATAAAAACATTTTAAATACATTAAATTAAACCTTATAAAATAATGAAAATTTAAATTGTAAAAAAGCTCAAAATTATAATGAAATTTGTGTTATTAAATACTTAAAAAAATATTATTAAATTTTGATCTTGGAAAAAAATATTGTATAAAAAACACTACAATATATTTTTAAAAATTCACTTTTTAATTGATTAAATCCTTAAAATTTTGCTTTTATCACAAATGAAATTTTTAGTGCTTGTGATTATAAATTCTAAATTTTAGTAATTAACTAACAAAAATATTCTATAAAAATCACAAAACAAAAAGAGATTTTACTCTCATTATAGTTATATTTTTATATTATATTTATATTTTTCTATACTCTATATGTTACCAAATTGCACAAAATAATACATAAGACGCTTTATAATTTTTCTTAAAATTTAATTTCATTATATATATTTTAAGAATTTGTTAGAATGAAAAGAAACTTTAATGAAAATAAAACAAAGGAGAAGACACATTATGTGGCAACAAATTTATGATCCATTCAATAGCATTTGGCTCAGCGCCTTATTTGCTTTTTTACCTATTCTTTGCTTTTTAGCTTGTTTGGTATTTTTCAAGTTAAAAGGTTATCAAGCGGGTTTTTTAACCGTGGTTTTGGCAAGCGTTATAGCTTTATTTGTTTATGATATGCCTTGGAATTTAGTAGGTGCTAGTTTTGTACAAGGCTTTACAAATGGTATGTGGCCTATAGCTTGGATTATTATTGCGGCTATTTTTCTTTACAAACTCTCTATTAAATCAGGCTCTTTTGAGATAATTAAAAAAAGCGTGATGAGTATTACCCCTGATCATCGTATTCAAGTGATTTTGATAGGTTTTTGTTTTGGTTCTTTCTTAGAAGGTGCTATAGGTTTTGGTGGTCCAGTAGCTATCACAGCAGCTCTTTTGGTCGGACTTGGTTTGCGCCCTTTACAAGCAGCAGGACTTTGTCTTATAGCAAATACCGCGCCTGTTGCCTTTGGTGCTGTGGGGATTCCTATCATTGCTATGGCAAATTTAGTAGGAGTTGAAGCTCATTCTGTATCTGCTATGGTGGGTAGAATGCTTGTTCCACTTAGCCTTACTATACCTTTTTTCATAGTGTTTTTAATGGATGGTTTAAAAGGAGTAAAAGAAACTTTTCCTGCTATTTTAGTTGCCGCATTAAGCTTTACAGCGACCCAATTTTGGAGCTCAAATCACCTAGGAGCTGAACTTCCTGATATTATTTCAGCTATTGTTTCTTTAGCGGTTACAACTATCTTTTTAAAATTTTGGAAACCAAAAAACATTTTTAGATTAGACGGAGAAACTCATTTTACTGAAGATAATACCTTAAATTTTGGAGATGTATTAAAAGCTTGGACGCCTTTTATTTTACTTATAATTTGTATTATCATTTGGACTCAACCTTGGTTTAAAGCTATCTTTGATAAGGATGGTTTTTTAAGCTATACAAGCATTACTTTACAATTTAGCAATCTTACAGGCGGTATTTTAAGTCCTTCTATCACAGGTATAGGCGAAGCTAAACCTCTTTCTTTAGGACTTGGAATCGATCTTATCAATGGTAAAACTGTAGCCCAAGCAGGAACTGCGATTTTACTTGCAGCTTTTTTAACCATAGCTGTTTTAAGAATAAAAGCTGAAGATGCTGCTGAATGTTTTTGGGCCACCCTTAAAGAAATGGCTATCCCTTGTCTTACCATAGGTTTGGTTGTAGCCTTTGCTTTTATTTCTAAAAATAGTGGTATGAGTACTACTTTAGGACTTGCTTTTGCTCATACAGGAGATGCTTTTGCATTCTTTTCACCTATTATAGGTTGGATTGGCGTTTTCCTAACAGGATCGGATACAAGTGCTAACTTACTTTTTGGAACCCTACAACAAGTAAGTGCGCAAAAATTAGGCGTTAGCGAAGCTTTATTTTTAGCAGCAAACTCCGTAGGTGGGGTAGTAGGAAAAATGATTAGCCCTCAAAGTATAGCTATTGCTTGCGCAGCTGTTGGACTTGTGGGTAAAGAATCAGATCTTTTCAAATTCACACTCAAATACTCTATAGCTTTTATCATTTTAATAGGAATTTGGACTTGCATTATCGCATTCTTTTTACCAGGAATCATTCCAGAAGTAGTAGCTAAATAAAAATAAACTTGCAAGACTTATTCTTGCAAGTTTAAGCAAATTTTAAATGAAAAAATTTTGAAAATATTTTTATTATTGATTTAATTTTTATTTTATTTTTCTAAAGCTAGAATAATTGTTTATATTAAATCTCTTAAAATCAAGGAGAAAAGATGAAGAAGGTGTATTTTTACGCCACATGCTTAGGAACTGCTGCTATGCAAGAAAGCGTTCTTAATGGTATTAAACTTTTGCGCCGAGAAGGAGTGGAAGTTATTTTTAAAAAAAATCAAACCTGTTGTGCTCAACCCTCTTTTAATTCAGGATATTTTAATGAAAGTCGCGAAATAGCCTTATACAATGTAGATTTATTTGATAAAGACTATCCTATCGTTGTACCTAGTGGATCTTGCGCAGGTATGATGAGTCACGATTATAAGGAACTTTTCAAGGATAGACCTGAATTTTCTAGAGTGAAAGATTTTAGCTCCCGTGTTATAGAGCTTTCGCAATATCTTGATGAAGTTTTAAATGTAAATTATGAAGATAAAGGAGAGCCTATTAAAGTGACTTGGCATTCTAATTGCCATGCTTTAAGAGTTCAAAAAAGCATACAAGCAAGTAAAAACCTCATTAGAAAACTTAAAAATGTTGAACTTGTAGAATTACAATACGAAGAAGAATGTTGCGGTTTTGGAGGGACTTTTTCTGTAAAAGAGCCTGAAATTTCAAATGCTATGGTAAGAAATAAGATTAAAGATATACAAAATACTGGTGTAAAATACCTCATCAGTGGAGATGGTGGCTGTCTTTTAAACATAGATGGAACCATGCGTAGAATGGGTTTGGATGTTAAAGGCATACACTTGTATGAATTTTTATTTAAGCGTTTGGAAGGAGAGAGATTATGAGTCAAAAAATTCCACACGAAGAAATTGTTCATATTAAATTAAACGACATTCAAATGCGTGAAAATTTGATGACTGCTATGCATACTTTGCAAAAAAATAGACTCGGGGTCATCGATGCAAGATTTCAGGATTGGCAAGGATTAAGAGCCAAAGCAAAACAAGCTAAAAACAATGCTTTAATGAGCTTAAAAGATAGACTTTTAGAATTTGAAAAAAACGCTACAAAAAATGGTATACAAGTACATTGGGCAAGTAGCGATGAAGATGCTTGTGAAATAGTCTATGAGATTATGCGTGAAAAAAACATCACCAAGCTTTTAAAAGGCAAGTCTATGGCGAGTGAGGAAATAGGCTTAAATCATTATTTAGAAAAAAAAGGTTTAAAAGCCATAGAAACCGATCTTGGAGAGCTTATTTTACAACTCAATGAAGAACCTCCTTTGCATATAGTTGTTCCTGCTATCCATAGAAATCGCCATGAAATAGGTCAAATTTTTAAAGATAAACTCGGTGCAAAATTAGAAAACGACGAGCCTGAAAGCTTAAATGCCATAGCAAGAGATCACTTAAGAAAAGACTTTGAGGGTTTAAAATTAGGGCTTAGTGGAGTAAATTTTGCAATGTCAAGAGAAGGGGCTTTTTGGCTTATAGAAAATGAGGGAAATGGTAGAATGTGTACCACAGCGCCTGATATTCACATCGCACTTTGTGGCGTAGAAAAAGTTATGGAAAGCTTTGAAGATGCAGCGACTATGGTTTCTTTACTTACTCCTTCAGCCACAGGACAATTTATACCTACTTATAATAACATCATTACAGGCCCACGTAAAAATGGAGATTTAGATGGCCCAAAAGAAGTGCATGTGATTTTATTTGATCACAATAGAACCAAAATGCTAGCTCATAAAGATTATTATGAAGCTTTGCGTTGTATTCGATGTGGGGCTTGTATGAATTTTTGCCCTGTTTATGATCAAATCGGCGGACACGCATACCAAACCACCTATCCAGGCCCTATTGGTGAAGTAATCAGTCCAAATATTTTTGGTATAGATCATACAGGTGACATTTTAAATTTCTGTTCGCTTTGTGGACGCTGCTCAGAGGTTTGTCCGGTGCAAATTCCTTTAGCTGATCTGATTAGAAAACTAAGATGCGATAAAATAGGACAAGGAGAAAATCCACCTATGGGTGCAAAAAATATCCATCATAACGCAATGGAAGCCTTTGCATTCAAACAATTCAAAAAAGCAGCAACAAAAGGCGAAAGGTGGCGTTTTGCACTTTCAAAAGCGCATTATTTTAATTGGTTTGTGCAAAATTTATCAGGAGCTTTACCAGTGATAAAAAAATGGTATGCTTTTAAAGAATTGCCTCAAATCAAAAAAGATCTATATAAAGAAATTCAGGCTATAGAAGGGGTAATTTATGAGTAAAATCAATGAAATTTCTAACAAAAGCAAAGAAAAAATTTTATCAGCACTCAATGAAGCTTATGAAGCAAAAGATTTTACTTATCAAGCTAGTATAGATCCTGTAGAACATATTCAAACAAAAGAAGATGCCTTAGCTGAAATGAAGCAAAAAATGAGTGATAATAAATACATTGTTGAAAATGCCACCAAAGAAACCTTGGAAGAAAAAATCAATGAAATTATCACAAAATACAACTACAAAAAAATGATATACGGCACTGATTTGGGTTTGGATTTAAATAAAATTCAAGCAGAAGAAAAAATTTGCTTTGATAAGGAAATTGAAAATTTACGATATGAAGTTTTTCATAGCGATTTTTCTATAGTCCATGCAAGGGCTGGAGTAAGCTCTCATGGCGTTGCTTTGATACCTTCAAGTAAAGGACAGCCTAGAATGCTAAGTCTTGCACCTAAGCTTTGTATAGTGTTGTTAAAAAAAGAAGACATAGTAAAAAGCCTTAGCGAAGCTTTGAATTTGGTAAAAACAGAAAATGAAATTTTGCCTACAAATATTTTATTTATCGCAGGTCCTTCAAGAACAGCAGATATAGAATTAATCACTGTTTTTGGCGTTCATGGGCCTCAAATTGCTCATATTGTAATTTATTAAAATTTAGCTCTAGTGTTATTTGCTAGAGCTAAAACTGGCTTAAGTTAAATAAATATTATACGAGATAGATTAAAAATTCTATATCTTAAATATAGTTAAATAAGAATATTTATATCCTATTTAATTATATATCATTTTTAATATTTATTTAATATAAAATACGATAACATACCTCAATATCAAAATATGCAAATAATTGAAATTTATTTGGAGAAAACTTTGGATAAATTAATTCCTGCTTGGGATGAAAAATACAGCATAAATGATGAGAAAATAGACGCACAACACCAAAAACTTTTTGAATTAGCTGCTAAAATTGAAAATGCTGTTTACAAATTCGTTCAACGCGATGAACTTAAAGAAATTCTTACCGAACTCTTTAATTATATGAAAGAACACTTCAGTAATGAAGAGGATTATATGCAAGAAATTTCTTATCCTTATTTAAATGAACATAAAATAATGCATAAAAACATTATCCACGATATGTCACATCTTATCCAAAACATAAAGACTACAAATGATTTAAAAGAAAAACTTTATACTATAATGTCAGATTGGTTATTAGAACATATTTTGCATCATGATGTTATGATAGGAAATTGGCTTTCAGAGCAATTATTGGCCAAACAAGAAGAAGAATTAGAAAAACTTCAGCAAGAAGATCTTCAACAAGAAGAAAAACAATATGAAAATAATCCAAATCCAATTCCTCAAGTCAAAACAGAATATGATTTTATCTATTCTTGTCCTTGTAGGACAAATCACTTTCTTTCATATATAGAGCATCTTGATATTATTTGCCATAAAAAACAACTAAGATGTAAAAAATGTCAAAAAAATCTATTTTATGTAAGAAGTGAAATCAAAACTGAAAAAAGGAATAATGATGTTTCCAAAGTGGGATGATAATTATAGCGTTCATAATGCCAAGATTGACGAGCAACACAAAAAACTTTTTGAACTAGCAGGCAAGGTTGAATTTATGTTTGATCGACCCGTGTATAAAGATGATATCAAAGCTCTATTGGCTGATTTTTTTAACTATATGAAAGATCATTTTAATGATGAAGAAAAATACATGAAGCTAATAGGATATCCTGATTTGGAAGAACATAAAAAGATACATAAAGAAATCATCCAATCCATGATAGACCTCATTAAAAACATAAAGTCAACCAACGATTTAAAAGAAAAACTTTATACAGTTTCTAAAAAATGGCTCTTAGAGCATATACTTTATGAAGATATGAAAGTAGAACAATACAGACGCTCTTCTTTATCCTCTGAAGATGACAGCGAAGTCAGTTTTGAAGAAGTAAAAGAAGAAAAAGACGATGAAACGGCTTTGTATTTTTATACTTGCGAATGTGTTGGACAAATTCACGATGTGCCTTTTGGAATTCATCAAAAAATACAACTAAAAGGCGCTAAATTTAAATGCAAAAAATGCAAAATGGCCATACAATTTTATAAAAAACATTCCGAATCTTTTGAATAATAACCATTCTATAGTAGAATAAAATAAAAAAATAATTGGTTCTACTATGAATAAAAAAATAAAATATTATATCTCAAATAAAACAAAGTATTCTTATCCTATTTTAACCAAGGAAGTTCAATGTTTTAATTGTAAAAAATTTTACTCGATCGAATATGCTTCAAATTTAGAAAAAATAGAAAAAGAATGCCCATCTTGCAAAACAAAAATGGACATTAAGCTTAAAGATTAGTTTTTTGCCTTACTTACAATATTGATGATATTTTGAGCAACTTCATCAGCAAGTTCTAAGTGTGAGGTAAAGCCTACGCAAGAACAATTTATCTCACCTAAAACATACTTATCGTTGCCTTTTTCATCATTATCCAAAATAAAATCAGCCGTCCAAATAAGTGGCAAATCATAATTGCCTAATTTTGCACGCACTTTAGGAAGCTCTCCTAAAAACATATCTACCAAATTTTGCCAATCTTCAGGTTTATCATAGCGATATTGCGCCCCACTAAAAAGTGTAGCAGAAAAAGCATCAGCATCTTCGGCTGGTTTTTTATGGACTACATTTACAGGAGTATTATAAAGCATTAAAAGTCTTATCTCCCCTTCTTTGATACGTGGTAAAAAAGTCATATCCACAAGCATACCATTATCACCTATAATGTATTGCTCGCAAAAATCCATAAATTCACCCAATTCTCTGTGCTCTACATGATTGTCTTTTGCTTCGGTGCATTTTATTTTAGTATCTAAAGGTAAAACTTCTCCTTTTATTTCACCCTCTACACTCACACGCCAAATTCCTTCACCTGTAGAGCCACGATTTTGTTTTAAAACTCTTTCTCCCTTAGCTAAACTTTTTGGAAAATTTTCTTTAAAAGTCTTAATATCATAGTATGCATAAGTATCACTTGGCACAAGATCTGTATCTGCAAGTTTTGTTAAAGCATCTTTTGCCCCATAACCTATCATAGCATCAGGATGAGGCATACCAACAAGACCTTCTTGGCAAAGTTTTCTTAACATATCAAAATACTCATTTTCTTCTTTAAGATTGCCAGGATTGATGCGCGAAACATAGCCATCAAAATTTTCTTTCACATAATTGTAAATTTCATCCTTTTTTCCCACTTCAAAAAAAATCACCTCGGCATTCCAACCCTTAGCTTTTAAAGCATTTACCATAGGCATAGTATCTTTTCTGTAGCCATCTTCACCCTTATCGCTACCGCCTCTAACCTCAAAAAAGACTATATTTTTTTTCATTGCACACTGCTCCTTTAAGTTTAAAATATAAACAATTATTTCATAAAAATGTTATAAAAGTTAAACGAATAAGAGCCTTTTTCTCCTATAAAACACAAAAATTTAGAATTATTTTAATTCTAAGGCATTCGCATTCAATCTAAGTATAACATCGCCCATTACTTTACTTAAAAAATTAGAACTTTGGCTTTCTAAACGATTTAAAAATCTATCAATTCTACCCTCTTCTTTCCAAATAGGATTTAAAACTTTAGCAAGTTCTTGAAGTTCTTTTTTTGCATTTTCATAATTGCTTAATTCATCAATAAGCCCTAAATCTTTCGCATTTTGTGCTAAAAATACCCTTGCGTTTGCCCAATCATTTCTTTTGTCTAATTCCAAATTGCGCTCTTTAGCTACAAATTCCGAAAAAAGATCATAACTTTCATTGATTAAATTTTGCAAGAATTCTCGCTCTTTTTCACTCCAAGCCCTTGTCAAAGTTCCTGCGCTTTTAAATTCCCCTGCTTGTATGGTTTGTTCTTTAATTCCTATTTTCTTAGCCAACTCACTCAAATCAGCACCCTGCATAATCACACCTATAGATCCTATAAAACTAGCAGGGTTTGCTAAAATTTTATTTGCTCCTACTCCAGCCAAATAACTCCCACTCGCCATAGTTCCACTTGCATAAGCTATAACAGGTTTTTTAGCTTTTAAATCTTTAATCGCCAAAGCTAGCTCCATACTTGGCGCAAAAGCACCTCCAGGAGAATCTATCACAAAAAGCACGCCTTTGATATTGTCATTATTTTTAGCATTGATAATTTTTTCTAAAACTTCTGAGCTATCTAGTATCTCACCTTTTAAATCAATGCGTTCTAAATTGGCATAAGATGAGTTTGAGTTTGAACTTGGTGTAAAAAGCCAAACTACGATCAACAATAAAACAAAAGTTTTAAAATAGGTGTTGATAAATTTTATCACGCTGCCTAAACCCTTAAAAAATGATTTTAAAATTTGCATTCTTTTCCTTTTATAAATAATTTTTGTACTTCTTTAGCATTTAAAATAAATTGCAATGGTGCTTGCTCCTTGTCACATTCTCCTAGCTCAAATACACTAAAATCAGCTATTTTTCCCTGCTTGATTTCGCCTAAATTTAAATTTAAAGCTTTGGCCGGATAAAGCGTTGCCATTTGCAAAAGCTTAGGAGCTAATTTTAACAAATCAAAATTGGTATGCACAAGCAAATTAGCACGCATTTCATCTAAAATCGATAAAGAAATATTAGAACTTAAGCCATCTGTACCCAAATGGATATTTAAACCGCTCTTTAAAGCCTTTTTTAAATCAAATGTTTTTTGACTTAAAAGACGATTTGAAAAAGCACAATGGGTAATAGAATGTAAATTTTTATCAAGCAAATCCATTTCTTTTAAATACACACAATGAGTAAAAAGCGTCCTAATGCCTTTGAATAATTGGATAAATTCACTAACTTTATAAAGTGGCTTAGGATTTGGTGTAAAGTTTTTAAACCATTCTTTAAACCCTCCTTTTGCCTCTTTAAGCCAAGCATTTTCAGCCTTACTTTCTAAAAAATGCGTGCTGATTAATAACTTTTGCTTTTTAGCAAGATTAATTGCAAATTTTGCAAGTTCGGGATGGGTTGAATAAGCAGAATGCACAGAAATAGCAGGCATAAAAAACTCATCTTTAAATTTTAAAGAATTTTCAAATCTTATTAAAAACTCTTGTTTTTTATCTTGAATTTGGGCTTCATTTATGCCTAAAATTTCATTAAAAAATATAACACGCATTCCATTTTGACTTGCTTTAACACAAGGATTTAAATCACCGCCAAAGCTTGAAATTTCACCTATGGTACCTATACCGCTTTTTTGCATTTTTTGTATATTTGTCAATATAAGCTCTTCTTTAGCTTGCTCATTTAACATAGAACGAGATTTAATCACACTTTTAAGCCAAGTTAAAAACTCTCCAAAATGCAAAGTAGTCGAATTTGCACTGAATTCTAAATGTGTATGTGGATTGATAAAAGCGGGTAAAATAACACAATTAGGACTTGTTTTTATAAGCTTAGCTTTTGGGTATCGTTTTTTTAATTCTTCTAATTCGCCTAATTCTAAAATTTTATCCTCAAAAACAAAGGCTTTGTTTTCTAAAATACTAAATTTCTCATCGCATAAAAAGATATATTTTGCACTGATTATATACATTCTTTTTTCCTTGAATAAAATCACATTGTAGCGAAAATTTATTTTAAAATGTTATAATAAAAGGTTAAAAATAAAAATTTTAAGGTGAAATTATGAAAATAATGGTCATCCAAGGCCCAAATATCAACATGCTAGGCGTAAGAGAAGTTGGAATTTATGGTGCAATGAAAATGGAAGACATTCATACGCAAATGAAAATGGCAGCTTCCCAAAACAATGTTGAATTAGATTTTTTTCAAAGTAATTTTGAAGGTGAAATTGTAGATAAAATTCAAGAATGCCTTGGCACAGTAGATGGTATCATCATCAATGCTGCAGGCTATACCCATACTTCAGTAGCCATCCGCGATGCGATTTCTGCAGTAGCTTTACCTACTATAGAAGTGCATATTAGCAATGTTTATCGCAGAGAAGAATTTCGTCAAAAAAGCCTTATAGCTCCTGTATGCTCTGGATCTATTGTAGGATTTGGTCCTTTTGGTTATCACTTAGCTTTAATGGGTGTTATTCAAATTTGCGAGCAAGTAAATAACTTGCGTGCTGCACAAGCACAGCAAATGCAAGCTGGGGCTCAAAATTAAAAATGCTAAAAATAAAAGGAGCAAGACGACTTGAAACAAGCCGTTTTTTTCCTTATTTTAGCCAAAAGAAAAAAGGGTTTAAATATCTTGCTCTAGTAGGCTTAGGAAGCAATATAGAGCCAGAAAAAAAAAGATTTAACAAGCTTTTTCGCGTGATGATGGAAGATAAAAGGTTTAAAATTCTAGCCACATCTCCATTTTTAATCAATGAAGCTTTTGGCTTTAAAGCTCAAAAAGACTTCACCAATGCAACAATGCTTATGCAAACAAATCTACACGCAAGAGCTTTTTTGAAAGTTTTGCTTTTTTATGAACTTAAATTCAAGCGAAAAAGAACTTTCAAAAACGCTCCTAGAACACTTGATTTAGATCTTTTATATTTTTCACAAAAAGTCAAGCGTGATGAGGGGTGTATGGTGCCTCATACAGGGGCTAATCAAAGAATAAGTGTAATTTTGCCCTTGGGCTTAACAAAAGGATTATAAATGGGACAACTTATCCATACCTTTACTGTAGAAGATACAGAGCAAATTATCCCGAAAGTAAAAGAGGATTATGGCGACAAAGCTTTAATTATTACCAATAAACAAATTCGTCCCAAAACACTTAACCGCGCTGCTCTTTATGAAGTAATGGTTGCCATAGAAGAAAGTGATTATGAAGAGCATTTGAAAAAAATGGGGAAATCCTTACCTCCTAAAAAAACTACCGCTAAAACCCTAGAAAAACAAAATCTTGAAGAAAAAGTCAATGCTTCAATACCACAAAATAATGAAGATGAAGATGTTATCCTTGATTTTTCAAATACTAGAGCAAATTTAGCCAAAACTAAAACCAACGATACTAATTACCAAAGCTTTCCACAAAGTAAAATCAATCCTAATCCCACCATGGGCTTTAATGATTTTAAAGAACGCTTGAGTGAAGTAAGCAATGAAATTTCAAAAGTAACCAATACCCCTTTAGTGGATAATTACGCGCCCAATCCAAACTATAACAAAAAAATAGAGAATTTTGAAAAACAAATCAATAAACTCAATGATAAAATCGATTTACTTGCAGATATGATGTGGGATGAAAAAGCAGAAGCTCGCAACAATCTTATCATTCCTCCTGAATTTGCAACCATTTACAAAAAAGCTAAAGAAAGCGGTATGCTTGAAAAGCATTTAGAAGCTATCATGAAAGCGACTATAGAAAATATGCCTGCGGCTATGAAAACAAACAAAGACGCTGTGCAACGATATTTTTATTCTCTTTTGAGAAATATTTTACCTTGCCGGGTAGAAAGTGAAATCAAAAAACAAAAAATTATGATGCTTGTAGGCCCAACAGGAGTTGGAAAAACTACAACTCTAGCAAAACTAGCTTTTCGCTATGCTTATGGGGATAAGCGTTATAAAACAGGTATAATCACTTTAGACACTTATAGAATCGGTGCCGTAGAACAACTTTTCCAATATGCAAAAATGATGAAACTTCCTATCATTGATAGCATAGAACCAAAAGATTTAGACGAGGCGATTAAGAGTCTTAACAACTGCGAAGTAATTTTAGTCGATACCATAGGAAATTCACAATACGATCAAAACAAACTTGCCAAAACAAAAGAATTTCTCATGCATTCAAATGCTGAAATTGATGTTAGCCTAGTCGTTTCTGCTAATACCAAACACGAAGATTTGATGGAAATTTACAAAAATTTTTCATTTTTAAATATCGACACTCTCATCATCACAAAATTTGATGAAACCAAAGTTTTTGGAAATATTTTCTCTTTAATTTATGAAACTAATATCCCGCTAAGCTTTTTCTCTACAGGACAAGAAGTTCCTGATGATATAGAAGTAGCTAATAGCGATTTTTTAGTTCGCTGTATCTTAGAAGGTTTTAACAAAGGAAAAGATAATGAATAACCAAGCCAATAAACTCCGTAGCCTTATGAATCAAAATGGAGGAAAAAAATCACAAAACACTCATTTTATAGCGATTACAAGTGGAAAAGGTGGAGTGGGTAAAAGCACTATCAGTGCAAATTTGGCAAATGTGCTAGCTAATAATGGATATAAAGTAGGACTTTTTGATGCAGATATTGGCCTAGCAAATCTTGATGTTATTTTAAATGTTCGTATTCAAAAAAATCTTTTACATGTTTTGCGCGGGGAATGCTCTTTAGAAGATATTTTAATCGAAGTAAAACCAAATTTATGGCTCATCCCTGGTGAAAGTGGTGATGAAATTTTAAAATACAATGATAAAAACATTTATGAAAGATTTTTAAATCAAGCAAGCATTTTAGATGAACTTGATTTTCTTATCATTGATACAGGTGCAGGAATAGGAGGAAATATACTGAATTTCTTAGAAATGTCAGATGAGGTTGTAGTAGTAACCGTTCCTGATCCTGCTGCAATTACCGATGCATATGCAACTATTAAAACCACTTCTAAGACAAAAGAAAATTTGCTTATGCTGTTTAATGTTGTCAAAAATGAAAATGAGGCTTTAAAAGTTTTTGAAAATATTAAAAAAGTTGCCGATGCAAATATTAAAAATCATCTAAAATTAGAATTTTTAGGACATTTAAGTGCTTCAAAAGATGTAAGCGGTAGCATTAAAAAACGCACCTTGTTTACAGATGAAAATTCTGCTTCAAGTGATGAGCTTAAAGCCCTAGCTTCCAAGCTTTTATATAGGTTGGAACGGAAAGTGCTTGATAATGTCACGAGTCGAAGTTTTTCAAATTTCTTTAGGAAAATCATCGAACGATTTTAAGCAATAAAGAGAAGATATTATGAGACCTGAAAATTATGTAGCATTTTTTACTGTTTGTGGATTTTTTATAGGATTGGCTTTTAGTGTGATTAGCATTGAAGAAGCTTTTGATATTTTGATTTTTACTTGTTTTATTACCTTTATGTTTTATGTTTTTATACACATTGCTATTATGAATTTTATAGATATTAAAAAAATCAGCGGACGAATTTTCAATAAACATGATTATGAAAAGACTAGCAATAATATCATAAACGATTTAGTCATTCGTGAAAAGAAAATGGATATAATCTTAGAAAAGCTCAACGAAGAAAGAGAAGAGCTTAAGAAAAACGAATCAAAAGAAAGACGCAAAAATGCAAAAAGAGCCGCCTAAAGCTTATGCTCAAATGATAAAAGATGAACAAGATCAGCTAGTTTTATCCTATATGCCTGCACTTCGTGCAATGGCTTTTAGGTTAAAGGAGCGCTTGCCTTCTAGCATTGATGTGAATGATCTTATCAGCATTGGTGTTGAAGAGATGATCAAGCTTTCACGCCGCTACGATAAAGAACAAAATGATAGCTTTTGGGGGTTTGCTAGAAAGCGTGTTAATGGCGCTATGCTCGATTTTTTACGCTCTTTGGATGTAATGAGTCGCAATAACCGCAAAATTATTAAAGATATCGATATTTTAATCGATGAATATTTTAGAGAACACGAAGAAGAGCCTGATGATGAATATCTAGCTCAAAAACTTGGCTTGGATATAGAAAAGATCAAAGAAGTACGCACCGCACATGCTATTAGTTATACTTTATCTATCGATGATCAATTAGAACTTTATAATGAAGATGATACTTTAGAAAAATTAGAAAAAGAACAACTTTTAGAAAAAATTCATGAAGTATTAGAAGATCTTAAAGAGCGTGATCAACTCATTATCCAACTTTATTATTATGAAGAACTCAGCCTTAAGGAGATCAGTGAAATTTTAGAGATTAGCGAGAGTAGAATTTCACAAATTCATAAAAAACTTTTAAAAAAACTTAGAGAAAGGCTAGTGTAATGGCAGAAATACTCTCCCAAGAAGAAATTGACGCTCTACTTGAAGTTGTTGATGATAATACCGATACGCCTACAGCCTCCAATTCAAAAGATGGAAAAGATGAAAGAAATATAGTCGTATATGACTTTAAGCGTCCAAATAGGGTATCTAAAGAGCAGCTTAGAACGATCAAAGGTATACACGATAAACTAGCAAGAAATTTAGCTTCTCAAATTTCATCTATGATGAGAAGTATTGTTGAAACCAAGCTTCACTCGGTGGATCAAATGACTTATGGTGAGTTCTTGATGTCCCTACCAAGCCCTACAAGCTTTAACGTTTTCTCTATCAAGCCTCTTGATGGAAACTGCGTTTTAGAGATTAACCCAAGCATTGCTTTCCCTATGATAGATAGACTTTTAGGAGGTCAAGGCGATAGCTATGAGGCTTCGCGAGAGCTTACCGATATAGAGCTTAATTTGCTTGATTCTATTTTGCGTATTATTATGCAAAGACTTAAAGAAAGCTGGGCTACAGTAACTGAAATTTACCCTAGCATAGAAGCTAAAGAATCAAGCCCCAATGTTGTACAAATCGTATCGCAAAACGAAATCGTTATCATGGTGGTAATGGAAATCATCATAGGAAATTCAAGCGGTATGGTAAATATCTGCTATCCTGTTGTCCATTTAGAAAGTATCTTGAGTCGTTTAGCAAATCGCGATATTATGATGGGTGAAACTTCGGCTAAAAAATCGCGTAACAAAGAGCTTAAAACTCTCATCGGTCGTGCTGAAGTAGTTTATGAAGCGATTTTAGGAAAAACTCTCATCAATGTTCATGAATTTCTAGAACTCAAACAAGGCGATATCTTAAGGCTAGATAGAGAAGCTGATGATAAAGCCATAGTAAGCATAGATAAAAAAGATGTTTTCTTGGCACAAATTGGCTTGCATCGCTTTAGAAAATCTATTAAAATTCTTGAACTTATACGCACTGATAAAGATGAAATTAAAGAAATTCTAGAAAGATATGAAGAGGAGCGTAAGGCAAAAGCTAGCGTTTATGATGAGCCTGAAGAGGAGGAAGAAGAAATATGATCAATGAATTTTTAAAATTATTTACAAACGAATGCACCAGCACGATAGAAGGACTTACGGGAAAAAGTGCAGAATTTAGCGAATATAAAGAATTTGATGTTTCATCGCAAGATACACTTAAGCCCCCTCTTGTTTATGCGGTTTTTAACATCAAAGAAGGTGGTAAAATAGGTATATTAGCAGGTGCTGTGCTTATGAGTGCTATTGGCGAATGGATGATGGGCGAAGAAGAAATTTCTAAAAACGATCAACTAGGGCCTGATGAAATGGACGCTGCTAAAGAAGCAATTCAAAACATCATTTCGGCTTTTTCTACCACTTTAGGCGCACAAAAAGACATACCAAAAATGGATTTTGAAATCAGCTCTTGCGAATTTGTAGCAGAAAATGTTGATTTTAAAGATTTTACAAAACTTTATTTCTTTGATGTCAAAATAGAAGACTTAGAAGAGCAAATTTCTTTGATTGTAGATCAAACCCTTCATAATATTTTAAGCGGCAAAGCTGCAGATGATGGCCATGCACACTCTAGCTCAAATTCCGAAAATAAAGGCTTTGAGATAAGTGAGGAACTTAAAAATATCAATCTCATCATGGATGTGCGTTTGCCTGTGCGTGTAAGAATTGGCAACAAAAAAATGCTTTTAAAAGATGTTTTAACCATGGATATAGGCTCTGTAGTAGAGCTTAATCAACTTGCAAATGATCCACTTGAAATATTAATCGGTGATAAAAGAATTGCCTATGGCGAAGTAGTAATCGTCGATGGAAATTTCGGCGTTCAAATCACAGAAATTGGCTCTAAAAAAGAAAGATTAGAACAATTAAGATAATTTATACTAAACCATCTATCATTTTTGCCGATTTATCTTGTAAATCTTATTTTACAAGGTGGCAAAGATGATTAATGGTATAAATTCTTATTCAAATTATAATTACACAACCACTTTAAACAATAATACTTCAAATACAAAATCATCTAATGTTACAAATGATAACTCAAGCCTTGTAAGCGATAAATCTGGGGCAGTAAGTAAAATACTAGGCTATGGCGTAGATAAAGACGGATACTTTACAAGTGATTTTAACGAAGCTGCAGGCTTACCAAAAGATTATAAGATTTATGCTAAAGATATAGAAAATTTTGTTAATATTCAAACAAAAAGTCTATTATCAAGTTATATTAATATTGATATAGCAAAAAGTATAGGAAATGCTTATAAAGTATTTTCACAACTTTTAAATGATGAGTTAAACAATAAAATCAATTTTACAAAAGAAGACTTAGTAAAAATACCACAAGGTTTCGAATTTAATCAAAATACTTTGGAGATAAATAAAAAATATAATTTAAATGATAAAGAGTATAAAGATTTTATGTCTAATTATCAAAATTACTCTCCGACTTCCCATAATATAAAAATAATGACTTTTTTCTCACTTGATGATAAAAGTGATATTTTTAAATATTCTTTAATAGATCCTACTCCTTATAGTAATAATGATAAAACTATAACAAAAAGTGGTATTTTTATGACTTTCTTTACTGGATTTCAAGCAAAAAACTATTTTATCGAAGGACAAACAAGTATTTTAGGCAAAATGCAAGGATTTGATAAAACTATGAGTCAAAGTGAAATTGATAATTTAAACAAATTCATAAGTGAAAATAGTATGAATTTTAAAGGAAATATTTTTAAGCTTTTTGATTTATTAAATTCAGATATGAGCATTGATGATTTTAAACAAAAAATACTAGAACAAAAAGAAAATTTAAACAATCCTACAAAAAATACAAATAACAAAGAAACTTCAGAAGAAGACAAAGAAAAACCTTTTAAACCTATACAAGCGCAAAGTTCAAGCGAAACCTACAAAGATGATAATAAAATGAATGAGCTTTTAAAAAAGCTACTAGAAACTAAATTTGGCACAAGCGATGAGCTAGAAATTCTTTTTGGTATGAAATTTAGCGATGATGCAGGAGAATTTAATAAAATTCTTTCTTTAAATTCTACACCAAAAAGTATAGATATTAAGGCTTAAAAATATAAAAATTTAAATTATAAAAAGGATTAAAAATGATAGGTATCAACTCAACTTTCAACAACCCCTTTGTCAATCTTAATATTAAAAACAATAACAACTCTTCCTTAAATTCAAATACTAATGTAAAAAATTTACAAGATACAAAACAATACTCTAAAACAAGCAATAAAGTTTTGGATTATGAAATAGATAACGAGGGTTATTTTACAAGTGATTTTAACGAGAAAGCAGGAATTCCAAAAGATATAAAAATTCATTCTAGTACTATGGAAAATTTTATTAAGGCTCAAAATAATGGAAGTTTAAAAAGTTATGCAAATATCAATATTGCAAAAACCGTGGGAAATGCTTATAAAATAGTTTCTCAACTTGTAGAAAAAACTCCCCAATTAAAAGGGAAAAGTAACTTTTCAAAAGAAGATTTAGCAAATTATTTTCCACAAAACTACCTAATAGATAAAAACACTTTAGAAGTAAAACAAACTTTTTCTTACGAAGAAATGAAAGACATTATCGCAAAAGGTGGATTTAAAAATATTAACGAGAATGAAAAATTAAGTCCTAGTTTTTTTAATTTTGACAATACAGATGAAAAATCAGAACTTTTACCTTTCAATCCTGATATTTTACATAGTGCTAAAAACACTGCTTTATCTTGGGATACTAGTGCTGATAAATATACAAATAATGATGGCTCTATTACTATGGGTGGTTTATTAATAGGTTTTTTATCTAACAATGTGAATACTGGAGTAACCGCACAACCTTTAATTGCTGGCGAAACAACCATATGGGGAAAGTTACAAGGGCTTGATAATTCTTTAAGCGAAAATGAAATTAAAGAACTGAATAATAAACTTAGCAATACTTATTTTTCAAATTTAAGCGATGCTTTTGCATTGCTTAATGGCACAAGTGATATTAAAGAATTTGAAAATAAATTAAATAGTTTAAATCAAAATAATAAAACAAATTCAAATAATTTTTTAGAATGGGTGCAACAAATCACCAAGGAACATCAAAAATCTTTATTTGAAATTCTAAAACAACCAGATAATATTAATAAAATATATTTATTGATAAATATAGACATAAGGGCTTAAGGCATTCAAACTTTATGATTTTATATAAATTTAAATGAGCTTATTTGAAACCTACATAAAGAACTTATTATAAATTTTTAGCTAGAATGAAATTTATTTTATCTAAAGGTTGCAAAATGGATACGAAAATAAGCCAAGATTTAGAAAAATTTGCTAATATACCAAACCTAAAAAATGCCATAACTTTTTTTGGTTCTGCAAGATTAAAAGAAGATAGTTTTTATTATCAAGAGGCCAAAAAATTAGCTAATTTATGTGTAGAAAATGGCTTTTGTGTCGTTAGCGGCGGAGGTGGAGGCATTATGCGCGCGGCTAATGCTGGCGCTGCCAAATGTAAAAACGATGCAAATTTTATAAAATCGGTAGGTTTTAATATACTTTTGCCTTTTGAGCAAAAATTAAACGATTTTGTAGAATATAACATAACTTTTGAGAGCTTAGCCATACGCAAAATGGCTCTTATTGAAAAGAGTCTAGCTTTTGTGATTTTCCCAGGCGGCTTTGGAACACTTGATGAATTGTGTGAAGTACTTACACTAAAACAACTTGGATTTAAAAACAATGTTCCTATTATCTTGTTTGGGAGTGAATTTTGGCAAGGCTTTGATGAGTTCGTCAGAAATTCTTTGCTAAAACTTGAAGTCATTTCCAAAGGAGACGAGTTAAAGTATGAAATCACTGACGATTTAGATTATATAATCAATACTTTAAAGGAACTCTAATGAAAATTCTAGTCGCTATGAGTGGTGGGGTCGATAGCACAGTCACTGCTTATAAACTCAAAAATGCGGGGCATGAAGTTATAGGCTGTTATATGAAACTTCATGGCAAACCTAATTATCATGAAGAAAATATCAAAAAAGTAGAAAAAGTTGCCAATTTCTTACAAATTCCTTATCATGTTTTAGACTTGCAAGAAGACTTTAAAAATAAAGTTTATATGCCTTTTGTAGATACTTACAAAGAGGGCAAAACGCCTAATCCTTGTGCTTTATGCAATCGCTTTATTAAACTTGGAAAACTCTTAGAATTTGCTAAAAGTTTGGGCTGTGAAAAGCTTGCTACGGGACATTATGCAAGACTTGAAAACAATCTTATCCGCACAGCTGTTGATGAAAGCAAGGATCAAAGCTATTTTTTAGCCAGTGCGGACAAAGAAGCTTTAAAATACCTCATCTTTCCATTAGGTGAAATGAAAAAAGAAGATGTGAAAAAATTTGCTTCTACCATAGAAGTTTTAAAATCATTTGCAACTCAAAAAGAAAGTTCTGAAATTTGCTTTGTTGAAGATACTTATGTGCAAGTTTTAGATCAATTTATGGATACTAAAATTCCAGGAGAAGTACTAGATAGTAGCGGTAAGGTTGTAGGAAAACACGAAGGCTATATGCACTATACCATAGGCAAAAGACGCGGTTTTGAAGTGCGCGGGGCACACGAACCGCATTTTGTTTTAAAGATCAATCCTAAACAAAATCAAATCATCGTTGGCACCAAAGAAGAATTAAAAATCAATGAATTTAAACTCAAAAATATCAATCTTTTCATCGATGCAAAAGAACTTGATTGCGAAGTAAAAATCCGCTATAGATCAAAATCTACCCCATGTAAAGTCATTATAAGTGATGATAAAAGCGCGAGCATTTCTTTAAAAGAGAGTGTTTATGGCTTAGCAAGTGGGCAAATGGCAGTATTTTACGATGATGACAAAGTCATTGCGAGTGGGTTTATAGAATAAGACTTATCAAAGCTTTAAAAGCTTTGATAAGATTTTAATAAAATCCCAAAAATTTCCACCATACAAGTCCAACAAGTATCATTACGGTTATATCTATCACTGAAATAACAAATCCTACGGACCACCATTTTTTAAGACTTACATAACCTGTTCCAAAAATAACTGGAGCTGTTCCTGTTGCATAATGCGTTAAGGCCATCATAACATTTCCTGATGCTATCATAATAAAAGCATAAAGAAGTGGTGGAGCCCCTAAAGCAAGTCCTGCACTATAAAATACAAAAAACATAGCTGAAATATGTGCTGTGGTTGAAGCAAAGAAATAATGCGTATATAAAAAGGCAAGGCTTAAGAAAATCATAATAGAAATTTCACCAAGTCCCATAGCAGAGGCAAATTCACCCAAAGCTTCAGCCAAAAACTGCGTTACGCCGAGCTTTCCAAGCAAAGTTGCCATCATTACAAGGGCTGAAAACCATACTAAAGTATTCCAAGCAGCTTTTTCTGCTAACACCTCACCAAAAGTCAAAACTCCGCTTACTAAAACCAAAGAAAGACCGAGCAAAGCAACACTTGTAGCATCAAGAGAAATTCCAAAAAGAAAGCCCAAAGCCCCTGCCCATAAAAGCAAAAGCAATACAAAAACACCTAGCATAATCTTTTCACTACCCTTCATAGCACCAAGTTCTTCTAACTTACCCTTTGCAAAAATCTTAGCATTTGGGGTTGATTTAATCTCTGGTGGAGAAAGAAAATAAATCACCAAAGGCATTAAAAGCATAGCCGCTATGCCAGGTAAAAACATACCTAAAGCCCATTGTCCCCAAGTTAAATGTACTTCTAAATTTGTAGCTTGAGCGACCAAATCAACAACTAATGGATTTGGAGCAGTGGCTGTGATAAACATTGCCGAAGAAATAGGATTGGCTTGGAAATTCACCAAAGAAAGATAAGTGCCTATTTTATTTTGTGTTCCATCTTCAGGAGTGGATTTAAAACTTCTTGCGATAGCCTGAACTATAGGATTGATTATCGCGCCCGCTCTTGCTGTATTTGAAGGAGTTACAGGAGCTAAGATAGTTTCACAAAATGCGATCGAATACGCAATACCTAAAGTTTTCTTACCAAAGATACTGATAAAATAATACGCCAAACGCTCTCCAAGTCCTGTTTTAATAACTCCACGAGCTACAATGATAGAAACTACTATGAGCCAAATTAAAGAATTAGAAAATCCACTTAAAGCATCCTTAATACCTGTTTTTGATTTTAAACTTGATATTGCAGTATTAACTTTTTCATCTATATCTTTTTGAGACATAAATTCAAGAGCTAAAGAGTTTAGTGCTGCGATCTTGCTCTCATCAACAAGCTTTTGTGTAGCAACTTTTGAAGTCGCTTTTGCATAAAGTTTGCTTAGGCTATCTATTTGATATTCTATGTTTGAATTAGATTTTAAAATCTCATTTACTTTAGGTTCTAAATTTTTAGCCACATTTGCTTTGATGAGATTTTCCAACACGCTAGCTTGCGATTTTTTATCCATAGCAACTTTATAGATATTGGAATTATCTTTTAAGACAATGGCTTCAAGAGTTTTTATATGCGTAGCACGAACAGAACTTTGAGTAGTCGTGATTCCGCTTAGTGCGACAATAGCAATAGCTATCATACACACAGCTCCTAAAGGCATCACTTGTAAGATGACCGCCATAATCACCGCGATAAAAAGTCCAAGAAAATGCCAAGAATTCTCCTCTAAACCTATAGGAGTAGGGATTATCCAAAATGCAAGTGCGATAAGGATGCACAATATAAGCATGGGAATTTTCTTTTTCTCCATTTATCCTCCTTTGTTGTATTAAAATTGTTAAATTTTAATTCAAAAATTATTAATTAAATCTTAAAAAAATTTTGCCAAAGTCTTGAAATTCTATACCAAGAATAAAAATATTTAAGAGATATAAAAAGGAAGTTTAAATGAAGTAAACCCTTTCCCAGATGGCTGCGGCACACACTACAATCAAGTGCTCTGCTGTGTTCCCACCCTGAAGCGGTGCTTAAAAATAGCATTGCACAGGTCTAAGAAAAGGCGATGAAAATTATATCATACTAGGCTTAAAAAGTCTTGAGTTGTAAAAATTAAAAATTTGTATAAATATGTAACAAATACAAGTTAAATTTAAAAAATTAAACACCATCTTTAAAGACATAAAATAAGTTTTTATAAAAATTTATAAATTCAATGAAAGCTTTAATGCAAATCAAGCAAGATTTAACGCGCTATATAAAAAAGATTTATCGAGTTGAAAATTGATATAAAAATAATAAGCATTAGCAAAAGATAATTCCTAAGAATTATCTTTTCATATTGATAGCTTTTTGTATCATTTGATCACTTGTAGTGATGCTTTTAGAACTTGCATCAAAAGATTTTTGAGTTGCTATAAGATTGGATAATTGAACACTCAAATCAACATTAGATTGTTCTAAAAATCCACCCTTAAATTCAGCTGTATTGATCACTTGTCCATCTTTCATGATAAAACTAGCATCTCCGCTATTGGCTGTTGCAGCAAAGATATTATCACCCAT
Source organism: Campylobacter coli (assembly GCA_039516895.1). Lineage (NCBI taxonomy): Bacteria > Pseudomonadati > Campylobacterota > Epsilonproteobacteria > Campylobacterales > Campylobacteraceae > Campylobacter > Campylobacter coli. The sequence continues at coordinate 72,465 of CP154437.1, read as the reverse complement.
AGCAGCCAATCCTTGCTCATTGATGAAATTATACAAAGCAAGTTTTCCTACTATGGCGGCTTTACCATTGCTAAATTGTGCGACTATGCTACCATCATCTGATATGCTGTATTGATCAAAAAACCCTTCAGCCACACCATCTTGCTGTGTAACTATATTTTTTGCAACCCCTTCTTTGATATAAATTCCACTATAGCCTGAACCTGGTTTGTTTGCGTCATAAGGAGTGCCTAAATCTATATTGATAGTCCCGCCGTTTGGATTTGCAATACTTGTGATATTGTTTTGAAGCAAGGCTCCATTTTTATCAAAAACCATACTTCCTTCAGTTGGATTGCCCACCGCTTCGCCATCAGAATTAAAAATTTGCGCGATAGCTTTATATTGTATATTCTCGCCCTCTTGAGGCAAAATTCTCTCAAGCGTAAGCCTAAGAATACTTTTACTGCCATCTGCATTATAAATGGAAGATTCTAAAATATCTTTATTGGCCTTTTGCTGTTCTGTTGAAATTTGTGCTGTTTCAAGTTTTATACTATTAGGATCTAAACCTTTTAAATCAAGCTCATTACTTGTAAAATTCAAATTTTCATCCAAAGTAGCTTCAAAACTTGTCTTTACTCCATTATCATCGATAAAATTTAAAAGTATTCTATCGCCTGCCTTAGCGCTAAATACATCTTCTTTACTTACGCTACCGCTAACTATATACTTTCCATCTTCAGTCTTTTGGACATTAAATTTCGCAGGATCAAGATCGACTTTAACCACTTCTGTTGTTGCATTCGTATTTAAACTTCCACTCCATTTTACATTTTGAGTTACTTGCGGAGGCAAATACATATTAACAGGAACTTTAATCACTCCTTGTGAAGCCGTTGTCCCTATATTAAAAACGTCATTTGAATTTACAGTAAAACCACTATTTACAGGAGTTCCTGTGTTAAGATAATCCCCCATAAGTCCTGCAACTCTATCACTATAACTCACTCCAGCAAAAGCAGGATTCATAGTTCCTAAAACAAAATTCCCATAAGAATCCACTAAATTGCCAGCAGCATCTCTTCTAAAGGCTCCATTTCGAGTATAATAAGCCTCTCCATCAGCTCCTAAAACACCAAAAAACCCTTTTCCTTGAAGCGCTACATCAAATTCGCCCTCACTTGCCACAGGCGAACCTTGCTCAAAAACAATCTGAGAAGAAGCCGCTCCCGTTCCATAGCCCCCTTGAGTAGGATTGGTGGATTGAGATGTGATCGTGCTATAAAAAATATCCTTAAATTGAGTAGTAGAATACTTAAAACCCATAGTATTGACATTTGCGATATTGTTAGCAGCAACATCTATATCAAAACTATTAGTTTTAACTCCTGAAAGTCCGTTATAAAATGAAGTCATCATGGCTTATGCCCTCTCTTCGCTCTCACTATCTTCTGTAGTTCCTGATGAGCCTCCACTTGAATCACTTCCTGAACTACCACTTCCAGTGCTAGAAGAAGAGCTTAATTTATAATCAGTAATTTCTGTTATAGCGTCAAAAGGAACTTCTTCGCCTGCCATCTTTGCATAAGCTAAACCTTCTTTAAAAATGATTCCTTCGATAGGGTAAGTACCATAATTTGCAGTGATTTTTTCGCCATTTTTATTGTTATAAACCATTTTAACAGTATACTCGCCATCGCCTGCATAAACGCCATCATTATTTCTTCCTGGCCATTCCATTGTAAAAAGTCCTTGAGAAACAGATTGCTCGCCACTTTTTTCGCTAAATACTAGCTTGTTATTGCTGTCATATACTTCCAAAGTAACTCCATTTTCATCAGAATCTTCAGGCAAATACATTTTAAGCGCGATAATCTCATCTGAACCCGTAAGCTTGATTTTATTATCCGAAACAGTTGCCATCTTTCCTATGGCTCCGATAGCTGAAGTACTCATACTTGTGCTAAAAGAATTTGAAAGCAATTGCATAGTTTCAACCATTTTTTGCATAGTGGTATTTGTATTTTGCTGCATCTCAAGTGCTGATAATTGAGAAGTTTGCGTAAGCATTTTATCACTATCCATAGGATCAGTTGGATCTTGATGCTGAAGCTCGATTAAAAGAAGTTTCAAAAAGGCATCTTTATCAAGAGTTGCATTTGGATTAGAAGCAAGACCTGAACTACTAGTTGAACTTGTATCTGAAGTAGTGTTTGTGCTAGTGGTAGTAGCGGTATTGGTATTTGTGTTTGTATTTGTGTTTGTATTTGTGTTTGTCATAGTCCAATCTGATGAAGTTAACATTATAAACTCCTTTTTATATTAAGTCTTTTTTTTAATAAAAGCAATAAGTGTTCCAATTTAGAAATACTTAGCCAAAACAAGCTCTAGATTTACCTTTTCATTTTCGGTTTTCCCTTCTAAAGCATCTTTAAAACCATATCCACTTCGATTTTTACCTTGATTTTGATTTTGCTCTCTTTTTCCTTGATCGCTAAAATTCATTTCAAGTCCTGTAAATCCCATATTTACAAGAGAATTTTTAAATTCAGCTTGATTTTGGATAAATAAATTCATTGCATTGGTATTGGAATTAAAATTGATATGAAGATTATTTCCTCTTTGTACCAAAGTCACCTCAACTTCTCCAAGGTTGTGAGGATTTAGCGTGATACTAAGCTTGGTGATTGGGGCTTTGTATTGCTCCATTGCTGCTTTTAAATCCTGCGAAAAATGTTGTAAGGTTTCCTTAGGAGTGATATTTTTAGTATTGTTTTGTGAAATTTTATTTAAATCCTTTACTAAAGAATTTAAATCATCTAAAGGATTTTTTTCGGTATTCTCACTCTGTATTTTACCTTGCTCTTGTGTATAATTTTCTTTATTAGTGTAGTGAGTGAAATTTGTATTATCTTTATTGGATACAAATTGAGTTTTGTTTAAATTTTCAAAACTAACTTTTTGCTCTGTGAAATTTTGCTTGATGTCTTTTAAGGTATTGTCTTTAACGCTCGATTTATTGTCTTTATTGAGATTAAGATCCTTTGGATTTAAATTTAAACTCAAATTTTGAGAATCCCTTATATTTTCTTTATTGGAAGTTTTGTTAAAATTTGTATTTTCATTCTTAACTTGTTCTTTAGGATTTTCACTTAGATTATTATTTTTATCCAACGCTTGATTTAAATCTTTTGTATTTTTGATATTGTTTGTTTCTTGATTTAAACCCTCTTTGTTATTAAGAGGCTTTTCTTGCACTGATGCCTTATTATCTTGCAAGATTGTCTTTTCTTGTGTCGATACTTTCTCTTGTGGCATTGTCTTTTCTTGTGTTGATACCTTCTCTTGCATTGGCAATTTATCTTGTGTGGTATTATTTTTACTAGGTGTCAAATCTTGCGCATTAGCTTTATTTGTATTTTTTAATTCTTTATCATCTTTTTTTAAAGGTTCATTTAAAAGTGTATTTTTATCATTTTTAAGTTCTTTGGTGTGTTCTTTGTTTTGCACCTCTTGATTTGGAAGTTTTTTATCATTATTGGTTAAATTTTCTTGATCAAGTTCTTTTAAAGACTCGCTATGGTTTAAATTTTTAGAAGTATTTTTTAATTCTGTTGTTTCGCTATCTGTTTGAATTTTAACATTATCATTTTTGATTTCGGCTTTGTCTTTTTTTTCATTTTTACTTGAAATGATAGCATCTAAATTTTTTAAAGTTTGAGAAAGCAAAGAAGTATCATCTTTGGATTTTATATTTTTAGAATTTTGATTAAGATTAGCGTGCGAAGTGTGATTTAAATTTTGCACATTTTGATTTAAATTTTTACTGATATGGGCAAGTTTATTGTTTATAATCTCTTTAAAAACATTATCCACTGCACCCTTAAAGAAATTAGCCTTATCTAAATTTGGAAAAGTAGCCTTAAGATCTAGCAAACGATCTACTTTGATATTTTTTACATTCAAACCCAAATCTTTAGCTATATTCAAAAGCTCGCTAAGATTGCTTGCACTTTTTAGGGCATTAAAATTAGCTTCTGTTTTTACAAGTTGAGAAAGCTGGGTGGAAAGATTGGCAAGTTTGATATCGGCTGTATCTGCTTTTAACTTATCAAGCAAAGATAAAATTTGCATAAAAGAGGCGGATTCAAAAATACTTATTTTATCACTCTCGCTAAAAACCCCATTTTGTAATTTATCCATAGCTTCATTAACAACTTCTTTTTGACTGATTTTCATATGATCAGGCAAAAACTCATTTGTTTCTTCGATAGAATTGAGTAAAGAATTTAAAAAACTCTCTGTATCATCTTGTGTTGTATTGTCAGATTTTTTTAAATCTTGCTCTTTAGTTTTACTCGATGAACTATGGGTTGTATTTGTCTTACTTGGAGTAAGATTTAAGATGTCATTACTTGGGGTCAAATTTGACATGATTGTTCCTTAATTATTTTAAAAATTGACTTGACGCTAAATGAGGAAATTTTTCTTTCAAATAAGCATTCTCATATACTTTGATCATCTTATCTTCATTTAAAGCAACTAAAATATCCAAAAGCTCTTCTAAATTTTGAGCATTGGTAATTTTTTCAAGATTTTCTTCATTTTCCAAAAGCTCTGTAAGCTCGCTTGATATTCTTGCCATTTTTTCATTTTGATTAGATTTTAAAGTTTCTAAAAGATCTAAAACTTGAAGCAATACTTCACTTTTTCTGTTGATTAATTGAGTATCAAGCTCTATAAAAAACTCTGTATTTAATGGTTTTGACATTTTAACTTCCTTTTTAAAAATGATATCTAAGCAAATTAGAAGCAAGAAGCGTTCCAACTTTTGCTTTTTGAAAAATTAAGCAAAAGTTCTATATAATTTTGGCTTTGAATTTAAATTTGGAGAGTATCTTGGAAAATATTAGAAATATCGCAGTTATAGCCCACGTTGACCATGGTAAAACTACTATGGTAGATGAACTACTGAAACAATCAGGTACTTTTAGTGAAAGAGAACAAATTTCAGAACGCGTTATGGATAGTAACGATATAGAAAAAGAACGCGGTATCACCATACTTTCAAAAAACACAGCTATCAATTATAAAGGCACAAAAATCAACATCATAGACACTCCAGGCCACGCCGATTTTGGTGGAGAAGTAGAGCGTGTTTTAAAAATGATCGATGGGGTTTTACTCTTAGTCGATGCACAAGAAGGCGTTATGCCACAAACTAAATTCGTAGTTAAAAAAGCCCTATCTTTAGGACTTAAACCTATAGTTGTAATCAACAAAATCGACAAACCAGCTGCTGATCCTGAAAGAGTAATCAACGAAATTTTCGACCTTTTTGTAGCCTTAGATGCAAACGATGAGCAACTTGACTTTGCTATCGTTTATGCTGCAGCAAAAAATGGTTATGCTAAGCTTGATCTAAACGATGAAAGCGACAATATGGAGCCTCTTTTTAAAACCATACTCGAACGCGTTCCAGCACCAAGCGGTACAAATGAAAATCCTTTACAACTTCAAGTCTTCACTTTAGGATATGATAACTTCGTAGGTAAAATAGGAATTGCTAGAATTTTCAACGGCGTTGTGAAGAAAAATCAAAGCGTAATGCTTGCAAAAGCCGATGGCACTAAAGTAAATGGTAGAATTTCAAAACTCATCGGTTTTATGGGTTTAGAAAAAATGGATATAGAAGAAGCAGGCAGTGGCGATATCGTTGCGATCGCAGGTTTTGAAGCTTTAGATGTGGGCGATAGCGTTGTAGATCCAAACAATCCTATGCCACTTGATCCTTTACACATCGAAGAACCAACCTTAAGCATAGTATTTTCAGTAAATGATGGTCCCTTAGCAGGAACCGAAGGAAAGCATGTAACTTCAAACAAAATCGCTGAACGCTTAGAAGCTGAAATGAAAACCAATATCGCGATGAAATACGAAAGCACAGGCGAAGGCAAATTTAAAGTAAGCGGTAGGGGCGAACTTCAAATCACTATTTTAGCTGAAAATATGCGTCGTGAGGGCTTTGAGTTTTGCATGGGAAGACCTGAAGTTATCGTAAAAGTTGAAGATGGGGTTAAGACAGAACCATTTGAACATTTAGTTATCGATGTGCCTGAAGAATTTAGTGGTGCAGTGATAGAAAAGCTTGGAAAAAGAAAAGCTGAAATGAAAACTATGGCACCTACAGGCGATGGACAAACAAGACTTGAATTTGAAATTCCTGCACGCGGACTTATAGGCTTTAGATCTCAATTTTTAACCGATACCAAAGGCGAAGGCGTAATGAACCATAGCTTTTTAGAATTCCGCCCTTTCAGTGGTGCAGTTGAAAAGCGTAACAATGGTGCTTTGATCTCTATGGAAAATGGCGTGGCTTTGGGGTATTCTTTGTTTAACCTTCAAGAACGCGGCGTGCTTTTCATAGAACCTCAAACCAAAGTATATACAGGGATGATTATAGGTGAGCACTCTCGTCCAAACGACTTAGATGTTAACCCTATCAAAGGAAAAAATCTTACCAATGTAAGAGCAAGTGGAAGCGATGATGCGATCAAGCTTGTACCGCCTAGAAAATTAAGCCTTGAAAGAGCTTTAGAGTGGATAGAAGAAGATGAACTTGTAGAAGTTACACCTCAAAATGTGCGTGTTCGCAAACGCTATCTTGATCCAACTCAAAGAAAAAGAATGGAAAAAGCAAAATCTTAATGGACTTAAAAAGCTTAGAAAATAGAAGACTTTATATACTTAAACGCTTAGGAATTTTAAAATTCTTAAGCATTATAGAAGCTTTACTTGTAGGCTTTTTAGCCTTTGTTTTTACAAAAGATATTTTAATAGCCATCATCCTTGCTGTGTTTGTAGGCATTTTTTTCTTTCGCTTTACAGCTAAAAAACTCAAACTTGCAAAAAAAGAATTAGAATTTGATGCTTTGAATTTATTTTTGCGTCGTTTTGGGGCTAAATTTAGAAAAGAAAGTTTAAGCCAAAAAGATTTTTTAAAACTAGAACTTAGCGAAAATTTAAAGGACTTTAAAAGCCAAAATTGCTTTGAATTTAAAGAATTTAAAATTTATGATATCCATTTCATCGATGAAAACAAACGCTTTTTTTGTGGAATTTTGCTTGAAATTTTAAAGCCTAGCAAAAATCCTAGTTTTGAAGATGAAGAGAAAATTTATGTTAAATTACAAGATAAAAATTTCACTCTAAATCATATCTTTTCTAAGGACAATCACTATCTCATCGCTACCCTAAAAAACCCTTTTTTCATAGACTTAAAAGAAAGCCTAGAAAAAAATTTCAAAAATTTAGAAAACAATCTCAAGCTAATAGAAGAAAAAATCATCAAAATTTAATCCTCATCTTTTGCCAAATTTTCCAAGCTTTTAAGTCCTTCTTCGCCTATCAAATTCCCGCCTTGCAAGTCGCTAAATATAGCATTTAAAGAACTCACTATGGCAGTAGAATTAAAGCTTAAATTTTCTATGGCTCTTTCTCTTTTTTTCCATATATTTTGCAAGGCTCTTTTTTCTGCTTCTAGCTCTTCTTTCATATTTTGATAAGTTTTGAGTATAAAGGTGATTTGAGTGTTAAATTCCTTAGAATTTAGGTATTCGTATAAGATATGGTTTTTCTCATCTTTGTTTTGCAAAGCATTTTTGAGCTTGTAAGCATTGACTATGCTTTCTCTAAGCACCGCCAAAACACCTTTAAATTCAGCAAAAGTGCAGATTAAAATCCCCTCTTTAAAATGCGTTTTTTGCTTTTCTTTAGGCATGGTTTTGGTGATTAAAACCGCTATATCACTCTTAGCAGCTATGCTGTCAAGCTTAAGCTTGTCAATCCATTCTTTATTAAACTCTTTAGTGCGTTTGCTCTCATACAAAATACTACCGCAAATATTGCCAAAGCTGTCTTTTACGATATGCAAACAATCCGCCCCATTTACACCCTTTGGCACTTCTTTTACCTCATCGCCGATGTATTCGTTTTGGATGTATTCTTCTATGAGTAGTTCTGCTGCTTCTCCTTGGAGTTGCTGTGAGCCTTGCTCTATCCTGCGTTGTGCGTCCTCTAGCTTTTGAGCTACGCTTTTAAAATTTGTTTCTAATTCTTTGTATTTTAACTCCTGCTCTTGAGTGCTTTTTTGAAATTCAAGACGCATCTTATCTCTTTCAAATTCCAAATTTTTACTTTCTTGCTCTTTAAATTCTTTAAAAGCTTCTTCTTTAGCTTGAAATTTCAGTCTTTCTTCGTTTTCTTTTTGCTCTCTTTTTAGTCTTTCATTTTCAGCTTTTACGCTTAAGAATTCGGTGAGTTCTTTGCTCTTTTTTTCTAATTCTTCTTGCATGATTTTCATCTCATTTTCATGCTCTTTATTAAATTTTTCGCTGAATTCTTTTTGGAAATTTTGCCTTTGTGTTAGCAATTCTTGCTCGAATTTTTGTTTTTCTAAAAGAAGTTTTTGGCTTACTTGCTCGCTTATGAGTTTTTCTTGCTCTAGCTTTTGGGCTTTTAAGTCGTTTAAGGCCTTGATGTACTCGGCTCTTTTGGCATTTACCTCATCTTCAAATTCTTTTTTTTGCTTGAGCATTTCTTGCTTGGCTTTGTCTAAAATTTGAGCATATAAAGCAGTGCTAATATCGATAAAACTTCCACAACTTGGGCATTTGATTTGCTCGTTTTGATTAAAATTTGGCATAAAGACTTCCTTGAGAATTTTTCTATAAATTTAACATAGAAAAACAAAGATTATTCTAAGATTGACTTGTTAAAATCCTTGTTTTAAAAATAATTAGGATTACAAATGCAAAAACACACCAAAATTCACGGCTTTTCAAAGCTCAAACTCATCATCATCCTTGCTTTGATGTCAAGCATAGCACCACTTTCTACAGATATGTATTTACCTGCGCTTAGCCATGTAGAGCAAAGTTTTAACGCCTCTAAGGCGCTGACCCAACTTAGCCTTGCAAGCTTTTTCATCGCCTTTGCCTTAGGACAACTCATATATGGGCCTTTAAGCGATATCTTTGGGCGTAAAATTCCCGCTTTGGTAGGAATTTTCTTCTTTATCGTTTCAAGCTTGTTTTGTGTGATCATCGACAATATCTATGCCTTTATCGCTTTGAGATTTTTTGAAGCACTAGGAGGCTGTGCGGGAGTAGTGATCGCAAGAGCTATAGTAAATGACTTGTTTGAGATCAAAGAGGCTGCGGGGATCTTTGCTTTGATGATGGTATTTACCTCCCTTGCTCCTATGCTTTCGCCGACTTTTGGAAGCTTTTTGCTGGAGTATTTTTCATGGCATAGCATTTTTACGACTTTGTTTGCTTTGGGAATTTTGCTTTTTTTGATGATACTTTTTGGCTTAAAAGAATCCGCACCACACCTTAAAAATAAAAAATTCTCCCACGAAGAAGCGATGAAAAGCTATAAATTTGTTTTAAAAGATAAACGCTTTTTAACCTATGTCTTTTGTGCTGCTTTGGCTTTGGCTGCGATGTTTGCTTATATCACGGGTTCGAGTTTTGTATTTACACAATTTTTTGGCTTAAGCGAGCAACAATTTGGCATACTTTTTGGAGTAAATGCCCTAGGCTTTGTCATCTGTGCAAATATCAATGCAAGGCTAGTGCGTAAATTTGAAAGTGAAAAAATACTTTCAAAAGCCTTGATAATCATGTTTGTATCAACTTTGATCTTGCTTATCAATGCCTTTTTGTATCCGAATTTATTTCTTTTTGAAGCAAGCATTTTTACAAGTATCGCTATGCTTGGCTTTATCGCACCCAATACCACGACTTTGGCTATGGCGAGATTTAAAGACCATAGCGGAACCGCTTCTGCGGTGCTTGGCTTTATACAATTTGCCCTAGCAGGACTCATCTCCTCTGTAGTCAGTGCTTTAGATGCCAATACACCGATAATCCTTGCTTGCGTGATGTGTGCTTGTGTCTTGATAGCAAATGGAGTGTATTTTCAAGCTAAGCGTAAGGCTTAGCTTGGCACTATGGAATTCTTTCGTGCGGTTTTTTGGAGTGAGAAAATACAAAGCAAAAGGATAATGCTGTATAAAACACTAGTTTTGATGCTCGTATTTTTTGGATAATTCTTCTAGAATATTTCTATTGTTAAAAATTACTGTAATTTTATTATCTTGCTGAGCTTTAGTATATATTTTAATAATATCTTTAATATCCTCTTTGTTTAATTTTTTTTGTTTTTCTAGTCTTACGATAGTATCAATCACTTTTGGAAGCATTGTTCCACTCGTAACAGAAACACGTTCAATAAGAAAAAATGATTGAGCTTTTGAAAGATTTTTATTATTATCACCACCGTAAAAATGGCGCATTGCTTGCATTATTCCAAATATTTTTTTATCGAAGCGTACAGCACTCAGATAAATTTCAAGTTGCTCTTCTTTATTTAAAATTTTATTAAACCAAAAATAACTTAAAAGAATTTCAGCCATCTTTCTTCGATATCTTTTTTTATTCATATTTTCAATAAACAAAGTCCTGAAAAGCTGCTGAGTAATAGTAGAACCACCGGTAAATGGAATATTTTTAATAAAAGATATTTTATTAAAAAAAGGTATTTTTCTACCGCGAGATAACAAAGCTCTACATAATGCTTTAAAATCTACTCCTTTATGTTGATAAAATTTTTGATCTTCAATCGCAACTAGCATTTTTTTAAGGTTATTTAAATCAATTTTTTGTCTTCTGCATTCATAAGCTGATAATTTAGCCCTATATAAAACGTGTTCAAAATTATCTACAAATTTTATTCCTAATTTTGAAAATAATATTCTAATAATAACCAAAAGCATTGTTTCATTTATATCTAAAATACAATAAATATAAAACAAATACAATGCTATAATCATTATGCTATTAAAAACAATGGCATGCATTAAAGAATATCCTAAAAAAATACATATTATAAGCAATAATGCTACAAAACATAGAATAGGAATAATATGATATAAATAATTGAATTTTAGTTTAATGCTAAAAGGCATATTGGCACCTTCGAGCATGCCTTTTTTAAATAAAAATTCTTGAGTTCCATAGTCCATTCCAAGCATTCTTCTTAGTATGATAATTTTTCGTTTCGAAAAAATAATAGACTTTTGCTTTTCTGCAAAATTTTTTGTCATAAAGATAAAAAATAGCAATACCAAAACAGTAATAATCCATATAATATAGTTCGGATTTTCTGCTATACCTTTAAATATTACTTTTATTTTTTCACTTGCACCCGATAAAAGAGAGATAATAATTGTCCCAAATGTAAGCATATATTTGATTAAATTATCGAAAATTCTTTCTTCACTTTCAAGAATCTTACAACAAAATTTATATTCCTCTAAAGCAATATCTCTATTTTTTTTATGATCAAAATGATACGTTGGAAAATATTGTTGCCAATTCACTATTTATTCCTCATAGTTCTTATTGCTACTAAAATTTTCTATTTCTTTGGTTCTTAGCGTTTTGCTATAAATTTTCATCACAATACCTTAAATTTTTCAGCTTGGCACTATGGAATTCTTTCGTGCGGTTTTTTGGAGTGAGAAAATAACTAAAGCCAAAAGTATGGTATATAGTATGTTTAACACCATCAAACTTGGATAATTAAAACCTTTATCAGCTTCATTTGCGATTTTTCCAATCAAAGGGTGAATTATACTAGGTTGTTTTATCAATATTATAAAAAATTCTATATACGATAATACAAGCACCACATATCTACCAAAGAGCAAAGATTTGGTATAAACTAAACAAATATATAAACTAACAAACAAAGTATTTATAAGTAGTGAATATCCAAAATCTTTGTCTAAATTTAAGAAAAATCCAATAAATTTAAACAATAATATATAAAACATACAAGAAATAAAGATTGCGAAAAATAAACTTTTAATCAAATTCCAAAAATCATTAATAATATATATAAAATTTATTTTTTGTTTTTTTGAGGTATTATTTTTTGCTTCATATGATTTTAATTTGTAAACAAACAAACCACAACCAAAAATTACACAAATGACACTTCCTATTTCAAAATAAGATTTAAACCTATCAAAAAATTCAAATAAAGTTAAAATTTTTCTTGTGTCTTTTAATTCATCATCATGAAGCCAAACAAAGCCTGAAAAAAACAAAGCATATAAAACAATTAACAATACAAGATTATTAAAAACTTTTAAAAAGTCTGTGTGATGATCGCAAAGCTTTCTATAAAATCCTAAAAGTAAAAAATCCACAAAATCCCGAATTCTCCAAATATTTTTTTCTAAATCTGTCATATTTTTTATATTCTCACCTTTTTTATTCCAACTTTCTTTTAACTCTATCTCTTTGCAATAAAGCTCACATTTGTGAAAATTTGAAGCGTCCAAGGCATTGTTATCTTTTATCAAAGCACTTTTAAAAGTCCTAAAAGAATCTCTAAAATCATTTGCAATTTCATCTAAAGGTTTTTCATCTTGCTCATTTTTTTTGTTAAAATTGTTGCATTCTTGTTTGATTTTTTCTTCTAAATTAGAAAAAGTAAAATTTAATTTTGCATTAACCATATTTAAATTTTCATTGAAAACTGCTTGTGAAAAATTTAAACCGTTAAAAGTAGAATTGTAAAAAGTTGTACTTTTTTCAAAATGGCTTTTTTCAAAACTAGCATAATTATAAAAATTTCTTTCAAAATTAGAAGAATTACAAAATGTATTTGCCTCAAAATAAAGCTTTTTATTAAAGTTACAACGAGCTATAACCACATTGCTTTTAAATTTGATATTATATGAAATAACATTTTCTTCAAAAGTACAATCATAGATATAAACTGGATTTTCTATCTCAAAAAAACCAGGAGCTTCGTTTATTTCACACAAAAATGTGCATTTGAAAAATGATAATTTATACTCATTAAATAATTTAAAACTAAAATTCTTTATAACGGCATTATTAATTTGTATACATTGCAATCTAGCATTATGGTAAATACATGTATTGTCTATTTTTAAATAATTAGCTAACTCTAAAATCTTGTCATTGATTTGTGTATTTGTCATTTTTAACCTTTCGTTTTTTTATTATACCATTTTAACTTGGCACTATGGAATTCTTTCGTGCGGTTTTTTGGAGTGAGAACAATATCAATACCACAAGTATAAAATACACCACAGACAAGCTAAGCAACAAAGGATAAGTAGCATTAGAATCTTTATCTAAAAAACTTCCAAGTGCGGGTAGCAATAAGCTAGGTTTAACCAACAGTGTAAAAATACAAACTGTATAAGAAATAGCGACAACAATACCTCTTTTGTATCTTTGTCTGTCATCAAGTAAGATAAATTTTAAAGCAAACAGTACAAAAAAAACAATAACAGCAATATGGGTATACAAAGCTAGCAAATCTAAAAAACTAAATATCAAATATAAAATTGAACCAAAAATATATATGCTTGTAAAAATATTAAAAGAAAGTAACAATAAAACCAAAATTAAAAAAACTATCATATAAACAAAATCATTCTTTATAAATTTATCGCTTTCTTTCTCTATATTTAAAGATAAGAGATTGTAAGTGGTTTTGTTGTGTTCTTTAAAAATATAATTTTCATTAGAATCTACTTTAACGATGTTATATTTTATATCATTTTCTATATGACTAGGTTGTTTAAATTTATCAAGTGCAAAAGAAAACATACCAAAAAGCATAACGACTATAAGTAAGTTATGAAATGCTTTGAGTAAGTCTGTATGATGATCACAAAGCTTGCGATAAAAGACAAGTTGATATCTGTCTACTATATCTTTAAAAGTTGTAGCTTTTTTATTTTTTAACTCTAGCTCTTTACAATAAAGCTCGTATTTGTGAAAATTTGAAGCATCTAAAAGATTGTTATCTTTTATCAAAGCACTTTTAAAAGTCCTAAAAGAATCTCTAAAATCATTTGAAAATTTGTATAAAGGTTTTTTATCTTGTTCTTTTTTATCTTTATTAAAATTTTCTTGTTCTTTCTTTATTTGTATTTTTAAATCATCAAATACAAAATTTGAAGTTATATTTAAAGCATTCAAATTACCTTTTAAAACTACTTGAGAAAAATTCGGAGCCTTATAAAACTTCACTCCATAAAAACAAGCTATATTGTCAAATTTACACTCGTGAAAATCAGCATAATTATAAAATTCAGAGTTGTTAAAATAAACTTCGTCTTCAAAATGAGCATTTGAAAAATTTAATTCTGCTTTATTCACTTTATCCTTATATCCAAAATTAGAATCTACAAAATAACACCTATTTTTAAATTTATTTTTCCACAAATTTATATTTTTTATGGTGCAATTTTTTATAAAAAGATATCCTTCAAATTCGTTTTCTTGCAAATCTAAGGATATGATTTTTTTATCATTTTGCTCATTGGAGCAATTTATAAAAACCAAATGATCTAAAAATTGGTTTTGATATATTTTTAAGTCATTATAAAACGCACACTGATTAAAAGTTAATGTTTTTTCAAAAATAATATTTTTCAAATTTAATGACTTTTCAAAAGTACAATTGTAAAAGTATAGATTGGTTTTAACAATGCGATTATTCTCTGATTGCTTATCACTTAAGCTAATATTACATTCGCTAAAAATAATATTACACTGGGCAATAGCATTATACTGGATATTGTTCATATTATCACATAATGAAGATAAGTCTAGTGTTGCCTTGCGAATCAAATACCATTTTCCATCATCAGAAAATAACTCATCTCCTTGCCTAAAGTCTCCTTTTGCTTTTATTTCTTTTATTGTTTCTTTTGTTTCTTTATGACTTGGAGCAAATATATATTGTTCATTTATAGATAAAACTTTGGATAATTTCTGTTTAGTGCTAGCTTCTTGGTTACCGCTTTTACTCTTACTTTCATCACTTTCACTCTTATCATTTTGATGTGTTTCTTCACAACATTTCTCTAAGGTATTAAGTATTTTTTCAAGTGTTTTTTTCATCATTTAATCCTTCCTATTTTTCAGCTTGGCACTATGGAATTTTTTCTAATTGTTTTTATAAAAGAAAATACAACAAAACCAAAAACGATTGTATAAATTCCACCCATTGTGCTAAGCGGATCTAGCATAGCTCTTTTATCTGTAAAAATTCCCATAGCAGGGATAAGAATTTTCGGTGAAACCACTAGGACTGAAAGAGTTATCACATAAGATATAATTATAAAAAATTCTCTCATATATTTTAGGCATAAAGCAAGTCCAACTAAACCCAAATAAGTAAAAAGCATTGCAAAATTTACTGCCATCATAAACAAATAATTATCTTGTATGATAGAATTTATATGATGATTATAAAAATCCAATGAAAAATACCAATGCTCCAAGATAGGCTTATATCCAAGACGATAGTTAAAATTAGCAACTATCGCAACGCTTGATAGCACAAAAATCCCTATCACCAAAATAAGCGAATTTAAACTTTGTAAAATATCGGTATGATGATCGCAAAGCTTGCGATAAAAGAAAAGTTGCCATCGTTCGATTTTTTCTCTTAAGCTTTTCTTTTCTTTATACTTTAGCTCCAACTCCCTAGCATAAAGCTCTTGCGTTCTTAGTTCTGAAGCGTCGATTAGATTGTGATGAGCTATGCGGTTACTCTTTAGCTTCCTAAACAAATCTCTTAAATTTAGCAAGGCGCGAAATTTATCATTTTTATCTTGTATATTATTTATCTTATTTTCTATATCTTTATCACTATATTTGATATATTGATGTTCTATGTTAAATTGATTAGAAAAAGTGCAGTTTATAAATTGTGGTTTAGCATTGAACTTTGTATTGCTAAAGGTTACAACACCATTAAACAAAACATTATCAAATTCCAATCTTTCAAATTCCATTCCTTTAAAGCTTAATGTATCTTTAAATACCGTGTTTTGGAATACATAAGATTCTGCATTTATATCATCAATATGAATAAAATTTATTTTATTAAATTCTACATTATGAAATATACAATTATTTGGATTTATATTTAAAAAGAATGTTTCATCTTTAAATGTCGATAACAAAAAGCTAATTCTTGCTTTAAATACAAGACTATCAAAAGTTACCTTTCCTTTAAAGACAACTTCCCTAAATTCATTTTCTATAATTTTGCGATTACTACTTTGCTCTGCTTGAAATTTGACTCCTGCAAACCTTACTTCATCTTTAAACTGTGAAAGTGTAAAACTAACCCTTGCTTTAAATGTAGCATGATTAAAGATTGTCTTTCCTATAAAAACAACTCCTAAAAATTGATTTTCGATTATATCACTGTCGCTTTGATTTGCTTGAAATTCAGTTTTTGTAAAGTTTGCTTCACTTTTAAACTGTGAAATTCTAAAACCAACCCTTGCTTTAAATGTAGCATTAGAAAAAAATGCTCTTCCTTCAAAAATAACTTCTCTAAATTCATTTTCTATTGTTTCATTATTACTTTGCTCTGCTTGAAACTGAGTTTCTATAAATCTTACCTCTTCTTTAAACTGTGAAAGCGCAAAACTAACCCTTGCTTTAAATATAGCATGATTAAAGAATGTCTTTCCTATAAAAACAACTCCTAAAAATTGATTTTCGATTATATCACTGTCGTTTTGATTTGCTTGAAATTCAGTTTTTATAAAGTTTGCTTCACTTTTAAACTGTGAAAGCGCAAAACTAACCCTTGCTTTAAATGTAGCGTTAGAAAAAGATGCTCTTCCTTCAAAAATAACTTCTCTAAAATCATTTTCTATTGTTTCATTATTACTTTGCCCTGCTTGAAACTGAGTTTCTATAAATCTTACCTCTTCTTTAAACTGTGAAAGCACAAAACTAACCCTTGCTTTAAATGTAGCGTTATTAAAGAATGTCTTTCCTATAAAAACAACTCCTAAAAATTGATTTTCGATTATATCACTGTCGTTTTGATTTGCTTGAAATTCAGTTTTTACAAAATTTACTTCATCTTTGAAATGCGAGGATGTAAAACTAACCCTTGCTTTAAATATAGCATTATCAAAAGACACTCTTTCTTCAAAAACAGCCTCTTCAAAATCATTTTCTATTGTTTCATTATTACTTTGCTCTGCTTGAAACTGAGTTTCCATAAATCTCACTTCACCTTTAAACACAGATAATGAAAAATCTACCTTAGAATCAAATTTTGTTTTAGAAAAATCTACTACAGCATCAAACACGCATTGCTGAAATATAACTTCATTTTCAAAATATGCTTTTCTAGCGATAATTTGATTTTTAAAATTACAATTTCTAAAATCTATTTTTATAGTATTCTTTTCTAAGAAATAAAAATATTTTATTTCACTCTCAAGTATACAAATTTCTTTTATGGCTTTTTCTTGCAATTTTTGAAAATTTATCTCTTTTATTTCGGCATTGATTATAGTTATTTTATTATCTTTTATATCTTGCTTGCCATTTTTTGCCAAAATCCCGTATTGTGCTAATTCTTTATCAAATTCTTCCATTACTTGCCTTCTATGATTTTTATCTCATCTTCAGTGAGATTGTAAAGCTTATAAACCAAAGAATTGGTTTTGTTTTCATTATCTTTGGTTTTTAGTATTTTGCTATAAATTTTCATCACAATACCTTAAATTTTTCAACTTGGCACTATGGAATTTTTTCGTGCGGTTTTTTGGAGTGAGAAAAGGACCAAAGCCAAAAGTATAGTATAAATCGTAATCAAAACATTTTCAAAACCATTATAACTGTTATCGCCTATAAGATTTACGATTCCAAATATTATTTTCGGCTTATAACATACCACCCATAAAACCGCGATCAAGTTAAAATACACAAAAAAATCAAATTTTTTTATATACCCAAACCAATACAAACAAAGCAAATTAAAAACACCAACTATACTTAAACATACTCCGTATTGATTTAAAACTTTTAACAAATTGATATCTTGAATCACACGCGAAGTAAAATACAGTAAAGCAAACGAGCCTATCAACACAACCAACCATCTTAAATTTAAAAGTAAGTCTGTATGATGATCGCAAAGCTTGCGATAAAAGAAAAGTTGCCATTGTTCGATTGTTTCTCTTAAGCTTTTATTTTCTTGATATTTTAGCTCCAACTCCCTAGTATAAAGCTCTTGTGTTCTTAGCTCTGAAGCGTCGATTAGATTGTGATGAGCTATGCGGTTGCTTTTTAATTTTCTAAATAAATCTCTTAAATTTAGCAAGGCACGAAATTTATCATTTTTATCTTGTATATTATTTATCTTATTTTCTATATCTTTATCACTATATTTGATATATTGATGTTCTATGTTAAATTGATTAGAAAAAGTGCAGTTTATAAATTGTGGTTTGGTATTGAGCTTTGTATTGCTAAAGGTTACAACACCATTAAACAAAACATTATCAAATCCTAATCTTTCAATTTTCATTCCTTCAAAGCTTAATGCATCTTTAAATACCGCGTTTTGGAATACATAAGACTCTGCATTAGATTCTGCATTTATATCATCAATATGAATAAAATTTATTTTATTAAATTCTACATTATGAAATATATGATTATTTAATTTTATATTTGAAAAAAATGTTTCATCTTTAAATTTTGAGACTTTAAAACTAACCCTTGTTTTAAATATACAACCGAAAAAAAATACTCTTCCTTGAAATGTAATTCCTTCAAAATTATTTTCTGTTATTTCATTATCGCTTTGTTTTGTTGCTAGGAATTGAGTTTCTATAAAACTTATTTCATCTTTAAACTGTGAAAGTCCAAAACCAACCCTTGCTTTAAATATGGCATGATTAAAGATTGTCTTTCCTATAAAAACAACTCTTAAAAATTGATTTTCGATTATATCGCTGTCATTTTGATTTGCTTGAAATTTGGTGTTTGTAAAGTTTGCTTCACTTTTAAACTGTGAAATTCCGAAATTAACCCTTGCTTTAAATGTGGCGTTGTCAAAGATTGTTTTTCCTTCAAAAATAACTTCCCTAAAATTATTTTCTATTGTTTTATTATCGCTTTGCTCTGCTGAAAATTGAGCCCCTATAAATCTTACCTCTTCTTTAAACACAGATGCCGAAAAATCTATCCTAGAATCAAATTTTGTTTTAGAAAAATCCACTACAGCATCAAATATACACTGCTGAAATATAACTTCATTTTCAAAATGTAACTCTCTAGCGATAATGTGGTTTTTAAAATTGCAAACTTTAAAATCTATTTTTATAGTATTCTTTTTTAAGAAATAAAGGTATTTTATTTCACTTCTAAATATACAAATTTCTTTTATGCCTTCTGCTTGTAATTTTTGAAAATTTATCTCTTCAATTTCAACCCTATCTATAATTATTTTATGCTCTTTTTTTAGAATTTTTTTATTGTCTTTTGTAGCTAGCTTGCCATTTTTTGCCAAAATCCCGTATTGTGCTAATTCTTCATCAAATACTTCCATTACCTGCCTTCTATGATTTTTATCTCATCTTCGGTGAGATTGTAGAGTTTATAAACCAAAGAATTGATTTTGTTTTCTAGTTCTTGGGTGTTTGCGTTTTTGTCTTGTTCTTTAGCTTTTAAAACTTCATCGACTGAATTTACAAGCTCATCGGCTATTTTTTGATTTTTAGAATTTGTATCCGCTATGGGAATATTTAGCAAAGGCTCTTTGTCGATTTGATAATTATTGCCTTGCATTTTTCCTTTATGTTTTAACCAAAATGCGACAAGCTTTGAATTTAAAAGCCCTGTTAAATATTTCACATTTATTCTTTGTGTTTTGATAATATAAAAAGTTGCTGAAACATAACAATCAAAATCAACATAACTAAATTTAGGCTCTCCTACGCATTTTCTAAGTGCTACAATTCTAGGACTTCCTTTAAAAAATTTCTCATCTCTTGATCGGTGCAAACCATAAGGTTTATTATCTGAAGTAATAACTTTTTTAAATTTATCTAAATGCTTTTTTAAATTTGGATAATTATCCATAGAATTTGGATTTTTAAATGATGAATTGGTATATATAATCCAACGATGACCACTTTTTTCAAAAAAGAATTTTAAAAAATTTTGAGTATCATAATATGGTTTAACAATGCTATTTTCTAATTGCGTTAATTTCAATTCTTCTTTTTCATCTTGACTTAATCCAAAAATTCCCTGTCCTATCTTAAAAGAAAAATTATGATTGCTATTAATTCGATTGTTTACAAAATCATAATGCGGATGAATGCCATTGGCAACTTCCCTTTCTTCAAGATAAAATTTCCCATATTTTTGAATTTTATTGAAAAGTTCTTCATAATCACTTTTTGTAAAATTTAAAGTTTTATCTATGAATTTTTTTGGAGCTAAATTTATACTTAAAATTTCATTGTTTTGGGTTTTTTCATTTTTTAAAAGACTTAGAGCATCTTCATAAATTGGAGTTTGGGTTGTGATTTTTGCAAAATGAAATTCATAATTTTTAGGTGGTTTTGTTTTTTGAAATTGCATTATCATCGTTTGTATACTTGCAGAATCAAACACCATAAAAGAGCTAAAATCAACAAGGCTTAAAATTTGGGATTCTTCTAAAACTATATTGCGTAGTTTTTTAGCTCCTGAATTTGTAATCCAATTATTTGTAGCGATAAATGATAAATATCCTTTGTTTTTTAATATATCAAATCCACGTCCCACAAAATGATACCAAATATCCATTTTTCCTTGATAAGTTCTTAAATTTTTTGTATTGGTAAAAAGTTCTTTATTATCCGCTTCTTTTATATAAGGCGGATTGCCGATGATGAGATCAAAGCCTTGAAAATTTCCATCATCGTCCAAAATTTCAGGAAATTCAAAACGCCATTCAAAAGGATGATTATTTTCTAGGTTGAAGATATTGTCGTATTCTTTTTTAAGATTTGCAAATTCTTTTTTCGCTTCTTTTTCATCAAAATCAAAAAGAGTCAAATTCGCACTGACAAAAATTCTCAAATTCTCATCATTTACAGCTAAGAAATTTCCGTATTTTTTGGAGTATTTTTCGCATTTTTCATTAAAACTTTTCATCTCTTTTTTAAATTTATCCGCAAAGCAGAAATTTTTAAAAGAAATTTTGAGATTTTTTATCTCTTGGTTGATTTGATTTTTATCGGTGTAAAAGCCCTCTTTGTAGTCTTTGACTATGTTTTTGTATTTGTTCATGCGTTCTTTGATGTTTGGGTAATGGCTTAGGCTTTTGTCGATTTCAAAGTAAGATATCAAAGAATTCCCACATTTTATGTTTATATCGATGTTTGGTAGGGTTTTAAGATCGTGATACGCCTCATCCTCAAAGCTTTGGTAAAAGCTGTGTTTTAAAAGCTCTATCCAAAGTCTTAGTTTGGTGATCTCACATGAATTTGGGTTGATATCGACGCCAAAAAGGTTGTTTTCTATAATGTCTTTTTTCGTGTAAAAAAGCTCTTTTTGGATCAAGTGAGCTTTGTCTTTGTCCGAATGCGGGCGTTTGTATTCTACAAATTCGCCTTTGCGGTTAGTGATGAGAATTTCATCGTTTTGCACTTCTAGGTAAAACTCCTCATCAAAGAGATTTAGCTCATCGTAGATACTTAGCATGACATTTAAAGCCGATACTAGAAAATGCCCACTTCCTACCGCAGGATCGCAAATTTTTATGGAGTTTAAAAGCTCTTTTTGTGCGTTTTTATCCTCTTTTCGCAAATCCCTTCTTAGCTCGCTGATATCTGTAGCCTTAAGATCAAATTTGGCATTGAATTTATCAAGCACTACTTTTGTGATACTTTCTTTGCACATATAAGAAGTGATAAAGCTTGGGGTGTAAAAGCTTCCTTCTTTGTAGCCATTGAGCTTTTCAAACACATTTCCCAAAACACTTGAGCTTATAAGCTCTTTTTGGCTTAAAATTTCGCTTTGCTCATCATCACTACCAAAATCAAAACTATCCAAAAATTCAAACAAATACTCCAAAAGCCCCACTTGTCCTTTTTTAGCCTTGCATTTGTCATCTTTTAGCACCGTGTTTTTGTAGTAGTTAAGCTTTAAATCATTGTTTAAATTCGAAATTTCAAGCGTGTTTTCTATGCTTTGTTTTTCAAACAAAGAAGAATTCAAGTAAGGCAGGTAAGCAAATTCGCTTTTCTTTCGTGTGCTTCTTTCTTTGGCTAAAATTTCAAAGAAAAGCTCGCTAAGCTTGTCAAAATCAGGGATTTTTTTAAAATTTAGAAATTTCAAATTTTTATCATCATTAAAACGCACCAAATTTGACTCTATAAGCTTTAAAAACAAGATACGATTAAGCCATAAAATCAAAAGTTTTAAAATGGTTTCAAAATTTTCTTCTTCAAGCTTGGAATTTATAGCTGTGTAGAAGGTGCCTTGCTCTTCTTTGCTCTCTTCGCTTTTTGCGATGATGAGCTTTGAGTTTTGCTTGCTTTCGCAAAGCCCTAGGATATATAAAAGCTCTTTGTAAAAGGCGTTGTTGAGTGAATTTGCATCGTTGGGGTTAAACTCGCTTAGCAGAAAGTCTTTGTGAAAAATTTTAAACAAAGGCTTGAGCTTGCTAAAGCTTGGCTTTTCTTGCTCCAAAATAGGCTTTAGATCGATAAAAACACCCTTTAAGCTAGGCTCATCAAACAAATCCTTTCTTGTGATAGAATCAAGGTATTTTTCACTGCTTAAAAGCTTTTCGCACTCTTTGTAAAATTCATCGGTATTGCCCTTGAAAAGAGAATTTTTGCTTTCAAAATTTTCAAAAGCTTCTTTAAAATACTTGTTTTTGTTAAAAAGCTCTTCAAACAAATCCGCCTTAAAGATATAAAAATGATAAAAATCTGTGATGATGATGTGCTTGAGTGATGAATTTAAAGCCTTTCTTTCACGAAGATAATACAAAATGCACTCGTGCAAGGCCTTGCAGTTGGGCTTGTTTGGGCTAAAGAATTCTTTAGAATGAGGCAATTTTGCTTCGATGATGACTTGAATTTGCTTATCTTTTTTCAAAGCAAGATCTATACCGCTGTTGCCTTTGTGTATGCTTTTTATCTCACACTCAAAATGCAAATTTTCAAAAAATTTGCTTAAAGCGTTTGCTACTAGGGAGTCTTCGTTGTTTTTGAGATTGTTTTCTAAGCTTGATTTATAATCTTTTAAAGCTTTTGTAAATTCATTTAGCTCTGCTTCTAAAATAGGCTTTTTGCGGTAGTAAGGATTTAAAAATTCTTTTTCATCTATAGCTTCAAATTTCATCTTACGCCTTTTTTTAAAATAGTTTCTATTTTATCAAAATTTTACTTTAAGAAAATGGAAATTTGTAAAAACATGTTAAGATATAATTTACATATTTTTATTTAAGGATTTAACTTGAGTAGCAATATTGATATTTTAAAATATTTACTTTTTGTGGAATATTTAACACCTCAAAATATCAAAAAGATAAACAATTGTTGCGATACATGCGAAACTTCATATATTAACAAATATATTCGAGAAAGGATTGAAAAAATTTGCAATGCCTTAACCTTAAATAACAAAAATTTAGATGATTATAGTGTAGAAATTATCATACAGGGTGCCATCTATGAAAACAAAACCTTATTTGACAATATTATAAATAAATTTAATATTAACAAAGACTTGGAAAATTTTTGCGATAATTTAAATACAGAATATGCATCTTTTGTTCTAAAATTTAATGGTCGTTTAAATTTTGCAAATGAAAATGAAATTATAAAATTCAATGAATTTAACTCAAACAATCATCAAAATTTCGATCCAATAATAGATAATGATTTTGTTTTTAATGCGAAAAATTTTTATTTATCCACTGCACCATGGGCTATAAATAATATTGAAAATATAAAATCATCTTATATTGATTTTATTAATCTAAGCCAAAACATTGCCAAAGAACTGTCTTCGCTTAAAAATATATGTATTGATAAATTTTACGATAAAGCTATCAAAATCATAGAACGCGATATTCCATTACTTGGAAACAAATTTAGAATATCAGTTAATCTTACTAAAACCATAAATGAAAATGTATTTCTAAATAGTTTTTATATACAAGAATTAGCGAATATTTTAAATAATTATGAGGAAAATAAATTTCCCATGATAGATAAGTATCTAAGCAATAAAATAAAACAACGCATAGACATAAAAACAAATCAACTAGAAATTTTGGAAAACTATATTGATGAACTGGCTCCTAGCTCTTTTATGAGTAAATTTGCATTAATGTATTCTCAACAATTTGCAGTAAACAAAATACTTAAAATGAATAAAGATCATAACGATATCTACTCTATCAATGGACCTCCAGGGACTGGAAAAACAACGCTTGTAAAAGATATCATAGCAGGTATTATTACTCAAAGGGCTATAGAAATTTCAAAACTAAATTATGATGAAATTATAAAAAAAGAGGATGGAATTTATAAGCTCAATGAAAAACTAAAAGGTTATGAGATCATACTATCTTCTAGCAATAATAATGCTGTAGAAAATATAAGCAAAGAAATACCCACAAATGGTGGTATCGATAGTAGCTATATTCAAGATCTTGATTATTTTAGTGAGATAGCTACAAGATTTTTAAACCGAAATAAAAAAACTGAAATTAAAGCTTGGGGATTAATATGCGGTATATTGGGCAATAATTCCAATAAATCTTCTTTTATATATAATGTTTTAAAAGATTTTAAATCAAAAGAATATGAATTTATCGGTCTTATAAATTATATAAAAAGCAATAAGCTCACTAGCAAAGATTTTGAGCAAGCAAAAAATGATTTTAACCAAGCATTGCGCAGGGTTAATAATCTACTAGATAAAAACAAAAAAGAAAAACATATAATCCAAAAGGTAAAAATTTACAAGAAACTAAAAAATAGTGGCAGTTTAATCAATACTATTACTTACCTATACAAACTACTTTCATATAGACTTATGGGAAAAAGTTATGTAAAAAATATAGAAAAGCATATCTCTTTTCTCAACCAAAAATTTTATTTACATGATGAAGCATCTATGGAAAAATCTTCATTTTTTATGGTAGAAAATGGCGAAACAACAGAACTTTCTAAAGCACGAAAAGACTTATTTGTAAAAGCACTTAATCTTCACAAGGTGGCCATACTAAGTAATAATCTATATTTTGCTCAAAATTTGGAAGCATTAAGTGATATTTTAGAAAACAACAACTATAGGAATCTTTCGGGAAGTAAAATTGTTGAAATATGGAAAAGTTTATTTTTTATAATACCATCGATTAGTTCCACTTATGCTTCTTTTGGCTCTTGTTTTAAAGACATAGGGCATAATCAATTTGGATATCTAATCAGCGATGAATCAGGACAAAGCACTATAACAAGTGCTATAGGGGCTATATACAGAACAAAAAAAGCCATCATAATAGGAGATCCGCTACAGCTTGAACCTATTGTAAATATTCCAAATAATATAAATAATTTTTTTATACAATACTTCAATATAGATAAGGCTTTTGATGTTAAAAATACCTCTTTACAAAGTAGATGCGACTTCTTGCAATCATATGGAAGATATATTTGTCAAAACAATCAAAAAATATGGTTAGGTTCTCCCTTGCGTGTGCATAATCGCTGCGACCGACCTATATTTGAACTATCTAATAAAATCGCATATGACGGTATGATGATATATGGAAAGAAAAATGAAAACACCCTACAATTACAAAACACTTGGTACAATATCAAAGAAGAACAATGGAATGGTAATTGCAATGAAAGGGAAATAGAATATTTACACATACTTTTAGATAAAATTACCCAATATGATCTAGAGATTGGAATCGTTACGCCATTTGTAGATGTTAAACAAAAATTAAAAGATATAATCGATAAATATAATAATTTAAAAAATGATAAAATTGGTACTATACATACAATGCAAGGAAAAGAAGCAGATATAATCATACTTATCTTAGGTGGAAATAACGAAAATGCTAGAAATTGGGTAGCATCTAGGCCAAATTTAATCAATGTTGCATTAACTCGAGCAAAAAATACAATCTTCATTATAGGCAATAAAGAAAAATACATAAAACTTAATTATTTTAATCATTTAGAAAGTATGCATACGATTACACCCTCATTCTCCAATCCTTAATCATTACTTGGCTTTAGCAATCTCAAGTATCTCATTCTTTTATCTTGCAAGTATAGTTCCAAACCTATGCTTTTATAAGCAATAATATAACCAAACCAATCAACCAAACACACTAAATTCAAATAAACTGATTAAAGCAAGGACTGATAAAGTGTTTAACTAAAACTAATTAAATTAATTAAATCAACTAAACCAATAAATAAGCTAAATCAATTAACCCATTTAAATCAAATAAATCAAATAACCCAATAATTAAATATAAGCATAGATAAGTAAAAGTATTACACAAAGCATTCTAAAGGGATTAAATAAATTAGAGCCATTGGAATAAACTACTTCAATCCATCTAAACAAGTAAATTAAACCCATTAACCTAAATACAACCATAATAACTAAAACAATCCAAGCTTAATTCAGTCAATCCAATAAAAGAACCTAAACAATAAATGATTAACTCTAACCCATTAACAAATACAAACTAAATTAAATCATTATTAGCACAAACAACCCCATCAACCCCATAAAAGAATATCTTAAGCAATTAAACTAAAAACAGATTAAAAATGATTAAACCATCAGCCCAACTCAACCAACTAAGCTCACAATCAATCAACCCACCAACTAAAGCAAGTGTATTCAAACAATAAAAATATAACCTAAACAAATTTACCAGCCTAGTAAATCAATATCTTAACACCACCCAAAAAACCATACAATGAAATTATAAACCAAACACAAAGACAACAATTAAACTAAAAACAGATTAAAGTGAACAACTCTAAGCAACCTAACTATAACTAAGCATAACCATAACTCAGCATAAAAAGAATGATTAATACATATAAAAACAAATTCAACATATTGAACCAAACTAACCAAGCATAATAAAGAACAATCAACATATAAAAACAAATTCAATATATTAAAACAGTTTCAATAAACATAATAAAAAAGAACAATTAATACAAAAACAGATTCAATAAACATAAAGATAATTATTCTAAATCCCATCTAAAACAACAATAAAAACAAACATATGATTTATATATAAAGTAAGTAAAGAAGAATTAACAAGTCCGCAATGAGCTACTTTCCCCCTGCCAGTAAGGCGTAGTATCATCACCCACGATGTGCTTAGCTTCTTGGTTCGGGATGGAGCAAGGCGTTTCCACATCTGTATAATCACGGACATTGTTATTTAAACCTATTTTATAAATAGACTTAAAAAACAATGTTAAGAGCAAGTTCTAATATAAACCCTACTTGCAAGATTTCCATATCACTTTGAATGATTATTGTTATTCAAAGCTTTACTAAAAACCTTAACAAGGAAGTGATGCTTTATTAAAGATAAGCCAAACGCTCTATTAGTACTGGTCAGCTAAAGGACTTTCATCCATTACACACCCAGCCTATCAAACTAGTAGTCTTCTAGAGAGCTTAGAGAAGATTCATCTTAGAGTTGGCTTCACGCTTAGATGCTTTCAGCGTTTATCCTTTCCAAACTTAGCTACGCTGCGATGCTCTTGGCAGAACAACAGCTACACCAGTGGTTTGTTCAACCCGGTCCTCTCGTACTAGGGTCAAATCTCTTCAATCTTCTTACGCCCACGGCAGATAGGGACCGAACTGTCTCACGACGTTCTGAACCCAGCTCGCGTACCGCTTTAAATGGCGAACAGCCATACCCTTGGGACCTGCTCCAGCCCCAGGATGCGATGAGCCGACATCGAGGTGCCAAACCTCCCCGTCGATGTGAGCTCTTGGGGGAGATCAGCCTGTTATCCCCGGGGTACCTTTTATCCTTTGAGCGATGGCCCTTCCACACAGAACCACCGGATCACTAAGACCGACTTTCGTCTCTGCTTGACTTGTATGTCTTGCAGTTAAGCTGGCTTATACCTTTATACTCTACGAACGATTTCCAACCGTTCTGAGCCAACCTTTGTAAGCCTCCGTTATTATTTGGGAGGCGACCGCCCCAGTCAAACTACCCACCAGACATTGTCCCACTTGAGGATAACTCAAGCTGGTTAGCTACCCAAATAAGAAAGAGTGGTATCTCAACAATGGCTCATATACAACTGGCGTCATATACTCAAAGCCTCCCACCTATCCTGCACATTCTTATCCAAATAGCAGTGTCAAGCTGTAGTAAAGGTCCACGGGGTCTTTCCGTCTTGCCGCGGGTAGGAGGAATTTTCACCTCCACTACAATTTCACTGGATCCCTCTTTGAGACAGCTCCCATCTCGTTACGCCATTCATGCAGGTCGGTATTTAACCGACAAGGAATTTCGCTACCTTAGGACCGTTATAGTTACGGCCGCCGTTTACTCGGGCTTCGATCAAGAGCTTCGCTAATGCTAACCCCATCAATTAACCTTCGAGCACCGGGCAGGCGTCACACCCTATACATCCTCTTACGAGTTAGCAGAGTGCTGTGTTTTTGGTAAACAGTCGGGAGGGACTCTTTGTTGTAAGTTTCTTCGCTTTCGGAGTAAATCCTAATACGAAGCGAACCACACCTTATACCGAAGATACGGTGCTATTTTGCAGAGTTCCTTAAAGAGAGTTCTTCCACGCGCCTTAGAATACTCATCCCACCCACCTGTGTCGGTTTACGGTACGGGCAACATTAGCTAAACTTAGAAACTTTTCTTGGCTCGACGGCATCAGGGGTTCTTCTATCCATCCGAAGACTTCAAAAAGCCTTTCAGTTCTCGGTGTATTCTTATACGGATTTGCCTGTATAAGCACCTACGACCTTAGACTAGCACTTCCATCCGCTAGCCCCCTTAGCCCTAAGCGTCCTTCCATCGCACACTAATGTTGGTATTGGAATATTAACCAATTTGCCATCGTCTACCCCTTTCGGACTCGACTTAGGACCCGACTAACCCTACGATGACGAGCATCGCGTAGGAAACCTTGGGTTTACGGCGTTAATGATTCTCACATTAATTATCGCTACTCATGCCTGCATGCTCACTTCTATTCGCTCCAGCACTCCTTACCGGTATACCTTCGACGCAAATAGAACGCTCTCCTACCACTTGACAAAGTCAAGTCTACAGCTTCGGTACTTACTTTAGCCCCGTTATATTTTCCGCGCAAAATCACTAGACCAGTGAGCTATTACGCTTTCTTTAAAGGATGGCTGCTTCTAAGCCAACCTCCTGGTTGTTTAAGTAACTTCACATCGTTTTCCACTTAAGTAAGATTTAGGGACCTTAGCTGGTAGTCTGGGTTGTTTCCCTCTTGACGACGGATTTTATCACTCGCCGCCTGACTGCTGTGATTACATATAAGGTATTCGGAGTTTGATAGGGTTTGGTACATTGGTGTATGCCCTAGCCCATTCAGTGCTCTACCCCCTTATATTACGACACAACGCTATACCTAAATATATTTCGGAGAGAACCAGCTATCACGAAGTTTGATTGGCCTTTCACCCCTATCCACAAGTCATCCCGGGGCTTTTCAACGCCTATGGGTTCAGTCCTCCACTAGTTCTTACACTAGCTTCAACTTGCTCATGGATAGATCACTTCGTTTCGGGTCTGCAGCATCTGACTAAGCGCCCTATTCAGACTCGCTTTCGCTACGGCTTCGCGTTTGCTTAACCTTGCCAGACACCACAACTCGCAGGCTCATTATGCAAAAGGCAGTCCATCACACTGTATTGCTACATAGTGCTCTGAATGATTGTAAGCAAATGGTTTCAGGTTCTATTTCACTCTGATCACCTCAGTTCTTTTCACCTTTCCCTCACGGTACTTGTGCACTATCGATCTGGTATTAGTATTTAGGGTTGGATCGTGGTCGACCCAGCTTCAGACAGGATTTCTCGTGTCCCGCCCTACTCAGGATACTGCTAGCTAAGGTTTGTTTTTCGCATACGGGACTATCACCCTCTATGGCTATACTTTCCAGAATGTTCTGCTAAACTCACCTCTTGCACATTGCAGTCCTACAACCCCCAGTGCAAGCACTGGGTTTGCCCTCTTGCGCTTTCGCTCGCCGCTACTGACGCAATCTCTATTGATTTCTTTTCCTGAGGGTACTAAGATGTTTCAATTCCCCTCGTTCGCTCCTATATAGGTAATGTATATCTCTATACATTGGGTTGCCCCATTCGGAAATCTACGGATCAAAGCTTCTTGACAGCTCCCCGTAGCTTATCGCAGTCTAGTACGTCCTTCATCGCCTTTACCAGTCAAGGCATCCACCATTCGCTCTTAGTAGCTTACCTTTTTTACCTTCTTTAGCGTCAAGGCAAAGCCTTGACTAAGAAGCAAGCTAAAGGCCTACCCCGCCAACCTAAAAGATATTAGGCTGATAAAGTAAGTTAAAGACTAGTAGTCTTTCTTGCTTCTTCTGCTAAGAATATGCATAAAAGTTAGATATAATCTAACTTCTACCTTTTTTATTGATTCTAAAACGCATCACTTCCTTGTTAAAGTTTTTATGATAAGACTTCATTATCTTAAGACGGAAAGCATTCAAACACTTAATATAAATACTAAAATTCAATTAATATTTAAACCAAGTCGTGAGTTTGAAACTTATCTTTAATTTATAAACTTTAGATCTAATATTCTCTTTATTATAAAAAATAAAGATAGTTAAAAGATATAAGTAAAACCAAAGAAAAGATAATTGGGTTTTATCCTTTAACAAGTCCTGTAAAATTGTTTTTATTAAAACTTGCTTGTGACTCTTAACAATGATAATTATAAAGAACATTTAGGTTTAAAAAATATTTT
Source organism: Campylobacter coli (assembly GCA_039516895.1). Classification (NCBI taxonomy): domain Bacteria; kingdom Pseudomonadati; phylum Campylobacterota; class Epsilonproteobacteria; order Campylobacterales; family Campylobacteraceae; genus Campylobacter; species Campylobacter coli. The sequence continues at coordinate 41,517 of CP154437.1, read as the reverse complement.
TAACGACTTTTAATTTTCTAAGAAGTTAAAGTCGAAATTATACAAAATTAATCTTAAAATTTTATTAAATATATTAAATTAAAACAAAAAATTGAGCAAACTTGAATTGTGCAACTTATTAAACTTTTCCTTGTAAATATTTTGGCGATTTCTCAACTCCAAACTACAAGCTCCTCATTTTTATTAACACCAAGAAAACAAGATATGGTAAGCCTTATACCTTTGTTTACTTTTTTTACAGCATGAACATATCTAGGATTAAACAATACTATTTCGCCGAGTTTAGGTTTGTATGTAGTATAAGGTAAAGAAATTTTACTTCTATCTAATCCGTAATTCAATTTAATATTAGTATGCTGAAATTTTCTATATTCATCATCGTTTGGCTTCCAATTCCATAGTTCCATTTCTCCACCATCTTCAGCATTATCTAAGAAGAAATTAAATGCTATTTCTCCTTAATTTGACCATTGTCATTCCAAGTGATTTCATCATCTCTTTTAAAAATATCTTGATGTGGCTCAATTGATGAATTTTCAGTTAACACTCTTACTAGCCCTGCAAATGTTTTTCGATTATTAAAAACCGCTCTCTTGCAACCTTTATTCCAAATAATATCAAATAAAGAAATAATATAATCAATTGGTGAAATATAAGGAAAACAAGCATTTCTTAATATATCATTCCAATATTTCGCATTTTCAAAATATTCTTTTTTTAACTTTTCATTATTAATAGTTTCATAATAAGCCATACCTATCTTTGCAATGAGTGGTGCATTATGATAATGCCCCAATTTTTCTTTAAGTATATTTTGTTTCCAATAGTTAATAATTTTTTCATCAAATATACAACCTAAAGAATAAAAACAAGGTTTTCCATATAAAATATCAGTAATATTTTGCTGATTAATTTCTTTTATTTGTATCAACATTTATGCTCCTAAAAATAAATTGTTGCAAGTGTAAAACAAGCAAAACTTATAAAAATAAAAGCGCAAAACAAATCAATCTTTTTATGATGATTTAGATATAATATTTTAATTTTTAAATTTGAAAATAAAAAAGCAATGAAAATAAAATAAATTAAAGATTCTAAACCGAGGATAATAACTAGTAAAAAGATTTCAAAATTATCTCCTGTAAAATTTAAGCTAGAAAAAATACTTCCAAAATAAAAAATAGCTTTAGCATTTGTAATATTTGTCAAAAAACCGCCTAAAAACGGTTGTGAAATTTTTACACTATTTGTAAAGTGTATTTCATTGGAAATATTTTTCAAAAGCAAATAAGCAAGATAAAACAGATACATGGCTCCTAAAGTAGATAATACAAGTTGGATAAAAGGAAAAGTATCAAAAAGAATTTTAAGTCCAGTTAAAGAAAAAATAATCCAAAGCAATATTGCCAAACTTACACCAAATGCTGCTTTTAAGGCTTCTTTAAAACTAAATTTTAAAGCATAAGCACTAACGAGAAAAAAATCAGGTCCTGGTGTCAAGAGTGCAGATAAATGAATACCAAAAATAAATAAAAAAGTCATCAGAATTCCATTTGTAGTTTTTGTGATTTTATTACAAATTTCTCAAAAAATTATAAAAAACAAAAATATAAACAATCAAATATAGAAAATAATATTGCAAAATGCTACAAAATGTTAATAATCTTTATTTAATTAAAAATTCATTTATTAGCACCTTATTTAAAACATTTTATATGATTTAATATAACACAATCAATATTAATTCAAAATATTAATAAAACCTTACTAATAAAAATAAAATACTGATTTATATAGGATAATTAAGGCAAGTAGAAATATAAATAAATTAATATCATTCCAAATCTGATTCTAATGGTGGGCCTAACAAGACTTGAACTTGTGACCTCACCCTTATCAGGGGTGCACTCTAACCAGCTGAGCTATAGGCCCTTAATAATGGTGGAGAATAGCGGGATCGAACCGCTGACCTCCTGCGTGCAAAGCAGGCGCTCTCCCAGCTGAGCTAATTCCCCATAAACAATTAGCTTTATCATCAATCTTTGAAATCTAAACAAGAATCAATTGAGTTTATAATGAAGTAATAGTTGTGAGACTTATTACTTTGTACTCTAGAAAGGAGGTGATCCAACCGCAGGTTCTCCTACGGTTACCTTGTTACGACTTCACCCCAGTCGCTGATTCCACTGTGGACGGTAACTAGTTTAGTATTCCGGCTTCGAGTGAAATCAACTCCCATGGTGTGACGGGCGGTGAGTACAAGACCCGGGAACGTATTCACCGTAGCATGGCTGATCTACGATTACTAGCGATTCCGGCTTCATGCTCTCGAGTTGCAGAGAACAATCCGAACTGGGACATATTTTATAGATTTGCTCCACCTCGCGGTATTGCGTCTCATTGTATATGCCATTGTAGCACGTGTGTCGCCCTGGGCATAAGGGCCATGATGACTTGACGTCGTCCACACCTTCCTCCTCCTTACGAAGGCAGTCTATTTAGAGTGCTCGGCCGAACCGTTAGCAACTAAATACGTGGGTTGCGCTCGTTGCGGGACTTAACCCAACATCTCACGACACGAGCTGACGACAGCCGTGCAGCACCTGTCTCTAAGTTCTAGCAAGCTAGCACCCTCATATCTCTATAAGGTTCTTAGGATATCAAGCCCAGGTAAGGTTCTTCGCGTATCTTCGAATTAAACCACATGCTCCACCGCTTGTGCGGGTCCCCGTCTATTCCTTTGAGTTTTAATCTTGCGACCGTACTCCCCAGGCGGTACACTTAATGCGTTAGCTGCATTACTGAGATGACTAGCACCCCAACAACTAGTGTACATCGTTTAGGGCGTGGACTACCAGGGTATCTAATCCTGTTTGCTCCCCACGCTTTCGCGCCTTAGCGTCAGTTGAGTTCCAGCAGATCGCCTTCGCAATGGGTATTCTTGGTGATATCTACGGATTTTACCCCTACACCACCAATTCCATCTGCCTCTCCCTCACTCTAGACTATCAGTTTCCCAAGCAGTTTAATGGTTAAGCCATTAGATTTCACAAGAGACTTGATAATCCGCCTACGCGCCCTTTACGCCCAGTGATTCCGAGTAACGCTTGCACCCTCCGTATTACCGCGGCTGCTGGCACGGAGTTAGCCGGTGCTTATTCCTTAGGTACCGTCAGAATTCTTCCCTAAGAAAAGGAGTTTACGCTCCGAAAAGTGTCATCCTCCACGCGGCGTTGCTGCGTCAGGGTTTCCCCCATTGCGCAATATTCCCTACTGCTGCCTCCCGTAGGAGTCTGGACCGTGTCTCAGTTCCAGTGTGACTGATCATCCTCTCAGACCAGTTAAGCGTCATAGCCTTGGTGAGCCATTACCTCACCAACTAGCTGATACTATATAGTCTCATCCTACACCGAAAAACTTTCCCTACTCAACTTGTGTTAAGTAGGAGTATAGAGTATTAGCAGTCGTTTCCAACTGTTGTCCTCTTGTGTAGGGCAGATTAACTATACCTTACTCACCCGTGCGCCACTAATCCACTTCTAGCAAGCTAGAAGCTTCATCGTTCGACTTGCATGTATTAGGCACGCCGCCAGCGTTCACTCTGAGCCAGGATCAAACTCTCCATAAAAATTATAGATAGTTTAATCTTTTTCTTCAAAGAAAAAGTAATGAAGATTAAAAATAAAAACTTTTAATCTTTAAATATTTAGATTGAATAGATTTTACATAATTGCTTATGCCTAAATCTTTTCTGGCTCAATCGATCACTTATTTAGATTTCAAAGATTGACTAATAAGATTTGAAATAACAATATTAATTTTAAAGAACAAAAACAAAAAATCATTTATTGTTTATAAATAAAGTTTAGTAATAATAAAGTTTTATAAACTTGAATTGATTTGACTAGGATTAAAATTAATTTAAAACTAGAAACAAGGGTTTACAAAATCTTCATTTAGCTTTATAAACTTTAGTTTATAATTTAAAGATTTTAAAGTCCTTTTTTGAAAAAGGAAATGAAAGTATAACTAATTAAGCTTAAAGGAGGATTAAATAAGGCTAGAAATTTAGCCTTATTTTCGAGATGGTTGAAATTTGAGAGTTTAAACAAACTAATTTAGAGAAGATAAAAACCTTCCCTAAGCTTTAAAAATTCCTAAATTTCAGTATTTTAAAAAGTATTCTTGGATTTTTTTAGGATCACTTGTTTTTGTAAGAGCTAACATAAGCAAAACTCTTGCTTTTTGCGGATTTAAATCTTCAGCACTAATAAAACCCAATTTTTTATCTGTATCACTCACCGCAACGCGTCCTGCTGCAACCCTTGAGCTTACAACAACATCAAGCCCTTGTTTGATAAGCTCTTTTAAAACATTTTTTTGATCTTCATGTATGCTTCCTGCACCACTCCCTGCTACAACAATGCCTTTAGTTCCATTATCAAATAAAGCTTTTGCAGCAATGGCACTACCATCATTTGAATAAGTATAGAGTATATCTACCTTTGGCAAACTTGTGAGCTTGCTTACATCAAAAGGACTATTTTTTGTATGTGCTTTACTTATGTTATTATAGAAGAAAACTTTTCCATCTACTATATAACCTACATCTCCAAAATTAGGAGAAGAAAAAGCATCAACATTTAAACTATGAGTTTTTACCACGCCCCTAGCACTTAAAATTTTATCGTTCATAGCGACCATAACGCCTTTATTTTTGGCTTCTTTATCAGCAGCCAATGCTACAGCATTGTAAAGATTTTTTGGGCCATCTGCGCTTATAGCAGTTGATGGACGCATAGCGCCAACTAAAACTACAGGCTTATCGCTTTTAACCGTTAAATTTAGAAAATAAGCGGTTTCTTCCATGGTATCAGTACCGTGAGTAATGACTACACCATCTACTCCCTCATCAAAAAGTTTATTGATTTTTTTAGCAAGCTTTAACCAAATTTCATCACGCATATTAGAGCTATCGATATTTGCTATTTGCTCTCCGCTAATATTAGCCAAATCTTGAATTTGTGGAACTGCTTTGATTAAAACATCTACGCCCACAACCCCTGCTGTATAACCCGTTGTGGCCACAGCACTATCGATAGAACCTGCTATAGTTCCACCCGTTGCTAAAATAGCAATTTTTGGTTTGGCTTCTGCCATACATACTCCTATAGATAAAAATACCCATACGCACAATAGTAACTTTTTCACAAAGCCCCCTTATTTATTAAATTTAAGTTTCGTAATGAAACATATATATAATATTAATAAATAATAAATAAAAATTTTATAAATATTTACAAAATTTCTTTAATAATAAATTGTGGGGTTGCTAATCCTCTAAATTCATTCTTAGAAATGCTTCCAAGTAAATTAATATTTTCGCACAATTGCGGTTCTTTGTCAAAATTAAAAAACAAAGCTTCTATAGTTTTATTATCTTTTGTGAGTATAAGCTTTAGATGTTTTTCATCTTTTCCTAAGAATTTTTTATTTTTAACATAAAGATTTTCTAGGATAAAAAAAGGACGCGGATTTTTATGTCCAAAAGGCTCAAAAGATTCTAAAATTTCAAGCATTTCAAAATCGATTTCATTAGGATCTAAAATACCTAAAATTTCATCTGTATCTAAAAATTCACTTTGAGAAATTTCCATACATTCTTTTTTTATTATGGTTTTAAATTTTTCAAAAGAATCAAGATCTAAGCTAAGGCCTGCAGCACCCTTGTGTCCACCATAATTGCTTAATATAGAATTTGCTTTAGAAATCAAAGCTAAAATATCGATTTTTCCAACACTTCTTGCACTTCCTTTTAAGCGTTGATCGTTTTGTGAAAATACAAAAGCAGGTTTATTGAAATGTTTTGCTAAACGACTTGCTACTATCCCTAAAACTCCCTCATGCCAATTTAAACCCGATACAACAATACAAGAATCATTGTCATCGATTTGACTCAAGCTATCTTCAAAAAGCTGTTTTTCTTCATCTTTACGACTTTCATTAAAACTGATGATTTGCTCTAAGTAAGCTGAAGCTTTATCCAAGTCTTTTGTATGCAAAAATTCATAAGAAATGCTTGCATCATCCATTCTTCCAGCACTATTGATAAGAGGAGCGATTAAAAATCCTATATTATCAAGTGCAAATTTATCTTTTTGATAATATTGCTTAATCGCCTTAAAAGCAACTCTTTTAGATTTGTTAATACACTCTATCCCTCGCCTAACCAATGCCCTATTTAAATCTCTTAATTCCATCATATCTGCAACAATGGCAATGGCTAGAAGTTCTAAAAATTTGCCCATATCGTATTTTAATTTACAAACCTCTTTTAAAGCAGCTATTAAATACCAAGCTACTTGCGCTCCACAAATTTCGATATCTGGAAAATCACAATCTTTTTGCTTAGGATTAATAATCGCAAAAGCATCAGGCAAAATATCTTGGGGCATATGATGATCGGTTATAATTAAATCAATATTTTTTTCCTTACAAAGTTTAGCTGCTTCAAAGGCTGCTATACCATTATCCACTGTAATAATCAAATTTACATCAAGCTCATTGATAATTTCAGCATTTAAACCATATCCATCTTTGAAACGATTAGGAATTCTTACTGTATAATCAAAACCTATATCATCAAAAAATTCTGCCATAATGACACAAGAGATAATCCCATCGACATCATAATCGCCCACTATAGCAATTTTTTCATTTTTATCTATAGCTTCTTTAATGCGATTTGCTGCTTTATAAGCATCTTTTAAACAACAAGGCAAAGGTAAATCGCAAAGCTTGGTATGTAAATCTTTTTCAAAACGCGAAGCTAGAATTTTTTTAATTTCATTCTTATTAATTGTCTTCATAGCTTATAGCCGCCTTGATAAAACCACAAATCACAGGATTAACGCGCTCTAATCTTGAAGTGAATTCAGGGTGAAATTGGACAGCTAAAAAGAAAGGATGATTGTTTAGCTCGACAGCCTCTATAAGTCCTTCGCTCTCTCCACTTACTATTAATCCTTTGCTTTCAAATTCTTTGCGATATTTTGGATTAGCCTCGTAGCGGTGGCGGTGGCGTTCTTTAATATTTTTTGCATTATTATAAACCTTAGCTAAAAGGGAGTTAGGCTTGACTTTACACTCATAAGATCCCAAACGCATAGTTCCGCCCAAAGGTGTTTTAGCAGTACGAATTTGTTTTTTACCGCTCGCATCCATAAATTCATCGATGAGATAAACGATAGGATTAGAGCATTTATCGTCAAATTCACTTGAATTTGCATCTTCGATTTTTAACACATGTCTAGCAAATTCTACCAATGCAAGCTGCATACCCAAACAAATTCCCAAAAATGGAATTTTGTTTTCTCTTGCGTAATGAATAGCTTTTATTTTACCCTCTACTCCGCGATAACCAAAGCCCCCTGCAACCAAAATTCCACTCACATTTTTAAACGCTTCAACACTTTCTAAATTTTCAAGCTTTTCGCTATCTACCCATTGAAGTTCTACTCTAGTATCAAGCGCTGCACCTGCATGAATGATGGCTTCTGTAAGACTCTTATAACTTTCTTTTAGATCCACATATTTACCCACAAAAGCGATTTTGACTTCATTGCTCGGAGCTATAACTCTTTTTACTAGAATATCCCAATTTTCCATATTTGGTTTTAAATTTTTTAAATCCAAAATAGAAGCGATAGGATTTAAAATATCTTGTTTTAAGAAATTCAGTGGAATTTGATAAATACTTGCTGCATCAACACTTTCTATAACGCAATTTTTTTCAACACCACAAGAAATAGCAATTTTATCTTTTAAATCTCTATCCAGTGCTTTTTCACTACGACAAATAATCATATCAGGACTAATACCTATGCGTCTTAGTTCGCCTACGCTGTGTTGGGTAGGTTTGGTTTTTAGTTCCCCTGCAGCCTTGATAAAAGGCACTAGGGTTAAATGGATATTCATAGCATTGTTTTTACCTACTTCCAAACGCAAAGCACGAATAGCTTCTAAAAAAGGCAAACCTTCGATATCTCCGACTGTTCCACCTATCTCTACGATTAAGATATCCTTGCCCTCTCCTGCTTTTTTAATACGCTCTTTAATCTCTCCTACGATATGTGGGATAACTTGAATAGTTTTACCAAGATATTCTCCACGTCTTTCTTTTTCGATCACGCTTTGATAAACACGCCCTGTGGTGAAATTATTATCTTGTGATAAACTCTCATCTAAAAAACGCTCATAATGCCCTAAATCAAGATCAGTTTCTGCTCCATCATCTGTAACAAAAACTTCTCCGTGTTCAAATGGACTCATAGTACCAGGATCAACATTGATATAAGGATCTGCTTTTAAAATGCTTACTTTAAGTCCTGAATTTTTCAATAAAGTCGCGATACTTGCAGCTGCTATTCCCTTGCCCAAGGAGCTTAAAACTCCTCCTGTAACAAAAATATATTTAGTTTGTTTACTCATTATCGATAAGCCTTAATTTTTTGTCTAATTATAACGCGATAAAACTTTTTATTTCATTAGAATTTTAAGTAAAAAATGTAAGAATTATGAAAAAATTTATCAAGGAAAATTTATGCAAATCACTTTACTTTTTCATACCCCTCTTTCTGTATGCTCACATGCAACAAGAACTTGCTGGCAAAGTTTTGATAAAGGTGATTGTGGCGGAGAAAAAGATAAAGAACTCATCGATCGCGTAGGAAATAAATTTAAACATGCCTCGACTTTAGAACATTTAAATTATACTTTTTATATTCAAGGAATTTCAAGGGCTTGCTTACAAGAAGTTGCTAGACATCGTCATACAAGCCCTAGTGTTAAAAGCACGCGCTATACTCTAAAAGAACTTCGCAATGAAAGTGAATTTAAGATAGGAGATTTTGAAAACGCAAGCCGATATCTTGTTCTTTGCGGTAACGAAGAAGTTGATAATGCTAGCATTCAAGCTTTAGAAAACTTACGCCTTATTTTACAAAAAAGCATAAGCTTGGATATAGCCAAATACTGCTTGCCTGAGAGTTATAAAACCGAACTTACTTTAACAATCAATGCTAGAAGTTTGCAAAATTTTATTTCTTTGCGTAGCTCAAAATCTGCTCTTTGGGAGATTCGAAATTTGGCTAATGCTTTATTTGAAGCCTTACCACAAGATCATCAATTTATTTTCGAGCATTGTTTGCATAAAGATATTCATTAAATCATACTTATTTTATCTTATTTATAATATTTTTATGGTATTATCCATAGAATCAAGGTTTTATGGATATACTTTAAATATATTTCATACTTGATATAGTTTCTTACAAGGACTTTTTATGGATAAACAATTTTTTCAAATGTTTTTAATGTTCTCGCAAATACAAACTGTAGCTATTATTGCTGTGCTTTTTGTAATTTTTTACATTCTTAAAAAAATGCGAGATAAAAAGGTAAATTTCTCCCTTCGTATGCTTTTTGCCCTTTTTATAGGTTTAGGTTTAGGTTTTGCTTTACAATATCTAGCTCAATTTCCAGATAGTAAAGAAGCAAGTACTATCATTTGGTACAATGAAGCAAAACATTGGTTTGGTTTTGTAAGCTCAGTTTTTGTAGCTTTTATAAAAATGTTAGTTATTCCGCTTGTGGGTATTTGTATCATTAAAGTGATTATAGAAATTGATAAAAACATAAAAATTTCTTCCTTGCTTGGTATAAGCCTCTTTTGGATACTTTTTAGTACTGCTATAGCTGCTTCTTTAGGTATATTGCTAGCTTATAATTTTCAATTGGGTGATAATTTTACTGCTTATGAAGGAACAAGACAAATTCGTGAAATTCAAACTTTTTCGAGTATTATTTTAGGTTTAATTCCTAGCAATATCATTTCTGTTATGAATAAAGAAAATATCATAGCCATTGTAATTTTTGCTTTTTTTGTAGGAATTTGTGCAAAAAAAGTTTCAAAAAAAGAAGAATATACACAAGCTTTTCAAACTTTTGAAAATTTTGTCTTAGTTTTTTATAATATTATGATGAATATGACAGCTACGGTGATTCGATTTATGCCTTATGCTGTAGTTTGTATGATGGCAAATGTTTTATTAAGCAATGGTTTTGAAGCAATCAAAACTGCAGGACTTTTTATCATTCTTACCTATATAGCTATGTTTATAATGTTTGGAGTGCATTTTTTACTTCTTGCTTCTCAAGGATTAAACCCTATAAAATACGCGAAAAAAGCTTTTCCTGTATGGTTGTTTGCATTCAGTTCAAGATCTTCTTTAGGGACTTTGCCTATGACGACTTCAACTTTGCAAAACAAATTTGGAGTAAATCCTGCCGTGGCTAATTTTGTTGCCTCTATAGGAACAACAACGGGACTTAATGGTTGTGCGGGTTATTTTCCGGCTATGGCAGCAGTTTTTGTGGCATTTGCTACGCACACGCCTATAGATTTTACTTTTGCTTTGATGATAGTATTAGTAGCTGTTATCGGATCTTTAGGTATTGCTGGAGTTCCTGGAAGTGCGACTATGGCAGCTTCTATTATGCTCGCAGGAATTGGATTTGGGGATAATTTTGTTATGCTTAGCCTTATTTTAGCCATTGATCCTATCATTGATATGGCAAGAACTGCTAGCAATGTTTCAGGAGCTATGACTTCAGCGCTTTGTACTGCAAAAAATTTAAAAGCCATAGATAAAGAAATTTACAATTCTTAAAAAGATTTAAACCTAATATAGGTTTAAATCCTCATTGGCAACCTTCACATTCTATGCTACGATCAGCAACATTTATCTTTTCGCTATCAGGACTTTCGCTTCTTAGATAGTAAGTTGATTTTACTCCTAGCTCCCAAGCTAGTTGATATATATCATTTAAGTAGCCTCCACTTGCTTTATCAAGTGATAAAAAGATATTTAAGCTTTGTCCTTGATCAATCCATTTTCCACGCACTGCTGCAGCTTTAACAAGAATTCTTTGATCAAGTTCGTAAGCTGGGGTATAATACTGCCAAGTTTCAAGACTTAAATTAGGCACTACAACAGGTATCATGCCGCTTAAATTTTGCTCAAACCACTTACGCTTATAGACAGGTTCGATAGTTTGTGTTGTTCCTACCAAAATAGAAATTGAAGAAGTAGGAGCAATAGCCATCAAATAACCATTTCTCATGCCATCTGCTTTTACTTTTTCCCTAAGTTTATCCCAATCGCATTCGCTTTGATTAAACAACCCTTCTCTTAGAGTTAAAGCTTTGGCTTTTTCACTTGCTACATCAATAGGAAAAATCCCCTTGCTCCAATTTGACCCTTCAAAATCAGGATAAGAACCTTTTTCTATCGCTAAATTTGAGCTTGCATTAATAGCCTCATAGCTAATTTTCTCCATAATTTCATCGATTTTGTTTAAATGCTCATCACTACCCCAATGAATTCTTGCTTCAGCAAGCATTTGTGCCTCGCCCATAACGCCAAGTCCTATGGCTCGAGATTTTAAATTTGTATCCTTTACTTTTCTATGAGGGTAAAAATTTAAATCAATAACATTATCAAGCATACGAATAGCAGTTGGCACCACGCGCTCTATATCTTCTTGGGTATATACCTTGCTAAGATTTATGCTTGCTAGATTACAAACTGCGGTTTTTCCATCGCTTTTATATTTTTCTACGATATAGACTTTGTTTCCATTAAAGCTATCAAGAGTTGAAATTTTCTTAGCAGGCTTTTCATATCCCCCATCGATAACAACGCGTTCTTCTTCATCAAAATGTTTTTCATCGCCATTTTCAAATATAACTTTAATTTTATAATAATTTGGCTCTGTATTTTGAAAAATTTCTGTACATAAATTTGAACTTCTGATGATCCCTACATGTGCATTTGGATTGGCTTTATTTGCATTATCTTTAAAACATAAAAAAGGCAAACCTGTTTCAAAATAATTAAGCAAAATCTTTTTCCAAAGCTCCTTAGCTTCTACTATTTCCTTAACTATACTTTCATCTTTTTCATACTCTTCATAACGCTTTTCAAAAGCTTCCCCATATAAATCACACAAATCTTGTGTATCTGCAGGATCAAAAAGGGTCCATTTATCATTTGCTCTAACTCTTTTCATAAAAAGATCGTTAATCCACAAAGCAGGGAAAAGCTCATGTGCGCGGCGTCTTTCTTCGCCTGAATTTTTACGCAAATCGATAAAATCACTTACATCCATATGCCAAGGTTCGATATAAACAGCGATCGCACCCTTTCTTGTGCCAAGCTGATCCACAGCCACAGCTATATCATTAGTAATTTTTAAAAAAGGAATAATACCCCCTGCAGCGTTTTTATGCCCATCTATACTTCCACCCATTGCACGAACTTTAGACCAGTCCCAACCTATACCTCCACCAAATTTAGACAATAATGCCATTTCTTGATAAGAATCAAAAATTCCCTCGATATTATCAGGAGTTGAGCCTATGTAACAAGAGCTAAGCTGGTGGCGTGTTGTTCTTGCGTTTGATAAAGTAGGAGTTGCAAGCATGAGTTCAAATTTAGAGATAAGATCATAAAATTTTTTTGCCCATTCTTGAGGATTAAATTCATTCTGTGCTAAAAACATAGCAATAGCCATAAACATTTGCTGAGGAAGTTCTATAGGCATACCCTTGCTATCTTTAATCAAATATCTATCGTATAGAGTTTTAATGCCAAGATAGGTAAATTGCATATCGCGTTCAGGCTTAATATAATCATTTAAATCATCTAAATCGTATTTTTCTTTAAGACCGAGTAAAATTCTACCTTCCTTTTCGCCCTTTTCAAAATACTCGCGTAAATGATTATAACGATTCATTCCATTCACTTTTTTATACAAGTCAAACAAAAAAAGTCTAGCCGCAACAAAAGTCCAGTTTGGACAATCAATATCGATTTTATCCACAGCAGTTTTAATCAATGTTTTTTGAATTTCTTCAGTTGAAATTCCATCTCGAAATTGAATTTTAGCATCAAGCTCGAGCTCGCTTAGATTAACACCTTCTAAATCTTTTATAGCATCAAAGGTACATTTTTTGATCTTAGAAACGTCTAATTCTTCTGTGCGACCATTTCTTTTAATAACTTTCATTGTATTCCTTGTCCTTATTTAAAAGTTCTTGCAAAGATTGCATCAATATTTTTTGTGTAATAATTATAATCAAAGCACTTTCTTATATCTTCTTCACTCAAGCTTTTTCTCAAATCCTCATCAGCTAAAAGCGCAAGTAAAAATAAGCTTTCATTGTTTTCATTGATAGCAGCTTTACCATTTTGTAAATCAGCCCAAACTTTCATCGCATTTCTTTGGACTATTTTATAAGCTTCTTCACGGCTAATGCCCTTAAATGGAAGCTCCAATAAAACGCGTTGTGAAAATACAAGTCCGCCTGTAAGATTTAGATTTTTCATCATGTTTTCAGGATAAACCAAAAGCTTATCAATCAAATTTGTAAGACGCATGAGCATAAAATCAGCTGTAACAAAAGCATCAGGTAAAATAAATCTTTCAACACTTGAATGCGATATATCTCTTTCGTGCCATAAAGCTACATTTTCCAAAGCAGGAGTTACAAAAGATCTAAGCACACGACAAAGCCCTGTGATATTTTCACTTAGAACCGGATTTCTTTTATGTGGCATAGCCGAGCTTCCTTTTTGTCCTGCACTAAAATACTCTTCAGCCTCATACACTTCTGTTCTTTGAAAATGTCTTATCGCAACAGCAATTTGCTCGCACGATGAAGCCAAAATCGCAATAGCTGAAATCACTTGCGCATAACGATCTCTTTGGATAACTTGATTTGAAACAGGCGCGGGTTTAAGATCTAAATTTTTACATACTTCTTCTTCAAATTCTAAAGGAGCATGTGCAAAATTTCCCATTGCACCGCTAATTTTTCCATAACTTATCACTTCTCTTGCATGCTCTAAAAGCTCTTTTGCGTGCAAAATTTCATCATACCAAATCGCAAGTACCAAACCAAAAGTGATAGGTTCTCCATGAATTCCATGGCTTCTACCTACCATTAAAGTATTTTTATGTTCCAAAGCGCGTTTTTTAATCACTTCTAAAAGCAAAGAAACATCTTCTAAAATCAAATCCAAACTTTCTTTCATCTGTAAAGCTACAGCAGTGTCGATACAATCAGAACTTGTCATTGCATAATGCACAAAACGACTTTCCTCTCCTAAACTTTCACTTACACTTGTAAGAAAAGCGATCACATCATGCTTAGTGGTTTTTTCTATCTCATCAATTCTAGCTATATCAAATTTAGCATTTTTAAGAATTTTTTCACAATCTGTATCATTTATAAGGCCTAGTTTATTCCAAGCTTTTACCGCAGCTAGCTCTACTTTTAGCCATGCATCATATTTTGCTTGCATATCCCATTTTTTGGCCATGATTTCTCTGCTATATCTTTCAACCATCTTTGAAACCTTTTTAGCTATAATTTTAAAAATAATGAAAATGGAATTTTATCTAAAAAAATTTAGAGAAAGGTTAAGTTTGGCTTACACAAAAATAAAACTGTCAAATAATGGAAAAAAGGCGTTTCAAGTGCTTATAGATAATTTGAAAATCAATATAAATGAAGCCCAAAAACTCATAGATAAAAAAAGGCTTTTTTGCGATGGAATTTTAGTAGAAGAAAAGAATAAAATCTTACAAGGTAATGTAGAATTAATAGTCTATGAAAACAACCCCAAAGGAGTGGAAATCGTTTTTGAAAATAAAGATTTTGCAGTACTTGAAAAAGAAAGTGGAATTTTAAGCCACCCTAATGGCAGACACTGTAAATACAGTCTAAGTGATGAAATTTGGCACCTTTGGGGTAAAGAAGCGTGTGTAGCTCATAGGCTTGATAAAGAAACAAGCGGACTTATACTCGTAGCCAAACACAAAAAAGCACAAATTGAGCTTAAAGGCCTGTTTGAAAAAAAACAAATTCAAAAAGAATATCTTGCCCTTGCAAGTGGGGAAATCAAAGCAAATTTCATAGTCGATCAAGCGATGGATTTGACAAAGGATTATGATGATGTTAAAACCAGAATGCAAATTTGCGAGAATGGAAAAAAAGCGATCACAGAATTTGAAGTTTTGAGCTTTTATCCTAAAATCAACGCTACGCTTTTGCTTTGCAAACCACTCACAGGCAGACAACATCAAATCAGAGTACATTTATTTTATAAAAATCACAAAATCCTAGGCGATCCACTCTATGGTCTTGAAAAAAAAGATATAGAAAAAATTTTAGATGAAAAAATGGACATAGAAGAACGCATAAAGCTAAGCGGTGCCAAACGCTTGTGTTTGCACTCTTATCGTTTAAAATTTAACTATGATGGAGAAAATTTTGATATTTTTTCAAAAAAGGGTATAGAAAAAATTTTAACAGCATTTTAAAACAAAACTGATATTTTATTTCATATCTAACAAGCTATCATTTTTTATAAAAAAATTTTAAAATAAAAATTTACTTTTTGTTAAAAATTTAGTATAATCACAAAATAAAAATACTAGGATTTTGTAAATGAAATTTGTTAATTTTAAACTCAATCAAAAAGCCACCCTAGGGGTGCTTAACTCTAGTGGAAAAGTTATAAATTTAGCCGATCTTGATATCAATGTTCGCGATATGAATGAATTGATTATAAATTTTGATAATTTTAAACATAAATTTAAAGATTTAGATTCTAAAACAGCTTATGAAATTCCAAAAGAAGATTATCTAGCCCCTATCATAGAACCGCGTCAAGATATTATATGTCTTGGGATTAATTTTTTAGATCATGCCAAAGAATCTGCACAATTTAAAGGCGAAAAATTCGAAGAAAGAGAATATCCTGTGTATTTTGGAAAACGCTGCAATCAAGCCACAGCTCCTTTTGGCAACATATCTTTGCATGCTGATGTCACTTCTCAACTAGACTATGAATGCGAGCTTGCTTTCATTTTAAGTAAAGATGCTTATAAAATCAAAGCTGAAGATGCGAAAGGCTATATTTTTGGCTATACCATTATCAATGAAATTTCAGCACGAGATCTCCAAAAACGCCACAAGCAATTTTACCGCGCAAAAAGCCTTGAGGGAAGCACTATAATGGGACCTTATATTACAAGTGTTGATGAGATTGCTTATCCGCCCGAGCTTAATTTACAAAGTTATGTCAATAAAGAATTGCGACAAAATTCCAATACAAAATTTTTTATTTTTGACATCGGATATGTCTTAGAAGAACTAAGCTCAGGAATGCTTTTAAAGGCTGGTACTATCATATCAATGGGAACTCCAAGTGGCGTAGGAATGGGCTTAAATCCACCCGTTTTTCTTAAAAAAGGTGATGAAGTACGCTGTGTGATAGAAAATTTAGGAGAAATTTGCAATGCAATAACATAAAATCTCATTAAAAATCACAGAAATGTTTTTTACGAAATTTAATAAAAAGGAGATATCATGGAGTTTTTAGAGCTTTTATTAGTTTTAATCGCCTTAATACTAATCATCAAAAAGCCAGAAAAAGAAAATTTGGCTTTTGGCTTAGTGATAGTAGCTTGGCTTTTAATGGTTTTTTTCTATGTCGGCCACAAAACAGGTGCGCTTTTAACGATAATGAATCTATAAAGAAAGGCTGAAGAATGAACGAAATAAATAAAACAAAAAATTTCTACACTCTTATGTGTTTGGCAGGCTTTTTGATTATTCTTTTGCCTGTGGGGATTGCAAATTTTGTATTTGGTTATATGTGGGGTGATAGCCCATGCACTCTTTGTTGGGGACAAAGAGAAGCGATGATTTTTATCGGGGTTATGGCACTTTTTATCGTGCGTTATGGTATGAAAGGCAAATACCTTGCCGCTCTTTTGATCATGACTGCAGTAGGTCTTTATCAATCCTTTGCACATTATGGCAATCACGCTCATAGGGATTTAGATCAAGGTTTTGGTTTGGCGGTTTTTGGTATCCATACTTATTTTTGGGCTGAAGTAGTCTTTTGGGCTGTAGTCTTGCTTTTAGGTGTGATGTTTGCTTTTGCTCCTAAATTTGGATCTTTTGACAAAGAATTAAACGGCGAAAAATTTAGAAAATTTACTAAATTTAGCTTCGCAGCAGTTTTAATCAGCACCCTTATCGTTGCATCAAATGTCTTTCAAGCTTTTGTAAGCACAGGAATTCCTCCTTATGTGGGGCAAGGTGATCCTGTAAGATTTAGTCTTAATCCAAAATATATCATTTGGAGCACAGGGGGTTGGAATGGTTTATGGCAAAACATTTCTTTCTTAGGAAAACGCGATGTGAAGGCTCCTGATTATGCTTTTGCGCCTGCAAGTGAAAAATTAGGTATAAAATTTGATAATGATACAAATAATTCTCCATTTGCAGAAATCGACGATGAGCTTAAAATTATCGATGAGCAAACCATAAATTTTGACAAAGCGATCAATACTCTTGATTATATTAATGATGAATTTGTAGCAAGTTCTAAATGGAATGTAGCGTTTTTGGATAACAATTTTAGTACAAAAGAAGGTTTTGAGCTTGATCCTTATTTTTCAGCTACTATCGATCCTATTATAGGTATCATTCCTTATAAAGAAAATAAATTTCTTCTCATGGGATCTAATAAATCTTTCCTAAGATTTGCAAAAAATCCAAATGCAGATGAAGCTTTACAATATGCAGATTTTGTTAAAGGAAATGACCAATTTGAAGGTCAAGGAAAAGATTTGGGTCGTGGAAGACTTGATACTGTTAGAGCAAAATTCAACCATGTAGCAAGTATGACAACAGATGATCATTATCTTTATCTTGCAACCGTGCCTAACAACAAAGATTCTAAAACCTTTGTAATTTCTAAAATTTCTTTAAAAGATCTTGTTCTTTCAGCAGAATTTACTCCAAAAGCAGAACTTAAAGAGGGTAAAACTTTGGGCGATCTTTATATCACTTCTATGGCTTTTAAAGATGATGAAATTTATGCACTCAGTAAAAATCACAATGTAATTGCCATAATCGATCCAACCAAAGAAGAAGTGGTAAAAACCATAGCTTTTCCAAGCTCTATCACAAATGCAAGAAGTATTTTCTTTAAAGATGGAAAAATTCACATCCTTTCTTATCAAGATGGAGCAAATAAGCTTTATACTTTAAAATAAATTTGAAGTCCTAGTGATTCTAGGACTTTAGTTTATATTTGATTTTATCTTTAAATCCTGCCCTTTCAAAACCTCTTAAACGAAGCAAGCAGCTATCACATTCTCCACAAGCTTCATCTTCGCTTTCATAACAAGACCAAGTAAGTTCTAAAGGCACATTTTCTTTTAAAGCAAGCTCTACAATTTGAGTTTTGTTAAGATTTACAAGAGGGGTTTTTAAAGAAGTTCTAAAATGCTTACTTGTGCCTTCATTGATAAATTCTTGAGCTTTTTGTATAAATTTTTCAGTACAATCAGGATAACCGCTACCATCTTCTTCCACTACACCTATAAAAATACTTTCACAATTTTCCTTTTCCGCTAAAGATCCTGCTATGCTTAAAAAAATTCCATTGCGAAAAGGCACATAAGTAATAGGCGGAGTATCGCTTATGCTCAGCTCATTTTTAGGGATATGGATACTTTGATCTGTTAGAGCATTGCCTCCTATATTTGCTATAAAACTCACATCAAAAATATAAGATTTTTCTACATTTAAAGCCTTGCAAATTTGCTTAAAACACTCTTTTTCTTTTTCTTGTGTGCGTTGTTGATAATCAAAATGCAAGGCAATAATCTCATATCCTTCTTTTTTGGCCAAATAAGCACACAAAGTGCTATCCATTCCACCGCTAATGATACAAAGTGCTTTTTTACTCATTTTTATATCCTTAAATTTGCTGTTTTTGCAATTCTAGCAAATATTTTTTAAAATTTACACTTAGTGTAAAGTCCCATTTTAACACTATGTAATAATGGCTAACAATCTATGTTTCATTTCATTTGACTTAAATTCAAATTAGTGATATGATAATGGTATTTAAAAAGGGCTGGGGAGCACCAAATCATTAATTCTATTTTTATGGATGATTTTAGGATTTGCGAAGTATTTTAAAAAAATACTAATCTTAAAATTTCATCCATAAAAGCAGATTCTACAAATCACCAAAAACTACACTCAATCATTCAAATTTCATATCAATTCAATCTCTTCTTCAATTTTATTTATTATTTTAAAAAATAAAATGATAAAATTTGAAAAAAATTAAAAGGCGATTTAAATGATAAATATAAAACTTATAGAACATATTTTCAAAGCAGCTTCCATCAGTCGTTGGAATGATTATCCAAGAATGGCAAATTTAGTCGAGCTTGATAAACAAGCGCATAAATTTATCATAGCTTATTTCATTGCAAAAATGGAAAAAGATGTGGATATGAAAATTATCATAGAGGGTGGAATTTTTGAATTTTTAAGCCGCGTTGTAGTTACTGATATACGCCCTGATGTATATCATGAAATCGTACGTCAAAAAAAAGCCGAAGTTAATGCTTGGGTTTTAAGTAAAATCGAACCCATGATAGAAGATATAGAAGATGGAGAGTTTTTAAAGCGTTTTGAAGCGTATCTAAATGGCAATACCTATGCCAAAGAAAGGCTTATCTTAAAAGCTGCATCGTATTTTGCTACAAGATGGGAATTTAACATAGTCTATCAAACCTCAGCTTTTTTAAATGATATCGATGAGATTAAAAACAAAGTCGATGAAGAATTGGAAGATTATTATGAACTCATAGGAGCTAGAAAAATCGCTCTTAATCAAAAAATTGCAAAAATCATCGATTTAAGCGGAAGACTTCGTTTTCAAAAGCGTTGGGCTCAAACCCCACGCATACCTGAAACTGCTGTTTTAGGACATATGCTTGTAGTGGCGATTTTGGGATATTTTTATTCACTTAAAATCAAAGCTTGCGATAAAAGACTTGAAAACAATTTTTATTGTGCTTTATTTCATGATCTACCTGAATCTTTAACACGCGATATCATAAGCCCTGTAAAATATGGCATAGATGGACTTCACACTATTATCAATGATTATGAAATGAAACTGATCAATGACAGAATTTTACCCTTCGTGCCTGAAAATTTAAGGGCTGAATTTTCTTATATCTTAGGCATTAGAGAGGGCAGAAGCAATGAAGCAAATTTTGTCAAAAATGAATTTGAAAATCGCACCTATAAAAATGCCAAAATCGAGCTTTGTAGTGGAAGCTTAAGCTCTTTTAATCAAAATGAATTTGGAGCGATTGATGGTAAGGCTTTAAAATACTGCGACAAAATCGCTGCTTTTATCGAAGCAGGACTTAGTATAAGCTATGGGGTAAAATCTAAAGAACTTGAAAGCGGTTTTGAAGATATGTTTAAATTTTTTAACGAAAGCCCTACGATCGATGGGGTAAATTTCCTTGAAATTTGTAGAGAATTTAGGGATTATTTTAAAATTTAAGTAATACATTTAATATATTTTAAATAAAATATTATAAAAATTTAAATTTTATTTTCAAACAAAATAAAGGAGTTGTTTATGAACCGAACTTTTCAAAAACGCTATACCCTAGCTTTTTTTATAGGTATATTAGCAGGGGTTTTTGGAGCTATTGTAAAATGGGGCTGGGAAGTTCCTTTTCCACCTAGAAACCCTAATATTTTTTGGCCTGTTGATGCATTAGAACGGGTTACTCCGCCTAAAATTTTCCTAGAACAATTAGGCTTACCTACAGATTGGACTTATATGTTTTCGGGTATGCAAATGCCATTATCAATCTTTATAGTACACATTGGCTTTTCTATTATTTTTGCTATAGCTTATTGTATGATAGCAGAAAAATGGCGTCGTATTACCATGTGGCAAGGTGCTGTTTTTGGCTTTTTTGTCTATCTTTTTGCTCATGTAATCGTAATGCCTTTAATTGCAGAAGTTCCTCCACTTTCTGAAATTCCTTTTGATGAGCATTTATCTGAATTTTTTGGTCATATTGTTTGGCTTTGGGGAATGGAAATAGTTCGTCGAGATATAAGAAATCGTATTACTAAAGAGATAGAAGAATGAAAGAAATTCTTTCATTCCATATCTAAAACTGCACCCTTACTAGCATTTGTTACAAGTTTTTGATACATTCTAAGCCATCTGGATTTGACTTCTTTTTGAGGCATTACAAATTCATTTTTGCGTTTTGCAATTTCCTCATCGCTTAAATTAGCATTGATAGTATAAGCATCTACATCGATTTCTATCTCATCTCCATCTTTTAAAAGCCCTATAAGCCCGCCCTCAGCAGCTTCAGGAGAAACATGACCTATGCTTAAACCCCTTGTTGCACCACTAAATCTTCCATCGGTAATCAAAGCCACATCTGCACCAAGCCCCATACCCATGATAAGTGAAGTTGGACTTAACATCTCTTGCATACCTGGACCACCCTTTGGCCCTTCATAACGGATCACGCAAACATCGCCTTTTTGTACTTTACCTTTAATGATACCTTTAATAGCCTCATCTTGAGAATTAAAACAAACAGCTTTGCCCTTGAATTTTCTCTCTCCTGTAATACCTGCAGTTTTTACAACACAGCCTTGCTCAGCCAAATTTCCAAATAAAACCGCAAGCCCCCCTACTTTAGAATAAGCATTATCTACCTTACGAATGATGGTTTCATCTTTGATTTTGGCATTTTTTAAACGCTCTTGTAAATTTTCTCCTGTAATGGTTAAGGCATCAAGTTCTAAAATATGTCCCTCTCTGCTTGAAATTTCAGCCATTACAGCACTTACACCCCCTGCTTTATGGATATCATCCATATAAACAGTATTAAGTGATGGAGCGATTTTTGCAATATGCGCAACCTTGCTTGAAATAAAATTTAAATCCTTGATATCAAGCGCAACTCCCGCCTCTCTTGAAATAGCTAGCATATGTAAGATTGTATTTGTGCTTCCACCCATTGCCATATCTACTACCATAGCATTTCTTATAGCTTTTTGAGTGATAATATTTTTAATTTTAAATCTTTCATCTAAAGCGATTTCACAAATTCTTCTTGCAGCCTTTCTTAAAAGCTCTTCTCTTTCTTTGCTAAGCGCTAAAATCGTACCATTTCCCTCCAAAGCTATACCCATAGCTTCACATAAAGTATTCATAGAATTTGCAGTAAACATACCCGAGCAAGATCCTCCGCTTGGACAAGCAGAACATTCTATATCTTTAAATTCTTCTTCGCTGATTTTATTGGCCTCATATGCTCCTACAGCCTCAAAAACTGAACTAAGACTTATTTTTTCACCCTTTTTAGTCACACCCGAACGCATAGGACCACCGCTTACAAAAATAGTCGGTACATTTACCCTTAAAGCACCCATTAGCATACCTGGGGTGATTTTATCGCAATTTGGAATACAAATTAAAGCATCTAGCTGATGTGCATTCATAACGCTTTCAACCGAATTTGCGATGATTTCACGGCTCGGTAAAGAATAAAGCATACCCTCATGACCCATAGCTATACCATCATCCACACCTATAGTGTTAAATTCAAAAGGAATGCAACCATTTTTTCGAATTTCATCTTTTATAATTTTTGCATATTCATTTAAAAAATAATGCCCTGGAATAATATCAATATAGCTATTTGCCACGCCTATGAAAGGTTTATCAAAATCCTCATCTTTTAAACCACATGCTCTAAGTAAAGAGCGGTTTGGTGCTTTTAAATGCCCTTTTTTAATCGCATCACTTCTCACTAAAAACTCCTTAATATTTTTTTAATATTATAACTTAATTTTCATAAAATTTACTTGCAAGAAACAAGCTTTCTATACATAATTTTCATCAATTGACAAAAATATTTTTTTATAATACAATGCTTTTTGATTATCAAAAAGGAGTGCAAAATGAGACAATATGAATCCTATAAATGTCCAAAATGCGGTAACGAAGTAGAAGTTCAAAATGTAGGCGGTGGAAAACTTAGCTGTTGTGGTGTTGAGATGGAGTGTATCACTCAAGATTTAACTGCGGTAAATTTGATGAAAGCCTTTGCTGGAGAATCAATGGCTAGAAATAAATACGATTTATTTGCAGATGTAGCTGAAGAAGAAGGATGGCATGCGGTTGCAAGACATTTTAGAGAAGCAGCAGAAAATGAAAAATGGCATGCAAGAGCTGAATTTAAAGCTTATCACGAAATCGTTGATGGCAAACCTTTAGAAGTAACAACTAAAAACCTAGTTGCAGCGGCTGAGGGTGAAAACTACGAACATACCACCATGTATCCAAATTTTGCTAAAATCGCTGAAGATGAGGGTAAAAAAGCTATAGCAAGATTATTTACTGCGATTGGAAAAGTAGAAATAGAACACGAAAGAGAATACCTAGCCCTTAAAAAAATGCTTGAAGAGGAAGAATTCTTTAATAGCGAAGTAGAAGAACTATGGGTTTGTGAAGTTTGTGGACATATCCATCGTGGCAAAAAAGCTCCTGCAGCCTGTCCTTTATGTAAAGCACCTAAAGAATACTTTAAGCGTGAATTTTTAGGCTAAATCCTTGGGCGATTTTTCGCCCTTTCTTAGAGAAAATTTGAAAACTTTATTTGAAGAAAACGAACTTTTAACTCCATTTGATATTGATTTAGTTGGCATTGATGAAGCAGGACGAGGTGCCTTAGCAGGTCCTATGATGATGGCAGCTTGTAAACTACACAAAGATCTTGAGGGACTTTGTGATTCTAAAAAATTGAGCGAAAAAAGGCGCGAAGAACTTTATGAAATCATCTTGCTTCATTCAGATTATCTCATCCTTGCTTTTTCTTCAGAAAAAATTGATGAAATAGGGCTTAGCGCTTGTTTAAAAATGGGTTTAACACTCATAAAAAAACACTTTAAAACAGAAAATAATTTCTTATACGATGGCAATACAAATTTAGGTATTAGCGGTATAAAAACTCAAATCAAAGCCGATGCCAATATCAAACAAGTAAGTGCAGCAAGTATACTTGCAAAGGTGAGTAAAGATAGGGTGATGAATTTTTTAGCTAAAGATTTTCCTTGCTATGAGTTTGAAAAAAACAAGGCTTATGGGACAAAAGCCCATAAGGAATTGATAGCAAAATTTGGAATTTGCAAGCTTCATCGCAAAAGTTTTAAACTTTTATGATTGCTTTGCTAAATTCTCATGTATGTTTAAAGCACACTCTATACCATCTTTTATAGCCCAAACGACTAAAGATTGTCCTTTTCTAGCATCTCCACAAGCAAAGATTTTTTCATGTGTGGTTTGGAAATTCTTTGTTTTGACATTGTTTTTCCCATCCAAACTTACTCCAAAATTACTAGCGATAGCATCTTCACTTCCGCTAAAACCCATAGCCAAAAGCACTAAATCCGCTTTATAGTTTTGATTGGAATTTGGAAGTTCGACATTTATAGCCTTGCCCTCTTTGAATTCGCGTTTTAAATCACACGCTTCTACGCTTTCTACTTTATCTTTACCTAAGAATTTTTTTGTCATTTTTTGATATTCTCTAGGATCTTTTTCATATACAGCAATGGCTTCTTCTAAACCATAATCTGTCGTAAAGATATCAGCTTTTAAAGGCCAAGGATTGTTTTGGCTTCTTTGTAAAGGTCTTTTTGGGCTTCTTTCAAAACGCACTATGGATTTAGCTCCTTGTCTTGTAGCTACAGCGATACAATCAACACTTGTGTCCCCACTTCCTATAACCAAGACATTTTTACCCTTTGCTGTGTCAGCACCCTTGCCTGTTTTTAGCAAGGTTTTTGTATTTTGCGTTAAGAAATCAAGAGCAAATTCAACGCCCTTTAGTTTTCTACCCTCTATATCAAGATCGATAGGCTTGCTCGCTCCTGTGCAAAGTACTAAAGCATCAAATTCTTTTAAAAGTTTAGAAACCTTATCTTTGCTGTCTATATTTTCATTTACCTTAAATTCTATACCACTTTCTTTGAGTAAATCAACGCGTCTATCGACTATACTTTTATCAAGCTTCATATCAGGAATTCCATACATTAAAAGCCCGCCCGCTTTATCGCTTCTTTCAAAAACACTTACCTTGTAGCCAAGTGAATTTAAGGTATTAGCACAAGCAAGTCCAGCAGGCCCACTTCCTATGATAGCGATTTTTTTGCCATTGTATTGTTTAGGTTTGTTTGGACTTACTAAATTTTCTTTAAAAGCATTTTCTATGATGGCTAGTTCGTTATTTTTGATACTTACGCTTTTTCCATTAATCGCACACACACAAGAATCCTCACAAGGAGCCGGACAAACACGGCCGGTAAATTCAGGAAAAGGATTGGTAAGATCAAGTCTTTCATAAGCTTCTTTCCATAAAGAACGATAAATAAGATCATTCCATTCAGGGATGAGGTTGTTTAAAGGACAGCCTACATCCTTGCCTTCACTCATCACACCCGTATGGCAAAATGCTACCCCACAATCCATACATCGTCCGCCCTGAATTTCTTGTTCTTTCTTGTCTAAAAGCGTTGTAAATTCTTTGAAATTTAAAACTCTTTCTTTAGGAGCAACTTTTTTAAAATCTACCCTTTTAAAATCTAAAAAACCTCTTGCATTTCCCATTTTTACTCCTTATTTTTGTGTGATTTTCAAAAATGCTGCCAAACTTGGATCTTCTTCATCTTTGCAAAGCTCGATCATCTCTAACATTTTTTCATAATCTCTTGGCATAACTTTAAAAAAGTCTTTTTTGTCAAATTTTTCGAGTATGTCCTTAGCCTTTTTAGAATTAGTATAAGCGATATGATTTTCTATCATCATTTTTAATTCTTTTTCATCTTTAGGGCTAAGATCTTTAATATCCACAAGCTCAGTATTTACATGGGCTTCATTGTGTCTTCCAAAGATATAAACCACACCCCCGCTCATACCTGCAGCAAAGTTCGCACCCACATCGCCAAGCACTACGACAAGCCCCCCTGTCATATACTCACAACCATGCACACCGGTTCCTAAAACTACCGCTTTAGCTCCTGAATTTCTTACACAAAATCTTTCTCCTGCTATACCATCTAAATACACTTCACCCTCGGTTGCTCCATACAAACAAGCATTTCCTGCGATGATATTTTCTTCAGGTGAGAAAGTAGCTTCATTTGAAATTTTAGCGATGATCTTACCTCCGCTTAAACCCTTACCTAGATAATCATTACTATCACCTATAATCTCAAGCTTAATACCCTTTAACAAAAATGCTCCAAAGCTATTGCCTGCATTTCCTATGGCTTTGATTTGTATGCTATCTTCACTTAAAGCGTCTTTGCCATAAGTTTTTAGAATTTCACTTGAAAGCATAGTAGCAAAAGTACGACTTTGATTTCCTACTTCTAAAGAAAGTTTGATAGGCTCTTTTTTCTCCACAGCATTTTTACAAAGTGGGAGTAAAATTCTATAATCAATCGTTTTTTCAAGTTTATTGTCTTTATAGTCTTTAAAATGCACAGCGGTTCTGTTATAAGTAGGTAAGGATTTTAAAATTTTATCCAAATTCACTTTACCCGCTTTACCTTGCATAGGTTTTTGACGGAGTTTATCGACTCTTCCTATCATATCATCAAGGCGTTCAAAACCAAGTCTTGCCATATATTCTCTAAGCTCTTCAGCTATAAAATACATGAAATTAACCACATCATCTACTTTGCCTTTAAAACGATCTCTAAGTTCTTTATCTTGAGTGGCAATACCAAAAGGACAAGTATTAAGATGACAAACTCGCATCATCGTACAGCCCATAACAATCAAAGGTGCAGTAGCAAAGCCAAATTCTTCAGCTCCTAAAAGTGCAGCTATAGCTAAATCGCGTCCATTCATCAGCTTTCCATCAGTTTCTAATCTTACTCTATCTCTAAGCTTGTTTAAGATCAAAGTTTGATGCGTTTCAGCTAAGCCTAACTCCCAAGGAATTCCCGCATGTGGTATAGAAGTTCTAGGGCTTGCTCCTGTTCCTCCATCATAACCTGAAACAAGGATTAAATTCGCCCCTGCTTTTGCCACACCTGCAGCAACTGTTCCTATACCGTTTTCGCTTACAAGTTTTACTGAAATTTTGGCGTCTTTGTTCGCATTTTTTAAATCATAAATGAGTTGAGCCAAATCCTCAATAGAATAAATATCATGATGAGGTGGTGGAGAAATCAGCGTCACACCCGCTGTAGAATGTCTAGCCTTAGCTATCCAAGGATAAACTTTAAAGCCCATTAATTGTCCGCCCTCGCCTGGTTTTGCACCTTGAGCGACTTTGATTTGTAATTCTTTTGCGTGGGTTAAATAATTTAAATCCACCCCAAAACGCCCACTTGCTACTTGTTTGATAGCGGAATTTTTATTGACTCCATCTTTGATTTCATAGCGTTCCTCATCTTCACCGCCCTCGCCTGAATTTGATTTTGCGCCTATTTTATTCATTGCTTCTGCTAAGCACTCATGAGCTTCTTTAGAAATAGAACCATAACTCATAGCACCTGTTCTAAAACGCTTAACTATACTTTCAGCACTTTCAACCTTGTCAATACTGATAGCCTCGCTAAAATCAAATTCCATTAAAGAACGCAAATTCACTTGTTTTTCATCAACTAAGGCAGAGTATTTTTTAAAGCTTTTATAGTCTTTATTGCGACAAGCTTGCTGAAGATTAAAAATCACAAGTGGATCGATTAAGTGTTCTTCTTTAGCACTTCTAAAGCTGTGAATTCCTTTAGAATCTAAAGCCTTATGTGTATCATTAAAAGCGTGTTTATGTAAAGCGATAAGTTCTTTTTCAAAATCTTCTAAATCCATACCCTCAATGCGTGAAGTTGTAGAAGTAAAGTATTTATCAATCACTTTAGAACTTAAGCCCAAACACTCAAAAAGAGCAGAACCATTATAACTTTGTAAAGTAGAAACCCCCATTTTAGAAGCAATTTTTACTATACCACTTGAACTTGCTTTGATGAAATTTTCTACCGCTTTATCATAACTTACATTTAAGTCTTTATTTTCTATAAGTTTTTGTATGCTTTCATAAACCAAATAAGGATTTATAACCGTTGCACCATAGCCTAAAAGACAAGCAAAATGATGAATTTCTCTTGGCTCACCACTTTCTATGATAATGCTTGTGTGAGTTCTTAAATTCTTTCTTACCAAATAATTATGCACGCCCGAAACCGCAAGTAAAGCAGGGATATAAGCATTTTTATCATCCACTCCTTTATCACTTAAGATGATGATAGAAACACCTTTTTTAATCTCTTCTTCTATTTTTACGCAAAGATTATCTAAAGCTTGTTCTAAGGTAACTTTAGAATACTCATAAAGTATAGAAAATTCTTTAACTTGGAAATTGTTTAAAGCCTTAACCTCGAAAAGCTCTTCATTGCTTATAATAGGCAAAGAAATTTTAACACGCTTTGCATTATTTTCATCTGGTTTTAACAAATTCCCTTCGCTTCCTAAATATATCCTTGTAGAAGTAACAATCTCTTCTCTTATCGCATCTAAAGGTGGATTAGTCACTTGAGCAAAAAGTTGTTTAAAATAATTATACAAAGGCTGATAAGTCTTAGAAAGAATAGCCAAAGGAGTATCCACACCCATAGCCGCTAAAGCTTCTTTGCCATTTTGCGCCATACTTGCTACACTCATTTTAAGCTCATCATAGCTCCATCCAAAAGCTTTTTGAAGTTTTAAAACCTCATCTTCTTTTAAAAATTTATGTTTATAAACCCCGCTGTGTTGTTTTTCAAGCTCTACTAAATTTTTAAGCCATTGTTTATAAGGCTTCGCATTAGCATAATGTTCTTTGATTTCATTATCAGCTATTACCCTACCTCTTGCAGTATCTACAAGTAAAAGTTTTCCAGGTTCTAAGCGTTTTTTAGCTTTGATATTACTTTCATCAAATTTTAAAGCTCCTGTTTCGCTTGAAAGTATGAGCATATCATCTTTTGTAAGATAATATCTTGAAGGACGAAAACCATTTCTATCTAAACTCGCCCCCATGATAACCCCATCAGTAAAAACTATAGCAGCAGGTCCATCCCAAGGCTCCATCAATAAAGAATGATACTCATAAAAAGCACGCTTTTTACTTCCCATATTTTCATTTTTATGCCATGGTTCTGGCACCATCATCATAAAAGCTTCTTCTAAAGTGCGTCCATTTAAAGCTAAAAATTCTAAAGTATTATCAAACATAGCAGAATCGCTACTTGGTTTTGCTATGATAGGAAAAATTTCATCTAAATTTTCAAAATATTCGCTCTCCATCAAACCTTCTCTAGCTCTTATGCTATCGACATTTCCTCGTATGGTGTTAATCTCTCCATTATGTACCATATAGCGGTTTGGATGAGCTCTTTCCCAGCTTGGGAAGGTATTAGTCGAAAAGCGAGAATGCACCAAAGCAATAGCGGATTTCATATTGACATCTTTAAAATCAAGATAAAAATCGCTCAATTGAGTAGAAAGAAGCATTCCTTTATAAACTATAGTGCGTGAAGAAAAGCTTGAAAAATAAAATTTAGGCACATGCAAAGCTCTTTTTTCTATAAGACGACGACAAGCATAAAGCACTCTTTCAAATTCAAGTCCTGCATTAACCGTGCTTGGTTTTTTTACAAAAGCTTGTAAAAAATAAGGCATAGCTTTTAAAGCACTTGCTCCTATATCACTAGGGTTAAAAGGCACCTCTCTAAAACCTAGAAATTCTAAATTTTTATCTTTTAAACCTTGTAAAAATATTTCTTTTGCTTCTTCTTTGGCATCTGCATTAGGTGATAAAAACATTTGTGCTACAGCATAATCACCTTTTTGAGGAAGCTCAAAACCAAGCTCTTGAGTCATAAAAAAATCATGAGGAATCTGAATCAAAATTCCCGCTCCATCGCCTGAATTTTCTTCAGCTCCCGCACCGCCTCTGTGTTCAAGATTCATCAAAATTTCTAAAGCGTCACAAATAACCTTATAAGAAGCAATACCGCGTATATTGGCAACTGCGGCAATACCACAGGCATCGTGTTCATTTTTAGGGTGATATAAACCTACGCTTTGATTGTTTTCTAAGATATTTTCCAAATCCATTTTATTCTCCTTATAAGATTGATTTTAAATTTGATAGCTTGTTAAGGATTATAACATATATTTTTTTAATATCGAGATATTTTTTATCTTAAAAATAAATAAATTAAAAAATATTTCAATGGATTTATAAAAATTATAAAAACATCGCTATGATACTTCCTAAAATCAGCAAAGGCCCATTATAAAAAATAAAAGTAGGGATACAAGTATCTTTTATATGATCGTGTTGCTTATCTACACTTAATCCCACGCTCGTTCCCATCGTCGTTTCACTTGCTGGACTTCCTGCATCTCCTAAAGCTCCTGCAACCCCTAAGATAAATATGATAAGAGCTGCGCTAAAACCGAGTTCTAAGCAAAGAGGACAAAAAAGTGTAGCTATGATAGGAATAGTCCCAAAAGAAGTACCTATACCCATAGTAATAATAAGACCTATTAAAAGCATTAAAAATACAGCCAAAAATTTATTTTCTTGCATCCAAGGGACTACGGAATTTACAAGCTCATTTACAGCACCACTTTGTTTTAAAACCTCTCCATAACCCGCTGCTACAAGCATAACAAAAGCGATAAAACCCATTAGTTTGAGTCCATCATCAAAAATATCATTGACACTTTTATATTCAACTCCACCCAAAATCACCATAGAAATAAAGCCCAAAAGCCCTGATAAAGGCAAATTCATCGTAAAAATTTGTAAAACTAAAGTCAAAATAAGCCCTACTAAAACACCCCATTCTTTACGTCCCATTTTGATATTGTCAAAATCAATTTTTTGAATTTCTATTTCTTGATATTCTCTTGGTTTTCTATAAAATACAAAAAGTGCTAAAAAAAGCCCCAATACCATACAAATAGCAGCATAATACATCGCATTTGTTACATCTGCTAAGCTGACATTAACCCCATTTTTCTCTAAATTTTCTCTTAAAAGA
Source organism: Campylobacter coli (assembly GCA_039516895.1). Classification (NCBI taxonomy): domain Bacteria; kingdom Pseudomonadati; phylum Campylobacterota; class Epsilonproteobacteria; order Campylobacterales; family Campylobacteraceae; genus Campylobacter; species Campylobacter coli. The sequence goes on along the minus strand of CP154437.1, from coordinate 10,406 downwards.
TCTTGGAAATTAAGTCCAAAACCTATGGGTAAAACCATATAAGGTGTTGTAAGTCCAAAGGTTAATGCACAAGCAACAGCCCTACGATCGATTTTTAATTTATTAAAAAGACTTAAAAGTGGTGGGATTAACAAAGGAATAAACGCCACATGGATAGGAATTAAATTCTGCGAAAAACAAGAAATCAAAGCTATAGATAAAAGCAAAAGATATTTTTTGTGAGAGATAAAACGACTGACTACCTTAATCAAATAAGCTGTTAAATTTGTCCTTGAAATCGCAGCAGCAATAGCACCTAAAAGTATATAACTTAAAGCGGTTTTTAAATTTCCCTTCATTCCATCGATTAAAATACTCATAGTTTTCATAATCTCAATATGAGAAAAAATTCCAGCAACTAAAGCAGAAATCAAAAGACTCAAAAGTACATTAAAACGAAATAAACAAAGTAAAGTCATCAAAACTACACTGATGATGATAGGATTTGTAAGCAGGGTCAAAATTTTTCCTTGTGAATTTATAAAAGCTTAATTCTAAAGAAAAATTTTTTAAAATGAGATAAAAATTATCAATGAATTAATATGTAAATTTTAGTAACATTAATAAATATATGTTACTTTTTTTCATATTTAAGATAAAAATTCTATTATTACACAAATTTTTAAAATAAAAAGCCTAAATTTATTGAAATTTTTGTTATATTGAATCATAAACATTGAAAGGAGTACCCATGAATTTAAATGCGGAGCAAAAAAATGCTGTTTTGAGATTTAAAAAATTTGTTTCTTTTAGAAACAAAATATCTCTTAACCTATCTTTGATAGTGCTTATTTGTTACTATATCTTTGTTCTAGGTATAGGACTTATGCCTGAAATTTTAGGGTATAAACTGGGTCCTAGTTCCATCACGCTTGGTATTATGGTAGGCATTGGCCTGATTTTATTGTGTATTATTTCCACAGGAATTTACACTTTTATCGCAAATTATTTTCTTGATAAAGAGCAAGAAGAAGTGATTAAAAACTTAGAAAATGAGGGATTACTTGATGCGTTAAAAGATGGAAAAATCAATTATAAGGAGCTAGTATGAAAGTCTTTATATTTTTAAGTTTAATCTTCAATTTAGCTTTAAGCGCCGGTTTTGATTTAGGAGAAGTTCATCAAAAACCTATAAATATAACTGCTGTTAGTATGTTTTTAGTCTTTGTTTTAGCTACTTTGTTTATCACCTATTATTCTAACAAAAAATCCAAATCCAAAAGTGGATTTTATACCGCTGGAGGAAATATCACAGGAATGCAAAATGGTGTAGCTATAGCGGGAGATTATATGAGTGCAGCAAGCTTTCTTGGAATCACCGCTTTAGTTTTTACTAATGGCTTTGATGGACTTATTTATTCTATAGGATTTTTAGTAGGTTGGCCTATTATTTTATTTTTAATTGCAGAAAAATTTAGAAATCTTGGCAAATTTACCTTTGCAGATATTACCGCTTATCGTTTAGAAGCTAAGCCTATACGCGTTATATCGGCTATTTCTGCTTTAAGTGTTATTATCTTTTATCTTATTGCTCAAATGGTAGGAGCAGGGCAACTCATACAATTGCTTTTTGGTTTGCCTTATACCTTTGCTGTTGTTTTGGTTGGAATTTTAATGATTTGTTATGTAACTTTTGGAGGAATGCATGCAACCACTTGGGTGCAAATTATCAAAGCCATTTTACTTCTAGCAGGGGCTACTTTTATGGCTGTTATGATTTTATATCTTACGAAATTTGATTTAAAATATTATTTTGATTTAGCCATTTCTCATCATCCAAAAGGTGAAAATATAATGAAACCAGGGACTTTTTTACCTGATACCATATCAGCTCTTTCTTTAGGTTTGGCTCTTATGTTTGGAACTGCAGGTTTACCTCATATACTTATGCGATTTTTTACTGTAAAAGATGCTAAAGAAGCTAGAAAGTCAGTATTTTATGCAACAGGATTTATAGGGTATTTTTATATACTTACTTTCATTATAGGCTTTGGTGCTATAGCACTCTTACTTGGCAATCCTCAATTTACCAATGCCGATGGAAGTTTTAATGGGGCTAGCAATATGATAGCAGTCACCTTGGCTGATGTTTTGGGTGGAGATGTCTTTTTAGGATTTATTTCAGCAGTGGCTTTTGCTACTATTTTGGCAGTAGTTGCAGGACTTGCGATTTCAGGTGCAGGAGCTATAAGTCATGATTTATATGTCAATGTTATCAAAAAGGGTGATGTCAAACATGAAGATGAAATGAGAGTTACAAAAATTGCAACTATAGCTATAGGAATTTTTGCTATTTTGCTAGGCATTGTCTTTGAAAAACAAAATGTTGCTTTTACCGTAGGACTTGCTTTTGCTATTGCTGCGAGTGTAAATTTTCCTATACTTTTACTCTGTATTTATTGGAAAAATCTTACCACTAAAGGTGCTTTTTGGGGAGGGCTAATAGGACTTATAGTCGTTCTTGCTCTTGTGATTTTAAGCCCTAGTATATGGGTAAAAAGTTTTGGTTTTAGTGAGGCTATTTTTCCTTATGATCATCCTGCTTTATTTTCAATGCCTTTAAGTTTTATACTCATTTATATCATTTCAAAATTAGATAATTCTAAAAGAGCTAAAAAAGATAAAGAAGGTTTTGAAGCGCAAGATTTTAGAGCTCAAAGCGGTGTGGGAGTGAGTGAAGCTGTGGCGCATTAAACAAAAAAAAGCTTCTGTGCAATTTAGCAAAGAAGCTTTTTTAAATTTAAACCAGTAAATATTCTCATTTTAAAAGTATTTTAGGACTTTACTTAACATAAAGTCCTTTAGAGTTCATCTTTTATTTATAGTTTCTACCTAAATACTCACCTAAATACTGCAATTCTTTATCATTGATTTCAGTTTTGCGGAAAAATGGCATCGAATGTTTACCATAACGCACAAAAATCATTACCAAATCAGGGCTCAAATCCGTTCTATCTTCTAAAAGTGCAGGAATTCCTTGATCTTTATAAAGAGCTGAAAGTGCATTTGTCCCAGGCATTCCTTGGCCATGACATGCTATACACCACTTACTATAAACTTGCTGTCCTTTTCTTTGATTTGCATTTAATTTTTTAGCATCAACGCTTGAAAACGCTGCAGGGGATCTTGGATTGTTTGGAATATATTCATAAACACTTATAGATTCACCCTTTGGCAACCATTCTTTATCCTTAGCATCTAAATTCAGCAAGCAAACAAATAAAACAAAAAATAAAGCGATTTTTTTCATTTTTCTTTACCTTCTTTCATTCTTAATGCGTCGCGTTTGTTATTGACAAAACGCTCATCTCTTAAATTTTTAGGCCAAATGCCTCCACGACCAGGTGCTAAAATTCCATTTGGGTCGATACAATCTTTAAGTTGCTCGTTAAAGCGGCGTAAAATATGATTGTTATAAGAATACGCACCCATTACATCATCTTGGAAAGTCGGAGCCGCACGATAATCTCCCCATCCATGTTCTGCAGCAGTTTGAACCATTTGACGATACATTTTACGCACTTTTAGATTGTGAGCTTTATCCGTTCTTGAGTTATTAAAGGCTAACATAAAGCAAAATGCACGATACATCCAACTTCTAGGATGTGAAAAAGGTGTTATAGGAGATTCTTCCCCAAATTCTCTAAATAATTCCATATATACTTCTTGGCATTTTAAAAGCTCTTTACCATCGCGCGGAATAATAGGTGAGAACCATACATGCCCATCACTTGGCTCTAAAGCCTCACCTCTTGTGCTAAGCCAGAAAATTTCCATATTTGGAATTCCAAGAGTAACCTTATGTTTAAGCTGCTTTTTTTGCTCCAAATTCAAAGGTAAGCTAAATTCTTGAACGATAGAAATATCTACACCCTCAATGATCTTAAATCTTTGTTTGATATATTCTAAATTCGCATAGCACACTTCTTTACAGCCATAAACTGAAACATCGATATTCCAATAAGGGATTTTATTTTTTAAAGCATAATTTTGAATTTTATCCATATCAGGCAAGCCATTTTTACTTGTAAGATAGCCTTTTAACTCCGCATTCATCGGTTTTCCATAAGGTGGATTTAATGGACTAAAATACTGCGGCCATCCCACAATAAAACTATCCTCAAGATAATTTAAAATTTCAACCGCTGGGATCAAATCCTCGCGTTTTTTCATTTTTATAGATAAAAGCATATAATGCTCTGGTTTTGGCATCATCCAAAAGCCCATTTTTGTAACGATACCGAAATTAGATTGTGAAAAAAGTCCATCTACATAAGGACCATAGCCGTATTTATTTTCTGCAAAAGTCTTAGCTTTTGGTAAAGCACCCATACCCGTGCGTAAAATTTCTCCATTAGCTAAAACAACTTCCATTCCACAATGTGAGCCAAAGTGATCACGATACATTCCATAGCTGTATCCCCAACCATGATCTAAAGCATTTCCAAGTGGAGAACCCCAACCTGGATCAGGAATATCTAAAAAAACATTGAGATTATTCTTTTCTACATACTCATAAAGATCAAAATAACTCACTCCAGGTTCAACGATACAGAAATTTCTTTTATCATCTACTTCGATGATTTTATTCATTCTTTTTAAATCTACAACAACCTGTCCTCTTTGCTGTGGTGCAGAAGAACCATAGCCTAAATTCTTACCTGTGGAAATAGGAAAAAGAGGAATTTTAAATTCATTTGCTATTTTTACTATAGCTTGAACTTCTTCCACATTTCTAGGTGCAAGCGCTAAAGAAGGGATAGGTTCGTCATCATCATCCCATTGCGGGCTATACGCATCTCTATAAAGATCTAAATCCTCTTGGGTTTTAAATACCCATTCTTTACCCAAAGCTTTTTCAAATTTTGCTACTGCAGCTGTAAAATCACTTTGCGAAACATTTTTTGGTAAAATCATAATTTAACTCCTTTTGGTGCTAAAATCCAAGTATAAAAATCACCTTGTTTTTTTTCATACGCAACGCGCATACCATAATCCGACGCCATAGTGCGAATCACAAAAAAAGTTGTCCCACTACTCACACTTCCAATAAGTGCTTTATTTTCAAAAGCTTCTTTAAGTTTTGAGTAAATATTGCTGATATCTTTTTCAACAAGTAAAATTTCATCTGCGTTAATAAAATTTTCTTGATAAGGAATTTCACTATCCTTGATAAAATATTTCACTTGTTTAGCTTGAGAAAATTCCAAAAAAGAAGCATTCAAACCAGAAAGACAAACAGCACTTAAAGCCGTAGCTTTTAAAAAATTTCTACGCGAAACTTCTAACATACATCAATCCTTTTAAGTATTTAGTATTACAAATTATAAATCTAAAAACTTAAAAAATATTTAAAAAATAATTTGAGTAAAAATAAAATATGAATTATTGTAATAAAGTGTGAAATTTTTAAACAAAAAGATAGAATTTAGTGTCAGATTTAAATTTGACACTAAAAAATTTTACACATCTAAATGTTTTACATCTTTAGCATGTGTTTGGATATAATCGCGTCTTGGTTCAACCTCATCGCCCATGAAGAGATTAAAGGTATCATTAGCACTTTGCGCATCTTCGATAGTGATTTTTAAAAGTCTTCTTACGCTTGGATCCATAGTTGTTTCCCAAAGTTGTTCAGGATTCATTTCACCCAAACCTTTATAGCGTTGGATATAAGCACCTTTTTTGGCATTTTTTTCTACTTCATCTAAGATATCTAAGATATCTTTTTCAAAGCTCAAATCACGATCTTTTATTTTATTAAAGATATAATTTGCCTCTTCATAAAGAGGGTGTGAAAATAAATCATCATTGATGATAAGTTCTTCCAAACCATTTTCAGTTTGCACATAAATGCGAATTTCGTTTTCATTGATATAATGATTTAAAATATTATGTCCTTCTTTTTCCAAAAAAGCTTTAACGATTTTAAAAAGTTCTTCATTATTTTCTTTGATAAAGTCAGGATTTTCGATCAAGTATCTGATCACAGAAATCACATTGAAACGCTTTTTAAGCTCATTTAATACCGAGCGATAAGCGGCAACGATTTTTAGAAAATCTTTTAAATCATTTAAGCCAATTCCTTCATAATTAGAACTTTCAATTCCTGTTTCGATTAAATAATCATTCAAAGCTTTTTCATCTTTGAGATAAATTTCTTTCTTTTGACCTTTTTTATAGCGGTAAAGCGGTGGTTGGGCAAGATAAATGTGTCCATTAGCCACAAGTTCATTCATAAAACGGAAGAAGAAAGTTAAAAGTAGAGTTTGTATGTGAGAGCCATCTACATCGGCATCTGTCATGATGATGATTTTATGATATCTTAGTTTTGAAAGATCAAAATCCTCACCTATACCACAACCAAAAGCAGTAATCATATTTTGAATTTGTTCGGATTTTAAAATTTTATCAAGTCTTGCTTTTTCAACATTTAGAATTTTACCACGCAAAGGCAAAATCGCTTGAAAAGATCTTTCTCTTCCTTGTTTTGCAGAACCACCCGCAGAATCCCCTTCCACAAGATAAATTTCACTCTCACTTGGATCTTTACTTTGACAATCAGCTAATTTCCCAGGCAAAGTTCCTACACTCAAGCTTTCTTTTTTACGCGTTAATTCTCTTGCTTTTTTTGCTGCTTCTCTTCCTCTAGCTGCCATTAAAGCTTTATTCATAATAGCTTTTGCTTCGATAGGATTTTCTTCAAAATATTTACTAAGATATTCAAAACTTGCTTTTGAAACTATAGGACGCACATAAGAAGAGCCAAGTTTTCCTTTGGTTTGTCCTTCAAATTGAGGTTCAGGCACTTTTACACTTACTATAGCGATAAGTCCTTCACGCACATCATCACCTGTGATTTTAGAGTCTTTTTCTCTAGCACTAGCATTTGCTTCTATATAGTTGCTAATCACTCTTGTTAAACCCATTCTAAATCCAGCTTCGTGCGTTCCGCCATCAGGGGTTTTGATATTATTTACAAAAGAAAGTAAGTTTTCGCTATAAGTATCATTATAAAGCAAAGCCACTTCTACATTTACATCTTCTTCATCTACACCAAAAAATATAGGTTTAGTTAAAGCTTCTTTTTTATTTAAATCGCTAACAAATTGTGAAATTCCACCTTCAAAATGAAAACTTTCACTTTTGCCTACACGATTATCTTTAAAATTTATAGTGATTTTTGGATTTAAATATGCAAGTTCACGAAATCTTTTAGCCAAAATATCATAATCAAATTCTGTTACTTCAAAAATTGTATCATCAGGCCAAAATTCTATGGTAGTTCCTGTTTTTTTGCTCTTTCCTATAACACCAAATTCACTGATGACTTTACCTTCTGAAAATTCTTGGCGATAAATTTCTCCATTTCTTTCAACCGTAGCTACAAGTTTTTTAGAAAGTGCATTTACGACTGAAACGCCCACACCATGCAAACCCCCTGAAACTTTATAAGTATCTTTATCGAATTTTCCCCCTGCATGAAGAACAGTTAAAACAACAGTTAGGGTTGGCATATTTTCAGTTGGGTGCATATCCACAGGAATTCCACGACCATTATCGCTAACGATACAGCTTCCTTCGGTAGTGATTTCTATATCTATAGTATCACAATGTCCTGCCATTGCTTCATCGATAGAATTATCTACTACTTCATAAATCATATGATGAAGTCCGCCTATATTGGTATCTCCTATATACATACCTGGGCGTTTTCTAACAGCTTCTAAGCCTTTTAAAACTTTAATATTACTCGCACCATAATTTTCTTGCATAATTTTCCTTTGTCTTTTGTCTAAAGATTTTAAATTTTTATAAAATCATAGGCATGATAACCATAGATAAGCCTTGAGAATTTACCACAAAGGCTAAGTTAGGTTCATTTACACTTAAAGTGAATTGTTCTTCTTCGATTGAAGTTAAGAAATCAAGTAGGTATTTTATCTTGATATTAAGATTAAATTCTTCACTTACTCCTGTTTCGATTTCAAGTTCGGTTTTTGCTTCCATATTGTCTAAGCTTATACCTTCAAAGATGATTTTATCTTTGTTGAAATGAAGTTTCATTTTTTCAGTTACAACGCTGATTTTTTTAAGACTATCTATAAAATCTTCAGTTGAAAATTTAAGTTCTTGTTTGAAAGTTTTTGGGATAACTTTTTCATAATCAGGGAATTTATCATTGATAAGTTTTGTAAAGAATTCAAAATTATCATTTTTAGCGATAAGCATATTTTCATCATAATAAATTTCGATTTTCTCATAAAAAAGTTTTTGCATTTCCATGATAGCTTTTTTAGGAATGCTGATGTGAAATTCTTGATTATTTGCTTTTTCAAGAGTATAAACTGCAAGGCGTCTTGTATCGGTTCCAACGAAATTTATTCTATCTGTTTTTATATCTAAAAATGCACCATTTAGAGAATATTTAGGGTTGTTAGTATCAATGCTTGGTAGAATTTTTTTAAGAGATCTACTTAAATCACTTGAATCAATATCAAATTGATTTTTGCCTTCTGTTTTAGGGAAATTTGGAAAATCTTCATGATTAAACATAGGAAGTTTGTATTTTGTACTTTTTTGTCTTATAAATAAAAAATTATCTATGGTTTCTAACACCACTTCTTCATTGTTTAAACTTTTTATCACATCGGCTATGCTTTTTGCATTTGCAGTAGCAAAACCTCTGCTTTCTACGCGAATTTTTCTTATTTTATAGTTTATCCCTATTTCAAAATCACTCGCTCTAATGATAAGTTTATCTTCATCAGCTTCAAAAAGTAAATGTGAAGTGATAGTGCTAGAATCTTTTTTTTCTACATAGGCATTACATAAAAGTACCGCTGATTCAAGGGTATTTTTATTGATACTTAGTTTCATTTTTTCTCCTTGGCTTTATTATATATAATTTAAATTCATTGTAATAATAAGACTATTGAAATTGTGAAATTCTTTAGCAAAAAATTATTAAATTTGTATTTTACCATATTTTGCTTAATTATATTTTTTCACATTTTGCTTTTCTTTTTTTCACATTTTTTCACTTAACTTTGACTTTTTGTAAGAATTTTGTTTTTTAATTCTTCGATTTTTGTTTTTATTTGTTCGTCATCTTCCATGAGTTCTTTTATTTTTTTCACACTATGTGAAATAGCTGTGTGATCTTTCATTACAAAGAAATTAGCAAGTTGTGAAAAAGTAAGGCTTGTAAGTTCCCTTGCTAGGTAGATTGCTATGCGTCTTGCAGTAACGACATTTTGAGTTTTTTTGCTAGATTTCACATCGCTTGGCTTGATGTTAAATTCTTTACAGATCAAAGATAAAATATCTTCTATGCTTATATTTTCTTTCTTTTCTTTGATATGATCTTTCATCACGCTTTTTGCAAGTTCAAGAGTGATTTCTTGTCCGAGTATGTTAGCATAGGCATTTAAGCTTATGATGATACCTTCTATTTCTCTTATATTATCTCCTAAAGAAGTGGCGATATAATTGATGATATCATTAGAAAGATTGATATCATTAAATTCACATTTTTTGCGTATGATAGCTATTTTTGTATCGAGTTGAGGCGGAGTGATATCTGCTATGATACCATGAGCAAAACGACTTTTTAAGCGTTCGGTAATACCTTTTAGCATATTGGGTGGATTATCACTTGTCATGATGATTTGCCCGTCATTGTTTTTAATCTCATTAAATATAAAGAAAAATTCTTCTTGAATTTTGTCTGTTTTTCCTAAAAATTGCACATCATCTATGAGTAAAACATCACAATTTCTATATTTTTCGTGAAATTTATCTAAAGAGCCATTTTTTAAATTTGAAGTAAAATCATTGATAAAATTTTCACTCGTAGCATAAATCACTTTTTTTCCCATTTCCAAACTTGCATTTCCCACAGCTTGAAGCAAGTGTGTTTTGCCAAGTCCTGTAGGCCCATAGATAAAGATAGGATTGTAAAGTTTTCCAAGTTTGTCTTTTTGTGAGATAGCTTTACAAGCTCCATAAGCGTATTTGTTAGAATCCCCCACTACAAAACTTTCAAAAGTAAAAGAAGGATTTAAAATCGTGCTTTGTGCTTTGATATGAGCGATATCGATTTTAGTGCTTTTGCCACTATGCTTTTGGCTTTGTGCTTGTATCAAGACGCTTGCTTTATTTCCACTTTGCACTTCATAAAAATGTGAAATTTTTTTACCATATTTTGTTTGTATGAATTTGGCTAAAAGCTCATTAGGAGCGTTAAAGACTAGAAAATCTGCTTTGCTTTGTTTTTCGTTAAATTTTAAGATAGCGATATAATTTTCGTATTCGTTTTCATTGAGTTCTTTTTTTAAATTTTCAAGTATTTGATTTGGATTCAT